>NZ_JBFUEE010000001.1:0-1513363 GCF_056404355.1 Mesorhizobium sp. P2_D5
CCGGCAGGACAGAGGGGGGTGGGAAGGATCGCAACGGCTGAGGTGATTTCCCCACTAAAACTACACCCTTCTCTCCACCATCATCTTCTTGATCTCGGCGATCGCCTTGGCCGGGTTGAGGCCCTTGGGACAGGTCTGCGCGCAGTTCATGATGGTGTGGCAGCGATAGAGCCGGAACGGGTCTTCGAGGTTGTCGAGCCGCTCGCCCTTGGCCTCATCGCGGGAATCGATCAGCCAGCGATAGGCCTGCAGCAGCGTTGCCGGGCCCAGATAGCGGTCGCCGTTCCACCAGTAGCTCGGGCAGGAGGTCGAGCAGCAGGCGCACAGGATGCACTCGTAGAGGCCATCCAGCTTCTCGCGCTCCTCATGGCTCTGCAGCCATTCCTTGGCCGGCTCCGGCGACACCGTCTTCAGCCACGGCTGGATCGAGGCGTGCTGGGCATAGAAATTGGTGAGGTCGGGCACCAGGTCCTTGACCACCTGCATATGCGGCAGCGGATAGACCTTGACGGCGCCGGAAATGTCGTCGCAGCCCTTCGTGCATGCGAGCGTGTTGGAGCCGTCGATGTTCATGGCGCAGGAGCCGCAGATGCCCTCGCGGCAGGAGCGGCGCAAGGTCAGCGTCGGGTCGATCTTGTTCTTGATCCATAGCAGCGCATCGAGCACCATCGGCCCGCAATCGTCCATGTCGACGAAATAGCTGTCGATGCGCGGGTTCTCGTCATCGTCCGGCGACCAGCGGTAGATGCGGTATTCCCTGAGATTGGTCGCGCCTTCCGGCTTCGGCCAGGTCTTGCCCTGCTGGACCTTCGAGTTCTTGGGGAGCGTAAGTTCGACCATTGGCGTGCCTCTGAACGTGACCTTTTAATCGGCTTCTGGGTGCCAAATCAAGGCGCTATCTGGCATCGAACACTTGCCGCCGGTGTGCACCCTGGCATTAATGCGGCTCAGCCTCGGACGCCGCGGCCGTCCGTGCCGGTTTCAGCTGCCAGAATGATCTGACGAGCACATCCTCGGCATGGATCGCGTCATCGAACTGGCCCTGTCCAAGTGCCTGGACCAGCGTCGGTCGATCCCCAAGCAGCGAAACGCCAAGGGCAGCCTGGTCATTTGGGAGCGGCACGCCTAGCGCCTCCAGAATGGAGGGAAATACGTCAATCGTGCCCGAAAGCCCGGTATACGCCTTGGAGGGAATGCCATCGCCCGACAGGGAGAAAAAATTGCGCCGTTCAAACGTGTTCAGGCGATCCGTCACCGTGCTCGGCGCGCTGAGGTGGTCACTTTGCAACGCCAGAACGGTGTTCCTCATCAGACCTTCGGCCTCGGCTTTGTGGATGAAGTCTGCGACCAGCATGTTGGTGCATTTCACGGCATGGAGAATATTGGGGGCTTGTGGGGAAAGTCCTGTCTTGCCGATACATTTGTCAGTCAGGTAGCCATCCGGCGCAT
Source organism: Mesorhizobium sp. P2_D5 (assembly GCF_056404355.1). NCBI lineage: Bacteria > Pseudomonadati > Pseudomonadota > Alphaproteobacteria > Hyphomicrobiales > Phyllobacteriaceae > Mesorhizobium > Mesorhizobium sp. P2_D5. Next base: position 1,450 of record NZ_JBFUEE010000001.1, read on the forward strand.
GCCCACCACTGACGGCGATCGTCAGCGAGACCGGTTTGCCGTCTCGGTTCGCGCGCCGCAAAACGTCGAAGCTCATGTCCAGAACCTGGGCGTCATCGGCGCCAAAAGAGCTGCCACGCCCACCGACGGCGGCCATCACTTCGGATCCCCCAAACAGCGATGAATAGCCATGGGTGGAATAGAATTCTCCCTGACCGGTGAAGCCGAGCGGCCAACCGGAAATGAAGTTCTGCTGATAGCCTCGCGCCTTCAGAACATCGCCCAGGCAGGTCAGGCCTGGCAGGAATTGCGAATTCTCCTCCATGTACTGGCGCGTTGTGAAATACGCTATTAGCAGCGGCGTTCCACAGTTGGCGGCGACCATCCCGGAGATGGAGTTGTTGGTGTAGGCAAGTTGCACCATGTTGGTCGCCGAAACGCCACGCCTGTCGAATTCGCGCAGCGGGCCCATGACGTCGCCGAACTCCGCCTCGTTCATGTAGGTGCGCTCGGCACTCTCGATGAAAATATGAATGAGGTTCCTTGGCGCGACGGTCTCCGACGCTGTTCCGGCCGGTTTTGTCAAAGAGGTGATATCGACGAACCGCTTGGACAGGAAATCATGCAGCGGGTTGAGATGGATCGCAGCCGCGATCGGGCGCGTCAGCATCGGGTTTGCCGCCAGGAAGAACGCCATCAAGGCAACGTCCAATCTTCGTGTCAGCGTGCCGCGCGCCTTCAGTGCGCCAAGGCCGAAAAAAACGACCAAAATGACCAGTATCGTGCTTCCCGTATTCAACAGACATTCGAGAACGACACCGGGCGTGAGAACTCCGGCGTCGACATGCATGAACATCGCGCCCCAATCGAAATAGCCGAAAACACTTTCGACGTAGACATAGAAAAGGAAGAGAAAACAAGGAATAAGCGACAAGTAGGCGCTGAACCACCTGCTTGTTGGCTGATCCGACCTGACCCCTTGGAGGCGATCCAGCAAGAGAAGCGAGCACAGAGCGCCCAGGCCAAGGACCGCCAGCAGCCTTTTCTCCTGAAGATAAACCAGCGACACGAGCCAGGTGAGCGACCCCACCGTAGCGACGCTGACCAATGATCCAATTGGCCAGCAACGAATAGCATGAAATCCGCGCATACTTCGCACTCGATCGACGATTTCCGAAGTGGATATCGAAAATCACTTAAAGCTATACTAAGGCAATGCTGATGAGCGCAAATATCAAACGGCCAATTACTTTCGAGATCGCTAATATACGTCGCTCAAAAGTGACCTCGGTTTTGGGCGAACGGCGTGCATGAGCGGTTCGACGTTTCCGTGAAACGGTGAACCGCTCTAAGCGCATTGTTGTGTGAGAGATGGACGGCCTCGTATTTCAGGCGAGCGCCGAAATTCTCGATCGGACGGGCCAGCCGGTCGATCTGTGCAAAGTCGACAGCGCCAGCCATATCGCAGAGGTCATCGAAAAGCGCGATAGAGACCGTGCGCCATCCGGCTTCGGTCAGGTTTTGCCTTGCTGGATCTTCGAATTCTTGGGGAGCGTCAGTTCAACCGTTACCTGCGGTCTTTTCGGATGACGAGCTTCAGCCCGGACCAGATTTCATTGACGGCGGCGACTTTCACATCGACCAGGTCGCGCTTCAGCGCCTCGGCGCGAACGACGCTCTCGGTGACGTCGGTCGGCACCTTCGATGCCTTTTTCGGCCAGGACACCCAGACCATGCCGTCGCGCTTGATCGCCGCTTCGACATCGCCGAGGCGATCCTCGATCTCGGCACGCTGCCGGGTGAAGGCATGGACGGCATCGTATTTCTGGGTCGTTCCCGAAATCTCCGACCAATCGGCCAGCCGGTCGACCGAAGAGAAACGCGCGGCATCCGTGAGATCGTCCAGGTCGTGGGGCAGCGCGATAAAGGCTGCGGTCATGCCGTCCTTCAGGCCGAGCTTGGCCGGAAGGGGCGTACCGGAATATCCTGCTGCCGCCGGCGCCATCGTCAATACACCCTGGCCTTGGGCGCGATCTTGGCGAGGCTGATGCCGCCGTCCTTTTCCGCCAGCAGCGGCTCGGTATGCACCGGCCGGTAGGACAGCGTCACCTTGCCGTCTTCGCTGAGCCGGGCCAGCGTATGCTTGCGCCAGGCCGTGTCGTCGCGTGCCGAGAAGTCTTCCCGCGCATGCGCCCCGCGGCTCTCCTTGCGCGCCTCGGCGCTGTAGACCGTGGTGATGGCGTTGGCCATCAGGTTCTCCAGTTCCAGCGTCTCGACAAGGTCGGAGTTCCAGATCATCGAACGGTCGACCACTTTGATGTCCTTCAGTTCGGTCCAGATTTCCGAAATGCGCTTGCAGCCATTCTCCAGCGATTCCTGCGTGCGGAACACCGCCGCGTCTTCCTGCATCGCCCGCTGCATCTTTTCGCGCAAGCTTGCCGTCGGCGTCGAGCCGTTGGCGTGGCGGAGCCGGTCGAAGCGGTCCATGATCTTTTCGACCGAGGCTTCGTTGGGCGCGGGGATCGCCGACTTGCGGTCGATGACCTGGCCGGCCCTGATCGCCGCAGCGCGGCCGAACACCACAAGGTCGATCAGTGAGTTCGAACCCAGCCGGTTGGCGCCATGCACCGAGGCGCAGCCCGCCTCGCCGACCGCCATCAGCCCGGGCGACACCTTGTCCGGGCTCCTTGGCGTCGGGTTGAGCACCTCGCCCCAGTAGTTGGTCGGCACGCCGCCCATATTGTAGTGCACCGTCGGCAGCACCGGGATCGGCTCCTTGGTCAGGTCGACGCCGGCAAAGATCTTTGCCGATTCCGAAATGCCCGGCAGCCGCTCGTGCAGCACGGCCGGATCGAGATGGTCGAGGTGCAGGAAGATGTGGTCCTTCTTCGGGCCGACGCCGCGCCCTTCGCGGATCTCCAGCGTCATGCAGCGCGAGACGACGTCGCGCGAGGCAAGGTCCTTGGCCGACGGCGCGTAACGCTCCATGAAGCGCTCGCCCTCGGAGTTGACGAGATAGCCGCCCTCGCCGCGCGCGCCTTCGGTGATCAGGCAGCCGGCGCCGTAGATGCCGGTCGGGTGGAACTGCACGAACTCCATGTCCTGCAGCGGGAAGCCGGCGCGTGCGGCCATGCCGCCGCCGTCGCCGGTGCAGGTGTGTGCCGAAGTCGCCGAGAAATAGGAGCGGCCATAGCCGCCGGTCGCCAGCACCACCATCTTGGCCGAGAAGCGGTGGATGGTGCCGTCGTCGAGGTTCCAGGCGACGACGCCGGTGCAGGTACCGTCCGGCTCCATGATCAGGTCGAGCGCGAAATACTCGATGAAGAACTGGGCGTTGTTCTTCAGCGACTGGCCGTAGAGCGTGTGCAGGATGGCGTGGCCGGTGCGGTCGGCGGCCGCGCAGGTGCGCTGCACCGGCGGGCCCTCGCCGTAATTCATCATGTGGCCGCCGAACGGCCGCTGGTAGATCTTGCCCTCCTCGGTGCGCGAGAACGGCACGCCATAGTGCTCGAGCTCGTAGACCGCCGCCGGCGCCTCGCGCACCAGATATTCCATGGCGTCGACATCGCCCAGCCAGTCCGAACCCTTGACGGTGTCGTACATATGCCACTGCCAGGAATCGGGACCCATGTTGGACAGCGAAGCGGCGATGCCGCCTTGCGCCGCCACCGTGTGCGAGCGGGTCGGGAACACCTTGGTGATGCAGGCGGTGCGCAGGCCCTGTTCGGCCATGCCGAGCGTGGCGCGCAGGCCGGCGCCACCGGCGCCGACGACCACCACGTCGAATTTGTGATCGACATAGGTGTAGGCGGAACCGGTGTTGGCTCCTTTTGCGTCCTTGGCCAACTCAGCCTCCGAATGCCAGCTTGAGCAGGGCGAAGATCGAGGCGACGCCGACCGCTATGGTGAAAAACGTATTGAGCGCGATAAGCGCCAGCTTCATGCCCTCGCCATGCACGTAGTCCTCGATGATCACCTGCATGCCGAGCCGCATATGGATGAGCCCGGAAATGAGCACCAGGGCCAGCACCAGCGCCACGAACGGATTGGCAAGCGCCGCCCGCACGTCCGCATAGTCGGCGCCGTTGAGCGCGATCAGGAAACCGACGAAGAACAGCGTCAGCGGGATGTTGGCGATGGCGGTGAGGCGCTGGCGCCAGAAATGTCCGGTGCCCTCGCGGGCGGAACCCAGGCCGCGGACTTTCGCCAGCGGCGTGCGCATGTCGGTCTTGCCAGTGCTCATGATCAGGCTCCCCGCGCCATATAGCCGGCGATCCAGATCAGCAGCGCGAGCAGGACCGAGCCGACCAGCGTCGCCCAGGCGATCTTCGAGGCCGTGTGCTTCTCCAGGCCGGCGCCGGTGTCCCAGACCAGGTGACGCACGCCACCCAGCATGTGGTGCATCAGCGCCCAGGTGTAGCCGAACAGGATGAGCCGGCCGAGCCAGGTGCCGAAGGCCCAGTTGACCCAGTCGAACGTCGGCTGCGAGCTTGCCGCCGCCATCAGCCATATGGCGACCAGCAGCGTGCCGAAATAGAGCGCGCCGCCGGTGATGCGATGGATGATCGACATCGTCATGGTGATCGGCGGCCGGTACACGGTCAGGTGCGGCGAAAGCGGTCTTGCGCGGGTGGCTGGTGATTTGCTCATGGCTCCCCCAGATCGGCGTCCCTGGAGCCTCAGGTGGAATGCGACTTCGGACAGCCGGTTTCTAATGCTCTTTTTGCACCGCGTCAAAGCCAGAAAACCGTTTCGAAAACGTAATTTAGTCTGACGAAAAGGCAGGCGCAGGCTTCAATCGATTAGCGGTGATTGGGCCGAAGCCGGCTCGCTATCGCTGCAGTGCAACATACCGGTCCGACATGGCCCCCAAGTCAGCGCTTACAGGTCACCGGCGTCGACCCAGCCTTCATGACCAACGCTTCGCGGCCATCGATCACAATCGCGTCATGCGCCTGCTGGTAACGGCTGTTCTGATTGGCCGGCGAGGCCTGCAGGTCTTCGCTGGTACCGTCGGACCCGAGAACATGCACCGAGCTGCCGAGATTCTCGATGGTCATCCTGCCGCCATCGGCGCAACTGTAGGTCGCGGTGCGCGGCTGCGGCGAGGTCATGTCGGTGACGGGGCCGCCCGCCGTGGCGGCTTGCGCCAGCGAGACCGACGTGGCGGTCCTGTTGCCGGCTCTCGGAGGATCATTCTGCGGTACGCAGGCAATGGCGACCAGAAGCGTCGACAGGACAAGCGTCACCCGAAACGTCCGGCCTGGCGCCATATGCTGTCCCTCCCGCGCGGCAAACTGGCCACGATGCGTTGCCAAGGTCAAGATCGTCAGACGCCGAGCTTGACGCCGGCCGCGATGGTGCGGCCAAGCATGGCCGAAAGATGGCCACCAGGCTTTCCACCCAGTCGGATATTAACCATGTTCACCGAGACATCGCCGCGAAACGCGCCGACCTCTTAACAAAGGTTAAGAAAAGGTTAATTTCTGATTCGAGGAGGCTTTCCCCTCTAAACAAGGAGGACGCCATGCGTTCGAACTCGGGAAGAATGCGCCTTGCGGCGCTCATCGTGGCGGCTTCCGTCGTTGGCCTGGCGGCGCCAGCGCTCGCCGGCGCACGCCACCACGACCGCGTCTACGCCGATTCGCTCGGCAATCTCGTCATCGACAGTGCCGCCGGCTACAAGCGCATCCTGGTCGGCGAAGGCAAATTGGCCAAGCAGCTGTCCGACTACACCAGCGCCGGCCAGCCCAAGGTGATCTACGAGAATGAATCGGACGAAATCACCGGCTTCGGCGATTGTTACCGGCCGCCGGTGTTCGTGAAAGGGCGCAGCTATATGTACGGGCTTGCTGATGGCGAGATGCCCGAGCTCAGCCCCTGCCAGTGATCCGGATCTAACCAGCGCCGGCTGTAATCTCTCTTCCGCCGGCCGGCCCGGCGGAGACACGCACACAATCGCGCCCGGCATTCTTCGCCTGGTAAAGTGCCTGGTCGGCGCGCCGCATCAGACCGGCAAAATCCTCGCTCGGATGAAGCTCGGCGACGCCGAAGCTTGCCGTGCAGCGATTGTCCACCGGCAGTCCATCGATGGGCAGCGCGCTGAAAGCGCTGCGCGCGCCCTCGGCGAACAGCCGGGCGGCGGCAAGGTTGGTTCCCGGCAGGATGATGGCGAACTCCTCGCCGCCGATGCGGCCGGCGACATGGTGGCCGGCGGCGGCCTCGCGCAGGAAACCGGCAAAGGTCTCGATCACCCGGTCGCCGGACGCATGGCCGAAGCTGTCGTTGACGGTCTTGAAATGATCGAGGTCGGCGATGACCAGCGCGACCGGCACGCCTTGCCGCACGGCGCCCAGCACTGCCTGCTCAGCGTGGCGGGCGAAACCGCCGCGGTTGAGCAGGCGCGAAAGCGTGTCCGTCTCCGACCTCGACGTCACCTCGGCGAGCACATCGCGAACCAGGATGGCCAGAATCAGCAGCGCCAGCGCCAAGCCAAAGACGGTGCCGAGCGACTGAGACACCAGCGCGTAGTTGCTTTGCAGATAGGCCTGCGGGTTGGCGCCCCAGCCGCCGAGCGCATGCGCGATGAACGGCTTTGAGGCAAACTGCAGCCCGCTGGCCGCCAGCACCGCCATCAGGATGCGGTCGAGACGGGCGTGCCTTTGCCTCGACGACCAGACGATCACGAGACCGATGAACTGCATGACCGCATAGGGAAGCTGGTAGGCCATCATGCGGGCCAGCGACTGGCGCGGCAGGTCCTGCACGAAGTACACCGCGACAGAGGTGGCGACGAGGAAGAACAGCATCTGCTTCCACGGTGGCGATACGCCGTATTTGTGCGCCAGCCCCCCATTGAAGGCGATGGTGGCGCCAAGGAACACCGCGAAGGCGGCGACGACCACCGGCCGCGCGTTGTCGAAGGCGGGGATGCTGAATTCGATGGCGAAATACACCATGCCCAGCAGATAGCCGAACGCCAGCCAGCGCGGCGCGGCGCGACCGGCCTCATGCAACGCGACCGCGATGAAGGACGCCGCCAACAGGCCGGCGACCGACACATTGATCAGCAGGATGAAATTGGCGCCGCTCATAGTCTTCCCGAACCCGCGCCGACAGCTAAGCATCGAGCGGCGAAGAAGACGTTAACGCTGGCCCGGCGGGGCGCGATCAGCCCACCTTGAGCGGCTCCGGCACGAACACCGTTTCCGGGCGCTCGTAGGACAGGCGCACGCTGTCGCGGCCATTCTTCTTGGCCTTGTAGAGCGCATCGTCGGCACGGCGCATCAGCGGCTCGAGCGCCTCGTCGCCGCTGCGGGCCGCCACGCCGAAACTCGCTGTCACCTTGGTGCCGGCAGGAAGCCCGTCGACCTGGCCGGCCGAATATACCGTGCGCACGGCTTCGGCGAACAGCCGCGCGGCAGCGAGATCGCTCAACGGCAGCAGCACGGCAAACTCTTCGCCGCCGATACGCCCGGCAACGCCGCGCGTCCCGGCGGCCAACCGAAGCTTGGCAGCGAAGTCGGCGATCACGCGATCGCCCGCCGCATGCCCATGTACGTCGTTGAGCGCCTTGAAATGATCGAGGTCGGCCAGCACCAACGCGACCGGGAAGCGGGCCGTGGCGCAGTGGCGCAACAGCTGCATGCCTCGTTCCTCGAAGCCGCGGCGATTGAGAAGACCCGAAAGTGGGTCGGTGTAGGTCTCGGTCTTCAGCGCCTTCATCACGTCAAGTGCCGCGGCGGAGAACAGGCAGAGCGCAATCAGCAGCGACAGCAGTGCATGCGACAGCAGCGCGGTCGTCCAGTAGGACGAGGCATAGAAGCCGTCATAGCTGGTGAAGGGTCCGTGCGCGATGACGACGACAAGGGTGCGCACGAAGAAGTTCAGGCCCGACAGGAGCGACAGCACGAACAGGATGTTTTCGGTCGGGCCATTGCGGCGCACCGGGCGCAGTTCGGCGGCGACCAGAAGACTGATCCCGCCGAAAGCGAAATTCATCGCCAGGATGCGCCAGGTGAGATCCGGCGCGACGAACAGGAGCCAGCAAAACGACGCCAGGCCACCGCCGGCCAGTACGCCGATCCCGACATAGGGCACCTTGCGGCCATAACGGTGGATGATGGCGCTGGACAGGCAGCAACCGGCAACGGTGAAGCAGATATTCGACGTCAGCTTGGTCAGCTGCATGCCGAAGGGCAAGGTGAAATACTGCAACAGGAAGCCGACCGCCGAGAGACCGTAGCTGATCGCCAGCACGGCGAGATACGGGCGGTGGCGTTGATAGGACCATAGCACGAGGAAGGCCGCGCCGAGTGCCAGCGCGATCGTCGGATTGAGCAGCGCTATCAACAGGCCGGTGTCCAAAGGACTGTGACTTCCCCTCGCTTACGTCAGGGAAGACCTTAGGGTGCAAGCCCAAACAAGCAGTTAAGCGAAAGCTGAATATGCAACGGAGCGGATGAAAAAGACCCCGGAGCCGCAAGGCGGTCCGGGGTCTGGTATGCATTAGAAGCCGAAGGCTCCAGCGTTATTTCCACTCGCGGATATCGACGAAGTGGCCGGCGATCGCCGCCGCCGCCGCCATCGCCGGTGACACCAGGTGGGTGCGGCCCTTGAAGCCTTGCCGGCCTTCGAAATTGCGGTTCGAGGTCGAGGCGCAGCGTTCATGCGGCTTCAGCCGGTCGTCGTTCATGGCAAGGCACATCGAGCAGCCCGGCTCGCGCCAGTCGAAGCCGGCGGCAACGAAGATCTTGTCGAGGCCTTCGGCTTCCGCCTGTTCCTTGACCAGGCCGGAGCCCGGCACGATCATCGCATCGACGTGCGGGCTGACAGTCTTGCCTTCAACCACCTTGGCGACGGCGCGCAGATCCTCGATGCGGCCATTGGTGCACGAACCGATGAAGACGCGATCGAGCGTGATGTCGGTGATCCTGGTGCCCGGCGTCAGCCCCATATAGTCGAGCGCGCGCTGCTTGGAGGTGCGCTTGTTTTCATCCGAGATATCGTCCGGGTTCGGCACGATGCCTTGCACCGACACGACATCCTCGGGCGAGGAGCCCCAGGAAACGATCGGCGGCAGCTTGGCCGCGTCGAGCACGATCACCTTGTCGAAATGTGCGCCTTCGTCGGACTGCAGCGTCTTCCAGTATTCCATTGCCGCATCCCACGCCGCGCCCTTCGGCGCGCGCGGCTTGTCCTTGACATAAGCGAAGGTCGTCTCGTCTGCCGCGATCAGGCCGGCGCGCGCGCCGCCCTCGATCGACATGTTGCAGATCGTCATGCGGCCTTCCATCGACAGCGCACGGATCGCCTCGCCGGCATATTCGATGACATAGCCGGTGCCGCCGGCGGTGCCGATCTCGCCGATGATGGCGAGGATGATATCCTTGGCGGTGACGCCATCGGGCAACTGGCCGTCGACACGCACCAGCATGTTCTTGGCCTTGCGCTGGATCAGCGTCTGCGTCGCCAGCACGTGCTCGACCTCGGACGTACCGATGCCATGCGCCAGCGCGCCGAAGGCACCGTGGGTCGAGGTGTGGCTATCACCGCAGACGATGGTCATGCCGGGCAGCGTAAAGCCCTGCTCCGGGCCGATGATATGGACGATGCCCTGGCGGATATCGTTTTCCGAATAATACTCGACGCCGAAATCCTTGGCATTCTTGGCCAGCGCCTCGACCTGGATGCGGCTTTCCTCGTTCTTGATGCCGAACTTGCGCTCGGGCGAGGTCGAGACATTGTGGTCGACCACGGCCAGCGTCTTTTCCGGATGCCGGACCTTGCGGCCGCTCAGGCGCAAGCCTTCGAAGGCCTGCGGGCTGGTCACTTCATGGACGAGGTGGCGGTCGATGTAGAGCAGGCAGGTGCCGTCGTCCTGGCGGTCGACGACATGGTCGTCGAAAATCTTGTCGTAGAGGGTGCGCGGTGCGCTCATGTGCATAAATCCGTCGATATGAGAATGGGGAAGAGCAGATGCCGGATCACCGGTCCGGCGAAACGACCTGGACAGGTCGGCCTAGGGTAGTCGGCTGGTCAGCGCGCCGGAGACGCGCGCGGAGAAACGCGACGGCAGGCGTTTTCTGTCCTGCAGCACGAACCCCTTATAGGCCGGATCGCCAAAAAGCTCTTCCATGGCGTGGCTCATACCAATGTTTTGGCTTTTCGGCAATTGGAAGCTGCCGTCGCAGGACGTAGGTTCCTCTCCCCTCACATCACCTCAAAAACGAAGGTCTTCACCAGCGCATCGGGCTCGGCGATCGCATAGCAGCGAAACCATGGGCTTTGCTCGACCTGCCGCCATGTCTTCGCCTGCTCCAACTCGTCGAACACGGCCTGGAAGCCGCCGCTGTCGAACACTTGGTCGCGCACGGTGAAGACGGCGTGGCCGCCCTTCCGGGTGATGCGCACCAGCTCATGCAGGCTCGAGGCCGGCGCATGGCTGATGGTGAAAACGCCGGTTGAGAAGAAAGCGCGGAAATGGCCATCCGGCCACGGCAACGGCCCGCCCAGCATCGCTTGCTTCAGCTCGCTGTAGGCATTGCGGCTGCCGGCGATTTTCAGCATGTCGTCGGAGAGGTCGAGCCCGGCAATGTCGCGGTAGCCCAGCGCCTGCAGCGACGGGCCCGACAGGCCGGTGCCGCAGCCGGCATCGAGCAGCGGTCCGTCGCCCGCCGGCACGTGGCGGGCCACCCAGGCGGTGATCAGGAAAGGCAGGAGATAACCGAGCGAAGCCGTCTCGCTGTCATAGGTCGCGGCCCATGCTGCATAGGCCTCGGCCAGCGCTTCCGGCGTGTCGGCCGTGTAGACGGTATCAAGCGCCGCATTGGCTTTGTCGACAATCATGTGACCTCCTCATTCGAGATATGGAGACAAGGATCGTAGCGCCGTCTTCACTCAAAAACTATTCTTCGTGCTGGCGGCGCAACCGCCGTTCCAGCGCCCGCAAGGCCAGCGATAGGCCAACGGTCAGGATGAGATAGATGTAGGCGACGATCGAATAGGTCTCGAAGAAGCGGAACGAGCCGGCGGCATAGACCTTGCCCATCTGCGTGATGTCGGCGACGCCGAGCACCGAGACCAGCGAGGAATCCTTGACCAGGGCGACGAAATCATTGCCGAGCGGCGGCAAGATGGTGCGGATCGCCTGCGGAAACACGATCAGCCGGAAGCGTTGAGCGCGTGTCAGGCCGAGCGCCTTCGCCGCCTCGATCTGGCCCTTCTCGAGGGCCTGGATGCCGGCGCGAAAGACCTCCGAGATGAACGCCGAATAGCCGATGGTCAGCGCCATGATGGCGCGCCACAAGAGCGACACGTCGCGCACCAGCAATTCGCCCACGAGGCCGGCATCCTGCAGCGGTGCGGTCAGGGCATTCCAACCCGCGACGAAGGCCGGCGCACCGACGAAGGCGATCCAGAACAACAGCACCAGGATCGGCACGCCGCGGATGATCTCGACATAGAAGCGGGCGATCTGGCGCATCAGGCGCGAGCCCGACAGGCCCATCAGCGCGATGCCGAGGCCAATGCCAGACGCCAAAACGAAGGCAATCACGGTGACGAAAACGGTGATGCCTATGCCCTTGGCGACGGTGGCGAAGACCTGGGCGTAGAGGTTGCTGGTGGCAACGAAGACGGCCACCGCAATCGCGATGGCCACGGCCACGACCAGCCACCAGGGGAAGTCGGATTTTGAGGTAGAAGCGGCCTGCATCAGAAGGATTGCACCAAGGCACCCCCCTCTGTCCTGCCGGCAATCTCCCCCGCAAGGGGGGAGATTGGCAGCTCCGGAGGCAGTGATTCAACATTGGCGATTGGCGAAAGCGGGGGCGACATCTGATTTCCCCCCTTGCGGGGGAGATGTCCGGCAGGACAGAGGGGGGTAGGAAGAAACGATGTTCGTGCAAGTTTCAGCGCGCTAGAACCACCCCACACCCGCGCCAAGACGAACTACTGCCCCATCTTGTAATCAAGGAACCATTTCTTGTTGAGCGTGTCGAACGTGCCGTCGGCCTTGAGCGCCGCGATTGCCGCGTTGACTGGCTTCACCAGATCGGAGCCCTTCGGAAAGATAAATCCGAAATCCTCGGTGCCCAGCGGCCCGCCGATCAGCTTCAGCTTACCGTCGGAGGCATCGACATAGCCCTTGCCCGCGGTACCGTCGGTCAGGACGACATCAACGTCGCCGGACTTCAACGCCTGCACCGTCGCACCAAAAGTCTCGAACAGTTTGATGCGCGGATTCTGCTCATTGCCGTCGAGCACGCTGTAGACGGCGGTGTAGAAGGGCGTCGTGCCGGCCTGGGCGCCGACCAGCCCGTCCTTGAAGGAGCCGAAGGTCTTGGCGTCCGTGAAGCGGCTTTCGTCGCCGCGCACCAGCATGAACTGTTCCGAGCGCATATAGGGGTCGGAGAAGTCTACCTTCTGCTTGCGGTCGTCCTTGATGGTGATGCCGGTCATGCCGATATTGTACTGGTTGTCGGAAACTGCCTGGATCATCGCGTCCCAGGAGGTGTTCTGGTACTCGACGGTGAAGTTCAGCCGCTTGGCGATCTCGTTCATCGCATCATATTCCCAGCCGATCTGTTTTCCCGTCTTGGCATCGATGAACTGCAGCGGCGGATAGGCGTTTTCGGTCACCACCACCACCTTCTTGCCGCCGAGATCGGGCAGCGCCTGCGCCAAGGCGGCAACGGGCGTAAGCATGAGGGCAAGCAGGCCGGCCAGCAGCAGTTTCGATTTGGTCATGACACACTCCCCGGAAGTGAAAGCGCCCGGACATCGGCCGGGCTTGCAGGAAAATCCGGCGCCGACTTTAGCTTTCCGCAAGCGTCATGCAAGACGGTCCACTGCGTCGGCGCACGTGAAAACGGATTCCATTGCCTTCTATCCGGGGATTCCTGGACGATCGCCGTGGTGTCCCGTCAATCGGCGCTCGCTTCACGCAAACCGTCGATCAGCCGGGTCAGGGAGCGATGCAGGGATTTCAGCTCGTCGCTATCAAGCGGCGAATGGCACCGCATCGCGGCCGACACCGCCTTGGCGCCCTCGCGCAGTGCTTTGCCCTGAGGCGTCGGTTCGACCAGCACCCGGCGTTCGTCGGCGGCATCGCGCCGGCGCGTGACCAGGCCGTTCGCTTCCAATCGCTTGAGCAGTGGCGTCAGCGTTGCCGAATCGAGCCCCAGCGCGTCGCCGAGTTCGCCGACCGTGCGCGGTGCATGTTCCCACAGCGCCAGCATGGTCAGATATTGCGGGTAGGTCAGGCCGAGCGGCTCGAGCAGCGGCCGGTAGAGCCGTGTCATCAGCCCGCTCGCCGAATAGAGCGCGAAGCACAGATGCTGGTCGAGCTTCGGTATCCCGGCGAAATCCCCCGGGATGTCCAGGTGCGAAGGGATCGTTCTGGTGGTCATGCTGCCTTTGCCGGAAGCGCCGTTGCCGAAAGCGCCACCTCGATGTTGCCCTTGATGGCGTTGGAATAGGGGCAAACCTCATGCGCTGCCGATACAAGCGCTTCCGCCGCCGCCTGATCAAGACCTTTCGTCTCGGCCGCCAGCGAAACGCCGAGCAGGAAACCGCCCTGGCCATTCGGATGCAGGCTGACATTGGCCGTCACCGAGGCATCCTGCAGCGGCAGCTTCTGCTTGCCGGCGATGAAGCGCATGGCGCTTTCGAAGCAGGCGGCATAGCCGGCGGCGAAAAGCTGCTCGGGATTTGTGGCGCCGCCCTTGCCGCCAAGTTCCTTCGGCATGGCAAGGTCGAGGCTGAGCAGGCCATCGCTGCTCTGGACGTGGCCGGCGCGGCCGCCGACGGCGCGGGCCTGGGTGGAATACAATGCGGTCATCTCGTTTCTCCATTTATATAGCACACGATTGTTTAGTGCACGATATAATTGGAGTCAATCGCGGATATCCTGCCAACGCATGGATCCTGCAAACGAAAAAAAGGCGGCCGAAGCCGCCTTTTCTACAAACATGATTGGCGAAAAACTTATTCGGCGGTCTCGGCTTCCGCGGCCTTGGCTGCCTCAGCCTCGGCGGCTTCCTTGGCGGCCGTCTCGGCGGCCAGAGCCTCGGCGGCTGCCACCTTCTCGGCCTCTATACGGGCCTTCTCGGCGTTCAGCGCATCGCGCTCGTCATCGTTCAGCTTGCGGGCGCGCACGCCGGTGTTTTCCGAAATACGGGCCGACTTGCCGCGACGATCGCGCAGATAGTAGAGCTTGGCGCGACGCACCTTGCCGCGGCGGACGATCTCGACGCCTTCGACCATCGGCGAGTAGACCGGGAACACGCGCTCGACGCCTTCGCCGTAGGAGATCTTGCGGACGGTGAAATTTTCCTGGAAGCCGGAACCGGCGCGGGCGATGACGACGCCCTCATAGGCCTGGACGCGGGTGCGGGTGCCTTCGGTCACGCGGACCTGGACGCGCACGGTGTCGCCGGGCTGGAATTCAGGAAGCTTGCGCTTGGCTTCGATCTTGGCGGCCTGCTCGGCCTCGAGTTGACGGAGAAGATCCATCTCAAAAATCCACTTCTTGTTCTTCCGACAGCCAGAGCGTCCGACACTCGCCTTGCAGTTCCAATGACCGCTCGGCTATGCCCTTTATCGAAGACATCGGTGTCCAAGACATCGGGCAGGGGCGACTACACCGTCATTGTTGACGGGTCCGGCAGAATTTTTCTTGCCGGTACGGGCGGGCACATACAGCTATTTCAGCGCTTTGTCACGCCTGACCCCGAGTCTTTTTTGCCTGCATGGCACCATCATAACCTTCCGGTGCCGGGTTGCGTCCGTATGCCAGGCTTCCTAAGCCGGGCGCAGCACAGTTTTTCGCGGCGGCCTTACATGTCTATCTTCGACGCCATCCTGCTTTTCCTGGCGGGCTTTCTGTCAGGCGCCGCCAATGCGGTCGCCGGTGGCGGCACCTTCATCACCTTCGGCGCCATGACATTGGTCGGCCTGCCGCCGATCGTCGCCAACGCCACCTCCTCGGTGACGCAGTTTCCAGGCTACATCACCTCGACGCTCGCCTACTGGGATGACATCCGCCATTTCTGGCGTGGCGCCTTGCTGCTCTGCCTGATCTCGGCGGTCGGCGCGCTGGCTGGCGCGCTGATCCTGCTGGCGCTCGACAATCCGTCCTTCCGCGTCCTGGTGCCGTGGCTGCTCCTTGGCGCAACAGCCCTGTTTGCCGCCGGGCCGTGGCTGAAACCGGCGCCGAAGCCGGGGCACGAAGCAGCGGTGGGCTCACTGACCGGTTCATTGGCGCAGTTCATCACCGCCGTCTATGGCGGCTTCTTCGGCGCCGGCATGGGCGTCATGATGCTGGCGACGCTCGGCCTCACGCAAGCCGGCGACTATCACCGGCTGAACGCGCTGAAGAACATGCTGGCCATTGTCATCGCCGCGGTGGCGATCGTCGTCTTCGTCTCGGGTGGCGTTGTCGCCTGGCCGCAGGCGATCATCATGATCCCGGGCGGCGCGCTGGGCGGCTATGCCGGCGTCTGGATCGCCAAGCGCGTGCCGCAGAACGCAGTGCGCGGCTTCGTCGTCGCCGTCGGCCTGTTCCTCGCCTTCTACTACTTTAGCAAAGGCTGAGCGCCGGGCAGGTCGGGCCGCCGCTCTTTCGTCAGCGCCTCGGACTCCGCCCGCCGCCAGGCAGCGATCTTCTTGTGATTGCCTGATATCAGCACCTCGGGAATCTCGCGCCCCTCGAATTCCTGCGGCCGCGTGTAATGCGGGTGTTCGAGCAGGCCGTTCTCGAAACTCTCCTCTTCGCCCGACACCGCGTTGCCCATGACGCCGGGCAACAGCCGCACCACCGCGTCGAGCAGCACAAGGGCCGCCGGCTCACCGCCAGAGAGGATGAAATCGCCGATCGAAACCTCTTCCAATCCGCGCGCCTCGATCAGCCGCTGGTCGACGCCCTCGAAGCGGCCGCACAGGATCACAGCGCCCGGCCCGGCGGCGAGTTCGCGCACGCGCGCCTGCGTCAACGGCTTGCCGCGCGGGCTCATCAGCAGCCGTGGCCGCGCGTCGCCTTCCGGCGAAGCATGGTCGATAGCCCTGGCCAAAACATCGGCACGCATCACCATGCCGGCACCGCCGCCGGCCGGCGTGTCGTCGACGGTGCGATGGCGGTCGGTGGCAAAGTCGCGGATCTGGATCGCTTCCAGCGACCATGTGCCACCTTCCAGCGCCCGGCCGGCCAGCGACAGGCCGAGCGCGCCCGGAAACATCTCGGGATAGAGCGTCAGCACCGATGCTTTGAACGTCACCGGTTGCCCCCGGCGTCGCGCGGTCCGCGCGGTCTGCCCTTCGGATCGAAGTCTTCCTCGCGCGGCGCATCGCCATCCTCGTCCTCGAGCAGCCCGGCCGCCGCCGGGTCGACGCGGACAAAGCCCTCGGCGATCGACACATCAGGCACCGCCGCCTGCGTGAACGGGATCAGCACGCCCTTGCGCCCGCCCAATGTCACATCGAGAATGTCGCCACCGCCGAAATTGTGCACGGCCACGACCTTGCCGATCGCAGCACCGGCATCGTCCCGGACCTCCAGACCGACCAGGTCGGCATGGTAGAATTCGTCCTCCTCGCCATCGTCGGGCAGCATCGAGCGGTCGACAAACAGTTCGGTGCCGGCGAGCGCCTCAGCTGCGTTGCGGTCGGCAACACCCTTGAAGCGGACAACGACGACGGTGTTGGCGGGCCTGATGTCGATGATCTGGAAGGCGCGGCCGTCCCTGGCATAGAGCGGCCCATAATCGGCCAGCGCCAGCGGCTCACCGGTGAAGGTCTTGACCCGCAATTCGCCCTTGATGCCGTGGGCGGCGCCGATCACGGCCATCTGGACGGGGTTTTGGGGCTTGCTCATGGCGCGATATCCTTTGGCTTTGCTCTAACGCTCCCCGATTGTCATTTCAATGACATGGCTCTTCACCGGTTCCTAACCCGGCTGCCGGAAAATGGCGGCTGATGCATGTCGCCCAAAAGTGGAGCCCGGTTTTGGGAAGACGACATGCATAAGGACAAATACATGTCGCCCAAAAGTGGCTCCTGGTTTTGGGACAACGGCATGCATGAAACAAAGTTTGGAAGCACGCCATGCAGGAATTCCTCATCCCGGCAAAACCCGACCTCCAGGCGGTGCGTGAAAGCTGGCTGAAGATGCTGGCGCGCGAACGCCGGCTGTCGCCGGAAACCGTCGAGGCCTATGAGCGCGACACGCGGCAGTTCCTGCATTTCCTCACTGGCCATTGTGGCGGCTCGCCCGGCATTTCGGACATCGCCAATCTGCGCCCGGCGGATCTGCGCGGCTTCCTCGCCGCCCGCCGCAACGCCGGCGCCGGCGCCCGCACGCTTGGGCGCGGCCTGGCCGGCATACGTTCGCTGCTGCGGTTCCTCGAACGGCGCGGCCTCGTCAACGCGGCCGGTGCGGCAGCCTTGCGCGCGCCGCGCCAGCCCAAATCGCTGCCCAAGCCACTGACGGCAAGCGATGCCAAGCATGTCGTTTCCGTGGAAGGCCAACTGGCGGAAGAGCCGTGGATCGCAGCCCGCAACGCCGCCGTGCTGACGCTGCTCTACGGCTCCGGCCTGCGCATTTCCGAGGCGCTTGGCCTCGCAGCTGCCGATCTGGCCTTGGCGACCGACACCGTGCTGCGCGTCACCGGCAAGGGCGGCAAGACGCGGCTGGTGCCGGTGCTGCCAGTGGCGCTGCGGGCGATCGCCGAATACCGCCGGCTCTGCCCCTATCATCTCGACCCGAAGGGCCTTTTGTTTCGGGGCGCGCGCGGCGGCCCGCTCAATCCGGCCATAGTCCAGCGCGACATGGCCAAGCTGCGCTCGGCGCTCAACCTGCCCGATACCGCGACGCCGCACGCGCTGCGCCATTCCTTCGCCACGCATCTGCTCGGCCGCGGTGGCGATTTGCGCACCATCCAGGAGCTCCTAGGCCACGCCAGCCTGTCGACGACGCAGATCTACACCGGCGTCGACACTGCCAGGCTGCTCGAAATTTATGAGTCTGCTCACCCAAGGGCATGATCATTTCGTCATCCCTGGGTGAAGCAGCCGCGCAGCGGCGTCGCGAAGACCCTGGGATCCATGCCGCGATCTCAGCCGAAGAATGCCGCGGACCAGAATTCTGAACCGTGGCAGCGCTTTGAAGTCGCGGCATGGATCCCGGGGTCTGCGCCGCGTCGCTGCGCTCCTTGCTCTGCCCCAGGATGACAAAGCGATGGGCGTTTTCGCCAATTCACCAAGGCATGCGGTTTGGTCAACGCAAATAGACCCGTCAAAACGCCTGCGCCGAGTAGCTAGGACCGGTCGAAGACAATTTTGCAGTGCCGATTAACCGTTTTGCCGCTTTTTGCGCCTAGACCTGACCATGATCCCGAAAAGTGGGACCGGTTTTCGGAAAAGGTCATGGTCAAACATGAAGACAGCGTCATGAAACGCGTCATCGCCATCGCCGACCGTGCAGCTTCCGTGTCGCTTAAGCTGCTTGTCGCGCTCAATGTCCTGTTTTTCCTGTCGTTCCTTGCCGTATTGCTGCTCGCGGCCGGCAGGGCGCATGCCGAGATCCCCACCTGCACCGGCGCCGACATGCTGTCTGCCTTGCAGAAGAGCGATCCGTCGGCCTATCAGAAGATCGAGACTGAAGCCGCCGCCACGCCGAACGGCAAGGGCCTGCTGTGGAAGCTGGAGAAGCCGGGCGAAAAGCCGTCCTTCCTGTTCGGCACCATGCACATGACCGACCCGCGCGTCACCGCGCTGCCGCCAGCCGCGCAGAAGGCCTATGACGCCGCCGCCACCATCGTCATCGAAACCACCGACGTGCTCGACAAGCAGCAGATGATGGCGGCGATGCTCAAGGAGCCGGACCTGATGATGTTCACCGACTCCACGACGCTGTCGTCATTGCTGTCGCCCGACGATGCGGCGGCCATGAATGCCGCACTAGACGCGCGCGGCATCCCGCCGGCGACCGTCGCCAAGATGAAGCCATGGATGCTCTCGGCCATGATGGCGCTTCCGGCTTGCGAACTCGCCCGCCAGTCCGGCGGCGCCCCGGTGCTCGACGTCAAGCTGGCGGAGGGTGCCAAGGCCGCCGGCAAGCCGGTTGAGGGATTGGAAACGGCTGCCAGCCAATTGCGCGCCATGGCCTCTTTGCCACTGGCCTTTCACATGAAGGGGCTGGTCGACACGCTGAAGCTGGGCGACAAGGTCAACGACATCAACGAAACCATGATCGTTCTCTACCAGCGCGGCGACACCGGCATGTTCTGGCCACTGTTCCGTGCGGCCATGCCTGACGAGCAGGACGACCCCGCCGGCTATGCCGCGTTCGAGGAAACCATGATCACCAGCCGCAACAAGGTTATGGTCGATCATGCCCAGCCGATCCTGGCCAGGGGCAATGCCTTCATGGCGGTCGGAGCCCTCCACCTTCCCGGTCCCGAAGGCCTGGTCGAGGATTTCCGCAAAGCCGGCTATACTGTCACCGCTGTCAACTGAGTCGCCGCATGGTGGTGGAGGATCCGGGCGTCGCGTTTTCGGCGTTTTCCTCGACTAGTGTGAAACCCATTCGACGGTAACGCGTTGATGGCTGTTGTTTGATGTTTTTCATCCACGGAGGACACTTTTATGGCGAACACACCGAATCCAAACGACCCGTTCAATTCGTCCACCAACGCTCCTCGCCCAAGCGGCGGTGGCAGCACCTGGCTGATTGTTCTGGTCGTCGTTATTCTGGCGGTTGTCGCGTATTATGTTTTCGGAAGAAGCGGCGGTGAGCATCCGGCACCTGCCGAGGCGCCGGCGGCCAGCACACCGGCACCTGCGCCGGCTCCTGCAGAACCTATGAAGCCAGCCGAACCGGCTCCGGCCGCGCCCGCTCCCGCGGCGCCTGCCCCCGCGCCCGCACCGGCTCCAGCGCCTGCGCCGGCTCCTGCCGCACCGGCCAACTGATCAGGCTCGATATCAAATACGAACGGCCCGCCAAAAGGCGGGCCGTTTTGTTTGGGGAGCTTCTTCTGGCAGCAAAATGGTATGCCAAGCGTCGAACCGAGGGCTGCGTTTCCTAGATGTGGATCGGCTTGAAGAAGGTCGCCAGCGCCGCCTCCTTGACCGCTTCCGACATCGTCGGGTGTGCATGGCAGGTGCGGGCAAGATCCTCGGACGAGCCGCCGAATTCCATCAGCACCGCCGCCTCGTGGATCATCTCGCCGGCGCCGAAGCCGACAATATGGACGCCGAGCACGCGGTCGCTTGCCTTGTCGGCGAGGATCTTGACGAAACCGTCGGTGTGCAGCATGGCGCGCGCCCGGCCATTGGCGCTGAACGGAAACTTTCCCGCCTTGTACTCGATGCCGGCCTTCTTCAATTCCTCCTCGGTCTTGCCGACCGAGGCGATTTCCGGGCTGGTGTAGACGACGCTCGGAATGACGTCATAGTTCACATGGCCGGCCTGGCCGGCGATGGTTTCCGCCACCGCCACGCCCTCGTCCTCGGCCTTGTGTGCCAGCATCGGTCCGGCGATGACATCGCCGATGGCGTAGATGCCGGGCACGTTGGTTCTGAGATGGCCATCGGTCGTGACCCGGCCACGCTCGTCGACCTCGACGCCGGCTTCCTTGAGCCCGAGAGTGTCGGAATAGGCGCGGCGCCCGGTGGCGATCAGCACCGCGTCGGCCTCGATGGTCTCGGCAGCGCCACCCTTGACCGGCTCGAAGGTGACGGTCGCGCCCTTCTTGGCCTTGGCGACACCGGTGACCTTGGCGCCGAGCTTGAACTCGAAACCCTGCTTCGACAGCATTCGCTGGAACTGCTTGGAGACCTCGCCGTCCATCCCGCCCAGTATGGTGTCGAGAAATTCGACGACAGTGACCTTGGCGCCAAGCCGCGCCCACACCGAGCCGAGCTCGAGGCCGATGACACCGCCGCCGACCACCACCAGATGACCGGGCACTTTCTCCAGCGACAGCGCGCCGGTCGACGACACGATCACCTTCTCGTCGAAGTCGACCTTGACGCCGGGAATGCCGGCGACATCCGAACCGGTGGCGATGACGATGTTCTTGGTCTCGATCTCCTCGACCTTGCCGTCCTCGCCGGTCACCGAGACTTTTCCCGCGGCGATCACCTTGCCGGTGCCGCGGAAGCTGTCGATCTTGTTCTTCTTGAACAGGAAGGCGACGCCGTTGACGTTCGACGCCACTGTCGCGTCCTTGTGCGCCATCATCTTCTTCAGGTTCAATTTCGGCGCGGCGATCTCAACACCGAGCGTGTCGAAGGAATGGCCCGCCTCGGCGAACATCTCGGAGGCATAAAGCAGCGCCTTGGACGGAATGCAGCCGATGTTGAGGCAGGTGCCGCCGAAGGTCGCGTTCTTCTCGACCACCGCCGTCTTCAGCCCGAGCTGCGCCGCCTTGATGGCGCAGACATAGCCGCCCGGTCCCGATCCGATGATAACGACGTCATAAGCCATGATACTGTCCTTCTTGATTGGGGCTCAGCGGCCGCCGCTTACATTCAGGATCGCGCCCGTCGTATAGGACGCGGCGTCGGATAAAAGATAGAGAACCGCACCAGCGACTTCATCAGCAGTTCCGGCTCTTTTCATCGGAAGCGTATCCTGGATCAATGCCACCCGGTCCGGCTGCCCGCCCGAGGCATGGATGTCCGTATCGATGATGCCCGGGCGCACCGCATTGACGCGGATGCCTTCCAGCGCCACCTCGCGGGCGAGCCCGATGGTGAACGTGTCGATGGCGCCCTTGGAGGCGGCATAGTCGACATAGTTGTCCGCGGCGCCAAGCACCGCCGCAGCCGACGAGATGTTGACGATAGCGCCACCCTTGCCGCCGTGACGGGTCGACATGCGCTTCACCGCCTCGCGGGCGCAGAGGAACGAACCGACGACATTGATGCGCATCATGCGCTCCAGCCGCGAAAAATCCATCTCGTCGACGCGAGCCTTGGCGTCGACGATGCCGGCATTGTTGACGAAGGCATCGAGCCGGCCATAGGCGCGGTCGACGGCACCGAACATAGCAACGATATCGGCCTCGACGCCGACATCGCCCTTGACGGCAAGAGCGTCGCCGCCGGCGGCCTGGATCTCTGCGACCAGCGCATCGGCGGCGTCCTTATTCGCAGCGTAGTTGACCGCGACGCGGTAGCCGGTCTTCGAGCCGAGCCGGCAGATCGCGGCGCCGATGCCGCGGCTGCCGCCGGTGACCAGCAGCACCTTTTGCGTATCGGTCATTCCTGGCATCCCTTCAAGGCAAACACATCCCACGGCACTTTCGAAAATCCATTGCCGCCATAGGCCGAGGATTGACGCAACGACTGCCCAAGATCCGGCAGGATCAGCGTCTTCGGCGCCTCGACGCCTTCGGCCGGCAGCAGGCCGATGCTGCCCTTGTCATCCGACGTGTAGATGACGCCGTGCCAAGCCGTACAGGCGGCGAGCTCCTCGCCGGTGACGTCGCCCTCGGGGCATTTGTACATCAGCACGCCGTTCGGCCGCGACACGCCCTCGTTCCACATGACGATGCCGTTCAGCACCACATTGTTGTCGAGGATCACCCGGAAGCTGTTGGTGACGGTCGCTGAGGTGCCGGTCGGGCTAAAATCGATCTCACTGCCGCTTTGGGCCTCGCCATAGACGGCGAGTTCGATCGGGCAGGCTGCGATTGTGGCGGAGCCGGTGAACAAAACAGCCAGAGATCCCGCTAGGCATGCGATGGCGGACGACAAGGGGCTTTGCATCGCGGCGACCTACTGGCTCTCGCGGCCATCGGCGTTTTCAAGCACTTCAAAGTCGGTCATCAGCAGCAGCGGCTCGCCAGCCGCGCTGAGGCCCCAGAACGATGGATAGATTCCGTCACCCCAGCCGCTCCAGAACATCGCAATGTTGAGGGGATTGCCGACAACGGGGTGATGCATCGCGAACCGATCCTGGTTGGGCGCAAACTCGGCCGCCAGGACGTCGTCATAGTAATTCTGCTTGGCTTCAAGCTTGTCCTGCTGCTCAGACATCAACGCCATTGCCATCTTGTCCATGAACGAACCAAGACCGGCATCGACGGGATATCCAAATACCTCGTTGCCCTTCAGGGTCGATGCATCCTGATCGGGCAAGGTTGCCAGCTCCCAGCGAAACGGCCTGCCGGGCCGGAAGCGCAGGACTGCTGCAGCAACACGGCCTTGTGCCTCAAGCAACGATACCGGGTAGCGCCCTGGTCTGACCTTGCGGCTTAACGCTGGCCAGTCGGTTCCGGTAGTCAGGGGATCGCAGGCGACAATTTCGCCTGTCGGCAAATCCAGCTCGCCGATCACCGTGACGGTTATCTCGCGCTCCGCCATTTGCGCATCGCTCAGGTCGAAGAGGCCGAGATTGCTGCTCGCCTGCGCCGGCTCCCATTCGGGCGACACCACCGCCGGCGTGGACATGGAGGTCCACGGCTCACGCCGTAAGATCCGTAGCCCACGGCCCAGCTTGAACCCCAACTGCTCCAGCCAGCCGCTCATTGCGGATCAGCTCCGCTCACAGATCCAGAACCAGCCGTTCCGGATCCTCCAGGCTTTCCTTGACGCGGACCAGGAAGGTCACCGCTTCCTTGCCGTCGACGATGCGGTGATCGTAGCTGAGCGCCAGATACATCATCGGCCGGATCACGATCTGGCCACCGACCACCACCGGCCGGTCCTGGATCTTGTGCATGCCCAAAATCCCCGACTGCGGCGCGTTGAGGATCGGCGTCGACATCAGTGACCCGTAGACGCCACCGTTGGAAATCGTAAACGTGCCGCCCTGCATGTCGGCGACCGACAGCTTGCCGTCGCGCGCGGCGATGCCCAGGCGGCCAATCTCCTTCTCGATCTCGGCGATCGACATCTGGTCGGCATCGCGCACGACCGGCACGACCAGGCCCTTTTCGGTGCCGACGGCGACGCCGATATGGGCATAGTTCTTGAAGATGATGTCGGTGCTGTCGATCTCGGCATTGACCGAGGGGATTTCCTTCAAGGCGTGGGTGACGGCCTTGGTGAAGAAGCCCATGAAGCCAAGCTTCACGCCGTGCTTCTTCTCGAACACGTCCTTGTACTTTGTCCTGAGCGCCATCACCGCGCTCATGTCGACCTCGTTGAAGGTGGTCAGCATGGCGGCGGTCGACTGCGCTTCCTTGAGCCGGCGCGCGATGGTCTGGCGCAGCTTGGTCATGCGCACGCGCTCTTCGCGCGACGCATCGTCGCCCGAGGACGGCGCCCGCACCGCAACCGGCGCCGGCGCTGCCCTGGGGGTCTCGGCCGGCTGTGACGGCGCGCCCTTCGAGATCGCGTCGAGCACGTCGCCCTTCAGCACCTGGCCGCGCCTGCCCGAGCCGGAGAGCTGGTCGACGGCGAGATTTTTCTCGGCGATCAGTTTTGCCGCGGCTGGGGCCGGCGGCATGTTGCGCGGCTCGACCGCGCCGGCGTCGCCGGCGATCTTGGCGGTTTCGGCAGCGGCCTGCCTACCGGTCGATGCCGCGTCCGGCGACGAGGCCTGCGACACCGCCTGTGGCTTGGTTGCTGGTGCGGCGGCATCGCCACCCGCCGAAATCGAACCCAGCAGGGCGCCGACGCCGACCGTCTCACCTTCCTTGACGGTGATCTCGCCCAGCGTACCGGCGGCGGCGGCAGGCACCTCCACCGTCACCTTGTCGGTCTCGAGCTCGACCAGCGGTTCATCGGCGGCGATCGTGTCGCCGACCTTCTTGAACCATTTGCCGACGGTCGCTTCGGTGACGGATTCGCCGAGAGTGGGAACGCGGATTTCGGTAGCCATTGTGCCTGTCCGTTTCTTCCTGAGTTATTCGCCCAGATCTGTTCTATTCACCCGAGTCTCTTCTATTCACCGAGCGCGTCTTCGAGCAAGGCGGCGAGCTGGGCAAGGTGCTTCGACATCAGTCCGGTCGCCGGTGAGGCGGCCGCCGGGCGGCCGGTGTAGCGCACCCGCTGATGCTTGGCATCGATATGCGCCAGCACCCATTCCAGATACGGGTCGATGAACGACCAGGCGCCCATGTTCTTGGGCTCTTCCTGGCACCACACCATCTCCGCATTGCGGAAACGCGACAGTTCCGTAATCAGCGCCTTGGCCGGGAACGGATAGAGCTGTTCGACGCGCAGCAGGTAGATGTCGTTGATGCCGCGCTTCTCGCGCTCCTCGTAGAGGTCGTAATAGACCTTGCCCGAGCACAGCACGACGCGGCGGATCTTCGAATCCTTGGTGAGCTTGATCGCCTGGTTGGGAAGCAGCTGGGCATCGTCCCACAACAGCCGGTGGAACGAGCTTTCTCCCGAGATTTCCGGCAGCGTCGACACCGCCCGCTTGTGGCGCAGCAGCGACTTCGGCGTCATCAGGATCAGCGGCTTGCGGAAGTCGCGCTTCAACTGCCGGCGCAGGATGTGGAAATAGTTAGCCGGCGTCGTGCAGTTCGCCACTTGCATGTTGTCTTCGGCGCAAAGCTGCAGGAAGCGCTCGAGCCGGGCCGAGGAATGCTCCGGTCCCTGGCCTTCGTAGCCATGCGGCAAGAGGCAGACGAGGCCCGACATTCGGAGCCACTTGCGCTCGCCCGACGAGATGAACTGGTCGAACACCACCTGGGCGCCGTTGGCGAAATCGCCGAACTGCGCCTCCCACAAGGTCAGCGCCTTCGGTTCGGCCAGGCTGTAGCCATATTCGAAGCCCAGCACCGCCTCTTCCGACAACATCGAGTTGATGACTTCGTAGCCGGCCTGCGCCGCCGACAGATTGTTGAGCGGGATGTAGCGGGTCTCGTCGCGCTGGTCGTAGAGCACGGAATGCCGCTGCGAGAAGGTGCCGCGTTCGGAATCCTGACCCGAGAGGCGGATCGGATTGCCGTCGAGCAGGATGGCGCCGAAGGCCAGCGCCTCGGCCGTCGACCAGTCGATGCCTTCGCCGGAGTCGATCGCCTGGCGGCGGTTCTCGAGGAAGCGGATGATCGTCTTGTGCGCCTCGAAATCCTTCGGCACCTCGGTCAGCTTCTTGCCGATTTCCTTCAGCGTCTTGACCGGCACAGCGGTCTTGCCGCGCCGCTGTTCGTCCTGGTTGTCGGCCGTGCGCAGGCCCGACCAGGCGCCGTCCAGCCAGTCGGCCTTGTTGGGCTTGTAGCTCTGGCCGACTTCCCACTCGGATTCCAGATGCGCCCGCCAGTCGGCCTTCAGCTGGTCGAGTTCGGCCTGGGTGATGTGGCCCTCGGCGATCAGCCGGTCGCCATAGATCTGCACCGTCGTCTTGTGGGTGCGGATGTTGCGGTACATGATCGGCTGGGTGAAGGCCGGTTCGTCGCCCTCATTGTGGCCGAAGCGGCGGTAGCAGAACATGTCGACCACGACCGGCTTGTGGAACTTCATGCGGAATTCGATCGCCACCTTGGTGGCATGCACCACGGCTTCCGGATCATCGCCATTGACGTGGAAGATCGGCGCTTCGATCATCTTGGCCACATCAGATGGATAGGGCGACGAGCGCGAGAAACGCGGATTGGTAGTGAAGCCGATCTGGTTGTTGATGATGAAATGCAGCGTGCCGGCAACGCGATGGCCGCGCAGGCCCGACAGGCCGAGGATTTCGGCGATCACGCCCTGGCCGGCGAAGGCGGCATCGCCATGCAGCAGCAGCGGCAGCACCTTGGCGCGCTCTTCCAGCGGCACGATTTCCTCGCGGCTGCGGCCGAACAGATAGTCCTGCTTGGCGCGCGCCTTGCCCATCACCACCGGATCGACGATTTCCAGGTGCGAGGGATTGGCGGTCAAGGACAGATGCACCTTGTTGCCGTCGAACTCGCGGTCCGACGAGGCGCCGAGATGGTACTTGACGTCGCCCGAGCCCTCGACCTCGTCGGGGGCGGCCGAACCGCCCTTGAACTCGTGGAAGATGGCGCGATGCGGCTTGGCCATCACCTGGGAGAGCACGTTCAGCCGGCCGCGATGCGCCATGCCGAGCACGATCTCCTTCATGCCGAGCTGGCCGCCGCGCTTGACGATCTGCTCCAGCGCCGGGATCAGCGATTCACTGCCATCGAGGCCGAAGCGCTTGGTGCCCTTGTACTTGACGTCGATGAACTGCTCGAAGCCTTCGGCCTCGACCAGCTTCTGCAGGATCGCCTTCTTGCCGGTGGCGGTGAAGGAAATCTCCTTGTCGGCGCCCTCGATGCGCGCCTGGATCCAGGCCTTTTCCTCCGGATCGGAAATATGCATGAACTCGACGCCCAGCGTCGAGCAATAGGTGCGCGTCAGGATCTCCAGCATCTGCCGGATGGTGCCGAATTCGAGCCCGAGCACATTGTCGAGGAAGATCGGCCGGTCGTAGTCGGCGGCGGTGAAGCCGTAATTCTCTGGCGACAATTCGTTGTAGTCCTCGAGCGGCTTGGCGATGCCGAGCGGGTCGAGATTGGCGTGCAGATGGCCGCGCATGCGGTAGGCGCGGATCATCATGATGGCGCGCACCGAATCGCGCGTCGCCTGGTGCACATCGGCGTCGGAAAGGATGATGCCGTTGGTGACCGCCTTGTCCTTGACCTTCTTTTCCAGGTGCTTCTCGACGATGCCCCAGTTGCCGTCGAGCGCCGACACCAGTTCGCCATTGGCCTGCAGCGGCCAGGAGGGCTTGGCCCAGGAGGCGCCCTTGGCGTTCTTGCGCACATCGCCCGCGTCGTCCTTCAGCCCGGCGAAGAACTCCTGCCATTCGGGATTGACCGAAGCTGGATCGTCCTCATAGGCGGCGTAGAGCGCGTCGATATAGTCGGCGTTGCCGCCATAGAGGAAAGAGGTGAGCGAAAATTGGTCGTTGGCCTGATCTTGTCTTGCCATGTCTCTATCGAAGCCTTGGCTTCGTCTCCTTGTCAGAGCGAATAGTGAGTAGCGAATAGCGAGTAGGGATTTTCCCCAGGTCGCGCCGTTACTCCGTTTCCTATTCGCTATTCACTACTCGCTACTCACTTAACCCTTGATCGCCTCGACCAGCGTCGTGCCCAGCCGCGCCGGCGAGGGCGAAACTCTTATCCCGGCCGATTCCATCGCCGCGATCTTGTCCTCGGCGCCGCCCTTGCCGCCGGAGATCACCGCGCCCGCATGACCCATGGTGCGGCCGGCCGGCGCCGTGCGCCCGGCGATGAAGCCGGCCATCGGCTTCTTGCGGCCACGCTTGGCTTCGT
Source organism: Mesorhizobium sp. P2_D5 (assembly GCF_056404355.1). Classification (NCBI taxonomy): domain Bacteria; kingdom Pseudomonadati; phylum Pseudomonadota; class Alphaproteobacteria; order Hyphomicrobiales; family Phyllobacteriaceae; genus Mesorhizobium; species Mesorhizobium sp. P2_D5. The sequence goes on from NZ_JBFUEE010000001.1 coordinate 29,655, forward strand.
CCTTGAGGAACTGCGCGGCGTCTTCCTCGGCCGAACCGCCGATCTCGCCGATCATGATGATCGACTTGGTCTCGTCATCGGCGAGGAACATCTCGAGCACGTCGATGAATTCGGTGCCCTTGACAGGGTCGCCGCCAATGCCGACGGCGGTGGTCTGGCCGAGGCCGACATTGGTGGTCTGGAACACAGCCTCATAGGTAAGTGTTCCCGAGCGCGAAACAACGCCAACCGAGCCCTTGCGGAAGATGTTTCCCGGCATGATGCCGATCTTGCATTCGTTGGGGGTGAGCACGCCCGGGCAGTTCGGGCCGATCAGCCGCGAGGTCGAACGGTCGAGCCGCGCCTTGACCTTGATCATGTCCATCACTGGGATGCCTTCGGTGATGCAGATGATCAGCGGGATCTCGGCCTCGATCGCTTCCAGGATCGCTTCGGCGGCGCCCGCCGGCGGCACATAGACGACCGAAGCGTTGGCGCCGGTCTTTTCCTTGCCCTCGGCGACGGTGGCGAAGATCGGCAGGCTCTCGCCCTTCGAGCCGGTCCAGGTCTCGCCACCCTTCTTGGGATGGATACCGCCGACCATCTTGGTGCCGTGATAGGCCAGCGCCTGTTCTGTGTGGAACGTACCGGTCTTGCCGGTCAGGCCTTGCACCAGCACCCTGGTGTTCTTGTCGACGAGAATGGACATGGTGGCCCTTTTTCTTAGAAATCGTTGATCGAGGAAGGTGAGACACGGCTGTAGACGCCGCTCACCATGTCTTGCCAGACATCGCTGCCGGCCGGTTGGAACTGCAGTCGCATGCGGTAACTGTCATTGCTGTCGAAATCGTAGGTCACCCGGGCCGACCCGCGCGGCGACGAGCGTAGCAGCGTCAGCGTATTGCCATCCCAGGTGCCTGTTGCCGGTGCGGTCGGCACAAAGCCCATCGAGTCGAATTGATGCATGGTTACGACGCTGCTTTGCTGGTCGAAGCCGAACACGCTGTGCGCGCCGAACGACACCGTGCCGTCGCGGCGCTGGCGATAGCGCTGCACCACGAACAGGCCGCCAAATTCAGCCACGGCAACTGCTTCGGCCGTCGCTGTGGCGGCATCTGTCCATTGCGTGGCCGCCACATCTTCCTCGCCACGCCAAGTGCCGACCAGCGCTTGCAGGCGCTGGTGGTCGGACGAGAGCGAAGAGAAGGAGGCCGCGTTCATGGTCAGAGCCGCTTCAGGTCGGCGACGGTGAGGTCGCTCTTGGCGTTGCCCGTGTTGAGCGTCGTCGCCGGCTCGAACATCAGCACCACCGGTTCCTTGCTGAGCGAACGCGGCCGGTGCTCGACGCCGCGCGGCACGACCATGAAGTCGCCCTCGCCGAGCTCGACCGGACCGTCGCGGAAATCGATGGCAATGCGGCCGCGTAGCACGAGGAAGGCTTCATCCTCATTGTCATGCGCGTGCCAGTCGAAGACCTCGCCGAACTTGGCGACTTTCGCCTGGCTGTCGTTGACGTCGCCGGCAATATGCGGATCGAAGACCTTGTTGATCTTTTGATCCGCCGCCTCGACCAGGTTTATCTTGCGCGGAGGCACCGGATCAGCCCTTCACCGCCGCCACGATCTTCTTGGCCGCGTCGTCGAGATCATCTGCCGACACCACGTTGAGGCCGCTGTCGTTGATGATCTTCTTGCCGAGCTCGGCATTGGTGCCTTCCAGGCGCACCACCAGCGGCACTTCCAGGCCGACTTCCTTGACCGCGGCAATCACGCCCTCGGCGATGATGTCGCACTTCATGATGCCGCCAAAGATGTTGATCAGGATGCCCTTGACCGCCGGATCCTTGGTGATGATCTTGAACGCCGCCGTCACCTTCTCCTTCGACGCACCGCCGCCGACATCGAGGAAGTTGGCCGGTTCGGCGCCATAGAGCTTGATGATGTCCATCGTCGCCATGGCGAGGCCGGCGCCGTTGACCATGCAGCCGATATTGCCGTCGAGCGCGACATAGGCGAGGTCGTATTTCGACGCCTCGATCTCCTTCTCGTCCTCTTCGGTGGTGTCGCGCAGTTCGAGCACGTCGGGATGGCGGAACAGCGCGTTGTTGTCGAACGACACTTTTGCGTCGAGCACGCGCAGCCGGCCATTCTTCATGACGATCAGCGGGTTGACCTCGAGCAGGCTCATGTCCTTCTCGACAAAGGCCTCGTAGAGGATCGGGAACAGCGTATCGCCATCCCGGCCGGCGTCGCCGTCGAGCTTCAGCGCGCCGTTGAGCGCCTTTAGATCGGCCGCTGTGACGCCCTTTTCCGGGTCGATGGCGACGGTGATGATCTTTTCCGGCGTGTCGTGCGCGACCGCCTCGATGTCCATGCCGCCTTCGGTCGAGACGACGAAGGCAACGCGGCCGACCGAGCGGTCGACCAGGATCGACAGATAGAGTTCGCGATCGATGTCGGCGCCGTCTTCGATATAGAGGCGGTTGACCTGCTTGCCGGCCGGACCGGTCTGCTTGGTCACCAGCGTATGCCCGAGCATTTCGTTGGCGTTGGCGACCACGTCGGCCACCGACTTCGCCAGCCTGACGCCACCCTTGGCATCAGGGCCGAGTTCCTTGAACTTGCCCTTGCCGCGGCCGCCGGCATGGATCTGGCTCTTCACCACATAGAGCGGGCCGGGCAGCGCCTTGGCGGCGGCTTCCGCTTCGCTCGCCTTGAACACCGGCACGCCTTCGGCCACCGGCGCGCCAAAGCTCTTCAGCAGCGCCTTGCCCTGATACTCATGGATGTTCATCTTCGATGTCTCCGGGTCGACTGCTGGGGGTTACTTCGAGGCGAGCTGCGGCGCGATCTTGACGCAGGCCTCGGTCAGGCCCTGCACCGTCGCCACCGAAGCGTCGAACATCTTCTGCTCGCTCTTGTTGAGGTCGATCTCGATAATGCGCTCGACGCCGCCGGCGCCGATCACCACGGGCACGCCGACATAGGTGTTCTTGACGCCATACTGGCCGGAAAGATACGCCGCGCACGGCAGCACGCGCTTCTTGTCCTTGAGATAGGCTTCCGCCATCGAGATCGCCGAGGCGGCCGGCGCGTAATAGGCCGAGCCGGTCTTGAGCAGGCCGACGATCTCGGCGCCGCCGTCGCGGGTGCGCTGGACGATCTGGTCGAGCTTTTCCTTCGACGTCCAGCCCATCTTGATCAGGTCGGGCAGCGGGATGCCGGAAACCGTCGAATAGCGGATCATCGGCACCATGGAATCGCCATGGCCGCCGAGCACGAAGGCGGTGACGTCCTCGACCGAGACCTTGAATTCCTCGGCCAGGAAATAGCGGAAGCGCGAACTGTCGAGCACGCCGGCCATGCCGACGACATGGCTCTTGGGCAGGCCCGAGAACTTCTGCAGCGCCCAGACCATGGCGTCGAGCGGGTTGGTGATGCAGATGACGAAGGCCTTCGGCGCATACTTCTTCAGGCCGGCGCCGACCTGTTCCATGACTTTGAGATTGATGCCAAGCAGGTCGTCGCGGCTCATGCCCGGCTTGCGCGGCACGCCGGCGGTGACGATGCAGACGTCGGCACCCTCGATGCCGGCATAGTCGTTGACGCCGGTGAGACGGCTGTCGAAGCCATCGACCGGCGACGACTGCGCGATATCCAGCCCCTTGCCTTGCGGGATACCCTCGGCAATATCGAACAGCACCACGTCGCCGAGATCCTTGAGGCCGATCATGTGGGCGAGCGTGCCGCCGATCATGCCAGAGCCGATAAGCGCTATCTTGTTGCGTGCCATGTCAGGATGTTTTCCCTTTGTCAGTGACGGCGCCCAAGTCCTTGGCGACTTGGTTGGCGGCGTCGAGGAAGAGGCCGGAATGCTGCGAGGAACCCGCGGATTTTCGCCGCACCAAATAGCCTTGGTGCAAGATAAATTCAATCGATTATTTCGGAGCTAGCATTTTCAATCGGTTAGATAGATTGGGATTTACGTAAACGTCAAAGTTTGTAAGCCGACTTGAGGGAATTTACACAATGAAGATGGAAATCCGAAGGCTATTTCCGGGCGATGACGCCCTTGTGATGCAGGTCGCCGAGGACGTCTTCGACGAGCCGGTCATGCCGGATCGGCTGGCAGCCTATCTCCACGAACCTGGCCATTTCATGATCGTGGCGCTCGCCGGCGACGTGGTCGTCGGGCAATGCGCCGCAATCATCCACCGCCACCCCGACAAGGTCAGCGAGCTCTACATAGACGAGGTCGGCGTTTCGCCGGCCTTCCAGCGCCAGGGCATCGCGCGAGACATGCTCGACGCGATGTTTGCGATTGGCCGTGACCATGGCTGCGAGGAGGCCTGGGTCGGCACCGAGCCGGGCAATGTGCCTGCCCGGGCGCTCTATGAGTCGCGCAAAGAGCCGCATGGGCCGGCGGAAGATTTCGTGATGTATCTGTATGCGCTTTAGATCTTTGGCGCCGGCGAGACAGAGGAGGGGCAGGGATCGCGACCTTCCGAAGAACTATCTCAGGCCCGTGCCTGCTCTGCCTCTGGCGCTGCCCTCGCCTTGCGCCGTTCCGCCCAATCCTCCAGCCAGTCGCGGCTTTGCATCTCGATCAGGCGTGATGCCGTGCGTTCGAACTCGAAGACCTCGACCCCGCGTTTGGCTTGATAGAGCTGCGGCGGCGGGGCCGCGGCGCTGACCACCAGCCGCGCATGATGATCGTAGAGCGTGTCGATCAACAGGATGAAGCGCTTGGCCTCGTTGCGCTTGCCTTCGCCGAGCACCGGGACGCGATCGATGAAGATGGTCGAGAAGCGGCCGGCGATTGCCAGGAAATCGCGGGCGCCAAGCGGCTTTTCGCAGAGATCGGCGAAGGAAAACCGCGCCGCGTCGCCGGCGGCAGCGGGCACCACCACCTGCCGTCCCTTGAGGGTCAGCGAGGTCTCGGCCGTCGGCACGCCGCGCGTCATGGTTTGCCAGGCCTCGTCGAGCATCTCGTCGGCCGTCGCATCGGCCGGCGTGACATAGACCGGCGTGCGGACGAGCTTTTCCAGCCGGTAGTCCTTGTCGGCGTCGAGCGACAGCACCCGCGCATGCCGCTCCAGGATACCGATGAAAGGCAGGAAAAGCTGGCGGTTCAGGCCGTCACCATAGAGATTCTCCGGCGCCACGTTCGAGGTGGCGACCAGCACCACGCCGCTGGCAAACAGCGCCGAAAACAGCCGCGACAGGATCATCGCGTCGGCAATGTCGGTGACCGAGAACTCGTCGAAGCACAGCACCCAGGCCTGCTCGGCAAGCGCCTTGGCCACCGGCGGAATCGGGTCGTCCTCCTTGACCGAGCCATCCTTGCGCGCCTGCCGGTGCTTCTGGATGCGGTCCTGCACATCGGCCATGAAGTCGTTGAAATGGACGCGGCGCTTGCGCCGCACCGGCAGCAATTCGAAGAACATGTCCATCAGCATGGTCTTGCCGCGGCCGACCCCGCCATGGATGTAGAGGCCTTTGACGGCCTCATGTGTCTCGCGCTTGCGGGCAAAAAGCCAGCCAAGCGCGCTGGACTTGTGCGCCAGCCGCTTGGCCGAAATCTCGTCGGTCAGCCGGTCCAGCGCGGCGGCGATCCGTTCCTGCGCCGGATCGCGTTCGATCGCACCGGTTTCCACCAGATGGTCGTAGCGCTGCCTGACGGTCGCATGGGTCTGGAGGCCGTCACGCAGATGCATCGGTCACGTCGTTGTCGAGCAATTCCAGGAAGGGTGTGTAGCGTTTTCCGTCCGGAATTGCGTAAGAACAAATAAGGGGCGGTCGCCTACCTTGTAAGCGAAATCGCCTGGCCGTTGGAAGTCTGGCCGTCGAATTTCGATCCGCCCGACGAATAGAGCCGTGCCAGCGCGCCGCCATTTTCGTCATAGAGCGTCAGCTGCTTGCCGGCGACATTCCACGACTTGATGCCGTCGATCGGTGCCGGGCAGTGCAACGGCCCGGCGCGGAAGCCGGCGCCGAACTTGGTCTGCGGGGTCGCTACCTTGCAGCTCTGGCCCGAAACGCTGGCATTCCAGACACCGGCGACGCTGGCCGCGGTCAGGTCCGCGGCACCGGCGGGCGCCGAGCCGTCCGGCGGCAAGGACGCAACCTGCGTATTCCCAGGCGCGGTCGGGAATTTCGACGGGTCGGTGGCGCCCGGTGCTGCCGGCGGCGGCAGCTGATTGGCGGTCACCTGGCCGGCCGGTGCCGGCTGCAGCGGTGCCGGCTGCTGGTCGTCCATCGACGAGAACCGTGAGGTCGAACAGCCGCTCGCAACGAGCGCCGCCAGCGATACAGCCACCAGGCCGCTTTTCGAAAAAATCATTCCAACCTCCGTCGGATTCGGCTGGGGGGCGCCGTCCGTACAATCTCACCCCCACCAAGATGGAGAAGGTGGCGAAATTTCAACCCGATATGGTTAAAATACGGTTTGCGGCAAAATTTGTTGCAAATTTATCGCAATCCCGGCGTCACCGGTCGGCTGTCGGTCCCGCCATCGGGATCTGGCCACACCGTACCCAGCCCAAGCGCCCGGCAAGCCAAATGCTTGCGCCGGCCGGCATTGGTCCTATCTCTTGGAAACCGAAACCTGCTGGAGCTGCAAAATTGGCCGCGAGAAAGAGGGCCGCCAACCGCTACTACAGCGGCCCGCCCAGCGATCATTTCGACGGCACCTTGTTCTTCAATCCCGACGGCCAGCCACCCGGCCGTTTCGCCGACCTGCTGAAATGGCAGTTCAGCGGCAAGCGCTCGAAATGGCCGACGCCCACACCGAACCCCTTTCTGCAGATAAAACCGGCGACACGGATCGAAGGCGCAGCACTGCAAGTGACCATGGTCGGTCATTCCACCTTGCTGATCCAGACCGCGGGCCTGAACATCCTCACCGATCCGGTCTGGTCGCCGCGTGTATCGCCACTCTCCTTTGCCGGACCGAAACGGATCAACCCGCCAGGCATCGCCTTCGCCGACCTGCCGCCGATCGACCTCGTACTGGTCAGTCACAACCATTACGACCATCTCGACCTCGCCACGCTGAAGCGGCTGAAGGCCAGTCACGACCCGCTGGTGATCACCCCGCTCGGCAACGATGCGCTGATTGGCGATGCAGTTCCCGGTATGCGGCTGTCGGCGCATGACTGGGGCGACAGGGTCGAGGTAGGCGACCGCGTCGCCGTCCATGTCGAACCGGTGCACCACTGGTCGGCGCGTGGCGCCCGCGACCGGCGCATGGCGCTGTGGGCCGGCTTCGTCATCGAGACGCCGGATGGCAACGTCTATTTCGCCGGCGACACCGGCTTCCACGATGGCATCAACTACCGGCTGATGGCTGAAAAGCATGGCGGTTTCCGTTTCGCCATCCTGCCGATCGGCGCCTATGAGCCGCGCTGGTTCATGGCGCCGCAGCATCAGAATCCGGAAGAGGCCGTGCACGGCATGCAACTGTGCAACGCCGCTTATGCCGCGGGCTGCCACTGGGGCACCTTCCAACTCACTGACGAACCGATCGACGAGCCGGCCCGGAAATTGACCGAGGCGCTCGACGATCAAGGCATCCCGCGGCAGCACTTTCGCGCCTTGCGGCCCGGCGAGGTCTGGGACGTGCCAGCCATCTAGCCGAGCAGCCCGCCAAGGAACCCAAATTGCTAGAACGCGTTGCTTCCCCAACGCAATTTGGCTGGGAGCCTCTCCATGATCAAATGGATCATCATTCTGCTGATCGTCGCCGCGGCGGCGAGCCTGCTCGGCATGCCGGCCCTGGCAGGAGCCGCTGCCACCGGCGCGCGCATCCTCATCGGCATTGTTCTGGTCATCTTCCTGCTGGTGGTGCTCGGCATCTTCGCGGTGACGTAGCCCTGCTGCGCACTGGTAATTCCTACTCGTTTCCGCCATATAGCGCCAAACGGACACGGAATTCGCGGAGCAATGGCCAGCACTGCCCCTTTCGCCAAGATGAACGGCATCGGCAACGAGATCATCGTTGCCGATATGCGTAGCCGTGCCGATCGGGTGACAGCGGCCGCGGCAATCGCGCTGAACGCCGATACCGCGACCAGGTTCGACCAGATCATGGCGATCCACGACGCCAGGACGCCAGGCACCGCCTTTTTCATCGACATCTTGAATTCCGACGGCTCCAAGGCGCAGGCCTGCGGCAACGGCATGCGCTGCGTCGTCCAGGCGCTGGCCGCCGAGACCGGCCAGAAGAATTTCACCTTCGAGACCATCGCCGGCATCCTCAACGCGCGCGAACATGCCGATGGGTCGATCTCGGTCGACATGGGCACACCGCGTTTCGGCTGGCAGGATATTCCGCTGGCCGAGGAATTCCACGACACCCGCATGATCGAGCTGCAGATCGGCCCGATCGACGCGCCGGTTCTGCATTCGCCCTCGGTCGTCTCGATGGGCAACCCGCACGCCATCTTCTGGGTCGACCGCGACGTCTGGTCCTATGAGCTCGACCGCTTCGGGCCGCTGCTCGAGAACCATCCGATGTTTCCCGAACGCGCCAACATCACCATCGCCGAGGTCACCTCGCACGACACCATGGTCATCCGCACCTGGGAGCGCGGCGCCGGCCTGACCAAGGCCTGCGGCTCCGCCGCATGCGCATCGGTGGTCGCGGCGGCCCGCACCAACCGGACCGGCCGCAGCGTCAGCCTGATGACTCCAGGCGGCGGCTCGCTCCATGTCGAATGGCTTGAAAATGACCACGTCATCCTCACGGGTGCCGCCGAATGGGAGTTTTCCGGCAGCTTCGATCCGTCGACCGGCGCCTGGGCCCGCGACACCGAAAGCGCGGCCTGATGGCCTCCCAGGGTATCGATGTCGTCACCTTCGGCTGCCGGCTGAACACCTATGAGTCCGAGGTTATGCGGCGCGAGGCGGAAAGCGCCGGCCTTGGCGCACTGGAAGGCGGCGCCGTGATCTTCAACACCTGCGCCGTAACCGGCGAGGCGGTGCGTCAGGCCAAGCAGGCGATCCGGAAGGCGCGCCGCGACAATCCCGCAGCGCGCATCATCGTCACCGGCTGCGCCGCGCAGACCGAACCGCAGAATTTCACCGCCATGGACGAGGTCGACCTCGTGCTTGGCAATGAGGAGAAGCTGAAGGCGAACTCCTATCGCGCACTGCCGGATTTCGGTGTCAACGACACCGAGAAGGCACGCGTCAACGACATCTTTTCAGTGCGCGAGACTGCCGGCCACATGGTCGACGCCATCGAGGGCAGGGCGCGCGCCTTCGTCCAGGTTCAGAATGGCTGCGACCACCGCTGCACCTTCTGCATCATCCCTTACGGCCGCGGCAATTCCCGTTCGGTGCCAATGGGCGCCGTGGTCGAGCAGGTCAAGCGCCTCGCCGGCAATGGCTATGCCGAGATCGTGCTGACCGGCGTCGACATGACCAGTTTTGGCGCCGACCTTCCGGGCGCCCCGAAGCTCGGCAAGCTTGTGAAGACCATCCTCAAGCAGGTGCCCGATGTGAAGCGCCTAAGGCTGTCGTCGATCGATTCGATCGAGGCCGACGACGATTTGCTCGACGCCATCGCCACCGAGCCGCGGCTGATGCCGCATTTGCATCTGTCGCTGCAGTCCGGCGACGACATGATCCTGAAGCGCATGAAGCGCCGGCATCTGCGCGATCAGTCGATCCGCTTCTGCGAGGATGTGCGCAAGCTGCGCCCCGGCATCGTCTTCGGCGCCGACATCATCGCCGGTTTCCCGACCGAAACGGATGACATGTTCGAAAATTCGGAAAAGATCGTCGAGGAATGCGGACTGACCCATCTCCATGTCTTCCCGTTCAGCCCCCGCGAAGGCACGCCCGCCGCGCGCATGCCGCAGGTGCGGCGCGAATTGGTCAAGCAGCGCGCCGCCCGGCTGCGCGCCGCCGGTGAAGCTGCGCATCGGCGCCATCTGTCGTCGCTTTCCGGAACCCGCCAGTCGATCCTGATCGAGCGCAACGGTCTTGGCCGCACCGAAGGCTTTACGCTTGCCGCGCTCGGCGCGGGTGTGCCGGGCGAGATCATCGAGGCTGACATCACCGGCCACGATGGTACCAGGCTGATCGCCGTGCCCCTTGCCGCCCGCGCCGCCTGAGAAACGCAAAGCATGGCTGGTTTTTTCAAGAAGATATTTTCGTTCGGCAAGAAAGAAGTGGTCGAGGAGCGCGTCGACGAGACCGCGCCGCTGCCGCCGATCAAATGGGAAGCACTCGATGCGCTGAAGCCGGCCTCCGAACAGGTCGTTCCGGAGTTTCTGAAGCGCGATGAGCCGCAGCCCGAGGCGGAAACTGCGCCGACGCCGACGGTCGAGCCGGAGGTAGTTCCAGCGCCGGAACCGGCGCCTGTCGAGGAACCGGCGCCCGAGCCGGCACCGATCATTCCGCCCGAGCCGGAAATCCAGCCTGAGCCTGCCCCGGTCGAAGAGCCTATGCCGGTTGAACCGGAAACGCCCGTCGAGGAGCCTGCGCCCGAGGAAATCCCGGCCGCGCCTGTGGCGCCCGAGCCGATTCCCGAACCAGAGCGGCCGGAAATCGTCCCGCCGCAACCGCAGATACAGCCGGAGCCTGTGCCTGTTGAAGTGCCGGCGCCACCGGTCGAGGCTCCGGCCGAAACGCCGGCACCCGAAATCCCTCCGGCCGAGATTTCGCCGCCCATTCGCCAGCCGGCTCCGATCGAGCAGCAACCGGTGCGCGCCGAGATCGCGCCGGAGATCCAAGCCGCGCCAGCGCCCCACCCTCCCCTCGATGGGGAGGGTCGCCGCGAAGCGGCGGGGCGGGATGGCAGCGCCGGCGCTGGTCACCCCCACCCCCGAGCTGCGCTCGGGACCTCCCCCATCGAGGGGGAGGTAAAACCAGCTCCCGGCAAGGTGACTGTCACCAAGAAGGTCGAGCAGAAAGCCGAGCCGCAGAAGGCACCGGAACCGGCACCGAGGCGCTCGTGGTTCCAGCGTATGAGGGACGGGCTTGCGCGTTCGTCGCGCGAACTCACCGGCAACATCGCTGGCGTCTTCACCAAGCGCAAGCTGGACGAAGAGACCTTGCAGGACCTGGAGGACGTGCTGATCCGCGCCGACCTCGGCATGGAGACCGCCCTGCGCGTCACCGACGCGCTGGCTTCCAGCCGCTACGGCAAGGATGTCTCGGACACCGAGGTTCGCGCCATCATGGCGGCCGAGGTGGAAAAGGTGCTGGCCCACGTCGCCATGCCGCTGGAGCTCGATCTCTCGCACAAGCCGCATGTCATCCTGGTGGTCGGCGTCAACGGCACCGGCAAGACCACCACCATCGGCAAGCTGGCGGCCAAGCTGACCGATGGCGGCCTGTCGGTGATGTTGGCTGCCGGCGACACGTTCCGCGCCGCCGCGATCGAGCAATTGAAGATATGGGGCGAGCGGACGAAATCGCCGGTCATCGCCTCCAAGCTCGGCGCCGACGCCGCGGGGCTGGCCTATGACGCCTTCGAGAAGGCCAGGGAAGCCGGCTCCGACGTGCTGATCATCGACACCGCCGGCCGCCTGCAGAACAAGACCGAACTGATGGCCGAGCTCGAAAAGATCGTCCGCGTGCTGGGCAAGCTAGACCCGGAAGCCCCGCACACCGTGTTGCAGACGGTCGACGCCACCACCGGCCAGAACGCGCTCAACCAGGTCGAGATCTTCCGCAATATCGCCGGCGTCAACGGCCTGGTGATGACCAAGCTGGACGGCACGGCGCGTGGCGGTATTCTGGTGGCGATCGCGGCAAAGCACAAATTGCCGGTCTATTTCATCGGCGTCGGCGAACAAGTCGACGACCTCGAACCTTTTTCGGCAAGCGAATTCGCCAGGGCGATCGCTGGAGTTGCCTGACAAGCATGTCCCAAAAAGTTGCAGGCTTTTTGGATCAGATTGTGCGTAAGAAAGAAAACCTATGAACCCACCCATTCTCGAACGCGATCCGTCCGATCCGCAAAAGCAGAAGAAGGAAGGCGTCAATCCGCTGCTCAAGCTGGTGCTGGAGCTGGGGCCGTTGATGGTGTTCTTCTTCGCCAATGCGCGCGGCGAGTGGCTGGTGGGGAAATTCCCTGTCCTGGCCGAATTCGGCGGCCCGATCTTCGTCGCCACCGGCCTGTTCATGGCCGCCACGGCAATCGCGCTGATCGCCTCATGGCTGCTGATGCACACCTTGCCGATCATGCCGATGGTGTCCGGCGTCGTCGTCTTCATCTTCGGCGCGCTGACGCTCTATCTGCAGGACGACATCTTCATCAAGATGAAGCCGACCATCGTCAACACGCTGTTCGGCGGCGTGCTGCTCGGCGGCCTCTACTTCGGCAAGTCGCTGCTCGGCTATGTCTTCGATTCGGCCTTCAGCCTCGACGCCGAGGGCTGGAGGAAATTGACCTTCCGCTGGGGTCTGTTCTTCCTGTTCCTGGCCCTTGCCAATGAAGTGGTGTGGCGGAATTTCTCCACCGACGCCTGGGTTACCTTCAAGGTCTGGGGCATCATGCCGATCACGCTTCTGTTTACCTTCAGCCAGATGCCGCTGATCCTGCGCCATTCGCTCGAGGACAAGGCCGGGAAGGAAGAGAAGGCGGGCAAATAGCGCAATTCCAGGAAAAGCGCATAGCGCTTTCCCTCAGGCAATTGCGTCAAACAAAGCTCTGGGGAGAGGGCCATGGAATTCGTCACCACGCGCGATGAACTGAGGACGATCTACAAGACGCCGCGACCGACCGATGGCTCGATCCGCAAGGAATTGAAGACGCTCGACGGCCATTGCCGCTCCTTCATCGGCAAGAGCCCCTTCGTGCTGATTGGCTCGTCCGATGGCGCCGGCAATGCCGATGTGACGCCGAAGGGCGACAGGCCCGGCTTCGCTGCCGTTCTCGACGACAGGACCATCGCCATCCCCGACCGGCCCGGCAACAACCGGCTGGACACGCTGGAAAACATCCTCCTCAACCCGTCGGTCGGGCTGCTGTTCCTCATTCCCGGCATGAACGAGACGCTGCGCGTCAACGGCGACGCGCGCATCACCGTCGACGCGACCTTGCGCGAACAGCTCGCCGTTGACGGCAAGCAACCGCAAAGCGTCGTCGTGGTCTCCGTCAAGGCCGCCTACATGCATTGCGCCAAGGCCTTCATGCGCTCGGATCTGTGGAAGCCGGAAACCTGGTACGATCGCGCGACACTGCCAACGCTCGGACAGATTCTACACGACCAGCTGGCGGTGGCCGATTCGGCCGAGGCGACCGACCGCTGGCTGGACGACGCCTACAAGCAGACCATGTGGTAGGCTTTCGGGACGACGATTCGTCCTGACTGGTTCCAATCCTTGCTGAACTTCCTTGCCATTTCCGGCAGCCTGCGGGCGGCCTCCACCAATTCCGCGCTGGTCGCGGCCCTGGCGCGGAATGCTTCGCCCGGCTGTCGGGTCACAGTCTATGACCGGCTTGGTCGTCTGCCGATCTTCAATCCCGACGATGAGGGCGAGCGGACGCCGCTCGCGGCATCCGAACTGATCGACGCAGTCACTCAAGCCGACGACGTCATCGTCTCCTGTCCGGAATATGCCCATGGAGTGCCGGGGGGGCTGAAGAACGCCCTCGACTGGCTGGTGTCACGCGACGCCGCTGTCGAGAAACCTGCGATGCTGGTGCACGCCTCGCCGCGTTCGCTGTTTGCCCGCGCCGCGCTGACCGAGATCATGCGCACGATGTCGTTTGCGCTTTGCGAAGATGTGCTGGAGATCGCCCTGCTCGGCAAGGAGCCGCCGGAGGTGGAGACCATCCTGTCTAAGCCGGAAAACCGGCTGGCGATGCACAATGCGCTGTCCGCTTTCGCGGACTTCATCGCCAGCCGCTGAGGCTACTTCTTGCTTCTCAGTGTCTCCACATCGGTCTTGCCGACGTACCAGTCGCGGGCGTTGACCTCCTCGAAGACCACCCAGACATCGTCATTGCTGAGGCCGGTGGCGTCCACGATGGCGGCCGTGACTTTCTTGGCTATGTCCGCCTTCTTGCCCGCCGGATCGGCGGCGATCACTTCCTTGACGATGCGGATGTTGACGAATGGCATGATTTCCTCCCCTTCGATTTTGTTAACGGCAGCTCAGTACGTTTTGGCGCCGTTGACCATCAGCCGCACCATGTAGAGTGAGGTGGTGCCGGCTATATAGAGGCAATTCCGCTTGTTGCCGCCGAACACGCAATTGGCCGTCACTTCCGGCACCTTGACCTTGCCGATCAGCGTCCCATCCGGATCGTAGCAGTGGATGCCGTCGGCGGCACTGGTCCAGATGCGGCCGTCCTCATCGAGCCTGAAGCCGTCGAACAGGCCGGCCGTGCAATCGGCGAAGACCTTTTCGCCCGACACCTTCTTGCCGCCCTTGCCGACATTGAACACCCGTATATGGGCAGGATCCTGCGCGCCATGCGTGCGGCCGGTGTCGGCGACATAGAGCTTGCTCTCGTCGAGCGAGAAGGCAAGGCCGTTGGGCCTGACCATGTCCGTGATGACGGCCTCGACCTCGCCGGTGCCGGGGTCGACCCGGTAGACGTAGCAGGCGCCGATCTCGCTTTCGGCCTTGTCGCCCTCATAGTCGGTGTCGATGCCGTAGCTCGGATCGGTGAACCAGATCGAGCCATCCGACTTGACCACCGCATCATTGGGCGAGTTCAGCCGCTTGCCGCGCCATTTGGTGGCAATGGTGGTGACCGAGCCATCGAACTCGGTGCGGCTGACGCGGCGGCCCGAATGCTCGCAGGTCACCAGCCGGCCCTGCCGGTCGACGGTGTTGCCGTTGGAATTGCCGGAGGGCTGACGGAAGACGCTGACATTGCCGTCCGTCTCGTCGTAGCGCAGCATGCGGTTGTTGGGGATATCCGACCAGACGACGTAACGGCCGGCGGCGAACCAGGCTGGCCCTTCCGCCCATTGGCATCCAGTGAACAGCTTTTCCACTTGCGCGTTGGAACTGAACAGCCGCGCGAAACGCGGATCAAGAATTTCGTAATAATCTGCGGCGGCCATGCTTTTTCTCCCGGCATTTAGGTCGGGCGCATGATCCCGAAAAATCGATTCCGATCTTCGGAAAGGATCATGCGCAAAATGAAAGTGCTACAGCGTTCTTTGCACGTCCGGAAGGACGCAACGCTACAGGCGCGATCAAGCCAGCCGGAAATCGATCTGGCAAGATCGATGATGAGCGCTTCACCGCATCTTGACCTCTCAAGGCAGATGGGAAGCAACGCCAACTCATCAGAACTGCCAGTAAGGACCGATTAACCGGCTATGCGCTGCGTGCAATGGTGCATTGCAACATCTTCTTTTTGCAATGCATCACTACTATGTCATGCTTCGTATCGATCAAGGGAGGAACAACCGGCCGCCAGAAACGCGGCACAGAAGGAACCTTGCTATGATCTTCAACGATCTCATGACCCGCGCTCGCACCAGCATTGCCAAGCGCAAGCACTACAACCGCCTCGTCGCCGAAATCGACAGCTTTTCCAGCCGCGATCTGGCCGACATGCGCGCTGACCGTTCAGAAATGCTCTACCAGGTCCACAAGCAGATCTACGGCTGATCTCGGACTATTGCTCGGCGCCGCCCAGGCGCGTTGAGATTGAGGTCAGGCTGAGCCGAAAACGGTGGATTCCGAGAACCGGAGCAGAGCGTACTTTTGAGTACGTGAGCACCGGAAGCAAAGGAAGCCGCCGTTTGCAGGCCGGCAACACCTGAATATCAATGCGCCGCCAGTGCCCTGTCGATCTGCGGCAACAACACCATCCGCGCCGCCTCGGCCGTCAGCGGCCCGACATACTTGTAGGCGATCCTGCCGTCCTTGCCGATGACGAAGGTTTCCGGCACGCCGTAGACGCCCCAGTCGATCGCCGTGCGCCCGGCTTCGTCGACCCCTATCGCCTGGAACGGATTGCCGAGATCGCCGAGGAACCGGCGGGCGTTTTCCGGTTGGTCCTTATAGTTCAGCGCCGCCATCACGAAACGCTTGTCCTGCGCCAGCGCCAGCAGCACCGGGTGCTCTTCGCGGCACGGCGCGCACCACGACGCAAACACGTTGACCAGCGTCACCTTGCCAGCGAAGGATTTCGTATCGAGCCCGGGCAGGTTGATGCCCTCCAGCGCCGGCAGGTTCGTCTGCGGCGCCGGCAGGCCGATCAGGGCCGACGGCACTTCCGAAACATCGCGCCCCGACAACAGCTGCGACAGGAACAGTCCGGCCAGGCCGAGGAAGATCAACAGCGGCAAAAGCACGAATAGGCGGCGACTGGGTGGTGGCGTTTCCGTTTCCATGCTCATGGCTTGGCGCCCTTGTCGGAACGCCGCCGCACGCCTGACGCTTCGAGTTCAGCGAGTTCGCGCTTGCGCGCCCGCTGGTCGAGCAGGATCCAGCCGACCAGCCCGGCCAGCACCACGGCGGTGATCGTATAGGCGGCGGTCACGTAGAGGGCGTGCGCGCTCATACGCCAGGCCCCGCCAAGGTGCCGCTTTCCAAACCGGTCATGTCGCCCAATTCGAACATGCCTTCCCTTATCCCCGCACCATCGGCTTCGCAATCGGGCGCCGCGCCGCAGCCTTTGATGTCACCTCAATCCGTTCCATGACGAAGCGCCAGCGCCGCCGAGACCGGGCCCAGCACCGCAAGAAACAAGGTCAGCGCGGCAAGAATGAGGAAGGGCTGCAGAAACGGATCGGGATTGGCCGTCGCGCCGTAGCTCGCCGAAACGCCGAAGATCAGCACTGGGATGGTCAGCGGCAGCACCAGCACCGAGATCAGCAGCCCGCCACGCGGCAGCGCCACCGCCACCGCCGCACCGGCCGCCCCGATAAAGGTGATCGCCGGCGTGCCGACGAGCAGCGTCAGCGCCGTGGCACCGATGCTGATCGGCTCCATGTTCATGAACAGGCCGAGCAAGGGAGCGGCGACCACCAACGGCAGCACGCTGCCCGCCCAATGCGCCAGACATTTGGTCAACACCGTCAAGGCCAGCATGTGCCGATCGTTGCCGAGCACCAGCAGATCGAGCGAGCCGTCCTCGCGGTCGGCCTGGAACAGCCGGTCAAGGCCAAGCAGGCAGGAGAGCAGCGCGCCAATCCACAGGATCGCCGGCCCGATGCGGGCAAGCAGCTTGAGGTCCGGCCCGACGCCGAAAGGGATGGTGGCGATGACGGCGAGGAAGAAGATGACCCCAGTCAAGGCCCCGCCGCCGGCACGGATGTTGAGACGGATGTCGCGCAGGAAGAGGGCTAGCATGCTTTGAGGTGCCTTTGCCCAGGGAGGAACGCCGACATCACTGCCCCATCCTCAATTCCTTCGCCTCATCCAATCCCAGCGGCAAATGCGTCGCCGCAACGATGATCCCACCCTCCCCACAATGCTTCCCCATCAACTGCGCAAATCGCCGCTCCGAAGCCTTGTCCAGCCCCGCCGTCGGCTCATCAAGCAGCCACAGCGGACGGTGGCTGACCAGAAGCTTGGCGATCGCCGCGCGCCGCCGTTGCCCGGTCGAGAGATAGCCGAAGGGCAGGTGGCCGATGCCGCCCAGCCCGACCGTTTCCAGCGCCTCTTCGACGCCGGCATGTCCATCGCCGTTGAAGTCGCGCCAGAAGCGCAGATTTTCCGCCACGCTGAGCGCAGGCTTCATGGCGTTCTGGTGACCAAGGTAATGACAGGCCGCAGCGATCGACGGAAATGCCTCGCCCCCGTCTTCAATCTCCACAACGTCTTCGATCTTCACAACGCCTTCGATCCGCACACTGCCTTCGGCCACCGGCAGCAACCCGGCGATGACCCGCAGCAAGGTCGATTTGCCGGCACCATTGGGCCCGGTGACAACCAGCGCCTGCCCGTCCTCCAGGGCAAAGCCGATGCCGGAAAACACCGTGTCGCCGCCGCGTTCGCCGCCCAGATTTTCGGCGATCAGCCGCATCCCTCGCCTGCCCTGAAAACCATGTGTCGCGGCAGCTGCCGCATCGCACAAATTTGCTTTGCAACTGTCTAGAACTATTCCAGAAAATTCTCTATATGCGGTGCATCCGTGCCAGCGGTCGGCGCGGGAACAGAATTAGCGCCGAACCAGCGCACGCGCCGCCTTGAACGGCTCGGGTTGCTTGGGAACGGACAGCGGAAATGGCCGTACCCGCACCTTTGCGCGTGATTGCATGCCATCGGCGTCCGTTCCCTTTCAGGCTGAACAGACAAGGATCGCACGTGTCAAAATCCCTAGACAGTTTCAATTGCCGCCGCACGCTGACCGCAAGCGGTACGGAGTATGTCTATTTCGATCTCATCGAGGCCGAGAAGAACGGCCTCACGGGCATTGCCCAGCTGCCCTATTCGATGAAGGTGCTGCTGGAGAACCTGCTGCGCAACGAGGACGGTCGCTCCGTCACCAAGGAATCGATCCAGGCGGTCGCCGGCTGGCTGACCGACAAGGGCACCGCCGGCGTCGAGATCGCCTATCGCCCAGCTCGTGTGCTGATGCAGGATTTCACCGGCGTTCCGGCCGTGGTCGACCTTGCCGCCATGCGCGACGCCATGGCCTCGCTCGGCGGTGATCCGCAGAAGATCAACCCGCTGGTTCCCGTCGACCTCGTCATCGACCATTCCGTCATCGTCGATGAATTCGGCACGCCGCTGGCCTTCGCCCGCAATGTCGAGCTCGAATACGAGCGCAACGAAGAGCGCTACAAGTTCCTGAAATGGGGCCAGCAGGCGTTCCGCAACTTCCGTGTCGTGCCGCCCGGCACCGGCATCTGCCATCAGGTCAACCTCGAATATCTCGGCCAGGTGGTGTGGACCAACACTGAGGACGGCGAAACCACCGCCTATCCCGATACCTGCGTCGGCACCGATTCGCACACCACGATGATCAACGGCCTTGGCGTGCTCGGCTGGGGCGTCGGCGGCATCGAGGCCGAGGCGGCCATGCTTGGCCAGCCTGTCTCCATG
Organism: Mesorhizobium sp. P2_D5; assembly: GCF_056404355.1. NCBI lineage: Bacteria > Pseudomonadati > Pseudomonadota > Alphaproteobacteria > Hyphomicrobiales > Phyllobacteriaceae > Mesorhizobium > Mesorhizobium sp. P2_D5. The sequence continues at coordinate 48,614 of NZ_JBFUEE010000001.1, forward strand.
CTGCTGCCCGAGGTCATCGGCTTCCGCCTCACCGGCAAGCTGAAAGAAGGCGTCACCGCCACCGACCTCGTGCTCACCGTCACCCAGATGCTGCGCAAGAAGGGCGTCGTCGGCAAGTTCGTCGAGTTCTTCGGCCCGGGCCTCTCAAACATGACGCTGGCCGACCGCGCCACCATCGGCAACATGGCGCCCGAATACGGCGCCACCTGCGGCTTCTTTCCGGTCGACAGCGAAACCATCCGCTACCTCACAATGTCCGGCCGCAGCGAGGATCGCATCGCGCTGGTCGAGGCCTATTCAAAGGCGCAAGGCCTGTGGCGCGACACCGGCTCGGCCGACCCGGTGTTCACCGACCTGCTCGAGTTGGAACTTGGTTCCGTCGTGCCGTCGATGGCCGGCCCCAAGCGGCCCGAAGGCCGCGTCGCGCTGGAAGGCATTCCGGAAGGCTTCACCAAGGCGATGGAGACCGAGTACAAGAAGGCCGCCGAGATCCACAAACGCTACGCCGTCGACGGCACCGACCACGATCTCGGCCATGGCGATGTCGTCATCGCCGCCATCACCTCCTGCACCAACACCTCGAACCCGAGCGTGCTGATCGGCGCCGGCTTGCTGGCCCGCAACGCCAACCGCCTCGGTTTGAAGCAGAAGCCATGGGTCAAGACCTCGCTGGCGCCGGGCAGCCAGGTGGTCGCAGAATATCTGGAAAAGTCAGGACTGCAGAAGGAGCTCGACCAGATCGGCTTCAACCTGGTCGGCTTCGGCTGCACCACCTGCATCGGCAATTCCGGCCCGCTGCCGGCGCCGATCTCGAAAACCATCAATGAAAAAGGCTTGATCGCCGCCGCGGTCCTGTCCGGCAACCGCAACTTCGAAGGCCGCGTCTCGCCCGACGTGCAGGCGAACTATCTCGCCTCGCCGCCGCTGGTCGTCGCGCACGCGTTGGCTGGAACCGTCACCAAGGACCTCACCACCGAGCCGCTCGGCGACGACAAGAACGGCAATCCGGTCTACCTCAAGGATATCTGGCCGAGCTCGGCAGAGATCCAGGAGTTCATCGAGAAGAACGTCACCCGCGAGCTGTTCGCCCGCAAATATGCCGACGTCTTCAAGGGCGACGAATACTGGCAGAACGTCGAGGCGCCGGTAGGCCAGACCTACACCTGGGACGACAACTCGACCTATGTGCAGAACCCGCCCTATTTCGCCGGCATGACCGCTGGTTTCGGCAAGATCGGCGACATCAAGGGCGCCCGCGTGCTCGGCCTGTTCGGCGACAAGATCACCACCGACCACATCTCCCCGGCCGGTTCGATCAAGGCGGCCTCGCCGGCGGGCAAATATCTCACCGACCATGGCGTCGGCGTCGCCGACTTCAACCAGTACGGCACGCGTCGCGGCAACCATGAGGTGATGATGCGCGGCACCTTCGCCAACATCCGCATCCGCAACCACATGCTGGGCGAGAATGGCCGGGAAGGCGGCTACACCATCCACTACCCGTCGAAGGAAGAGGAATCGATCTACGACGCGGCGATGGGATACAAGAAGGAAGGCGTGCCGCTGGTGATCTTTGCCGGTGTCGAATACGGCAACGGCTCGTCGCGCGACTGGGCGGCCAAGGGCACCAATCTGCTCGGCGTGCGCGCCGTCATCGCCCAGTCCTTCGAGCGCATCCATCGCTCGAACCTGGTCGGTATGGGTGTCATCCCCTTTGTCTTCGAGGACGGCACATCCTGGGCGTCGCTCAACCTGAAGGGTGACGAGCTGGTCGAGATCGACGGGCTGAGCACCATAAAGCCGCGCCAGACGATGACCGCCAAGGTCACCTATGGCGACGGCACGGTGAAGAACGTGCCGATCATCTGCCGCATCGATACGCTGGACGAGCTCGACTACTTCAAGAACGGCGGCATCCTGCAATACGTGCTGCGCGATCTGGCAGCATAGTAATAAGGGAATAGGGCAGTAAGGGAGTAGGGGAGTAGGGGAGTAGGGGAGTAGGGCAAGCAAGAACAGGCTAACCTATTCCCCTACTGCCTTACTCCCATATTCCCTTACTCCCATATTTTTCGGCGCTCCGAAGCGCGCCGCTGCGGCCAGCAGCACGCCGAGCATCAGTCCGTTGAGGATGTGCCAGAGGAAATGCGTGCCGAGCGGGAAGCCGGCGCAGACCAGCGGGTCGACCATCCGGCAGATGACGGACACGACGAAGATCGCCGATCCCACCAGATTGTACCAGCCGGCGCGATTGCCGCTGGCCGCCACCAGTATGCCGAAGAAGGCGAGCGCCAGGAACGGCGGCAGGTAGCCCGTCGTGCCATTCGAGGCCTGGCGAAGCCAGTCCGGCACCGCCAGCGTCAGCAGCCCGGCAACCACGTAAAAGGCGACGAAGATGGCGATCGCCTTGCCCCATTGCATACCGAGGAAGCGGCGCAGGTTGAACAGCGTATAGGCCAGCGTAAAGCCGGCGATCGGCAGCACATCGGCCCAGACCGTGCCCCTGGTGGCGAAGGTGTGGAAGATCGTCGAGCCGATGCCGATTGCCACCACCCACCAGGCCAGCACCTCGGCGAAGGTGCCGGTGCGCAGCCTTCGCACCTCGCGCACACCCCACAGGCCGGCCGCGATGAAGGCAAGGTTTGTCAGGGCATTGACCGGCTCGGACCAGAGTTCCGGCCCGGTTCGCTCGCAATAGAGATCGATCGGTGCCGAAAGAGTTTGCCACATCGTGATTGCCGCCCGAATCGGTTTCTACCCTGAACTGCGAGCCCTTCTCCTATTGCGCCGCTGCGGTCGGTTGCAACGGCAAAAATTTCACCGCAACGTGACTTCCCGTTGACTTCCGCTTCTGCCACATATTCCAGCAACGACAATAAAGCCGGCGCCACCGGCGGGAATCGGAATGACCATGGCCTCGCGAAAAACATTATGGCTGGCGGCCCTTGCGCTGGCCTTCTCAGCGGCTGCCGGCATCGGCCAAACCGCCGAGCCCGCCAAGACGCAGGCCGACAAACCTCAGATTGACGGGCCCCTGGGCGTGGTCGAGCTGTTCACCAGCCAGGGCTGCAACTCCTGTCCGCCGGCCGATGCGTTGTTCGCCGAACTGGCCGCCAAGGAAGACATCGTCGCGCTCGCCTACCATGTCGACTACTGGGATTATCTCGGCTGGCAGGACACGCTGAGCCGCAAGGAGAACACCGAGCGGCAAAATGACTATATGCGCGCCTTCGGCAGCCGCTCGGTCTACACGCCGCAGGCCGTCATCAACGGCCGCGTCCATGTCAACGGCGCCAGTCGCGTCGATGTCGATGGCGCGCTGGCGCGGATGGCCAAGAGCGGCCAGGGCATGCGGGTCGCCGTCAAGGTCAGCCGGACCAGCGACCGCGTGATGATCGACGCCGGCGATGCCGGAAACGGTCCCAGCGATGCCCATGTCGTCATCGTCTATTTCGACCCGCCGCAGACGGTCAAGATCGGCCAGGGTGAGAACACCGGCCGCAAGCTGACCTACTGGAACGCGGTCTCGGGCATTCAGACCGCCGGCATGTGGCACGGCAAGGCGCAGCGCTATGAATTGCCGATGAGCGAGATCTCCAAGAAGGGCGGCTGCGCCGTGCTGCTGCAGTCGGTCGGCAGGGATGGCTTGCCCGGCCCCATTCTCGGCGCCGCCTTCATTCACAAGCCTTGAAGCTTTCACATCTCGATTGGCGCGTTCCGTTTCGCCGATAGCGAGACGATCGTCATTTCGTCATCCTGAGGCAGGGCAGGGGCAAGGCAACGATGCGCTGACGCCACAGCTTTACAGGACCTTGATGTCGGCGGGACAGCCCCCCTCTGGCCTGCCGGCCATCTCCCCCGCAAGGAGGGAGATTGGCAGCTTTGTCGTGTTCGCCATCTTGTTCGACATTGGAGATTGGCGAAAGCAGAAGTGAAATCCGATCTCCCCTTGCGGGGGAGATGTCCGGCAGGACAGAGGGGGTGGGAAGGCTCGCTACGGAACAACGATCATGCTCTGCCTCGCCGCATTGCCCCGCGCTCCGCCCCAAAAACAAAAAACCGACGTCAGCTTGCTTCTGACGTCGGTCATTTAGGTTTTGGGATCGTCGCACCCGATCCTTCCGAAGAAAGACCGAGGTTGGTTCGATCCGACGCAGACCCGTGGGCGGGGGGCTTGGGGTTTACGAGCCGGTGCCGGACCGAACCGTCTCAGGCAACGCGGGTAAACTCGTCGGACATTGGGGCAGGAGCGCGGATAAAAAATGGCGAGAATATGGCGAAGCATCACCAATTCCAACAAGGCGTTTCATAAAAGTGACTGGACGTTGCAGAAACAGCGCGCCTCCGCCCTGCTTCGCCGGGTCTTGCAATTCAGCTGCGAACGCGCCAACTTTGGTTGGCAAAGATTCATTTTGAAGGATCGAGGCATGACTGACGACAGCGGCGGGACGGGGGATGTTGACGCATCCGCAATATTGATCCCGCTGCACGAGGCGCGACCTGAGCGCCTCGATCAGCCGGTGCGGTTCGACCGGCGTGAACTGGACCAGATCCTGAGGCTCTACGGCCGCATGGTCGCCGCCAACGAATGGCGCGACTACGCCATCGATCATCTCACCGACAGGGCGGTGTTTTCCGTGTTCCGCCGCACCAGCGAAGTGCCGCTGTTCCAGATCGTCAAGGACCCGAAACTGGCACGCAAGCAGGGCGCCTTTGCCGTCATTGCCGCCGGCGGCCGCATCCTCAAGCGCGGCCAGGAGCTCGGCCGCGTGCTTGGCATCTTCGACAGCAAGCTGAAGCTCGTCGAGGCCTAACCACTTATTTTTGCTGGCGGAATTTTCGCTCCGGCAGCGAATCGGGATCGGGTGGAGCGAGCGCCCCGCCGTTCAGCGGGAGCTGCATGAACACCGTGTCCAGCCAGCGCCCGTGCTTGTAGCCGGAGCCTTCGAGGCATCCCGAATGGCGAAAGCCGAGCTTTTCGTGGAGCCGCACCGAGGCGCTCTCCGGCCGCCCGTCGCCGATCACCGCGATGACCTGACGGAAGCCCGCCGCCCGGCAGGACCCGATCAGGCTTTGCATGAGCAACAGCCCGACTCCCTGGCCCTTGGCCTCGGGCGCCACATAGACCGAATCCTCGACGATGAAGCGGTAGGCCGGGCGCGGCCGGAAAGCGCCGGCATAGGCATAGCCGAGCACGGCGCCGTCCTTTTCCGCCACCAGATAGGGAAAGCCGCCAGCCATCAAAGTGTCGAATCGCTCGCCCATCTCGGCGCGGCTGGGCGGCTCCAGCTCATAACTCGCCGTGCCCTGGCTGACCGCGTCGGCATAGATTTCCGTGATCCGGTCGAGGTCAGCCGCCGTTGCGGGCCGCATGATGATACTGCTCATTATTTATGCACGCCGTTATTCTGCCGCAATAACAGCAAAACCCGACACAAAAGAAAAGGGCGGCCCATTAGGCCGCCCTTTGGAACTCAATGGTCCAAGCGTCGCTGCTACTAGCGGCGGTCGCCCATGAACTGCAGCAGGAACATGAACAGGTTGATGAAGTCGAGGTAGAGCGTCAGCGCGCCCATGATGGCCTTGCGGCCGGCGACATCCGAAGCGTCGCCCTCGAAATACATCTCCTTGATCTTCTGCGTGTCATAGGCGGTCAGGCCCGAGAAGATCAGCACGCCAAGCGCCGAGACGGCGAAGGAAAGTGCCGACGAGTGCAGGAAGATGTTGATCACCGACGCTATGATGATGCCGAACACGCCCATGATCAGGAACGAGCCGAAGGCGGTCAGGTCGCGCTTGGTGGTGTAGCCGTAGAGCGACAGCGCACCGAAGGCCGCGGCGGTGGCGAAGAAGGTCTGCGAAATGCTGGCCGTGGTGTAGACCAGGAAGATCGACGACAGCGACAGGCCGACGAGGCCGGCATAGACCCAGAACGTCGTCTGCGCCGCCGAAACGCTCATCGACTGGACGCGGAACGACAGGAACAGCACGGCGGCCAGCGGCGCCAGCATCACCACCCAGCGCAGCGGCGAACCGAAGATCGCGTAGCCGAACGAGGTCAGCATCTCGCCGCTTGGCAGCGTTGCGACAGCCGAAGCCGGATCGGTGGTGGTGGCCAGCATGATCGTGCCGACGGCGGCAAGACCGGTGATGAGGAGGCCAAGCCCCATCAGATTGTAGACCTTGATCATATAGGCGCGCAGGCCCTGATCGATGCCTGCATCAACGCCGGCGCCGGGCACGGCGCGCGTCTGATAGTTGCGAATGGGTTCAGCCATGGGAGTCCTCTATTGCTTCTGCCCCGTCGGGTGTCAGGTCCACCGGACCCAGGCGCCGCTGGCGGGGCTCCAGCATGCCTGTGGCGAAATATGATGGTAATTCGCGTCAAGAACAAGACCGTAACCGGGTGTAATGCTTCGTGAGGCATCCACGATGCGGTTTTCCGGCCTTTGGCGGCCCAACATTACTCCGATTTAACCAAATCTCGGTCCCGGCGGGCGGAATTCAGAGCAATTCCAAAGCGTGCAGCGGTTTTGCGTCGGACTTGCGGTAGGTGAATAGTCAGAGGTTGCGCAGCACCGGCGCGGCCTTGTGGCCGAGCACCCGCCAGGTGCCGGCAAGACCGATGCCGACCGTGATGACAAGCGAAAACACAATGGTCGCCACCGCCACCTCGGGCATGAAATGCGAAGGCAAGGTCATGATGCGTGCGACGACGAACCAGGCGGCCGCACCACCTGCCGCCAGGGCGAAGATCGCGGTGGCAAGCCCGATCAGCATGTATTCGAGCGAGAAGGCGGCAATCAGGGTCGTGCGTGTGGCGCCCAGTGTCTTCAGCACCACCGCGTCATGGATGCGCGCCCGGTTGCCGGCGGCAAGCGCACCGGCAAGCACCAGCACCGAGGCGATCAGCGCCACGCCGGCGGCAGCCCGGATCGCCGTGCCGAGCTGCCCGACCAGCCGGTTGACGACGTCGAGCGCATCCTTGACCCGGACTGTCGTCACCGCCGGGAAGGCGCGGGTGACGGCATTGAGGATCCGCGCGTCGTCGGCCGTCGAGGCGGTCTTTTCGGTCAGCGTCGCCATCCAGCCATGCGGCGCCCCTGCGAATGTGTTGGGCGAGAACACCATGACGAAATTGATGCCCATCGTCTCCCATTCGACCTGACGAAAATTGGCGATCTTCGCCGTCACGTTGCGGCCGAGCACATTGACGGTGATCGTATCCCCAAGCTTCAGCCCGATCTCCTTGCCCTCCACGGCAGAGAACGAGACCAGCGGCTCGCCGGCATAATTGTCCGGCCACCAGCTGCCCTCGGTCAGCGTCGTGTTGTCCGGCTGGCTGGCGTCATAGGTCAGGCCGCGATCGCCTTTCAGCACCCAGGCGCCTTCCGCCGGCACCGTGACCTTGTCGACATCGACGCCGTTGAGCGCCATCACCCGGCCGCGCAGCATCGGCACTTTGGCCAGCGTCCCCTGTGGCGCCTGCTTGCCGATCAGCGTGGAAAACGCATCGACATCGCTGCTCTGGATGTCGACGAAGAAGAAGTTCGGCGCCCGCTCCGGCAGGCTGCTCGATATTTGTTGCCTGAGATTGCCGTCGATCAGCGCCAGCGTCACCAGCAGCGTCAGGCCGAGCCCCAGCGACAGCACCACCGATGGCGTCAAGGCGCCGGGTCGGTGGATGTTGCCGACGGCGAGCCGCAGCGCCACGAAGCGCACACGTGGGCTCTTCCTGGCCGCCCACTGCACCAGTGCGCCGACCAGGCGCAGCACCAGGAAAGCGAAGATGGTGGCGCCGACGAAGATCGAGGCGATGCGGCGGTCGCCTGAAAATAGGATGGCCAGCGCCGCCAGCAGCAGCGCGATACCGACGGCCGCCGCAACATAGGCAGGGCGCGGAAAGCCGCGGCCTTCGAGCCCCATCTCGCGAAACAGCGCGGTCGCCGGCACATCGCGGGCGCGGCCGAGCGGCAGCAGCGCGAAGGCCAGCGTCACCAAAAGGCCGAACAGCGCCGCCATGCCGAGCGCGCCGGGATAAAAGCCGCCTTCCGCCGGCACCGGAATGACCTGATGGAGGGCGGCACCGGCCGCGAACGGCATCAGCGCCCCGAGCACGAGGCCAAGCACGATGCCCAGGGCGGCGATGATCAGAATCTGCACCAGATAGACGGCAAAGACGAAGCCGCCCGAAGCGCCCAGGCTCTTGAAGGTGGCGATGACACCGCGCTTGCCGTCAAGATAGGCGCGCACCGCATTGGCGACGCCGACACCGCCGACCACCAGCGCCGTCAGCCCGACCAGCGTCAGGAATTGCGAGAAGCGTTCGATGTTGGACGACAGCGCCGGCGCCGCATTGCTGCGCGTGCGGATCGACCAGCCGGCCTGCGGAAAATCCTTAGCCGCCTGATCCTGGATGGCCTTGAGCCGCGCCTCATCGGCATCGGCGGGCAGCCGGATCTTGTAGGCGTTCTCGACCAGGCTGCCTGGCTGGATCAGCCCAGTGGCCGCCAGCCCGTCGGTCGAGATCATCAGTCGCGGCGCAAAGCCGAAACCGTCGGACACCGCATCCGGTTCGGTGACCAGCCTGGCGCGCAGTTCGAAGGTCGCGGTGCCGAGCTTCAGCCGGTCGCCGATCTGCAGATGCAGCCGTTCGAACAGCAGATCGGGTGCGGCAGCGCCGAAAACGCCGAACTCTTCGCCGAACAGTTCCTGCTTCGACAGCGCCGGCTCGGTCTCCAGCGCGCCATAGAGCGGATAGGCGTGGTCGACCGCCTTGGCCTCGACCAGCGCCTGGTCGGTTCCGTCGGCAAGACGCGCCATCGAACGCATGCTGGCGGTGCGCGAAACGACCCCCAGCCCGTCAAGGAAGCCACGCTCGGCCTGGCTGGCGTCGCGCTGGTTGATCTGGAAGCGGAGATCGCCGCCGAGCAGCGTCTGGCCCTGATTGGCGACACCGGCGGTGATCGAACGCGCCACCGAGTTGACGCCGCCGATGGCCGCGACGCCGAGCGCGATGCAGGCAAGGAAGATCAGGAAGCCGGACAAACCGCCGCGCATTTCGCGCAGCGAGAAGCGGACCGCAAGCTTCAGCGTCCGCGACAACGGCATCAAGCCGTCACCTTGACGGGCGCCGGCGCCTCGATCCGGCCCGACCGCATCGAAACCTGGCGCGAGCAGCGTGCCGCCAATGCCGGATCGTGGGTGACCAGCACCAGCGTCATGCCGCGCTCGGCCGCCTTGGCAAACAAGAGGTCGGCGACCTGCCGCCCCGTCGCCTGGTCGAGGTTGCCAGTCGGCTCGTCGGCAATGAGAATGCGCGGCGACGGCGCCAGCGCCCGGGCGATCGCCACGCGTTGCTGCTCGCCGCCCGACAATTCGCCGGGATAGTGGGTGACGCGATCGCTTAGGCCCACGGCCGCAAGTTCGCGCGCCGCGACAGAAAACGGATCGGCATGGCCGGCGAGTTCCAGCGGCACCGCGACATTTTCGAGCGCCGTCATGTTGGGAATGAGATGAAAGGACTGGAATACGATGCCAATGTTACGGCCACGAAACGAAGCTATCTGATCCTCGGTTTTGCCATTGAGCAGTTCGCCAGCGATTCGGACCGTACCCGAATCGACCCTTTCCAGGCCTGCCAGAACCATCAGCAATGTCGACTTGCCCGAGCCCGAAGGGCCGACGATGCCGGTCGCCTCGCCAGCCGCCACATCCAGGCTGACACCCTTCAGCACATGCACGGACGACGCCCCTTCGCCAAGTGTCAGCGATACGTCTTTCAGCGCGATGACGGCTTCTGTCAAAATGAAAGCGTCCTATATCAAGGGATGAAGGCTCTGCTTGCCGGATGCCGTCGGAAGAATTCCTTGGTCATATGGGGCCTGCCGCATGTCTTTCAAACGCCTGATTGCCGCAGGCTTCATCGTTTTCTCCGCCTTTTGCGGCGCCAGTTCGTCGGCGCGTGCGGAGCCGTTCAAGATCGTCGGCTTCGGTGACAGCCTGATGGCAGGCTTTGGCCTTGGGCCGGACCAGGGTTTTACCGAAAAACTGCAGGCCGCCCTTCGCGCCGAGGGTCACGACGTGACGGTCGCCAATGCTGGCGTCTCCGGCGACACGACGAGCGGCGGCCTGGCTCGGCTTGACTGGTCCGTGCCCGACGGCACGCAGCTGGTCATTCTCGAACTCGGCGCCAACGACATGCTGCGCGGCGTCTCGCCCGACATCGCCAGAAAGAACCTGGATGAGATGATGGGCAAGCTCAAGGACCGCAGGATTGCCGTGCTGCTGGCCGGCATGCGCGCCGCGCCCAATCTCGGCGCCGACTACCAGAACGCCTTCGACGCCATCTTTCCCGACCTTGCCAGGAAATACGACGTTGCGCTCTACCCGTTCTTTCTCGACGGCGTCGCCGGTCAGCCCGGCATGCAACTCGAGGACGGCCTGCATCCGAGCCCTCAGGGCGTTGACCAGATGGTCGAACGCATCTTGCCGACGGTCGAAAAGGCGATCGCGGCGGCGATGGGAGGTTCGTGAAATCGGACTAATTGCTTCCGTTGGGGAAACTTTTAACAAAGCCTGTGACCAACAAACCTCTTGCTCCGTTTGATTTTCGATGATTCGCTAGGGCTAATATTCGATTCGAGGAAGGGAGGCTCTTCATGCCGCGTCTTTTCACCGCCCTCGAAATACCGCGTGACGCCGCCCTTTCGCTGTCCCTGCTGCGGGGCGGCCTGCCCGGGGCCCGTTGGATCGACGTCGAAAACTATCATCTGACGCTGCGCTTCATCGGCGATGTACCGGGTCATGTCGCCGACGAGATCGCCAACGCACTCGACCGCGTCCACCGCCCCTCCTTCCCGCTGACCCTGTCCGGCGTCGGCGCTTTCGGCCAGAAGAAGCCGCACGCGGTGTGGGCGGGTGCCTCCGCCTCGCCCGATCTTGCCGCCCTTCAGGGCGAGATCGACCGCATCTGCCAGCGGCTCGGTATTCCCGCCGATCCGCGCAAGTTCATGCCGCACGTGACGCTGGCGCGCTTGCGCAATTCGACCCCGCTCGACGTTGCCCAGTATCTCTCAGCACGCGGCAATTTCTCGACACTGCCGTTTCGCATCGGCCGTTTCGTGCTTATGTCATCGCGCGATTCGGTCGGCGGCGGCCCCTACATCGTCGAGGAAGCCTGGCCGCTGTCGGGCAAGGACGCCCGTGCTTCCAGCCTTGTCGCCAGCGCCTCCGACGCCTCGCGGATCATGCGGTAGACCAAGGCGAAGGCTTCCGCCCCGTCATTATAGGGGTCCGGCACGTCGCGCGCATTGCCCTTGGCGAACTCCAGGAACAGGTGCACCCGGTCGTGCATGGCTGCCGGCGCCAAGGCTTTCAGGTCGCGAACATTCGACCGGTCCATGCCGAGGATCAGGTCGAAGCGATGAAAATCCTCCGGCGTGACCTTGCGCGCCCTCTGCCGGGAAATGTCGATGCCGTGACGCACAGCAACCGCGATCGAGCGTGGATCGGGAGGCGAGCCGACCTCCCAGCCGCTGGTTGCGGCTGAATCGAGCAGCATTTGTCCGCCCCATCCGCGCTCCGCCAGCATGGCGCGAACAACGCCCTCAGCCAGCGGCGATCGGCAGATGTTGCCGAGACAGACGAAAAGAATGGAATTTATGGGCTTCGCGCTCATCGATCCAACGCTATGGTGACGACTTCAGTCGAAATAGCATGGGAAGCTGACATGACGAGAGAGAAACTGGGCCGGGAAGCCGCTGAAGCGGCGTTGACCGGTCTCGACGGCTGGGCGCTGGCCGCCGATGGCGCCTCGATCAAGCGCACGTTCACCTTCGCGAATTTCTCCGAAGCTTTCGCCTTCATGACCCGCGTAGCACTGGCCGCCGAGAAGATGGACCATCATCCCGACTGGTCGAATGTCTACAAGACCGTCGACGTGACGCTGAACACCCACGATGCCGGTGGCGTGACGGCGCTCGATATCGATCTGGCGAAGAAGATGAACCGCTTTTTCGGTGGCTGAACGCGCAGCGGTTTGCCAAATCGGCGCCGGCATCTTGCAGCCCGGGTCGGGTTTCACCACATTTTCGCTCGCGGGGCATGCGCTGGAATGCGCATGGACGCTCGCAAGGAGAAATTGATGGCGCAACAATCCGGTTTTGACTTCTTCGGCTTCAGCGGCAAGCTCGGCGACGAGAACGAGGTGCGCGAGAAATTCTGGCGCACGGCGAAAAAGGCCGCGCGGCAGATCCCCTTCATGGAAGAGGTCGTGGCCGCCTATTACTGCGCCATGGACAAGAACACGCCGCTGCGCGCCAAGGGCATTCTGCTCGCCGCGCTCGGCTATTTCGTGCTGCCGGTGGACGTCATCCCCGACTTCGTCCTCGGGCTTGGCTTCACCGACGACATCGCCGTGCTCACCGCCGCGATCACTGCTGTCAGCGCCCACATCACGCCGGCGCACCGGCAGGCTGCCAAGGACGCCATCGCCGACAAGGGCTGAGCAGGCCGGCGCCCGCGCAAACGCCTTTGGAGCCTGCGTTTGACGGCAAAGCAAAAAGTCAAACTCTTGCCGCTTTCGTGGCCTCCAAGTCGCGAAAGGGACGTCGCGCCACCCGCTCGCAAGGCGGCGGCGCGGGAATGGCGGCGGTTTCCTCGGGTGCGGGTCCTTTTCTCAAAGGAAATTCACCGTTTGGTAACCCAGATTAAATCAAAATGAAGCGACGGGCAGGACGCCAAGCCGGCCTGCCGCCGCACCTTTGGAATACGGGAAAAACGATGCGCGGATTGATTGCTACAGTTTCGAGCCTGGTCCTGGTGGCCGTGGCAGCGCCGGCACTGGCGCAGTCGGCGACCAAGATCGGTCAGCACAATGCGTGGGGCACCTACAGCTACCAGGCATCGGGCGGCAAGGTCTGCTATGTCCTGACCGTGCCGACCGACAAGCAACCGCCGACGCTCGACCATGGCGACATGTTCTTCTTCGTCAGCCAGCGGCCCGGCCAGCAAGTGTCCTACGAGCCGCAATTCATCGCCGGCTACACCTTCCAGGAAGGCTCCAAGGCCACCGTCACCATCGACAAGAAGTCGTTCTCGATGTTCACGCGGGGCAAGTCGGCCTGGGTCGAGAACGCCGCCGAGGAACCGGTGCTGATCGCCGCCATGAAGACAGGCACCGACATGAAGGTGACGGCGAAGTCCGGCCGCGGCAATCCAACCTCCTATGTCTTCTCGCTGAAGGGTATTTCGGCGGCGCTGTCCTCGATCGCCAAATGCAAATAGGCAAATAGGCGAAGCTTCGATTTGCCAAAGCGTTGTTTTGCATGAAAGGCCGGGCCGCAGAGCCCGGCCTTTTGCATTTTCGGGCCGGCCTGTGTGCCGACGGTTCAGTCTTACATGGCCATTTTTTCACATTCGGCCTGAGCCTTCTTGGTCGACGTATCGATCATGAAGGCTTTGCCCTTGGCGTCGGTCATCATCATCATGCAGTGCTTGATTGGCTTTGCCATCTTCATCATCTCGGCGCCCATCTTTGCATCCGGCATCATGGTGCCCATATGCCCGTCCGGCATGATCGCCATTACTTCTCCACCCTTCATCATGGTCATCGTGCCCATCGCGTCTTCGGCAAGTGCCTGCGAGGCGGTTAGGCCGACGAGGCCGGCAATAACGGCAAGCTTGATAGAGTTCATTCTGCATACTCCCATTTTGTAGGGGCATGGTTGCCCCTTTCGGAATTCGAAGGCGCGATGGGAAACGTTACGCAAACACGACCATGTGATCGGTTCTTTTGCAGCTGGAAGATGGGGCAAGGTCGCTGGATGATCGCAACGGGCTGTCAGCCAGCGCGCATCGGGTTCCATTCTCCCCGCATGACTCCGCCCCCAACCTGTGCTATGCGCCGCGCTTCATGTCCGGTCCGATAAGTGAAATCGGCCGCAAACCGCTTATATCAGTGCAACCATGACCCTTTCATTCGATCTCACCGCCGATGGCGCCCGTGACGCATTGCGCACCCGCGCCGCACAGCCGGAAAAGCAATCGCTGATCGGCCTGACGCGGGCCGAGCTCGGCGAGGCCCTGGTGGCGTCCGGCGCCGTGCCGGAGCGCCAGGCGAAGATGCGCGCCCAGCAGCTCTGGCATTGGATGTATGTGCGGGGCGTTTCCGACTTTGCCGGCATGTTCAACATCTCCAAGGATTTGCGCGCCGAACTCGACAAGCATTTTACGGTTGCCAGGCCGGAGATCGTCGAGGAGCAGATTTCCTCCGACGGCACCCGCAAATGGCTGTTCCGCTTTCCGCCGCGCGGCGCCGGCCGGCCAGTCGAGATCGAAACCGTCTATATCCCAGAGGAAGGCCGCGGCACGCTCTGCATCTCCTCGCAGGTCGGTTGCACGCTGACCTGCTCGTTCTGCCATACCGGCACGCAGAAGCTGGTGCGCAATCTGACGGCGGAGGAGATCCTCGCACAGTTGCTCACTGCCCGCGACCGGCTCGGCGACTTTCCCGATCGTGATACACCGGACGGCGCCATCGTGCCGGCCGAGGGCCGCAAAGTGTCCAACATCGTCATGATGGGCATGGGCGAGCCGCTCTATAATTTCGAGGCTGTGAAGAAGGCGCTGCTGATCGCCTCCGATGGCGACGGCCTGTCCTTGTCGAAGCGCCGCATCACGCTCTCGACCTCGGGCGTCGTGCCGGAAATCTTGCGCACCGGCGAGGAGATCGGCGTCATGCTGGCGATTTCGCTGCACGCCACCAACGACGATTTGCGCGACCTGTTGGTGCCGATCAACAAGAAGTACCCGCTGAAGGAGCTGATCGCCGCCTGCCGCGCCTATCCCGGCCTATCCAACGCCAAGCGCATCACCTTCGAATATGTGATGCTGAAGGACGTCAACGATTCCATCGAGGACGCCAAGGGCCTGATCAAGCTGCTCAAGGGCATTCCGGCCAAGATCAATTTGATCCCGTTCAACCCGTGGCCGGGCACCAACTACCAGTGCTCGGACTGGGAGACGATCGAGAAATTCGCCGACTACATCAACAATGCCGGCTATGCCTCGCCGATCCGCACGCCGCGCGGCCGCGACATTCTGGCCGCCTGCGGCCAGCTGAAGTCCGACTCCGAGCGCATGCGCAAGGTCGACCGGCTGGCCCTGGAAGCAATGATGATTGCGGGGCACGGCGAGGCGTGAGCCGCCGCTTAGCCTGGCTGAAACGCTTCGCCACGATAGCAGTCGGCTATTTTGCCGGAGTGCTGACCTCGATCCTGGTGCCGGTGCTGCTGATCGCTCTTCTGGAAGGGATAGAAGACGGCAACTGGTCGATCATTTTCGCATTCGACTGGCTGGGCTCCTTCCCGCTCGCCGTGTTGACCGTGATGGTCGGCGCGCTGCTGATTGTCGGCCCGGCGATCCTCGTCGCCGAACGGCTGTCGCTTCGAGGATGGTTCTATTTTGCAGCCACGGGTGCGGTGACCTCCACCGCCTTTGGTGTTTCCATCCCGCGCTCGGCCGGAAGCTTTGTTTTCAATCCGGGCTATCTCGGTTTTCTGGCCACTGCCGGCATTGCTGCCGGTTCGGTCTACTGGCTTCTGGCCGGGCGTAAGTCCGGTCACCTCACACGCCGGGATCCGGGATGAGCCGCCTCATTGCTTACCTCGTCCGTTTCGCCGTCATCCTGTTCGGCTATGCGGTAGCGTCGCTGGCGGCGAGCGCCTTCCTCAACATCCTGTTCCTGGCTTCGCTCGGCTACATGCCGGAGCACGCGCACCCGACGGCAACCGCCTCGCTGTATTTCTCAATTCCGTTCGTCGCCCTGTTCGTCGCCTATTTCGCCTTCATGCCGGCGGCGATCGTCATCCTGCTTGCCGAGATCCTTGGTCGGCGCGACTGGTTGTTCTATGCGCTGGCGGGCGCGGTGGTCGCGGCCGTTTTCCTCGGCCTGGTCGACAATGCCCGTGACTCGGCTTTCGCGGTCAGGGAGACCAGCGCCATCATGGCAGTGGTCGGCGGCGGCATGGTCGGCGGCATCTTCTACTGGCTCAGCGCCGGGCGCTGGGCCGGAAGCTGGTGGTTGAAGGATGAGAAGGCGCCTACTTCGCCTGGGCCGTCAGGATCTTGAGAGCGAAGGCGGAAAACACGCCGGCAAAGAGATAGTCGACCACCCGGGTGACGCGCGGGCTGGCCTTCATCGCCGCCGAGAATTTTTCCGCCGCCAGCACCATCGGCGCGGTCACCGGTATCGACAGCACGATGAACATCGCGCCGAGGAAAAACAGCTTTCCCGGCGCATTCGGATCATGCGCGGAGACGAACTGCGGCAGGAAGGTCATGAAGAACAGGATGATCTTCGGGTTGAGCAGATTGACGCCGAGCCCCGCGGCCCAGCTGCGCAACAGCGAAATCTGAGGCCCCGTCTTCTTTTCCGGCGAAAATGCCGAGCCCCGGGTGATCGCCTGCCAGGCGAGGAAGACCAGATAGCCGGCGCCAAAGATCTTCAGCACGAAGAAGGCCATCGGCGAGGCGACGATCAGCGCCGAGACACCGACCACAACCAGCGTGGTGTGGATCAGCGTGCCGCACAGCGCGCCCGCCATCGAGGCAAAGCCGGTAGCGCGGCCCTGGCTCAGCGTGCGCGAGACGAACAAGGTCATGTCCGGTCCGGGCGTGATCGCCAGGATCACGGTGGCGATGGCGAACTGGATCAGCGTGGCGGTGTCTGGAATGAACGACATGGACGGCCCTTTGGCTCGGGAACAGGCAAGCCTATAATGGATACGAACCATCGCTGCCAGCAACTGGACTGCTGAAAGGCTGATCCAGCGCCCCGGGTCGTATCCCGTTTGACCCAACGGTCCGCGGCGTTCATCTCTTGCGCAGCCCGGAAACGGCGTGATACCTCGCCCGCCGAGAACTCGTGATCGCGGAACCGCCAAATGTCAAAAGCAAAAGACGTCAAGAAAGTCGTGCTCGCCTATTCCGGCGGCCTCGACACATCGATCATCCTGAAATGGCTGCAGACCGAACTCGGTGCCGAAGTCGTCACCTTCACCGCCGATCTCGGCCAGGGCGGCGAACTCGAGCCGGCTCGCCGCAAGGCCGAGATGATGGGCATCAAGGACATCCGCGTCGTCGACGTGCGCGAGGAGTTCGTCTCCGATTTCGTCTTCCCGATGTTCCGCGCCAACGCCGTCTATGAAGGCACCTACCTGCTCGGCACCTCGATCGCCCGGCCGCTGATCTCCAAGCATCTGGTCGAGATCGCCAGGGAGACCGGCGCCGACGCGATTGCGCATGGCGCCACCGGCAAGGGCAACGACCAGGTTCGCTTCGAGCTTTCGGCTTACGCGCTGAACCCCGACATCAAGGTCATCGCGCCATGGCGCGACTGGTCGTTCAAGTCGCGCACCGACCTGATCAATTTCGCCGAGCAGCACCAGATACCGGTGCCGAAGGACAAGAAGGGCGACGCGCCGTTCTCGGTCGACGCCAACCTTCTGCATTCGTCCTCTGAGGGCAAGGTGCTGGAAGACCCGTGGAGCGAGCCGCCGGAATTCGTCCACCAGCGTACCGTTTCGCCAATGGATGCGCCGGACAAGGTCACCGAGATCGAGATCGAATTCCTCAAGGGCGACCCGATCTCGCTCAACGGCAAGAAGCTGTCGCCGGCCACCATGCTGGCAGCGCTCAACGATCTCGGCCGCGACAACGGCATCGGCCGGCTCGACCTGGTCGAGAACCGCTTCGTCGGCATGAAGTCGCGCGGCGTCTACGAGACGCCCGGCGGCACCATCCTGATATCGGCCCACCGCGCCATCGAATCGATCACGCTCGACCGTGGTGCCGCGCACCTGAAGGACGAGTTCATGTCGCGCTACGCCGAGCTGATCTACAACGGCTTCTGGTTCGCGCCCGAACGGCTGATGTTGCAGGCGATGATCGACAAGAGCCAGGAAGACGTCGAGGGCACGGTGCGCCTCAAGCTCTACAAGGGCAACGTCATGGTCACCGGCCGCAAGTCGAAGAAGACGCTTTATTCCGATGCACTGGTCACCTTCGAGGACGACCGCGGCGCCTACGACCAGAAGGACGCCGCCGGCTTCATCCGCCTGAATGCACTGAGGCTGCGCACGCTGGCAGCACGCAGCCGCAAGAGTTGACCATCATATGGCATGTCCAAACCCGGCTTTGGCCGGTTTTGGACTGCTACCTCGACGCGAGTCATAATCTGCCGGCTAAATATCCAAGTCCGACACATGCGGATAGATGTGGACCACATAGCGACTGAGAGCGTGTCGTTCGGAAAGTCCCATGATATGGTGGACGACCTTGTACGCGGCCTCCCACTCCGCTTTTGTTTCGGGTCCTCCGATATCCCGGTCTCCGACGAAATTCGCCAGCACGAGCCAAGCTTTGCACCCCTCGCGACGAAGGAAGTGCAAATGGGAAAGCCGGTTTGCCAATTGATAAAATACATCGACCCATGGCGCGCGCGGTCTTGCTCCGAGATATTCGATAGTCTGAGCCAGCGCTTTCTCGATGACCATGCGCGATCTCGGACCGGCCGATGAGGCTGGCGAACACAACTCGGCAATATGCGCCTTCGCCTCGACCAGCAGAATATCTCCCGCACTCGTCCTGCCAAGCGCGTCCCACTGGGGTCCGCGTTGGGGCCAATACTCCGAGAGACGACCGGACAACTCACCAACACCGACCAGATCAAGAAAATCGCGATCACGATATTCTGCGTAGTCATCATTCGCTATCGGTGACAGCCAAACCGTCGACGCTGCAGTAGCAACAAATTCACCAAGGGGCTCGCTGAGCGCGCGTGGAGTTCTATTCACCGCGCGCTGGATCCATTTCAAGCTGCCGCGCTGGCCGACCTTCTGAACGACCCTCGACATCTTGCGCCCCCGATTCTTCCCATTCCCTGGCTTTGATGCGAAAGCCTGCTCATTCAGTCATAGCTCGGTCTCACCCAGACCGTAACCGGCACCGGCATCGGCGCTCCAGCCGTGGCCGCGCAGGAAAGTTGCGGTCGACGCCAACACGTCAGCATCAATAGAAAAGCCCGGCGCATGGCCGGGCCTTCTGCAATACGGAGATCTTTTACAGAGACGTCTCTTCAATCGCCATCGATCGCCGTGGCGATGCGGGCGATGGCCTGTTGATAGACGCTGGCGGAATTCCAGCCGGCAATGGCGCCGATATTCGACTCCGCGCTCGCACCGGCCCGCCAGCCATGGCCCTTGAGGAAGTTGGCGGTGGAAGCCAATGCAGTGGCCTTGTCGCGCAGGTTTCCGCTGCCGACGCCGTACTTCAAGACATTTCCGGGCAGGAACTGCGTGTGGCCGATCTCGCCATGCGCAGCGCCGACCGACGAGGAGGTCAACGCACCGCGATCAACCAGCTTCAAGGCCGCAATGGCATGTGGGTAAAAGAATTCCGGGCGGCGGCAATCATAGGCCAGCGTCAAAATTGCAGAGACCGTATTCTGGTTGCCCATCGCCGAACCGAAGCCAGTCTCCATTCCCCAGATGGCGAGCAGCACGCCTGGCGACACGCCATAGTTGCTTTCGATTTTGTCGAACAGCGCCGCGTTCGACTTCTTCAGCGCACGGCCTTTGGAAATGATCGCAGCGCCGCCACGGCGCTTCATGAAATCTTCCACTGAGCCGCTGAAAGCCTTGTGAATGCCGCGGTCGACGGAGATGGTCTTTGTTGCGTAGGTCGCGCCGGCCAGAGCGGCCAGACCCTTGGGACCCACACCTTCGGCCCTGGCCTCCGCGGCGAACTCCGGCTTCCAGGCTTCGAAGCCGGCGCCAGTCTTGCCACAGCTGGCCGCCGCCTGCGCGCCCGTCGCCAGCGCAAGCACCGCCACCACCGCGGTCACAAAAATCCTACCCTTGGCAAGTAATGCCATGCTTTTCTCTCCTGATTGCCTGAATCACGTCCCGCTTGCGAATTTGCCAGCGAAACCCGCACTTGTCACTGTCTCTGCTGCAGTGCTGGCGAATGCCGGGGAATTTGCCTACGATCAAGTGAATATTGTGGCGGGGGCGAAATAGCCATGGAAGACGTTGATGTCGTGATCATCGGCGCCGGCTCGGCGGGTCTGGCCGCGGCCAGGACCTTGCAGGCAGCCGGCCTCTCCTTCAAGCTGCTCGAAGCGATGGGCCGCATCGGCGGCCGCGCATGGACCAGCGACCAGCATTTCGGCATCCCCTTCGACATCGGCTGCGCCTGGCTGCACGCCGCTGACCGCAACCCCTATTTTCCAGAAGCCCAGGCGGCCGGCTGGACGCTGCATCACCACGACATGAATGTCGACCATCTCTATTATCGCAAGCGCAAGGCAAGCGAGGCCGAGGAAGCCGAGATGAAGGCGGCCGACGCGCGGCTATTCGAATTGCTGGCCAAGCATGAGGTGAAGCAGGGCGCCGACGATAGGCTTTCGGCGCTGCTCGCCAAGGGCCACGCGCCGCGCGCCGCCGCAACCTTCGCCGGACCGATGGATTTCGGCGCCGACGAGGACGAGATTTCGATCCTCGACTTTCAGGCAGCCGCCGATCTCGACCCCAACTATTTCAGCAAGGAAGGTTTTGGTGCGCTGGTCGCCCGTTTCGGCGCCGACCTGCCGGTCGAATTGTCGACGCCGGTACGCAGGATTCTCTGGGACGGACCTGATGTCGCCTGCGTCACCGATCGAGGCACCATCCGCGCCAAAGCGGTCATCGTCACGGCCTCGCCTTCGGTGCTCGCCTTTGAGGAGATCGAATTCACGCCGGCACTTCCCGACACGCATTTTGGCGCCTTCTTCGACCTACCGATGGGCATGCTGACCAAATTGCCGGTCGAGATCCGGGGCACGAGGCTTGGCCTGCAGCCCTTCGACGACCTTTTGATCGAGCGCATGGCCCGGCACGACATCTATTTCCTGTGTTTCCCCTTCGACCTCGACCTGATGGTCGGTTTCGTCGGCGGCGACTTCGCATGGGAGATGTCGGCAGCGGGCGAGGCTGCGGGCATCGACTTCGTCGTCGACCGGCTGTGCGGCATTTTCGGCAGCGACACCCGCAAGCACGTGGCGCGCGCCATGATGACCAATTGGGGCGGCGAGCGCTTCGTTCGCGGCGCATACGCTGCCGCCCGACCCGGCCGGTCGCTGGCCCGTGCGACGCTGATGCAGCCGGTGGCAGAAAAAATCTTCTTCGCCGGCGAGCACCTCGCCGGTCCGCTCATCCAGACCTGCGGTGGGGCAAGGCTGTCGGGCGAAGCGGTGGCAAGACAGGTCGCCGCCCAGCTTGCGGCAAAATAGCCTCGATCGGAACACCGACCGGCGGTTCGCGTTGGGCACGGGCCGCCGTGCACCTATATGCTGGCTCTGAAGGTTTGACACCAACATGAAACTCTTCGACTGCCCGCATTGCGGCCACCGCCTCTATTTCGAGAACGCCCAGTGCCTGAACTGCTCGAGCTTCGTGCTCTACGATCCCGAGCATGCGCGTTTTGCGCTGTCGGGTGTCGACGGCATCTTCCAGTGCACCAATGCGGATGAATGCGCCTGCAACTGGATGGCCGAGCCGGGACAGGCTTTTTGCCGCGCCTGCGTGCTGAACCAGCTGATCCCGGATCTGTCGGTCGACGGCAATCGCCGCCGCTGGATCCGCGTCGAGGCGGCGAAGAAGCGTGCCATCTATTCGCTGCTCGCGGTCGGACTGCCGGTCGCGCCCAAGCAGAACCCTGCCGACGAGGTCGGCCTTGCCTTCGACTTGCTAGCCGATCCGATCGGCGGCGGTCCCGGCGGCGAGCGCATCCTGACCGGCCACGACAATGGCCTGATCACGCTCAACGTCGCCGAAGCCGACTCGGCCGAGCGCGAAAGGCGGCGCATCGAGATGGGCGAGATCTATCGCACCTTGCTTGGCCATTTCCGCCACGAACTCGGCCATTACTACTGGGATCGCCTGATCCGCGACGATCCCCAGAGGCTGGAGGCTTTTCGCGCGCTGTTCGGCGACGAACGCGCCGATTACGAACAGGCGCTGAAGACCTATTATGCGAGCGGCGCGCCACCCGACTGGCAGCAGAGCCACATCTCGGCCTATGCCACTTCGCATCCGTGGGAGGACTGGGCGGAAACCTGGGCCCACCACCTGCACATCACCGACACGCTGGAAATGGTCCATGCGCTGAACTTCCCGCTCGGCCGGCTTGAGACCGTGGAGGCCAACGACTTGCCGCAAGGCGACACCGGCGGTGGATTGCAGGCGGCGCCCTCGGAGCCTGCCGCAGCACCTGACCCTTTTGAAAAGATCCTCGCCCGCTGGCTGGTGCTGTCGGAAGCCTCCAATTCGATCAACCGCTGCATGGGCCTGCCCGACCTCTACCCCTTCGTCATTTCAGATGTCACGGCGCGGAAATTGGCCTTCGTTCACGAACTTCTGACTGATTTGCCAAGGGAAGCCGGAACAAATCGTGAGTTGGCGCAGGCGTTTTAGCTGGAACGCATGCGCCACTGCCCCGTTTTCGCTGGCGAGGGACCATGAAAACGGAGAGAAAACCATGAGATCCGTATTGTTTCCCGCAGTCGCTGGAATGCTGACGATCATGTCGGGCGCCGCGTTTGCCGACACCGCTGTATCCGCCGTCACCGATCTTAACGTGCGCGCCGGCCCCGGTCCGCAATATCCGGTGATTGGCGTGCTCGCCGCCGGCCAGTCGGCGACACTCAATGGCTGCATCGAAAACAGCAAGTGGTGCACCATCGCCGAAGCCGGCGGTCAGGGCTGGGTCTATTCCGACTATGTGACGGCTGATTTCGGCGGCAGCCGGGTGGTGCTGACGCAGCGGCCGCACGGCTCCAGAGTCGCGATCGTCTCGCCGCCGGAGGGCTACTCGACCGACTACACCGGAGCGATCATCGCCAGCGATCCGCTCAACGATGCCTTTCCCCCGCCTCCGACCGAGGTCAGAACCTATGTCGGCGCGCATCGCCTCGACCCCGTCTATCTAGATGGCGAGGTGGTGACCGGCGCGACCTTGCCCGACACGGTCGAGCTGCGCGAAATTCCGGACTACAGCTATCGCTATGTCTATGTGAACGGCCAGCCGGCACTGGTCGATCCGTCGACACGGCGCATCATGTACGTGGTGCGTTGACGTTAACGGGGTGACCGCTGCGAAGTGCAGCGGCGGTCGCCTTATGGCGTGTCGCCACGTCGGATCGGTGCGTGCGAACCGTCGAAGTCCGCGAGGCAGATATGATTGCGCGCGAGACGGCGATCTCCTAGATCATGCGACCTGAAGCACTTGCCCCCGAAGCACTTGCCCAAGGAATTCGCGTGATCGACCCTGCCGCCTTCGAACGCTACCGGCATTCGCCGAATGCCAGGACGACCTTGCCGCGCCTGTTCGTGGGAACGGCGATCGTCATCCTGTTCTGGGCCGCAACGACCGTGGCCGTGCTGTTCGGCGGCGCCTATCTGTTCTTCACCTGGCAGGCATCTGCGGCTCCGTCAGCCGATGGAGCGATGCAGGACTTCCTCGCCTCGCCGATCGGCATTCTCACCGCGCTCACCTCTTTTGCCGGCATCTGGATCGGCCTGTGGATCGCCATGCGCTGGGTTCATGGCGAGAAGCTGTCGGCGCTCTTCAGCGTCAGCCGTCGTGTTTCGCGTTCGGGCTTCCTCAAGGGGCTGATCGCGGTGCTGATCACCTCGTTTCTGTCCGAAATCCTGCTTTATCTGCTGCAGCCCGAGATTGCGCGCGGCCCGATCAGCCTGTCGTCCTGGCTGCTGTTCATGATCCCGATCGTCGCGCTCACCTTGCTGCAGACATCTTCGGAAGAGGTGCTGTTTCGCGGCTATCTGCTGCGCGGTCTCGCAAGCCGGTTCAAGAGCCCGTTCATCTGGGGGTTGCTGCCGGCCCTGCTGTTCACCTCGCTGCATTGGAGCAATAACTCGTCGGCCGCCATCAACGCCTGCGTGCTGGCTTCGGTCGCCGCTTTCGCGCTGCTTTTGACGCTTGTGGTCTATGCGACCGGCAATCTCGGGGCTGCGTTCGGCGCCCATCTCGGCAACAATCTGAGCGGATTCCTGCTGATCTCACACCAGCAGAGTTACAATTCCTTCGCCTTGTTCAGCGCCAAGCCGCTCGAAGGGCCGGGCTGGATGGTGTCGGATGCAATTCTCATTGCCCTGATCGGCATCGCCTGCAGCATGCTGACGGTTGCGTTGCTGCTGCATCCACGCTCGCCGCTGAGGGTAGCCGCCGAGCTCCCGAAGGCGAGCTGATAGACGCCGTTGCACCAAAGCCCGGAACGCGCGAGCCCTTGCAAAAAAGGAAGCTACTTCAATTGATTGATCCTCGGCCCGTCACCAGCGAAACTATCCTGAGGATTTTGCACCTTGTTCTCATCGAAATTCGCGCGACCGATAAGCTGGAAAAGGCCTGTATGCTTGCGGACGCGTTTCATAATGCGCCGGGCATGATTGCATCCGGCCACGACCCGAAAGATATCTGGGCAAGCGTCTTGTCCACTGCGCGAAGGCTGGAGATGGAGCCCTATGTCAATTCGCTGCTGAGCCATGTCCAATCGCGTCACATTTTGCACTGAGACCCCTACCGGCACGGCCCTTGTCTTGACTCTGCCACCGATTTCCTGTCTACACCCCACGAATTCCGCGACGAGTATCCCTCCGAGCAAGCCGACCAGGACGCCGAAGCCTCTTTGAGGTGAAGCGCTGTAAATCGATCCTGGAGGCCAACACCCGGCAGCGCTGAGCGCCCCCGGGTGCTTTTTGGTTTTGGCTTTTGCTTGGCGACCTGGCGCGAACGCATTACCTCTCGGGTCGAATGAACCGGGATCAAAGGACGCAAGATGTTTGAATCGCTTCAGGAGCGCCTTGGCTCCATCCTGAACGGCCTGACCGGCCGCGGCGCGCTGTCGGAGGCTGATGTCTCGGCCGCGCTGCGTGAAGTGCGCCGTGCGTTGCTCGAAGCCGACGTGGCGCTGGAAGTGGTGCGCTCCTTCACCGACAAGGTGCGCGAGAAGGCCGTCGGCGCCGCCGTGGTCAAGTCGATCAAGCCTGGCCAGATGGTCGTCAAGATCGTCCATGACGAGCTGGTCGAGATGCTCGGCGCCGAGGGCGTCGCCATCGACCTCAACGCGCCGGCCCCGGTCGTCATCATGATGGTCGGCCTGCAGGGCTCCGGCAAGACGACCACTTCGGCCAAGATCGCCAAGCGCCTTTCCGAGCGTCAGAACAAGAAGGTTCTGATGGCCTCGCTCGACACGCGCCGCCCGGCCGCGCAGGAGCAGCTGCGCCAGCTCGGCGAGCAGGTGAAGGTGGCGACGCTTCCGATCATCGATGGCCAGTCGCCGGTCGACATCGCGCGGCGTGCCGTCCAGGCGGCCAAGCTCGGCGGCCACGACATCGTCATTCTCGACACCGCCGGCCGCACCCATATTGACGAGCCGCTGATGGTCGAGATGGCCGACATCAAGAAGGTGTCGAGCCCGCACGAAATCCTGCTGGTCGCCGACTCGCTGACCGGCCAGGACGCCGTCAATCTGGCCAAGAGCTTCGACGAACGCGTCGGCATCACCGGCCTGGTGCTGACCCGCATGGACGGCGACGGCCGTGGCGGTGCTGCCCTTTCCATGCGCGCCGTCACCGGCAAGCCGATCAAGCTGATCGGCACCGGCGAAAAGATGGACGGGCTGGAGGAATTCCACCCCAAGCGCATCGCCGACCGCATTCTCGGCATGGGCGACATTGTTTCGCTTGTCGAAAAAGCAGCCGAGAACATCGACGCTGAGCAGGCGGCGGCGATGGCCAAGAAGATGCAGTCGGGCAAGTTCGACCTGAACGACCTCGCCGGCCAGCTTCAGCAGATGTCGAAGATGGGCGGCATGGGTGGCATCATGGGCATGATGCCCGGCATGGGCAAGATGAAGGACCAGATGGCCGCTGCCGGTCTCGACGACAAGATGTTCGGCCGCCAGCTCGCCATCATCTCGTCGATGACCAAGGCCGAGCGCGCCAACCCCGATATCCTCAAGCACTCGCGCAAGAAGCGCATCGCCGCCGGTTCCGGCACCGACGCCGCCGAGATCAACAAGCTCCTAAAAATGCATCGCGGCATGGCCGACATGATGAAGGCTATGGGCGGCAAGGGCAAAGGCGGCGGCCTGATGCGCGGCATGATGGGCGGCCTTGCCTCCAAGATGGGCCTCGGCGGCATGATGCCGGGCATGGGCGGCATGGGCGGCGGCATGCCCGACCTGTCGAAGATGGATCCCAAGCAGCTCGAAGCCTTGCAGAAGCAGGCACAGGCGGCCGGCCTCGGCGGCATGAAGGGCCTGCCCGGCGGTCTTCCCGGCGGCGGTGGCCTGCCTGGTCTGCCCGGCGGCATGAAGCTTCCGGGGCTTCCCGGCATGGGCGGTGGCGGCCTGCCCGGCCTTGGCAAGAAGAAGTGAGGACGCGATGAACGAAGAAAAGGACATGGCTGACGCACGCATCATCCTGGCCGACTATCGCGCCTCGATCGACAACATCGATGCCGCCCTCATCCACATGCTGGCCGAGCGCTTCCGCTGCACCAAGGCGGTAGGCGTGCTGAAGGCGACGCATGGCTTGCCGCCGGCCGACCCGGCGCGCGAGCAGCAGCAGATCGCCCGCCTTCGCCAGCTAGCTAAGGATGCGCATCTCGACCCGGATTTCGCGGAGAAATTCCTCAACTTCGTCGTCCGCGAAGTGATCCGCCACCACGAACAGATCGCCGCTTCCAACGGTGTGACGAAAGCCGGCTGAGAAACCAGTGCATATCGCCCAAAACTGCGCAGCGGCTTTGGGATAACGAAAACCACAAACCAACTAACGAAATCAGAGTTTTTAGGAGAAAAGAAATGCCCTTGAAGATCCGACTGGCCCGTGCGGGCTCGAAGAAGCGTCCTTACTACCACGTTGTCGTTGCCGACGCCCGTTCCCCACGCGATGGCCGTTTCATCGAGTCGCTCGGCTCGTGGAACCCGCTGCTGCCCAAGGACGGCGAGCGCGTCAAGGTCGACGCCGACCGCGTCAAGCATTGGCTGTCGCATGGCGCCCAGCCGACCGACCGCGTGCTGCGCTTCCTCGACGAGGCCGGCCTTGCCAAGCGCGACGCCCGCTCCAACCCGAAGAAGGCCGAGCCGGGCAAGAAGGCGCAGGAACGGGCTGCTCTGCTGAAGAAGGCGCAGGAAGACGCTGCCGCCGCTGTCGCGGCCGCTGCAGCTGCGCCGGCCGAGGCGGAAGCCGCCACCGCCGAATAAGTATTGCCGTATCGCATTCACGAAAACGGCGGGCCTGTGCCCGCCGTTTTTGTTTGAACGCCGCCCGCCCAAGTCTATTTTTCGCCGAGGCGCTTCAGATTGGCGAGGCCGGCCTCGAAATCCTTGCCTATCAAAGTGTCGAAGTTCATGAACAGGCCCATCAGCTTTGCGATGAAGGGCCGACTGCCGCGCATCGCCCAGGTGACGGCGGTGTTGTCGCCCGAAGGCTTCAGAGTGAAGTCGACACTGTTGTTGGCCCTGAACGGCTTCTCGAAGTCGAGCTTGAGCGACACCAGCGAGGACGGCACCGAATTCGTGATCTCCATACGTCCCTTGCCGGCCTTGGCATTGCCTTCCCAGGCATAGGCCGCGCCCTTGCCGCTTGTCGGGCCGGGGAGCGTGCGCTTCATCTGAGGGTCGAGCTTTTCGTAAGGCGACCATGTCGGCCAGCGGCTGAAATCATTGATCAGCGGAAAGATCGCTTCCGGCGGGGCCTTGATGCTGGCCGTGCGGGTGGTGACGAAATCGTTTGGCCGTGTTGCCGCATAGATAAGCACGGCGGCGATGATGACGACCAGGATGATGAGGATGGTGCCGAACATTTCTCTCTCCTTCGTATCTATCGGCTGAACGGGATCAGTGCGCGCACCCGGGGGTCGCGCAGGTACAGGCCGCCCCACAGGATGACGCCGAGATAGACGCCGAACAGCGTGTGCGAGAACAGCGGGTTGTCGACACGCACATTGGTGGCGATGGCGCCGCCCATATAGGCGGTGAGCAGGATGGCGCCGAGCACCGAGGTGCGCGGCAGGGCGTAGAGCGCGGTCGAGATCAAACCGACGATGCCGAGCATGCGCGCGACATTGACGTCGGCCGGCCAGCCGAGCGGCACCATCGTCTGCGTGACGATGTCGAGCGGCGGCAGTTTGATGACGCCGTCGAAGACCATGAACAGCACGATGACGCCGCTGAGTGCGCGGCCGGTCCACAGGGCGCCCGCCGAGACGGGCGCGGTTTCGGAAATGCTCATAGTGTTTCCTCCAAGTTTCGAGCCCTATACACTGGGGTCAAGCCAAGGACGCGGTATGCGTCGGCGATCCGACACGGGTAGGATTCTTTTTGGCGCCGGTGGCAGCAAAGCCGTTCTGCTGCGATCCTTCGCCAGCGTTCGCGCTTCCACATCGCGGCGGCCGACAGAACCCTGTGTCGAGCACCTAAGAAAAATAGAACTTCTCGGCCGGCAGCATCTTCGGCGGCGTTTCGCCCAGCGCTTCGAATACCGAGATTTCGCAGACGCGGCAGAGACCGTCGAGGGCGAGGTCGTTGGCCTCGGTGCCGAACGGATCCTCGAGTTCTTCGGAAAGCGCGTCGAGGCCGAAGAAGGTGTAGGCGATCAGCGCCGTGAACAGCGGCGTTGCCCAGCCGGTGGTCGCGATCAGCCCGATGGGCAGAAGCATACAGACGATGTAGGCCGTGCGATGCACCAAAAGCGTATAGGCGAAGGGCAAGGGCGTGCCGGCGATGCGCTCGCAGCCCGCCTGGATGGCGGTGATCGATGCCAGCCTTTCATCGAGGATGCGGAACCCGATCGGATCGAGCTGAACAGCCCGACGCTGCGCGTTGGCGCGCCGGCCCATGCGCCTGACCATCTCGTCCGCCGGGTTGGCGAAGTTCGCGGCCGTGTCGGCCTCGGTAGCAATGAAGGCGCGGGCGTCCTTCATGCTGTCGATCTTGCGCAACTGGCCGCGCAGGAAATGACAGAAGGCGAGCGCCTCCATCAGCAGCGCGCGCTGTTCGGCCGGATCGGCGATGAGACTGGTGGTGGCGCGCGCCAGATTGCGGATTTCGAAGACCAGCGTGCCCCACAATTTGCGCGCCTCCCACCAGCGGTCGTAGGCGGCGTTGTTGCGAAACGACAGATAGATCGACAACGTCACGCCAACCAACCCGAAAGGCGTGATGTTGAAGACGCTGAAATCGAGATGGAACTGGCGCGCCACGGCGAGGATGACCGCGGAATAAAGCGCGAAACCCAGGATCTGCGGCAGGATGCGTGGCACCACCGAGCCGCGCATGACGAAGAACAACTGCAGGAAGGTGGGGCGCGGGCGAACGATCATCGAAAGACCTTTTCACGGACCGGCATCGGCCCTGAGCTTCGCTATTGTGCGAGGCAACAGGCGGGCAAGCTCAGCCGTCAGCGACATCGCCATGTCGTGCGTGCAGTGTGCGGACTATCGGTATGCTTCGGCGGCAGATATTGAAGAGCCTGCGCCCTGCATCAGTCGAGAGGAAAAAATGGCCGGCGAGACCGATCTGAAGACACTGCTGGCATCGATGACGCCGGAACTGCTGGCCGGCACCTATGTCTTCGCCACGCTGGCGCCCGGCATTGCCCAGCCGGAAGGCCTCGCACCGATGATGATCTTTCGCGAGCGCGAGGGCGTGACGCTGATCGTGACCGAGGATGCGGCCAGCACTACGGGGCTGACCGCTTCATTCCGCTGCCGGATGGTGACGCTGAACATCCATTCGTCGCTGGAAGCCGTCGGCTTCCTCGCCGCCATCACCACGCGGCTGGCCGCCGCCGGCATTGGCGTCAACCCGGTCTCGGCTTTCTACCACGACCATCTGTTCGTCCCCGCCGACCGGGCGGAGGAGGCCCTGGGGCTGCTGCGCCAGCTGGCCAAGGACAGCGCCGGCTGAATCAACGCCTGCGGACAAAGAGGATGTCAGGCAGGCATTCCTCGTTGTTGGTGCCGTCGCCAAAACCCTCGGCAATGAAGCCATGGCGCTCATAGAAGCGCCGGGCGCCGGTATTGGCTTGGAAGCAATGCAGCCTGACGACCGGCAAAGCAGCAGTCGTGTCGATCAGCAACCGGCTGCCGATGCCTTGTCCCGTCCAAGCCGGATCGAGATAGAGCTGCTCCACCCATTCGCCGCTGACGGCAATGAAGCCGACAATGGCTTTGCCGGCCTCGGCGACCGTCAACTGCTGCCGTGGCAGCACGATATCGCGGATGAAGCCAAGGTCCTCGTCCGGCGTATGGATGACCGGCATCCAGTCGAACGACCCAAGCGCCGCCCGCATAATCTTCGCGATGGCTGCGTCCGAACCGATGGCCGGACGCAGGATGATATCTAAGGGCTGAGTGTTAGTCATGAAGGGAACGCCAACGTCTCACTCCGCTGGAACACCCCTCATCCGTCTCGGCGCTACGCGCCGATCCACCTTCTCCCACAAGGGGAGAAGGAAGAAACGCCCCGGCCCAAGGCCGAGGCCTTGACCGCGGGCCGCCGGCTTTCCGGCGCCCTCGCGGAGGGCCCGCCGCAGCTGCGGCGATACGGCCCGTAGGCGAAAACTATGCCGCCTTCTTCTTCGGCTGGATCAGGCCGCGCTCGACCAGCAGCTCGGCGATCTGCACCGCGTTGAGCGCCGCGCCCTTGCGCAGATTGTCCGCGACGATCCACATCGACAGGCCGTTGTCGATGGTCGAATCCTCGCGGATGCGCGAGATGAAGGTGGCGTCCTCGCCGGCCGATTCCAGCGGCG
Source organism: Mesorhizobium sp. P2_D5 (assembly GCF_056404355.1). NCBI lineage: Bacteria > Pseudomonadati > Pseudomonadota > Alphaproteobacteria > Hyphomicrobiales > Phyllobacteriaceae > Mesorhizobium > Mesorhizobium sp. P2_D5. The sequence goes on from NZ_JBFUEE010000001.1 coordinate 79,495, forward strand.
TGATGTAGCCGCCGTCCTCGCGCTTGTCCAAGACCTGGCAGCCAGGCGCCTCGCGCAGGATATCGCGCGCCTCGTCGGCCGTGATCGGCTTTTCGAACTCGATGTTGACCGCTTCCGAGTGGCCGATGAACACCGGCACGCGCACGCAGGTCGCCGTCAGCTTGATCTTGGGGTCGAGCATCTTCTTGGTCTCGGCCACCATCTTCCATTCTTCCTTGGTGAAGCCGTCGTCGAGGAAGACGTCGATATGCGGGATGACGTTGAAGGCGATGCGCTTGGTGAACTTCTTGACGTCGACCTGGTCGGCGACGAACACGGCGCGGGTCTGCGTGAACAGCTCGTCCATGCCTTCCTTGCCGGCGCCCGACACCGACTGGTAGGTGGCGACGACGACGCGCTTGATGGTGGCGACATCGTGCAGCGGCTTCAGCGCCACCACCAGCTGCGCCGTCGAGCAGTTCGGGTTGGCGATGATGTTCTTGCGCGTGAACAGCGAGATCGCGTCCGGGTTCACTTCCGGCACGATCAGCGGCACATCCTGGTCATAGCGGAAGGCCGACGAATTATCGATGACGACGCAGCCCTGCTTGCCGATCTTCGGCGACCATTCCTTGGAGACGTTGCCGCCGGCCGACATGATGCAGATGTCGGTGTCGGAAAAATCATACTGGTCGAGCGCCCTGACCTTCAGCGTGCGGTCGCCGAACGACACTTCCGTGCCCTGGCTGCGCCGCGAGGCCAGCGCCACAACTTCGCTTACTGGAAAGCCGCGCTCTTCCAGTATGTTGAGCATTTCCCGGCCCACATTGCCCGTGGCGCCGACGATCGCAACCTTGAAACTCATAAAGATCTCCTGTCCCTCTCCGCTCGGTTTTTGGAGAAAACCCGCCGGCCGAAGCGGGTTCCGTCCCCCGGGCCGGACCCGGGAGAGGGTGGTTAGGCCAAGGGAATCACACCGTTTTGGTGGTGGTTTTGCCGGTTTTGGCCAAGAACGTGGTTTTGCTGGAACGAGAAGACGCGACAACGCGCCCGGCCCAATGATTTGCATTGTGGCCAAGGAAATCGAATGCAAGAGGAGCCATCAAAAGGCCGCGCATCGAAACCGTCCTGTTCGGTGCCGGCTTTTACGCGGTTTGCGTCAAGAGTCAATTGCCCTGCCGTCCGGCCACGTGCCCTGTACAATGGTGGCGGCAAGAAGTACGAACAGCCAAGATTGTTTGGCTGGCGCTGCGTCAGCCCCGGCACGTGCTCGATGACGAGCGCAGACCCCGAATTCCGAAAGAGTGAGATGTCCAACTTCGAAGCTATTGTCCCAGCGCTTGCCAGGGCGCTGGAAAAGCGCGGCTATTCCGAACTGACGCCGGTGCAAAAGGCGGTCCTGGCGCCCGAACTGGAGCAGGCCGATGCGCTGGTGTCGGCGCAGACCGGCTCCGGCAAGACGGTGGCCTTCGGCCTCGCCCTGGCGCCGACCCTGCTGGGCGACGCGGAGCGCTTTGCCCAGGCCGCGGCGCCGCTGGCGCTGGCGGTGGCGCCGACACGCGAGCTGGCGCTGCAGGTGACGCGCGAGCTGGAATGGCTCTACGAGCTGACCGGCGCCACGGTGGCGTCCTGCGTCGGCGGTATGGACATGCGCACCGAGCGGCGCGCGCTGGAGCGCGGCGCCCACATCGTCGTCGGCACGCCCGGCCGCCTGCGCGACCACATCACGCGGCACTCGCTCGACATGTCGGCGCTCAAGGCCGTGGTGCTGGACGAAGCCGACGAAATGCTCGATCTCGGCTTTCGCGAGGACCTCGAATTCATCCTCGACGCCGCACCAGCCGAGCGCCGGACGCTGATGTTCTCGGCCACCGTGCCGCGCTCCATCGCCACGCTCGCCCAGGGCTATCAGCGCGATGCCGTGCGCATCTCGGCCGCCGGCGAGGAAAAGCAGCATCTCGACATCGAATACCGGGCGCTGAGCGTTGCCCAGGCCGACCGCGAGAACGCCATCATCAACGTGCTGCGCTTTTATGAGGCCAAGAACGCGCTGGTGTTCTGCAACACGCGTGCCGCCGTCAACCATCTCACCGCGCGCTTCAACAACCGCAACTTTTCCGTCGTCGCGCTGTCGGGCGAACTCAGCCAGAACGAGCGCAGCCATGCGCTGCAGGCAATGCGCGACGGCCGCGCCAAGGTCTGCATCGCCACCGACGTCGCGGCGCGCGGCATCGACCTGCCCAATCTCGAGCTGGTGATCCACGCCGACCTGCCGACCAACCCGGAGACGCTGCTGCACCGCAGCGGCCGGACCGGACGCGCCGGCCGCAAGGGCGTCAGCGCGCTGATCGTCCCCAACAGCGCCCGCAAGCGCACCGAACGGCTGTTGCAGAACGCCGGCCTCAAGGCGACATGGGCCAGCCCGCCCTCGGCTGACGACGTGCTGCGCCGTGACGATGAGCGCATCCTTGCCGACCCCGCCTTCAGCGAGCCTGTGAAGGATGAGGAACGCGGCTTCATCGGTGAGCTTCTCGAAAAGCATGGCGCCGAACAGGTGGCGGCGGCCTTCGTGCGCCTGTGCCGTTCAAGCCGCTCGGCGCCGGAAGATCTCCTGGAAATCGCGCCGTTCACGCCGTCTCGTGAAAGACCGGCGGGCGAAAACTTCGCACGCCGCGATGAAGCGCCCAGCCGCCGCGACGATTTCGGCGCCAGCGTCTGGTTCTCGCTGTCGATCGGACGCCGGCAGAATGCCGAGCCGCGCTGGCTGATCCCGATGCTGTGCCGCGCCGGCAGCATCAGCAAGCGCGAGATCGGCGCCATCAAGATGCAGCCGGAAGAGACCTTCGTGCAGATCGCGGCCGACTGGGCCGACCGCTTCCTGGCGGCGATCGGTCCCGACCGCAAATTGCAGAACAACATCGCTGTGAAGCGGCTGGACGGCACGCCCGACCTGTCACGAGCCGGCTATCAGCAGCCGGGACCCGACAAGAAACCGCATCGCGGCAAGGCGCCTTTCGACCCGAACGCGCCGAAGCGCAAATTCGAGAAGCGTGCACCGGCACCAGCATCGGCTGATCAGCGCCCCGCCGCATTCGAGGCAAAGCCGTGGGCCAAAAAGCCGGGCAAGCCGAAGTTCGAAAACACCGGCGCGTCGAAGAACAAGAAGGCGAAGAAGCGGCCCTCGTAGGGCCTGGGGGCGGCTTCACCTGACCGCAAGACGCGGGCCGCATCCCAACGCGGCCTTGCCCATAGGCGCGGCCCTGTGTCACATCTTGGCCGGGACGTGGCGAGAGGGGGCAGGATATGCGCGGCGAAGTGCTTCATTATGACGAGGAGCAGGGCTTCGGCTTCATCACTGGAGCGGACGGCAACCGCTACACCTTCACCCGCGAGAACCTGCGCCGGCAAACCGCCATGTCCAAGGGCACGTCCGTCGAGTTCCAGCCGGGTGGTGGGCAGGCGCGCGACGTCTTTTCGATCGCAGCCCAGACCGCACCCCCTGCCGTCGACGCCAACATGAGCGCCGCGCAGCCTCAGGCCGGCAATAAAGCTGCGGCCGGTGCACCCCAGGCCCAGCATTTCGGTCGCTCCTCCGGGCCTGCCGAACCCACCGATTTGTGGGGCTATTTCTGGCGCGGCGTGACGCGGAACTACTTCAATTTCGCCGGCCGCGCCCGCCGTAAGGAATATTGGGGCTACTGCCTGTTCTGGACGGTTTGCCTGCTGGTCATCGGCGGCATCGGTCTGTTCACCGATACGGATATGGGCCATTTCGACAGCGACGTATCGGCGGCGGTGACCGTTGGCCTGTGCGGCACCTTCCTGCTTGCGACATTTCTGCCCAGCCTCGGCATGATCGTCCGCCGGCTGCACGACATCGGCCTGTCGGGCTGGCTCAGTCTGGTGATCCTCATCCCCACCATCGGCAGCCTGATCATCCTGGTCTTCGCGCTGATTCCGACACAAGCCCGGGAAAACCAGTGGGGACCGGTGCCGGCAGGGATCAGGGTTTAGCCGCCTTAAGTGCCTCGCCCGAAAGCCTGAGAAAGACCTTTTGGCCGTGGCGCTCGGCGCCGAGCCTGTCGTAGAACCGCAGCGCGCCCTCGTTCCAGTCCTCGGTGGTCAAGTCGATACGGCCGATGCCATGGCGCCGGCAATGGCCGGCGAGAAAGCCGATCAGCGCCCGGCCGACGCCGGCGTTGCGAGCCTTGTCGCGCACGAACAGGTCCTTGAGGAACAGCAACCGCTCGAGATCAATGCCGGGATGCGCGATCGCCACCGACGCCAGGCCGCTGACCTCGCCCTCGACGAAGGCTAGCGCGAAATGCGGATAGGCCGGACTTTCCTCGCCGAGCCATTTCCGCGCCGCTAACAAGGCCCGCTCATGGTCGAGCGGTGGCTGCCGGTAGTGCACGGCCATCTCGCACAGCATGGTGGCGAGCGCGGTCGCGTCCTCGATCGTCGCCCAGCGGACGTCGACCGTCACGCGATCAGCCGAGGAATTTGGCGATGATCGCGTCGCCCATCTCTACGGTGCCGACCTCGGTCATGCCCGCCGACAGAATGTCCTTGGTGCGCAAGCCCTGGTCGAGCACGGCGGCGATCGCGGCTTCGACACGGTCGGCTTCGTCGACCATGCCGAAGGAATAGCGCAGGCACATGGCAAAAGAGGCGATCATGGCGATCGGGTTGGCGATGCCCTTGCCGGCAATGTCCGGCGCCGAACCGTGCACCGGCTCGTACAGCGCCTTGCGCTTCTTGGTCTTCACGTCCGGTGCGCCGAGCGAGGCCGACGGCAGCATGCCGATCGAGCCGGTCAGCATGGCGGCGATGTCGGACAGCATGTCGCCGAACAGATTGTCGGTGACGATGACGTCGAATTGCTTGGGCCAGCGCACCAGTTGCATGCCGCCGGCATCGGCCAGCATGTGGTCGAGCTTGACGTCGGAGTAACGCGCCTTGTGGGTCTGGGTGACGACCTCGTTCCACAACACGCCCGACTTCATGACGTTGCGCTTTTCCATCGAGGTGACATGGTTCTTGCGCGTGCGCGCCAGCTCGAACGCGACGCCCGAAATGCGCTCGATCTCGAACGTATCGTAGACCTGCGTGTCGATGCCGCGCTTCTGGCCATTGCCGAGATCGATGATCTGCTTGGGTTCGCCGAAATAGACGCCGCCGGTCAGCTCGCGCACGATCAATATGTCGAGGCCTTCGACCACCTCCTGCTTGAGCGACGAGGATGCGGCGAGCGCCGGATAGCAGATGGCGGGGCGCAGATTGGCGAACAGCTCCATGTCCTTGCGCAGCCGCAGCAGGCCGGCTTCGGGGCGCACCTCGTAAGGCACCGCATCCCATTTCGGCCCGCCGACCGCGCCGAACAGCACTGCGTCGGCCGCCATTGCTTTTGCCATGTCGGCATCGGAAATCGCCGCGCCATGCGCATCGTAGGCGCAGCCGCCGACCAGACCGTCCTCGGTGGCAAAGCCGCTGCCGAGCTTGTCGTTCATGACGGCGATCAGCTTCTTGACCTCGGCCATCGCCTCCGGACCGATGCCGTCGCCGGCGAGCAGGAAAAGATGCTTCGTTGCCATGGAGAACCGTCCTGGAAAGAATTGAACCGCGGCCTTGCTAAACGCCAAGCGCCCGGTGCGCAAGCCTGCGCGTTACAACGGCGATCACCGATGCGAGAGAATGTTGACCAGCCGGCCGAACGGATCGCGCACATAAAAGCGCCGCACACCCCAGGGCTCGTCGGCCGGGCCGTATTCGATGGCAAGGCCGGCCGCCTTCATGGCGTCGAGCGCCGCATCGACATCGTCGACCTCGATCGAGAGATCCGGCACCGGGGAACCGGAGCCGCCTTCGGCGGCGAAGCTGATCTGAACGTTCATTTTGTCTTGCGAGCCCAAGGTCCTCCAGCCATGGTCCATGACCACGTCGAGGCCGAGCACGTCCTGGTAGAAGCGCTTCGCCGCCGCGATGTCGGATGTCTCGATGTTGGCAACGATACGCAGGACTTTCATCGCCTGCCCGCCCTTCATGCCGTGCGCCGCAGCGCCGTCACTTCGATCTCGATCTTCATTTCCGGCTTGTTGAGTTGGCAAACGATCATCGTCGCCGCCGGCCTGACGTCGCCGAATATCTCACCCAGGATCGGGAAGACGATGTCCACGAAGGCGGCATCGGTGATGTAGTAATGCGCCCGCACCACGTCGGCCATCTCGAAGCCGCCGTCCTGCAAGGCCCTGCCGATGGTCGCCAGGCAGTTGCGCGTCTGCGCCTCGACCCTGTCCGGCATCGTCATTGTCGCATAGTCATAGCCGGTCGTTCCGGACACGAAACACCAGTCGCCCTGCACCACCGCGCGCGAATAGCCGGCGGTCTTTTCGAACGGCGAGCCGGTGGAAATCAGTTTTCGCATGGGGTGCCTCGCAGCATTGTGGCGATCATTTTGCCGGGAACAGGTCGGGCCTGCCATAGGCCAGACGGGATTGGCTGTTGTCGCGACGATGGAGGATATGTTGAGATTCAGGTCAGGCCGCGCCGAAAATGGTGGGCTCCGAGAACCGGAGCGGAGCGTACTTTTGGGTACGTGAGCACCGGAAGCGCAGGTATCAGCCGTTTGCAGGCCGGCATCACCTGAATATCAATATATCCTAATTCGCCGACCCCAGCGCCTTGTCGAGCGCCTCCTTCACATCGGCCGGCCATGTCGTTACCGCCGGCCAGGCGTTTGGCTGGCCATTGTCGCCGCGGCGGGCGAAATAGAGCTTGTGCTGGGCCGGGTCGACCGCCATGAAGCCGTCATTGCCGCCGCAGTCATGCGGCACGCAGCCGCTGGCGTAGAAGGCGCCTGATGCGGTCTTTTCCGTGCCGCCGCCGACCAGCAGGCTGGTCGCCATGTCGGGCATGTCCTTGCCGAGCAGCTTTTGCGCTTCCTTGTAGACAGCCTCGTTGTGGAAGACGTCGATGATGTTCTGGTACTTCTCCGGATTGATGTCCTTCCAGTCGGTGCCCGGTTCCGGCATGTAGGTCAGGTTGCCTGAAGTCGTCAGCCCCTCGGTCGGCGACCATTGCAAAGCCGGCTTCTCATCGCCCGGCAACAGATAGGGCACGAAATAGATGGCGTTGTCGGACACCGCCGACGGCGGCGCGCCGCACTCGTCCTGCTCGACCGTCGTGCTCTGGATGGTGCCGCCTTCCGGCTTCCAGACGATCACCGTGGCCGGGCCGCATTGATTGCCGCCATCGCCGACATCGAACAGCGCCACCTTGACACCGCCGACCTCGACGATTTTGTCGAAGAAGACGTCATAATTGCTCGCCAGCTGTTGGCCGTCATAGGCAAGCACTTTCTCGCCGTCCTGTTCCGGCTGGGTGATGGTCAGCTGGCCGCCTTCGAATGGCACAGGCGCCTGCTTGTCGTCGTCGGAAGCATCGGCGGCGCCTGTACCTTGGTCGGTGGCCGGTTTCTCGGCGGAGGGCGCCAGCTGCGCTGCGGGCGTCTGCGTCTGGGCCTGGGCATGAGCGCCGGTCAGCAGAAGAAGCGCCAGCCCGCAAGCGCCGGCAAGAAGCGAACGAGTCATGACATCCTCCATTTCGTCGGATCATAGCCAATCGCTCCGGAAACAAAACACCAGTTGCTTTGAGTCACACCAGGTGGATGGCCAACCGTGTTCTCGAACGAGTCAGGTGTGTTGAGATTCAGGTCAGGCCGAGCCGGAGTCGAAGACGGGCGCGAAGCGACCAAACAAGGTGGCTTCCCATAAGCGTACGTTTGGGTACGTGAGCACCGGAAGCGCAGGTATCAGCCATTTGCAGGCCGGCATCACCTGAATATCAATATACCTAATGCAGCGTGCCAAACGCCTCGTCCAGCGCCGCCTTGACCTCGGCCGGCCAGCTCTGCACCGGAGGCCATGCATCCATCACGGGCTTGCCACTGCTGCGGGCGAAATAGAGCTTTTGGTTGGCCGCGTCGACCGCCATGAAACCGTGATTGCCGCCGCAATTGTGCGGCGCGCAGCCGTCGAAATAGACGATGCCAGACGCAGTTCTTTTCGTACCGCCGGCGGCCAGAAAACTGGCGGCCAGAACGGTCATGTCGTTGCCAAGCAGGGCCGCGGCGTCCCTGTAGACCGCCTCGTTGTGGAAGGCGTCGATCATGTCCTCGTATTTCGACACGTCGACATCTTTCCAGCCCGTGCCGGGATCCGGCATGTAGGTGAGATTGCCCGCAATCGTCAGCCCGTCGGTGGGCGACCATTGCATCGCCCGCTTGGAGGCGCCCGGCAGCAGATAAGGGACGAAATAGATGACATTGTCGGTCACCGACGCCGGCGCGCCGCACTCATCCTGCTCGACCGTGATGCCCTGGATCGTTCCGCCTTTCGGCTTCCACACAATCATCACCGGGGGACCGCAGAGATGGTCGATATTGCCGTCGCCGACATCGACCAGCGCCACTTCAGCGCCGGCGATGTTGACGATCCTGTCGAAGAAGACGTCATAATTGCTCGCCAGCTTCTGGCCGTCGTAAGCGAGCACCTTTTCGCCGTCCGGCTCCTGCTGGGTGATGGTAAATTGACCGCCCTCGAACGGGATCGGCGCCTGCTGGTCGATGACAGGCGCCTGGGCGAACAGGCTCGTTGCCGGAAGCAGGATCGACATCATCAGCCCGCAGGCGCCGGCAACAAGCGAACGTGTCATGACAAGTCCTCGTCTTATCCGAAGACTCGCCGTCGGCGCGGCCTTGCGGTCAGGCCGCGTATTTCAGGCCCAGGGGCGCTGTTCGGCGTTTTTCTTCTCGAACGAAGCGATGGCGCCGGCCTTTTCCATGGTCAGGCCGATATCGTCGAGCCCGTTGAGCATGCAGTGCCGCTTGAAATCGTCGAGGTCGAACGCGACCACGCCGCCATCGGGACCGCGGATTTCCTTAGCCTCGAGGTCGATCGACAAGGTGGCGTTGGAGCCGCGCGAGGCGTCATCCATCAGCTTTTCGAGATCCTCGGGGCTGACCGTGATCGGCAGCACGCCGTTCTTGAAACAGTTGTTGTAAAAGATGTCGGCGAACGAGGTCGAGATGACGCAGCGAATGCCGAAATCGAGCAGCGCCCACGGCGCGTGCTCGCGGCTCGAACCGCAGCCGAAATTGTCGCCGGCGACCAGGATCTGCGCCTTGCGGTAGGCCGGCTTGTTGAGCACGAAATCCGGATTTTCCGAACCGTCGTCATTGTAGCGCATTTCGGCGAACAGGCCGGTGCCAAGCCCGGTGCGCTTGATCGTCTTGAGATAATCCTTGGGGATGATCATGTCGGTGTCGACATTGACGATCGGCATGGGAGCGGCGACGCCGGTGAGCTTGGTGAATTTTTCCATGGCTTTTGCCCGTGTTCTTGTTTCGGGGGGATTGCTGAGGCACGGTTTACACAAAGCCGCGGGCAAATAAAAGGCAACTGTTTGTGCAGGATGGCCGGCTGCGCAAAACGGCTTCGAATTCACCGCCCGATGGTGCAGTCTGGTTGTCATGGCAGAAAACTCCCATGTCCTCTATGCCTGCGAGCCCGCGCTCGACATCGCCGAATTCCGCCGTGTGCTGGTCGACTCAGGCCTCGGCGAGACACGGCCTGTCGATGACGACACCCGCCTGCAGGCGATGCTGTCGGGCGCCAACCTGGTGCTGACGGCGCGTCTCAATGTGGAGGGCAAGCCGCTGATCGGCGTTGCCCGCGCCCTCACCGACTTCTCCTGGGTCTGCTACATCTCCGAGCTCGCCGTTTCCCAATCGGCGCAAGGGCTCGGCATCGGCAAAGGCCTGATGGACGAGGCGCGCCGGCAGCTCGGACCGTCCGTCGCCATCAGCCTGATCTCCATGCCCGACGCCGTCGGCTTCTATGAGCGCATCGGCATGACGCGCATGCCTGACGCCTTCTGGTTCTCCCGCAAGCGCTGACATTTTTTCCCCTGTGATCGCATCCAGCGGCCAACGGCGCGAAATCTTGCCTCTTGACATGCAACCAAATGGTTGCATATTAAGATCATGAGCATGGATGCCGTCTTTCGCGCCCTGGCCGACCCGACACGCCGGCAATTGCTGGACAACCTCCATGCCCGGAACGGGCAGACGCTGAACGCGCTGTGCGCGGAGATGGACATGACACGCCAGGCGGTGACCAAGCACCTGGCGATCCTGGAGGAAGCCAATCTCGTCACCACGCTCCGCAAGGGACGCGAGAAGCAGCACTACCTCAACCCGGTTCCGATCAACGAGATCGCCGAACGCTGGATCGGCAAGTTCGAGCGCCATCGGCTGGATGCATTGAGTGACCTGAAGAAACGCCTCGAAAGGGAAGACTGATGAGCAACAGCTTCGTTTACGTGACCTACATCCGCACCACGCCCGAAAAACTCTGGGAGGCGCTGACCGATCCGGAGTTCAACCGGCAGTTCTTCCTCTGCTCCTATCAGGAGAGCGAGTGGAAGGTCGGCTCCAGCTGGAAACTGATCTTCCCCGACGGGAGCGTCGCCGACAGCGGCGAGATCCTCGAAATCGACCCGCCGCGACGCCTGGTCATCAAATGGCGCAATGAATGGATGCCGGAGGTCAAGGAAGACGGCTACACGCGCTGCACCTTCGCCATCGAACAGGACGGCGAGTTGATGAAGCTTGCCGTCACCCACGAGGCCGACGGCCCGCACCGGCTGATCCCGAATGTCTCCAAGGGCTGGCCGCTGGTGCTGGCGAGCCTCAAGAGCCTGCTCGAGACCGGCAAGGGTTTCGAGCGCCCGCCATCAAAGGGGTGAAGCTTGGTTTCGGCAGCGAAACAAACTTTTGGAGGCACCTATGCTGCATGTCCCTGTCGTCCACAGCATGACCAATGGCGAGACCGTCATGGCAAGCGCCGACATCGGCGCACCCGCCGAGCGGATCTTCCGCGCCCTGGTCACGGACGAGGTCGAGCGCTGGTGGGGGTCCGCCGACACCTACCGGATGGTCGATTGGTCGGCCGATCTTCGCATCGGCGGCCGTTGGAAGGTCACAGTTCGAACGGCTGACGGCCGGGACCTGCCAGCGAGCGGCGACTTTCTCGACATCGAGGCGCCGCGCCGGATCGTGCAGACGCGGGCCTATGAGTGGGACCATCCCACGCTTGGCCGGCGGCAAACCACGGTCGCCTGGCTGCTGCAGCCGATCGCCACCGGCACGCGCGTCACCATCTGTCATGGCGGTTTTGCCGGCTTGAGCGACGCGGCGGCCGAGCATGCCGAGGGTTGGGGCAGGGTGCTGAGCTGGCTGCAGGCGTATTTTGACGCTGGGAGATTGGCCGCGGCTTAGCCGACTGGTGGCGGTGCATTTGATGTCGGCGGGACAGCACCCCCTCGGGCCTGCCGGCCATCTCCCCCGCAAGGAGGGGGATTACACGCTCAATCGCTGTCACCAATCTCGAAACGTGACAGGGGTGACGCGGCGTCGAAGCTGTCGATCTCCCCACTTGCGGGGGAGATGGCCGGCAGGCCAGAGGGGGGTGGGCGGGAACTCGGCGGGAACGGCATGTTCCCAACGCCTAACACCTCAAATCACATTCAATTCCCTGAACGCCCGCCCTTCCGCAACCCGGCCATAGCCAAACGCCGAGCAATCCACCGTGCGGTAGCCGCCATGCACGATCAGCTCGGCCAGCGCCTTGCCGACGGCCGGCGCCTGCTGCAGGCCGTGGCCGGAAAAGCCGTTGGCGAACAGGAAATTCGTCACCTGCGGATGCGGGCCGATCACCGCGTTCTGGTCGAGCGTGTTGTAGTCGTAGTGGCCGGCCCAGGCGCGCGTCGGCTTGATCGCCTCGAAGGCCGGAATACGGGTCGCCAGCACCGGCCAGATGACCTCTTCGAACAGCGGCCAGTCGGGCTCGAAATCGGCGGGATCGGCCGGCCCGTCGCCCTCTTCCGGCTCGGCGCCGCCGGTGATGTAGACCGAGCCTTCCGGCCGCACATAGATGCCCGAGGGATCGACCAGCAGCGGCATGTCGGCATATTTCTCGCGCGCCTCGAAGACAAAGACATTGCGCTTGCGCGGCTCGACCGGCAGCGCCAGCCCCGCCATATCGGCCACCTTGCCCGCATTCGGCCCGGCGGCGTTGATGACGATGCCGGCTTCGACCGTCTCGCCATTGTCGAGGCTGACCCCGGTGACGCGATCGCCCTGCCGCTCGATGCCGGTGACATCGGCGGTGATGAAATCGATCTTCTTGCTGCGCAGGGCCTTACGAAACAGCATCAGCATCGCATGCGCATCGAACCAGCCTTCGCCAGTTCGACCATAGGCGCCTGCGGTGATACCTTCGGCCGACAGCCAGGCAAACCGGCGCACCAGCGCATCTGCGTCCTCAAGCACGATATCGGCGCCTTCGGCCATCTGCGCCTCGTGATTGGCTTTCAGGATCGGCAAGCCGTTCTCGCCGGCCAGGATGAGATAGCCGCCCTCGCGAAAGCCGATATCGGCGTCAGTGCCGAACTCTTCCTTCAGCCGCCGGAACAGTTTTAGGGTGAACTGCGACAGGCGAATGTTTTCCGGGATGGAGAACTGCTGGCGAATGGACGCGCAGGACAATGTCGTTGCCGCGTGCGCGAATTGCGGATCGCGCTCGATCAGCGCGATCGAACCGGAAAATCCTTCTTCGCGCAGATAATAAGCGATCGAGGAGCCGACGATGGCCCCGCCGATGATGACGATGTCGTAGCGCACGCTTTTATGCCCTTTCCGGTTCGAGCCGCTGATTGGGGAGTCACGCGGCAGGCAAAATAATCTCGAAGCGCGTGCCGCGTTCGGAGTCAACCAGCCGGATCATACCATCATGCGCTTTCAGGAGGGCCAGCACGATGCCGAGGCCCATGCCGGTGCCACCGGAATCGCGGCGCGTGGTGAAGAATGGTTCGAAGATGCGCGCCCGGTTGCTCGGCGAAATGCCGGCGCCGTCGTCGCTGACCAGGATGGTCGCCTTGCCGCCGGCACTCCCCGCCGTGACCGACACCTGCGTCGCGCCGTGCCTGGCCGAATTGTCGATGAGATTGGCAAGCACGATTGCCGCGTTCTCAGCCGATATGCGCAAACCGATCTCGCCGCCGGCCTCGACACGAACCGCCAGCCTGTTGTCTACAGGAAGCAGTGCCAGCGCTGCGCCGATCGAGGTACTTTCACCGCTCGGCGCCAGATTCTCGGCCCGCGCCAGGTCGAGCAGCCGGCGCACCAGCAGATTGAGCCGCCCCGCATCGGTGACGATGTTGTTGGAGAAGCGCTGCCGCTCGGCCTGGTCCATCGCCGAACCGGAATCGCGCAGCAGCTCGGCCGCACCCTGGATCGCCGTCAGCGGCGATTTGAGCTCATGCGAGACATGGGTGGCAAAGGTCTGGATCGAGTCCGATCGCGCCTGCAGCTTTTCCGCCATGTCGAGGAAGGCGGCGGAGAGCTCCGCCATTTCATAGGTGCCGTGGTGGTCGAGCGGCTTGATGGCCTGGCGGTCGCCGGCGGCGATGCGCTGGGTGCGGTCGATCAGCGCATAGATCGGCCGACTGACGGTACGCAGGAAGACCAGGCCGATGAGCAGCGTGCCGCCGAGGATGGTGATTGCCGCCAGGGTCACCTTGCCGCGCTCGCCATAGAGATGCTTGACGATGTTGTTGGGCGTCCGCGACACATAGACCACGCCGGCGACCTTACCGTCTATGGCCACAGGCAGGGCGACAAAGACACGCACCTTGGTGCCTCGGCTGACCGAATAGAGCGGTGGCGCCGGCTGGTTGGGAATGCGCAGCCGCAGCGCACTGGCATAGCGGCCGGCAAGGGCCTCGCGCACCTCTTCAACCCCGTCAAGCGATTGCCCGACCTCGCCACGTCCGGCAATGACGACGCCGGTGGGGTCGAGCAGCCGGAAGCCGGCCAGCGTGGTTTTCTGCGTGGCATCGAGAACACCGGACAGGCGCGCGCCGATGGCGGCGAAGGCGGGATCGATGGTGGCAGGCATCGCCGCCGGCCGCGTCGGCAGCACGGTGTCGGAAGCGAGATCGAGCTGCGGCTCGATCGGCCTGTACAGAGGGTCGGGATCGACGCTGCGGCTCGCATCCGCGTTTGCCCGCGGCATTGGCGCGCCGAGTTTTTCCGGCGGGATGCCGGCATCGCGCACGTCCTGCGCATAGATGGCGGCGATGGCGGCACCTTGCGCGATCAACTCCGCTTCGGTCTGGCGGATCAACTGGTTCTCGTAGAGCCGGAAGAAGAACAGGCCGACCAGCGGCAGTGCCATCACCAGGATCAGGATGGCAACGACGACCGTGGCAAGGCGCGGCCGCCATTTGCGACCGATCCATTTGCGGGAGGCCGTCAGCCGCATCGGCCGAGCCGGAAGCCGACGCCATGCACGGTCTCGATGGCATCCAGGCAACCCGCCGCCGCCAGCTTGGCGCGGATGTTGCGGATATGGCTGTCGACGGTGCGGCCGGCGACATGGATGTTGGCGGCATAGGCGTTTGCCATCACCGCGTCGCGGTCGAGTACATGCGTCGGCCGCGCCAAAAATCCTTTCAGGATGGAGAACTCGATCCCGGTCAGGGCAAGCGGCTTGCCGTCGAAACTGGCGGCATGGCTGGCCGGCGCCAAAGCGAGCTTGCCATGCGCGAACTGCCTGTCGTCGGCCAGTTCGGGCAGCACCGGGCGGGCGCGCCGCAGGATGACGTTGACGCGGGCGACCAGCTCGCGCGGGCTGAACGGTTTTGTCACATAGTCGTCGCCGCCCATTTCGAGCCCGAGGATGCGGTCGATCTCCTCGTCGCGCGCGGACAGGAACAGCACCGGCACGTCGGATGTGTGCCGCAGCCGCCGGCAGACCTCCAGCCCGTCCATCTCCGGCATGCCGATGTCGAGCACGACGAGATCCGGCGCCCGGCGTCCGATCTCCTGCAAGGCGGCGGCGCCGTCGGCCACCCCAAGCGTTTTCATGCCGGCCTTTTCCAGCGCGAAGCAGATCACCTCGCGGATATGCGGGTCATCGTCGGCGACGAGGATGTGATGCGGCATCGGTCAGCGGCCCGGCAAGGAAGGTTGCGAAGGCTGAGGAAGCACGAGCGACCCCTTGCTGTCGAGATAGCGAAGCAGGCGCCAGTCGCGAAAGCTCCAGGCCCGCCAGTTTTCCTGAACGGTTCGATACCAGTCTTCGTCGTTGCCGCGCCGCCCTGCCAGTTCGCGGAAGACCGAATTGTTGGCGGCTCGACTCTGATGATCGAGGAAGCGATCCATTGCCGGAAACGCACCCGGGCCGAGCGAGCGCAGATACCAGGCGTCGAGGGAGATGCCCTGGCCGGTCATTTCGAGGGAGTGGTCGACATTGTAATTGGCGATCAGCGCGGCGAAATTGATGAAACAGCCGGCATAAAGCGTCAGAGATAACGTCAGAAGATTGGCGGACAACAGCCATTCATTGGATTTTCCGAGCGCGATGCGGGCTATGATCAGCGCAAGACCTGATGCCACCAGCCCCATCCAGACGAAAGCCGCGATGCGCCAGTAGGTCAGCGCGTAGATGCCGACATAGAGATCGAGCCGCAGGATCGACGAGATGACCAGCATGATATTCTGCGCCACCCAGGCATAGACCAGCCGGCAGATGAGCGGATCCCCCGATGTTTCGCTTCCCGGCCTGAGCGCCGCCAGCACGAAGCCGGCGGCAAGCAGCGCGGTGACGATCAAGGGATAGGCGCCGCGATGCGCGTAAGCCGCATAGCTCAGCCCATCGGGCAGCGCCACCCCGCCCCACAGATAGGTGGCGTCGAGCCCGGTCTGCAGCGCAAACAGGATGTTGAAGACAACAAGCGCGCGCAGGATGGCGGGTTTGCCGAACAGGATATCCTCGATGGTAGTGATTTTCTCAGCTTGAGTGCTGACCACCGCCGGCGTCGCGCGAGGGATGCGACGAACCAGACGCGGCAGGCGTGGCCGCAGAAAGGCCCAGACACAGACCAGCACGAACAGCCAGAAGGCAATCCTCGTGAGCTGGATGAGATCGAGCAGCTTAAGAAGGTCGACCAGCGACAGCCAGTAGTCGATGACCGGATTGGCGGCGCCGAACAGCGCCAGGAAGACGGCGCCCAGCGTCAGCGGCATGATCCAGACGGCGATCGCTGCCATCCGGACGCGGCGCCGTCCTAAGCGACGCGCCGTCCTGCGCCAGCGGATGAAGTCGTTGGCGAACCGGAACGGCGCCGCCAGCCCGAACAGTGCGATCTGGCCGGCAATGCGGGCGATGCGATGGCGCAACCGACCGCTCAGCGAAAGCGCAAAGACGACCAGGGCCGCAAGCGCGATCGATACCGACAGCGTGCTGACATTTTCAGCGAGCGGCAGCAGCGCGACAAGCAGCGCGGTGGGCTTGATCCACAGCCTGCCGTCGCTGAAGGCGGCGGGATGCAGGGCCACCACGGCGGCGGCAATCAGGATCGCGAACAGGAAAACCGTGATGCCGGCTGGCTGGCCGTAAAAGAGAAAATCCGCCTGCGCGACCAGCAGCACTGCAACACCGAAGCGGGCGCAATAGCTCGGTGCCGCGGAGAAGAATGCTGTCATGACCTGGCCCTCCTGACGGCTTCCAGCCAGACGGTCGGCGGGCACTTGCGGGCAAAAGGGATGAGGATCGCCACGGGATTCGCGCGTGGCGGATCGACCAGCCACCAGCCCTCGCTACGCAGCCGGTAAGGAAGGGACCAACGGGGTTTTGCTCGGTTTTGCATGCCGCCTGTTTCGCAGGCCGGCAGGGAGACTGCGGGGCGGATCCGAGGAGGTTTTCCGCAGGCGTGTGCAGTTTTCGTGCATGGCTGGAGACGACTTGCCTCGACCATCCACAGACGGCATAGATCAGCCATGGAAACCTATCGTCCGCGCCGTTCGGTGCTCTACATCCCGGCCTCCAACGACAGGGCGCTGGCCAAGATCGCGCAGCTTGCCTGCGATGCCGTCATCATCGACCTCGAAGATGGCGTCGCCCCGGCCGACAAGATCGCCGTGCGTGAAAAGCTGGCCGACATCTTCGCCAACCGCCCAGTTGCCAACCACCTTGGCCGCCGCTGCGAGATGGTGGTGCGCGTCAATGCGCTGGCCAGCGAATGGGGCGCCGACGACCTGCTGGCTGTCGCTAGCTGCGAGCCCGACGGCATCCTGTTGCCCAAGGTCGACACGCCGCGCGACCTGCTTGAGGCCGGCGATGTGCTCGACGACAATTTTGCTCCCGACAGCGTGAAACTGTGGGCGATGATCGAGACGCCCAAGGCGCTGCTCAACATCGGCGCCATTGCCGAACTTGGCCGCGATCCGGCTTCGCGTTTGGCTTGTTTCGTTGCCGGAACGAACGACCTGCTCAACGGCACCGGCGTGTCGGCGACGCCTGACCGGCGCTACCTCGTGCCGTGGCTGATGCAGATGGTGCTGGCCGCGCGCGCCGGCCGCCTCGACATTCTCGACGGCGTCTCCAACGATTTCCGCGACCTCGACGCCTTCGCCCATGAATGCACGGAAGCGGCGGCCATGGGGTTCGACGGCAAGAGCCTCATCCATCCGGCCCAGATCGAAGCGGCGAACCTGGCCTTCGCGCCGTCCACAAAAGCCGTGGCCGAGGCACGCCTGGTGAAGGATGCCTTTGCGCTTCCGGAAAATGCCGGCAAGGGCGTGATTGCGCTGAATGGAAAAATGGTCGAGAGGCTGCACCTGGCGCAAGCTGAAAAATTGCTGGCGAAGGCGGCGGCCATCGGCGCATGATACCAGCCTGATGCTCGCGGGCTTTGGGCACTCACGACAGGAATTGACGGATGAAACTCTACCGCTTTCTCACTGGCCCTGACGATGCCAGCTTCTGCCACAAGGTGACTGGGGCGCTGAACAAGGGCTGGCACCTGTTCGGCTCGCCGACCTATGCCTTCGACAAGGAGGCCAAGACGATGCGCTGCGGCCAGGCCGTGGTCAAGGATATCGACGGTCAGGAATATGGGCCGGATACCAAGCTGAGTGATTGGTAGGCTTGGCGATTGGTATACGGCTAGCCCCCACGCTGGCGGGACAGCGCCCCCCTCTGTCCTGTCGGACATCTCCCCCTCAAGGGGGGAGATCGGATGTCGTGGACGGCTTTCGCTAATTTTCAGCGTGGAAGAAAAGGAGCGGAGGTTGAAACTGCCAATCTCCCCACTTGAGGGGGAGATGGCCGGCAGGCCAGAAGGGGGCGCGAAGGAATGAGACGCCAGTTCCTTACCGCTGTGCGCAAGCCTCTGACGTTCTACTCAGCCGCCTCTTCGATCTTCTCCATATCATCGTCCGACAGGCCGAAATGGTGGCCGATCTCGTGGATCAGCACGTGGGTGACGATGTCGCCCAGCGTTTCCTCGTTTTCGGCCCAGTAGTCGAGGATGGCGCGGCGGTAGAGCGTGATACGGTTCGGGCCTTCGCCGGTCTGCGGATTCCAGCGCTCGGCGATGCCGCGTCCCTCGAACAGGCCGAGCAGGTCGAAGGGCGTTTCCAGCGACAGATCGTCCATGATCTCGTCGGTCGGGAACTCGGCGATCTGGATGACGATCTCGCCGGTCAGCTTGCGAAAATCCTCCGGCAGATGGGCGTAAGCCTCCAGTGCCAGGAACTCCATTTCCTCCATCGACGGCGAAAGTTCGTCGTGCCAGCTGCGGGTCTTGTAGATGCGGGCCATGCTGTGTCCTTTGATCCCGGCATATAGGCTTTCGCGCCGCAATCGGCAAATGGCGGGGGTGGCCCACGCCTCCGACAAGCCCCGGGCAGGAATAAATTCCCCATGACTCCGCTTGACTCTTCCAGCACCCTCTGGAATCTATAGGAACATAACAGGAACAATTGTGAGTGAAAGCTGACCGTCATGGCGATGACCGCCGTGGCGCGGGAGACTGTTTTTGCCCTGCGCCGCCAGATCGCGAAGATCGAGGGAACGCTGCCCGAGCGCCTGCAGGCGCCGGCCGCCGCGGCTCCCGATGTTCGCGTCGACGCCGGCCCCAGCATCGATGTGACGATTGTCCGCCGAGGCGTTGCCACGGCGCTGCCGGATGCGTTCCTGTCCACCGGCGTCGAGCGGCTCGATGCCGCCCTGAGCGGCGGCCTGCCGAAAGCCGCCTTGAGCGAAATCCATGGCATTGAAACCCGCGATGCCGGAGCCGTCGCCGGCTTCGCTCTGTCGCTCGCAAGCCTGATCCTCAAGCAGACGCAAGGGTTGCCGGTGCTCTGGATCGGCACATCGGAGATTTTTCGCGAGGCCGGCTTTCCCTATGCCAGGGGGCTTCATGCCTCGTTCGGCATCGAACCCGAGCAATTGCTGTTTTCCGAGGCGCCAAAACTTGTCGATGCGCTGTGGGTCGCCGAGGAGGCCGCCCGGATGACGGCGCTCGCCGCCGTCATCCTCGAGATCCGCGGCAATCCGCAGCGGCTCGACCTGACCGCGACGCGCCGGCTGCATGCCCGGGCACAGAGTGCCGGCCGGCCGGTGTTCCTGCTGCGGCAGGCTGCCGAGCCCGAACCGACGGCCGCACCCGTTCGTCTCATCGTCGCGTCGGCATCGGCGGTGCCGCGCGACACCATCGTCGGGCCGCTCGCCGGCTCGATCGGCCGCCCGGCCTTCACCCTCACCATCGGCAAGAGCCGCACGGCTCTGCCTGGACAATTCACACTGGAGTGGAACCCCGATGAACGCGCATTCGATGAAAGATGGGGCGACGAAAGAAGGGGCGAGGAAAGAGCAAAGAATCCTGTCGCTGTGGTTTCCCTATCTCGCGGTCGAAAGGATCCTCCGGCAGCGTCTGGGGCGGTCCTGGCGTTCCCGGCCGTCGGATCACCTGCCGCTGGTGATCAGCCACCGCAAGGGCAACGCGCAGCGTATCTCGGCCCTCGACGAGCGGGCTGAGGCGCTGCACCTGAAGCGCGACATGGGCATCGCCGATGCGCGCGCCATGCATCCGTCGATCGACATCGTCGAGGCCGATCCGCAGGGCGACCGCCGCCTGCTCGAAGGCCTTGCCGACTGGTGCGACCGCTACACCCCGCTGGTGGCGCTGGACGCAACGGACGGCCTGTTTCTCGACGTCACCGGCTGCACCCATCTTTTCGGCGGCGAACGCGCCATGCTGGACGACATCCTGTCGCGCTTCTTCCATCAGGGTTTCGATGTCCGCGCCGGGCTTGCCGCGACACCAGGGGCGGCCTGGGCGGCGGCACGCTTTGCCAGTGACCGCATCGTCGCAGGCGGCGAGGAGGAAGCCTTGCTCGCACCCTTGCCGCTGGCAGCCCTGCGCATCGAGCCGGCGACCCGCACCAGCCTGGAAAGCGTCGGCCTGCGCACGGCGGGCGCCGTCATGGCGGCACCACGCGCGCCGCTTGCCCGCCGCTTCGGCGCCTCGTTGCTTTTGCGCCTCGACCAGGCGCTTGGCCGTCTCGACGAAGCGGTGTCGCCGCGCCTTCCCGTCGCGCCGCTTTCGGTCGAACGTCACCTCAGCGAGCCCGTCACCCTGACCGAGGACATCGAGCAGCTGGTGGGCATGCTGGCGGCGGCATTGAAGACCGACCTCGAGCGCCGTGGCGAGGGCGCCAGGATGCTGGCGCTGCTTTTGTTTCGCGTCGACGGCGCCGTCAGCCGTATCGCCATCGGCACCTCGCGACCGATGCGCGAACCCCCGCTGATCCAGAAATTGTTCCATGAAAGGCTGGCCGCGCTCGAACAGGATATCGATGCCGGCTATGGCTTCGATCTCGTCCGGCTCTCGGTGCTGTCGGCCGCCAGCTTCGACATGCAGCAGGCCGACCTTGCCGGCGAAGTGACCGATGACGGCGCCGATATCGCGCTGTTCGCCGACCGCATCCGCGCCCGGCTCGGCGAGGGCGCGGTCATGCAACCGGTCACCGTGGAAAGCCATCTGCCGGAGCGCGCCGTCGCCACGATCCCCTTCACCGAGGCCCCGCGCCGGACCACGCCGCCGAAGAAGCCGGACCGGATGCAGGCGCCGATGACCATCTTCCCGCCGGAACGGCCGATCCGGCTGTTCCGCTCGCCCGAGCCCATCGAGGTGCCGGCCACCGAAATGCCGGAGGGCCCGCCGCTGAACTTCCGCTGGCGGCGTGCGCTCTACAGGGTGACGCGTGCCGAGGGACCGGAACGCATCGCGGCGGAATGGTGGCGCGAGGCCGCGAGCGACGAGGCGGCATCGACACGCGACTATTTTCGCATCGAGGATGCCGACGGCCGCCGCTACTGGCTCTACCGGCAAGGCCTCTATGGCGGCTCCCAGGTGCCGCCACGCTGGTTCCTGCATGGGGTCTTCGCATGAATGCGCTGACCGTCATTCCCTATGCAGAATTCGGCATCCAGTCGAATTTCTCCTTCCTGCGCGGCGCCTCCAAGCCGGAGGAACTGGTGGTCGCCGCCAAGCTTTTCGGCTTTTCCGCGATCGGACTTGCCGACCGCAACACGGTGGCCGGCGTGGTGCGCGCCTGGCAACAGGCCAAGGTCGAGACGCTCTCCTACCATCCCGGCTGCCGGCTGGTTTTCGGTGACGGCACCCCTGACATTCTCGCCTATCCGCAGGACCGCAAGGGCTGGGGGCATCTCTGCCGTATGCTGACGCAAGCCAATCTGCGCGACGAGAACGAAAAGGGCGCCACCCTTCTCCAGCGCAGCGACTTGCTTGAATGGGGGGATCTGATGTCGCTGGCGGTCCTGCCCGATCTGACGGCAGGGGCGGAAGACAGTCTCGCCTTGCTTCGCCAGCTCAAGGATCGTTTCGGAAGAAATCTCCGTCTGGCCGTTTCGCCGGACTATGCGGGCAATGACCGTTTCCGGATCGAGCAGGCAGCGGCGTTTGCCGAAAATGCCGGCATTCCGCTGATGGCGACCAACGACGTTCTCTATCACACGACTGAGCGGCGCCCGCTGCAGGATGTGCTGACCGCGATCCGCCTCAACACGCCCGTCGCCGAGGTGGGGCTGCAGCTGGCCGCCAATGCCGAGCGCCATCTGAAGCCGCCGATGGAGATGGCGCGCCTGTTCCGCAGGCATTCGCAGGCGCTGGCCGAGACCTTGCGCTTTGCGCAGGAGCTGACCTTCTCGCTCAGCGACCTCCAGTACAACTACCCCGACGAGCCGACGGAGTCCGGTCTCGGACCGCAGGCCGAGCTGGAGCGGCTGGCGCGGGAGGGGGCAGCCAATCGTTATCCGGCGGGGGTGCCTGCGTCCGTGACCAAGCGCATAGAGGAAGAGCTCGCTCTGATCGAGCGGCTGAACTACGCCCGCTATTTCCTGACGGTCTACGACATCGTCAAGTTCGCCCGCAACCAGGACATCCTCTGCCAGGGGCGCGGTTCGGCCGCCAATTCGATCGTCTGTTTCTGCATCGGCATCACCGAAGTCGGGCCGGACAGGATCGACACGCTGTTCGAGCGCTTCATTTCCGAGGAGAGGAACGAGCCGCCCGACATCGACGTCGACTTCGAGCATGAGAAACGCGAGACCATCATCCAGTACATCTATACGAAATACAGCGCCAAGCGCACCGCACTCGCCGCCGCCGTCATCAGCTATCGCGGCCGCTCGGCCTTGCGCGAAGTGGCGAAGGCCATGGGCCTCTCCGAGGATGTCAGAAGCGCATTGTCGAGCACGATCTGGGGCTGGTCGACCTCGGAACTTGGCGAGAAGGAAGCGCACGCTGGCGGCATCAACCGCGCCGACCCGCTGGCAAGACTGGTGATTGAGCGCTCCAACGAGATCATGGGCTTTCCCCGTCATTTGTCGCAGCATGTCGGCGGCTTCGTCATCACCAGGGACCGGCTGGACGAGATCGTGCCCATCGTCAAGACGGCGATGGACGAGCGCAAGATGGTCGAATGGGACAAGGACGATCTCGACGCGGTGAAGATCCTGAAAGTGGATGTGCTGGCGCTCGGCATGCTGACCTGCCTGCAGCGTGCTTTCGCCCTGCTTAAGGATCACTATCCAAACGCGCGGGATAAATATGGCCAACCCTATGTGCTGGCCACCCTGCCGCCGGAGGATAAGCAGGTCTACGACATGATCTGCCGCGCCGACACGCTCGGCGTTTTCCAGATCGAATCCCGCGCCCAGATGTCGATGCTGCCGCGTCTCAAGCCAAGGGATTTCTATGACCTTGTCATCGAGGTGGCGATCGTGCGGCCGGGTCCGATCCAGGGCGACATGGTTCATCCTTACCTGCGCCGACGGCAAGGCAAGGAAAAGGCCGAGTATCAAAAGCCGGAGCTGGAGGCGATCCTCAGCAAGACACTTGGTGTGCCCCTGTTTCAGGAACAGGCGATGAAGATCGCCATCGTCGCGGGCGGTTTCAAGCCGGGGGAGGCCGACGAACTGCGCCGCGCCATGGCAACCTTCAAGCGCACCGGCACCATCGGCAATTACCGCCAGCGGATGATCGACGGCATGATTGGTAAGGGCTACACGAAGGACTTCGCCGAGCGCTGTTTCAAGCAGATCGAGGGTTTTGGCGAATACGGCTTTCCCGAAAGCCACGCCGCGTCCTTCGCCCTGCTCGTCTATGCCTCCTGCTGGTTCAAGACCTTCTACCCCGACGTGTTCTGCGCCGCGATCCTGAATTCGCAGCCGATGGGATTTTACCAGCCGGCCCAGCTCGTCCGCGACGCGCGCGACCATGGCGTCGACATCCGCGACGTCGACGTCAATTTCTCGGTCTGGGACTCCACTCTGGAGAAAGCATCTTTCGATCCGGACCGCATCCTCCCACGCCATGCCGAAATGCGTGGTGTCATCAAGACAAATCATGCGCTGCGGCTCGGCTTCCGCCAGATCAAGGGCCTGTCGGAGGAGCGCATGGACGCTTTCGTCAAGCGGCGCGGTTCAGGCTACGAGTCGGTCAGGGATGTCTGGCTGCGCTCCGGCCTCGATGTCGACGAGATCGAAAAGCTGGCGCAGGCCGACGCCTTCCGTTCGCTTGGCCTTGATCGTCGTGAAGCACTGTGGGCGGTGCGCGCGCTCGACGGCAGGAGTGCTGCCG
Organism: Mesorhizobium sp. P2_D5; assembly: GCF_056404355.1. Lineage (NCBI taxonomy): Bacteria > Pseudomonadati > Pseudomonadota > Alphaproteobacteria > Hyphomicrobiales > Phyllobacteriaceae > Mesorhizobium > Mesorhizobium sp. P2_D5. The sequence goes on from NZ_JBFUEE010000001.1 coordinate 103,549, forward strand.
AAAAGCTGCCGCTGTTCGACCAGCCGGCGATCCGCCTGCGCGAGCTGGAGCCGGAGACGAAGCTGCCCAAAATGCCGCTCGGCGAGCATGTCATCCATGACTACCGTTCGCTCGGCCTGTCGCTGAAGGCGCATCCGGTCGCCTTCCTCCGCGAGCGACTCGACCGGGCCGGCGTCACGCCCAATGCCGGATTGCCATCCGTGCGCGATGGCAGGCGTGTCTCGGTCGCCGGCCTCGTGCTGGTGCGGCAGCGCCCCGGCAAGGGTAACGCGATCTTCCTGACGCTGGAGGACGACAAGGCCGTCGCCAACATCATCATCTGGCAGAGAACCTTCGACCGCTACCGGCCCGTCATCATGGGCGCCAGGTTCGTCCGCGTCACCGGCAAATTGCAGTCGGAATCGGATGTCATCCATATCGTCGCCGAGAAGATCGAGGATTTGACCCCCTGGCTGACTGTGCTCCTGGAAAAGGTCAGCCAGGCCAACCTGACAGTCGCCGGCCCTGCTGAACACCCCGTCAGCGGTACGGATCGCGACCCCGCGCCACGCAACGCGGCGATCCGACCGGACCTCGCAACGCTGTCGGAAGAGGCGGAAAGTGTCATGCCCAAGGGACGCAATTTTCAGTAGCAGAGGAGGGCGCTGTCCCGCCAGCCGCTGCCAATCTCGCCACCCCTCAAGACGGCCCACTCAAACGCGGCGGCGACAACACATCCTCCACGGAGAGCGTCCGCGCTTCCGAAGGCAGCATGATCGGGATGCCGTCGCGAACCGGATAGGCGAGCTTGGCGACCCGGGAGATCAGTTCGCCACGCTCTGGATCCCAGGTCAGCGGCCCCTTGGTCAGCGGGCAAGCCAGCAGCTCCAGCAGCTTGGGGTCGACACTGACCTTCTTCCCGTCACGCCCATCCGCCGCCATCGTGTCCTCTTCTTAAGTGTCGGGTCCAAGATGCGTCGAGAGCAAGGTCAACCCGCCAGCGCAGGAAATTCGCTGTTTGCAGGTCGGCTAGGTATCGACGCATCTCATTGCAGGCTCGAACCAAAATCCTCATTCTCGCGCGCCAGCGCCATTTCGGTGATGGCGATAAGCGTTTCGGCCCGTGTCTTCAGATCCGCCGCCTCGAGCAGCGCCTGTTTCTCGGCCGGCCCATAGGGCGCCATCATCGACAGCGCGTTGACCAACATGGCGTTTTCGGCCCGGCTGACGCTTTCCCAATCGGCTTCGAGGTCATTGGCCTGCAGATAGGCGCGAAACGCCTTGAGCAGCGATGGCCGGTCGATCTCGTTCGCCGCCTGGTCCTCGTCGAGATCGGCCAGGAAGGGCGCCAGCTTGCACTGGCGAAACGGCGTCTTGACCGTCAGCTCGTGGGCGATGCGGAACCGGCAAACGCCCTGCAGCGAAATCAGATAGCGGCCGTCGCCGGTTTCGGAAAAGGCGATGATGCGCCCGGCGCAGCCGACATTGCAGAGCTCCGGCTCGCCGTCGTCGCGCAAGGCGCCGTCGAGGCTGGGCTGGATGATGCCGATGAGCCGCGAGCCGGCGATCGCCTCGTCCACCATCTGCAGGTAGCGCGGCTCGAAGACGTTGAGCGGCATGCGGCCTCCCGGCAGCAAAAGCGCACCCTCGAGCGGAAAGATCGGGATCGTCGACGGCAAATTCTTGGCGAGCCGGTAATGCGCGTTTCCCGCTTGCACCTCAATCCTCCGATCGCTTCCATAGGGAAGCGGGTGTTGCTTCTATGCATATCCCTTTCGCAGAGCCGGGGCCACTTTTGCGCGACATGCATGGGTCACTGGTAATGTGGCGCTATGGCCGCCGGCCGCAAGCCTGCGCGACCAAAACAATCGCTAACCGGCTCAGGAAAACAGCAGCGACGACAATTTGCGGCGCGCCGCAAGCGTCGCCTCGTCGGTCATGCCCCAGGCCTCGAACAACTGCAGCAATTGCGTCTTGGCGCCGTCCTCGTTCCAGGCGCGGTCGGCTTTGATGATGGCCAGCAGATTGTCGGCCGCCGCCGTGCGATCGCCATTGGCGTTCTGGATCATGGCCAGATCGAAACGCGCCTGATGATCGCCGGGGTTCTCGGCCAAGCGCCGTTCGAACTCGGCCGGGTTGCCAAGTGCTGCCGCTTGCGCCGCCAGCGCCATCTTGGCGCGCAGGGCGGCCAGCGGCGGCGCATCCTTCTTGGCCTCGGGCGCCGTTGCCAGCAACGCTTCGGCGCCCACGATGTCACCGGCCTCGAACAACAGGTCGCCCAGCCCGCCAATCGCCTCGACCGTCTCCGGCGCCTGCGCCAGGATGGCGTCGTAGATATCGGCCGCGGTCTGCATGTCGCCGGCCTCGCGCGCCTCGGCTGCCGCGGCCAGGGCCTCGGCCACCGGCGGCGCACCATTGCCCTTGCCACCGACCTTGGTGATGAATTCGGCGATCTGGCTCTCCGGGATCGCGCCCATGAAGCCGTCGACCGGCTGGCCGTCTTTGAAGGCGATGACCGCCGGGATCGACTGGATGCCGAGCTGGCCGGCGATCGAGGGATGGTCGTCGATGTTCATCTTGACCAGCTTGACCCTGCCGCCCGCGGCCTTGACGGCCTTCTCCAGCAGCGGTGTCAGCTGCTTGCACGGCCCGCACCAGGGTGCCCAGAAATCAACCAGCACCGGCTGGCGGCGCGATTCCTGGATGACGTCGGCGGCAAAGGCGGCGGTCGTCGTGTCCTTGATCACATCGGCGGCCCCTGGGGCGGCGGCCGGCGGCGCCTCGCCAAGCGCGGCTTTCGCGCGCGGAGCCTCGGTTCCACCATATTGCACGGTGGTGGAATATTGGCCGCCATGGCTTCCAAACGGATTGTTGTCGCTCATCTCTTTACCCTTCCGTGGCGCGGCCGCCGGCGGCCAGGCGCTTTCAGACAATCTGACTTAGGCCATCCATGTGGCGATCACGCGGAGACTTTCAAGATAGCAGCATCGTGGCCGGTTGCCTCGACGAATCTGATCAGGTCCGCCGCTGCGACCGACGTCGTTGCCTCATTGGTCAGCGGATGAGCGTTGATCACCGCATGGTCCATCAACGCCTTGTCGAGAACCACCTTGACCCGGCCCGCAATGTCGTTGATCAGGCCGAAGACCGTGACCGCCCCCGGCGTCACGCCGAGCAGCTCCATCAGCATCTCCGGCTTGCCGAAGGACACGCGGCCGGCGGCGCCGATGACCTGGTGGATCTGCTTCAGGTCGACGACCGCGTCCTCGCCGACGCTGACCAGGAAGAAATTGTCCTTCTTGTCCTTCAGGAACAGGTTCTTGGTGTGGCCACCGGCGATTTCGCCGCGCAGCGCCTGCGAATCGGCAACCGTGAACAGCGGCGGATGGCGCCGCGTCGAGGCGGCGATCCCGAGTTCGGCAAGAAATTCCATCAGCTCAGCTTCGGTCTTCGGCATCGGTTTTGTCTTCGTCCCGTTTCCTGCCAAGCCGTTTACGGCCAATGGGGCAGCCGACACAAGACCGTCATACGACATCGCGGCGAGCGCGCCCGCCGCATAACAAAATGCGTGACATTTCCCTGTTGCAATCGCCGCGCTCTTCAGCCATATAGGCCCGGCTTGCGGCCAAGACGCCGTGTGAGCGGGTGTAGCTCAGGGGTAGAGCACAACCTTGCCAAGGTTGGGGTCGAGCGTTCGAATCGCTTCACCCGCTCCAGTTTCCTTCTGGAAATCAAGCGACTAAAAGGCGCCCTTCGGGGCGCCTTTTGCTTACATGGCCTTGCCAACCAGTGATGTAGCGGTGCAAGCCTATTGGGCGACTTGGGACACGGCTGACATGAGCTCCTGCGGGCTTGGCGCCCCAAACATGTATCGCCCACCCTCCGGAACCTCGGTGAAGCTCCAGCGCACGATCCCCTGCCGGTCCAAAAGGAACTGACCGACCAGTTGTCCGTGCCCGGTTGCCAACATCTGCTCGTCGGCTTCGGTCAGTTCGTAATGGTCCCTCTTGTCGAGGATTTCGCCGGCCGCCAAAGGATCCAAAGGACCAGGCAACTCGCCTGGCATCTCAATCCGCATATCCTTTACCGCTGCCATCGAGACCTTGTACGGCCAGTTCGTCTCGTTTTGGGTGAATTCGAGATTGGGCAGTCCAAAAGCACGATGTGAAGCGCGTTCAGGGTCGGAGGCCGCAAGCAGATTCGGCATCGGGTGGTAGCGGAAGTAGAGGCGCGCCCGTTCGATCGGCGTGTTGACCACCGTCAGGCTCTCCACGCCCTTCTCGCGCAGCTCCGGATCAAGCCGCGCCTGGGCGGCGATATGGCGCCGGCAAAACGCACAATGCAGACCTCGAAACAAGCCGACCAGCACCGGTTTTTGTCCGCGGAAGTCGTCTAGCGCGATCTTGCCTTCCTGGGTAATGGCGTCGAGTACCACGTTCGGCGCGCGGTCGCCCGGTTGAAGCGGTACCAAGTCACGAGGCGCGGACATTTCAACCTCCCACCCGGCTAGTCGAGAAAAGGCAGCACCACAAGCGCTTCCGGGTCGAGCCCGTGCTGGGCGCATATACCCTGCGCCAGGGAAAAGTAGCGTTCGGCCTCGGCCAGATTGTCGATGTCGAGATTAAGCGTTGCGAGACCATCATAGCACGGAAACAGCAGTTGGGGTTCGCCCGTTTCGCGGGCTACGTCCAGGGCTTCGTGGAACAAGCCGACCGCCAGTTCCGGACGGCCGTTGCACTGGTGGATCTGCCCAAGCACGATCAACGGCACCGGCAGGTGCTCGCGCTGGTCGAGCGCCCGGTCAATCTCGATGGCCTTCTCGGCAGCAGGGACGCCCTCCGTTGGACAGCGATCCGTGAAAGTACAACAAGCGACCGCCAGATTGGCGAGGAGGCGTGCCTGGAAACCCAGGTCACCAATATGGCGCGCCACTTCGAGACCGCGCCGACAGACCGCCATCGCCTGTGTCGGATCGATGGTCGTGTAAAGCACGCCGAGATTGGTGTAGCCGCGGCAGGCCGCGCCCAGCAGACCGGCGGCTTCGGCCAGTTCAATGCTACGCTCGACCTGACCCACGGCTTCCCGGTTTCGCCCAAGGCGAGCCAGCGCGACTGCCTTGGTATTGAGGGCCTCGGCGGTCACAAGAGTGGCATCACGCCCGGCCTCGGAGACATGCTCCTTTGTCAGTGTGCGCACGCAATCCAGCGCCGCATCCGCCCATTTTGCCGCGAGAGCGTGATCCCCGCTACGGAACGCCTGCCGGCCACGTTCTTGCCACAGATGCGCCTGCTCGATCGGGGCATCCGCTCCATCGAGGAGCGCTGCCGCTTCGGCATAGCGCGATTCTGCGTTGTCGCGCTTGCCGACGTCCCAGAGCAGCCGACCGATCTTACGCAAAACGCGCGCCGAAGCGACACGATCGGCTGACTCGCGGTATGCCTGCAACACCGTCTCGTAATGGTGGTGCGCGATCTCGCGGCGGCCTGCCGGGCCGCTCAGATCGGCAATGCGCTCTGCAATCGCCAGTTTGAGCGGTGTTTGCCCGGCCGCACCCAACGCAGTCAGTGCCCGCTCGTAGAAACGAAGGGCGTCGTCGTTGGCGTAGATCATGCGAGCGCGATCGCCCGCGGCCTGCAGGTACTGCGCGCCCTTCTCCCGCTCGGCGCTCTGTGCGAAATGATGACCGAGCACGGTCAAATCCTCGAGCCGTTCCGGTCTGTCGCCGCACTGTCGCTCCAAGGCAGCACCGACCCGCCCGTGGATGTCGGTCCGGCGCTGCAGAAGCAGATTCTGGTAGATCACGTCCTGCAGCAAAGTTTGCGTAAAACGGTAGCTTTGCGACGAGACCGAGCCTGATCCGGCAACTTCCTCGATGATTTCCGCATCGCAAAGCAGTTCGCAGCCGGATTCCAGCCGGCCGGGGTCGGCTGTCACGGCTTTCAGAAGTATGGCATCGAAGCGCGGGCCGATCACCGCGGCTTCCTGGGCCAACCGGCGCACCTCCTGGGGCAGCCGGTCGACACGGGCAAGCAACATTGCCTGGATCGTGGCGGGAATGCCGGTTGCGGCTTCGCCTGCCACAGTGCGCCATTGCTGGCCCTCGCGCACCAGGACACCGCGATCGATAAGGCCGCGAACGATCTCCTCGATAAAAAGGGGGTTGCCGCCCGCGCGCTCGAGGATCTGGTCAAGAAGCGTTCCTGCGGAGTTTACCCAGCTCTCGCCGAAAAGCGCCGCCAGCAGGCTGCGTCCGTCATCGCGGCTGAGCGGCGAAAGCCTGAGCGCTGTGTGACTGACCCGACTTGAGTCGAGCTGGCCGTGGTCCGGCTCCGGACGATGCGTGACCAGCAGCATCAGCCGCGTGCGTTCCAACCTGTCCATCACGAAACGCAGTGCTTCGAGCGACACGGCGTCGGCCCAATGCAGATCTTCGACGACGATCAACAGCGGCGACAACGCAAGCCGCCGTTCGATGATCGTGCGGACTGCGTAGAGAATTTGCCGCCGCAGCTGCTCGGGCTCGACATGCTGCAAGGTGGCAACGGGGTCGCCAAGGCCAAGCACATGGTAGAGCAAGGGCATCAGCCGCTTTGCCTCCTCGCCCTGCAGGCCGAGATCGGTCAACAAGCCTGCGAGCTTCCCCCGCATTTCGTCCCCAGTGTCGTTCTGCATCATCCCGGCAGCGCTGCGCACCACTGCGCCCAAGGCGCCAAATGATCGTTCGCCCAGCGGTGAGCACGTGGCCTGCCGCACGGCGAGGTTGCGAAAACGATCCTCGTCGCCGACGCGGGCGACGAACTCCTTCACCAGCCGCGATTTCCCGATACCGGCTTCTCCAACGAGGCGGACAAGTTGGGCCGAGCCGCCGCACGCCTGGTCAAGGCTCGCCAGCATTCTATGCAGCTCCGCATCACGGCCTATCATCGGTGCGCTGAGGCCGAGCGCCTCAAGCCCACGTGCCGCACGCGGCGCCGCGAGCGGTGCATCCAGACGATGGACGAGCACAGTGCCAGCCTTGCCGCGAAGCACGACATCACCCAGCGGCTCGTAAGAGAAGGCATGCCGGGTCAGCCTGTGAGTGAGCTCGCCCACCAGCACCTCACCCGGTGCGGCCAGTGATTGCAGACGTTGCGCCGTATTCACGGTGTCGCCGGTCACCGAATAGGATTTGGCGGTGCCGATGCCCAATCCGCCAGTGACGACCGGGCCGGTGTTTATGCCGATGTGGAGCAACAGAGGCGAGCCGGAGTGGGGGGCGCTTTCGCCCAGCCGCGCCGTCCGGGCGATCATGTCGAGAGCGGCGCGAAGCGCACGTTCCGGATCGTCCTCATGCGCGACCGGCGCACCGAACAGAGCGAGCAGTGCATCGCCGATGAATTTGTCGACGAAACCACCGAAGTTTCGCACGGCCGCCGTCAATTCCTTGAACAGTTCGTTCTGCAGCGCTTGCATCACCTCGGGGTCGAGTTGCTCGCTGAGTGTCGTGAAGCCGCAAAGGTCGGCAAACAGGACCGTCACCGTCCGGCGATCGGCGTCGGAGACGGGATGCAGCCCATCGTCGCTCTCGATGTTCGTAAGCAGCGACGGCGTTCGAGAAGGGGGCACGATGGTCCGGCTCGGTGTCGGAGCAGGCCGTTCGACAGCTTTTGCGGCCGCACCGACGCTTGCCCCGCATTTCGGACAGAACTCGAAATCAGGTGCGCAGGGGTAACCGCAACTGGCGCATGGCACGGGCTGGCGCTTGCCACACCTCGGACAGAAAGCGAATCCGCTCTCAACCTCGAAACCGCAGCCCGAGCAGTCCATCGACAAGACCTCACTAGCGGCCGCGGCGGCGTGATTTCCCTACGCACGTCACGACCAGGGTATTCACAAGGATGAACCGTTAGGCGTCGACCAGCAAGCGGCAGCGCAAATCGGCATCGAGCGATCCGTGTGGATCCCGGGCGGAGCGCTGGCGATTCGGGCGGCTGCATAGCCGTCTTTTGCGAAAGTTCCCTCGGACCCTCCGTCTTCCTGCTATTGTGGGGACGAGGAGACGGACCGATGAGCGAGAATCGCAAGCTGGCCGCAATCCTGGCCGCGGATGTCGTCGGATACAGCCGGCTCGCGAGCGCGGACGAAGATCGTACTTTGGCGAGGTTGCGGGCCCTGCGCAGCGACCTGATCGACCCAATCATCGCCGTGCACAACGGGCGGGTGATCAAGCGCACCGGGGATGGGGCGCTGGTTGAGTTCCGCAGCGTGGTGGATGCCGTGCGCTGCGCCGTTGAGGTTCAAAATGGCATGGTCGAGCGCAATGCCGGCGTGCCGCAGGACCGCCGCATCGAGTTCAGGATCGGCATCCATCTGGGGGATGTGGTCGAGGAAAGCGACGGCGACCTGATGGGCGACGGCGTCAACATCGCCTCGCGTTTGGAGGGCGTCGCGGCGCCGGGCGCCATCTGCCTGTCCGAGGATGCCTATCGCCAGGTCAAGGCGAGGCTCGACCTCTCGGTCAGCGATCTCGGCAGCACGCAGCTCAAGAACATCGCCGAGCCGATCCGGGTTTATTCGCTGCAGGTCGGCAGCGCCGGGACCAGGGCGGCCGCGACCTCGGAAACCGCGAGCCGACCGGCGACGGCAGCGCCGCCGAAGCTGTCGATCGCCGTCCTGCCGTTCGCCAACATGAGCGGTGACGCCGAACAGGACTACTTCGCCGACGGCATCTCCGAGGACATCATCACGGCGCTGTCCAAACTGTCGCAGCTCTTCGTCATCGCGCGCAATTCGTCGTTCACCTTCAAGGGCCAGAACGTCCAGGTGCAGGAGGTGGGCACGAAGCTCGGCGTGCGGCATGTGCTTGAGGGCAGCGTACGCAAGTCGGGGAACAGGGTGCGCATCACCGCGCAGCTCATCGATGCAACCTCGGGCGGCCATCTTTGGGCGGAGCGGTTCGATCGTGAGCTGACCGACATATTCGCCGTGCAGGACGACGTGACACAGCAGATCGTCGGTGCGCTGGCGCTCAATCTGACTGCGGGTGACCGTCAGCGGCTGGCGCCTGAGCACCCGCGCAACGCGGAGGCGTATGACTGTTTCCTGCGGGGCCGGGAGCTGTGGCACCGGCTGACGAAGGAGACCAACGTCGCAGCCCGTGACGTCTTGCAACGTGCCATCGACCTGGACCCGAACTTTGCCTCTGCCCACGCTTTCCTCGCCCTCACGCACGGACTCGATTACCTGAACAGGTGGAGTGCCTCGCCGCCGGAATCGATGGCGCAAGCGGAAGAGGTCGCAACGCGAGCGGTAACGCTGGATGACAGTGATCCCTGGGCGCACTGGGCGTTGGCTATAGCCAAGCTGTACACACGACGGCACGATGGGGCCATCGACGAGGCCGAGCACGCGATCGCCCTCAATCCGAACTTCGCCGAAGGGCACGTCATCCTCGGCGAGGCACTGTATTATTCGGGCAGGCCCGAGGAGGCGCTTAAGAGTTTCGCCCGAGGGAAGACCTTGAACCCGTACTTTCCCGATGTGCTTCTGCACTTCCAGGCTTTGGCCGCGTTTCATCTGGGAAGGTACGAAGAGGCCGTCGACCTCTTGCAGCAACGGCTGGCTCGCAACGCTATCACCGACGTCTCGCGTGCGCTCCTAGCCGCCTGCTACGGCCATCTCAGCCGTTTCGCCGAGGCCCGCGCGGCATGGCAGGAGGTGCTTCGCCTCAATCCCGACTATTCGCTGGAATACCGTCGCAAGGTCTTGCCCTACAAGAATCCTGCCGATTTCGAACTCGTGGTGGATGGGCTCCGCAAGGCCGGGGTCGTGCAATGACAGCTGCGGCAATGTCAGGTCGCCCTGATGCCTGCCTGGCCGATCTTGCGCCATCGGGCGTTTTCGCGAACCAGTTTCAGGTCGTCGGTCGTCTCGGCAAAGGTCCGCAATCGGTATTGCCGGAGCAAATCCGGGAAAAGCGCCCCTTCCGGCAGGCCGGCAAGCTGCTCGCGGACCGAGATCTTTTCATCGATGACCCGCATGCCCCAGGCATTTTCCCGAACCTGCAGCTCCGCAGCCAGATCGCGCTCTTCCGGCGCGTTTTCGTCTAGCGCAGCCAGCAGGATCGAGTGGAAAAGCGCTACATAGCCAATCTGTCTCAGGCCGCCCACAACCCGCACGCGCGGCAAGATGGCAAGGACGAGGAACATCAGGAACAGGTTCGGCAGCAGCACGCCGTCCAGCAGCGCCTGCCTGAGATGCGGCCGCTCGAACGGGATGGAGAGACCATGCGGCCTGTCAGGCTCGATCAACAGCCCGTTCTCGAGCACCAGCTTGCGCACGCGTTCCTCGCGGATGCCCCAGAAATAGGCCGTGCTATTGGGCAGGAATCTGCCAAATGGGCCCGATGCCGCCTCTTGCAAGGCATGGTCGAGACGCTGGCGCCTTGCCGGCTCGATGAGCAGCCTGGAAAGAAGGCTGCCGTCGTTTTCCAGATGCCGCGCCATGGCGGCTGCGGCGAGCCGATCATCGATGAAGACCGGCCGGGCCATGCCGGAACGATCCCAATCGGCGACCAGATCCTCGTTGAGGGCGGTCAGCGCATCGGCGGCGGTCCCAAATGCCTTGTCCTGGCTGGCAAGCAGCGTGCCCAGCCAACGGCTGGCATCCGTTTCATCGCCCACCACTTCGAGCGCGCGCTTGTTGAGGGAGACGGGACCGGCCACGCAGGCGCTCTTGCGGCACAGTTTGTGGCGCCCCATGCCAAACAAATTGACCTTGTCGTCGCCGACATCGAGCCATCCCGGCCCCTCCCGGCCATTCGTCTCCATGGTCATCGTCGTTCCCATGAAGCCGACGAAGGCCGACAGCCCGTTTTCGACCGCGCCGAGCCAGGCAAGCAGGAGGGCATCGAAGGTGATCCGGTCCATCAGCAGCAGGCAGTGCAGGCCGGACTGGATCACCGGTCTGCACTCGAACTCTTCGAGGGCCTTGCCGATCTCTTGAGGCTGCATGATCGCACCAAGGCGCTGATGCAGGACGACGCGCAGGATCGAGCGGGCAGCGATCGCCGGGCCCGACGCAGGCCTCGCCACCGGCCGCCACAGATGGCGGGCGTAATCGGAAACCGGCGCATTCCAGCTCTGCTCGATATCACGCACGACTTCCGGGCAGAGCAGCGACAGCACAGCTAGAATTTCCGCCGGAGGCGCAGCAGTTGGGTCAGAGACGGCGGTCATTGGTCCCGTCTAGCCGCTCGCGGTGCAAACGCCAAGGGAGACCAGACTTGCTGGACCCGGCCGGCCCACACATAGATCGTCAACTCGATCAAAACAGGCAAGTCTCCAAACAACGGATCTCAAAACCGCAGTCGGGCCATGCTGAGCAGATCGTGGTACTGCCCGTCGGTAAAACCCGCCTTCACATGCCGACCTTCGACCTCGAAGCCATGGCTTGTGTAGAGACGGACGGCCGGTTCGTTGTCGGCATAGACGGTCAATTCGACCCGCTTCAGCGCGCGCCAGTTATCGGCCACGTCAAGCAGCGCGCCAAGGATGGCAGAGCCGATGCCTTTGCCGACAAAGCCATCGTCAAGGCCGATATTGATCTCGCCGATATGCGACCGGCGTGGCGACCCCTGCACGACCAGGCTGCCATGGCCGACGACCTTGCCGTCCAGCTCCGCGACGATCCAGGTGGTTTCCTGGCCGGCCTTGGCGATCCGCCGCTCGACCTGCTCCACCATCTCGAAGGGCATCCTGAGCGTGCCCCAGCGGAAGCCCGGCATGTTGAAGATGGCGCAAAGCGCTTCCGCATCGCTTGGCCGGATGGCGCGGAGCTGCAGTTGGATCTTCTCGGAGGATGACGTGCTGGTCATGGCGTTCCCGGCGAAGGCAATAGGCCCGGCACGATGCACCGGACGTCACCTGAAAATCCAGCTATCTCTGCAAGCTATGCTGCCGATTGCGCGCTGAAATAGCGGGAGGCGGCGGAGAGTTTGAAGACGCCGCTGATGCCGATCCAGCCGAAAAGGGCAAGCCAGCACAATGTCTTGGGCGCCGTCCAGTCGATCCGATGCACCGCAGCGTCGGTGATGACGAGACCAAGGATGGAAAGCAGGCCAACCAGAAACTGCGCCAGGCCAAGCACCAGCAGTTCCTCGCGCGGCGCGCTTTTCCAGACCAGATATGCGCCGCCAGCGCCAGCGAGGAAGATGGCGCTGTAGACCTGGGCGTGGAAAGGATCGACCGGCCATGGCCAAGTGCTGCTGACCATCACGGGAAACAGCAACATGCCGACGCCATAGAGCCCAAGGATCGCCGTTTCCGCCAACATGTAGCCGCGCCATGCGGGGTTTAAGGTCACGCCTCTTGCTGAAGGACGGGCCCTGGCCCGCCACAGGAACAGCCCGGATACCGCGGCCGAGGCAAGATAGACCAAGAACCAGAGCCAGGCCGCTTTGCGCTCGAAATTGAAATAGCCGAGATTGATCAACGAAACCGCCGACACGATGACGGTGAAGATGAAGGCCATGACGAGCACCAGCCTGCCGGGCGACCAGCGATTCCAGAACAAGAGTGCCGCCATCACCGCCATTTCGGCGGTGTAGAAGCCGCCGAGGAAGCGGGCACTGAATGGCGTGACGGGCCAGGGCCAGCGCGGCTTGACCAGTGCCGGTGCGAAAAACAGGCCGGCGCCTACGATCAGGACGATGATAACCCCTGCGGAGAAAAGGCGCAGAGCCGCGGGAAATGGCGGATTGTCGGATGTCGGCACGGGAGAAGCCCCAAAAATGAATGCCCAATGTACCATCATAGTGCCGCTTGCGGCCGGTGAAAATCTGCTGAATGGAAATTGGACTGTCACCAGTCTTGTCTATTCGAATGGCCGTACGGTCAGTTTCGCAGTAAAATGGCGACTCGGACCAGAGAGCGGTCCGGATCAACACGCCTCGGGGGCGCATTTTCCGGAGCCTGCACGATGAACGAAGCTCAGGATCTGTTCTCGCTTCTGCGGCAATCGACCGATGTCGATCCGCAGGCAATCGACGCGATCAAGCAAACCATCGCGGAGGGCCAGGACCGCGAACTTTGCCGCATCAATGCGCCAGCCTTCGCCGGCAAGCTTGGCCTCGACGAGGAACGCACCATAGGCGCCTTTCTCCACGCGGCACGGGTGGGCATCTTCGACATTTCCTGGAATGTTCTGTGCCCCGGCTGTGGCGGCGTGCTCGACACCAATGCCACGCTGAAAACCCTGCAGAAGGACGAATACACATGCGCGCTGTGCGCCGAGGGCTATCCGCCGACCCTCGACGAGATGGTCGAGGTGACATTCACCGTCAGTCCCCGCGTGCGCAGGATTGCTGCCCACAATCCACACGAACTGCCGTTGCTGGAATATTTCCGCCAAATCTACTGGGCGTCCGGCGTCGATCTGCCGGAAGAAGATTTCGCCAAAAAGATGGAAGCGTTCTTGCTGGAAGGTATCGAGCTTGCGCCCGGTGAAAAGGCGGTTCTGCCCATACGGCTTCCGCCCGAGTTCATTATCGTCTTCGAGCCAGTCACCCATTCAGCGCAGTTCATCGACGCGAAGGGCGAACCAACAAAGGAGCGCCGAAGCCTCTCCTTGGTCTTCGACCGCGACCATGTCCAGAGCCAGACGCTGGAGATGCAACCCGGCCCGATGCGCATTTCGCTGGAAAACAGGACCGACACCCGCGTGCTGCCGACGGTCTTCATTGCCGGACCGGCATTGCATGATTTGCTGAGCAAACGCCGGCCCTTCCTGACGGCCAAGCGCCTGCTCACCAACCAGACGTTCCGCAATCTCTATCGCGCGGACACGCTCGACATCGACCAGCGCCTGAAGATCACCAGCCTGACCTTCCTGTTCACCGACCTGCGCGGATCGACCGCGCTCTACGAGCGGGTGGGCGACCTTTCAGCCTTCGATCTCGTGCGCGAGCATTTCCAGGTTCTGCACGAGATCGTCGCGGCGGAGACAGGCGCGGTGGTGAAGACGATCGGTGATGCGGTGATGGCGACCTTCGCGACGCCTGATCGTGCGATTGCCGCCGCCCTCAGGATGCGCGATGCCATGCGTGCGCTCAACGACAAGAGCGGGCGCGAGGATCTGCTGCTCAAGATCGGTGTCCATGCGGGCCCCTGCATCGCCGTCTCCATGAACGAGCGACAGGACTATTTCGGCCAGACGGTCAACATTGCTTCGCGGGTCCAGAACCTTGCCACCGCACAGGCGATCTTCGCCACTCGTGCGGTGGTCGATGACAATCTGACAGCCGATCTGTTGCACAGGAAAGCGCTGACGCCCGTGCCCCACGAGGTCTCGCTGCGCGGCATTGAGCGGGAGATAGCAGTCTATACGATCCCCTGAATACTTGGAGCAATTCCAGGAAAAGTGTGAGACGGTTTTCCCGGGAAAAGCGCGTGGCGCGTTCCCATGGGGAATTGCGTTAAAACAAAGAGACAGAGCGGGTTCGGCGTTTCCGTAAAACGGTGAACCGCTGCACCGCATCTCGCCCAAAAGTGGCCCCGGTTTTGGGGCAACGAGATGCATAAAGACAAAAACTCAAAGCGCGTCGCCTGAATCCGTTTCAACGGGACGCGGGTCGTCTCGGCCCCTCACACACGCCTATAGACAAATAGACGATCGGTGGGCACCGAAGGCGGCGGAGGGAGGCGTTGCAACTGCGGGTGATGGAGCGGTATGCCGCTGACCGCGAAGCCACCGACGCGAAGCAGGCGCGCGATCAGATCGGGAAGCCAGCTAAGGGTCACCACATCGCGATCTTCATGGCCGGTTCCGAGGTCGGCATTGACAAGAGCGGCGTCGATGCCAATGAACCTGGGCGCCGTCTCGCTTATCTCGCCGAGCACGAGGTTTTCAGCGTCGGGAATTGAGCTGTCGTGTGCGGCAAGTGCCCGGTCGAACGCCACGATCCGACGTCCGGGCAGGCGCTCGCGCAGGTGGTGGAACGTCCGGCCATTGCCGAGGCCGAGTTCGAGCACGGGGCCCTCGATCTTCGCCACCTCGACACAGACTTGATCGAGAATGTCGCGCTGTGCGGTCATCCTGCGGATGAAACTCTCGAGGCGACTCATATGAAATTGTACGTCCTGAACCAGCCCAAGAAATCGGCGACGCCCGCGACCAGGGCGGTTCGCGGCTGAAACCCGAGGGCACCTGCCAAACCCCGATCGAATTTCGCCGCGTATAGAGGCGAACGGTAAACATTGCAACAACCGGACAGGCCACCTGCAAGGGTCATACCGGGGTGGCGCAGGCGGCACGAAGCGCGGTGGGATAGCGATCTCACTTGTAGGGGTCCGCGGCGTCCCGCAAGCCATCGCCGAGGAAGTTGAACGCCATGATGACGAGAACGACGGGGAGCATCGGCAAAAGCAGCCATGGATAGAACGCGATCACGTTGACGCTGCGCGCCTCGGTGAGCAGGATGCCCCAGCTGGTTATCGGCGCCCTCAGGCCAAGCCCAAGGAAGCTCAGTGCCGTCTCGCCCAGGATCATGCTGGGTATGGAGAGCGTCGCCGTTGCGATCAGATGCGACATGAAGCCGGGAATGAGGTGCCGCCCGATGATGCGGCTGCTGTTGGCCCCCATCAATTGCGCGGCCAGAACGTAATCCTCCTCGCGCAACGCCAGAAGTTTTGAACGCACTGCCCGCGCCAGTCCGGTCCAGTCGAGCAGCCCGAGGATGACGGTGATGCCGAAATAGATCACCGCCGGACTCCAGGTGATCGGCATGATCGCCGCCAGAGCCAGCCATAGCGGAATGCTGGGGATCGATTGCAGAACTTCGATGATGCGTTGAACGATCAGGTCGAAGATACCGCCGTGATAGCCGGCCAGTCCGCCGATGACGATGCCGAGCAGGAAGCTGAAACTGATGCCGACGAGGCCGATCGTCAGCGAAATGCGTGCGCCATAAATGATGCGCGAGAGCACATCGCGCCCCAGCCTGTCGGTGCCGGCCAGGAAGAGCTGGCCGTTTTCGGCAGGGCAGACCAAATGCCTGTCACCTTCGATCAGGCCCCAGAATAGGTAACTGTCGCCCCTGCAGAAGAAACGGAGCCGCTGAACATCGTCGTGGTTCTCAATGTAGTTCCGCTTGAGCGTGTCCATATCCAGCGTCATCTCGCGGCCATAGACGAACGGCCCGACGAACTCGCCGTTGTGGAACAGGCGCACCCGCTGCGGCGGCGCATAGATGAAGTCCATGTTGCGCGTGTGCAGATTGTAGGGCGCCAGGAACTCGCAGATCAGTATCCCGGAATAAAGCACTGCCAGGAATATGCCGGATACAAGGGCAAGCCGGTGTTTTCGGAATTTCCACCACATCAACCGCAACTGCGACGCCTGGAAGACCTTCGACTGCTCCGGCGTCATCGCCTCGACCGACTGCAGGTCAAGGGGCGCGGTGGAAACGTAGTGTTGCAGTGGAGCACCCGGAGCGGGCAGCGGCGAATGCGTGTTCATTTGGTGCTACCGCCCTGCAAACGAATTCGTGGATCAAGCAGCGCCAGCGCCAGGTCGGAAATCAGGACGCCGATGACCGTCAGGAAAGCCAGGAACATCAGGAACGACCCTGCCAGATACATGTCCTGGCTTTGCAGCGCCTTGATCAGCATCGGCCCGGTCGTTTCCAAAGACAGCACGATCGCCGTGATTTCGGCGCCGGAGATGATGGCCGGCAGGATAGAGCCGATGTCGGAAATGAAGAAATTGAGCGCCATGCGCAGCGGATATTTGACCAGCGCCTTGAAGGGATGAAGGCCTTTGGCGCGCGCGGTGACGACATATTGCTTGTGTAGCTCATCGAGCAGATTGGCGCGCAGCCGCCGGATCATGCTTGCCGTGCCCCCGGTGCCGATGATCAGGACCGGGATCCAGAGATGGGCGAGGATCGACTTCGCCTTGGCCCAGCTCATCGGCTCGCCGAGATACTGCTGGTCCATGAGATGGCCAATGGATGTGCCGAACCAGATGTTGGCGAAATACATCAGGATCAGCGCCAGCATGAAATTCGGAATGGCAAGGCCGAGAAGGCCGAAGAAAGTCAGGCCGTAGTCGCCCCAGCTGTATTGATGCGTGGCGGAGTACATGCCGATCGGAAAGGCGATGAGCCAGGTGAAGATGATCGTGACGAAGGAAACCAGCACGGTCAGCCACATTCGGTCCCCGACGACGTCGCGAACCGGCAGCTCATATTCGAAGGAATAGCCGAAATCGCCCTGCAGCATCCCGCCGACCCAGTAGAAGTAGCGAACGACCACCGGTTTGTCGAAACCATATTCCTTGCGCATCATCTCGATGCGGTCGGAATCTACCGCTTCGCCCTGAGCCCGAAGCTCGGCAACATAGCTGTCGAAATAGTCGCCTGGGGGAAGTTCGATGATCGTGAACACCAGCGCCGATATGATCAGCAGCGTTGGAACCATCACAGCGATACGCCAGACAAGATATCGAAACACGCTCAGGACTCTCCAAGCCAGAATGTATCCGGCATATAGACACCGAAATAGGAAGTCGGGTCGTAGCCGTAGAGCGCCTTGTCAGGCAGATTGCGCAGCCGCGAGGATGCCAGAACCGGCTGATGCGTTCCGTTCACCGTGCCGATCGAAAACACCTGATCGGTATAGATCGACAGCATTGAAGTCCAGATTTCGGCGCGCTCCGTGCTTTCGGTCGATGCGTTCCAGCGCGCGAGTAAAGCCATCAACTCGACCACAGGCGGAAGATCGGGCGCCTCACCCATCTTGCCATGAGACAAATAGTGAGCACCCCAGAGCGGCCATTGCAGCTGGTCATCCATGGTGGGGGCCAGCTGGTACGGGTTCATATCGGGGGTCGGCACGCCGTTGTCGATGCCCGACCACATCGACATCATGATCTGGCCGCCAACCGCGCGGCTACGGAAGATGTCGCGCTGCGAAGTCCGGATGAACAGGGCGATGCCGATCTTGCGCCAGTGATCGGTGATGAGTTCGAGCGCGTCGGTTTCCAGCGTGCTTTCGCCGGCCGTTTCCACGATGATTTGCGCCGGGCGTCCATCGGGAAGTATCCGCACCCCGTCATCGCCACGCTGCTGAAGCCCGGCCTCGTCGAGCAGGGCATTGGCCTGGTCGGGATCATGGGCGACCCAGGCTTTCGCGAATTCCGGCCGGAAGAGCGGGCTCTCCGGCAGCACCGTATCGGCACTTTCCTGCGCCAACCCGTAGAACACGGCCAAATTGATCTCGCGCCTGTCCACAGCCAGCGAAAGTGCGCGGCGCACGCGCACGTCACGGAAAAGGCCACGCCACACCAGGTCGGCACAATTCAGATTGGGCAGCAGCGCCAGCCGCGAACCCTGTGTGCGTTTCCACAGATGCATCTTCACCGGGTAGCGCTTCTCCGCATCCTTCAGGAAGGAGTAATCGGTGAAGTCAATTCCCAGGCTTTGCAGGTCGCTCTCGCCCGCACCGGTCTTGGCGGAAATGATCGTCGACGAGCTGACATTCATGACAATCCGGTCGACATAGGGCAGTTGCCGGCCATTCTCGTCTATTCGATGAAAGAACGGGTTGCGCTCGAAGACGAACTGCTCAGCCGGCGGCTTGGTCCGGTTCTGCCAGGGATCGAGCGTCGGCAGGTCCGGGTTCTCCGGGCGATACTGCCGCGACATGCGGATATGCAGGAGCGTCCATTTCCGGGCCCGGTTCTCCTTCATTAGGCCGGCGAGCCGGAACGGATCCTGGTATTTCTTGTGGAACTGCTTGAGGTAGGCGGCCGGCAGGACAAGCGATAGCGGCGCAGCAGCGGCGAGCTTGGGCAGGAAGTCGGGATTGGGCGCATCCCAACTATAGCGGACCGTCAACGGATCGACGATCTCGAAGCGTGGCGGCTTGCCGTCCGCCAGCAGGGCCGGGGCGAGCCCGCCTTGCGAAAGCTCATCGTTGAGCCAGACATCTTCCCAGCAATAACGAAAATCCTCCGGCGTCAGCAGGCTACCGTCAGACCATTTGTGCCCTTCCCGTATCTTGAAAGTGAAGACGCGATCATCCGCCACGTCGAAACTCTCGAGGATGTCGGCTTGCATGTTGAGCTTTTCGTCATAGCCGACCAGGCGGGCATACCCGTAGATCGTCATCATCCGGATATCTTTCTGGCTGCCGATGATCGTACGCAGCGTGCCGCCATACTGGCCTGGCTGCCGGCCCATCGCAGCGAGATTCACCGCGCGTGGGCTCTTGGGCAGGCGTTCGGCGAGTGCCGGCAGCGCCCTGGCCTTCAGCTCCGGCTGAAGAAATTCCGGCTCCAGATCGCCGGCGCGCGACATGCCCGGCAGAAATGCCGAAGCCATGAGGCCAAGGATGGTGCGCCGGCTGATCAATGGCGTAGCTCGCTGACATCGGCCGAACGTCTGGCCAGCACCAAGTGGCCGCCGCCAAGATCGAGCGGTGACAGCACATCCTCTTCGCCCTCGTCGCGGAACTGCGGTCCCCATGCGCTGGTGTCGGAAGCGCCGCTGAGCTTCAGCGTCTTGAAATCCATCGGCCTGTCGAGATCGGGGAAAGGCACTGCGGCGACCAGTGAGCGCGTGTAGGGGTGGACCGGTTTCCGAAGCAGAATTTCGCGCGGCGCAAGCTCGACGATACGCCCGCCGCACATCACCGCGATGCGGTCCGCCATGTAGTCCACCACTGCCAGATTGTGGGATATGAACAGGTAGGTCAGGCCCAGTTCCTTCTGCAGGTCCTTCAGAAGGTTCAGGATCTGTGCCTGGACAGAGACATCGAGCGCCGAAACCGGCTCGTCGCAGATAAGGAGTTCAGGCCCCAGCGCCAACGCCCGCGCGATGCCGATACGCTGGCGCTGCCCGCCGGAGAAACTGTGCGGATAACGCTTGATGAAGCGCGGATCGAGCCCGATTGCCTGCATCAGGCTCTTGACCGTGGCGAGTCGGGATGCGGCATTGCCACGTTGATGGATTTCGAGCGGCTCGCTCAAGATGTTCTCCACCGTCATGCGCGGTGAAAGCGACGAAACCGGATCCTGGAAGACCATTTGGATTTTCGCGCGCAGCATGCGCAGGGCGTTTCCCTCGGCTTCCAGGACCTCGATCGGTCCATCGCGGCCGTTGAAGATCACGGAGCCGCCACTGGGGGTGACAGCCCGCATGAGGATCTTGCTGACGGTGGTTTTGCCGGAGCCGCTTTCGCCGACCAGACCCAGGCACTCACCCCGCCTGATATCGAAGCTCACGCCGTCCACGGCGCGAACGGAGGTTTGATGACCCCCGCTGAACCATCCGGACTTGCGGGTGGTGAAAGTCTTCGTGAGATCCCTGACGGACAGCAGGATGTCGTCCGGCCCCTTCGATGCCGGCGCCGTCTGCTTGCCAAGCAGGTTCTCGACATTCACAGGCACCTCGCGGAGCGCCTTTAGCCTTTCGCCAGGCTTCAGGTCGAAATGCGGAACGGCTGCCATCAGGCCCTTCAGGTAAGGGTGACCTGGCCGGCGGAATATCGCCTCGACAGGTCCCGCTTCCATGATCTCGCCATGGTAGATGACCACCACCTCGTCGGCGACATTGGCGACCACGCCGAGGTCGTGCGTGATCAGCAGCATCGCCATGTTCAGCTTGGTCTGAAGCTCGCGCAGCAACTGCAGGATTTGCGCCTGGATGGTGACGTCCAACGCCGTCGTCGGCTCGTCGGCGATCAGCAAGGCCGGCCGGCAGATAAGCGCCATGGCGATCATGGCGCGCTGACGCAATCCTCCCGAAAGTTCAAACGGATACATGTCATAGGCGCGCTTGGGATTGGGAAACCCGACAAGGCCGAGCATTTCCTCGGTCCGCGCCTTGCGCTCCGCCCGAGCCATGGGCGTATGAATCTGCAGGGATTCGCTGACCTGGTTGCCGATCGTGTGCAGCGGCGACAGCGACGTCATCGGCTCCTGGAAGATCTTGCCGATGCGGCTGCCTCTCAATGCCCGAATTTCGGGCCCGTCACGCGGCATCTGCAGGATATCCTGCGTTGTGCCGGGCTTTTCAGGATCGGAAAACAGGATACGGCCGCGAACATGGGCAGTCTTCGGCAAGATGCCCATCACGGCCTGGCTGAGAACCGATTTTCCCGAACCGGACTCGCCCACAAGCGCGGTAACCTTGCCTGGTAGGACGCGAAGATTCGCACGCCTGACGGCATGCAACGGTCCCCCGACAATGGCAAAAGAGATGCCAACATCTTCGATCCGCAGCAGGTCAACACCCGAATTCATACCCGAATTCATTCTCACACCAGCCCCACTCTGGCGGCCTGCCTGGCTCAGGCCCAGAAAAGCGAGACTAGCGCATTGCCAGCCTAGAGCAACTTGGATTCTAAACGGTCGCCAGTTCCCTGACGGAACCGGCGACCGGACTGCAGACCAAAAGCGTTCGGATCAGATCGTGGCGGTTACTGGAGCTTCCGCCGGTCGCCCGCCGACAGCCCGGCGGCATCGCGATGAAGCAGCATGACCTGCTCGGCGTCCGATATCCGATCGTGAATCGGCTCCATTGCACTGTCTTCATCAAGCGCGAGAGCGCCCGACAGATCGGGTGAAAGCACCGTCAGCTTCTTGATGCCCGCCAGTTCCTCGTTACCGAGCGTTTGCCAGCTGTTGGTGCCGCAATAGCTGGCGAAGTCTTTGCTGGCGAGAACGCTGTGCGGATATTTCTTGGTCAGCGTCTGGAGGCGCTGGACTTCGTTTACAGCCGAGCCGAAGACAGAGAATGTGAGCCGATCGGTAAGCCCGACATTGCCGAACATCACATTGCCGACATGCAGGCCGATACCAAAGCCTATGTCGCTCAACCCCTGCTGCTTCCTGCGCAGATTGAGATCCATCATGCGCGCGCTGGCCTTGTGCGCCGCCGCAAGAGCAGCCTGGCAGGCGATCTCGGACTGCGAGCGGTGCCTTTCGCAAGGGTAGACGGCAATGAAGCCATCTCCAATGAAACTCATGATCTGCCCGCCTTTGCGATTGAAAGGTGCGGCAACGGCGTCAAAAAACTGGTTCAGGGTATCGATATAGATTTCGCGGCCGGAGGTTTCGGCAAGCCTTGACGACCCGCGCATATCGGCCATGACCAGGGCGGCCCGGATTGTATCACCCTCACCACGCTTGATCTGGCCGTCCAGCACGCGCCTGCCGGCGTCGCCGCCGAGATAAGTGGTCATCATGTTGTCGGCGAGCTTGGTGAGGACCGCCATCTTGGTTGCGATAGCGAGATGGTTCTGGATGCGCAGCAGCGCCGAAATCATGCTGTCGCTGAAGCCTGCGGCACTGTCGGTCGACCAAGACCCCATCATGCCCTGCGTGGTGTTGCCGCTGAAGGGATGGACGAAAGCCATGTAATCGGTGACGCCCATAAGCCTGAGTTCATCGAAAACAGGAAACTCCGACGGCACCGACGGGTCGAACCGGCGCCGCAGATGGTCGAGCTTGTTGCTGAGCAGGTGGTAATATGGGCTGGTCACGAACCTGTCGGACGGCACGCCGCCCTCGTTGCGGAAGCCTTCCACTTCGAGGCCCTGGCCGCGAAACCAGGTGAAGCCAAGCGCGTCATAAAGCGGATGAAGCATCGAAAAGCTCAGATGCACCCGCTTCAGTGGCAGGCCGGCGGCAGCCAGCCGCTCACAAAAGCCTTTTACCAATGTTTCCAGGTCGTTGCCCTCGAGCGCCGATTGGGTCAGCCAATCGGCAACCTTATCCACAAGAATGGTGGAAATTTCTGTGCTCATGCTATCTCCAAACCCGTCCAAGATGGGCCACTCCTTTGATCCGCCACAACACAGTCCGCCAACGATCCAAGGATAAGGCCCTCGAAGTCAATGAAGCCGGCTTCGGCGGAAAAAGCCGGCGAAGAATTTCCCGAATGACTGTCGTTGCAGGCAAGGAGCGGGCGTAACTGCGTTTGTCTGTTGCGCCATCATGTGGCGAGGCTGCCGGCGGAGTGCAACCACGATCCTGACATCGGTCGAAAAAATTCGCCGGCAAGACGCCGTCAGGCCTTCACCACCGTTTCCCGGGCTAGTCCGAGACGGCCAAAAACATTGCGCGTGTCGACGATCAGATGAGCGTGATCGGCGATCGCCTGATAGTCGATCGCGTCGTGGTCGGTTGCAATGACCACAGCATCGAAATCCTTCAAGGCCGCCTCGGTCAATTCGACCGAGCGACGCCCCTTGATCGCCATATGCTCCCGTGTGCTGGGAATCTCAGCCACATGCGGATCGTGGAATTCCGCCTTGCCGCCCCATTCCTCGATGAGTTCAATGAGCCGCAATGACGGGCTTTCGCGGATGTCGGGCACATTCTTCTTATAAGCGAGCCCGATGATGAGAATGCGCGAGCGGCTGAGCGCCTTGCCGCAGCGCCGGTCCAGCGCCTTCGCCAGTTGATCGACCACATGACGCGGCATGGCCGTGTTGATCTCCGCCGCCAGTTCGATGAAGCGGGTCGGCAGTTCGTATTCGCGCGCCTTCCACGTCAGGTAGAAGGGATCGATCGGAACGCAGTGCCCGCCAAGTCCGGGGCCAGGATAGAAAGGCATGTAACCGAAGGGCTTGCTCTTTGCCGCCTCGATCACCTCCCAGATGTCGATGCCCATCGCACCGAACACGACCTTCAACTCGTTGACCAGGGCTATGTTGACCGAGCGGAAGATGTTTTCCGTTAGCTTGACTGCCTCCGCGGTCGCCGTGGTGGAAACCGGAACGACGGTCTTGACCACACCCTGGTAGAAAGCCTGCACGAGCGTCGCCGCTTCAATGCCGTCGCCTGCCACGACCTTGGGGATCGTCGCGACTTCAAAGCTGCGGTTGCCGGGATCCTCTCGTTCGGGCGAGAAGCCGAGGAAGAAGTCTGTCTTCGACAGCAACCCGGTTTCTTCCAATATGGGCTTGATCACGTCGTCGGTGGTGCCGGGATAGGTGGTCGATTCCAGCACGATCAGCTGGCCGAGACGCAGGTGCTTGGCGATGGTGGCTGCCGTGTCCCTGACGAAAGAGAGGTCCGGCTCGCGGTGTTTCGTCAGCGGTGTCGGGACGCAGATAATGATGACATCGCAGACCGCCAGTTCGGCAAAATCCGCAGTGGCCCGGAACCGTCCGCTTGCCACCTGGCCGGCGAGGGCTGTCGACGTCACCGCCTCGATGTAGGATTGGCCGGCGTTCAGGCTCTCGACCTTCCGGGCTTCGATGTCGAAGCCGGAAACCGGGAAGCCGGCGCGTGCGATCGCAACCGCCAGCGGCAAACCGACATAGCCCAGTCCGATCACGCCGACTTGCGCGGTGCGCGTCGAGATACGGCTCAGAAGACGGTCATATGTCGATTGTGAGGCGTCCAAGAATCTGCTTTCCCGTCAATTCGGACAGGCTGTCCGCTCCCATGGCCGAGGCATATTGCGGAAAAACGATTTCCGCAAGCCGTCGTCAGACCGGCACCTTCGCCTTCAGGCTTGCGGCAGCCATCGCATAGCCGCCGGCGGCACCATCGATGAAATGAAGATGATCGCGCTGCAGCGGCGAGGCGACGAGGCATGTCATCAAGGCCGATTTCTGGCGGTGCAGGCCATAGTTGCAGATGCCCGCCTCTTCCGCCTGTTTCAGGCGGTTCTCGATCCGTTGCAACACATCCGCGTCAACGTCGATGGTCATCTTCAAGCCGTCGTCGAACTTCCGGAAATCCGAATTGCTGGCCACTTCGCGTTTGTAGACCTTCGGATCGAAACGGCCGATCGTCCAGCCAAATCGATCGGTGACAGCCGTAAGCGTCATCAGAAACACTATCCACAGCTTCGACGCCCACCGCCATCCTGCCGGCGCGGTGGCCCGCGCCTCGATATCGAGGCCGGCGGGCAGCAAACTGTAGCCCGGTCCGTTCACCGGCACCGGGTGGCCATCGCGTTCCTCCCTGCCGGCGAGGGCGATGATGTCGGAAGCCAGGAACTGAAAACCGCGCAAGTCGCGCGACGCCCCCGGTATGGCTATGATCGAGACGATTTCGCCATGGCGGGCTTCGATTGGGTTCCAGCGGCAGGAGAGGCCGGTCAGATCCGGCCGCGCGCCGGCCGGCGCAGGATCGATGCGGTAGCGCCCCGCTTTCATCTCGGCTTCCGCCCAACTGCCGCCACCGCCGGCGAACATGGCATAGAAGACTGCTTCGGAGGCCTGGAACCGCGCCACGCGAACGTCGAAGCCGTGCGCTCTTACATCCTTTATCGGCACGATCGCGGCACGCAAGGTCAGGTCCAGTTCGTCCGCCACCCATCTCTGGACAGCCGCCAGCGCGTTGCGGGTGATCTCCAGCGCCGAGCCGGGAAACGCCACGAGCGCGCCGTCGCCGCCGAAGACAAAGGGAAGATCTTGCCGGCCCAGCGCATTGAGCAGTGCCGAGATGACGCTGGCGCCGGCCATATTGACGGTCTTATAGCGCCCAGCCTCGATCGCCTTGGTCGAGCCGACGATGTCGGCGGTGGCCAGCGCCCAGCCATCGGGCAAAGGCCGATAATTGTCGATATCGGCAACGCTTTCGAACTTTGCGAAGACCGGCAAGGACGCGACAAACGGGTCGGGCGCGGCAGCTGTTTCCATGACCATCAGATAGCACATTCCACTGCTTAGAGGTGAAGTCGATCATGCTACGAAATTGACTTGCGCAGGCTTTCCGATGATAGGGTCGCGCGATGCGAATTGCCTTCTACGCGCCGCTGAAGTCGCCCAATCATCCAGTTGCCTCCGGCGACCGCCAGATGGCGCGGATGCTGGTCAAGGCGCTGGAGCATGGAGGGCATAGCGTCGAACTGGCATCCGAACTGCGCTTCTATTTACGCGAGCCGGAGCCGAAAAGTTTCGATGCGCTCAAGATCGAAGCCCGAGAGGAAGCCGCACGGCTGACAAAGCTTTGGGATCGTCACGGCAAGCCCGATCTCTGGTTCTCCTATCATCCCTATTACAAGGCGCCCGACCTGGTCGGCCCCGAGTTGGCATCGGCCTTTGCCGTCCCCTATGTGACCGCGGAAGCCTCCTATTCGAGGCGGCGCAACGCCGGCTTGTGGGCCGACACGCAAGCGTTGGTGGCGGCAGCCGTCGAACAGGCGGCGCTGAACATCTGCTTCACGCAAAGGGATCGCCAAGGACTGGCAAATGCGATTCCCGACGCCGCTCTCGGTATGCTTTGGCCCTTCATCGACACATCGGTATTCCGGGAAATGCCGGCACGGGGTTGTCCGACGCGCCTCGTTACCGTCGCCATGATGCGCCAGGGCGACAAGGTCGAAAGCTATCGCATGCTGGCTCAGGCGCTCGGTCCGATCCGCCATCTGCCCTGGACCATTTCGGTCGTCGGGGACGGGCCCGCCCGTGACGAGGTCAAAGCGCAATTCGCCGGCTTGCCGGCCAACCGTATCGAATGGCTTGGCGCGATCGAGCCGGCCGCCGTGCCTGATGTGCTCTACAGGGGGGGAATTTACGTCTGGCCGGGCTACGGCGAGGCCTATGGCGTTGCCTATCTTGAAGCACAGGCCGCCGGCCTTCCGGTGGTGGCTCAGGACATTGCCGGCGTGCCGGAGGTCGTGCGGGATGGCCAGACCGGGTTTCTCACCCCGCCGGGCGATGTGGCGGCGTTCGCTTCCGCCATCGAAAGGCTTCTGGCCCATAACGACGAAAGAACCATCATGGCCGAAAAAGCCAGACGTTTCATCCTCGAAGAACGCTCCCTTGGTGCTGCTGCCGCGCGTCTGGCCGAACTTCTTTCGAGGATCCCCGTTTCATGACACCCGATCGGATCTGGCAGCCCTTGGTGGCAGAACTGGCGCGCTGGCAACGGGCGGGCCGCAAGGCGGAGTTCTGGCTGCGCGACGATGACGCCGTGGAGCCGACGCCTGAGCTTGATCGGCTGCTCGACCTCACCGGGAAATTCGCGGTTCCGGTCACCCTGGCCGTCATTCCGGCCCTGACGGATGAGAAGCTTGTCGTCCGGCTTGACGAGACGCCGCACGCCACGGTCGCCATCCATGGCTGGGCGCACCGAAATCATGCGCCCGGGGACCAGAAAAAGCAGGAGCTCGGCGCGCATCGGCCACGCGCGGCGGTGCTGGATGATCTGGCTCGCGGGCTGTCGCGCATAACCGGCCTGCACGGCGCATGTGCCGTTCCGATGCTGGTGCCACCCTGGAACAGGATCGACGCCGGCCTGGTATCCGACCTTGGATCGATAGGATTTGCGGCATTGTCGGTCTATGGGCCGCCGAAGCCGGCTTCCCTGGCGGTCATCAACAGCAATGTCGACATCATGGATTGGCATGGCACGCGCGGCTGCCGCGATCATGGCCTGTTGGTTCAGGCGATCGTCGCGCAATTGCAGCATGCATGCGACGGCGGCGAACCGGTCGGCCTGCTCACCCACCATCTCGTCCATGATGAATCGGCCTGGCTTTTCCTCGAACGGCTGTTCACGGTCAGCGCACGGACTGAAGCCTGCGCGTGGCTTCCGATCAGGACATTGATCGAGCGCAGCGCCGGTAGGCGAAAATAGCTCAGCGCTTCTTGTGCAATGAGACTGGGAATTTGAGCGTCTGGCCATCGCGCGCGGCAAAAGCGCCGGCAAACCTTTTTCTGGCCAGTTTCTCGATCTCGTCCAGTTGCTCGTCGGTGCGTGTCGGATCGTGGTGAAACAGGGCGAGCCCCCGCGCACCGGCCGCCTCACAGAGTTTGACGCCCTGTTGCCATGTCGAGTGCCCATGACCGCGGCGCCGTTCCATTTCCTCCTCGGTGTAGGTGCAATCGTAAACGACGAGGTCGGCATCTTCGATCAGGCTGAGCACCGCCTGATCGAGTTTGTCCGGCTCATGCTCGGTGTCGGTGATCACCGCCACGACGCGGCCGCCCCATTCGACCCGGTAGCCTATGCAGCCGCCCGGATGGACAAGGCTGCCGGTTCGGACCACCACCCCTTTGCGCGGCCGAAGCACGTCTCCGGATACGAAATCGTGGTAGTCGAGGCTTGCCTTGCAGATATCCAGTGTCACCGGAAACCACGGCGGCCGTATGAACTCATCGACCATCTGCCTGGTCGTCATGCGTCCTGCAAGATGCCCGGACCAAAGCGCAATCTTGATACTCCGGTCATAGATCGGCGCAAACACCGGTAGCCCGATGATATGATCGTAATGGCAATGGGTGAAAAACAGGTCGAAATCGGTCACGCCCGACGCCCGAAGCGCCGCGCCGGCGGGCCGTAGGCCAGAGCCCGCGTCGAACAGAAGCGTATGCCTGCCGCATCGCATCTCGATGCAGATGGTGTTGCCGCCATAGCGGGAGAATTCTGGCCCCGATACCGAAATGCTGCCGCGCACCCCCCAAAACCTGACCAGGAAAACATCGTCGTCCATGCTAGCCCTTCGTACTCCCCGTCACCCATCGTAGCCAAACAACGGCTACTAGGCGAGACAGGTTTTCTCCGGGTGGCCCTCTCAGAGGCCGTGCCATCGCGACGGCGAGGATTGAAGCCGCGCCATTCGTTATTTAGCGCTTCGTGCGTCGATCAGATCCGCGGTCGTATGGCTTAGGCGGTCGGCAAGAACCCGCAATATCTCGATGGTCATTTCCGGGTACTCCCGCATAAGCCTCAGGAAATGATCCTTGCGGATTCTCAGGGCTTCCACCGGACTGGCCGCTCTGACGGTGGCTGTGCGCGAGCTGTTGCACAGTATGGCAATCTCGCCAACAATCGAATTTGGCACCATTTCGGCAATTTTTATCGGTCCGCTGTCGGAATCGACCAGAATATCCGCGCTGCCTGAAAGGATGACATAGGCGGCGTCTCCCTCGTCGCCCTGCCGGAAAAGGATCTGGCCGGCGCTGTAGCTTACCCGGTCGGATGTGAACGCAAGCAGCTTGAGCTTTGTCGACTCGATGCCGGAAAACAGGGGAATGCGTTGCAGCATTCCAACTTCATCCTTGAGCAGCATTGTCGCAAACCTCCCAAAATTCGCGTTTGCCAGACTAGAGCAACGAACGCCCGGATGGAATCAATTCTGTTTCCGGGATGGCGAAGCGAACCACGCGATGGCGAGCCCGATGTTGTTTGGTCGAGCGATGCCGCCTGACAAATTCCCACCGGCAGAATGATCCCATCTGAATGTCCATCCCTCTATGACAGCAGTTCCTTGAAGATACCGTTGCCTGCCAAAAGTGTCTCGTGTGTTCCGTCTTCCACCAATTGACCCGAGTCGAAGACGACAACGCGATCGAACATCGCCGCCATTGCCGGACTCGTCACGACCCACACTATTGCCGGCGAATGGCCGTCGCACCTGGCTGCCTCGAGCACATTTCGCAGCACCTTCTCCTGCATGCGATGGTCGAGCGCCGACAGCGGCCGGTTTAGAATGAGAAAATCGGGACGCTTGAGCAGGGCCCGGGCAACATCGAGCTTCTGTCGCTGTCCACCGGTCAGCCGCCTGCCGCCGGAGCCGACGTTGAAGTCGAGGCCGACATCCAGCAGTTCGGCATAGAGCCCAAGTTCGTCAAGAATGTCATAGACGATGGAGCGTATGCGGTCCGGCGCGTCGGGATGGCTGTTGCCCACACGCCCGAACAGGACATTGTCCATGACGGTGGCTGCGGCAATGTATTTGGCGGGATCATACCGTTCGATCGCATCTTGCAGCTCGGGCGGCAGGCTTTCATAGAAATGGTTGCGCGCGGCGACGATCTTGCTCATCAGCTCGTCGCTCAGCAGGCCGAAGCGGTGCCGGGGCTCGATATAGGCAAAGCTCAAGGTGACGATCATGGCGCGGTCGTTCTCGGAAACCGCCTCGTGGGGACGGTTCTTGAGCCGTTGCAGCAAGGTTTCGTAGGCGGGTATCTCCTCGGCGCTCATGAAGGCGAGCTGCTGGAAGAACTGGTGGTCGGCCGGCAGGTCGGCAAACAGCTCGATCGCCTGTCCGGCGATCTCCATGCCCATTTCGTAGAGCGTGCGGTCGAGGCCGGCTTCTTTCAGCACGGAAGCAAAATAGGGATTGGCAGCCAGAGCCCTGTCGGCCAGCTTGGGGCCGGCGGCAGCGCCGAAGAGCAGGTTTTCGCCGATCGTCGCTTCCTTGTTGTAGGCGCCCGGTTCGAAAGGAACCACCAGTCCGCTCAGCCCTTCCTGCTCCAGCCGGGTTCGCAGCGCCGCACGCAGTTCGACGATCCGCCTGGCAAGCTCCGTGTGACGCGTGAGGTCGGCCGAAGAGCGCAAGCCAAGATCCAGAATGTCGCGCGACAGGACAACCGCGTCGAGCACCCTGCGCACGGCTTCAAAGAGGTCGTGCGGGCCGGTAGCCCCGGCGGAAGCATAGTTGATCCAGTCGCTGTGGATATCGAGATCCGGATTACCCGACCGGCGCGCTTCGTGCATGTTCCAGCGGTGCTGGTCTGCCGCAGCGCCGTCATACGTCACCGATGTCAGCGGCGCATGCTTCAACCCGTAGAGCAGGTTATCGCGAAGGCTGGCCTGGAACAGGAAAACATCCGACGAGGCATAGGACATGCGCCGGCCGGTCACTGCTTCGGGGAGTTCAAGCAGGTCATCGGCGCCCGACATGACCCTTCCGCTGTCCGGCCAGTTCAGCCGGGCGAAAGCTTCTGCAAGCGCCTCAGCTCCACCTGTTGCGGTACTGACCAACGCCACCGTCTCACCCGGCTTGACCTGGAGGGAGATGCGGTCGAGGAGCATGGCACCGCCATCGTCCGCTATGGACAGACCGATCGCCGACAGAGGGTTGGTCATCGGACCGGGATCGTCGATCGTCAATGCCCCGATTTTCGGCTCAATGAGACCGTCGACGGTGAACTGTTCAACGACCTGCTGATATTTGACCTGGACATCCTGCCGCGCCTGATCCCAGTCGATCAGCTCCTTCATCGGTCCGGGCAGGTCCTTGTAGGCGCTGATCACGGCCACGAGCTGGCCGACGTCCAGCCGTCCCTGGATGACCAGATACCCGCCGATCATGTAGAACAGAAAGGGCGTGAGCTGCGCGAGAAAATTGTTGAGGAACTTTACCATGAATTTCCATTGGTAAAGGTCGAAGCGGATCTTGAAGATGAGCCCGAGCCGGGCAGCTATGTCGGCGCGCTCGTAGTTTGATGTATCGTGGACGTGGACCGCGCCGATGCCGTCGACAATTTCGCCAACCCGGCCCGAAAGCGCCCGCGCCGTCAACTGCCGCTCGCGCCCGAGCACGATCAGCCGCCGCCGCATTCGCGGGATGAGCACGATCTGGATCACCACGATCACGACCGCTATCATTCCGAGCCAGACGTTCTGGACCATGATGAACAGCATGGCCGTCAGCGCCTGGCCTCCGAGCAGTACCGGCTGCAGGAAGGCATCGCCGATGAAGCCGCCCAGCGGCTCCACCTCGTCCTTCACCATGGTCGCCACTTCGGCGGATTTCACCCGCTTGAAGTAAACCGGCGGAAACCGCAGCACACGATCGACCAGATCGAAGCGGATACGCCGCAGCATGCGTTCGCCGAGGCGGCCCTTGTAGGTGTTGATGTAGAGTTTGAACAGGCCGTTGATGACGACCAGCAAGAGGAACACAAGGCTCAGGGCAAACAGCGTCTCCTTGCGGTCGAGCTGAAAACCGGAGAAGAACTGGACCTCTCCAATGAACGGCAGGTTGTAGTGTAGCTTCATGAATGGCCGGGTCGCGCCGGGTTGCTCGAAGCCGCTTCCTTGGATCGGGCCGTTGACGATCAGCTTCGGCAGGTCGAAGGACATGAAATACGGGATCATCGAAAGCAAGACGATGATCAATATCCAGACCTGCTGCTTCTTGGTGT
The DNA here is from genome assembly GCF_056404355.1 of Mesorhizobium sp. P2_D5. Taxonomy (NCBI): domain Bacteria; kingdom Pseudomonadati; phylum Pseudomonadota; class Alphaproteobacteria; order Hyphomicrobiales; family Phyllobacteriaceae; genus Mesorhizobium; species Mesorhizobium sp. P2_D5. Next base: position 135,408 of record NZ_JBFUEE010000001.1, read on the forward strand.
GCGTCCAGATATAGCGGGCTAGGCTGGGTTCCATATGCGACTGTGGACCTTCAGTTGGAAGGATGCAGGATGCAAGAGCACCTGCTGGCGAATGGCGGATCGGCGATTTCTTCGTCGCCAGCGACAAGCTCGAAGCTGCAGTGGACGGCGATTGTCCTGCGCTCGACTCCGTAAGGAACCTGTGAGGCGGCGCGTTCCAGCACGAGGCCCCAGTTGCGCGGCAGGCGCTGGCGGATCGGCGCCGATGGTCCGGACAGACGCAACAGGCTCTCTCCGGCACCGGGCAATGGCGAAGCGGCTTGCAGCATAATCACGTCCGCGAATCAAACGGCCTTGCGGGAGGCAAGATTGCGTTGTGTCGCCCGAAATCCCAACATACAAGACGAATATGATGGATGTTACGCAACCGCGCAATGCCGGCATGGACTGGCACGAGCAAGCCCTGGACCTCACGCGGGGAATTGCTGCCTATGTCAACAGCCCTCTCGTGGCAGGGCTGGCGCGCGTCGTCGCCAAGCATCCGGAGGCCGATATCGCCAATGCCTTCAACCACAAGCAGGTCGCCTGCAAGATGTGGGCGCGCGACAGGCTGTTCGAAAGCTTCGGCGGCCGGTTCGGCCGCATATGGGTTCTGGGTGGATGGTACGGCGTCTTGCCGGCGATGCTTCTCAACGACGCCCGCTTCGACATCGCGGCGGTCGATAGCATCGACATCGATCCCGAAGTCGCGCCGGTCGCCCGGACCCTCAACCGGGAAGCCGGCGACCGTTTCCGGGCGGTCACAGCGGATATGTACGCACTCGACTATGCGGCCGCGCGGCCCGATCTGACGGTCAATACGAGCTGCGAGCACATAGCCGATCTGGGCGCCTGGCTTGCCCTGCTTCCGCGGGGCACAAATGTACTGCTGCAATCGAACGATTATTTCAGCGAGCCGACGCACATCAACTGCGTAGCTTCACTTGCAGCCTTCGAAGCAATGGCGGCGCTGCGGGAGGTGCGGTTCTCCGGCGAACTGCCGACAAAAAATTATACGCGCTTCATGCTGATTGGAACTGTTTGATGGCATAGCGCGTAGCGCCTTCCCCTGGGGGAATTGCGTCAAAACAAAGAGATAGGGCGGTCCGTGAAACGATGAACCGCCCTAGGATCCGTGAACTTTTCCGAAACCAGGCCCCGCTTTCAGGGACCAGATTCGATACCGCTCGCGCAGGATTTGCGCCGCGTGGCGCGCACCTTCCAGGTCGAGACGATGCGCGGATGGCGTCGGTCCCACAAGCGCCTGTTCGATCGCTTGCGCCAGACCTTCAGGCGTTAGGTCCTTTTCCGTCAGCACTGTTGCAAGACCGAGGTCTTCGAGCATCAGGGCGCGAACCGTCTGTTCGGTTTCGCCGCCGGCTGCAAATGGAACGAGCAGGGAGCGACAACCCGCGCGCAGCACATCGCAGACCGTGTTGTAACCCGCCTGCGAGACTGACAGGCGGGCGCCGGTCAGCAGGCTGGCGAAATCCTCGCGGAACCGGAAGATGGACAGGCCCGGCGTGGCATCGCGTGCGATCGCGTCAAACTCGTCTTTCGGCAGGTTTGGGCCGGTGATCAAACACCATTTCCAGCCTTTGTTGGCATTGCGCGCCGCTGCTATGGTGGACCTGACAAGGCTCTTTCCGGCAGCCCCGCCGCCAACCGACACCAGAACGTCGAAGCGCTCGGAGGCCGCGGCCGATGGCGGCGCGGCAACGAGCCCTGTGTAGGTGACCTCGGCCCTGATCGCTTCAGCCAGTGGAAATGTCTTGTCGATGGTTGCGAAAGCCGGATCGCCGTGGACCATGACAAGGTCGAAATGCCTGTTGATGAGATCGACCGTTTCTTCGTTTCGGCCCGCCTTGACACGCTCCTGAAGGATATCACGCACGGACGTCGCCAGCAGCGGTCTGGGCGACGTCGCGTCGATGGCCTCGACTAGCGGCAAGAGTTCGAAACGCATCTGCCGGCGTCCAAATGGAAACGCCTCGACAATGACGATATCAGGCCTGCACTCCCGGAATGCCTGCAGCAGCATCTCCGAACGCCGTTTCTTGAAATCATCGTCGATGGGTTTGCCCTGCAGGTCGACAAGTCCGGAAAATCCTTCATCGCCGGAGGTGACAGGTGGCAGGGTGACAGATTTTACACCCGGTCCCGGAAACCCGGCAATCGGCGCTCCGCCCGTTACGACGGTGACGTCAAACACGTCATCGGCCAGAGCCGCCGCAATGCGGCTGGCGCGCGCGAGATGGCCAATGCCGAGCAGGTGTTGGACGTAGAAGAAAGCGCGCAGCCGCTTCATTCGGCGGCCCGCCACTCCCGCTCGAACAGTTCCTTGAGCTGTCCAATGCTTGCCGTATGATCGAAATCGCCGCGCACGCGCCGCTCCGCGGCATCGCCGAGGCGGGCGCGCAGCACGGGATCACGGATCAGGCGCTCCAGCGCCTGTGCCAGGGCGATTGGGTTTTCCGTCGGAACCAGCAGCCCGGTATCTTCAGGCGATAGCAGCTCCGGCACGCCGGAAATATCGGTCGACACGCAGGCAAGCCGCTGGCTGGCCGCCTCCACCAGGACATTCGGCAGACCGTCCCGGTCGCCATTTGCGGTGATCCTGCAGGCCAGGGCGAAGATGTCGGCGCAGCGGTAGTGCTCAAGCACCTCCTCCTGCGCAAGCGCGCCTTTCCAGGAGACGCGACCATCCAGTCCGAGCTTTTGCGCCAGCGCCTTGAGCCGTCCCAGTTCCTCGCCGCCGCCGATATGCTCGAAACGCCACGCCAGATCACCAGGCAAGAGGGCAAGGGCCTCCAGCAAGGTATCGTAACCTTTCTTTTCGACGGCGCGCCCGACACTCAAGACGACAACCGGTTCGTCCGGCACCGAGCCGTCATGCTGTTTTCGCGCCTCGCCGAAACTGCCGAAGCGATCAAGGTCGAGCCCATGATAGCTCAGATGCACGGACGAATTGCCGTTGGCGAGTTTTGTCAGACGGTCAAAGCCGGTTTTCGTGCAAGTGACCGTCCAGCGCGCCGAGGAAAGCTTGCCGGCCAGATCCCAGTCCGCCGAAGTCCAGATGTCCTTGGCATGGGCCGAGCAACTCCAGGGCAGGCCGCGAAGCAGGCTGGCATAGCGCGTCACCGATGCCGGCGTGTGCGCGAAATGTGCGTGCAGCCAGCCCGCGTCTTCCGGCCATTCAGCCGCCAGCACGAGCGCTTGCCCGAAACGGCGCGCGCGATTGCGCGTAAAGTCGCGGGGGATATCGGTCGCCAGCGATCCGAGCGCGCGCCAGAAGCCCGGCCGCAGCAGATGAGCAAACAGCGAGCGAACCACGCGCAGCGGCTCTTCATGCAGATATTCCGGCAGATAGTGGACCGGCGCTTTGATCTCGTCATGCACGGGGTGGCGTTTTGCATCGGTCGGCCGCCTGAGCGCGAACAGTATCAGGTCGAACCCCGCACGCTCCAGACCGAGCAGTTCCTGCGCGATGAAGGTTTCCGACAGCCGCGGATAGCCTTTCAGAACCACGACGATCTTGCGATGTTGCAACTCAGTTCATGCCTTCAATGACCGAAAGGTGATGGCCGGCACGCCGCTCGAGCAGTTCCGCGACGATTTCGGAAATATGAGGCAGCCCTTCCAGCGTCAGATGCGGATTGCTCTGCGATGGGCGGGGCCGGTCCGGCAGCACCTTCAGTGCATCGGCAAACCGCTGGGAATCCTTGGCTTCTTCCGGCAAGAGCATCTCGATGAGGCCGAGTTCAGCTGCGCGCCGTGCGCGGATCAGCTGTTCCTCGCGGGGCTTGACGCGCGGCACGATCAGCGCCGGCTTGTCGAAAGACAGGATCTCGCAATAGGTGTTGTAGCCGCCCATCGCCACGACCGCCTTGGCGCCGGCAATCAGGTCTTCCATGCGGTTGTCGAACTCGATGATCTTGATATAGGGGATCTTGGACCCCTTCCTGACCAGCTTGTTGCGCTTGCGCGCCGGCATGTAAGGCCCAAGCACGATCAGCGCCCTATGCTGCAATTGCGGATCCTGCTGATAGGCATCGAAGACGTCGTGGATCAGTTCGGCGCCGTCACCGCCGCCACCGGTGGTCACGAGGATATAGTCGCCCTCGGGCCGGTGGCCGGGCATCTCGTTCCGCTGCAGGCTCCGTTGCAGGAAACCGACGAACTTCATCTTTGCCCCGACAGCTGGCGGCACATCCAGGCCCGTCAACGGATCGTAGAAATCCGGCGGACCATAGACCCAGACCTTGTCGTAGAACAGGCCTATCTTGCGCATTACATCCCTGCGTGCCCACTCTGCTTCGAGCAGATTCGGCGCGTCCATCACCTCTCGCAAGCCAAGCACGAGCGTGGTGCCCCGCGTCTTGAGGTAGGACAGCGTGTCCTCGATCTCACCGCGCAGGCCGAGCGGTTCCTTGTCGACGATGAAGATATCCGGCCGGTAGGTCTCGGCTGTGTGGCGGATGATCGACTGGCGCATCCTTAGCGTCTCATGCAGATCGATATGCTTTTCCAGCGAGGTGTATTCGCCGTTGCGCAACTTGATGACGCTGGGGATCTTCACGAAGTCGACACGGGCGCGGTAGTCGAAGGCGCCAGCGATGGTCGCGCCCGAAATGATAAGCACCTGAAGTCCGCGGAAATCCTCGACCAGCGAATGCGCGATCGTCCGGCAGCGCTGCAAGTGGCCGAGCCCGAACGTGTCGTGGCTGTACATGAGAATTCGAGCGTTTTGTACGTGCTGGGTCATTGCTGAACGTCTTTTAGGATTCTCGCCCTGAGGACCGTGGCGACCCCGCAGGCTTCGAAACTCGCGGGTCTACCGACCTGTTTTGAAACATGACAGCGCAATTTTCAATTCGTATTACCCGAGAGGGTCCATATGCTGAAGCCAGGAAGCCGCGTCTGCTCAGCTGCCCGCTTGCCACATGTCCAGGCGCAATGGAAGCAGAGGCGACAGCAAACGGGGTGCCAATCGCGCATCAGGGCGAAGCCAGGATTGGTCGATAGATAGCAAATTCAACGGTTTATCGCATCCGTGGCGGAGATTCCGATGGGGCAGCGTTGGCACAGATTCATATCGCCAGGTTGGGGTCGAGCGTTCGAATCGCTTCAACCGCCTCCAAATCTTCGTTATGTCTGAAAACAACAAAGGGGCGGGTAACCGGACCTCTTTTGCTGCCTGGCACTGGGGACGAGCGGGATAGTTCCCCAATCTCGACTTGCAATTGCGACCCGCAGGCCGTGATCCGATCCCGCCATTGCGATAGCCGGCGAGGATGCCAAAGCGCTCAGACGCTCCCTGACCAAACACCGGTCAGTAGGCTTCGACTGTCAGAAGTGCGTTCTCGAACCGCTTGGCCGCAAGGTCCTCGGGCGTGATCCAATATTGAAGCGGCCCCATCTCGCCAACGGTCCAATCGACCGCCATATCCGGCCCGATCTGGAGCAACAGCAGGTAGCGGTCCTTCATCTCGTCGGCTGCGACCTGGATGACTTCACCCTTGCCAAGCATCTGATGGCCACGGGGTGAGTGGCGGTGAGACAGGGCGGCTACGACTTCCCGGCCTATCAACGCCGCACCGTCCGGATCTGTCAGTCCACCCTCGGCGCCCCGGATCGCCGCGATTGAAAGCCAATGGTTCATCACCTGCGGAAGTTGGCGATGATGCGGCCGCCGCGCCGGAGAAGATGACGGCATGCCGTTGGCGCGCAAGTCTTCCAGGAAGGCAACGATCTGCTGCTTCACCTCGGCTGGAGGTGCGTCATATTCCTTCAGTCCGGCATTGACCGTCGGAAAGAAAGCGTTGAACATCTTCGAACCGAATGCCGACAGTTCGCGCTGCACCAGCCGTAGTCGCTTGGCCTCCGGATCGTCTTCGACAACATCACCAAGCGCCTTCAGCTGTGCCGTGACGTCGGCCGTCTCTTCGCGGTGATATGCTTCCACGAGCTTTCGAACGATCCGCGCAGTATGCCAATTGGCCGGAAAACCCGGATATGGCGTCCAAAGCGTGTCCTTCGGCGCCTGATGAGCGGAAAGCAGCGGATCGGGGGTAACAGGCGAACCGTAGAAGGCCTCAACCCTTTCGGCGCGAATCTTGTCCGCGACCTCGAAGGCATGACCCTTCGTCCGCACGCGCCGCGACTTCGGCGTCGGTCGGCTCCTCGATCCAGGCAAATTCGACCTCGACCCGATCATAGTGGGTTCGCTTGCCCCGCAGGATTTCGTCCGTCGGATCCGATCCCAGAATCTTGGCGGTGGAGGGCATGTCGAGCGGCTGCCACTTCTGCGTCACCCGGCGCGGTTCATACCGGGTCACGAAGTGTAGCGCGTCCGACCCAAACGTGTCGGACATCGGCGCGAAGAAATAGAGGTAGCCCTTGTCGGGCAGCAGGTCGCGGCCAGGTCCCGGTGGCAGGTCCGAACAGTCGATTTGCGCCATGAAATTGAGGCGCTCAAGCAATCCCTGCCGATTGTGAACCGTCGGCCAGTCGAATTCATCCGGGACGATCGGCAGCCCGCCAAAATAGCTCATGCTGCGTTGGGGAAGACGCGGCGGAAAGACGTGCCTGATCGCGATGCGCGCCGCTTGCCCCCGTTCGATCGCTTCGCGGCCATCGACGGAAATCGGCGGGATCTTGCGCTCGACATGCGCTTTGGACTTCGCCTTGCGCTGGTCGTCGCTGTCCTTGGCTTGCTGCTGCAAGTCGGCGATCAACTTTTCCGCCGCAGTGTTGGGCCGAGGCGATGCGGCGTGGGCCGCTTCAGACGATGCCAGCGTGCGTTGACGAGCCTTGCCGACCGGCAAGGCGGGACTGTCCTGTGGTTTGCCTTTTGAAGCCGAACCGGAAAACAGCCCGGCAATGCCGCGATAGATCAGGCTGCCAACGATCAGGAGCATCGCCCCGGCCACAAGCAACGGCATCAGATTCGCCATGACGCTACCCCCATCGTCGGCTGCGTCGCCTCCTCCCGAAGCCGAATTATTGCCGTTATATGAGGCCTTGCGCAAGCAAGGGGCCGATCAGGCAGTGCAGCGGCTGAAATCAGCCAGGCTGGCCGCCCGCCTTGCGCAGCGACGCCTGGTGGACCAGCGACGTCCAGCTGTTGGTCGACGCGAGATGGCAGTAGAGCAGGCCAAGCGCCTCGGAAGCCCTGAAGCGTCCTATTCCATCGCTCCTGCCAAGCCTTCGGCCGAAAGGCCCAGCCGGCTGTAGCCTTCGACGAATTCGGGATCGTCATAGATGTCCTGGGTCACTTCCGTTCGTTCCTACTCCCGCGAACGACGTCGACGTTGGCGCCGAGGAGGTAAATCAGATAGAACTAAATCAGGCAGAACGATTGTCTGCGATTTCAGGAGACGACATGTCCGAGGAGCATGTTGAACGTCGGCTGGCGGCGATCCTGGCCGCAGATGTGGTCGGCTATAGCCGTCTTATGGAGGTTGACGAAGAGCACACTCTCAATCTCCTTCGGCAGCATCGACGGGAGTTCTTCGATCCGACCGTCACCAAGCATGGTGGGCGCATCTTTAAGGTGATGGGTGACGGCTTCCTGGTGGAGTTCGGCAGCGTGATCAATGCGGCGCGCTGCGCGGTCGAGATCCAACGCGGCATGTCCGAGCGGAATGCCGGCATCCCCGAGGACCGGCATTTCAAGTTTCGCATGGGCATCAACCTTGGCGATATCATCGTCGACGGTGATGATTTCCACGGCGACGGCGTCAATCTTGCGGTGCGGCTGCAGGGCCTCGCGATACCCGGCGGCATCGCCTGCTCGGAAGCGGTGCGCCATGCGGTCGGCAACAAGCTGGGCGTCGACTTCGCCGATCAGGGCGCCAGGACCGTCAAGAACATTGCTCAGCCGCTGCACGTCTATTTCGCCAACTGGGACCAGGGCGCCGCGCATGTCGAGACGCATGTTGCGGCCGGGAGCGTCCAGACGCTGGTGCGGTCCGACAAGCCGTCGGTGGCGATCCTACCCTTCGCCAATCTGAGCAATGATCCCGACCAGCAGTATTTCAGTGACGGCATCACTGAAGATATCATAACCGACCTCTCGAACGTCTCCGGCCTGTTCGTGCTCAGCCGCAATACGGTCTTCGCCTTCAAGGGCAGGACCGACAAGATGGAACGCATCGCCAGGGAGCTTGGCGTCGGCTACATTGTCGAGGGCAGCGTCCGCAAGGCGGGAAACCGGGTCAGGATCAATGCCGAGCTGATCGAGGGCGCCACAGACGGACACGTCTGGGCTGCCCGCTACGACCGCGACCTCACCGACATCTTCGCCGTGCAGGACGAAATCGCCAAGGCGGTCGTGGCGCAACTCAGGGTCAGGCTCCTGCCCGAGGAGAAGAAGGCTATTGAGAAGGCGCCGACGGACAATGTGGACGCCTATACGCATTATCTTCGAGGCCGCGATTACAGCCACATCGCGACCAGGGCGAACCACCTGATGGCCAGACAAAGTTATATCAGGGCCATCGAGCTTGATCCGGGATATGCCCGCGCATATGCAGGCTTGGCGGTCAGCGACGTACGCCTTCAGTCGATGTACGGCTCACCGATCCAAGTGGACGACATTTTCGCGACCGCCGATAAAGCCCTGGCTCTGGACCCGAATTTGGCCGAGGCGCATTCAGCCAGGGGCTTTGCCCTGTCCCTCGCCGGCCGCCGTTCCGAGGCCGCCGCGGCGTTCGAACAGGCTCTCGCGCTCGACCCCAATTGCCACGAGGCCAACCGCTACTATGCCGAGTTCTGCGTAACCGGCGGCCAGTTCGAGCTCGCCGCGACGTACTTCAAGCGTGCGATGGAGATCAAACCGACCGACTACGGCGCACCGGTCATGCTGGTGAACGTCTTCCGCACTCTCGGCCAGCAGAACGACGCGGAGCTTTATGCGCGGATCGCGATGGAGAGAGCTGAAGAGGAACTCCGTCTGCATCCGGAGAACGCCAATTGTGCCTGCCTGGGCGCGATCGTGCTGGCCTTCCTTGGTGAAGGCGATAGGGCAGCGAAGTGGCTTGACCGGTCTCTGGCGATCGACCCTAGCGATATGAACACCCAATACAACGCCGCTTGCACCTATGCGTTGTTGGGGGAGTTCGAACGCTCGATCGACCTTTTGGAAGCGTGGCTGCCGCAGGCTGGCGCCGAGATGAGACTCTGGTTCAAGAACGATTCCGATTTCGCCTCTGTTCGCAGTCATCCTCGCTACCAGAAGTTGCTCCAGCTCCTGCAGTAGCGATAGGCATTGTTCTTGAGGCAATTTTATTGCCGACAATCAAGAACCGGCCTTCAGGAAGATTTACCCGACAAACCAACGCCCTCGCCATTCCACGGATATTATGTTATCTTACTAATATAACCGAGAGGTGGGGAATGGGTACCCGGTTCAGGTTGTTCGTTCAGCCTCCGTTCGAGGACCCTACGTCAAGCCCTGAGATCATTACGGTTTCTTCCCCGCGAGGCAGCGTCGGACCTGGCCCGTCCGACGATCTTATGTATGTCGTCGAGCCGGTCGACAAGACGCGGCCCTATGGCGTCAACCACGGCCCGTTGGGCACGCCCGTCATCTCCCTGCCGCCCTGGACGCGAGCGATCCTCGATCCGGCCGTTCCGGACGAAGAGGGCAATTTCGATCACTATCAGCCCTCGACGCCTGGCTTCGAAGCAGCGCACGCGTTCGGTTGCGTGCGCTTCACGCTCGACGTCTGGGAGCGTTACATCGGCCAGCCGCTCACCTGGCATTTCCGCGATCATTACGACCGTCTGGAAATCTCGATCCTGCCGGGTTGGGATAACGCCCAATACGGCTATGGCTTCCTCGAGCTCGGCAGCCAATTCCTGAAAGACGGACGCGCGCTCCCCTTCAGCCTCGACTTCGATATCATCGCGCACGAGGTTGGCCATGCATTCGTCTACAGCGTCCTCGGCATACCTGACCCGGGAGCTGAGTTCCCCGAATATCTGGGCTTTCAGGAGGCCTTTTCCGACTGCGTTTCGTTGATTTCGGCCATGCATTTTCCCTCCGTGATCGAAAATGTTCTGACGACGACACGCGGGAATCTCTACATCGCCAACCAACTCTCTCGCTTCTCGGAATTCTCGCCGCACCGCCAGATACGCGAGGCCAACAACAAACTGACGATGGCCGACTTTGCCGACGGCTGGACCGACGAGCATGCACTGTCGCAACCTCTCACGGGCGCCGTCTTCGACATTCTGGTCGATGTCTTTCACGAGAGCCTGGTGGCTCGAGGACTGATTTCGCCGGAGGCCGAAAATCTTGCCGACCTCGCCGAGATCGACCCAGCAGCGGAGCTGCCGGTCCAGGAAGTCTTCGACCGCGATTTCGCTCGCAATCCAGAAGGTTTCGTCGAAGCGCTGCTCGACGCGCGGGATATCGTGGGTACCCTTCTTGCCGAGACGCTGTGGGCTCTCGCCCCGGATTTCCTGGACTACGGTGACGTGGCGAGAGCGATGCTCGCAGTCGACGACAGTGTGACCGGGGGAGAACTATCGAGGATCATCTTCCGAGATTTCGACCGGAGAGGGATTTTTCGCTACCGCGCCGGGCCTCGCCTGACGAAACCAAGCCGAAAGAGCCATTTTCACGAGGGCCGAATCGCTCTTCCGCTGGACCAGGCGCGTCTGCCGGACATGAGCTATTTCGAGAAATATTGGATGTCCAGAAGTGGCGCTGAGTTTTGATCGACATGCAGAAGATGGGGTGATCCATGATACCTGAAACCATTCTAAATACCTCGGCCATACATTTGTTCGGTAGAGTTCTTGAAGATTTGAAGCTTAAGAAGAGGATCGATGGGGGACGGCCCCCAAGGCCTGGCAACAACAGATTCCTGCAGAACCAGATCGACGCCTCCGGTAGCCTGCTGGCAAGGATCTATGCGTTCACCTTCGAGGCGCAGTTCTACGAGCTGGCCCGACCGACCATACTTCTTGTCCATGGGCCTGGCACCGCGGTTGATTATCCAGCCCCGGGAAACACCGATCTCAAGGTCATGAGCCGCGGTCCAAGCGACCCTGCCTATACCGGATTGTCATCGCAGATAGGCTCGTTTGCGCGCGGAATGCTGGTCTGGGTGTACGACAAGAGTGACCTGACAATGCGGCTGGAACTCGACACCGGAACACTGGAAGATGTCCTGTTGAATGCAGAGCTGGACCCGCGTTCGTTTGGTCGATCGGGTGGAGCAATGGGCAGATCCGGCGGTGCGATGGGGCGATCAGGCGGCGCGATGGGCAGGTCTGGCGGTGCGATGGGACGGTCCGGTGGCGCCATGAACCGCGGCGGGCGCGGCGATTTGGACTAGGGCAATTCCGGGAAAAGTGAGAGCGGTTTTCCGTCCGGATTTGCCTGAAAACGAGGAGATAGCGTTTCTGATCGTTAATTGAGAAATGCCGAAGGAGATGGACCATGGCAAACGTCGAGATAGTGCATGTCGCTACACCTGAAGGGAATGCCGTAAGAGGCAAAGATCCGGTTACGGTCGGTGTGACGGTGGCGCCAGGCTGGTTTAAAGAGGCAGAAGACTTGGCAATTAAATTTATTTACTCTGCTACTTTAGAGAGCACCGAATATCTATGCAATGACGATATAACAGTCGAGAATGCAACAGAAATCAACTTTCAGGTTAAAGCAGAACATGGCGCTTCGCCTGGAGAGTATTATGTTCAGATCAAGAAAAAATCTTCAGGTGAAACGATTGCAAGTGGCCCTGACGATGGAACTATCACTGTATCCTAAAGCTGGTCACTGCCAAACAAATACTCAGTGACCGACTGCAAGTCACATCGGCATCAACGGCTTTGCCGTCACGCCGGCAAAATCTTGCCGGGTTCTTGACGTTTTGCGGTTGAGTGTCTGCTTGATCGGCTTCCTCAGCTGCCTCCTCAAGTCCTTCACCACATGAGGGCCAGCGAAAAATCAGCCCGCCGGCAGCCCCGCCTTGCGCAGCGACGCCTGGTGGACCAGCGACGTCCAGCTGTTGGTCGACGCGAGGTGGCAGTAGAGCAGGCCAAGCGCGCCTGATTTGCGCAGGTCGAGAAACGCCTCGTCGCTCAGCTTGTTGAAAGCCGGCTCATCAATCACCTGGAAGTCGGTGAGGTTGAGCACCTCGCCGCCTTCGAGTGTCACCTTGCTCTGGCGCGGCGCGAACAGGCCGTGCGCGTCGATCCTTTCGATCATCACGCGGGTGGCGTTGAAATCGAGCTGGAACTGGTTGCAGAAGGCGAGCGCCTGCCTGGTCGCTTCGGTCGCCTCGGTGCCGTTGAAGAACGGCAGGATCTTTTCGTCGCGGAATGGCGCCAGCAACTGGTCGACGACGCGGTCGCTTGCCCGGTCGATGCACAGCGTCAGCCGGCCGGGCGACTTCGGATCCTCGGCCAGGATGAAGGGATAGCGGCGGACATAGGCCGGGATGTAGTGCGGCCCGGTCCACTTGCCGTCGGCATCGACGAACAGATTCTCGTCCTTGCGCACGCCGGTGATGATCACCGGCGCCTTGGCCGGGCCGATGAAGACGATCGGGTAGGAGCGCATCGCCGCCGGCATCTCCGAGGCCACCACCGGAATGGCGTGCGCCGAGCGGGCGAAGCCGAAGTCGCTGCGCGCCGTCAGGCCGAGCGAGCCATGCCGCACCGGGTTGAGCGCCTCCGGCGTCGAGTAGAACAACGGCATCGTATCGCTTGCCACTTCCGTCTTTGCATCTGCCATCGTCCGTCCCTTTTCCGCAAGCCGATCAGGCCGCCACTGCCGGACCCCGAACCCCGGAATCCGTTCTTGTTGCGCTGACCTTGGTCTGGAAACAATCCCGCGCAGGAACAAAGTACTACAGCGTCTCTTGCGCGCATAAAAGGACAGGCGGTGCTGTATTTTGGGGTTTGTGCCGACGAATTGACTTGGCGCGACGCCGGTGCCGGCCGGGACCCTCTGGACAGCTTGCGGCGAAGCGGCGACAGTGCCGCCGGCAGCAGGCAGAGTGAGGCGAATTGCATGGCGTTGGCATCGGATTTCGAACAGGCGGTCGGGTCGGTTTTCACTGCCGAGATTGGCGGCAGGATGGTTTCCCTCGAGCTGACCGCAGTCCGCCAGATTGCCGCCAGCCCGCGTCCCGGCGGCGGTTTTACGCTTCTGTTTAAGGGGCCGCGCGACATAGGGCTGCCGCAGGCCATCTACCACCTCACCAGCGATGCCATCACCGACGACATCTTCATCGTCCCGGTTTCGGTCGACTCGGCCGGCTATGTCTATGAGGCTGTCTTCAACTGATTCTTGATTTTCGGCGGTCAGGCCGGTCAGGGCGACGATCAGGGTACTCCGAAAGGGGGGACAGCTGGACAGATGATCGACCATTTCGGGATCGCGGGCGTGCTTGAGGAAGCGGCATGCAGCGCGCTGTGCGCGGAAATGCGGGCGGCCGGCGGTCGGCCGGCCGGCCTGTTGGGGCGTGACGACCAGAAGCCGGCATGGCCTGAGGTTCGCCGCACCACGCGCGCCGAGGTCTCGGAAGCGACCGAAGGGCTGGTGATTGCCCTGTTGTCGCAGCAGAAGCCGACTCTGGAACGGCATTTCGGTCTCGCGCTCGGCAGTGCTGAAAAACCCCAGTTTCTTCACTATCGGGAAGGTGATTTCTTCGTGCCGCACCAGGACGGCAACACGCCGCTCATCCACGACGAGTCGCGGTTCAGACGGATCTCGGCGGTGATCTTTCTCAACCACCAGTCGGACGATCCTTCGCCGGCAAACTATGCTGGCGGCTCGCTGGTCCTGCATGGTCCCTACAGCGGTCCGCACCTGCGCGTCGCCATGCCGGCATTGCCAGGCTCCCTCGTCGCGTTTCGTTCGGAAACAACGCACGAAGTCACCCCGGTCACGCGCAACGAGCGTTTCACCATCGTGTCGTGGTATCGCGGGGCGTGACGGTCGGCGTAGGCGTCACGGCCGCTCGAATGCACGTCGCGTTGAACCGAACTCAGGACACGCTTCAGGCGTAGGCGCTGCCCCTCACCTGCCTGCCTGCATCCTCTCCGTATAGTGACGCGGAGAGGGGCGCTGTCATCGACGGTTCGCCAACCGCCAGCGTTGCAGAAGAAGCGACAGCGTTGCGGCCAGCCTCTTTCTCCGCGTCCCTATACGGGGAGAAATGTCCGGCAGGACAATGAGGGGCGGCGCGGACCAACGATCCCTAGTTCAACGCGTTTGCACGAGGTTTCACGCGACGCGCTTTGGCTAGCGCGGCGAACACTCCATCAGGTCGTAGACGCCCATGTCCTCGGTGACGACGAATCCCAGCCGCGTATAGAGCCGCCTGGCCGGATTGTTCTTCTCGACATGGATCGACACCGCCTTGCCGGCGGAACTTGCTTCGTCGATGAGGTCGCTGAGCAGCGCCGCGCCGAACCCCTTGCGGCGAAACGCCGGCAACAAGGAGATGTCGATGATGCAATACTGGTTCCGCCAACGCTCGACATAGAGGCGGCCGATGTCTGCCGCGCCAGACATCACCACCAGCCAGTCGGCTTGCGAATAATGCTTGATGTAATGTGTGTGCTGCGCCCGAAACTGCATGTCGAGGAAGGCGGTCTTCTGCGCCTCGGTCCAGGATGTTACGGCCAGTTCCTCGGCACGGGTCGAGGCATAGACCCGTGACAGGAACGGCAGATCGGCATCAGTCACTGGACGAAACGTCAGCCCGGCCCCAGCCGCCCGTACCCAACCGGCCGAAACCGCCACGTGAAAGTCGTTCATCGCAAAATCAGGGGCGCGACGGGTACACGCCCTGCAGCGCGATGCAGAAATAGCAGGTCAGATAGGGCTGCATGTTGTTGTGTGGCTGTCCGCCACCGGCAGGCGCGAGCGCTTCCGGCGCCAGTTGGACATTAACGGCTGGGTTTGAGCCCAGGTACATCTGGTTGCCCGCCGCCACGAAGTTGCCTTGGGGCGTCTTGAAGGAGCCATCGTCTTCAGCGCCCAGCATGGTGTGCGCATGAGACGGCATCTCGCTCTCAAGCAGCGTCACGGTCTCGGAACCGCCAGTTTCACCAAGGTCATGCAACGACAGGCCGGGGCCTTGCCCCGGATGCATCGGCGCGTTGCCCTGGAGGTCCGGCAAGGCAAAATTGCTCTTGCCGTTGCCGCCATAGGTGGTGCCGAGCAGTGAGAACAAAGCGGTGTTCTGCGACAGCGGCAGCAATTGCCCGTCGCACCACGCCCAGCCATTGGGCGCGAAATTGAACGGAAAGATGCGGATTTCGGCGACGAACGGGTTGGCCATGGACGGACCTCTTTAAGTCTGCGAGGGGAAGATCCCGAACAGCGAGATGATGAAATTGACACAAAGGTAGGGTTGGAAATTGTCATGCGGCTGGCTGCCGCCCGTGCTCGAGATGGCATTGGCCGCCATGGGTGACGCGTTGTCAGCCAGATTGTAGTAGGTCTGAGCCTGCGTGTTGGCCAACACCGAACTGGTCGGCAGCTGCGACGTTGCCGTCGCCGTGGACCCCAACGGCGGATGCGAATGCGCCGGAATCTGGGCGACTGTAAGCGTGACCGTTTCGACGCCGCCGGTCTCGGCCAGGATGAAGCCGTTGCCCTGATGGATCGGAAGGCGGCCTTGCAGATCCGGCAGTGCGAACGTGCTCTGACCGTCGCCGCCATAGCTCGTGCCGATCAGTTGGAACAGCGTCTCGTACTCCGAGATCGGCAGAAGTTGTCCGCTGCAGAACATCCAGCCGGCCGGCGCGAAATTACCGGCAAATATACGAACTTCGCCTACATAGGGTTGTCCCATGGTTGCGCTCCCTCAATTCGGCGACGGAAAGATGCCCTGCAGGGCAATGCAGAAACTCAGCGTCAGAAACGGTTGCATGTTGATATGCGCCTGGCTGCCACCGGTATTCGAGACCGAAGCCGGCGCCATGGCCACCAGCTGAGTGGCTGTGCCGTAGGTGTTGGCAGGAGCTTTGGTGAGGATCGCGCCATTCGGATTGGCGACCCCTCCGGGATTGCTATTGGCATTGATCATGTGCGTGTGCGTGGGCAATTCCGAGATCGATAGCGTATGGGCCGGCTCGCCGCCGCGCTCGCCGAGCGTGTGACCGCTGCCGACGTGGATCGGCGTACGTCCCTGATAGTTGGGCAGCGCGAAAGTCACGCGGCCGTCACCGCCGAACGTCGTTCCCAGCAGCGAAAACAGCGCCTGGTTCTGGTTGATGGGCAGCAACTGCCCATTGCAAAGCGCCCAGCCCTTGGGCGCGAACACAAAAGACATGATTCTGATTTCGGAAAGAAATGGTTCCGACATCGCCGCTCCCTCACATTTGGTCCATACTAAACAGATACTGCTAATTTACGCAACGTCATGCAAGAGGCAACTAAAAGAATTTGTTTAACTTGCCTTTTATTAAATTTCGCCGGCAAACAACCATGGGCGCCGCGCAGCACAAAACAACAGCGCTGCCAGTGACCTAATGGCCAACGCTCCTATCATGACAGGGCGCTGGCCGTCCCGATTCGGTTCCTCGGGACAGCCTACGCATGGAGGCGAACTACCCTCAGAAACCACCGGTCGGCAAACTCGGCAGCGTGACGGAACCGACGGTTCCGAACGAACCGGTCTGCGAGACCGTATCGCCATTGTTGTTGCCGCTGACGGCGCCGACGCCACCCTGGATGTTGAACGTGCCGTTCAGCTGCCGCAGCCGGATTTCGCCGAGTGTCGATGCACCCAAGGTCGTGTTGTTGCCGGAAATGTTAAGGTTGAGCGTTTCGCCGTCGCCGGCGCTGCTGTTCAGGACATCCAGAACGTGGCCGCCGGTTGTGCTGTTGTTGGTAAACACATTGTTGAGGATCGTGGCGTTCAGGACCGCCGTCGTCCCCGACGCCACCGTGCCGCCTATGTTGGTGATATCCAGTGTTGCGCCGGTGGCGTTGTTGGCGTTGTTGACGGCGATGTTGCCCTGGATCAGCAGATTGTTGACCATGTCGGCACCGCTCGTAAACGTATCGAAATTCGTTTCGAACTCGATGGCCGAACCGCTGTCGACGTTGCCCTCGGTGCCGACCGGCGAGGTGTCGCCGATGTGGTTGTTCTGGACGGTCCAGTTGGCATCGTTCACGCTGCCGCCGCCGACCGAGACAACCGAGATGTGAACGCCTTGCTTGGAGACGTTGTTGATCGTGTTGTCGGAAATCGCGACGGCAAGCTTTCCGAGATCGTGTGAGTCCGCTTCGACCTGGACGTCGATGGCGCGGCGGCCGTTCACGAAGCCGGCGTCGTTGCTGATGGTGTTGTTGCGGATGGAGCCGTTGATCTGCCCGCCATCGGGTGTCGCGGCGCTGCCACCGGCCGCGTCCACCTGAACCACGCCGGCCAGGGTCGTCAACCTTGCCAGATTGTGGAAGATGTTGCCGTCGGCCGCGGTCGGTCCGCCAATGGTGAAGTTGAGAATGCCGTTGGCGGAATTGGACAAATAAAGCGTGTTGTTGCCGTCGCCGCTTGTATTGTCCGCGTCGTGGAAATTGTTCTTCTGCACGATGGCGTTGACGGTGCCCGAACCCTGGTTGCTGATCTGCACGCCGTCCTGATCGATCAGGGTGAATTCGCTGCTGGTCACGTTCACCGTGCCGGAAGTCGTCCCGAACAGGTTGGCGAGGAAGCCGTCCGCGCCGGTCGCAGAAGTCGTGAACAGCGCATGGTCGACCGTGAACGAGGTGAAGTTCGTGTTGGTGTTGAAGAGAAGGACGCCGTTCGACTGCGACGACTGCCAGCCGGAAACCTTCGAGTTGTTGTCGAAGGCGTTGACGCCGGTGATGTTCTGGGCAAACCAGCCATTGCCGCCGCCAAAGCCTGCCGGATTGCCGCTCGATCCATCGGACGCCGGGTTGGACGCGCCGGGATTGGTGATGTTGACGGCCGACAGTTTGATGTTGCCGCCGCCGATGCTCTGCACACCGTCCAGGCCGGCATTGGTGATGTTCATCTGGCGCAGATTGACGTTTGACGCGTTGGTCAGCACCACGCTGTCGCCGGTTGTGTTCTGGATCGTGCCGCCGGTGCCATTGAGCACGAGGAAGCCGCCTGATGTTGCGCCATCGCCGGTCACGGTCAGCCCGTTGGCGCCGGTGTTGTTGAGCACTATGCCGTTGACGGCACCGTTGGCCGAGATACTCCGGAATGTGAGGCCGCTTGCGCCGATTGTGGTGTTGGCAACGTTAAGCGCCGTGCCCGTGGTCGAGGTTATCGTGTTGACGCTACCCTGTACCGTCACCGTGCCGCCGCCGGTGGCGTTGAAACCGATGCCGCTGGTGCTGTTGATGGCCAGGCCGCCGCCGGTAAAGTCGACCGTCGCGCCGGTGTTGTTGGTCAGGCTGACGCCGGCAGCCGTCCCCGAGCTGATCGACTTCGACGCGCCGGAGAAGGTGATGGCGCCGGCGGCGTTGCCGTCGAGGAAGATGCCGGTCTGGCCCCCCACACTGTGGCTGATATTGCCCGACAGGGTGATGTTTTGCGCGGTCAGCGCCCGGTCCTGGATGTCGATGCCCCGCCCGGTGCCGCTGGTGATGGTGCCGGTATAGGTGAGACCGGCGGTGCCGCCGGTGTTGGCGCCGCCAGCGCCGTCGCCGATACGGATCACGGCAGCATTGCCACCGACCAGCGAGCCGCCGCCGAGACTGACCGTCCCGGTGCCGGTGACCGTATCCATGATGACGGCGCTGCCGCCGCCGGCGCCCTTGGTGGTCGTGGCGAAATTCACGCCCGCGGCGGCGACGATGACCGTGTCGAGATTGACGGCGACGCCGCTCGTCGTCGTGATCGAATTGCCGGCGCCTGTCACCGAGACCGTACCACCGCCCGTGGCATTGAACCCTGTGCCGGAGGTGGTGTTGATCGCCAGCCCACCATTGCTGAAGTTGATCGTCGCGCCAGCGTTCGTCGCCAGGTCTACCGCCGTATTGACGCCGGTGGTCAGCGTCTTGGTGCCGCCGCTGAAATTGAAGGTGCCGCCGGTGTTGCCATGGACAAAGATGCCGTTGTCGAATCCGCCCGTGGCGGTGAGATTGCCGGCCAGCGTAATGGTGCCGGCGGTGACGCCGGAGATGTCGACGATCTTGCCTGCGGCGGCGGTTTTGCCGATCGTACCGTTGTAGGTGACGGTTGATGTACCACCGGCGACAAGGAAACCGACACCGCTCGGATTGGTGATCGAAGTGCCGCTGGAGAAGCTGAACGTGCCGCCCGAGCCGTTGAGGATGTCGACGCCGGCATCGCCGCCATTCAGCGTCGTGGTACCGTTGAAATTGTAGGTGCCGTCGGCATTGTCGAATTGCAGGCCTGTGCCGTTGGTCGCCGACAATGTGCCGGTCTGGAAGGTAATCGCGCCGGTGGCGTGGCCGCCCGAAATGCTGACCATGGCGGCGTTGTTCGCCTGGGTGATGTTGCCGCCGTAGGTGACGGCTGCGGTGCCGCCGACGACGTTGAACGCGGTTCCGGTCGGGTTGGTGATCGAGGTGCCGCTGCCAAAGCCGAAACTGCCGCCCGATCCGGTGAGGATGTCCACGCCGGCGTCGCCGCCATTCAGCGTCGTCGTGCCGTTGAACAGATAGGTGCCGTCGGCATTGTTGAACTGCAGGCCGGTGCCGTTGGTCGCCGACAGCGTGCCGGTCTGGAAGGTGATCGTTCCGGTGGTGTGGCCCGTGACCGCGACCAGCGCGGCGTTGTTGGCCTGGGTGATGTTGCCGTTGTAGGTGACGCTCGCCGAGCTTGTGTCGACATTGAACGCCGTGCCGGTCGGGCTGGTGATCGAAGTGCCGGCGCCGAAGGTGAAGGTGCCGCTCGACCCGGTCGTGATATCGACGCCGGCATCGCCGCCATTGAGCGTGGTGGTGCCGTTGAAATTGTAGGTGCCGTCCGCATTGGCGAACTGCAGGCCGGTGCCGTTGGTCGCCGAAAGCGTGCCGGTGTTGAAGGTCAGCGTGCCGGTGTGTCCGGCCGAAACGCTGACCAGGGCGGCATTGTTCGCCTGGGTGATGTTGCCGCCATAGGTGACAGCGGCCGTGCCGCCGACGACATTGAACGAAGCGCCCGAAGCGCCGCTCAGTGCGCCGGAGCCGAGGCCGATGGTGCCGCCGACACTGGTCAGGCTGACATTGTTGACGCTGCCGGCCGACGAGGTCGAGTCCAGCGCGATGGTGGCGATGACCCCGGAGAGGTTGATCGCCTGGCCACCGGTGGCGTTCACGGTCTCGGCGGCCGCGGAAGCGGTGATGCCCATCGTGCCGCCCGTGCCGGCGATGCCGGTACCGGTGGTGGTGTCGATGGTCAGGCCACCGGTGAAGCTGGTCGTGCCGCCGCCCTGCGAGAGACCGATGCCGCTGGTCGTGTCGATATTGGCGAGGCCGGTGACATTGAGCGTGCCGGATGCAACGTGGATGCCGCCACCGGTTGTCGAGGCGTTGTTCACCGTCACCGTGTTGAAATTGAAGGTGCCGGTGTTGGTGTTGATGGCATCGATGCCGAAGCCCGTCGTGTTGGAAACGCTCGTCGCACCGGTGACGGTGAAGGTGCCGGCAACGCCGTCGAAGGTGATGCCGCTGGCGACGCCGTTGACGACGGCGCTGACGCTGGAGAACGTCATGTTGACGGTCAGCGGATCGAGATCGAAGGCCGCGCCGTTGATGGTGGTGACCACGCCGGCGCTGCTGTTCAGCGTGAAGGTGGTGGTCTTGGTGTTGGCGATGACACCGGTGCCACCAGTGTTGGCGAGGCTGAGCGTACCCAGATCAAAGGTGCCGCTGGTGTTGGTGAAGCTGAGGCCATTGCCCTGGATCCGGGTGCCGGGAGTGCCCATGCCGAGCGTGCCGGCACTGACGGTGCCGCCGGCGCCGTTGGAATCGAAGCGGACATTGTTGAACACGATGCCGCCGCTGCCGGCGCCGCCGGTCACTTTGTTGCCGGCAAACGACCTGATCGCGATCGAATTGTCCGTCGCATTGATGTTCTGGCCGACGAAGGACGCCGCCAGTCCAGACGCGGTCGACCTGAGCGTGTTGCCGTCGATCGAGAGGATAAGCTTGTCGGCTGTCGCCGCGCCGCTCGTCGAGAAGTCGAGTGCGTTGCCGCCGGCGGTGATGGTGTTGTTCTTGAGCACGAAATTGGAGGCAAGCGTAGCATTGACGAAAATGCCGGCGCCGCTGCCGCTGTTGATGGCCGTGACGTTCTGAACCCCGGCGGTGATGACGCCGGTGCCGCTGAATGGCAGGTTGATCGTCGCGGCCGCGCCACTGCTGGCCAGGATCGGGTGTGAATTGTCGAGGCCGCCGGGGTTCGTGACCACCGTCGAAGCCTGGATGGTGGTGAAGTGGAAGGAGGACGGCGCGCCAAGGCCGCCGCCAACGCCGAGCGGGCCCACGTCGATGTCCGCATCGCCGGCCATGAACGAGATCACCGCTTGCCCGTCCTTGAGGTCGAGCGAACTGTTGCCGATGTTGATGGTCGCCTGGTTCGTGTCGACGGTCTTGTCGATCAGCACGAAGACATTGGCGCTGGAAGCCTCCGCCTGGGCGACGCTGCCCGGATTGAGGAAGCTGCCGTCACCTGTACCCGAAATCTCGCCGGCGGCGTCGATGTAGTAGACGCTGATCGCCGACAGGTTCGAGATGTCACCGACGAACGTGACGTCGTCGAAATCGTAATTGCCGCTGAGCGGCAAGGTGTCGGTGGCGTGGATGACCTGGCCGCCGGTGGTCGAGATCAGCGATTCGGCCGGACCCGCGCCGTCACCGAACACCAGCGTCGCATTGGTCGTGCTGGAGAACTGGATGCCCTGCGCGACATTGGTGATGGTCGACGTCTGGGTGCCGCCGGGATTGACGGTGTCGCCGAGCTGGATGGTGGCCGCGCCGGTGGTCCCGGCCATGTCGATGCCGAGCGTGCCGGCAAAGCCGCCGCCGGCGACGTCGAAATCGCCGGCGTTGATGCCGGTGCTGATGACCGCGCCGTTGAGATCGAGGCCGATGGCGTTTGCGCCACCGAGCCCGATGTTGAGGCTGGTGATGCTCAGCGCCGAGCCAAGCGTGCCTGCGACATCGAAGCCACGCGAGGTGATGCCTTGCAGGTTGACCGTGCCGAGGATGATGCCGCCGCCGCCGACATTGTTGAGCGAGACGCCGGTGGCGGCGCCATTGGTGGAGATGGAGCTGAAGTTGAGGCTGCCCGCGCCGACCGTCGCGTTGTCGAGCTTGAGCGCGGTGCCGGTCGTCGTGGTGATGGTGTTGTTGCTGCCGTTGACGGTGACCGTGCCGGCGCCGAAGGTACTGGCGGTGAAGCCTGTGCCGCTGGTGGTGGTGATGCCGAGGCCGCCGCCGGTGAAGGCGAGCGTTGCCGTGCCCTGTCCCGGGCCGATGCTCGGTTGCTTGACGATAGCGTCGTTGGCGCCGGTGCTGAAGGTCTTTGTCGCCCCGGAGAAGGTGATCGTTCCTTCCGAGGAGCCGTCGACCAGGACACCGGTGCCGCCTGTGTGATTTATGGTGCTCGAAATGTTGTAAACGCCGTCGGCGTTGCCGCTGAAGACGAAGGCCGTCGACGCCGTGGTCGAAAGCACCGAACCGCTGAGGTTGAGGGTGGCGAGGTCGCCACCGCCGGCGCTCACCACGCTGCCCGCATTGACCTTGACCGAGCCGTTGTAGTTCAGCGTGCCACCGGTATTGCCGCCGACAGCGATGGCAAAGTCGCTGGTACTTGTCGTCGCGCCGATGCTGGCGGTGCCGCCATTGCCGCCGATGTTGACGGTGCCGCCCATCACGCCGTTGAAATCAATGCCGCGCGTGCCGCCGTCGATGGTCAGGCTGGACCCGGCGACATTGGCGATGTTCACCGTTGCAACCTGGCCACTGAACTGGACGCCGGAAGTGTCGACGTCGATGTTGGTCGTTCCGGTGAAGTTTACGGACTTCCCGGAGCCGGTCGTCACTCCGGACACGGTGACGCCGATGACACCCGTATTGGTCAGCCCGCCGATGTTCACATTGCCGGCGAGGTTGACGTTGTTCAACAGCACGCCACCGGTAGTGGTGGCGACCGACGAAATGTCGTCGAAGGTGATGCCGCCACTGCCGACATTGGTAGAGCCCACCAGCAGCCCGTCACCGCCGGAAGCGATGGTGTTGTTGGTGCCGGTTACGCTGACGCTGCTGCCGAACGCGACGAAGCCCGCCCCGCCTGTCGTCGTTATGTCGAGACCGCCATTCGTGAAATTGATCGTGCCGTTCGTGTTGGGGGCCGGAGTACCCGCAGGGAACGCGCCGAGGATGCCGAGGCTGACGGCGTCGGTGGTGCCCGAACTGATCTGCTTGCTGGCGCCGGAGAAGGTGACGGTTGCCGCCGTGCCGTTGTCGATGTTGCCAACGACGATGTTGCCACCGGCCGCGGCGTTGCCGTCGGTCAGGTTGCCCGACAGCGTCACCGAGCCGCCGGTGAGTTCCCGGATCGAAACCGCCGCACCGGACCCGTTGCTGGCGATGGTGCCTCCATAGGAGATGACCGCATTGCCGCCGCTCGCATTGGTGGCCGAGCCGACGTTGAAGGCCGCGCCCGCACCGGTGTTGGTCAGCGTGCCGGTGCCGAGATTGAGCGAGCCGGTCAGGTTCTGCAAATTGATGCCGTTGCCGGCGGCGAAGCTGGCGCTGACCGAGGTGAAACCGCCGCTGACACTGGCGTTGCTGATGCTGACGCCGGTGCCGTTGGTGGTGGAAACCGTGTTTGTGCCGGACAGCGCCACCGCGCCATGGTCGGCAGAGAAGCCGACGCCGCCGCTGTTCTGGATGGCGAGGCCACCCGAGAAGGTCAGCGTGTCGGTGCTGCCGGCCAGACGCTGCCACTCGACGCCGCCGCCGGTGGCGTTGGTGATGGAGACCGCGCCGGCGAAGGTCACCGATGCCGCGGCGAGGGTGGTATTCTGGATCTGGATGGCGTTGGACGTCGTGCCGTCGATCGTCACCGGGCCGTTGAACAGCAGCGTCGGCGACGCGGCGAGGTCGGACAGCAAGATACCGTTCTGGCCGCCACCGCTCGAATTGATGGCGCCGAACTGCGCCGAGCCGCCGGAACCGTTTTCGACCCTTGTGCCGTTGCTGAACGAGATCGCCGGCAGGCCGGTGGTCGTCACAGTGTTGCCGGCCGCGCCGAAGAACAGCGTGCCGCCGAGATCGGACACCAGGCCGGCCGCCTCGACGGTGTTGACAGTGACCACGCCCGAGAAGCCAACACGGTTGCCCGGGATGATGCTCGCCCACAAGGCACTGTTGAGCCCGGCGCTGGCGCCGGTACCGTCGATATTGAGAGTGGCCGTGCCGAGGTCGATGCTGGTGCCGCTTGCCGCCGCGCCGTTCGCAACGACACCGAAGGCGCTCGGACCGGGGAACGTTGTGCTGGTCGCCGTCTTGACCGCGACATTGGTGGTATCGAATTTGAGATCGCCAGCCACACCGACCAGCACTAGGCCATAGCCGCCGACGCGGTTCGTCGTGGTGCCGGCGACAAAGGCGCCGCCATCGACCTGGTCGATGCCGGGGGTGGCCGCATTGGCGTCGAAAATGGCGGTCGTCAACAGGAAGCCGCCGGCTTCGCCCTTGTTGCCGAGAAGCGTGATGTCGGAGAAGGCGCTGACCTTCATGGTGCCGGCGCCAGCCGTGCCGTCGACCGAAGCGATGTTGCCGCCCGTGGCCGAGAGGGTGAGGTTCGACAGCGCAACCTCGCTGTTGGCGGCCCCGTCGACGATCGACAGTGCGCCACCGTCGCCACCGGCGATCGTCGCCCGGTTGAGCACAAACTCGGTGATGGCGGTGCCATGCACGCCAATGCCGGTGCCGGTGTTGCTGATGATGACGTTGTCGATGCTGGCGCGGCCGGTGAAATCGACCGTGTTGCCACTCGCCGTCGTCAGCGTCGGCAGCACGGTGTCGACGCCGGCAGGCGCATCGATGATGCTCGACGAATTGATGTTGCTGAACTTGAAGTTGCCGCCGAGCGTGCCGCCGACACCGCCATAGGGCGCGGTGTCGATGGAGTCGCCGGCCTTGAGGCCGATCAGGATCTGGCCGTCGGCGAGGTTCAGTGTGTTGTTGCCGCCGCCATTCTGCTGCGCCAGCATCATGTTGATCAAATTGCTGGTGCCGTTCTGCGACCTGTCGATCAGCGCAATGATCTTAGCGCCTGACGCTTCGGCGCCGGCGATCGAGCCTGGATTGTCGGCGGTGCCATCGCCGGTGCCGTTCGGGTCGACATAATAGATGGTGGAGCCCTGCGCTTCGGAGATATCGCCGATGAAGCCGCCGGTGGCGCCGTTGACATCCTTGAAATTGTAGGTGCCGCCGGCCGGGAAGCCGCCGGTTGAATTCAGGATGTCGACCGACTTGACCGTCGACAGCTTGTCGGCGGCACCCTCGCCGTCGCCATAGATGAAGTTGACCGCGGTCGTGTTGCTGAACTGGAAGCCGATGCCGGGGCCAGCGCCGGGGCCGCCGATGGCGGAAGCGGTGGTGTTGGCCGGCGCGCCGGGATCGCCGAGCTGGATCGTGCCGGTGCCGGTGGTGTTGGTGAGGTTGACCGCCGTCGTGCCGGTCGAACTCGCGCTGGTCAGGTCGAAATCGCGCGCGGTGATGGTGCCGTTGACCACGGCATTGGCGAAGGTGATGCCGGTCGCGCCATTGCCGGTCATGGCGATGCCGAGGCTGGCGAAGGACAGCGTGCCCGAATTGGTGCCGGCAACGCTGACGCCGCTCTGGTTCAGGCCAACATTGGTGACGTTGGTGGCGCCGAAGGTGACGGTACCCGAATTGCCCGACAGGCTGATGCCCGTCGCGCTGCCACTGGCCGTGACCGCGCCGAACATCGCCGTACCGGCGACATTCGAAACGGCAAGCCCGGTTCCGGTTGAATTGGTGACGGAGAGCGGAGTTGTAGCGCTGAAGCTCGCGCCGGCGCCAAGCCCGCCAATCACGGCCCCGCCGCCGCCGGTCGCCGTCAGCGCCGAACCGGTGAAGCTGATCGCGCTGTTGGTCGGCGCCGTCGTGGTGCCGATGGCAAACAGATTGCCCGTGCCGGTCGACGTGACGCTGCCGCTGAAGGTCACCGAGCCGCCGGTGGTGCCGTCGATCTTGACCGCCGTGCCTGGTGCGCTTGCCGAACTGGATATGCCGGCCGAAACCGTGATCGCTGCGCTGCCGCCGGAAACGACGACGCCATCGCCGCTGCCGGAATTGGTGATGGTGCCGCCGATGCCGATCGTGCCGGTGTTGTTGGTCAGGCTGACGTCGGCGCCCGAAACCAGCGTCGTCACCAGGTTGCCGACATTGACGGTCGCGCCGCTGCCCTGCACCACGAAGCCGGGGCCGTTGCCGACAACTGTCGCGATGCTCGTCGTGCCGTTGAACGTGTAGATGCCGCTGGCGACATTGGTCAAACGGATGGCATCGCCATTGACGCGGCTGATGTCGACGGCGCCGAAGGTGACATTGCCGCCGCTGGTGTTTGCTATGACGATACCGCTGGAAACGATACCGCCCGAGCCATCCACGGTGACGCTTGCGAAGTTCACACCAGCCGCGCCGATGGTCATTCCGGTACCGCCGATGAGAATCCCCTTCTCATCCGGCCCGGCGCCGGTCGCCACGGTATTGCTGGCGCCGGTCACCGTCAGCGTACCGCCATTGATGGCGCTGAAGCCGTAACCGCCGTCGGTGGTCAGGTCGAGCCCGCCGGTGAAGTTTATCTTCCCGCCGGTGTTGCCGCTCAGGTCGATCGCGTTGGCGGCGCCGGTGCTGGCGGTGATCTTGCCGGTGAAGCTGGCGCTACCGCCGGTCATCGCGTTGATCTTCACCGCGCTTGCCGCGCCGGTCTGGTTGATCGTGCCGTTGTAGGTCAGGTTCGGCGCGGACGCATCGATGTTGACGGCGGTGCCTGAAGTGGTGCTGATCGAGCTCGCCGCGCCGAAGGTAAAGGTTCCGCTCGAACCATTGAGGACCGCGACACCCGAGCCGCTGCCGCCGGTGATGTCGAGATCGTTGAAGCTTGCTGTGCCGTCGAAATTGTTGGCCAGCACGGCGTTGACGCTGCTGCCGGTAATTGTCGTGTTGCCGGTGAAGTTGACGCTTGCGGCCGAATTGGCGAGCACGATGCCGGTCTGGCCTGGGGCCTGGATGTGCAGATTGTTGATTGTAACGGTGCCCGACGCGCCGTCGAGGACGAGACCGGTGGCGGCACCCGCGATCGTCACGCCACCGACGTTCAGGCCGTTGACCCCAGTTCCATCGATGGCAACGCCTATGCCGTTGCTGACGCTGAGGTTCTTGACGAGGTTGCCGTTGGCGAGGTCGATGGTGCTGTTGGCGGCGTTGTTGAGCGTCGCCCCGCCGAAGCCGAATGGATCGGCCTGCGTCGCGCCGGTAACGACATGGGTGCCGGTGACATTGGCGGGTGGGCCACCCAGGGTGACGGTACCGCCATTGGCAAAGGAAACGATCGACTGGCCGTTGGCCAGCGTGAAGCCATCGGCGTCGGTGTCGGTGGTCTGGACAGCCGCCGTCTTGACCAGCACGAAGATCGTGCTGGCGCTGGTGGTCAGATCATCGGCGGCGGCGGCATTGATCAAATTGCTGGCGCTGGAGCCATCGCCGAGGGGGCCGGTGCTGGTGGCGCCGACATAGATGACATTGGCGGCGTCGAACAGCTGCGGCCCGTTCAGCACCGTGTCATGGAAGGCATAAGTGCCGCTGCCCGGGTTCAGGCCGCGCATGTCGAGCGAAGCCGTCGTGCCGGTGATCGATCCGCCGCCGAACGAGAAGGTCGTGTCGGCGGTGGCTCCAGCCGCGCCATGCGTGCCCATTTGCACGCCGGTGCCGGCTGAAATGGTGCCGGTGCCGATCGTCACCGAGCCGCCGGTGGTGCCGGAAAGATCGATGCCGGTCGAACTGCCGGCGCCGGCGATGTCGAGCGAGGTGGCGGTGAAGGTCGACTGGCTGCCCGACAGGTCGAGCCCGGTCCGGCCGGTGGGCAGGCCGGTGATGTCGATGTTGCCGAAGCCGATCGTGCCGTTGGTGCCCGAAACGTCGATGCCGTTCTGGGTCGGCTGGCTGATGCTCACATCGCCGAACGTTACAGCGCCGGAATTGCCGCTGAGCAGGATGCCGTTCACACCAGCCTGGTTGATCTTCACCTGGCCGAACGTGACGGCGCCGGTATCATTTTTGAGCGAGATGCCGTCGCGGGATGGATTGGTGATGGTGACCGCGCCACCGAAACCAACCGTGGTGGAGCTGTCCCAGATGGTAATGCCGTCGAAAAGGGCGTTGGAGACCGTCGTCGCGCCGGTAACGGAGAAATTGCCGGAGGTGTGGAACAGGCCGACTCCACCCTGTCCGCCGGACTGGCTCAGCGCGTCCAGTGTGACATCGAGCTGGGTGCTGTTGGCAAGCCCGAGACTTTGGACTGTGAAGCCTGCCAGGCCGTTGCCCGAAATCGTGCCGCCAGTGATCGTCAGCTTTGCGGCGCCGATCGAATTGACGAAGACGCCATCGCCGCCATTGTCCTTCGCGTCGAGCGTCTCGAAACCATAGGTTCCTCCGCCGACGACGAACAGGCCGTGGCCGGTGTTGTTCGAGAGTGTCGTCGTGCCGGTGAAATTGTAGGCTCCGGCGCCGTCGATCGGCGGGCCGCTGCCGTCGATCTGCAGGCCGTCGCTCGTATTGCCGGTCGAGCTCAAATTGTTGGCGGTGACGCTGTTGACGCCATCGAACAGCAGACCATCGAGAGCGGCGCCCGAAACATTCAGGCCCGAAATCGTGACATTGCTGACGTTGCTGCCGTGGACACCGTTGGCGCTGCCGCCGGCGATGTTGAAATCGCGCAGCGAGCTGTTGTTGGCCAGGGTGACGACATCGCCGCTGCCGGAATCGGTCAGCGTCGCAGCACCCCCTGCATCCGAGACGACGCCTGTGTGTGTGATGTTGTCGCCGGTAATGTTGACCGGGATACCGCCGAGCGAGAAGGTCCGCCCGTTGCCGAACGAAGCCAGCGTCTGCCCGGCGCTGAGCGAGAAGCCGTTGACATCGTCGATGGCCGTGCCGCGATTGACCAGCACGAAGATCGCATCCGCGTCGGTGTTGGCATCGGCCGTCGCGATCGTGGCCAGGTCCAGCAGCGAGGAGCCGTTGCCCGAGCCGGTCGCGGAAGCGCCGACAAAGATCAGATTCTGGACGTCGAACAGTTGCGGGCCGCTGAACGTGGTCGAGCCGAACGCATAGTGGCCGAGCGTCTGGTTGAGGGCACGCGCGTCGAGCGAAGCGGTGATGCCGGCAATGGAACCGCCGCCGAAGCTGAACTCGGCATTGGCCGAATTAGCCGGCGAGCCGGCAATGCCGAAGCGCACGCCGGTGTCGACCCCGGCGATCGTACCGCCATTGGTGATGGCGATCGTTGCGCCGCCCGAGGTCGGCGACGAGAGATCGATGCCGATCGACCCAGCAGCACCGGTGCCGGTGACGTTGAGCGACAGTGCGGTGAAATTCGTACGGCTGCCGGAGAAGTCGAGGCCGGTGCCGACGCCGAGGCCGGAAATGACGATGTTGCCGGCGACCACCGCTGCATTGACGCCGGCAAACGAAATGCCGTCGCCGCCGGGGGCCGAGATGGCAACGTCGCCGAAGCGGATCGCCGCCGGCGAATTCGAAATGGCGATCGCCGGTCCGGTTGTGTTCGAGATCGTCGTCGCGCCGTTGACGGTGAAGCTGCCCGAGACCTGATCGAGCACCACGCCCGACGTGCCGCCGGACTGAGTGATCGAATCCAGCACCACATGCGCGGTGATCGGGTCGATGAAGACGGCGGTGCCGCCATTGCCCGACACGGTGCCGCCGCTGGTGGTGAAGCTGCCTGATGTCGCGGTGCCCTGCACGGTAATGCCACGGTCGGCATTGTCCTTCGCATTGAGCGTCGCGAACGTATAGGTGCCCTTGCCGGTGGCATCGAGCCCGTCGTCGCCATTGCCCAGCAGCAGCGTCGTGCCGGTGAAATTGTAGGTGCCGTCGCCCTCGATATGCAGGCCGTCGAGGCCGTTGTTCTCAGCCGTGAAGTCCGAGCCCTTGATGCCGGTCGAGGTGCCGGTGAAGTCGGCGCCATTGCCACCGGCCCCAGTCACAGTGACATTGGTCAGCGTGGCGCCGGAGATGTTGTTGCCGAAGATGCCGTTGGCGCCGCCGGTGATGGTGATGCCGTTCAGCGTGTTGCCATTGCCCAGCGTAATGACGTTGTTGGCCGGATTGGTGCCCTGGATCGTGCCGTTGCTGCCGCCCAGGTTGAAGCTGCTGGTGCCGCCGCCGAAAAGCAGGGCGGTGACGCTGCTGCCACCGCCGATGACGGTCTGGCCATTGGTCAGCGTCACGCCGCCGGTGGTGATATTGCCGCTGCCGCCAAGCGCCACGACGAAGCCGTTGCCGGCCTTGGTCACCGCATCGTCCAGCGTCGTCGGATCGCCAATGGTGCCGAGGCCGAGCGAGTTACCGCCGTCGGCGAAGAAGAACTTGCCGAAAGCAGCGCCCGTGGCGGCATTGATGGCGAGGCGCGTCGTCGTGCCGCCGTTCACGTCCTGCGACTGGATCCTGACGCCTACATCGCCGCGCACGCGCTCGTTGACGCGTTTGCGCAGGCCTTCGCTGACCGGATAGACCGGCTCCGGCCCGCTGTCGGCCCCATTGTCGGCATTGTCAGAGCCGTGGCCGGGGTTGAACGGGATGTTCAGCCGGACGCTGCCGGCGAACTGTGTGTCGTCGCGATTGTCGTTGCGGACCTCGCCGGCGAACACCAGCGAGGTGTTGCTGCCGAAGACATCGCCGATCGTATACTCGAACCCGGCCTTGGCGCCGGTGACGCTGTGGTCGTCGCCGTGCGGATCCTCGAAGTGGTAGCCGCCGATATCCAGCCGCAGCGAATGCTTGTCGGGCAGGTTGATCGGCACCTGTGCGCCGACCTCGCCCTCGATGCCCCAGGCCGCGTACTGGCGATGATCGATCACCGATATCTGCTCGAGCAGCTGGTTTCCGACCATCGACAGGGTCGAGTCAGTGGAGCGGTCTTTGTAGTCGCCCTTGATCGGCAGATAGACGTTCACATGCGCGTCGAAATGCGGCGTGATCGCCTCGGCGCCGAGCGTCGCGGCGGTGAACTGGTTGCTGTTGAAGTTCTCGACGTTGAGATAGGCGTAGCCGCCGATCATCAGATCCGGATTGACGATGCGGCGGACGCCGAGGCCGACATCCTGGCCGAAACCGTCCTTGAAATCGTGCTTGGCCCTGACATCCAGGAACAGCACCGATTCGGCCGTCTGCTTCAGCGGGATGAAGCCTTCGAGCGCGGCGTTGCCGCCATTGTTGTCGGCGCCGACGATGGCGCGCACCTGCGGCTGCCACAACCCGTTCGGGTCGGCATAAGCCGACATGCCTGAAAGGCCAAGCGCCAGCGTCGTAAGCGCCGTCGTCTTCCACAGATGCCTGGCAATTTGCGAACGGCGATAGCCGGCGCGCACGCGGAAGTCCTCCCCACGCGCCGCCATCTCACCAACTTGCCGAGATTTCTCGGTAGTTCCCATCCCAGGCGAGTCCTTCTGGGACTGCACGTCCCGCGTGTTTAAGTTTTACGCAGATTGTATTGTATAGCGAGTCTCGGCTCCTTCGATTTCTAGGGGTTTCCTCCAATTTTCTTTCGTGTGTCCGAAAGGCCACAGTACTTTTGCCGGCTTTCTTGGCGCCGGCCTAGCTTCCGAAACAGTCCCGAGTGTTGTATCAAACGCCACTGATGAAAATACCTGGCAGGGAAAGAAAGAATGCAGGGCCTAAAGAAAATGTCATCAATTTTAGCTCTTGCTAATCTAATGATCGCAAGTTCAGCCCTGTGGCTGGTCCTGTCGGCGGCGGGACCGGCGCTTGCCGAAGACGCCAAGCCGGCCCAGCCCAAACCGACTGATTCCAGTGCAAAACCTGCCGATGCCAATCCGTGGGCGGTGAACTGCTCGAGCGGCTCGGCAACCGCCGAGCTTCAGTGCCAGGTGTCGCAGAACCTGACCGAAGCCAAGTCCGGACAACGCGTGCTGACCGTGACTGTGCGCCGCGACAACGGCAATGGCGGCCTGGCCATGCTGCTCGCGCTGCCGCATGGACTGTTCCTGCCGTCCGGCGCCTCGTTCCAGATTGACCAGGGCCAGAAAACGACCCTCGCCATCCAGACCAGCGACCAGAACGGCGCCTATGCCGCCACGCCGCTGTCAGCGGACCTCATCAAGGCCATGAAGTCGGGAACCAACCTGAACATCGGCATGGAATCGGTCACCCGCAAGCCGGTCACCATCCCGGTGTCATTGGCTGGCTTCACGGCTGCCGTCGCCAAGCTGGAATCCATCAAGTAGCGGGGTGCTGTCCCGCCAACATCGTGCAAGTTCCGCGCACCTCTGCCTATGAAACCGGCTTGATTGTCTCTACCCGGAATGCTCCGTTGCCGCTTCGGACATCCGGAGAAGAATTCATGACGGGGTTTGTCGACCGCCTGCGCGCGACGCAACTGATGGAACGCGCCAGCCTGCAGGCGCTGGTGCTCTGCGCGCCCGAGGCATTCCACTATGCGACCGGTGCCTGGATCGGCCCGGCGGGACTGTTCCGGCGAGCCGGCGCCGGCTTCGTCGTCATCCCGGCCCGGCAGGACCTGCCGATCGGCGTCGTGGTGGCCGACTTCAACGCGACGCAGTTGCAGGCGGCATTGCCGGACGCCGTGGTCCGCAGCCACCCGATCTGGATCGAAACCGCCACGCTCGACGTCTCGACCATCGGCCATGCACTGGCGCAACGCATCGAGACCGGCCTCGCATCCTCTGGCCGGTCGCCCGACTTTTCCCGGCCAGCGACATTCGACCTGGCCAGTTCCGCCCGCGAGCTGAAGCAGATCCTGACAGGCTTCGGGCTTGACCGCGCGACCATCGGCGTCGATCTCGATTTCATTGCCGTCACCGATTTTTCGGTCCTGCAGGCGATGCTGCCGGGTTGTTCGATGGTCGACGGTTCGGCGGTTCTCGATCGGTTGCGGGCAGTAAAGTCGCAACGCGAGATCGAGCTGCTTCAGCAAGGCATCATCCTGTCGGAAGCCGGGCTGGACCGGTTGCAGGTGGACGCCATGGCCGGCATGCGCCAGGCCGATCTCGTCGCGCTCTACCGAGACGGCGTTGCCTCGGCCGCGGCCCGCCTATCGCATCCGGTTGCTACCGCCGAATACGTTACGCTGGGCGCCCGGGCCAAAGGCGCCGATGCCAAGGCAATGGCCGGCGATCCGCTGAAGTGCGACATGGTCTGCACCGTCGGCGGCTACGCCTCAGACATGTCGCGCAACTTCATTTTCGGGTCGCCATTCGCCGAACAGGCCGAGCTCCATGCCATCGCCGAGCGGGCCTTCGAGGATGGGCTGGCGGCCCTTGTTCCGGGAGCCTCGCTCGGCCATGTGCACCGCGTCGCCAGCGACAGCCTGGCGCGGCAAGGGCTACGCTCCTACCGCCGCGGCCATTTCGGCCATGGCGTCGGCCAGTCGGTCTTTTCCGAACAATGGCCGTTCATTGCCGCCGACAGCGATGTCGTCATCGAAGCCGGCATGGTGCTGGCCTTCGAAGTCCCGCTCTACATCGACGGCCTCGCCAGCTTCAATCTCGAGGATCAGTTCCTGATCACGCCGGACGGGCCGGTTGCCATGAACCGCTTGCCAAGACGGCTGGAGACGATTGGTTAGCGAGGGCGGGTTTGGTCCTGGTCGTTGCTCACTGCGGGAGTAGCGCTCCACAGCGCGATGCGCCAAGGTCGATAATTGAGTTTTCGCGCCGTGTTCGGCGCCTTTGCGGCAAGAGGGAAGAAATGCTCGACATGGCACCATCGAAACAGGCGGCCGCATGGCTCGGCTCCTTTGCCAAGGCGCTCGAAGCGGGCGATGTGGCGGCGGCAAGCAGCCTGTTCGTCGACGACTGCTACTGGCGCGATCTCCTGACCTTCACCTGGAACATCACGACCATGGAAGGACGCGGGGCGATCGCCGATATGCTCGCGTCGACGCTGGCGGCGACGAAGCCGACGGCTTGGCGGCTGACCGGCGAGGCGACCTCGGACGAGGGCACTGTCGAGGCCTGGTTCAGCTTCGAGACCGCATCGGCGCGTGGCCAGGGCGTCATGCGCCTGCGCGATGGCCGCTGCCGCACGCTGTTCACCGCAATGACCGACCTGAAAGGGTTCGAGGAGCGCAAGGGACCCGCGCGGCCGCTGGGCGTGCGCCACAAGGCCGACCCCGGCCGCGAGACCTGGACGGAGGCGCGGGCGCGCGAGACGCGCGACCTCGGCGCCGGCGAACAGCCCTATTGCCTTGTCATAGGCGGCGGTCAGGGCGGCATCATGCTGGGCGCGCGGCTCAGGCAGCTCGGCGTGCCCACCATCGTCATCGAGAAGAATGCGCGCCCCGGCGATTCCTGGCGCAACCGCTACCGCACGCTCGTGCTGCACGATCCGGTCTGGTACGATCATCTGCCCTACATTCCGTTCCCGGAAAACTGGCCGGTGTTCACGCCCAAGGACAAGATGGGCGACTGGCTGGAAATGTACACCCGCGTCATGGAGCTCAACTACTGGGTCGCCACGAAGTGCGTCAGTGCATCCTATGACGAGGCCGAAAAGGTCTGGACCGTCGTCGTCGACCGCGTCGGCCGCCACATCACGCTGAAGCCGAAGCACATCGTGTTTGCCACCGGCGCCTATGGCCCCCCGCGGCAGATCGATCTTCCGGGCGCCGATCAATTCAAGGGCGAGTTGCTGCACTCCAGCCAGTACTCCAGCGGCGAGAAATTCCGCGGCAGGAAGGTCGCCGTCATCGGCGCGGCAAGCTCGGGGCATGATGTCAGCGTGGACCTCTGGGAGAGCGGTGCGGAGGTCACCATGATCCAGCGCTCGCCGACCACAGTGGTCAAGTCGGACACGCTGATGGAAGTTGGCTTCGAGATCTTTTCGGAGAACGCGCTGGCGCGCGGAATCACCACCGAGAAGGCCGACATGATCGTCGCCTCGACTCCCTTCGCGCTGGTGCCGAAGGGCCAGCAGGCGCTCTACGAGGTGATCAAGGCGCGCGACGCGGCCTTCTACGACCGCCTGCGCGCCGCCGGCTTCGCCATCGATTTCGGCGATGACGAGACCGGTTTGCTGATGAAGGCCTACCGCACCGGCTCCGGCTATTACATCGATGTCGGCGCTTCCGACCTGATCATCGACGGCGAGATCGGCGTGCGCAGCGGCGTCGCCATCAAATCGTTGACGCCGACCGGCATCCTTTTCGAGGACGGCAGCGAGCTTGCGGCCGACGCGATCGTCGCCTGCACCGGCTTTCAGTCGATGAACGAGACGGTGGCCGCGATCGTCTCGCGCGAGGTCGCCGACAAGGTCGGCCCGTGCTGGGGGCTTGGCTCCGGCGTGAAGGGCGATCCCGGACCCTGGCAAGGCGAGTTGCGCAACATGTGGAAGCCGACTGCTCAGCAAGCGCTGTGGTTCCACGGCGGCAATCTGGCGCTGTCTCGCTTCTATTCGAAATATGTGGCGCTGCAGATCAAGGCGCGCATGGAGGGGATTGGGACGACCGTCTATGGGGCGTTCAGCAACGCCGGTCGGTGACGCCCGAGATCTCCCCCACGTGGGGGAGATTGGCTTTCATCACTCGTGCCGATGCCCAAAGTGCCGCGACGCCACTTCGACATGCGTATGCGTGGGATGCGCCTCGAAACGCTCGGTCTCGCTGGCATCGTTGACCGCCTCGTTCGGCCACCAGGTGCCGCCGATGGCGATGCCTTCGCACACCAGCCGCTGGTCGGCGACCAGCGAGGCGCCGACCGCGTCGACAAAGGTAAAGCGACCTGGGCGCTGCCGCAGCACGGCGACGTCGCCGACGGTGCCGACCGTCAGCGTGCCGAGGTCAGGCCTGGCAATCGCCTGCGCCGGGGCTTGTGTCGCCGCGCGTAGAACCTCGACCAGCGGCATACCGAGCGCCAAAAGCTTCGACATGCAGACCAGGATGTCGAAGGCCGGCCCGTCGACGCAGTAGAGATGGACGTCGCTGCTGATCACGTCGGGCGCCAGTCCCTCCTCGAGCATGGCCCGCGCGACCGCGAAATCGAACGAACCCATGCCATGGCCAAGGTCGAAGATGACGCCGCGCTCGCGCGCCAGCCGCATGTCCGGCCGCACCGCGCCGGAGGCAAACACCGGCGCGTTGGGGAACGGCCGGAAGCAGTGGGTGAGGATGTCGCCCTTGCGCAGGCGCGGCAGCACTTCCGAGCGGCCGGGCGGCGGCTCGTCGATATGCGCCATCAGCGGCAGGCCGGCCAGGTCGGCGGCCTCCAGCGCCAGGTCGACCGGGGCGATGCCACTGGTGCCACCGGCATGGCGGCCGGAGCGAACTTTCACGCCCACCACGACATCGCGGTGTTCGCGTGCCGCGGCCACGACCTCGCGCGGCTCGCACAGCCTGAGATCGCTGCACTCGCCGACCGACACCGTCTGCGAGAAGCCGAAGATGCCGGCAAAGGAAATGTTGACATAGGCCAGGATGCGCAGCTTCGAGCGCTCCATGACATGGCGGCGGAAGCCTAGGAAATTGCCCGCGCCCGCACTGCCCGCATCGATGAAGGTGGTGGTTCCGCTTTTGGCGGCCAGTCGGTCGGCATCGACGCCGAGCGACGTGCCGCCCCAATAGACGTGGCTATGCAGGTCGACGAGGCCGGGAGTGACGATGCAGCCGGCGGCATCGACGATCTGCGCGGCGCGGTCGGCCGGGATATCGACATCGACCGCGGCAATGCGACCATTGGCGATGGCGACATCGCGCGGCGCATCGAGCCTGGATGCCGGGTCGATCAGCACTCCGCCCTTCAGCAGGAGGTCGAATTGCATTGAGGTAACCTCCGTCTCTTTGTCTGCCGCCTCGGGACTTAAACCGGCCGGTAGGCGACCGCCTCGACTTCGATCTTGATGTCGATCATCAGCCGCGACTCGACCGTGGTGCGGGCCGGCGGGTTCTTCGGGAAATGCCTGGCATAGACTGCGTTGAAGGCGCCGAAATCGCGCGCATCCTCAAGCCAGACCGTGGTCTTGACGACATCGTCCAGGGTGCAGCCGGCCAGCGCAAGTGCTGCCTTCACATTGGCGAGCACCTGTTCGGTCTGTTCCGTTATGCCGCCCTTGACCACGATGCCATCGCTGCCGACCGGAACCTGGCCCGAGACATAGACGAAATCGCCGGCGCGCACTGCCGGCGACAGCGGCACATGCGACGTTCCAAAAGTCTGCTTCGGCAAGGGGCGGCCTCCTCTGATGCGTGACGGAGCGCCATGTGGAGCGCTCGCTTCGATCGACATTTATCGCGATCGGGGCGATCCTCATAGGGGTTCTGTTGGAAAGCAACATTTTCACGGAATCCATGTTGCTTTATTACAGAAGCGCTTGCATCGTGCGCGCCACCACGCTGCTTTGAAGCCGCGACAATAGACGCACTTGCGAGACCGGAGACAGTGAAAAATGACCTACGACAAGAACCCGTTTCCGGCCGGCGATGCCGATCGCCATGCGCTCTGGGAAATGCTGGTGCGGCGCGACATCGACGCCTTCATCGGCCAGGACTGGTCGATGGTCGAGGATGATTTCGTGGCCTCGAGCTTCTTCGGCATGCATGCGCATTTCCTCGGCAATGCCGACGCCTGGCGGCTGCAGTTCCCGCGGCTGGAGGTCTATCGCGACGAGTGGCTGCGCCAGGCCAGGGAGACCGCGGCGACGAAATTCGCCGAGCCGCTGCGCGAGGCGCTGTTTCGCGTCACCAACATGCGCGACATCGATGTCGACGGCGACCGCGCCGTGCTGCACAAGAAATTCGACGGTTCCGTCGCCAAGGCGGACGGCAGCGTCGACAGGCTGAAATGGCAGACGCTGTATTTCTGCACCAAGGTCGAGGGAAGCTGGAAGATCGCGGGTTTCGTCGGCTACATGCCGCATCCGCTGGGCAACTCGTAGCGCTGGCTGAGCCGCGATGCGGCGCTGCGCCGCTGATCAGTAGATCGTGACGAAGGCCGGGAACAGCAGGCCGGTCGCCCGGAAATGCTCGACCAATTCGATGGCCGGGAAGATGGCGAGGAAATAGAGCCCGTCATAGAACGTGCGCTTGAGCGCCTGGGTCGAGAACTGCATCTGGTCATGGTCGTGATACAGAAGCGGATTTGGCCAGAACCGGGGCGTGTTCTTGACATAGGC
Source organism: Mesorhizobium sp. P2_D5 (assembly GCF_056404355.1). NCBI lineage: Bacteria > Pseudomonadati > Pseudomonadota > Alphaproteobacteria > Hyphomicrobiales > Phyllobacteriaceae > Mesorhizobium > Mesorhizobium sp. P2_D5. The sequence continues at coordinate 173,818 of NZ_JBFUEE010000001.1, forward strand.
AAGGTAAGTCGGTCCAAACTTGCCGAGCAAAAATCCGGCTTCCTTGCGTGCCGTGACGCGGAAGATGAAAAAGCTGGCAAGGCCAAGCGCGACGGCCGCCAGCAACGAGCCGTAGAGCAATCCGACGCCGACCGCGCCGACCGTCGAGAAGAAGTAGAGCGGATTCTGGGTTATCGAAAACGGTCCCGTCGAGACCAGTTCCTCGTTCTTCTTGCCGCCGACGTAGAGGATGCTCCACAGCCGTCCGGCGACGCAGACCAGCACTAGGCTGAAGCCGAACAGTTCGAGCGTCTCGTGCCCGTTCGAGCCCTCGCTGAGCGCCGGTTTGGTGAGAAACAGAAGCAGCACCGCCAGCACCGCCGCCACCCGCACGAAGATCAGCCGCTTGCGTTGGTTGAAGGCCCGTGAAACCGGTTTCAGGGTAGCGTAGGTCATCGTGTTTCCTGGAGCGCTGGCAAGCGCGCGTTCGGCAAGCCGGGGGACACTGGGTCACCCCATTGATGGCGGATGCAAGGCGCCAGCCTTCTATCAGCGCACCGCGAGGCGTTCGTAAAGGTTTTTCGCGCGGCCCCAGCCCATTCTTACGAATTTGTAAGCCGCCGGACAGGCGAGCGTGAACTCGCTTCCCTACTGTGCTGGTGTCGGATCGGCCACCACCGGGCCGAATTCAATTGCCGCAACCGGCATCAAACAGGGAAACATCTCATGAGACGATTTGCGCTAGCCATCGCACTGGTCACCCTCGCCTTGTCCAGTCCGGTTTCCTCCGTGTTTGCCGCCACCGCGCCTTGCGAGGATACGCTGAAGACCCTTCGTGCGGCGGAGGCGGCGGCCACGCTCAGCGCCGCGGCCAAGGCGAAGGTTTCGGAACTGGAGGCCACGGGCATCGAACGCTGCAACGCCGACGACGACAAGCGCGCCGACGAGTTCTTCGCCCAGGCCATGAAGGTCATGGGCAAATAGTGCCGCGAACCACCAGCCGCAGGACGTCCGCCATGCTTTCTCCCACTACGCCAAATCCCGCAGTTCCCAGCCACAACAGGGTCCCGGAGGTCACGGTCGATTTCTGGCTGATCAAGCTGATGGCGGTGACCATGGGAGAAACGGCGGCCGACTATCTCGCCGTCAACCTCGGCCTCGGCCTGACCGTCACCTCGCTGGTCATGACCGGCATCCTGGTCGTCGCCCTTGTCCTGCAGTTCGCGCAGAAGCGCTACGTGCCCTGGGCCTACTGGCTGGCGGTGGTGCTGATCAGCATCGTCGGCACGCTGATTACAGACAATCTGGTCGACAATTTCGGCGTACGCCTGCAGACGACGACCATCGCCTTCTCGGTGGCGCTCGCCGCGACATTCGCCGTGTGGTACGCCAGCGAGCGAACGCTGTCGATCCACACCATCGTCACCACCAGGCGCGAGATCTTTTACTGGCTGGCGATCCTGTTCACCTTCTCGCTCGGCACCGCCGCCGGCGACCTTGTCGCCGAGAGCTTCGACATGGGCTACCTGACGTCAGGCCTGCTGTTCGGCGGCGTCATCGCGCTCATCGCGCTTGCCTGGTACCTGCTTCATCTCGACGGCATCCTGGCCTTCTGGCTCGCCTATATCCTGACACGGCCGCTTGGCGCCTCCTTCGGCGATCTCTTGTCGCAGCCAGTCGAATATGGCGGCCTGGGTTTCGGCACCATTTTCACCAGCCTGATCTTCCTTGGCAGCATCATTGGTCTCGTTCTCTACATGACGCTCAAGAAAACCGCCGACGAGGCCGACGAAATCCTGCTGGAATCGGACTAGGCGTGGTCTTGTCGGGTCGCTTGCATTGACGGTCCACATACCTGGGCGATCAGCCGGAACGCCCATCGCTTCGTCATCCACGGGCGGAGCAAGGAGCGCAGCGACGCAGCGCAGACCCGAGGATCCATGCCGCGAGATTGGCCGAAGGATGCAGCGGAGCAGAATTCCGTACCGCTGCATCGATTTGGCGGCGCGGTATGGAAGCAGCCTCGCGACATCCTAGGAACGGGCCCATGCCGGTGCTAGCCTCTCACCGAAATCGGCCACAGACCGGAACAGCCATGCGACTTCTGCTTGTCGAGGACGACCACAGGACGGCCGATTACATCGTCCGGGGATTAACCGAGGCCGGCCATGTGTGTGACCTGCTGCGCAACGGCCACGACGCGCTCTTCGCGGCGACCAGCGGCAGCTATGACGTGATCATAGCCGATCGCATGATCCCGGATCTCGACGGCCTGTCGATGATCAAGGCGGTGCGCGCCGCAGGCGTGCGCACGCCGGCGATCTTCCTCACCTCCGTCGGCGGCGTCGACGACCGCGTCGAAGGGCTCGAGGCCGGCGGCGACGACTACCTGGTCAAGCCCTTTGCCTTTTCCGAGCTTCTCGCCCGCATCAACGCGCTTGGCCGCCGGCCGGCCGCGCAGGAGCAGAAGACCGTTTTGCGGGTTGCCGACCTCGAAATGGACCTGATCATGCGCCGTGTCACGCGCCAGGGCCAGCCGATCGACCTGCAGCCGCGGGAGTTCAGCCTGCTGGAGGTGCTGATGCGCGGCGAAGGACGCGTGATCACCCGCACCATGCTTCTGGAGCGCGTCTGGGATTTTCATTTCGACCCCAAGACCAGCGTCGTCGAAACCCATATCAGCCGGCTGCGCGCCAAGATCGACAAGCCTTTCGAAACCCAGCTTGTCCACACCGTCCGCAACACCGGCTACAGTCTGCACGCAGCGCCATGACCGGAGCATGGCCCCGCCTGCTGCGCAGCACGCCGTTCCGGCTCGCCCTGACGTTCGCCTTCCTGTTCATGCTCGCCTTCGTGCTGTCGGGCGCCATCGTCTACCAGATGATGAGCGCCGATCTTGCCGAGCAACTCGACGACACCATCAAGGAAACCTACGCGGTCGTCGCGGCGACCTATGCCGACAAGGATCTCAAGGAGCTTGTCGAGACCATCGAAAGCCACTCCATGCGCAGCCCGAAGAAGGAACAGCTGTTTTCGCTGACCGACGCGGCCGGGGTTCGCAAGGCCGGCAATTTCACGGCAGCTGGACTTCCCGACGGCTTCTCGATGTTCAACGCCGAAATACCCGGCGTGCCGCCCGGCGCTGAATACCGTGCCTATTCCGGCTCGATTGGCGGCAACAATCTGACGGTCGCCTTCAGCCTGTCCGAGACCGAGGAACTGGAAACGATCATGCTGATGAGCTTCGGCTGGGCGACGCTGATCATCACCGGGCTGGCGGTCGCCGGCGGCGCGCTGCTCGCCTCGCGCGTCCAGCGCCGGCTCGACGGCATCGCCGCCACCATGGTGGACGTCTCGCATGGACGGCTGGATACCCGCATCCCGCTGACCGGCAAGGACGACGACATCGACATCGTCTCCCGCCAGGTCAATGCGGCGCTCGACCGGCTGTCGGCTTTGGTCGAAGGCATGAAACAGGTCAGCGCCGACATCGCCCACGACCTGAAGACGCCGCTCAACCGCCTGCAGATGATCCTGGAAGGCGCCGCCGCCGGGGCCGCGCAGGGCCGGGAGGTCTCCGACGATCTGGCCGAGGCGCGCGCCGAGGGTCACCAGATCAACGAGACCTTCGATGCGCTGCTGCGCATCGCCCAGATCGAGGCCGGCGCCCGCAGGGCGCGCTTTACCGATGTCGCACTCGGCGAAATCCTGCAAACCATCGCCGAGATCTACACCGACGTGGCCGAGGACGACGGCAAGGTGCTGTCGTCGACCAAACTGAACGAAACCGCGAACCGGATCCATGGCGATCGCGAATTGCTAACGCAGATGTTCGCCAATCTGGTGGAGAATGCGCTGCGCCATTGCCCGCCCGGCACGACCATCAAGCTGTCGGTTACGCGTCAGGGCGATCGCGTTGTCGCCAGCGTCGCCGACAATGGACCCGGCATTCCTCCGGAAGAACGCGAGAAAGTGTTCCAGCGGCTCTACCGGCTTGACCACAGCCGGTCGACGCCGGGCAGCGGCCTGGGTCTCAGCCTTGTCAGGGCCATCGCCGATCTGCACGGCGCATCGATTACTCTTGACGATTGCCGGCCTGGCCTCGCCGTGGTTGTGAGCTTTCCGTTGGCATTTAGTTAGCCGGTGATCCAGCTTGGGCCCATCAGCGGTCGATGCGGGTCGACAGGATGATGGACGACAAGGTGCGTTCAACCCCGTCCATGGCGCCGATCTGGTCGAGCAGCATATCGAGGTCCCGGATCGATGGCGCGTCGACGGTGACGATCATGTCGAAATTGCCGCTGACCGAATGCAGTGTCCTCACCGGGGGCAACGCTTGCAGGCCGCGCACCACCTTGTCGGCGAGCTTCGGCGTCACGGTGAGCAGCACATGCGCCCGCACCAGCCCCTGCTCGTAGTCCGGCGCCAGTCGGACACCGTAGCCGGTGATGATGCCGCGCTGCTCCAGTCGGTCGATCCGGCTCTGCACCGTTGTGCGCGAGACACCGAGCTTGCGCGCCAGCTCGGCGGTCGAGGCACGCGCATTGTCGCGCAGCAGGGAAAGCAGGGCCTGTTCGGCTTCACTGAGCATTTCGACGATTCCCTCCGGCATAATGCACAATCAGAGTTTCGTTTCGAACAATTCCACGCTTCCTTTCGACGGGCAAGCTGCGATTCTGATGCATATCTCCCAGAAGTGCACAGCGCTTTTGGGACAAACGACATGCATAAAACAATGTGCTCAGGTTCAGCTTTTGGGTGAGGGACGTTTCATGAAGAAAATTGTTGTTGTCGGCGCCGGCAAGATCGGTTCGACCATTGCCGAAATGCTCGCCGCCACCGGTGACTACCACGTCACCCTCGTCGACCGCTCGGCGGCACAGCTCGCTTCGGCCGAACTGCCGGGCACGGTTGCCACGCTGGAACTCGACATCGAGGCATCGGGCGCGCTCGAGGCGGCCTTGGCCGGCAAGTTCGCGGTGCTCAGCGCCGCCCCCTTCCACCTGACCACGCGCATCGCCGAGGCAGCGGCAAACGCCGGCGTGCACTATCTCGACCTCACCGAGGACGTCGTCAGCACCAGGCGGGTCAAGCAGCTGGCGCTTTCGGGCAAGAGCGCCTTCATCCCGCAATGCGGACTGGCGCCGGGCTTCATCTCGATCGTCGCCAACGATCTCGCCAGCCGCTTCGATTCGCTGGAAAGCGTGCGCATGCGCGTCGGCGCGCTGCCGCAGTATCCGTCGAATGCCCTGAACTACAATCTGACCTGGAGCACCGACGGCGTCATCAACGAATATTGCGAGCCTTGCGAGGCGATCGTCGAGGGCGAGCTGATCGAAGTGCCGCCGCTGGAGGAGCGCGAGGAGTTCTCGCTCGACGGCGTCACCTACGAGGCGTTCAACACCTCGGGCGGGCTGGGCACGCTGGCCGAGACGCTGAAAGGCAAGGTGCGCACGCTGAACTACCGCACCATCCGCTACCCCGGCCATGCCGCGATCATGAAGGCGCTGCTCAACGACCTTGGCCTGCGCCACCGCCGCGACGTGCTGAAGGACATTTTTGAAAGCTCCCTGCCGGCGACGCTGCAGGACGTGGTCATCGTGTTCGTCACCGTCTCGGGCCGCAAGAACGGCCGCCTGCTCCAGGAAACCTACGCCAACAAGATCTATTCCAAGCGCGTCGACGACGTGGTGCGCAGCGCCATCCAGATCACCACCGCCTCCGGCATCTGCGCCGTGCTCGACATGCTGGCCGACGGGACCTTGCCCGCGACCGGTTTCGTCAAGCAGGAAGACATCGCGCTCGACGCCTTCCTCGCCAACCGTTTTGGCCGCGCCTATGCGCAGCACGAAATGGTGAGCCGGCTCGCAAGCTGAGATTTCGGGCCGTTCTTGCCTTCTCCCCTTTCGGGAGAAGGTGGATCGGCGCGCAGCGCCGAGACGGTTGAGGGGTGTTGGACGGAGAGCTGTCGGTGCCACGCCGGAGCACCCCTCATCCGTCGCCTTCGGCGACACCTTCTCCCACAAGGGGAGAAGGGAAAGCCACCATTCAAATATGCAGCGCGTGCCCCAGCGCCTTGAGCGCCGCTTCCTGGAGGCCTTCGCCTTGTGTCGGATGGGCATGGATGGTGCCGGCGATATCCTCCAGCCTTGCGCCCATTTCAAGCGCCAGCCCAAAGGCTGCCGCCAGTTCCGACGCGCCCTGGCCGACTGCCTGGATGCCGAGCACCAGATGATTGTCGGCGCGGGCAACGACACGGACGAAACCGTCTTCGCCGAGTTTCGTCATCGCCCGGCCGTTGGCGGCAAACGGGAACATGCCGATCTTGATCTCGCCGCCCGCCGCCTTGGCCTCCTCCGGCGACAGGCCGGCCGTCACCAGCTCGGGATCGGTGAAGCAGACGGCGGGAATTGAGCGCTTGTCCCAGCTGCGCTTGTGGCCGGCAAGGATCTCGGCGACCATCTCGCCTTGCGCCATCGCCCGGTGTGCCAGCATCGGCTCGCCGGTGACGTCGCCGATGGCGAAGATGCCACGCATCGAGGTGCGGCACTGGTCGTCGATGCGGATGAACTTTCCCGCCATGTCGAGGTCGATCTGGTCGAGCCCCCAACCTTCGGTCACGGGCTTTCGGCCGACGGTGACCAGGATTTTGTCGGCGGCAATCTTGGCGCTCTTGCCGTCCGATGTCTCGACCAGCAGCGCGCCGCCCTTGTTCCCCTTGGCCTTCGCGCCTGTCATCACCTCGATGCCGAGCGCGGCGAGCCGCTTGACCACCGGCCGCGTCAACTCGGCATCGTACTGCGCCAGCACGCGCGGCAAGGCCTCGACCACGGTCACCTCAGCGCCCATCTTGGCGAAGGCGATGCCGAGTTCGAGCCCGATATAGCCACCACCGACGACGGCGAGCTTCTTCGGGACTTCGCTTAGGGCCAGCGCCTCGGTGGACGAAATCACCGTGTCGCCGAACGGCAGGAACGGCAGCTCGACCGGCGCCGAACCAGTGGCGATGACGATCGTCTCGGCGCGGATCACCTGCACTCCGGTCTCGGTCTCGACGGCGACGGTCTTGCCGTCGCGGAACGTCGCCCAGCCCTGCACGGTCTTCACCCCAGCCTTCTTGAGCAGACCGGCGACACCACTGTTGAGCCGGCTGACGATGCCGTCCTTCCAGGCGACGGTCCTGGCAAGATCGAGCACGGGAGCGGTGACCGAGATGCCGAGCGGGCTGTTACCGCCCGCCATGTGCGACACCTTCTCGAACTCCTCCGCCGCATGGATAAGTGCCTTGGAGGGGATGCAGCCGACATTGAGGCAAGTGCCGCCCGGCTTGCCGGCCTCGACGATCACCGTATCGACGCCGAGCTGGCCGGCACGGATGGCGCAGACATAGCCGCCGGGGCCGGCGCCGATGACGAGCAGCTTGCAGGAGATTTCTTTCATGTCAGCTGCATCCTTCCAGTAAGAACTGCCGGCCACAGTGTCCATCCGGCGGCGTCGTGCTGCCCCTCATCCGCCTGCCGGCACCTTCTCCCCGTATAGGGACGGGGAGAAGGGAGACCGCCGCGACCTCGGCGCCTTCTTTGCAATGCTGGCGATTGGCGAAACCCCCAATGCCAGCGTCTTTCTCCCCGTCCCTATACGGGGAGAAATGCCCGGTAGGGCAATGAGGGGCAGCGCGACGCTGCAAGGCAGGTGGAGCAAAACGCTGAGAAGGCATTGTCACACCCTCAATCCACAAAAATCAGCGCCGGCGTTTCCAGCAGCGTCTTGATGCGCTGGATGAAGACGGCCGCGTCCCAGCCGTCGATCACCCGATGATCGAAGCTGGAGGACAGGTTCATCATCTTACGCGGCATGAATTGGGTACCGTCCCACACCGGCCGCACCATCATCTTGTTGACGCCGATGATCGCCACTTCCGGATGGTTGATGACTGGCGTCGTCGCCACGCCGCCCATGGCGCCGAGCGAGGTGATGGTGATGGTCGAGCCGGACAGCTCGTCGCGTGTCGCCGTGCCCGACTTGGCCGCCTCGGCAAGCCGAATCACTTCGGCGCCGCACTCCCAGATGTCGCGCGCCTCGGCATGCTTGACCACCGGCACGACCAGCCCCGACGGCGTCTGCGCGGCTATGCCGATATGGATGCCGCCATGCTGGTGGATGACGCCGGCCTCGTCGTCGAACAGCGAATTGAGATTCGGCTGGTCTGCTATCGCCTTGACCATCGCCCGCATCAGGAACGGCAGCAGCGTCAGCTTCGGCCGTTCCGCCTTGCCCGCGCGCTTTTCCTTGTTGAGCGCCGCGCGCAATTCCTCCAGTGCGGTGACGTCGATCTCCTCGACATAGGTGATGTGCGGGATGCGCGATTTCGACAGCGTCATCTTCTCGGCGATCTTGCGCCGCAGCCCCACCACCTTGATGTCCTCGACGGCATCGTTGCGGGCGAGGCCTGATGTTTTCGCAACCTGGGGTCCGCGCGTCAGGAAAGCTTCGATGTCCTCGTGGCCGATGCGGCCGGCCGGACCGCTTCCGGCAACTTGCCTGAGATCGATGCCGGCCTCCTTTGCCCGCAGGCGGACCGCCGGCGAGGCCAGCGGCCTTTCGCCCTCCGGCCGCGGTGCGCCAGAAACGGAAGGCCGCGGGCTTTTCGAGACGGCGGGGGCAGGTTTCATGTCGGTCCCACCCGCCTTTGGCGGCGCCTTCACGGCTGGCGCGGGAGTTTCGGGCTTCGGGGTCGGCAGCTTCGCCGGCGGCTCGGCTGCCACCACTTCAACGTCGCCGCCCTGCGGCTTCACATTGCCCTCGCCCGCCACCTTCAGCCGCACGATGGGCGAACCGATCGCCACCGTGTCGCCGATCTCGGCGCCGAGCCAAAGGATCTCGCCATCGACCGGCGACGGGATCTCGACCGTCGCCTTGTCGGTCATCACCGCGGCAAGCACGGTGTCCTCGCGCACGATATCGCCGATCTTGACGTGCCATTCGACGAGCTCTGCCTCGGCGACGCCTTCGCCGACATCGGGCAACTTGATGATGTGTTCGCCCATCTTAAGCTCCCATGGTTTCCAGCAGCGCCCGGCCGACGCGCGCCGGACCGGGGAAATAGTCCCACTCCTGGGCATGCGGGTAGGGCGTGTCCCAGCCGGCGACCCGCGCCACCGGCGCCTCCAGATGGTAGAAGCAGTTTTCCTGCACCAGCGCCGACAGCTCGGCGCCGAATCCGGAGGTCAGCGTCGCCTCATGCACGATGACGCAGCGCCCGGTCTTCTTGACCGAAGCGACGATTGCGTCGAGGTCGAGCGGCAAAAGTGTGCGGAGATCGATGATCTCGGCATCGATACCGGTCTCCGCGACGGCTGCCTGCGCGACATAGACCATGGTGCCGTAAGCAAGCACCGTGACCGCCGAGCCCGGCCGGCGGATCGCCGCCTTGCCGAGCGGCACCGTGTAGTGGCCGTCGGCGACCTCACCCAGCTCATGCTTCGACCAGGGCGTCACCGGCCGGTCATGATGGCCGTCGAACGGCCCGTTGTAGAGCCGCTTCGGTTCGAGGAAGATCACCGGATCGGGATCCTCGATCGCCGCTATCAGCAGCCCCTTGGCGTCATGCGGGTTGGATGGCACCACTGTCTTCAGCCCCGACACATGGGTGAACAGCGCTTCCGGGCTCTGGCTATGCGTCTGGCCGCCAAAGATGCCGCCGCCGGTCGGCATGCGCACCACGATCGGGCAGGTGAAATCCCCGTTCGAGCGGTAACGCAGCCGTGCCGCTTCCTGGGTCAGCTGGTCGTAGGCCGGATACATGTAGTCGGCAAACTGAATTTCCACGCATGGCTTCAGCCCGTAGGCGGCCATGCCGATGGCCGAGCCGACAATGCCCGATTCGTTGATAGGCGCATCGAAGCAGCGGCTCTTGCCGTATTTGGCCTGCAGGCCTTGCGTGCAGCGGAAGACGCCGCCGAAGAAGCCGACATCCTCGCCAAACACGACGACTTTGTCGTCGCGTCCCATCGACACATCCATGGCGTCGCGGATCGCCTCGATCATGGTCCGTCTTGGCATGGTCAGACCCCCGCCTGCTGGCGCTGGCGCCGCAGATGCGGCGGCATCTCGGCATAGAGCCCCTCGAACATGTCGCGCGTCGACGGCTTGCCGCCGGCATGCAGCGTGCCGTGGCTCTCGGCTTCCTTCTGCGCCGCGATCACCGTGTCGAGGATTTCCGCCTCGGCCTGCGCATGTCGCTCGTCCGACCAGACACCGAGCTGGATGAGGTGGTTCTTCAGCCGCACGATCGGGTCGCCGAGCGGCCAGGCGTCGGATTCGGTCTTTGGCCGGTAGGCCGAAGGATCGTCCGAGCTCGAATGCGCGCCGGCGCGGTAGGTGACATATTCGACCAGCGTCGGCCCGAGATTGCTCCGCGCCCGCTCGGCCGCCCATTTGGCCACCGCATGGACGGCGAGATAGTCATTGCCGTCGACGCGCAGCGACGGAATGCCGAAGCCGAGGCCGCGGGCGGCAAAGGTGCCCGAGCCGCCGCGGGCGATGCCCTGGAAGGTCGAGATCGCCCATTGGTTGTTGACAACATTGAGCACCACGGGCGCCTTGTAGGTGGAGGCGAACACCAGCGCCGAATGGAAGTCGGATTCTGCCGTCGAGCCGTCGCCGATCCAGGCGGCGGCGATCTTCGAATCGTTCGAGATCGCCGAGGCCATCGCCCAGCCGACCGCCTGGATATACTGCGTCGCCAGATTTCCGGAGATCGAGAAGAAGCCGTGCTCCTTCGACGAATACATGATCGGCAACTGCCGGCCCTTCAGCGGGTCGGCTTCGTTGGAGTAAATCTGGTTCATCATCGTGACCATCGGATAGCCGTCGGCGATGAGCAGCCCTGCCTGCCGATAGGTCGGAAAATTCATGTCGCCGGGCGCCAGTGCCTTGCGGAAGGCGCAGGCCACCGCCTCCTCGCCCAGATGCTGCATGTAGAACGACGTCTTGCCCTGGCGCTGCGCCATCTGCATGCGCGCATCGAAGGTCCGCAGCGTCATCATGTGACGCAGGCCGGCCAGAAGCTCGTCGCTGGAAAGCAGCCCGGCCCAAGGGCCGACGGCTTCGCCATTGCGGTTCAGCACGCGGATAATCGAGAAGGCGTAATCGCGGATGGTGCGCGGATCGACATCGATGTCCGGGCGCGGCACCGAGCCGGCCTTGGGGATGGGCACGTTGGAGAAGTCAGGCGTTCCGCCCGGCCGCACTTCCGGTTCCGGAACGTGAAAACGCAACATCCCAGCATCGGCCATGACCTTTGTCCTCCAACGTTGCCTGGCCCCAAATTTCCCTGGCCCAAACTTCCCCGGCCAAGGATATTTGCATATCTGCGCCACCAGACCAGTGCGAATTCGACGGGGCAGGCCTTTCGGGCCTCGATCCAAGATCCAGCCTCCCCGGCACAACATGAAGATATGTCCGCGAAATTTCTTGTCGATGTTGGGCAGCGGCGCGCAATTAGGGGCAAGATTGGGCAATGCTCCGGTCAGATAAGGTGATTGGTGGCAAGACTTGGGTTCCTCTCCCCCACTTTTGTGGGGCGAGGAACCCAAGCTGGAAACCGTTCACTCCGCCCCTGCATCATGCTAACCACCCCCCATGGCACAGAAGAAAGCTTTCGAGGTCGATTCCTGGCTGGCCCGTCCGGACCAGCGCATCTCGATCGTCCTGCTTTACGGCCCCGATCGAGGGCTCGTCGCCGAGCGCGCCAAGGCCTTTGCCGAGAAGACCGGCCTGCCGCTCGACGATCCATTCTCGGTGGTCAGGCTGGACGGCTCGGAGGTTGACCGCGACGAGGGCCGGCTGCTCGACGAGGCGCGCACCGTGCCGATGTTTTCCGACCGGCGGCTTTTGTGGGTGCGCAACGCCAGCGGCCAGAAGGCGTTGGCCGATGACGTCAAGGCGCTGACCGCGGAGCCGCCCCGCGACGCCATCATCCTGATCGAGGCCGGCGATCTCAAGAAGGGCGTGGGGCTGCGTGCCGTGGTCGAGGCGGCGGACATTGCCATGGCGCTGCCCTGCTATGCCGACGAGGCCCGCGACATCGATGCCGTCATCGACGACGAATTGCGCAAGGCCGGCATGTCGATGACGCTGGAAGCTAGACAGGCGCTGCGCCGCAACCTCGGCGGCGACCGGCTGGCCTCGCGCGGCGAGATCGAAAAGCTCATCCTCTACGCCCATGGCCAGAAGGAGATCGGGCTGGAAGAGGTCAGGGCGATGTCGGGTGACGTGTCCGGCGCCTCTTTCGATGACGCCGTCGACGCACTGCTCGAAGGTAAGGTCGGCGACTTCGACACCGCCTTCACCCGCCATTGCCAGTCCGGCGGCCAGCCATTCTTGGTGCTGTCCTCGACGATGCGGCAGTTGCAGGCGATCCAGGCCATGCGTGGCCAGATGGAGTCTGCTGGCCGCAACGCCGCCTCGGTCGTTGCCGCGGCCCGCCCGCCGGTGTTTTTCTCGCGGCGCAAGCTGGTGGAGAAAGCGCTGGAGCGCTGGAGCAGCGAAGCCCTCGGTCGCGCGCTGACCCGGCTGCAGACCGCTGTGCTGCAGACGCGGCGGCGCCCGGATCTCTCCGTCGCGCTGGCGCGGCAGGCACTGCTTGGCATTGCGGTGGAAAGCAGCCGGCTGGCGCAGCGGTAGTTTTGGGACTGACGGCTCAGCCGTCGAGGTCAGCGCCACCCCTCATTGCCCTGCCGGGCATTTTTTCTCGTAGAACGGGGAGAAAGGGGCTGGCTGCAACGCTGGCGCTTTCCTGCGACGTTGGCGATTGTCGAAACCGCTGATGACAGCGTCCCTCCCCCCGTTTACGGGGAGAGGATGCCGGCAGGCAGGTGAGGGGCGGTGCTGGCGTGCCAAGCACTTGGAATGACAAGCGGATTCGAGTTAAGTAGGCTCTCGGGAATCAGCCGCCACCAGGATATTCGCCGGCTAACTACCGCTCCTGCTTCAGCCTGCGGCACAGCTCGTCGAGCTGCTCCAGCGACCGATACGCGACACGAAGCGTGCCGCCTTTGCTCTTGTGGTCGATCGACACAATCATCCCGGTCGTATCGGTCAACAGCTTTTCCAGCGCCAGCGTGTCGGCGTCCTTCTGTTCAGGACTTGCCGCCGGCTTGGCTTCCTTTGCCTTGCTGCCGGCCGGCATCTGCGCCAGCGCCTCGGCCTGGCGCACCGAAAGCCCTTCTTCGACGATGCGCTTGGCAAGCCCGGCCGGATCCTCCGCCGTCACCAGCGTGCGGGCGTGGCCCGCCGACAGCGCGCCGTCGACCAGCATGTCGCGGATCACATCCGGCAGTTTCAAGAGCCTGAGCGTGTTGGCGACATGGCTGCGGCTCTTGCCGATCACCTGGCCGAGATCGGCCTGGGTGTAGCCATGATCGTCGATCAGCTGCTGGTACCCAAGCGCTTCCTCGACCGCGTTGAGGTCGGTGCGCTGGACGTTCTCGATGATCGCCAGTTCCAGCGCGGTGCGGTCGTTGACCTCGCGGATGATGACCGGGATCTCGTTCAGCCCGGCGCGTTGCGCCGCACGCCAGCGCCGCTCGCCGGCAATAATCTCGTAGCGGCCGGCCTGTGTCGGCGACGGCCGCGCCACCACCGGCTGTACGACGCCATGCTCGCGGATCGAGTGGGCGAGGTCGGTGAGTTCGGCCTCGCCGAAATGCCGTCGCGGATTCTTCGGATTTGGGGTCAGGAACTCGATCGGCACCTTGCCGTCGGCGCTCATCCCAGGCTTTTCGGGTGCCGCAGGACGATCGATCTCGCCGATCAACGCTGCCAGTCCCCGCCCCAGTCTTTTTCTCGAAAGGTCTTCGCTCATAACACTTCCAGTTACATTCCAGATCGTTTCGGTATCGAATCGGCTCTTAATTAAGCATTTGGCTAATCAAGCGGCGCGCAATTTGCGCTCACGGCGGATCACTTCCGACGCAAGCTGCAGATAGGCCTGGCTGCCTGAGCATTTCAGATCGTACAGGATCGCCGGCTTGCCGTAGGACGGCGCCTCGGACACCCGCACATTGCGCGGAATGATGGTCTCGTAGACCTTGTCGCCCATATGCGCCCGCACATCCTGCACCACCTGGTTGGCGAGATTGTTGCGGCCATCGTACATGGTCAGCACAATGCCCTGGATGGTGAGATCCGGATTGATCGAACGACGCACCTGCTCGACGGTTTCCAGCAACTGGCTCAAGCCTTCGAGCGCGAAGAATTCGCACTGCAGCGGCACCAGCACAGAATCGGCCGCGGCCATCGAGTTCAGCGTCAAAAGATTGAGCGAAGGCGGGCAGTCGATCAGCACATAGCCGAAACCGGCCGAACGGTCGGCCGAGGCACGCAAGGCGTTGCGCAGCCGTAGCACCCGGTCTGGCGCCGAGGCGATTTCCATCTCGATGCCGAGCAGGTCGAGGGTCGACGGCACGATCGACAGGCCGGGCACCGCCGTCGGGATCGCCGCGGCTTCCAGATCCAGTTCGCCTGTCAGCACGTCATAGGACGAGACCGTCCGATCCTTGCGGTCGATGCCGAGGCCGGTGCTGGCATTGCCTTGCGGATCGAGGTCGACGATCAGCACCTTTTCACCGATCGCCGCGAGCGCAGTAGCCAGATTAATGGCGGTGGTCGTCTTGCCGACGCCGCCCTTCTGGTTGGCTACGGTGATGATTCGGGGGCCATTCTTCATCATGGATCTATGCCAGAAATTCATTTTTGGGTCGCCTGGAGCAAATCAGACAGGTCGAAGATTCGACAGTTCGAGGATGACGCCATGTGGGTCGGTAACGCTTGGATGTTCTACCAGATCGAAGGCCCATCGGTGAACGCTTTCTTGCACTTCGGCGCGGTAATCCCGGCCTTTGTGGAACAGGCCACGCGCGCCTGAGGTCAGCCAAGGCGCCGACAGGTCCAGCAAGGTGGAAAGTGAGGCCAAGGCACGCGCCGTGACGATCTGCGGCGCCGGGACCAGCGCATGACTGTCTTCAATGCGGCGCGCCACCACCCGCGCCGGCAGACCGAACTGGCCGATGACTGTCTGCAGGAACGACGCCTTTTTGCGATTGCTTTCAACCAGATCGATGCTCGCCCCATCGCGCTCGGCAAGCAGGAAGGCCATGACAAGACCCGGGAATCCGCCACCCGAACCAATATCGACCCAGCGATTCGCGGTCGGCTCGATACGCCTGAGCTGCGCGCTGTCCAGGATGTGACGCTGCCAGACATCGCCTGTCGTCGACTGCGCAACCAGGTTGATGCTGCGGTTCCATTTCTGAAACATCTGTTCGAACGTCACCAGGCGGTCGAATGTTTCACGTGAAACCGGACCGGCCGCGTCCTGCAGGCTCTTCCAGGAGAAAGAGTTCACGCAACGTCCCTCTCAGGCCTCTGCGCATTCTCCTCATGGCGCACATGCGCGACGATGATCGCCAGCGCGGCCGGCGTCATGCCTTCCATGCGCTGGGCATCGGCGATGGAGCGCGGCCGCCGCGCCTGCATCTTCTGCGTCAGCTCGTTGGACAGCCCGGGCACTCCGGCGAAATCGACCGTCTCCGGGATCAGCCGGCTCTCTTCATGCCTGATCTGCGCCACATCCGTCTTCTGCCGGTCCAGATAGACCGAATATTTCGCTTCCGTTTCGAGGCGCTCGGCCGTTTTGGCATCAACCGTCGCGAACTTCGGCTCGACGCCGGCCAGCCAACCGATGTCGACACCGGGATAGGCAAGCAGTTCATAGCCGGAGCGGCGCACGCCATCCCGGTTGATCTCGAGCCCATGCCGCGCCGCCTCGTTCGGGGTCATGGTCAGCGACAACGCCAGCTGACGCGCTTCGTCGAGCTGCTGCATCATATCGCCGTAGCGCTGCATCCGCTGCGCCGAGGCGATCCCCAGCTTCGCAGCGAGGGGCGTCAGCCGCTCATCGGCATTGTCGGCGCGCAGCGACAGCCGGAACTCGGCCCGCGAGGTGAACATCCGGTACGGCTCGCTGATGCCGCGGCTGGTCAGATCGTCGACCATCACGCCGATATAGGCCTCGGTCCGGCTGAGCACGATCTGCTCGCTGCCGGCAGCACAACGCGCCGCATTGAGGCCGGCGAGCAGGCCTTGCCCCGCTGCTTCCTCATATCCGGTGGTGCCGTTGATCTGCCCGGCGAGAAAGAGACCACTGACGCGCCTGGCCTCTAGGCCCGTAGTCAGCTCGCGCGGATCGACATGATCATACTCGATGGCATAGCCAGGCTGCAGCATGACGGCTCGCTCCAGCCCTGGGATGGTTTTCAGGATGTCCAGTTGCACATCCTGCGGCAACGACGTCGAGATACCATTGGGATAGACAGTGTCGTCGTCGAGCCCTTCCGGCTCGAGAAAAATCTGGTGCCCGTCCCGGTCGCCGAACTTGACGATCTTGTCCTCGATCGACGGGCAGTAGCGCGGCCCGACACCTTCGATCGACCCGGAATACATTGCCGAGCGGCCAAGATTGGCGCGGATCAAATCATGCGTCGCCGCAGTCGTGCGGGTGATGCCGCACTCGATCTGCGGTGTTTCGATGCGATCGGTCATCAGCGAGAACGGCACCGGATCCTCATCCGCCGCCTGGCGATCCAGCGACGCCCAATCGATGGTCTTCCCGTTCAGCCGTGGAGGCGTGCCGGTCTTCAGCCGGCCGAGCTGGAAGCCGACGCGGCTCATGGTCGCCGACAGGCCGATGCTCGCCTGCTCGTTCATGCGGCCGGCGACGATCTTCTTGTCGCCGATGTGGATGAGGCCACGCAGGAAGGTCCCGGTCGTCAAAACGACGGCGCCACAGGCGAGCCGCAGGCCGTTGGCCAGCAGAACAGCCGCAATCCGCCCATCGACGATCTCGAAGTCGAGAACCTCACCCTCGATCACGTCGAGATCGTTCTGGAGCCGAATCGCTTCTTGCATGGCAAGGCGATAGAGTTTGCGATCCGCTTGAGTGCGTGGCCCGCGCACCGCTGGCCCCTTGCGACGGTTGAGCAGACGGAACTGAATGCCGGCGGCATCAGCCACCCGACCCATCAACCCGTCCATGGCATCGATCTCGCGAACCAGATGGCCCTTGCCAAGCCCACCGATGGCTGGGTTGCACGACATCACGCCGATCGTGTCGAAGCGCAGTGTCACCAGCGCGGTGCTGGCGCCGGCGCGCGCCGCTGCGCTCGCCGCCTCGCAACCCGCATGGCCGCCGCCCACCACAACCACATCATAGTGATCGGTCATTTCCAAACGTCCTAGAATAGAAAAAGATTGAGCGACACATGTCCCCGCAAGGCGATGCTGTCAAGGAAACTCCGCGGCTCGTTTCACGTGAAACAACCCTGTGGCGAGTCTTCGCCATGTTTCACGTGAATCCGCGCTCCGATCAGAAGGGGCAATCACAGCTTGGCTCTGCCCCTCACCTGCCTGCCGGCGTCCTCTCCCCTTATAATGACGGGGAGAGGGCGCTGTCATCAGCGGCCAGCCTCTTTCTCCCCGTCACTATACGGGAGTTGAGGAGTTGTCCGCGTAGCGGACGAAAAGCCAACTGCTTGGCTTTTCGAACAACGAGCGCCCCGTAGGGCAATGAGGGGCAGGGCTAGCGTCCGCACCTGTGTTTCACGTGAATCAAGGAGGTCGCCACAGCGATGCGCTGCCAATGTTTCACGTGAGTCATTTCCCAATGCAGAACTGCGCGAAAATCACGTCCAGCATGTCCTCAACGTCGATGGCGCCGACGATTCGGCCGAGCCGATCCGCGGCGAGCCGCAACTCCTCGGCCCTCAACTCCTGCCCGATGACCCGGCCGTCAACTGCCCGGTGTAGGTGGCGGTTTGCTTCGCCCAGCAAATCGACATGCCGCAAGCGCGACGGCAGAATATCGCCGGCGCTGCCAGCAGCACGCGCTGCGCGCCGACCGATTTCCGCCAACAACGCGTCAACGCCGGCCCCATCGACGACCGAGATCACGAAATCGTAGTGCCTGTCCGCACTGGCAGCCGCTTTGCTATCCAAAAGGTCTCGCTTGGTGCCGACCTGCAAGGCCGGAACCGCCGACGGGATCGAAGCCACCGCCTGCGGCTCCGCAACGTCCTGCAACAGAAGCAACAGATCGGCTCGATCGGCCTTGGCCCTTGCCTTCTCGATGCCGATCGCCTCGACCTTTCCTGCCGCCTCGCGCAGCCCGGCGGTGTCGGTCAACCTGACGCGCAGCCCCTCCAGATCTAGCACCACCTCAAGCAGGTCGCGGGTCGTGCCAGGCTCATCCGTTACAATAGCTGCATCGCGCCGCGCCAAGGCGTTGAACAGACTCGACTTGCCGGCATTGGGCGCACCGAGAATCACGACCTCGAACCCATCGCGGATGATTTCGGCGGCGCGAAATCCCGCAACGTGCCGGTCGATCTCGTCGACCATCCCCCGGACATCGGACCAGACCGTATCCGAAACGGAACCAGGCACATCATCCTCTTCGGCAAAGTCGATCTCGGCCTCGATCATGGCGCGGGCGTGGATCAGCCGGCGGCGCCAATTCAAATAGAGCTCGCTTTGCGCGCCCTCCGCGTTCTTGACCGCAAACCGTCGCTGCGCCTCGGTCTCGGCGTTGACGAGATCGGCCAGCGCCTCGGTTTTGACTAGGTCGACCTTGCCATTGAGGAAGGCGCGACGGGTGAATTCGCCGGGATCAGCATGCCTGACACCGTCGAAGCCGGTGATCGTCTCCAGCATCCTGGCCACCACCGCGCGCCCACCATGAACGTGGAACTCCGCCACATCCTCGCCTGTAAAGCTTGCCGGGCCGGGAAAAAAGACAATCAGGCCGCTGTCGAGCACGGCACCATCAGGCGCTCGGAACTTGCGCAAAACCGCCGCCCGGTCCTTAGCTATGCTGCCCGCGATCGTTTCGACTACGAATCGAGTCTGCGGGCCGGAAATGCGGATGACGGCGACGCCGGCAGGAAGCCGGCCGCTCGACAGCGCGACAATCGAATCCCTTGAAATCATTTGCCCGCTCTACCGCACTGCCCTAGCTTTGCCCGTTCAATCGCATCGCCGAGTGCCTCATCGTGACATTGCCCCCTCAAAACCTGCTTGCCGAAGAAGCCAGCCCCTATCTGCAGCAGCACAGCGGCAACCCCGTCCATTGGCGGGCCTGGTCGCCGGCTTCGCTTGAAGAGGCGAGGGCGCTGGACAGGCCGATCCTGCTCTCGGTCGGCTATGCCGCATGCCACTGGTGCCACGTCATGGCGCATGAAAGCTTCGAGAATGACGACGTCGCCGCCGTCATGAACCGTCTGTTCGTCAATATCAAGGTCGACCGTGAGGAACGGCCGGACATCGACCAGATCTACATGGCCGCCCTGTCCTCAATGGGCGAACAGGGCGGCTGGCCTCTGACCATGTTCCTGACGCCGGACGGCAAGCCGTTCTGGGGCGGTACCTATTTTCCGCGCGAGCCGCGTTACGGCCGCCCGGGCTTCATCCAGGTGATGCAATCGGTGGACAAGGCCTGGCGGGAGAAAAGGGCGAGTCTGAACCAGAGCGCCGACGGCCTGACGATGCATGTCGAGGCCCGGCTCGCCGGTTCGCATGCCAAAACAGTGCTTGATCGCGACACGCTCGAAGGCCTCGCCAGGGGCATCGACGGCATGATCGACCGCGATCTCGGCGGCTTGCGCGGCGCGCCGAAATTCCCCAATGCGCCATTCATGCTCACGCTTTGGCTGTCCTGGCTGCGCGATGGCAATTCCACGCATCGTGATGATGTCCTGCTCAGCCTCGACCGGATGCTGAGCGGCGGCATCTACGACCATGTCGGCGGCGGGCTGAGCCGCTATTCGACCGATGCCGAATGGCTTGTGCCGCATTTCGAAAAGATGCTCTACGACAATGCCCAGCTCGTCCACTTCTGCAACTGGGCCTATGCGGCAAGCGGCAATGATTTGTTCCGGATACGAATCGAAGACACGGTCGGGTGGCTGTTGCGTGAAATGCGCGTCGCCGGCGGCGCCTTCGCAGCCAGCCTCGACGCCGACAGCGATGGCGAGGAGGGACTGTTCTACACCTGGAGCAAGGTAGAGATCGAAGCTGCACTTGGCGACGATTCCACTTTGTTTTTCAAATACTTCACGCTCTCCAGCCCGCATGGCTGGGAAGGCAAGCCGGTCGTCCATCAAACCAGCTCCCAGCAAGCCCAAAGTGTGGTCGATCGCGATCAACTCGTGCCGCTCAAGGCGAAACTTCTCGCCACAAGGGAAGGGCGGGTCCGGCCGGGCCTCGACGCAAAGACCCTCACCGACTGGAACGGCCTGATGATTGCAGCCCTGGCCGAGGCTGGCCGGTCGCTGGCGCGGCGCGACTGGATCGACGCGGCGGCAAAGGCCTTTGCCCATATCAACACCGCCAGCCGCGACAACCGCTTGCCGCACTCGATGCTGGGCGCGAGGAAATTGTTTCCCGCGCTGTCCAGCGACTATGCCGCCATGGCCAATGCGGCGATCGCGCTGTTCGAAGCCACCGGCGACTGGAGTTATGTCGAGCAGGCCAGCCGGTTCATCGAGCAGCTGGATCTCTGGCACGCCGATGCCGACAGCACCGGCTACTATCTCACCGCTTCCGACAGCACCGACGTGCCGATCCGCATCCGGGGCGACGTCGACGAGGCCATTCCTTCCGCGACCGGACAGATCATCGAAGCGCTGGTTCGGCTCGCCTCCGTCACCGGCGATCTCGACCTGCAGGAAAAAGCCTGGAAGGTCGCCGAGCATGCCGCCGGCCGCGCTGCGCAGCAGGCCTATGGCCAGGCAGGCGTCGTCAACGCCTGTGCGCTGGCGATCGAGCCGCTTAAGCTGGTGCTAATTGATGATCCGTCCAATCCCAAACTTGTTCCGGTTGCGAATCGAAACCCCGATCCGCGTCGGGTCGACGTTATCATTTTTATCGGTTCGGAAGCGAATCGACCCGCGCTGCCCGGTGGATTCCTGCCGCCGACCGACAGGCCGGGTGCCTGGCTCTGCACCGGTCAAGTCTGCCTTCCCGTTGTGACGAATCCCAAAGAGCTCGAACACCTCTTGCGACGCCAATAGGATCAGGAAACCTCGCCTTCCACCGACGGGGGAGTCCGCTACCACATGCGGCCGCGCCGTATCGGGAATGCGACCTGATCTCGGACAATGAAAAACCCCATCCCGGTTTTGCCGGAATGGGGTTTGATAAATAGGCCGGATGTTTCGGCCAAACCCGTTACGTGTTCATCGAATCGAAGAAATCCGCGTTGGTCTTGGTCTGCTTGAGCTTGTCGATCAGGAACTCAATCGCGTCCGTGGTGCCCATCGGCGCCAGGATGCGGCGCAGCACGAAGATCTTCTGCAGGTCCTGCTTGGAGACCAGAAGGTCCTCCTTGCGGGTACCGGACTTCAAGATGTCCATGGCCGGATAGATGCGCTTGTCGGCAACCTTGCGGTCGAGCTGGATTTCGCAGTTGCCGGTGCCCTTGAACTCTTCGAAGATGACTTCGTCCATGCGGCTGCCGGTGTCGATGAGCGCAGTCGCGATGATGGTCAGCGAGCCGCCTTCCTCGATGTTGCGGGCGGCACCGAAGAAGCGCTTCGGCCGCTGCAAGGCATTGGCGTCGACACCGCCGGTCAGCACCTTGCCGGATGACGGCACAACCGTGTTGTAGGCGCGGCCGAGGCGGGTAATCGAATCGAGCAGGATGACGACGTCGCGGCCATGCTCGACCAGGCGCTTGGCTTTCTCGATTACCATTTCGGCGACCTGGACGTGACGCACCGCCGGCTCGTCGAAGGTCGAGGAGATAACCTCGCCCTTCACCGAGCGCTGCATGTCGGTGACTTCCTCCGGCCGCTCGTCGATCAGCAGGACGATCAGATAGCATTCCGGATGGTTGGCAGTAATCGAGTGGGCGATATTCTGCATCAGAACCGTCTTGCCGGTACGCGGCTGCGCGTTGATCAACGCGCGCTGTCCCTTGCCGATGGGCGCCACCAGGTCGATCACGCGCGGCGAGATGTCCTTGCTGGTCGAATTGTCGATCTCCATCTTCAGCCGCTTGGTCGGATAGAGCGGCGTCAGATTGTCGAAGTGGATCTTGTGACGGATCTTTTCGGGATCGTCGAAATTGATGGTGTTGACCTTGAGCAGGGCGAAATAGCGTTCGCCCTCTTTCGGGCTGCGGATCGGCCCTTCGACCGTATCGCCAGTCTTCAGCGAAAAGCGGCGGATCTGCGAGGGCGAGATGTAGATGTCGTCGGGACCGGGCAGATAATTGGCATTGGCGGAGCGCAGGAAACCGAAACCGTCCTGCAGCACCTCGACAACACCGTCACCGATGATCTCGATCTCCTGGGCGGCCAGTTTCTTCAGGATAGCGAACATCAGCTCCTGCTTGCGCATGACGCTGGCGTTCTCGACCTCGAGCGATTCGGCATAAGCGATCAGCTCTGGTGGCTTCTTGTTCTTGAACTCTGCGAGTTTCATTTCTTGCATAGACGGACTCTGAATCTGCTTTGGGGAAAATATATCGGCGGGATGCGACAAATGCCGGGCGCGGCCGAAAGCAATAAAGGGCGGCGCATGACGGGAAGGAAGACCCGTCTTTTATCGTCGCTTGGGTGAAAGAGCAAGCTGCGTTTTATGGGCCCTGGTAAGAGCTAAAACGGCTTGACTACAACCAGGATCACGATTGCGATCATCAGTAATGTGGGGATCTCGTTGATCATCCGCCAGTGCCGGGCCGGCTTTTCGTTGCGATCCTCGGCAAATTTGCGCACCGCGCCCGCCAGATAGCCATGAACGGCGGACAGCAGAAGCACCGCACCGATCTTGGCGTGCAGCCAGCCACCGTGGAAACCAAAGACTTTCCACGCGAGCCACAGACCAAAAACCCAGGTGACGATCATTGCCGGATTGATGATGCCGCGCAGCAGGCGGCGCTCCATCACTTTGAAGGTCTCCGACTGCACCGAGCCCTTCTCGGCATCCACGTGATAGACCAGCAGCCGCGGCAGATAGAGCATGCCCGCCATCCAAGAAATGACGGCAAGGATGTGGATCGCTTTCGCCCAGGGATAGAAGCTGTCGGGCGCGACGAAAAACAAAACTGCCGTGAGAACGACCAGCACCGCAATGCCGATCACCATCCGCATCATTGCCTGGCCAGTGCTGTTGGTGCTGCCAGTGCTGTTTGATTGTGTCATCAGCGGGTCGCGCTCCTCACCAGTTTCACCATTGTCTCGACATGCGCTATCGGCGTCTCCGGCGTGATACCGTGACCGAGATTGAAAATCAGCGGCCCGTCTCCCAGCGTTTTAAGGATGGCCTCGACACCATCGGATAGGGCTTTGCCGCCAGCAACGAGCCGCAAGGGATCGAGATTGCCTTGGACCGCACCCAAGCGCTGCAAATCCTTCGCCGCCACCAGGGGCACCGTCCAATCGATCCCCAGGGCTGTTACTCCGGTCTTCTGACGATAGGTCCGGTACCGCGCACCAGCCCCCTTGGGAAAACCAATGATTGGAACATCGGGATGAACCGCCCGGACCCGGCCAACGATCTCGGTCACCGGCTGAACGCAGAACAGGTCGAACGATGCATCATCGAGAACGCCCGACCAGGAATCGAAGATCTGCACCACATCCGCACCGGCCTCGATCTGGCGGATAAGATAGGCGGCCGAATGATCGGCAAGCACTTTCAGCAAATGTTGAAAGGCTTCCGGCTCGCGATAGGCAAACAGCCGCGCCGGCCCCTGGTCGGGCGTGCCATGGCCGGCAATCATATAGGTTGCCACCGTCCAAGGCGCGCCGCAGAAGCCGATCAGCGTTGTCTCATCGGGCAGTTTTGCCCGCAGCCGGCGGACCGTCTCGTAGACCGGTTCGAGATTCACGTGAAACGTTTTGCTTTCCAGAGCCGCAATCTCTGGCGCCGTGATCGGCGTCAGCAGCGGGCCGCGCCCCTCTTCGAAGCGTACGTCCCGGCCAAGCGCGTGCGGAACGACGAGGATATCCGAGAACAGGATCGAGGCATCGAAGCCGAAGCGCTCGATCGGCTGCAAGGTCACTTCGACGGCAAGGTCGGGATCGTAGCAAAGGTCGAGGAACGAACCGGCCCGCCGGCGTGTCTCGCGATATTCCGGCAGATAACGCCCGGCCTGACGCATCATCCAGAGGGGAGGCGGAAACACCGTCTTGCCCTTCAGGACGTCCAGCATGATCCGGTTCTGGGGCATCGAGCGCTCGCTTCTCCAAGCCTCTCTATAATCAAAGATTCTTATATCTAAGATTCTTCTGATTCTAAGAGTCTGTTGGTTGTGGTGGTTGTCACCTGTCCCGCTTTGCCCGCAAAAACACCAGCTAGCATATTGTCGCGCGCTCGCCTCTCCAGACTGTAGGGTTCTGGGGAAAGTCCGGAATCCATGACTGGAGTCAAGGCGTTAGGAACCGCAGGGAAAAGCCGTCCCTGTGGACAGGCGAGAGACAAAAGACGCCGTCCCCAAACTTGTCCCCAGCCGTCCGGCGAAGCTGACAGTGCGACGAATTGTGGACAAACTGCCATCTGATACAGTCACCCGTGACCGGCCCGTCTTTCCATCCCGCTTTATCCACAGCCGCCCACAGCCTGGAGTGACCCCTTGTGAACAAACCCCAGAGCTTCTTCCACCTGCATCTAATTTCCGACGCGACCGGCGAAACGCTGCTCGCCGCCGGTCGGGCGGCTTCGGCGCAATACAAGGACGCGCGGGCCATCGAGCATATCTACCCGCTCATCCGCACCGAAAAGCAGGTGGCCAAAGTGTTCGAGGACATCGAGGAGGAACCGGGCATCATCCTCTATACGGTCGTCGACCAGAAGCTGGCGCGCGGCATTGACGAGCGCTGCGCGACCATGGGGCTGCCCTGCGTGTCGGTGCTGGAGCCGGTGCTGACCGTGTTCCAGTCCTATCTCGGCACGCCGGCCGGCCGCCGCGTCGGCGCCCAGCATGTTCTCGACGCTGAATATTTCCGCCGCATCGACGCGCTCAATTTCACCATGGAGCATGATGACGGCCAGCTGCCGGCCAATATGGACGATGCCGACATCGTGCTGATCGGCATCTCGCGCACGTCGAAGACGCCGACGAGCATCTATCTCGCCAACCGCGGCATCAAGACCGCCAATATCCCGATCGTGCTCGGCGTGCCGGTGCCGGAGAGCCTGGTCAACGCCAAGACCCCGCTGATCGTCGGGCTGATCGCCACCGCCGAGCGCATCTCGCATGTCCGGCAAAACCGCATCCTCGGCAACAGCAGCACTTACGAAGCGAGCGACTATGTCGACCGCGCCGCCATCACCGAGGAGCTCGCCTACGCCCGCCAGATCTGCACGCGCCATGGCTGGCCGATGATCGATGTCAGCCGTCGCTCGATCGAAGAAACGGCAGCGGCGATCGTTGCCCTGCGCGGCAAGTCGAGATAAATGAGCGAAAAGTGAGTTTTCCGAGTCTTCTCCAGGCGAAATCTAGCCGAAAGTCGGTGCTGCCCCTCACCTGCCTGCCGGCATCCCCTCCCCGTATAGTGACGAGGAGAGGGGCGCTGCCATCGATAATTTCGCCAATCGCCAGCGGTGCTGGAAACAGCGCCGGCGCTGAAGGTGCCCCTTTCTCCCCGTCACTATACGGGGAGAAATGTCCGGCAGGACAATGAGGGGCAGCGCCCACTTTACCGACTAGAGCTGCTCATACTCCAACCGCGCCTGTGCCTGCGCCCGAGTGCAAAATGACCGAAAAAATCATCCTCGCCTCTAGCAGTCCGTTCCGCAAGGCGATGCTCGTCAATGCCGGCGTCGATGTCGAGGCGGTTGCGGCCGATGTCGACGAGCGGGCGCTCGAGGCGCCCTTGCAGGACAGCGGTGTCTCGCCCGAGGATGTCGCCCTGGTGCTGGCCGAGGCCAAGGCGACCGAGGTCAGCGGGCGCCGGCGTGGTGCACTGGTGCTCGGCTGCGACCAGACGCTGTCGCTCGGCGACGACGTGTTCCACAAGCCGGCCGACATGGAGGGCGCGCGCCGTCACCTGCTGGCGCTGTCGGGCAAGACCCATCAGCTCAACAGCGCCGCCGTGCTGGTCCGCGATGGTCAGGTGCTGTGGCGGCATGTCGGCATCGCCAGCATGACCATGCGCAAGCTCGACCCTGCCTTCATCGGCCGCCATCTGGCTCGTGTCGGCGCCAAGGCACTGGCCAGCGTCGGCGCCTACCAGGTCGAGGGCGAAGGCATCGAGCTCTTCGAGAAGATCGAGGGCGACCATTTCACCATTGTCGGCCTGCCGCTGCTCCCGTTGCTGGCCGAACTTCGTGCCCTTGGAGCGATCGATGGCTGAGGCGACCAAAAAAGCTTTCGTCACCGGCCATCCGATCAAGCACTCGCGCTCGCCGAAGATCCACGGCCACTGGCTCGCCCAACATGGCATCGTCGGCAGCTACCAAGCCATCGACGTGGCGCCGGAGGACTTTGCTCAATTCCTGGCGACGCTGCAGGCGAACGGTTATCGCGGCGGCAATGTCACCATTCCGCACAAGGAGGCGGCCTTCGCGCTGGTCGACCGGCGAGACGAGGCGGCCGAAGAGATCGGCGCTGTCAACACGCTGTGGTTCGAGGACGGCATCCTGTGGGGCGGCAACACCGACGGTC
Source organism: Mesorhizobium sp. P2_D5 (assembly GCF_056404355.1). Lineage (NCBI taxonomy): Bacteria > Pseudomonadati > Pseudomonadota > Alphaproteobacteria > Hyphomicrobiales > Phyllobacteriaceae > Mesorhizobium > Mesorhizobium sp. P2_D5. Next base: position 200,525 of record NZ_JBFUEE010000001.1, read on the forward strand.
ACGGCTTTGCCGCCAATCTCGACGATAATGCGCCGGGCTGGGCAAGCAACGGCCCGGCTGTCGTGCTTGGCGCCGGCGGCGCGTCGCGCGCCATCATCCATGCGCTGAAGCAACGCGGTGTCGCCGACATCCGCATCGTCAACCGCACGCTGGCCCGGGCGCAGGAATTCCGCGATCGCTTCGGCGCCGGCGTTACCGCGCACGGCATGGCGGCGACCGGCGAACTGCTTGCCGATGCCGGTCTGCTGGTCAACACCACGGCGCTCGGCATGCACGGCAATGAGACCCTTGCCGCCGATCCCGCCTTGCTGCCGGGCCACGCCATCGTCAACGACATCGTCTATGTGCCGCTGGAGACGCCGCTGCTTGCCGCGGCCCGCGCAAGGAGGCTGAAGGCCGTCGACGGTCTCGGCATGCTGCTCAACCAGGCCGTGCCCGGCTTCGAGCGCTGGTTCGGCGTCAGGCCGCAGGTTACGGCCGAATTGCGCGCGCTCATCGTCGCCGACCTGGTGCCGAAACCATGATCGTGCTCGGTCTCACCGGCTCGATCGGCATGGGCAAGTCGACAACGGCCAGGATGTTTGCCGAGGCCGGCGTCCCGGTTCATGATTCCGACGAGGCGGTGCATCGCCTCTATGCCGGCAAGGCCGCGCCCTTGGTCGAAGCGGCCTTTCCCGGCACGACGGACGCCGGCGTGGTCGATCGCACAAAGCTGGGCGAACGCGTGCTTGGCGACGCCAGCGCGCTGAGGCGGCTGGAGTCCATCATCCACCCGCTGGTGCGCGCCGATGCCGATGCCTTCCTGGCGCGCAACCGGGCCGACGGTGCGCCGCTTGCGGTGCTCGACATTCCGCTGCTGTTCGAAACCGGCGGCCGCAACCGCGTCGACAAGGTCGTCGTCGTCACCGCCGCGGCCGAAGTGCAGCGCCAGCGCGTGCTGGCGCGACCGGGCATGACCGAGGAAAAACTGGCATCGATCCTGGCCAAGCAGGTGCCGGATGCGGATAAGCGTCGTCAGGCCGATTTCATCATCGACACCGGACAAGGGATGGACGCCGCCCGCGCGGCGGTCAAAGCCATCGTTGCGGATCTGACCGGGGATAAGTCAAGGAATGCCATCTCCTGACGCCAGGCCGTCAGCATTGCCCATTGCCATTTTGTTCCCGTCTTATGATTCTGCTCGCCTGGAGTGACTGATTCGATGCGTGAGATCATCTTCGACACGGAAACCACCGGCCTCGATTCGCGTGACGACCGCGTTATCGAGCTGGGCGGCATCGAGCTGGTCAACCGCTTCCCGACCGGCAAGACCTTCCACCACTACATCAACCCTCAAGGGCGGCCGATCCACGCCGAAGCGCAGGCGGTCCACGGCATCAGCGCCGCGGACCTCGCGGGCAAGCCGACCTTTGCCGAGATTGCCGAGGAGTGGCTGGCCTTCATCGACGGCGCCAAGCTGGTCGCCCACAACGCCACGTTCGACGTCGGTTTCCTCAATGTTGAATTCGGCCGGCTGGGCCACCCGGTCATCGACAATGGCCGTGTCGTCGACACGCTGGCGCTGGCGCGCCGCAAGCACCCGATGGGCCCCAATTCGCTCGACGCGCTCTGCCGGCGCTACGGCATCGACAACACAAGGCGCACCAAGCACGGCGCCTTGCTCGATTCCGAACTGCTGGCCGAAGTCTATATCGAGCTGATCGGCGGCAAGCAGGCTGCCCTCATCCTCGACAGCGCCACCGCGCCGGCTGGGGGTAACGAGAATGTCCGCCAGATTGAAATCACCATCAGCCAGCGCCCGGCCCCCTTGGCGCCGCGCCTGACCGAAGCCGAGCGCGCCGCGCACGCAGGCATGGTCGTCACACTCGGCGAAAAGGCGCTGTGGTTGAAGGTTCTTGGGAACTAAGGTCGTTCCGTAAGCGATCCGCCGGCATCTCCAAACAAAAAACCCGGCGCAAGGCCGGGCTTTCAAACGCTACCGCAACAGCAAGCCTCAGCTCACCTTGACGTTGGACGCGGCCTGGTCTTCCGCCAGTTTCTGCTGGAACATCTGCGCGAAATCGATCGGGTCGAGCATCAGCGGAGGGAAACCGCCATTGCGCGTCGCTTCGGCGATGATCTGCCGGGCGAAGGGGAACAGCAGGCGCGGGCATTCGATGAACAGGATCGGCAGCATGTGTTCCTGCGGGAAGCCGCTGATCGCGAACACACCGCCATAGATCAGCTCGACATTGAACAGCACTTCCTGGTCGAAGGAGGCCTTGGCGTTCAGCGTCAAATTGACGTCGAACTGCTTGTCGGAGAGCGGGTTGGCGTTGACGTTGACGTTGATGGCGATGCCGGGCGCCTTGTCGCGGCCGCGCAGCGAGTTCGGCGCGCCGGGGCTTTCGAACGACAGATCCTTCACATACTGCGCCAGGACGTTGAGCGACGGCTGTGCCGCATTGCCGTTTCCGTTGGCTGCGCCGGGCGCCGCGTCATCTTTGCTTGCCATAAGCCTTTGTCCTCTTGCCTGGGCAGCATCGCTGACCGAATTGAAATCGGGCGTTCGCTACCATGGTCGGCATGACAAGACAAGGTTTGCCACCTTATGCATGTCGCCCAAAAGTGCGCAGCGGTTTTGGGACGACGACATGCATCAAAGCAAAATTTCAGGTGCGCTTCAAACGCACGTCGCCTTGCTCAGGCCTATTCGTCCTTGAGGCGGCGCCAGGGAGAGTTGTGGTCCGGTCCGCGCGCATAGTCGTCGCTGCGCGAATAATCGCCATCGTCGAGGTCGATGGTCTTGTCGCGCTGCCGGCCGCGGAACCCGCCGGTGCTGAAATTGGTGGCCAGCACGACGCGGCCCTTCAACGCCCGCCAGGCGAGATCGCGGACCGGCGGCAGGAACAGCAGCAGGCCGATGATGTCGGTGATGAAGCCGGGTATGATCAAGAGGATCGCCGCTAGCACGATCATCGCGCCATGCGCGAGCTGGCGGCTCGGATCGCGGCCGGCGTCCATTTCGGCCCGGATCCGCGTCATGACGCTGAAACCCTGGTGCCGGAGCAGCAGCGCACCGGCGATGCTCGACGCCAGCACCAGTCCGACCGTCGCCAGGGCGCCCACCAGGCGTCCGACAACCACGAAGCCGGCGATTTCCAGCAGCGGCAGCGCCAGGACAAAAAGGGGAAGGAACGAAATGCGCAAGTCTTGCCAACCCTTTTCGATCGTTTTGGCCGTTGGCGATCAATCGCCGCTGGCACTGGGCCTGTTAGATAGGTATGCCTGCCTTTGATTTGAATGATTGCGCCTTGCGTTCTATATGCTTTGAATGTTGAACGCTATGAGACCGTACCCCTCGGGGCCGGCGGTCCGGCTACAAGGCAGGGATTGATTGGCGGAAGATATGGGATTCTTCGACTTCGGCACGATTTTCTTCCTGATTGCGGCAGTGGTCATCTTTTTCCAGCTGCGCAATGTGCTGGGCCGACGCACCGGCAGCGAACGGCCGCCGTTCGACCCCTACACGGCCGCCCGCAGCGGCGACAAGGATGCCGCGCAGAAACCTGAAAACGTCGTCTCGTTGCCGCGCAAGCGCTTGCCGGGCGAGCCTGCGGCCGAGACTTATGCGGCGATCGACGCCTTCGCCAAGCCCGACACCGACCTCAACAAGGGATTGCGCACGATCAAGGACAACGATCCGTCCTTCGAGCCGAAGAGCTTCGTCGACGGCGCCAAGATGGCTTACGAGATGATCGTCATGGCCTATGCCGACGGCGACCGCAAAACGCTGAAGAACCTGTTGTCGCGCGAAGTCTATGATGGCTTTGTCGCCGCCATCGGCGAGCGCGAGGCCAAATCGGAAAAGATCCAGTCCTCCTTCGTCGGCATCGACAAGGCCGACATCGTCTCGGCCGAGATGAAGGGTGGCGAGGCGCATGTCACGCTGCGCATCATAAGCGAGCTGATTTCGGCGACCCGCGACAAGGCTGGCGCTGTCATCGATGGCGACCCCGAAACCGTCGCCGAGGTCAAGGACGTCTGGACGTTTGCCCGCGACACGCGCTCGCGCGATCCGAACTGGAAGCTCGTCGCCACCGAGGAAGAAGACTGAATCCGGTAGAAGTGGCGAGGCTCCGGTGTCGCTATCGCCTCTTTTTGTCGGGAAATCCTTCGGCGCCTTGCCCGGCTGGGATGAGGACGACCATCTCTCTGCCTTCGCGGCCTTTCGCCGTTCCGCCTTCCACGTCCTGACCAAGCCCTATCGCAGCGGTTCGCTTGGTGTCGACTTCAACGCCTTTGCCGAGGCCTACGCCGAGGCCCGCATTGTTTCGCCGGCGAATCGGTCGCAGGCCCGGGCCTTTTTCGAACGTCATTTTATCCCGATGAATATCCACGCCGAGAACGGCGCCGCCGGCCTCGTCACCGGCTTCTACGAGCCCGAAGTCGAGGCATCGCCGGTGCGGACGGAGCGGTTTTGCGTGCCGCTGCTGTCGCGCCCGGCCGATCTCGTCGATATCGACGAGGCCAATCGGCCGCCCGGCATGGACCCCTACCTCGCCTTTGCCCGCCACACGCCGCATGGACCGGTCGAATATCCCGACCGCGGCGCCATCGAGCGCGGCGCGCTTGACGGCAAGAGGCTGGAAATCGCCTGGCTGGCCGATAAGGTCGATGCCTTCTTCATCCATGTGCAGGGCGCGGCCAGACTGAACATGACCAACGGCAGGCTCCGCCGCGTCACCTACGCCGCCAAATCCGGCCAACGCTTTACCGGGCCTGGCAAGATCCTCATCGAAATCGGCGAGATGCCGCTGGAAAGGGTGACGATGCAGTCGATCCGCGCCTGGTTCAAGGCGCATCCGGACCGCGTCGACGAGATCCTTTGGCAAAACCGCTCCTACATCTTCTTTCGCGAGGCCGATGTCGAGGACGCCGCCCTTGGCCCTATCGCCGCCGCCAAGGTGCCGCTGACGCCGGGCCGCTCCATCGCCGTCGACCGCCTGCTGCACACATTCGGCACGCCGTTCCACATCGATGCGCCGTCGCTGACCGCTTTCGACGCAAAACCGTTCCGGCGCCTGATGATCGCGCAGGACACCGGATCCGCCATCACCGGGCCGGCGCGCGGCGACCTGTTCGCCGGCTCGGGCGATGCGGCAGGCGAGATCGCTGGCGTGGTGCGCAACGCGGCCGATTTTCATGCGCTGATCCCGCGTGCGCTTGTTCCGGGTGCGAATCGATGACCCGGCGGCCAGCCAGACCGAGCGAAGCCAAGCTCAGCGAGGACGACCGGGTGCTGTGGAACCTGGTGGCGCGCACGGCCAAACCGCTCAAGGGCAAGATGGCCGTCGACATCCCCGATATCCCTGCCGAGGCCAAGCCGATGCAGACGCAGCCGGCCCAGCCTGTTGCCAACCAGGCAGGCGCGGCAAAGCCGAAGACCCAGCATGTCGCGCACGCACTCGACGAACCGACGCTGGACAAGCTGTCGAAGGGGCGGCTGCCGATCGAAGGCCGGGTCGATCTGCACGGCCTGACCCAGGACGAGGCCTATTCGCTGCTGTTCTCGTTCCTGCACCGGGCGCATGCCGGCGGCATTCGCTACGTGCTGGTCATCACAGGCAAGGGTTCGTCCTCCGGCGGCGACGGGGTGCTGCGGCGCGCCGTGCCCGCCTGGCTGTCGACACCCGCCTTCCGGCCGCTGGTCTCCAGCCACGACCATGCCGCCCGCAATCATGGCGGCTCTGGCGCGCTTTATATCCGGCTGCGGCGGCAGCGCGCATGAAGACGCGGGCATGACGCCGTTCGGCGAGAAGCTGAGGGCGCTCCGAAGCGAGCGCGGTGTCAGCCAGAAGGACATGGCGGCGGCGATCGGCGTCAGCGCCGCCTATCTGTCGGCGCTGGAGCATGGCAGGCGCGGTGCGCCGACCTGGACGCTGATCCAGAAGATCATCGGCTATTTCAACGTCATCTGGGACGATGCCGAGGAGCTGGCGCGGCTGGCCGAAGCCTCGCATCCGCGCGTGAAGCTCGACACGTCGGGCCTTAGTCCCGCCGCCACCGAGCTTGCCAATCTCTTGGCCGAGAACATCGAGAAACTCGACGAGGCGGAACTGCGCCGCATTACCGCCTCGATCCGCGCGGCTCTGGGCCGGCAACCGTAGCGAGGCCGGAGGCGCGAGTTTTACACGCGCGTCCGCTTCTGCCTGAAGAGCTGCCCGCTGGCGGTCCGCTGCGTCGAGATCATTTCTTGCCGGCCGCGCCGCCCTTATCTCCCCGGCCGCCATTGTCATTGTGGCCTCGACCACCGTTTCCGCCGCCCAGACAGTTCGAGTCGCCATTGCTGCAACAGCGCCCGCCCCACAGGTCGTTGGTCGATGTCTTGGCGCAGCCTGGGATGGTCTGATCGGCCAAAGCGGATCCGGCCAGCGCCGATACCGCGACGGCGGCGAGAAGGGTATTTCGCAAAAGTGCAGTCATCGGAGGTCTCCATGGTTGGTTTCTATCCACGGCCATGTGTCGTCGGCCGGGAGGGAATGGTTCATGGAGAATGCGGAATTGTTGGAAGCGTGAAGTGCAGGGCCTGCAACGCCGCGCTGCCCCTCATCCGCCTGCCGGCACCTTCTCGCCGTATAGCGACGGGGAGAAGGGTGATCGCTGCGACGTTGGCGCCCGTCTCGCGACGACGACAATTGGCGAAAATATTGATTACATGGCCTTTCTCCCCGTCACTACACGGGGAGAAATGTCCGGCAGGACATGAGGGGCGGCGCCGAGTTCCGGTATCTGCCGAAGGGAGCTGAAGACGCGTGTTCTACTGAACCGAGCCGACCAACACCTGCTGGCCGCCGCGGATCGAGACCCAGCGGCCGGTGTTGTCGATCGCCTGCCGCTTGAGGAAGCGGTAGCCGGTCAGGTCCCACGACTTGACCTTGTCGTTCAGATTGTCGAGCACATAGTCGCCCTTGTCGGTGCGCACCGTCAGCACCGCATGGCCCTCGCCGTCGGGCTTGCGCACGACGGTGATCAGAAGGTCGGCAAGCGAGATGCCCATGCGCGAAAGCTGGCGCCGCTTCTCCAGCACATAGTCCTCGCAATCGCCGACGCCCTTGTCGGGATAGGCCCAGACCTCGTCCTTGCCGTAGATTTCCATGTCGCTCATCGGCTTGACGGCGGTATTGACCCTGGCGGTGACGTTGGTCAGCTTGCGCATAAGACTGTCGGTCATCGCGGCTGGCGCCAGATTGCTGGGGCGGATCGAGCATTCGCCCGGATGGAGCTTGCAGAAATCATAGTGGCCGATCGGCTGCGAGGTGAGGCCCCCGGTCGCCATTGCTCCAGCCGCCCAAGCCGGTGCCACCCAGCCTCCCGTTGCTGCCAGCCCGGCCGCTACGTACACGCGCAGCCTTCGCGCCATCGATGAGGATATCATTGTCCCCGTCCACCCTTAGTTATTAACGAAAGGTTAAAGGGGATTTACAGTCCGTGTCAATTACGACGACGGTCGGATTGATAGCATGGTTACCCGAGGGGCAGGACAGCGGCACTTGTGCAACAGAATCGGCTGCACAGCACTGGCCGTCTGGCCAACTCTGCCGGCGAATTGGCCCGAATTTTCGCTGCGGGAACCTATCTTTTGGCGACGCGGACCAGCTTCGGCTTCACCGCAACGCGGTTCTGGCGACCATAGCTGGTGATGAAGTCGACGATGCGCGGCACGATCTCGGAGCGGAAGCGCGAGCCGTTGAACACGCCGTAATGGCCGACCGCCGGCTGCATGTAGTGCGCCTTCTTGTCGGCAGGGATGTTGGGGCACAGATCGTGCGCCGCCTTGGTCTGGCCCAGGCCGGAAATGTCGTCGTTCTCGCCTTCGACCGTGAACAGCGCGACATTGCGGATATCGGACGGATCGATCCGGGTGCCGCGATGCGTCATCTCGCCCTTGGGCAAGGCGTGGCGCACGAAGACGGTGTCGACGGTCTGCAGGTAGAACTCCGCCGTCAGGTCCATCACAGCCAGATATTCGTCGTAGAAATCGCGGTGCTTCTCGGCGTTGTCGCCGTCATGCTTGACCAGGTGCATGAAGAAGTCCTTGTGGGCGATGATGTGGCGGTCGAGATTCATGCTCATGAAGCCGGACAGCTGCAGGAAGCCCGGATAGACCTCGCGGCCGAAGCCCGGCACCGGCCACGGCGCCCGCATCACGACATTCTCGCGGAACCAGTCGATGCCCTTTTCCTCGGCCAGGAGATTGACCGCGGTCGGGTTGCAACGGGTGTCGATCGGCCCGCCCATCAAGGTCATGGTCGAGGGCACGAAAGGGTCGCCGCGCGTCTCCATCAGCGCCACGGCCGCAAGCACCGGCACGGAAGGCTGGCACACCGCCATCACATGGGTGTCGGGGCCGAGCGCGTGCAGCATGTCGATGATGTAGTCGATGTAGTCGTCGAGATCGAAACTGCCGTCGGCGAGCGGCACCATACGGGCGTCGACCCAGTCGGTGATGTGCACGTCGGCATAGGGCAGCATCGCTTCGACCGTGCCACGCAGCAGCGTCGCGTAGTGGCCGGACATCGGCGCCACGATCAACAGCTTCGGATCCGCCCGGCGCCCGGCGGGAACGGCGCGTTCGAAGCGGAGGAGATTGCAGAACGGCCTTGACCACACGGTCTTCTCGGTGACCTCGACGCTCTTCCAGTCGACCACCGTCTTGTCGAGGCCGAATGTCGGCTTGCCGTAGCGGCGCGTGGTGCGCTCGAACAGTTCGGCGGTCGCGGCGACCGAGCGGCCCCATGATGTGTGCGAAAACGGATTGAGCGGATTGGTGTAGAACATGCGCACCGCGTCGGCATAGAGACGCGCGGGCTGCATGGCGGCGTGGTTCATTTCATAGAGCTGGTAGAACATCGAGAACCCCGCTGCTGCCTGCGACTGAAGGGACGACGAGCAGCGTCATGCCTTGAATGTCTCGCGGGGAAGTTAACAACTAATTGCTGCGATGCAATACGTCATGTGGCGTGACTAACGCTTCTTTCGTCCAAAGCCTTGAAAATCCGGCCTGAACGGCGCAGCCGGCTCACTGTGCGGCGCGATGTGTGTAAGAAATGTGTCTGGCCCTGCGCCGGACACCCGACCCATGATTCCGGAAAAGTGGATTGCGGTTTTCTCGGACAAACGGAAAACCGTTTTGTCCAGAGATCATGGTCCGGGCAATGGCAATATCAGACGCGCGCCATGCAGACGGCGGTATGGCCGGAACCGATGAAGCCGAGCTGGCCGGCGGCACCCTTCGACAGGTCGAGCACGCGACCCCTGATGAACGGGCCGCGATCGTTGATGCGCACGATGACGCTGCGGCCGTTGTTCTGGTTGGTCACCCGGACCTTGGTGCCGAAAGGCAAGGTACGGTGGGCTGCGGTCATCGCCGACGGGTTCATGCGCTCGCCCGATGCGGTTTTGGAGTGCAGGGCGTACCAGGAGGCACGGCCGCACTGGCCGGCGGCGGCTGCCGAAGATGCGCCGGCCATCAGGCCAGCAACCAGCGTTACCGCGACAAGCGCGGTCTGTTTTGTCGTATTCATATTTGGGGGATGGCTCCGTTTTTGACAGTCCCCAGCCGTTAGGTGTCGAATAAGGCGTGAAATGCGGCAATCATCTGGCGGTTCCATGGCAGTGGCACACGTTTGGAGTCGCCGGGTAACAGTCTGTTAGGGATTTTCGATAGGCAAATGATCAATTGGCGATGATCTTCGTGCCGACTACAGCGACTTGTTTGACAAGATCGACCGACAATATCCAAGTAGAGGCCGAAGCGTTCGGGCCATTTCCTTTGGCTCTTTCATCGCGCCCACCACGCCGCAACCGATCGACTTCGAAAGGGAGATCCGTCAATGAGACTGACCAAAAATCTGCTGGCGTTGATCGTGCTTGCCATCGGAGCGCTGTGGTCGCTGCAGGGCATGGGCGTGGTCGGCGGCAGCTTCATGACCGGCCAGTCGCAATGGCTCTATGCCGGCATCGTCACCATGCTGGTCGGCTTGGTCGGACTGGTGTGGGCAAACCGTTCTACGGGGTGAGTTGCCCTTCACTGCGACCAATATTGCCAGGCCCAGTAAAAACTCTCGTCACGCGGCGGCAGGCGGTCGCGCGCGGCGTCCCAGCGCACCGGCGCCGGCGATCGCGGGCCATCCTCTTTTGTCCGTTTGTCATTGGACGCCAGGCCCAGCAGCCAGGCGCCGAAATGGCTGAACAGCACGGCGGTGGAATGGGTCATCGTCATTCCCCCTTTTCCGATCATGCCTTTCCCGCCTTGAGGTCGTCGGCCATGGCAGGACCGAGGAAGGCGGCACCGGCAAGTGTTGCCGACGAAAGCAGGATGATGCGTCGCGATATGGTGGACATGAAGGGCTCCTGAAAAAGAGAAAGCCGGAATGCCCGACGATAGTCATCTAATTCTATCGCTCTTGTAGAGTTAAATCCTTCCAGCCAGGACGGGCTTGTTAGAATAAATGCATTGGTGGTGCGGTGCCGCAGCGGACAAGCGGGCTGTCTTTCGAGATTGGGTGAAGCCCACCAGCTTCGTCATCCCTGGGCGGAGCGACGCGAAGCGGAGCGCAGACCCTGGTATCCATGCCGTGATGCCAGAGCGCCGCTACGATGCAGAAGAGAAGAAGGGGATGGCGACAGAACGGACGTTGATTCTCCTCCGTTGCATTCTTCGACGGATGTCACGGCATGGATCCTCGGGTCTGCGCGACGGAGCTTCGCTCCTGCTCCGCCCGTGGATGACGAAGTCGGGGGCCGCCTCAACAGCTTGGACGCTGGGAACGAATGAGAATTCCCGCCACGATCATCTCCAGGCAAATTCATACCTCAAACAGCCATGGATTTAGAAACCGGTTCCGCGTGTTCGGGGGTAAGTATAGTAATCTTATCGACATTGGGAACTGGAGGCGACGATGAGCGGCCGCCGTATCGCGATGATCGTTGACAGCGCACATGGGCTGTCAAAGCCGTGCGGCTGTGTCCCTGCGGGCACAAAAGCCTGCCAAAATGGCCATCGCGCCTGAAAACGAAGCAAAATCAACAGCTGTTGGCTTGTACATCATGTCACTAGAATTTATGTGTCATGGCAGCTTGGACGCGGCGGGGTCGCAGGTCGGGCGTTTGGCCACCGATGGTTTCGCGCCGTCGCATGACAGAGAAATTTTGATTCCATGCTCACGAAAAAGGGCAAGTACGGCCTCAAGGCGCTCGTACACCTCTCGCGACTGCCGGTCGGACAGCTCGCTTTCGTCAACGACATCGCCACCGGCAACAACATCCCGAAGAAATTTCTCGACGCCATCCTCGGCGAGCTGCGCAATGCCGGTTTCGTCCAGAGCCGCAAGGGCAAGGAGGGCGGCTATCGCCTGGCGCGGCCTGCCGACGAGATCAAGGTCGGCCACGTCGTGCGCGTGCTCGACGGCCCGCTGGCGCCGATTCCTTGCGCCAGCCGCACCCAGTACCAGCGCTGTGAAGATTGCAACGAGGCGACATGCCAAGTCCGACATCTGATGCTCGAGGTCCGGCAGGCGATCGCCGAGGTGCTCGATCAGCGCAGCCTCGCCGAGATGCGCGACATGGCTGTCGACGACGTGCCGGTGGTGGTGAAGGTCCAGGCCTGACGCGCGCACTTCGCACGAGGCCGGGCGCATGACCGGGCGCGCCAACTCGATCATCATTGTCGGTGGCGGCGCCAGCGGCGTCGTGATGGCCGCGCATCTCTTGAAATCGCCCAATCCCGATCTGCGCGTTACGCTGATCGAAAAGCGCCCGCATTTCGGCCAGGGCATCGCCTATTCCACGCTGCTGTCAGCGCATGTGCTGAATATCAGTGCCGCCGGCATGAGCGCCTATGCCGACGATCCCGGCAATTTCTGGCGCTGGCTGTTGGAGCGCGGCCTGGCGACATCGGACCAGGCGCCGGTCTACGCGCCGCGCAGCCTCTATGCCCGTTACCTCAAGGAACTGCTCGACGAGCTGGAAACGCGCGAACGCGAAACCGGCCGGTTGCGCCTGATCCGTGAGGAGAGCCTCTCGATCACGCCGACCACGTCCGGCGTCGAGGTCGCGCTCGCCAACGGCACCAGCGTCGTCGCCCATCTCGCCGTGCTGGCGACCGGCCATGACGAGGAGCCGGCGCAGGGGCATGCGATCAGGATGGGCTCCGAAGCCGACACGGCATTTGCCCCCGACAGCCGCGTCATGGTGCTCGGCACCGGTCTCAGCATGGTCGATGCCTTCCTGTCACTGGAGCAGCGCGGCCATCGCGGCGACATCGTCGCGGTGTCGCGGCGCGGCCTGCTGCCATCGCCGCATCGCAAGGGCAATCCGATCAAGCTCGACGTCGCCGACATCCCGCTCGGCACCCAGCTGTCCTATTTCGTCGGCTGGTTCCGCGACCTGATCAAGCAAAACCAGAAGGCCGGCATTGACTGGCGCGACGTCGTCGACGGCTTGCGGCCGTTCAACCAGAAGATCTGGCAGAACTGGCCCGCATCCGCCAAGCGCCGCTTCGTCGAACACACCAAGGCCTGGTGGGACATCCACCGCCATCGCATGGCGCCCGAAGTCTATGCCCGCGTCACCGACGCCGTGCAATCCGGCCGCATCCGCCTGGTCGCCGGGCGCGTCGTCGACATCGCCCGGAACGGCGACTTCACGGTCCAGGTCCAGTCGCGCCACACGCAGGTCCTCGAAACCTTCGAGGTCGCCCGCATCTACGATTGCTCGGGCATCGTCAGGGACATCTCGACCTCATCGAACAGCGTCGTGCGCTCGCTGGTCGACCGCGGCCTGGCGCGGCCGGACCCGCTGCGTATCGGCCTCGACGTGTCCGCCAATTGCGAGATCATCGCTGGCGACGGCACAGTTTCAGCCAAGATTCTGGCCGTCGGCCCACTGACGCGCGGCACCTTCTTCGAGATCGACGCCATTCCCGACATCCGCGTTCAGTGCGCCAGGCTGAGCAAGCGATTGCTGGGCTAGGAGCCTAGCCGCCTAGCGCCTCGCACACGGCGCGTGCGGTCTCGGCGCCTGAAAAATTCTGCTGGCCGGTGATCAGATTGCCGTCTCGCACGGCAAAAGGCCGCCACAGTCCGGCCTGGATATAGTTGGCGCCGATTGCCTTCAGCTCATCCTCGATGCGCCACGGCATCAGATGTTTTCCGCGCTCGAGCGCGCCCATCTCCCAGGTTGCCTTGTCGGCAAAATCCTCCTCGGCATTGGCGAAGCCCGTCACCGTCTTGCCGGCCACGAGCAACGATCCGTCCGCGCGCCGGGCATAGCGCAGCAGCGCGGTCCCGTGGCACAAAGCGGCGGCAACCTTGCCGGCTTCATGGAAGGCGACGAACGTCCGTTGCAGGCCTGTCGCGTGCTCATAGGTGAACATCGGCGCCTGGCCGCCGGCGACGACAATCGCGTCGAAGCTTTCGACCTCGATCTCCGCCACAGGCCATGTGTTGTCGACCAGGGCGCTGAGTTTCGGGCTCGATATGAAGCCGAGCGAGATGAGGTCGGTCTGCGAATAGCCCGATGGATCGCGCGGGTCGCTCAGCGCATCGGCCTCGCATTTGCCGCCATTGGGCGAAAAGATCTCCACCGCATAACCGCGTTCGGTGAAAGCGAACCACGGGTGGGTAAGCTCGCTCCACCAGAAGCCGACCGGCCACCCGGTCGTGGTCGAGAGTGCCGGGTTGGCGATGACGATCGCCACGCGCTTCGGGTTCTTCGCATCGACCGGATTGGCGTCCCGCACGCTCATCGCCGCTCTCCCTTTGAAGGCCTGCTGCCGACTGATACGGACGCGGCCCTGCGCTGCCTAGCTGGCCAGATGGCCTGGCAAATTCTGCTTCCGTCGCTGCCGGGCCCTGCCTACCATACGTGCATGACCCAACGCGGTAGACTTTACGGCTGCCCGGTCGAGTTCGCGCTCGATGCGCTCGGCGGCAAATGGAAGACGGTGATCCTGGCGCGGATCAAGCAACAGCCGCTGCGCTATTCCGAACTGTGGCGTACGATCCCGTCGCTGTCCGACAAGATGTTGACGCAGCGGCTGGCCGATCTCGTCGACATCGGCTTTGTCGTGCTGGAGGCGTCGCCCGATGGCAAGGGGCGCTACACCTTGACCGACCGCGGCCGCGATCTGGCAGCCACCTTGCAGGCGCTCTATGACTGGGGAGACGTGCACGGACGCGCTGTCGGCGTGCGCTTCCGCACCGAGATCGAGGCCTAACAAGGCGCCTATCTCCCAGCGGCGAGCGCGCCGCAAAAACCCGCGACATCGGTAATGATGGCTTCGCCAAGAAAGCCCAGCGTCGCCATCGAGCGGTCGCGCGCTTCCCGGTTGCCGAAGCCGCAGGCGTCCTCGATCACCACCGCCACGAAACCATTGTCGGTCGCCTGCCGAACCGTCGGCTCGATGCCGATTTCCATCGCCACCCCGGCGAGCGCGACGGCACCCACCCCGCAATCGTGCAAGGCGAAGCTGAGCGCGGTGGAATCGAAGGCCGACATGGTCAGCTTGTCGAACACGGCCTCGTCGGCGCGTGGCGCCAGTTCGGGGATGATTTCCGTGGCCTCGGCATCGCGCGGGAACCACGGCTCGACCGTGTCGGGACTGTCGCGCCGCTGCCAGGCCATGGCGGTGCGCAGCTGGGTTGCGCCCATCCATTTGCGCGGCAGGGACAGATGGCGCGTGAACGCCACCCGCATGCCCGCCGAGCGCGCCGCTTCGAGCGCCATGCCGGTGCGTTCGGCGATCGCTGCCGCCCCAGTGATCTGGCGACAGATGCCGACCTGCATGTCGTAGATCACCAGCGCCATGCGGCGCGGATCGCACCAATCCGCCAGGCTGTTTGGCATCTCGATCCCTTCGCTCGACCGGATCATGCGGCCGTCCGGTCCCAGGGTTGGGCGATGTCGACGCTGGGGTCGAACAGATATTCGAGCGGCAAGGGTGCGGGATCGAAGGCGAGAAAATGCCATTCCAACAGCCCGGCCCTCGACAGCGGAAAATCGTCGGTGTAGCGCCTGGCCGCCTCGACGCTGTCGAGCTCGAAGACGATGATCACACCGCCGACATCGGCTCGTGCGTAGTTCTCGCGCACGATCCCCGCCTTCCAAAGACGCCAGACGTTCGAGACCTCGTCGCGCAGATAGGGTTTCAGATCGTCGATGGTGACGCCGGGTTTGAAATTGTCATAGGCAATGATCTTCATCGAAGGTTTCCCTGCGTTTGGCCCCCGACGCCATCCGCGACCGCATCAGGGCGCCTCATGCCTCCCGGCTAGCATGCGGAAATTGCGGCTCGCAACGAACGAGTTGGTGCGTCGAAACGATCGGTGGCCGTGCCGAGGACATCAGTCTGTCAGGGCGGCGCCGCCAGATTGTGGAATGACATTCTCCATCTGGCCGGTTGATTGGCACGATCTATCTTCTTTCCGACTGCAAAGGGCTGGAAAAGAGGATACGCTGCCGCTCTGCCCCGAGGCGGTCGCTTGATCATGGAGCATCGATATGAGCGAGCAGAAGATCGCCGCGGCGGGCAGTGCGTCCCCGGAAAGCGCAACATCCCGCCTGCGTCCGCCCTATGCGTCGGTTCTCGACCTGATCGGCCAGACGCCGGTGGTCGAGCTGACCAAGTTCGACACCGGCAAGTGCCGCCTGTTCATCAAGCTTGAAAGCCAGAACCCCGGCGGCTCTATCAAGGACCGCATCGCACTGTCGATGATCGCCGCCGCCGAAAGGCAGGGCAAGCTCAGGCCAGGCGGCACCATCGTTGAGGCAACCGCCGGCAATACCGGCCTCGGTCTCGCCCAGGTCGGCATCCCAAAGGGTTACCGCATCGTGCTGGTCGTGCCCGACAAGATGTCGCGCGAAAAGATCCAGCACCTGCGCGCGCTCGGCGCCGAAGTGCGCATGACCCGCTCCGATGTCGGCAAGGGTCACCCCGAATACTACCAGGACATGGCGGAGAAGATCGCCGCCGAAGTGCCTGGCGCCTTCTATGCCAACCAGTTCGCCAACCCGGCCAACCCGCTGGCGCATGAAACGACCACCGGTCCGGAAATCTTCTCGCAGCTCGGCGGCGATGTCGATGCGGTGGTCGTCGGCGTCGGCTCCGGCGGCACGCTGACCGGGCTTGGCCGCTACTTCGCCAAAGTGTCGCCGAAGACCGAAATGGTGCTCGCCGATCCGGTCGGCTCGGTGCTGGCGCCGCTGATCAAGACCGGCAAGATGGAAGAGGCCGGCAGCTGGACGGTGGAAGGCATCGGCGAGGATTTCGTGCCGCCCAATGCCGACCTGTCGCTGGTGAAAAAGGCTTACGCCATCCCTGACAAGCAGAGCATGCTGGCCGTCCGCGACCTCTTGTCGAAGGAAGGCATTCTCGCCGGCTCGTCGTCGGGCACGCTGTTGTCAGCCGCCCTGCGCTATTGCCGCGAGCAGACGGTCGCCAAGCGCGTCGTCACCTTCGTCTGCGACAGCGGCAACAAATATCTGTCGAAGGTCTTCGACGATTTCTGGCTGGCCGAACAGGGCCTGGCCGAGCACGAGCAGCATGGCGATCTGCGCGACCTGGTCATGCGCACGCACCGTACCGGCGACACCGTCTATGTCGGCCCGGACGAAAGCCTGCTCAACGCCTATGGCCGCATGCGCCGCTCGGATGTCTCGCAGCTGCCGGTGCTAGACGATGGCAAGCTCATCGGCATCGTCGACGAGAGCGACATCCTCGCCCATGTCGACGGCCCCTATGACGGCCGCTGGGAGCGCTTCAACGGCCCGGTGCGCACGGCGATGACCTCCAGCCTGCACACGCTGCAGGCCAGCCAGACGCTCGACGCGTTGCTGCCGGTGTTTGACCGCAACGAGGTCGCCATCATCTTCGACGGCGACGAGTTCGTCGGCCTGATTACCCGCATCGACCTGATCAACCATTTGAGGCGCGCACGATGACCAGCCACACACCACCACCATCGGGCAAAAATCGCCTGGCCTTCTCGACGCGCACCATCCATGGCGGCCAGAGCCACGACCCGCTGACCGGCGCGGTGATGGTGCCGATCTACGCCACCTCGACCTATGGCCAGCAGTCGCCCGGCGTGCACAAGGGTTTCGAATATGCCCGCAGCCAGAACCCGACGCGCTTCGCCTTCGAACGTGCCGTGGCCGACCTCGAAAGCGGGTCGGCAGCTTTTGCCTTCGCCTCGGGCCTGGCGTCGATCGCCACCGTGCTCGAGCTGCTCGACAGCGGCGCCCATATCGTTGCCACCGACGACATCTATGGCGGCTCCTTCCGGCTGATGGAACGGGTACGCAAGCGCTCGGCCGATCTCAAGGTAAGCTTCGTCGACTTCACCGACCTCGCCGCCGTCGAAGCGGCGATCCGCCCCGAAACGAAACTGCTCTGGGTCGAGACGCCGACCAACCCGCTGCTGCGCATCGTCGACCTCGAAGGCGTCGCCGCCCTTGCCAAACGCAAGGGGGTTCTCACCGTCGCCGACAACACGTTCTGCAGCCCCTACATTCAGCGGCCGCTGGAGCTCGGCATCGACATCGTCGTCCACTCGACGACAAAATATCTCAACGGTCATTCCGACATGGTCGGCGGCGTCGCCGTGGTCGGCGACAACAAGGACCTCGCGGCCCAGCTGAAATTCCTGCAGAACGCCATCGGCGCCATCTCGGGTCCCTTCGACAGCTTTCTGGCGCTGCGCGGCCTGAAAACGCTGGCGCTCAGGATGGAGCGCCATTCCGCCAACGGCCTCAAGATCGCGCAGTGGCTGGAGGCCCGCAAGGACGTGCGCCGGGTCATCTATCCCGGCCTCGCCAGCCATCCGCAGCACGCCATCGCCGTCCAGCAGATGCATGCCTTCGGCGGCATGATCACGGCCGTGCTCGACCGCGACCTCGCCGGCACGAAGCGCTTCCTCGAGCGCACGCAACTGTTCACGCTAGCCGAAAGCCTCGGCGGGGTGGAGAGCTTGATCGAGCACCCCGCGCTGATGACGCATGGCTCGATCCCGGCGGAGAAGCGGATGGAGATCGGCATATCGGATTCGCTGGTGCGGCTGTCGGCGGGCATCGAGGACGGCGATGATCTGATTGCGGATCTCGACCAGGCGCTGGGGGCGTGAGCGCACGCCGCAGCTCGCACGCGTGAATATTCGCCAATGTCGGCGCCGCCCCTCATTGCCCTGCCGGGCATTTCTCCCCGTATGGTGACGGGGAGAAAGAAGCTGGCCGCAACGCCGTCGCCATCCTTGCAATGCTGATGGATTGGCGAAACCATGATGACAGCGTCCCTCTCCCGTCACTATACGGGGAGAGGATGCCGGCAGGCAGGTGAGGGGCAGCGCCAACCTCTCGCAATATGGGTTCACCACCCCCGTTGACCCCGAACCCCATCTGCCCGAATTGTAGCGCCCCATGGCAGCGCACGCCCCTCAAAAACCCGCCGAAACGCCCCTCACCTTCGCCGTGCTGGTGTTTCCCGGCTTTCCGATGATGGCGTTCAGCTCGGTCATCGAGCCACTGCGCGCTGCCAATGTGCTGGCCAAGCGGCAGTGCTATCGCTGGATCATCGTCGGGGCGACCCCTGGGCCGGTCGAGGCCTCGAACGGCGTCGTCATCCAGCCGGGCTTTTATGCCAGGGATGCGCCGAAGGTCGACCGGATCGTCGTCTGCTCGGGCGGCGATGCCGACCACCTCGTCGCCGAGGACGCCGCCAGCTGGATCCGCAAAAGCCTGCGCAACGGCGCCCATATCGGCGCGGTGGCGGATGCCGCGTTCTTCCTGGCGCGCGCAGGCCTGCTCGACGGCCATGCCTGCACCTTGCACTGGACCAGCCAGGCCGCCTTCACGGAGGCGTTCCCCAACATCGAGCTCAGGCGCGACCTCTATGTCATCGACCGCAAGCGCTTCACCTCGGCCGGCGGCGTCGGCAGCCTCGACATGATGCTCGAGATCATCACCCGCGACTATGGCGCCGAGCTTGCCGCCGGCGTCGCCGAATGGTTCGTGCACAGCCAGCTGCGCTCCAGCATCGACCGCAAGATGATGCCGCTGCGCCTGCGCACCGGCGTCCAGAACGAGCTGGTGCTGTCGGCTATCGCCATCATGGAGGACGCGGTTGAGGAGCGGCTCGGCATGGCCGAGCTCACCGCCAGGCTTGGCGTGTCGTCCGACAAGCTCGAACGCTCCTTCCGCTCCGAACTCGCCATCTCGCCCAATGGCTACTACCGGCGGCTGCGACTGAAGCGCGCCGCCGACCTGCTGGCGCATTCCACCCTTGCCGTGCGCGACGTGGCGCTGGCCTGCGGCTTTGCCTCGATGTCGAGCTTTGCCCGGGCCTTTCGGGAGGAGCATGGGCATCCGCCGAAACTGGCGCGGCGGCATTAGGGTGGCGGACGTACTAGGCGCGGGGTCGAGTTCCGTCCCACCCCCCTCTGTCCTGCCGGACATCTCCCCCGCAAGGGGGGAGATTGACTGCACCTCCGCTTTCATCAATCTCAGATGCTGCAAGAAGGGCGGTGGCATCGAAACTGCCGATCTCCCCCTTTGCGGGGGAGATGTCCGGCAGGACAGAGGGGGGTACTGTCCCTCCAGCGCCCCGCACTAACTGCCAGCGGCATCCCGCATAACCCCTGCGGTTTTCCGCACAATCGTTCCGCCTCTCGTGCGCCATGCTCAACCCTCGCAACCCAGCCAAGGCCTTACCCCATGAGCATCGTCGTTTTCGACCCCGACAGCACGCAGGACGTCGACTTCAAGGATCGCATGCGCCACCCGGCGGCGGCCGATCCGGCCGGCGGCATGTGGCTGTCCGACACCGAGCCGTCCTTCATCGATGCGGATGCTTTGCGAAAAGGCCGGCTGGCAAAGCTGCGCGGCTGGATGCGCGAGGCCGGCTATGGCGGCGTCGTGCTTTTCGATCCGTATAACCAGCGCTATGCCACCGGCTCGCGCAACATGTTCGGCTATTTCCTGCGCAACTCGACCCGCTATTTCTTCATCCCCACCGTCGGGCCGATCGTGCTGTTCGAATACCCGCAGAGCTACCACGTCTCGATGGTGCTCGACACGATCGACGAGGCGCGTCCTTCCAAGCTGGTCTGGTCGTCGGTGTCAGGCCGCGACGACGAGACATCAGGCCCGTTCGCCGACGAGATCGCCGAGCTTTTGAAGCAGCATGGCGGCGGCTCGATGAAGCTCGGCCTCGACCGCTGCAGCCATCTGCAGGCCCTGGCGCTGGAGAAGCGCGGCTGCGAGGTCCGGGATTGCCAGGGTGAGATCCTCGCCGTGCGCGCGGTGAAGACGCCCGAGGAAGTCAAATGCCTGCAAGTGTCGATGGCCGGCGCCGAGGCTGCCGTCTATGCCGTGCGCGAGGCGATCAAGCCCGGCGTATCGGAGAACGACCTGTTCGCCATCATGTATGGCGAGGTCATCCGCCAGGGCGGTGAGTTCATCGAGACCCGGCTGTTGACCTCCGGCCAGCGCACCAACCCGTGGTTCAACGAGGCCAGCGGCCGCAAGGTCCGGCCCGGCGAATTGCTGGCGCTCGATACCGACACCATCGGCTGCTACGGCTATTATTCGGATTTCTCCCGCACCTTCCGCTGCGGGCCGGGCAAGCCGACGTCCTACCAGAAATCGCTCTACCGCATGGCGCATGACCAGGTTCAGCACAACATCGGAATCGTCAAGCCCGGCATGGCCTTCCGCGAGATCGCCGAAAAGGCCTGGAAGATCCCCGACCGCTTCGTCGACCAGCGCTACACCTCGGTCATGCACGGCGTCGGCATGCATGGCGAAACGCCGTTCATCGCCCACGCCATGGATTACGAGACCTATGGCCGCGACGGCCATATCGTGCCAGGCATGGTGGTCAGCGTGGAAAGTTATATCGGCGAGAAGGGCGGCCGCGAGGGCGTCAAGCTGGAGGACGAAATCCTGATCACCGACACTGGCACCGAACTCCTGTCGCGTTTTCCGTATGAGGACGAGTTTTTGGAGAAGCAGGTTTGACATCCCTCGTCATCCTAGGGCGGAGCAAGGAGCATAGCGACGCGGCGCAGACCCTAGGATCCATGCCGCGACCTAAGCGCGCTGCTACGGTGCGGAATCTGCTCCGCTGCACCCGTCGATCAACGACACGGCATGGATCCTCGGGTCTGCGCGTCCGCTTCGCTCCCGCTTCGCCCGTGGATGACGAAGTCGGGGAGGCTTCCCCACGGCTTGCAACAGAACGGCGATGACCAGGAACCCAGGCACATCCGCATGAAAACCCCCATCGCCCTCAAGCGCGGCACGGTGGCCGCGGTGTTCATCGATCTGCAGGAAGAGCACCGGCAGGACCCCCGCTATCTGGTCGAGGGTTTCGCTGGCATCCTCGCCAACGTCCAGCGCCTGCAGGCGGCGGCGCGGCAAAACCATGTGCCGCTTTACCACTGGGCCTACATCGTCGACCTCGACAAGCAGGATCGCCCCTTCCATCCGCTCGGTGCCGACGGCAAGTCGGCCTTTTCCGACAAGAGCGACCCGCTGACCGAAATCTGCCGTGAAGTCGCGCCCGCCAAGGACGAGGCCCTGCTGATCAAGGCCGAGGCCAGCGCCTTCCGCACCGGCCCGGCGGCCCGCAAGCTCAAGTCGGTCGGCATGGAATGGCTGGTCGTTGCCGGTGTGTGGACAGAGGCCTGCATCGACGCCACGGTGAAGGATGCCGTCGCCAAGGGGTTTCGCGTGCTGCTGGTCAAGGATGCCTGCGGCAGCGGCAGTGCCGCCATGCACCAGACCGGCATCCTCAACCTCGCCAACCGGCTCTATGGCGGCGCCGTCACCGACACCGAAGGCGCCTGCCGCCTGCTGGCGGGGGAAAGCGTCACCGCCTGGCAGGTCGAAGGCTCGGTGCCGCTGCGCTTCACCTTTGAAAATGCGGCGGAGCTCTACGCCGAGCTATGACGGCCGGACCAAGCACTAGCCGCGGCAAATACGAAACGCGGCTCGACCCGGTTTTGTGGGCCTATATCGACGCGGTCAACGCCTGGTATCCGCCCGAGATCATCGGCCTGCCGATCGATAAGCAGCGCGCCGTCTACGACAGGATGTGCCGGGCCTTCCATCAGGGCCGCCCGCCGGGAGTCAGGGCCAGCGACGGCCTGATTGCCGCCGCCGGCCGCGACATCCCGGTCCGCCGCTACCAGCTTGCCGGCAAGGCGGCAGCGGCGATTGTGGTCTACTATCATGGCGGCGGCTTCATCCTCGGTGGGCTCGAGAGCCATGACGACATCTGCGCCGAGCTCTGCGCCGGCACCGGTTTCGACGTGCTGTCGGTCGACTACCGGCTGGCACCGGAGCATGTCCACCCCGCCGCCTTCGACGATGCCATGACCGCCTTCGAATGGGCGGCAGCGGCCACCGGCCTGCCGCTCGTGCTGTGCGGCGAAAGCGCCGGCGGCAACCTCGCCGCGGCAGTGGCGCGGGCGACTCGCCGCCACGCCGCGATCGGCCAGGTGCTGATCTATCCCGAACTCGGCGGCGACGAAGGTGCGGGCTCCTATGTCGAGCACGCCGACGCGCCGCTGCTGTCGGTGCACGACATCGCCTTCTACCGCGACGTCCGCTCGACCAAGGCGCAATCGGCTGACGATCCGACCTTCTCGCCGCTGCGCGGCCGCGATTGCTCCGGCCTGCCGCCAACGGTGATCGTGTCAGCCGAATGCGACCCGCTGTCGTCGGATGGCGAGGCCTACCGCAACCGCATTCTGGCCGCCGGCGGCAAGGCGTTCTGGCACGAGGAGCCCCGCCTCGTGCACAGCTTCCTGCGCGCCCGCACGACAGTGCCGGCGGCGGCCGAAGCGTTTGCGCGGATCATCGCGGCGGTTGGCGCACTGGGCCGGGGTGAGTGGCCGTATTGAAGCTCAGACCGTGACGCGCCAATCTCCCCCTCGTGGGGGAGATCGGCTGTCCCTTCTGCGGAGCACCGCACAATCACTGCGGAAAACCGAACACTCCGCTACGTCACCCCGCTTTATCATTCACCTCTCAGGCAATGGCGCCCCGGCGGTCGCGTCCGCCCCCCGCGCCTGTCGACCGGCCGGGGCGCCCAACAAGAGGGAACGACGATGAAATTCATGCTGACCGACAGGAAACTGCACCCCCGGGCAAAGCCCGTCGCCGACGATTTCAGGATGGGCGGCATCACCCGCCGCGAATATCTCGCGCTGATGGCCGGCCTCGGCGTCAGCGCCGCCGGAGCGCTGGCGCTCGGCGGCCTCGTCCCCATCCCTGCTCGGGCGGCAGAACCCAAGCGCGGCGGCACCTTGCGCGTCGCCATGAACGTCAAGGGGTTCAAGGACCCGCGCACCTTCGACGGCGTCGAAATGTCCAACGTCGCCCGCCACTGCAACGAATATCTGGTGCGCTGGAACACCGACTTCTCCTTCGAGCCCTGGCTGCTCGAAAGCTGGGAGGCGAGCGACGACGCCAGGACGCTCACCCTGCATGTGCGCAAGGGCATCACCTGGTCGAACGGCGATGCCTTCAACGCCGACGATGTCATCCACAACCTCACCCGCTGGTGCGACGCCTCGGTAGCCGGCAATTCGGTCGCCGCGCGCATGGGCGCGCTGGTCAATGCCGACACCAAGAAGCTGGTCGATGGCGGCATCCAGAAGGTCGACGACTTCACCGTAAAACTCAATTTGCCAAAACCCGACATCTCGCTGATCGCCGGCATGGCCGACTACCCAGCGCTGATCATGCACCGCTCCTATGAGGGCGGCGGTGATCCCATGAAGGCGCTTTCCATCACCACCGGCCCCTGCGAGCTGGTCAGCTGGAATGCCGAGACCGGCGCCGAGGTGAAGCGCAGGGATAAGCCGTGGTGGAAGGGCGAATTCTGGCTCGACGGCATCAAATGGGTCGACTACGGCTCCGACCCCAATGCCATGCTGTCGGCCTTCGAATCCGGCGAGATCGACACCGACCACGAAACCGCTTCCGATGCCGTCTCGCAGACCGACAAGATGGGGCTGAAGAATTCCGAGATCGCCACCGGCTCCACCATCGTCGCCCGCTTCAATGTCGGCAACGCGCCCTATGACGACGCCAAGGTGCGCCGCGCCGCGCAACTCGCCGTCGACAATTCGGCCGTGCTGACGCTCGGTCTCGGCGGCCGCGGCAAGCCCGCCGACAACCACCATGTCGGCCCCATGCACCCCGAATATGCCGACATCGGCCCGGCCAAGCGTGACGCGGAGGGGTCGAAGAAACTGCTCGCCGAGGCCGGCAAGGCCGATCACGAGTTCGACCTCATCTCCGTCGACGTCGAATGGCAAAAGAGCACCGGCGACGCCATCGCCGCGCAGATGCGCGAGGCCGGCTTGAAGATCAAGCGCACCGTGCTGCCCGCCGCCACCTTCTGGAACGACTGGAGCAAATACCCCTTCTCCTGCACCGAATGGCTCGGCCGCCCGCTCGGCGTCCAGGTGCTGGCGCTGGCCTATAAATCCGGCGCCGCCTGGAACGAGAGCGCCTACGCCAATCCGGAATTCGATATGCTGCTCGACAAGGCGCTGGCGATGCCCGACGCCAAAGCACGCAAGGAGATCATGGCCAAGATCGAGCAGAATTTGCGCGAGTCCGGCATCATCATCCAACCCTACTGGCGCTCGGTCTACCGCACCTACCGCAAAGGCATCGAAGGCTGCGAACAGCACCAGGCGCTCGAGCAGCATTTCGAGAAGGTGTGGATCGAAAGCTGAGCGGTAACCGTCCTTGGTTCCTCGCCCCCGTGAAACGGGGGAGAGGTGGCCCGGCGAAGCCGGGACGGAGAGGGGGGCGACATCCGCGAAGTCAAAGTCGCGTCGAGGACAGAGGGCTGACTGGCACGACAGGAAGCCTATACGGAACCCTTGAAGCAAACCTCCCAGAATCGGCGCAGGCCCCTCTCCGTCCCGGCTTTGCCGGGCCACCTCTCCCCACTTCGTGGGGCGAGGAACCCAAGCCTGAGAGAGCCGCAGCCAGATGAGGGGCGGCGCCAACGTTCACCTTCCTTCTCCCCCAGGGGGAGAAGGCAAGGAGCGCGGCCCCCACCTCATCACCGCCCGGGCCTCACCAAAGTCCAGATCCAGCCAACGAAGGTCAGTACCAGGAACGGATAGCCGGCGGCGGGCAGCGGCGACGAGGTCGGCAGCAAGGGCGTGCCCCACAGGATCATGCCCACCGAGGCGACAAACAGTACGGCAGCCACGACAGCGGTGAGCCGCATCCACAAGGCAAAAGTGTTCGGCGCGCTGACCGAGACCAGCCCGGCCGCCCAAAGCGAGATGCCGCCGGCATAGGAGGGGACGCTGGCCTGCAGGCCCGCCGCATTGCCGGCCAGCAGCAGGCTCTCGCCGGCGAGGAAGGTCAGGAACCCGGCCGCGACGCAGTCATTGCCCAGCCGCTGATACTTCATCGTCAGCAGCGCGGTCGCCACCACAAGCGCCACACCATCGATCGCCCACAGCGTCTCGCGCAGCGCGTCGCTGCCCACGAAGGTGCCGGCAAGTCCGAAGGCGCCGCCGATGGCCAGCCCGACAGCGGCAACGGTGTCCGAAGTGGAACGCATGTGATGTCTCCCCCAAGCTGCGGGAGGATACGGCAGGGTGACGGGTTGTCAAAGGGGAGCGCGATCTTCCCATGGTTGCGAACCCAGCTCAACAAAAGGCCGGCTTTTGTGCCGGCGGGTTTTCACGTCGATAGGAATTTATTCTTGACAGGGTGAGGACAGCCATGCTACATATTTCCTTATGGTGCTGATTTGCGCCAATGACCCGTTGCCGAGGCGGGTTTTTACGTTTGATGCTTCGTCAAAGAACGCGTCGGCGAAGGCTTCGAAGGACCCGTTAACCCGGATTCGCTTCCCTTCTCCCCCTGTGGGACCCATAGGGCGGGCGAGGCCCGTAACTCGCCCAGGGCGGTGGATCGCCGCAAAGCGGCAAGACGGATGAGAGGTGTTACAGCTTGGCGAAACGTCACCGGTGACTGCTACAACACGGTAAAACCACCCCGCCTCGCTCCGTCCAGCACCCCTCATCCGTCTCGGCGCTGCGCGCCGACGGTCTCGATTGGCGAGGTGAACAGAGTGAATCTAAGGCGTGCGAGCGGTCCCACCGCCCGCTAGGATTGCAAAACTACCGCCAACCATCACATCATAGCAATTAGGTTTGAAGACGGGTAAGGCTCTCCGATGATTGATGTTGTCTACGGCAATGAGACCCTGAGCGAGACTCAAAGGGAGCTTACCAAAGAGATCAAGAAGGCCGACTACGACGGCACCTTGTTTATCGGCTATCCTATTCTGACATCCGCGAGCGGCGCATTCCAAATCGATGCTCTCCTAACCACGATCCAAAAGGGGATCGTCGCATTCGATCTGTCAAATTTGAACGCAACTTACCCAGATGGAGTGCCCTCAAACGTACTTGATCAACAGGACCAAATATTTTCAGCCATAACCTCCAAATTAACCGAAGATGGTAGGCTTGTTACTCGTCGTCAAGTGAGAGTTCCGATAAATATCGTAACCATCTCCGAAGATTTTAACGGAGAATCTGCGGGATCTTTCGTATCAACAACTGATAAAATTTTGGAACTCATCGAAAGTTTTCAATCTCTCAATAACAACGATTTCCAGATATTAAATTCAGTCATCGAAAGAACGACAACGCTGCGACCAAGAAAGCAAAGAAGCGACCTATCCAAAGCGAATTCCAAAGGTAGCCAGATAAAGCTAATTGAAGGGAAAATTGCCAATCTGGATGCAGCTCAGAAACGCGCAGCCATCGAGTTTCCCGACGGCCCGCAACGCATTCGTGGTCTAGCAGGTAGCGGGAAGACCATCGTCCTCGCGATGAAATCCTCGTACCTGCATCTGAAAAATCCATCATGGCGTATTGCACTAACTTTTTATACGCGATCACTTTATCAGCAGCTTACTGGGTTGACGAGAAGGTTCTCATTCGAGTTTGTAAAGGACGAACCGGACTGGAATAAACTCACCATACTACATGCGTGGGGTAGTTCTTACACTAAAGGAATTTATGCTGAAATAGCAGAGCGCGTCGGCGCACCGGTCCGCAATTACCAATACGCCAGAGATAAATACATCTATGGCCATGAATTCGAAGGTGTAGTCAACGAGTTATATGAATTCGTTATGAAAAATACGAACAGAATATCACCTATATACGACGCCGTGTTGATAGACGAGGCCCAAGATTTACCGCAAAAATTCTTTGAATTAATCTACATGTTCACAAAACCTCCCCACCGTATTGTCTATGCTTACGATGAGCTTCAAACCCTCAATGAGACGGAGATGCCGTCGCCTCAAGAACTATTCGGAAAGAGATCCAACAACCGCCCGCGCGTGACACTTGCTAATCTAGAAGATCGGCCTAAACAAGATATCGTTCTTCCCGTCTGTTACCGTAACACTCAATGGGCGCTTACCACCGCGCATGGGCTTGGCTTTGGTGTTAAGCGCGGCAAGGGCCTAGTGCAGATGTTCGAAAGGCCATCGACGTGGGAAGAAATCGGCTACGAGTTGGTGACAGGGCAACTCCAACTGGGGCAACCTGTCAGTCTCAGACGGTCGGCTTCGGCAACACCATCTTTCTTTGCGGAGATTTTGAATGAGAAAGATGCGGTTACGTTCTCTTCACACCCAACGGAGGCTCAAGAATATGAGGCTCTTGTAGCTTCTATCAGGAAAAATCTGGAAGAGGACGAGCTTGAGCCTGACGACATCCTAATCATAGTTAGTGAAATCCAAAAGATACGCACTAAAGGCGGCGCAGTTATGCGCGCATTAGCGGAAGCTAAGATTCCATCGCACATAGTAGGTGTTACACAATCTACGGACGAGGTGTTTTCAAAGTCGTCGGTTGCTATAACTCACATACACCGCGCGAAGGGAAATGAGGCCCCCATGATCTATGTGATTGGAGCTGACTACTGCTTTGATGGCTTTAACATTGGCACTCTAAGAAATGTGCTTTTTACGGCGATCACTCGCTCCAAAGCCTGGGTCAGAATTAGCGGTTGCGGCACCCAGATGGATCGGCTGATTCAAGAGTTTAGCGAAATTCGCGCTGATGAATATTCTCTAGATTTTCGTTATCCGACGAAAAAGGAATTAGGTCGCATAAAGACTCGCTATCGAGATGTATCCGACATAGAGGCGAAGACCATCGAGGCAGATCTTGAGAGTTTGAGTCGTTTGCTACCTCTAATTCAGAGCGGACGGATATCGCTCGCTGACCTTCCAGAGGAAGTTGCCGGAGCATTGAGGTTTTTGGTCGATGAAGCCGGCGACTCTCAATAGTTTCATAGGGAGTTTATTTGAGATCGGGCTCGTGTCCCAATCTCACGGGTTGAGAACCAGCCCTATCGGCAATGGTCGCCTGGCGATCGAGGTTGGTGATACCGGGCAGACTGAAAGCCATGTGCCGGAGTATGAAAACTCACTGCAGCACTACGTCGATTTGTTTAATGAGGGCAAATACTCATTACTTATGCTTGATGGTGGGCTGATATTTCTGAAATATCAATTCGTACACGCGGGGTCTCAGATCGCGTGGCATCGATTTGGGTACATGCCTGCTGTGGTTAAGCTTGACGTTGGCGCTGGCGAGGGTCCTGGAGATTTACCTCCACCGGAAAAATACATTTTGACACCTCGTAAGGCGTCGTTGCGCTTTGAATACGCCCCCGAGGAGGCTGCGGACCTCCATCCGGCGTCGCACGTGCATGTGAACGTGCCCAATTGCCGAATTCCGGTCTCATCGAGATTGGGAGTGGCGGAATTCATGCATTTTGTTGTAGAGAATTTCTATCCTGAGTTCCTGACCGCCTTTTCTGCAATTCTGCCTGCCGCGATCCAATATCACGACGATTTGGCGGTTCCGGATCGGCAACGCTTCCGGATTGCAGCTCCAGACTTACAACAGGTCTAATCCCCCATCTTCAGTGCCTGGATAAACGCCTCCTGCGGGATATCCACTTTGCCGAACTGGCGCATCCGCTTCTTGCCCTCTTTCTGCTTGTCCAGCAGCTTGCGCTTGCGCGAGACGTCGCCGCCGTAGCATTTGGCGGTGACATCCTTGCGCAGCGCCGAGATGGTTTCGCGGGCGATGACCTTGCCGCCGATGGCGGCCTGGATCGGGATCTTGAACAGGTGGTGCGGGATCAGCTCCTTCAGCTTCTCGCACATCTGCCTTCCGCGCTTTTCCGCCGCCGTGCGGTGCACCAGCATCGACAGCGCGTCGACCGGCTCCTCATTGACCAGGATCGACATCTTCACCAGGTCGCCTTCTTTATAGTCGGTCAGATGATAGTCGAACGAGGCGTAGCCCTTGGAGATCGACTTCAGCCGGTCGTAGAAATCGAAGACGACTTCGTTGAGCGGCAGATCGTAGGTCAGCATGGCGCGCTTGCCGACATAGGACAGGTCGGCCTGAATGCCGCGCCGGTCCTGGCAGAGTTTCAGGATGCCGCCGAGATAGTCGTCGGGCGTCAGGATGGTGGCGCGGATCCATGGTTCCTCGATCGCCGAGATCTTGACCACGTCGGGCATGTCGGCCGGGTTGTGCAGTTCCTTCATCGAGCCGTCGGTCAGCAGCAGCCGGTAGACGACGCTCGGCGCGGTGGCGATCAGGTCGAGGTTGAACTCGCGCTCCAGACGCTCCTGGATGATTTCCAGATGCAGCAGGCCAAGGAAGCCGCAGCGATAGCCGAAGCCGAGCGCCGCACTCGTTTCCATTTCATAGGAGAAGCTGGCGTCGTTGAGGCGCAGTTTGCCGACCGCGGCGCGCAGATCCTCGAAATCGGCGGCGTCGACCGGGAACAGGCCGCAGAACACCACCGGCTGCGCCGGCTTGAAGCCGGGCAGCGCCTTGGCGGTGGCGCGCTTGTCTTCGGTGATGGTGTCGCCGACGCGGGTGTCGGCCACTTCCTTGATCGAGCCGGTGAAGAAGCCGAACTCGCCGGGGCCGAGCTCGTCGACATTGATGCGGGCGGGCGTGAACACGCCGGTGCGCTCGACCAAATATTTGGCGCCGGTGCCCATCATGCGGATGGTCTGGCCCTTCTTCAAGACGCCGTCGATGATGCGCACCAGCACGATGACGCCGAGATAGGCGTCGTACCAGCTGTCGACCAGCATCGCCTTCAACGGGGCCGTGGCGTCGCCCTCGCGCGGCGGCGGCAATTGGTGGACGATGGCCTCCAGCACGTCGGGAATGCCTAAGCCGGTCTTGGCCGAGATCAGCACGGCGTTGGAAGCGTCGATGCCGATCACCTCCTCGACCTGCTCGCGGATGCGCTCAGGCTCGGCGGCCGGCAGGTCGACCTTGTTCAGCACCACGACGATCTCGTGGTTGTTGTCGATCGCCTGGTAGACATTGGCCAGCGTCTGCGCCTCGACGCCCTGCGAGGCGTCGACCACCAGCAGCGAGCCCTCGCAGGCGGCGAGCGAGCGCGACACTTCATAAGCGAAGTCGACATGGCCGGGCGTGTCGATCAGGTTGAGGATATAGTCCTCGCCATTGTTGGCGCGGTATTTCAGCCGCACGGTCTGCGCCTTGATGGTGATGCCGCGCTCACGCTCGATGTCCATCGAGTCCAGCACCTGTTCCTTCATGTCGCGCAGCTCCAGCCCGCCGGTCAGCTGGATCAGCCGGTCGGCAAGCGTGGATTTGCCATGGTCGATATGGGCGACGATGGAGAAATTTCGGATGTGGTCGAGGGGCGTGCTCATGGCGGGCGCTTTAGCAGGGGCTTGTTGCTGCGGCAAGCGCTGTACCGCTGCAGGGCAAGCGCCGTACCGCTGGCGGGCAAGCGGCAGTGCTGATGCCGGGGCGCGGGAACTTGTCGGCTTTATCGGGGGATGTCGCGGAAAGTCGATAAATTTTAACCAAGTGCGTTAGAGCAATATTCGTGACTGCCATGTTAGCCCGTGGAGATATTCGTTTGTAAGGATCACGACATGCGGGGGTTAGCAGGCAGGTTTGTCAGGTCGAGGAGCGGCTCGTTCACGCCGATCCTCATCTTCGCCATGATGCCGATTATTGCCGCCATCGGCTTCTCGGTCGACTACACCTCGGCGGTCCAGACCAGGTCGGACATGCAGTCGGCGCTCGATGCCGGCATCCTGTCGATCACCACGATGGCGACGACCTCGACGCTGGCGCAGCGCCAGGTGGTGCTGCAGGATTCCTTCGCCGCCAATGGTGCACCGACGGGGGCCACCGCGACGCTGAACAGTTTCGTGGTCGGCACTGACGGCACTGCCACCGCGCAGGCCACGGCAAATTATTCCATGCCGACCGTTTTCATGCAGATCGCCAGGATCAACACTGTGCCGGTCGCCGTCGCGTCGGCGGTGAGCAAGTCGCCGGCGCTGGTGCAGACCACCTTCAAGGTAACCGGGGTGTCAGGTTACTGGAACAAGACGATGACGCTCTACGGCACGCAATTCGGTGCCACGGTGGCCAAACCGCTGATGACGATCAACTATACCTATGGCAACACCAAGGATCCCAAGGGCTACGGCACCACCACTGTCAACACAATCACCAATTCGGGCGGCCAGGACGTCACCACGATGGTCCAGAAGCAGGTCTGCTCCGTCGGCAACAATCCGCCGAACGGGGTGTCGGTCAAGACCGATGCGAGTGGTACGAAATATTACTGTGTCGATACGATGTATCCGTCCACTGGCTCCGGCGCGGTGATCGATGTCAGCCAGATGAGCGGTCTCTACCTGCAGATGGACGTGCCATCGGGCAACCCGACAAAGCTGATGTCGAACGATCCGAACACCTCCAACCGGCTCTACAATGGGGTGAGCGCGAACGGCCTGACGGAGATCGCGACCGGGCAGAACGTCGACATCTTCAGCATCGTGCCCTGCGGCATTCCGGGCTATCAGGCCTGGGAGGACGGCGGCAATGCGGTGCCGGCACCAGCCTCCAATGCCGACTTCTTCTACACCGTCACCGGCAAGTGCGACTTCAACAAGCGGCCCTCCGAGACGCTGCTGACGCAGTGAAGCTGCCAATCTCCCCCATCGTGGGGGAGATGGCCGGCAGGCCAGAGGGGGGCGCTGTCCCGCCGACCTTGCCATTGTCGGCGATGTCCGCCCTCACTTTTCTCAGACCGATCTGACCATCATTGCACACTGTCGCGCGGCGCCACCGTCGATCGCGCCTCTGTTGGTGCTCTATGGCGCCCCCCTCTGTCCTGCCGGACATCTCCCCCACGAGGGTGGAGATCGGCTGCCGCGACCGGTTTTGCCGATCTCCAGCGTCGCAAAGGCGCTATCGACAACGATCACAAACCGGTGAGCGCTGTAACAAAGCCTCGGCCGGCGGCGAAGTGGGGACATGAGCGGCGCATCGGGGCGCCGTCACCCACGGAGCCAGCCGATGTCGCGTTCCTGCAAGTCACTCGTCGTGTCCAGCCTCGGCGCGCTCGCGCTCGCCACCTCGCTGGGTGCGGCGCAAGCCCAGCCGCTCACCGTGGTCGAGCTGTTCACCAGCCAGGGCTGCTCGTCCTGCCCGCCGGCCAACGCCAATCTGATCAAGGTCAAGGACCAGCCGGACGTGCTGGCGCTGTCCTTCAACGTCACCTACTGGGACTATCTCGGCTGGAAGGACACATTCGGCCGCCAGGAATTCACCCAGCGCCAGGTCACCTACGAGCCCTCCCTCGGCCATGACGGCCCGTTCACCCCGCAAGTGGTGGTCAATGGCCGCGCCGATGTCGTCGGCGCGGCACCGGGCGAAATCCAGCAGCTGATCTCGAGCACCGACCGCGCCAGCGGCCCATCTCTGTCGCTCGACGGCGGCAAGGTCAGCATCGGCGCCGGCTCGGCGCCGGGCGGCCGGGCCGATGTCTGGCTGGTGCACTATGCCAAGGGTGTCGTCGAGGTGCCGGTGGCGCGCGGCGAAAACACCGGCCGCACCTTGCCGCACGCCAATGTCGTGCATTCGCTGGAGAAGCTCGGCAGCTGGACTGGCGATGCCACCGCACTCGATGTGCCGGCCGCTTCAGGCGGGCTCAGCACCGCCGTGCTCGTCCAGTCGCCCGGCGGCGGACCGATCCTGGCCGCCGCGACCAACTAAAATTCCCTGCGCATCGTCCCGGAAAAGATCATGCGCAGACAACGACCCGCGCAACGCCGCAGCAGCGGCGCCGCGACAACCCGGCCCACCCAAAGAGGTGCGCCATCATCCCCAACCCCAAGGAGACCATCATGACGACCTTTTCCCGGATGACATCGTCGGCCCGCTTGACGCTGCCGGCACTGGCTCTCGCTTTGTGCTCGACGGCGCTGTTTGCCGGCGGCATCGCCCGCGCCGACGACGCGACCAATGCCATGAAGCCCGCCGTCAACGCCATGAAGCCGGCGACCGACGCGATGAAACCGGCCGACGCCATGGCACCCGACGCGATGAGCACGAACGCCATGAAGCCCGCGGACAACGCCATGAAGCCAGCCGCCGATGCGATGAAGCCGGCAACGGATGCCATGGCCCCGGCCAACTAGGGTTGACGCTGCTTCCGGCTTCGGTCCTGACACCAGGACCGGATCTGGACGCACGTGAAAGTGAGGCTTCGGCCGCAACTCACCCGTCGCATGATCCTCTCTTATCCAATAGACTCCACATGATGGACGTCACAGGAGCTCAGCCATGACCGACATTCGAAAACCAGTCGCCAGACGACAGTCGAATTTTGCCAGGAGCGCGCTCGCCGCGTTGGCGCTTGCCGCCGTGGGCGCCGCCTTCTGGCTGACGCCGGCGGTTTCCGCCGAGGACGCGGTGGTCATCCCGCCGCCGTCGATCGACGAGAAGGCAGCCGGCGGCAGTGAGAAGGCGATCTTCGCCGGCGGCTGCTTCTGGGGCGTGCAAGGCGTCTTCCAGCACGTCAAGGGCGTCAGCAAGGCGGTCTCCGGCTACACCGGCGGCAGCAAGGACACCGCCGTCTACGAGACCGTCGGCTCAGGCAGCACCGGACATGCCGAATCCGTCGAGATCACCTATGATCCGTCTGTCGTCACCTACGGTCAGCTGCTGCAGGTCTATTTCTCGGTCGCCCACAACCCGACCCAGCTGAATTTCCAGGGTCCCGATTCAGGCACGCAGTACCGCTCGACGATCTTTGCCGAAAACGATGCGCAAAAGAAGATTGCGCAGAGCTACATCGCCCAGCTCGACCAGGCCAAGGTGTTCCCCAAGCCGATCGTCACCACGCTGGAAACCGGCAAGACCTTCTATCCGGCCGAGAACTACCACCAGGACTTTTTGACCCTGAACCCGACCTATCCCTACATCGTCTACAACGACCTGCCCAAGGTGGCGAACCTCAAGCAGCTGTTCCCGGCGCTGTACAGCGAGAAGCCGGTGCTGGTGCTGTCGGCCAGCAACTGAGGCAGCTTTGACGAAGAGGCGTCGGCGCGACAGCGCCCCCTCTGCCCTGCCGGGCATCTCCCCCTTTGAGGGGGAGATTGGCAGTTCCGCCGTCCCGGCCACCTCACAGCGTCGACTGCGGGCGGCGGGGTCTTCAGCGATCCCACCGGTCGTAGTCTCGCCAGTCCCGCCGCATCTGCCGCGCCGGCAAGCCGATATCGTGCCTCAGATGGTCGCTTTCCGGTGGCAAGCGGCGCTTGCCCAGCAGTTGCGCGGGCAGCTCCACCGCGATCCGCCATAGACGGCCGGGCAAGGAGGGCGCGCGGCCGCTGTTTGCCATGGCCGCGACACCGGCCGGCATGTCGCCATTGCCGCCTCGAGCGATCGTATCTTCATCAGCGATAAAAGTAGGGTTCAAGAACCCTCACCTCCGTGATCTTGTCGACCGGCAGCGAGTTCATCTGGGCGGTGCTGCGGATCGCCTCCGGCGAGGGCGCGTCGTAGACGCAGAAGGTGTGCTTCTTGTCGGGCGACACGAACGACTGCACCCAGGTCACGCCTTTCTCCGCGTTGCGCATGATGACGCCGCCCAGCGCATCGGCGCCGGCTTCGTTCATCGGGACGTTGAGGCCATCCGGAAATGTACGTTCAATCAGGTAACGGGGCATGGGAGGCTTCCCTTTCCATTGCTTCACGCTCGATGTTGAGCGCGGTTGGACAAAGATCACGCTCGCAAAGGACGCGCATCGGAGCCTTTCCCTATGTTTGGCGGGACGATTCCCCATGTTAACGACGTTCAGTGCTGGAGCCACAAAGCAGATACCGAGCCGGACTATCCTGGCGGTCGAGCTGGGGTGGGTGGCGGCAACCGGGATCACCATGAGCGAATGACGATGCTTCTGGAACGGCAGCCACAGCTGGCGCAACTGGACAGCCTTCTCGCGGAAGCCGCGCGCGGCCGTGGTCACGTGGCGGCTTTGTCGGGTGAGGCGGGTGCCGGCAAGTCGGTGCTTGTCGATGCCTTCGTCAGCGGTGCCGGCCAGGAGGCGCGCATCTTCCGCAGTGCTTGCGAGGACCTGTCGATCCCCGATCCGCTCGGCCCGCTCTACGATCTTGCGCGCGAGGCGCAATGGGCGATGCCGCAGGCGGTCGACGCCCGGCAGGGACAGCGGCTGCCGCTGTTCTCCGACGCGCTGGATGTCTTCGAGGCGAGGACGGGCGCAACACTGCTGGTGATCGAGGACCTGCACTGGGCCGATGACGCGACGCTCGACTTCGTCCGCTTTCTCGGCCGTCGCATTGCCAACACCCATGTCCTGCTGCTGGTGACGGCGCGTACCGATCGCAGCGAGGGGCAGATGCGCGTGCGACGCGCGCTCGGCGAAATCCCGTCGGGCAGCGTCGCGCGCATCGACGTGCCGCTTTTGAGCGAGGCAGCGGTGCTGTCGCTCGCCGATGCGGCCGGCCGCGACGGCGATGCCATCTACCGGGCCACGGCCGGCAACGCCTTTTTCGTCACCGAACTGTTGAGCGCCGAAAATGAAACAGCGCTGCCCGCCAGCGTGCGCGATGCGGTGCTCGCGCGCGCCGAACGCCTGTCGGTTGGCGCCCGCTCGATGCTCGACGCGGTGTCGGTGTTCCCAAGACGGGCCGACGCCTGGGCCCTGCAGGGCCTCTGCGGCGTGGCCAGTGCCGGCCAGCTTGCGGAATGCGTCTCGAATGGCCTGCTGGACGATCTGGGCGACGGCTATGCCTTCCGGCACGACATCGCCCGCCGCGCCATCGAGACGATGCTGACGACAAGCCACAGAAGAGAGTTCAACCAGCGCGCCCTGACAGCGATGCTCGAAAAAGGCGACATTGCCACCGCGCGCCTGGTGCACCACGCGGTCGAGGCGCACAATCTGGAGGCGGTGCGCGAACTGGCGCCGGTCGCTGCCCGGGAGGCTTCCCGCATCGGGGCGCATCGCGATGCCGCCGGCTACTACGAAGTCGCCTTGCGACAGGCTGACGGCCTGCCCATGGAAGAGCGCGCCGGCCTCTACGAGAACTATGCCTTCGAATGCCACCTGATCGGCCGGATCGTCGAGGCCATCGAGGCTCAGCAGCAGGCGCGCGCGCTGCAGCGCGCCCTGGGCAATACGCTGAAGGAAGGCGACAGCCTCAGATGCCTGTCGCGTTTCGCCTATCTGATGGGCGACCGTGAGGCCGCCGATCTGTTCGGCGCCCAGGCGGTCGCGTTGCTGGAGACCACACTGGCGGGGCCGGAACTGGCCATGGCCTACTCCAATCTCTCGCAGCTGGCGATGCTGGCCGAAAGGCTCGACGAGACATTGTCGTTAGGCGACAAGGCGATCAGGCTCGCCGAACAGGTTGACCGGCCGGACATCGTCTGCCATGCGCTCAACAATGTCGGCGCTGCCGAACAATGGCTGGACCTGCCCAGCGCGCGGCTGCACCTTGCCCGCAGTCTCGAAATCGCGCTCGATCAGAATTTCCAGGAACACGTGGCGCGTGCCTTCACCAATTGCGCCTGCAGTGAAATGAACCAGTTGGACTACAACCAGGCTCAGTCCTTTCTCGATCGCGGCATCGACTATTGTGTCGAGAACGACCTGGCGACCTGGCGTGACTACATGCGCGGCGTGCGGGCGCAGTTGCTGCTGCGTTACGGACGATGGGACGAGGCGGCTGCCGAAGCGCTGGAAGTCGTCACCAACGACCATGCAGCCGCGTTGGTGCGCTATCCCGCACTGGTGGCTCTGGCGAAATTGCGCCTGCGCCGCGGCGATCCTTCAGCCGAGCCGCTTCTGGCGGAAATGAAGCGGTTTCTCGAAAAGGGTGCTGAGCTGCAGAGGCTGCTGCCCTATGCGGCGGTCGTCGCCGAACAGGCATGGCTGGGCGAGGCGGAAGAGGACGAGGCGCTGCGGCTGATAGACCTTGCCGAGAGCCTTTCACCGAAGCCTGCGGTCTTTGCCGAACTGGCCAGCTGGCGGCGTTTGCTGGTGCCGGCGATTGGCCCAGGCGACACGTCGGGCATGGCCGCGCCCTACCGGATGCTTCTGGAAGGCGACTGGCAAGGGGCGGCGGATTTGTGGGCCGCGATGGACGCTCCCTTCGAACGTGGGCTTGCCCTGGTTCAGGGCGATGAGGCGGGGCAGCGCTCGGCGCTCGGGATATTCGAAAACCTCGGCGCCAGGCCGGTCGCCCAGCACGTGCGCGACCTCATGCGGCGAAACGGTGTCAATCACATCGCACGGGGACCGCGCCGCACCACGCGCGCAAACAGCGCCGGGCTGACCCTGCGCCAGATGGAAGTGCTGCAACTGATCGAGCGCGGCTTCTCCAACAAGCGGATTGCCGACCACCTCGCCATTTCGCCGAAGACCGTCGACCACCACGTCTCGGCGGTTCTGGGAAAACTGGACGCCATCTCCCGTGGCGAAGCGACGGCTGCGGCACGCGACTCAGGGCTGATCTGAAGCACCGCACCTGCTTGATCTGCAGGATGGCCACTGGCGACCGGTAAGGCGTCAGTCGTAGGTCAAATCCGTAGCCTTGCCGCCGAACACCCGGTAGGCATAGAACGAATAGAAGATGATGACAGGCAGCACGACCACAGTGCCGGCCAGGATGATGGCCAGGCTTTCCGGCGCAGAGGCCGCCTGCCAGATGGTCAGCCTGTCGGGCACCACGAACGGATAGAACGACCAGGCAAGACCGGCAAAGCCGAGCGCGAAGATGGCGGCCAGCGTCAGGAACGGCGTCAGCGAATGGCGGTCGTCGGGCCTGGGCAGATGAAAGGTCTGCCGCCACAGCCACAGGAACAACAGTGCCGACAGGATCGGCAGCGGCGACAGATAGAGCATCGCGGGAAAGACGAACCATTTGTCGAAGATGCGCGGGCTGGCGAACGGCGTTGCCAGCGACACCGCGGCCATGCCGAGCGCGGTCAGCACAAGGGCGGTGCGCAACCAGCGCACGGCCTTCTTCTGCAGATCGCCCTCGGTCTTGTAGATCACCCAGGCGGCACCCATCGCCGCGTAAGCCGCCGCAAGGCAGAGCGCCACCAGCGCGCCGAACGCCACGCCGCCCGGGCCGACATCGAGGCCGAGCACATAGACGCCCAGCATATAGCCCTGCGCCAGCGAGGCGATGACCGAACCCATGAAGAAAATACGGTTCCAGCGATGCTTCTTGCCGCTCGGCACCTTGGCGCGAAAATCGAAGGCGACGCCGCGCAGGATCAGCCCGATCAGCAACACGAAAACCGGGATGTAGAGCGCGGTCAGGATGACCCCATGCGCCAGCGGGAAGGCGACCAGCAACAGGCCGACGGCCAGCACCAGCCAGGTCTCGTTGGCGTCCCAGAACGGACCGATGGCCGCGACCATCGTGTCCCGCTCGGTGTCTTCGGCGGCGGCGAACAAGATGCCGATGCCGAGATCGAAGCCGTCGAGTATGACGTAGATCAGGATGGCGAGGCCCATCAGGCCGGCGAAGATCAGGGGCAGCAGGGTTGGCCAGTCGAAGGTCATTGTCTTCTCCTCACTCGCCGGCCGCCGGCTGCGACAGGGCAGCGTTCATCACGCCCGGCAGCGGCGATGAATCGCCGTCCTTCGCCGCCTTCAGCGCCAGGTGCACCAGCACGCCGAGATAGGCGATCAGCAAAAGCACATAGAGGATGAGGTAGATGGCCAGCGTCAGCGCGACATGGCTGCCCGCCACCGGCCCGACCGCGTCGGCGGTCTTCAGCACGCCCGTCACCAGCCAGGGCTGGCGGCCGATCTCGGTGGTGTACCAGCCGGCCAGCGTCGCCAGCCAGCCCGACAGCGCCATCGGCACCATCAGCATGGCGAGCGGCCTCGGCAGGCTGTGCCGGCGCTTGAGGAAGAAGGCGGCCGACCAGGAAACCGCAAGCATCAGCAGTCCCGTGCCGACCATGATGCGGAAGCTCCAGAAGATCGGAAAGACCGGAGGATGGTTGCCTGGATAGTCGTTCAGCCCCGGCACCACGCCGCTGGTGCGGTGCCGCAGCACCAGGCTGGCGCCGTCGGGAATGGCGATCTCGAACCTGTTTTCCTTCGCCGCCTCGTCGGGCAGGGCGAAGAGCACCAGCGGCACGTTGGGGCCGGTGTTCCAGTTGGCCTCCATGGCGGCGATCTTCTGCGGCTGGTGCTCCAGCGTGTTCAGCCCGTGCTGGTCGCCGGCGAAGATCTGGATCGGGATCAGGATCGCCGCGGTGAAGACGCCGGTGCGCAGCGCCTTCCACATCGATTCCGAGCGGTCGCCATAGAGATAGCGCAGCGCCGACAGGCCGGCGATCAGGAACGACACCGTCAGGCCGGAGGCGAGCAGCATATGGACCAGCCGGTAGGGCATCGACGGGTTGAAGACGATCGCCCACCAGTCGACGGCGTGCGCGACGCCATCGCGTATCTCGAAGCCGGCCGGCGTCTGCATCCAGGAATTGAGCGCGATGATCCAGAACGCCGAGAGGGTCGTGCCGCCTGCCACCAGCACCGTCGCCAGCGTGTGGATGCGGTTGGAGACGCGGCGGAAGCCGAACAGCATGATGCCGAGGAAGGCCGCTTCGAGGAAGAAGGCGGTGAGGATCTCGTAGGCCAGCAGCGGCCCGGCAATGTTGCCGACCTTTTCCATGTAGCCCGGCCAGTTGGTGCCGAACTGGAAGCTCATGGTGACGCCTGACACCACGCCCATGGCGAAGGACAATGCGAACACCTTCACCCAGGTGAAATAGGCGCGCATCCAGGCGGAATCGTTTGTCGCGTTGTAGCGGAGCTTGAAGAACAGCAGCACCCAGCCAAGCGCAATGGTGATCGTCGGAAACAGGATGTGGAACGAAATATTCGCGCCAAATTGCATGCGCGACAGGATGAGCGGGTCCATGGTGGGCTCCGGCTGCTTCTAATGTGGCAAGAGTAAGCCCGTCGCGCCTGTCGGTCAAAGCGGCGTCCCGCCGCGAGGCGGAACGCCGCAGCGTCCGGGCAAGATGACGCATGCGCGTGCTGCTGCCGTGTCGGAACTTCCGCCGGCTCGCACTGGCCGGCCTGCACTGTCGAGAACTGTCAGCAGCGGCGTCGACTTGCGGTTGCACGCACCGACATTCAGCCTATATCAGGGGACCTCCCTCAAGCAGCCGTTTTCAGCCATGCCCTCCATCCTGTCCATTTCCGGGGTCTCCAAGACCTACGCCACCGGCTTCACCGCGCTCAAGGAAGTCAACCTCGATATCGAGCGCGGCGAGATCTTCGCGCTGCTCGGCCCCAACGGCGCCGGCAAGACGACGTTGATCTCGATCGTATGCGGCATCGTCAATCGTTCGTCGGGCACCGTCACCGTCGACGGTCACGACATCAACAGGGAC
Source organism: Mesorhizobium sp. P2_D5 (assembly GCF_056404355.1). Lineage (NCBI taxonomy): Bacteria > Pseudomonadati > Pseudomonadota > Alphaproteobacteria > Hyphomicrobiales > Phyllobacteriaceae > Mesorhizobium > Mesorhizobium sp. P2_D5. The sequence goes on from NZ_JBFUEE010000001.1 coordinate 241,400, forward strand.
TACCGCGCCGCGCGCAGCCTGATCGGCCTGGTGCCGCAGGAACTGACCATCGACGCCTTCGAGAGCGTCTGGGCGACTGTCAATTACAGCCGTGGCCTGTTCGGCAAGCCGGCCAACCCGGCCTTCGTCGAGAAGGTGCTGCGCGATCTGTCGCTATGGGAAAAGAGGGACGCCAAGGCGATTACGCTCTCGGGCGGGATGAAGCGCCGGCTAATGATCGCCAAGGCGCTGTCGCATGAGCCGCGCGTCTTGTTCCTCGACGAGCCGACCGCCGGCGTCGATGTCGAACTGCGCCAGGACATGTGGGCGATGGTGCGTCGGCTGCGCGAGGACGGCGTCACCATCATCCTCACCACCCACTATATCGAGGAAGCCGAGGCGATGGCCGACCGCGTCGGCGTCATCAACCGTGGCGAGATCATCCTGGTCGAGAACAAGGCCGAACTGATGCACAAGCTCGGCCGCAAGCGGCTGGTGATGGAGCTGCGCAGCCCGCTGATGGCCATTCCCGAAACCTTCTCGCGCTATGCGCTGGAGCTGTCGCCGGATGGCGGGCAGCTGACCTACACCTATGACAATCAGGCCGAGCGGCCGGGCGTCGCCTCGCTGATCCGCGATCTCGAGGCCGGCGGCATCCAATTCCGCGACATCGACACGCAAAACAGTTCGCTCGAGGAGATCTTCGTCAATCTGGTGAGGAGAGAGCCATGAACCTGCGTGCGGTATGGGCGATCTACCGGATGGAAATGGCGCGTGCCTTCCGCACCGTGCTGCAGAGCATCGTCTCGCCGGTCATCTCGACATCGCTCTATTTCGTCGTCTTCGGCTCAGCCATAGGCTCGCGCATCACCGAGATCGACGGCATCAGCTACGGCGCCTTCATCGTACCGGGGCTGATCATGCTGTCGCTGCTGACGCAGTCGATCTCCAACGCCTCCTTCGCCATCTACTTCCCGAAATTCGTCGGCTCGATCTACGAGCTCCTGTCGGCGCCGGTCTCCTATCTGGAGATCGTCATCGCCTATGTCGGCGGTGCGGCGACCAAGTCGATCCTGCTTGGCCTGATCATCCTGGCCACCGCCTCGCTGTTCGTCCCACTGACCATCCAGCACCCGTTCTGGATGGTTGCCTTCCTGGTGCTGACGGCGGTGACCTTCAGCCTGTTCGGTTTCATCATCGGCATCTGGGCGAAGAGCTTCGAGCAATTGCAGCTGGTGCCGCTGCTGATCATCACGCCGCTCACCTTCCTCGGCGGCAGCTTCTATTCGATCGACATGCTGCCCGGCATCTGGCGCACTGTGACGCTGTTCAACCCGGTCGTCTATTTGATCAGCGGGTTCCGCTGGAGCTTTTTCGGCAAGTCCGATGTCTCGGTCGGCGTCAGCCTCGGCATGACGATCGTCTTTCTGCTGGTCTGCATAGCGATCGTCGCCTGGATCTTCAGGACCGGTTACCGGCTAAGGAACTGACCGATTAGATCGCCTTGACCAGCCGCAGCAGCCCCAGCATCTCCACATAAGTCCCCTTGCGAAAGGCGATGTAGACCGGCTCCTCGACACCGTGGAAGCGGCGCTTGAACGCCGCCTGGCCTTGCAGGTTGAACCTGCGGCGGTTGACCCATGGCGAAGAGTAGGCGCGCTGGAAGGCATTGCGCCAGAAATCGCTTTCGGCAAACCCGCTCGGGACCACATCGAGCATCGGCGACAGGCCGAGCGTGACTACCGAGATGCCTTGCTCGCGGAAACGGTCGACGGCGAATTTGGTCAGGCCGATCTCGGCGTGCGGCGAGGCGTCGATATGCTTGCGCTTGAACGCCGTGGTGTAGCCGATCACCTTGCCGTCGCGAAACAGCGGGTCGAAGTCGAGCAGTGCGACCAGTCCGCCATCGGGGCCGTGCAGGACGAAACGGCGCATGTCGGTGCCGAGATGGTCGGCGAAGTGGCGGTTGAGAAAGCCCATCTCCCAGCGTTTGACGATGCGGTCGCCGCGCCAGTTTTCGGAAAGCCGGGCGATTTCGTCGAGGTGGACAGTCCGCTTGTCCTCGTCGAACCAAAATCCCTTCTTCAACAGCCAGCGCTCGGAATAGCGTACGGTCTCGTTGCGCTTTCCGGAAAAATCATGGTCGGGCAGGTTGAGGCGGGTGTCGATGCCGAGGCGATTGATCTTGTAGCCGAGCCCGGCCAGCACCCGCGCCGTCTCCTCGCCGATCTGCACGAACCACGGGCTGCCGGCGGTTTCGACGAAGCGTCTGATGTAATCGGGCCGCAACATTGGAGCCACCACGGGATCGCCGAGCGCGAAATGGCGCCCCATCTTGGTGCCGAAGGCGATGTAGCCGTCGGCGTCGCCGAAATAGGAAAGCTTGCCTTGCACGGCGGTCGAATAGGCAAGCGAGAAGTCACCATGGCGGCGAACAAGCGCCAGGCGCTCGACATGGGTCAGCCTCTGCCGCGCCACCTTTGGCGCGACGTCCTCAAGGATTTTGTCCAAATAGATCCGCAAGGAGGGCATGGTCGAAATTCCGCGAGCCGCCTACAGCGCCGCGCCCAGGACGCGCAAAGGTGCTGTAACACTTTGATTCTGCGCATGACCCCGGAAATCGACTCGATTTCGGGCATGCACGTGGGGGAATAGCAGAGACCCGCCAGCCCCAGGGCCTCGAATCAATCACATTGCCGCGACCTGATTACCGCTGATATCGCGCATATGCCATATAGTGCGCAATCGCGGACGGCGCATGCTCGAAATTCGGGTTCGATTCGCGATATATGAATCAACCGCAGGATCGAGCCGCCGCGGCCTCCCTTGGCGACCACGGGAAGCGTGGCGTCGGAAGGGTCGAATGGAGATCAAAGAAGGAATGGCTGAAACGACCATCAGACCGGTGACGAACGAACCGGTCGAGCCGGCGATCGTCGTCGGCGCCGGTGCCGCCGGGCTGGCCGTCGCACATGCCTTGATGAACGCCGGCGTGCCCACGGCGATCCTGGAAAAGGAAGGCCGCCTGGCCGAGCCCTGGCACCGGCGGCATCGGCAATTGCATCTCAACACCCATCGCGATCTGTCTTCTTTGCCCGGTCTTGCCTATCCCCAGGGCACGCCTGCCTTTCCGCATAAGACTGTCGTCATCCGCCATATGAATGATTTCAGGGAGGAGAACCGGCTCCCGGTGCAGTTTGGCGTTGCTGTCGAAGAAATCGTCTTCAAGGGCGATCACTGGGCGCTGCTGACCAGCGCCGGACTGCGCCTGGCCCGCCATGTCGTCATCGCCACCGGCCGCGACAGGCAGCCCTTCATTCCCGAATGGAAAGGCATGACGGGTTTCGCCGGCCGCATCATCCACGCGGCGGATTTCGGCGACGCACGGGACTATGCCGGCAAGAAAGTGCTGGTCGTCGGCGCCGGCAATTCGGGCTTCGATACGCTCAATCATCTGGCCGGCATAAACACGGCCGCCATCTGGCTGTCGGCCCGCAACGGCCCCGTGCTGCTGCCCAAGCGGATCGGCAAGATCGCCGTGCATCGGCTTTCGCCGTTCATGGCGCGCTTGCCCTTGCGGGTCGCCGATGCGGTGATGGCGGCGGCGCAGCGCCTGGTTTTCGGCGACTTGACCAAATTCGGCATGCCGCCCGCGCCTTCGGGTGGCGCCAGCCGCCTGACCTCGGACTATACCGCGATCGCCGCCGATGACGGCGCCGTCAGCGCCATCAAGGCCGGCAAGATCGTTGTGGTGCCGGCGATACGGGAATTCGCTCGCGACGGCGTGATCCTTGCCAATGGCAACCTGATCCATCCCGACATCGTCATTGCCGCGACAGGCTACCGCACCGGCCTGGAGCCCATGGTCGGCAAGCTCGGCGTCCTCGACAAAAAGGGCGTTCCGCTCTTCAACGGCGGGCAAGCCGATCCAAAATTGCCCGGCCTGTGGTTCACCGGCATGCGGCCGAGCATTCGCGGCTGCTTCGCCAATGCCGGCATCATGGCCAAGGCGATCACCAAACGGATTGCCAGTTCCGCTGGCACTTCCGACCCATCCGGCGCTTCACGCTGACTTGGGCTCAAGCCTACGGAAGCCGACAGCCTTCATCAGCATGTCCTCTTCCACCATGCCGGCATTGTGCAGCGCCAGCAGGGTGAGAGCCAGTTCGCGCGCCTCGGCCGATTCGGGATGCGCTTCACGGCGCCGGCAGGCTTCGTCGAACACACGTTGCAAGGTGGCGACTTCGGCAGGTTTGAGCAGGCCACGGTCATAAACGGACTTCGGCATGGCAATCTCCTGGTAAAGACCTAGGGCGCCATGTGTAAATTGCCAATCTTTCCCGTGGCTTGAATGATTGACGCAAAAAAGGAGGGGCTTCGGCTCGCTGAAACCCCTCCCTGAGATTGCGGTGCTTGATATTATACCGCGATCTTGCCGCCGCCCTGTCTGGTGATGGCGACGACCGCCGGCCGCACCGGCATGTCGGGCTTGAAGTCGGGCCAGCGCGTCGACAGGTCCTCATAGTAGGATGGGCGGCCGAACGCTTCCCAGTCCTCGCCGCCGTCACCCGGATGCTGGACGGCGACAAAGGCGGTCTGATCGTCAGGGGCGAACAGCGGACCACACATTTCGGCGCCGATCGGCACGCGGAAGAACAGTTTCGAGGTTGCCCGCGCCGAGCCTTCGGTGTCGACCGCCCACAGTCCATCGGTGCGGCCGGTGGTCTTTGGGCTCTGGCCGTCGGTGGCGACCCACAGGCGTCCGGCTGAATCGACCGCGCAATTGTCGGGCATGCCGAACCAGCCATTGGCCGTCGTCGCCGTCGAGAAGGTGGCGCCGACATCGGCCACCGCCGGATCGCCGCATTTCAAAAGCACTTCCCACTTGCCCTTGGTGGCAGTGAAATCGCCGCCGTCCTCGGCGATCTCGATGATGTGGCCGAAAGCGTTTTCGGCGCGCGGGTTGGCGGCATCGACCTGGTCTGCCTTGCGCTTCGAATTGTTGGTCAGCATGACATAGACCTTGCCGTTGACGGCATTGGGCTGGATGTCCTCTGGGCGGTCCATCTTGGTGGCGCCGAGCAGGTCGGCGGCGCGTCGTGTCTCGATCAGCACGTCGGCCTGGCTTGCAAAGCCGTTTTCGGCGGTCAACGGTCCCTGGCCGAAGACGATCGGCAGCCATTCGACGGAGCCGTCTTCGACGAACTTGGCGACATGCAGCGTGCCGTCGTCGAGCAGATCCTTGTTCGCCGCGAGGTCATTGGGATTGAACTTACCGCTGGTGACGAACTTGTAGGCATAGTCGAAGCGCTCGTCGTCGCCGAGATAGAAGACGACGCGGCCATCCTTGGCGACGATCGATTCGGCGCCCTCGTGCTTGAAGCGGCCCATAGCGGTGCGCTTCCTCGGCGTCGAGGTCGGATCGTTGACATCGACCTCGACGATCCAGCCGAAGCGGTTGGCCTCGTTCGGCTCCTTGGCCAGGTCGAAGCGGTCATAGTGCGCCGCCCATTCATAGGCGCCTTCGGGAATGCCGAGGCGCTTGTAGTTGGCGGCTTCCTTGTGGCCCTCGGGCAATTCACCGGAGAAATAGCCGTGGATGTTCTCCTCCGCCATCACATAGGTGCCCCACGGCGTGACGCCGCCGGCGCAATTGTTGAAGGTGCCCAAAACCTTCGTGCCGGACGGGTCGGCATTGGTCTTGACGCGGTCATGGCCGGCAACCGGGCCGGACAGCGCCATTTCGGTGTTGGAAGTAACGCGGCGGTTGAGCTTGCCGTCGCGCACCACCTGCCATTTGCCGCCGTCCTTGCGGATCTCGACGATGGTGCCGCCATGCGCCGCCATCTCGACATCGACCTGTTCCTTGCTGAGCGGTGCGACGTCGGCCGACTTCTTGCCGTCCTTCTCGACGATCTTGACGATGCCCGGGAACATCAGATGCGGGTTGGTGTATTCGTGGTTGACGACCAGCAGGCCGTGTTCGGCCGAACCGTCGATCGCGATGTAGCCGACATAGTCGTTGTTGTAGCCGAACTGTTTTGCCTGCGCCTGCGCCGATTGCTTGGTCGGGTCGAACTCCGGCGAATCGGCAAACAACGGATCGCCCCAGCGCAACAGCACATCGGCATCGTAGCCCGGCGCGACATGGTGCTTGTCGTCGATGCCGGCCTCCAGCTCGTCGAACGCGAAGGCGGAGCCTTCGGCGGCCCGGGCCTGGTCGGCGCTGACCAGCGCCAGCGGGCTGACGGTGGCGGCGATCGCCGAGACGGCCAGCGAGCCTTTCAGGAAACCACGGCGCGAGAACCGCGCGGCGATGATCTCGCCCATAGTGCGGTTGTCGGTGGGATTGGTGGCCGGCCCGGCGTTTTCTTCGAGCAGGCTGGTGCGGAATTTGGCGTCGGGGGAGCGATGTTCGGTCATCTGGCTTGCCTCTGGCTTTGCGGGTGGCTGGAGCGTGTTGCCTCTTCAGCCCCCCTTATAGTCACCTGATCACATTTTCGTGACATCAAAAGCCTTTCTGCCGCGACAGCATTCTGAGACGTCGGCTATGCACTCTGCGAGCAGCACGTAACACTGGGACAAAGGTCCCTTGTCAGGTCCGGCAAAGGTCCCTTGGCGGCACCGCATCGGTCGTGGGCCGGTTACGCGAGGCCGCCATGTCGGCGATGGTGGGTCCCTTGCGAAAACGCCGGCGGTGAAATCCGCCTGCCTGAAATCCGCCTGCCTGATCGAAGAGGAGACCAGGATGCGCAGATCGATCGCGACCCGCTGTTGCTGGCTGGCGCTGAGGGCGACCTCGGCACTGGCGCTGGCCATCGCCCCCTATCAACTCGCTTTCCACGGCTCTGGTCCAGGCATCGTCGCCGCAAGCGCGCATGCCAAGGATGGCGGACATGGCAGTGGCGGTGGCGGCGGTGGAAACGGCAGCGGCGGGAGCGGCGGCAGTGGCAACAGCAGCAACGGAAACGGTAACTCCGGAAACGCTGGCGGAGACAATGGCGCCGGCGACGATCACGGCGCAGCCGGCAATTCCGGGGTCGGCAAAGGTCACGACGATGATGGAGATCACGTCAATGCGAAAACCGGCGACAGGGTCGAAGTAGACGGCAACACAATCGAGGTCGAGCATCCCGACGGCATCACGGAAGAGATCGAGAACGGCCGTTTCCAGATGAAGGATGCGCTCGGCCGCACGATTGTCGAACGTCCGGCGACTGCAAACGACATCAGTCGTCTTCGGGCCTTGTGAAGCAGAAGGCCCTGTGAAGCAGGTCAACCGGGGAACGATCAGTTTGACAAGTCACCTCCGCCGCCCCCGGCGGAGGTGACTTGATGTTCGGCGGCATCAGGTAAGCCAGCTTCCAGTCGGCGATGGCGGTCGCCGCCGTCCATACAAGGTATATATTAGCACAAGCTTGGGACTTTAGTCCAATCTTGCGCTTGCAAAGGTCCTGGGTGACAAGCGCAACGGTCGGATACGGCTTTCGGGTATCTTTTCTTTCGGCGATGCTGGTGCAACTCCAACGTCGACGGTGGCACGCCAGCTCAATCGACGGAGATCACCATGCATAGATCGATCACGACCCGATGTTGCCGGCTGGCGCTCAGATCGGCGGCCGCGCTGGCGCTGACCATCGCTCCCTATCAGATTGACCTCCACGGCTCCGCTCCTGGAATCCACGCCGCTAGCGCACAGGCCGGCAAGGGTGGCGGCGGCAATGGCGGTGGCGGTGGTAATGGTGGAGGCGGCGGCGGAAACGGTGGCAACAGCGGCGGCAACGGCAACGGCGGCAACAGCGGCGGCAATGGAAACGGCAACAGTGGCAATAGCGGCGGTAACGGTAACGGAAACAGCGGCAATAGCAGCGGTAACGGAAACAACGGCGCCGGCGACGGAAACGGCAAAGGAAATAGCGGAACCGCCAGCGGCAACTCCAAATCCGACCAGGGGCAGAACGAAAATGGCAACGGTCGTCATGTCAACGCCAAGACCGGTGACGAGGTCGACGTGGAGGGCAAGACGATCACGGTCCAGCATCCCGACGGCATAATGGAAAAGATCGAGAATGGCCGTTTCAGGATGGAGGATTCGCTCGGGCGCACGATCATCGATCGCGGAGCCACGCCGGCGGATTTCAGCCGCCTTAAAGCGTTGTGAGGTTGGCCAACAGGCAACGGCCGGCTTCACACGTCACCTCCGCCGCCCCCGGCGGAGGTGACCTCTCTTTTGTCACCCGGTTTCCGCCTGATGCGTGTCGCCCAGAAGCAGAGGCAACGACAAAGACTTAAAGCGCGCCTGATAGAGCTGTTCGGCGTTTCCGTGAAACGGTGAGCCGCGCTCGGGATGGCCGAGGCCTCTACGAATGGTTCCGGTCCCGGTCGCGCGACTCACGCATCATCAAGGCTGCTTCGGTGCGGTTTCGCACATTGAGCTTCGACAGCACGCCGGTCATGTGATGCTTGACGGTCTTCTCCTGCAGCTCCAGCCGCAAGGCAACTTCCTTGTTGCTTAGGCCCTCCGCCACCAGTCGCAGAATTTCTGCTTGTCGCTCAGTGAGTTGCCGCAGCCGGTCCACTATGCCGTCGGTCGGCTGCAGGGACTGGAGATCCGAAAGCAGGCGGGCCGACAGCGTAGGCGAAAGATAGCTTTCCCCGGCCGCCACACTGTGCAGGATGTCTGCGAGCGCGCGCGACCCGACGCCCTTGAGGACATAGCCACGCACCCCGGCGTTCAGGGCCCTGGTCACGTCGGCATTGGCCTCCGAAACGGTCAACATGACGATCTTCTGGGCGGGATGGCTGGCGAGGATGCCTGCAACCGCGGTCAGACCGCCGCCCGGCATGGAGATATCGAGCAGCAGAATGTCCGGCCGTACGGTCGAGACGATGCGCTCGGCATCCTGCGCCGTGGCGCCCTCGCCAACCATCTCGAAGCCGCCGATTTCCGTCAGGCTGCGCGTCACGCCCTCGCGAAAGAGGGGATGGTCGTCGATAATGGCAATGCGAATGGCGCCGATCATGCTTGCTCCTCGACCGATAGGCGGATCACCAATCGCGTGCCGTGCGGCCCGGTCAAGGTTTCAAACTGGCCGCCAATGCTTTCGACCCGCTCTCTGAGCCCGGCGAGCCCGAGACCCTCGACGCGTGCCGGATCGAAGCCCGGCCCGCCGTCCGAGACTTCAACGAAAAGCCTGCTGCCTTTCATCCCCGCACTCACCGCCTGATCCTTGCCTCGCCCGTGGCGATAGGCATTGTTCAACCCTTCCTGCACGAAACGATAGATGCTGATCTTCTCGGAGGCACCGGGCTCTGGCAAGTGTCCGGCCAGCGTGAGTGTCACCGACGTCCCTGTCCTCATCTCGTGTTCGTTGACGGCCAGCCGCAGGATGTCCGTTGTGGCAGCGGTCTCGATCTGCGGCAGGACGAGGCCTGTGCAGATGCCGCGTATTTCGCGCATCGCATCCTCCAGCGTCTTGCGGATCATCGCAACCTCGGTCGAGCGGCTTTCGCTCGAATGGCCATCGCCGGAAAATACCGGACTGTCCATGCGCAGCGCCGCCAGCGCGACGAGTTGGGCCGGACCGTCATGCAGGTCGGCGCCGATGCGGCGCAGGTATCTTTCATTGAGCGCGGTGGCGCGGCGGGACGCCCGCTGCACGCGAACCCGCAAGGCGTTGTTTTGCGCAACCAGGCCCTGCAGCTCCGACACCTGGCGGCGCAGCGCCCCGCGCTGGTCGTCGATGGTGCGGCTGCCACGCAGGACGATGCCGGACAGGAGCACAAATGCCGCCAGGGTCGCGCCGGCCACGATCAGCCAGCTTGACAACAGAGCGGAAGCCAGGGTGGTCTTGAAGTCGTCGGCGACCTCATAGAATTCTGTGACGGCCACCACTTCGCCGGACCACGGCTCGCGCACGGGATTGTAGATCTCGAGCAACGGCAAGCCGATCGCCTCCGCCTGGCTTTCGTTCTCGTCGAACGTATCGAATTGGGCGACGACATTGCCCTGGAAGGCGGAACGCAGCCCGGGGCTCAGATCGAAGCGGTGACCGATCAAACCCGCCTCCTTCGCATAGAGAACCATGCCGTCACGGCGCCAGAGCCTGAACGATACGATGCGCTTGCCGAGTGCGCCCTGGCCGAGCGTCTCATCGAGCGCTTGTTTGACGCTATCGCTGAGTTCCTGGCTCTTGCGCAGGTCGGGCAGCAGCGGCGCAATCACGCTGTCGACATAGAGCGCCGTCGTGGCAGCCGAATTGCGGATGACGCCGTCCCGGATCTGTGTCGTCACCCAGGCGCCCACCACCAGCATGACGGCCAGAAGGCCAAAGCCGCCGGCAACGAGGAATTGCAACGCGAGAGAAAGCTCGCTCCAGCGTCGCAACAAGTTTTGCAGAATGCGAATCATGGCCCCCGACCGCCCTTCAATCGACAGCCTGGGCGATACCGGCACTTTGAGCTTCGATCTTGCGGTTGCCAAGGCCTTCGTTTGATCAACGTCGCTTGACGTCCCGGCGCGCTTCGGAAACAAGTCCGCGATACACGCGGCGCGATCCGCTTCGAGAGGGGACAGGACGTTGAGTTTTTCGGGGTTGCTGCAGCTTGGCTTTTCGACGGTGATCTTCCTGCTGGCGGCGATGGCGGCCAAGCAGTGGGGCATGGCGCCGAGCCTTGGCAAGATCCTGCTGACGCTGGCGCTCTATTCGCTGGGCAATCTGATCATGCTGCGGTTGATCCGCGAATTCGGCATGTCGGTGTCGTTCAGTCTCTCGGCCGTCATCCAGCTGGTCTCGGTGAATGTCGTCGCCCTGATGTTCTTCGGCGAGCGCGTCAACACGCTGCAGGCGACCGGCATCGCGCTGGCGATCGCCGCCGTGGCGCTGATCACGCTCGGACCCTATCTGCAAGGGCGGTTGTAACGGGCCAGTTGCCGATGAAGAACGCCGCCAATGCACTGCTGAACCGGGTCGAATTCCCGGTGCTGCTGGCCGGCTTGGTCATCGCCGGCTGCCTGTGGGGGTTCGAGGAGTTGATGGAGGTGGCGCGGGCCACCACGCCGCACGCCTTCGACACCGAAATCCTGCTCGCCTTCCGCCAGCCGGGCCAGCCGGGTGTGCCGATCGGTCCGCTTTGGCTGGAGGGCGCCATGCGCGACATCACCAGCCTCGGCAGCTCGGCCGTGCTGGTGCTGATCACGGCGGCGACGATCGTCTATTTGTTGTTGATCCGCCGGCCGGCAACGGCGCTGCTTATCTTCGTCGCGGTGGCGGGTGGCCAGGTGCTGTCGAGCCTGCTCAAACTCGGTGTCGACCGGCCGCGGCCCGAACTCGTTTCGCATCTGGTCAACGAAACCTCGCTGTCCTTTCCGAGCGGTCACGCCATGCTATCGGCGGTGACCTATCTGACGCTCGGCTCTCTGGCGGCGAGTTTCCTGCCGGGAAGGGTGACGAAGATCTATGTGTTGTCGCTCGCCGTGCTGGTGACGCTGCTGGTCGGCGTCAGCCGCATCTATCTCGGCGTCCACTGGCCGTCGGATGTGCTGGCCGGCTGGTGCGCCGGCTTCGCCTGGGCAATGCTGTGCTGGTTGGCGGCCCGCGCGTTGCAGCAAGGACGCGGACGGCGCCTGAACGACGAAAGCGAAATTGGAGATTGACGGCCCCGAGCAGAAATCAAATCAGTCGGTTGATCAGCCCATGCCCGCAGCCTGCCAGCAAAAGAACCACCGACAGCACGCATGCCGATGTCATGAAGCTCCTGAGAACATTCAACCGCGCTACCCCCTGCCCCAGATGGAACACCCTAGCTCGAAGTCCCCAGGAAGTATCTGACAAAATGGACAAACAGGCGCTTACGTCTCAGACATTCATGTTGATGCTTGAAACATCACAATGATGGTATTATACGCTATGGCCGCAGACTCAGACGGGGATTTCGGCCGATGATCACTGCCGCGCAGATGCGCGCCGCAAGGGCGCTGGCCGGCATCGATCAGAAGTCGCTCGCCGAACGCGCCGGGGTTTCGCTTCCGACCATCCAGCGGATGGAGGCGAGCGACGGAGTGGTCAGGGGCGTGGTCGATACGCTGATGAAGGTCATCCAGGCTCTCGATGAGGCCGGGGTGGAGCTGATCGGCGAGAACCAGACCAGCGAGCGCGGCGGCAGGGGCGTGCGCCTCAAGCCTGTCGTGCCGCCGGATTCAAAAGCTGAGCCGGCATAAAGTCGCGACGGCGACCGCCGACAGTCCTGCCGACGATCCCGCCGCCTTCTGGAGCGGAAACCAGTCCATGGATCAGGCGCAGCGGGCAGTGCATCAATCGGCCCAGAAGTCGGCCCAGAGGTCGGTGAAGCCGACATTTTCCGAATTGTTCACGCCAAAGCTGGTGACGGTCTGGCGCGAGGGCTACCATCTGCCGCAGTTCAAGGCCGACTTCATGTCCGGCCTGACCGTCGCCATCGTCGCGTTGCCGCTGTCGATGGCGATCGCGATTGCCTCGGGCGTGACGCCGGAGCGTGGCCTCTACACCTCGATCATCGGCGGTTTCATCATTTCGGCGCTCGGCGGCAGCCGCTTCCAGATCGGTGGGCCCGCCGGCGCCTTCATCGTGCTGGTGGCAGCAACGGTGGCCCGGGTCGGCGTCGACGGGCTGTTGCTGGCGACCATGATGGCCGGCGTTTTCTTGCTCGCCATCGGCTATCTCCGCCTCGGCACCTACATCAAGTTCATCCCCTATCCAGTGACGGTCGGCTTCACCGCCGGCATCGCCGTCATCATCTTTTCAGGACAGATCGTCGAACTGTTCGGACTGAAACTTGCCGGCAAGGAGCCTGGACCGCTGGTGCCGAAGCTGATGGCGATCGGTGAGGCGGCCGGCACCATCAACCTCGCCGCGACCTTCGTGGCGGTGTTGACCATCGTCACTATCGCCGGCCTGAAGCGCTGGCGGCCGACATGGCCCGCCATGCTCATCGCCATCGGCCTGGCGTCGCTGGTCGTGGCGCTGTTTGCGCTGCCGGCGGAGACGATAGGCACCCGCTTCGGCGGCATCCCACGCAGCCTGCAAATGCCTGCCTTGCCGCCGGTCAGCCTGGGCAGGATGATTGACGTGCTGCCGGATGCCATAGCCTTTGCCTTGCTCGGCGCGATCGAATCGCTGCTGTCGGCGGTCGTCGCCGACGGCATGACCGGGCGGCGGCACCGTTCCAACTGTGAGCTGGTGGCGCAAGGCTTCGCCAACATCGCCTCGGCCCTGTTTGGCGGCATCTGCGCCACCGGCACCATTGCCCGCACGGCGACCAATGTGCGGGCCGGCGCGCATGGACCGATTTCTGGCATGATCCACTCCGCCATCCTGCTTGCGCTGATGCTGGTGGCCGCGCCGCTCGCCAGCTACATCCCGCTTGCCGCCCTTGCCGGCGTTCTGGCGGTGGTGTGCTGGAACATGTTCGAGAAGCAGGCTTTCGCCACGCTGCTGCGCGCGTCGCGCGGCGACGCGTTGGTGCTGATGGTGACCTTCCTGCTCGTCGTCTTCCGCGACTTGACCGAAGGCATCGTCGTCGGCTTCGTGCTGGGGTCGATCCTGTTCATCGACCGCATGGCCAAGTCGATCGCGGTCGAGGCCGACTTGCCGCTGGTCCAGGAGGATGTCGCAGACAGCAGCGGCAGCGCCTATGATGCCAGCGAGGCAAGCGACGTCGACACCGTCGTCTACCGCATCTCCGGCGCCTTCTTCTTCGGCGCCGCATCGACTGTCGGCACCGTGCTCGACCGCATCGCCGACCAGCGCAGGAATTTCATCCTCGACTGCTCGGCCGTGCCGTTCCTCGATTCGACCGCGGCCAATGTCATCGAGGGCGCCGCCCACAAGGCCAGGCGCGCCGGTGTCCGCTTCATCATATCGGGCGCCTCGCCGCAGACACGGCGCATGCTGATCAACCACGGCGTCAAGCGGCCGCTGGTGACCTATGCCGCCTCGATCCGGGATGCGCGGGCGCAGCTGAACGGGAAACGAGAGACGCAGTAGTGGTCGGGACTTGCCGGCCGGGAGCCACTTGGTCAGTTGAAACTTGTCCGCCGTCAGCGCCGATCGCCAGGCCCCGCTTTTGTCCCGAAGCGGCCACTGGCTCAATCCCCCGATTTGGATGATCCCACTGGACCGCAGCCGGGATCGACCGCAAAGTGGAACGACAGGGGAGGAGAGCTGTCGTGGCCGACGAGGTGGTTATTCGTGAACTCAATGGGCTCGATGAGATGCTCTCGATCTATCCGGTGTACCGGCTGAGCCACTCGCACCTGGACGAAGCAGCGTTTCGGAAACGGCTCTCGGCAATGCTCGCGCAGGGCAACTACCGCTGTATCGCGGCCTATGTCGGCGATCGGATGGTGGGTGTTTCCGGCTTCTGGACGGGCATTCAGCTCTGGTGCGGGAAGTACATCGAAGCCGACCATGTGGTGGTCGACACGACGCTGCGCCGCCTTGGCACGGGCAGCAGGCTGATGGCGTGGATCGAGGCGGAGGGCGAGCGGACTGGATGCGCTGTCTTTCGTATCGCCATGGTGCTTGGCAAGGAACCCACGCACCAGTTTTATGTTCGAAACGGCTTCTTTGATGACGGCCTTCTCATGGTGAAGGCCCTGAGCCTAGGCGCGGCGGAGTTTCCCGAGTATGTATCGCGACCTGCCGAGCCAGGCCTGGGGGGCTAGCGGCTCGCAGCCATTTCTCTTCGGGTGTCCGCTTCCGGCTTTTGACCATTGCCGACTTCGATCCCTGGCCCGGAAGCGGCCTGCGCGCCTTGCGCCTCAACCGTCGAAGAAATTTGCGGGACGATGTCGATTTCCGTAAACCCCATTCGTCGTTTCGATGCGAGGCCGATGAGGCAGGCTCAAAACAGGAGACAGACGATGCGCGTGATGGTGTTTGTGAAGGCGACCGAAGACAGCGAAAAGGGCTTTGTCCCCACGCCCGAGACGACAGCGATGATGGAGGCGATGGGCAGGTACAATGACGAGCTGCGCAATGCCGGCATCCTGCTTACCGCCGATGGCCTCAAACCCTCCTCGGAAGGCAAGCGTATTGCATTCGATGGTCCCGGCCGCAGGGTCATCGACGGGCCTTTCGCCGAGACCCGCGAGCTGGTCGCGGGCTTCTGGCTGTGGGAAGTCAAGGATATGGACGAGGCGGTCGCCTGGGTGAAGCGCTGCCCCAATCCCATGCCGGGACCGAGCGAGATCGAAATCCGGCCGTTGTACGAGATGGCTGATTGGCAGGAGTAGCTGACGCCGGAGGTCATGGAAATTCATGACCGGACCCGCGCGAAGCTCAGCGGCCCTAGCGACTGTCGGCCGTAGCCTGCTTGCCTGCCTTGTGACTTTGGCCGACAATGCGGCGACATGACAGCAGGCGAGACGCACCAGGCGATCGAAGCGATTTTTCGCATTGAACGGGCCCGGCTCATCGCGGGTCTGGCCCGCGTCGTGCGCAATGTCGACCGTGCTGAGGAACTGGCGCAGGACGCCCTGGTCATTGCCCTGTCGCAATGGCCCGGTACCGGCGTTCCGGCCAATCCCGGTGCCTGGCTGATGACGGTGGCCAAGCGCCGCGCCATCGACGCGACCCGTCGCGACAAGATGCGCGCGCAAGCATGAGGAGATCGCGCGCGAGCTGGACGGCGAGGTCGACGACACGCCCGGGATGATCGAAGCGGCCATGAACGACGATCTAGGCGACGAGCTGCTTGGCCTCATTTTCACGGCCTGCCATCCCGTGCTTTCGGCCGACGCCCGCGCCGCGCTCACGCTGCGTGTCATCGGCGGTCTGACGACGGACGAGATCGCCCGTGCCTTCCTCTCGACTGAGGCGACGATCGCCCAGCGCATCGTCCGCGCCAAGAGGACGATCGGCAAGGCCGGATTGAGTTTCGAGTTGCCGCGCGGCGCCGAACGCACGGCGCGGCTCTCCTCGGTGCTGGAGGTCGTCTACCTCATCTTCAATGAAGGTTATGCCGCCACAGTGGGCGACGATCTTGTCCGGCCGGGCCTGTGCCGGGAAGCGCAACGGCTGGGCCCCATGCTGGCGGGGCTGATACCCGAGGATGCCGAAGTGTTCGGCCTGCTGGCCCTGATGGAAATCCAGGCATCGCGCCTGCCGGCACGCATCGGCCCGGACGGTGCCCTGGTGCCGCTGACCGAGCAGGACCGCGCACGCTGGGACCAACTGCTGATCCGCCGGGGCCTTGACGCGCTGGCCCGCGCCGAGACGCTCGGGGGCGATGGCCCTTATGCACTGCAAGCCGCACTCGCGGCCTGCCATGCGCGCGCACGCAGCCCGGCCGATACCGACTGGCCCCGCATTGCAGCGCTCTACGACCGGCTGCGGGCCGTGATGCCCTCACCGGTGGTCGATCTCAATCGAGCGATCGCCCACAGCATGGCCTTCGGGCCCGAAGCCGGCCTGCGGCTGGTGGACGAGATTGCCGACGCCGCCGCGCTGCGCAACTATGCGCCACTGCCGGCGGCGAGGGGCGACTTCCTGTTTCGGGCCGGCCGGCTGGCCGAGGCCCGCTCCGAATTCGAGACCGCGGCCACGCTTACCCGCAACATGCGGGAAGCCGCCTTTCTCCTCGCCCGCGCGGACGCTTGCGCCGAGAATTGCTAGGCCGAGAGGGACGGGTTGGTGTTGGGCGGCAGCGCTTCTTCCGCCTCATGATCGTCCGGAAGACTATCGCCGTTCACGGCCAGCGGCCGGCCTATCCAGACCGGATCGACCAGATGGTCGCGCCTTGGGTTGGTCGTGTTCGGGTGGATGAGTATGCTGAGCCCCCTATGGTTCAGCATCAGCCACGGGACGAGTGAGGCGAAAATCTCGCTCGCAAATGAGACCTGGTACATTGCCTGATCATGCGGCCCAACCTTCTGCTCATGCCAATTGCCCAGGCGCACGCGGAACCGCTCTCCGATGCGAAGCCGCAGCCATTCGGCATGTTGTCGCTCGCTTTGCCCGTCGTAGTAGATATGGGCATGATAGCTGGCAATCTCCGCTAGCGGCCTTGGACTGGCGGCGTCTTCGTTCACCTCGATGGCCTCCTTCGATGATTGTCGCTTCCGGCATAACTGTACCCGAAGCACGGACGCCTTGTCTGCAAACCGGTGCGGGTTTATTCGAGTTCGGTCCAGTCGTCTGTTTCTCGCAGGATAGCACATCGGGCTTGGAATTATTTTCCCCTAGGTGTTGAGGGCACGCGGGACTAGCATCGGGTTCACTGGGGGTGTGCGATGACAGGCGTCTCGATACGCCGCGCGGACTTCATGATGGTCCTGGCTCATGGTGACTGGGCGGCGGCGGGGTCGGCTTCCTGTTTCGGGTCGGGCGACTGGAGCGGAAGCCGCAAGTTCCCGACCCTGGGCTGCCTGTCTGAAAAGTGCCTCGTTTCAGACATTTTGGGATCTACTGCGAAGACTTGGAAGCGGACATTGGTCCGTGCATTCGCTAAAACCACCAAACTATTGCCCTTCATGCCGAGCTCGGCAGGACGAGAATTCATGATGCATGACGATCAGGTGGATATCGACATCGATGTCGCCCGCCAGATGATCCGCGATCAGTTTCCCCAGTATCGTCTTGAGGACATCACCTCAGTCAGATCGTCGGGAACCGTCAATGCCATCTTCCGCATTGGCTCCAAGAGCACTGCGCGGTTCCCACTGCGGGCGATGAGTCCGGCCGAATGCGTCGATATGCTTCGGTCGGAGGCCGCTGCCATGGTCGAGCTTGGAGAACATTGCCTGTTTCCGACGCCTCAACCGATTGGTCTCGGCGAGCCAGGTCCTCACTATCCAATGCCATGGGCATTGCAAACGTGGATCGAAGGCGAGGTTGCCACGCCGCACGGGCTCAGTGGATCGACGACGTTCGCCCTCGACCTTGCGCGCCTCGTGGCATCGTTGCGCCAAGCGGACACACGGGGCCGACGCTTCGACGGGCAAGGACGTGGGGGACATCTCTCCGATCATGACGATTGGATGAATGTTTGCTTTGAAAACAGTGAGGGCTTCCTCGACGTGGCTCGCCTGCGCGACTTGTGGGCTCGCTTCCGCGAGTTGCCATCCGCTGGGTCTGTCGTGATGAGTCATAAGGACCTTATCCCAGCAAACCTTCTCGTGCAGGGCGAGCGTCTTGTCGGAGTGCTTGATGGTGGCAGTTTCGGACCAGCCGACCCGTCGCTGGATTTGGTCGTCGCGTGGCATCTTCTAGACCGCGAGCGAAGGGCGACCTTTCGGTGCGGCCTTCAAGTTGAGGACCTTTGGTGGCAGCGTGGTGCGGCTTGGGCATTCCAGCAGGCGATGGGTCTCGTCTGGTATTACCATCGCACCAACCCCGCCATGAGTGCGCTTGGGCGCAGCACGCTCTCTCGCATTCTCGATGATCCCGACATCTGAACTCTGGTAGTCGGGGCGCGCGCCATTCCGGAACTCGCTCTGGCACAACCCGCTCCGGATTGACCGCCTTTGTCCCTTGGCGGAAGTTTCGTTGCGTGTGTTATGCAGAACGCAAGCGGAGGCCGACAACGTGACCCTGACCAATCGAGACATCGTCGAGCTCACGGCATGGCGGCGCCAGCTGCACCAGCGCCCCGAAATCTCGAATGAGGAGGAGAGGACGGCCAAAGAGGTCGTCGACTTCCTCGCCGATACGGGACCGGACCAGGTGCCGACCGGCTTGGGCGGGCACGGCGTGGCGGCGGTCTACGAAAGCGGCGAGGCGGGACCGACGCTGTTGTTCCGCTCGGAACTCGATGCGCTGCCGATCCACGAACTTTCGGGCGCGCCTCATGCATCGCTCGTGCCGGGCAAGTCGCATATGTGTGGCCATGACGGACACACCGCGATCCTGGCGGCGCTTGGCCGTCAGCTGGGGCGCGAGAGGCCGGCTCGCGGCCGTGTCGTGCTGATGTTCCAGCCGGCGGAAGAAACCGGCAATGGCGCGGCCGGCGTCGTCGCCGATCCGCGCTTCGGCGCGATTGCGCCGGATTTCGCGTTCTCATTGCACAATCTGCCGGGCGTGCCGCTCGGCGAGGTCCGGCTCAAGACCGGCGTGGTGAACTGTGCATCGCGCGGCATGCGCATCGTGCTGGAAGGGAAGACCGCGCATTCGTCGATGCCGGAGACCGGCATCTCGCCCATGGTGGCAATCAGCCAATTGATGCCGGCCCTGCCTGCGCTGGGCATCGGAACCTTTGCCGACGACGACTTCAGCATGGTCACCGTCACCCATGCCGAGATGGGCGAAGCCGTGTTCGGCATTGCGCCCGGCCAGGCCGAGATTTGGGCGACGCTACGCACCCGGCGCGACGACCGCATGGCCAATTTATGCGCCGCCACGGAAGCCCTGGTCACGCGGATTGCCGCCGAGCATCATCTGTCGCCCCGGTGGGACTATCATGAGGTGTTCGTGGCCAGCGTCAACGCGCCGGAGGCGGTTGAGCATCTGTTGCGAGCGCTCGATGAGGAGGGCGTCCCGCACGGAGAGGAAAACCTGCCGATGCACGCCTCGGAAGATTTCGGCGTGTTCGGCCACAAGGCGGCATCGGCGATGTTCTTCCTTGGCGCCGGCGAACGGCACCCGGCGCTGCACAATCCCGACTATGATTTTCCGGACGACCTGATCCCGATCGGGTCGAAGGTGTTCATGCGGACGCTGCGCAACCTCCTTGGCTAACGCAAGGTCGACCCGAATGCAGAAAACCCGTCCACAGGGACATCGTTTCGTGGGCGGAACATCCGGTGGCATGAGCGCATTCTGTGTTCGCACCGTCGAGGCTGACTGTGAATCGCCGTGGGGTGCGTGGGAAACCGGCCCGCAATGGTTTCAAAAGGGAAGGGACAAGCAATGGCAGTTGCCAAGAACACGATCTGCCTGTGGTACGATAAGGATGCGGAGGCTGCAGCCCGCTTCTACGCCGAGACTTTTCCCGACAGCGCGGTGAGTGCCGTCCATCGTGCTCCCAGCGACTATCCGTCCGGCAAGGCGGGCGATGTGTTGACGGTCGAATTCACGGTCGCCGGCATCCCCTGCCTCGGCCTCAATGGCGGGCCGGTGTTCAAGCACAACGAAGCCTTCTCGTTCCAGATCGCCACCGACGATCAGCATGAAACCGACCGCTACTGGAACGCCATCGTCGGCAATGGCGGCCAGGAAAGCGCGTGCGGCTGGTGCAAGGACAAATGGGGTGTCTCCTGGCAGATCACGCCGCGCGTGCTGACCGAGGCGATGGCTGCCGGCGGCGATGAAGCAAAGCGCGCCTTTGATGCGATGATGGACATGAAGAAAATCGACGTCGCCGCGATCGAGGCCGCGCGGCGCGGCTGACGACAGGCACCGTCAGACTGTCGCCTCGATCGGCTCGGCCAGCTTCGGGTTTGCGCGCGCCGCGATCAGGCAGCCGGCGACGATCAGGCATGCTCCTGTCAGCGTGGTCCAGGTCGCCGCCTCGTCGAAGAAGAACCAGCCAAGCGCGATCGCCCAGATGAAGGCCGAGTATTCCGTCGGGATCAGATATTGCGCCTCGGCGCGGGCGTAGGACCAGCTCATCAGGAATTGCCCGGCAAGCGACAGCACCGTCACCCCGGCCAGGGGAAGCCAAAGGTTGGTCGGCAGTGCCACCGCGAGCCACGGCGCGGCGAGGCCGAGGAGAATGGCGACGCACAGATTCTGGAACAACATGATCTCGATCGGCTTGGCCAACTGCGCCTGTTGCCGCGCCAGGATCAGATTGTAGCCGTAGAACACCGTCGATACGAGCACCGCCGCCGTGCCCAGCATGGCATCGTGCGAATAGCTTTCCCGCCCGAACTGGCCGGCCATTATGATCGCGACGCCGGCGATGCCGGCTAGCGATGCCCATATCGCCTGGCGCCGGATTCGCTCGCCCAGCAACAATGCGGCGAGGAAGAGGGCGAACAGGGGCGCAATGAAGCTGAGCCCGATCGCCTCCGCCAGCGGCAGCCTGGCCAGACCCCAAAAGAAGCATATCAGGACGATTCCGACGACCGCAGCACGCAGCGCATGCAGCCGCAGCACCGCAACGGTTGGCTTTGAGCGCGCCCCTGCGGACCAAGCTGCACCGGCGACAACAGTCGCGACCATGCTGCGCCACAGCACCGTGTTGTAGACGCCGACGGCGATAACCAGCGTCTTCATCGCCGCATCCATCCCCGACAGCAGGAAGATCGCGAACGCGCATACCAGCACCGGGGTCATCGGGGAAACGGCGCCGGTCAGGCTGGATGTCTTGACGGCTTCACTCATGTGCAGCCGGATATCTCGGAGCGAACGGCAGCACCAGATGGCAGCCCCGTCGATATGGCGGTCCAATCCCGACCGGCTTTGTGTCCGTCGAGACAGGGGGCTGTCCCCTTATTCGTTGAGCGATCTCGGCCCGCTGACGAACGGGCTCCCCCTGACATAAAATCGCAGCAGGCGGCTCGCGTCCCGCGAAATGCCGATCCTGGTGCTCTGCCCGATTTCGCCGGGCTCGTCGTCCTCACCATGTCCGAGCCACAGCGGGCCTTGCCGGCAGAGATCGAGTCCGTCGAGCGAACGATCGATCCGCAACGCCGTGGCAAGCCTTCCCGGTCCTCGCGCCAGGTCGCGCAAGCGCTCGATGCCGCGATTGAGCCGCATGATGGCGATGCCTTCGAGCGGCTCGAGCGCCCGGATCAGGACGCCGGTCCCGATCCCTTGCATCTCGCTCGAGACGTTCAGCATGTATGAGATGCCGTAGGCAACATAGACATAGGCGTGGCCGGGCTCGAGAAACAGCGAACGGTTGCGCGGGGTCATCCCCCGATAGCCATGCCCGGCGCCATCGCCGACGACATAGGCCTCGGTCTCGACAATGCGGCCGCTGGCGATGCCTTCCGGCAACTCCCGCACCACCACCTTGCCAATGAGATAGCGGGCGAGAGCTGCCGTATCGTTCGGCAGCTCCGGGCGTGCGAGTGGGCGGCGGATGACCATCCTTACGGCGGCCAGGGTTCAGGGAATCCGCTCGACCCATTGCGCGCGCGAAGGCCCCGGCTCGAACGGATCGCCGAAATACTGCGTCTCGCGGGCCACCTTGCCATCGAGGAACTCCATGATGCTCACTGTGTAGGACGGCCGCCCGTCATAGGCCAGGACATACTCAGTGACCCAGAGGTCGCCCGCACCGGTGATCCGCCGCACCGTGAAGCGCTTCCGGTTCGGCTGCGCGGCGCGGGACGATTGAATGTTCTGCCGCCCGCGGATGCGCTCGCCCGATACGAGCACCGCATCCTCCCGATAAATCTCGTGCTCGGCCTCGAAATCGCTCGCATCGGAGGCGGCCCAATGGCGATCCAGAGCCGCGCGAATCTCCCCGTCTTCCATATCAACCTCCTTCGCCGCCTATTCCGGGCCAGCGTACCATACGCCAGCCTGGAAGTCGGGACGAGCCGGCTAACAATGCTGGAAGACAGCCCTCAGTCGAGTGTCAGCGCGGCCACTTCGCCCTCGTTCATCAGCGGCACGAAAATGGTCGACTTGCCGTCGGTGCCGATGTCGGCGCTGCCGGGCTTGAAATGCGCCACCACTTCCGGCGCGGCGCCGGCACTGTAGCGGTAGAGCGTGCCGGTCATGTAGGCGGTGGCGTAGATGGTGTCGCCGATGGCGATGACGCCGTCGAGATCGGCGAATTTCTGCGCGCCGGGCAAGGGCGAAACCGCCTTGCTGGCGAGATCGACCGACAGCAGCCCGCCCGGCTCCGCCGTGCTGAAATCGGGCTTGATGCCCTTGCCCCAGGAGGCGACGATCAGCCGGTTGCCGTCGGCGAAGACGCCGTTAGGCGAAGCCAGCGCCGCATCCCTGACGAATAGCTCCGGCCGGTCGCCGTCGATGCGGTAGATGGCGTCGGCCAGCATGTCGGTCACATAGACCTTGCCGGATCGGTCCGCTGTCATGTCGTTGAGGAAAACCGCATTCGGCACCGCTATGCTCGAAACAAGTTTGCCGCTGGCGAGATCGACGACGCGGACCTTCGTGATGTCGGCGACATAGAGCTTGCCGCCCGATATCGCCATGCCCTTGGGGCCGTCCATGCCGTCGGTCCAGTGCTGGGTGATCGTCTTGCCGTCGCTGGACAGCACCGAGAGATAGCCGTTGCCGTCGGCATCGCCGGGATTGCCGACGATGTTGGAGACGATGATGCGGTTGTTGGCGGCGTCGAACAGTGCCGATTCCGGCTGTTCAAGGCCCGTCGCGCGCCAGAGCTCGCCAGCCTGGGCGGCAGGCGCCGCCACAATGCCGATGACTGCGAAAAGGGGGATGAAGCGGTTCATGAGTGCTCTCCTGTGATGACGGGGAAGAGCTACGGTTTTCGATACTT
The DNA here is from genome assembly GCF_056404355.1 of Mesorhizobium sp. P2_D5. Lineage (NCBI taxonomy): Bacteria > Pseudomonadati > Pseudomonadota > Alphaproteobacteria > Hyphomicrobiales > Phyllobacteriaceae > Mesorhizobium > Mesorhizobium sp. P2_D5. The sequence goes on from NZ_JBFUEE010000001.1 coordinate 264,779, forward strand.
TCCGAAAAGGCGGATTACCGCTAGTATCGTAAATCGATACGAAACTGCCGGCAAGAGGTGCATCCGATGAACGGTTTGATCTTCGAGGCGCTGAAGCGGACGCTGAAGGCCAAAGGCGTCACCTATCGCCAGCTTGCCGAACGCATGGGCGTTTCCGAGCCGACGGTGAAGCGCATCTTCCACGAGCGCAACTGCAAGCTCGACCGGCTGATGGAGATCTGCACGGCAGCCGGGGTCGAACTGGAAAACGTACTCGGCTCGATGAACCGCGGGCCGGGACCGGTCAACCACATCGCGCCGGACATCGAACGCAAGCTCGCCGGCCGGCCGGCGCTGCTGTTCATCTTCGTCATGCTGTCGGAAAAATTCACCCCCGAAGGCATCATGCGCTCGCAAGGCCTGAGCGAGGCCTCGATGTTCCTCTATCTGCGCGATCTCGAGGAGCTCGGCCTGATCGCACTCGGCCGGGGTCTCACGGCAAGATTGCTGGTCGAGACGCCGATCCAATGGAATTTCGAAGGGCCGCTGAGGCCGCTGTTCGAGATGACCAACAAGAATTTCATCGGCTGGGCCATCACCCATATCGAGCGGGAAGCGACCTTCGTCAGTTTCAGCAGGCGGATGCGGCCGGAAACGGCGGAGATGGTACGACGCGAGGCGGAGGAGCTCGCCGGGCGTGTCAAATTGCTTGCCCACCACGACCAGCACACCACGCCGGAGGATGGATTGGTCGGCTACAAATGGACGTTCGCGTTTGGTGCAACACCGTTTCCGGCGATCATGCCGATTGGGCCGCATCCGCGCGATGCCGGAGCGTTCGATCGGCCCGCCGCCCCTGCAAAGGGACGCCGCCCGTTACCGGCCTGACACGGCCAATCATCCCGAGCAGGATAGGGCGCGTTGGGATAGAACAGATCCGGCACCGACACGGTATAGCCCCCTGCAGCCAAGCGTTCCGCCATGCCGCTCAGCGCCGGCCGAACGCATCCATGCAGAGAATAACGCCGGGCGCTGCGGTTTTTTGGTGACCTGAACAGGGAGGTTCCGCCTGTCCTGCTTCGGTTTTCACCATGATCTTTTTTCCGGATATTATTGCTCTCTGCAGCCGCGTTTCAGAATGAAATCACATTCATGATAGAGTTCGCGCACTGATTTGTCAGACTGTAGAGGGCGGGTTTGCCGAATGCGTGGCACGTCCCCCGTGAAATCGAAGTGATCCTATGCCGACCGCGCCAACACTTGAACTTCGCCGCTATTCGCGCCTGAAAAATTTGCGGGCGCGCGCAGAACGCCAGGGTGCTGCATTGCAGTTCTGGGCGCGTACGGCATCGCTCGCTGTGATCGCCTGCTTCTTTTCATTGATCAGCCACTGGGATGCTTCGCTGCTCTTCGTGCTGACGGGCCTCGTGCTGTTCCAGCTCATCGGCCTGATCCAGTTTCTCTTTGCGCGCCGTCGCACGGCGCGATGGTGGATCGGTTACCTCGTCGGTACGCTGGACATCATTCTGTTGACCGTTCTGCTGGTAACGCCTAATCCGTTTTCCCTGGAGGTCGCGCCGGCCGCGATGCAACTGCGCGAGGGCAGCTTCAAATTCCTGCTGATTTTCGTATGCCTTGGCGCGCTGACCCTTTCGACACGATTGGCGCTCTATCTTGGCGCGCTCGCGGCCTTGACATGGGCGATCGGGGTGGAATGGGTGATTTATCATCCGGGAACCGTCATTCCGGCGACGAACCTCTATTCGCTGCCGATGACAGAGCGACTGAACCTTTATCTCAACCCCAATTTCGTCGATACATTTGCGCAGGCGACCAACGTGTTGGTTGTGCTGATTATCGGCGCGATCATGGCGCTGGTCGTCTTTCGTTCCCGACATCTGTCGGAAGACTATGTGAAGGCAGAGCGCGCCCGCGCCAATCTCGCCCGGCATTTTTCGCCCAATGTCGTCGACCAGCTCGCCACCGATGACGAGCCCTTCGGCCCGGTCCGCCGGCAGGATATCGCGGTGCTGTTCGCCGACATCGTCGGCTTCACACACTATTCCGAGGATCATCCGGCCGAAGCAGTCTTCGAACTTCTGCGTCAGTTCCACCGTCGCATGGAACAGGTCGTTTTCGACCACCATGGCACCGTCGATAACTATATCGGCGATTGCATCATGGCGACATTCGGTGTTCCGCAAGCCAGCCATGACGACGCGACTCGGGCCATCCAGTGCGCTGAAGCGATGGTCGCCGCTCTCGAAGACTGGAATGTACAGCGGGTGTCCAGGGGATACCCGCCGCTGGACGTTCGGATCGGTGCACAATATGGCGCAGTTGTCATCGGCGCGGTCGGCAGCGAGCGCAATCTGTCCTTCGCGGTGGTTGGCGACACCGTCAACGTCGCCAGCCGTTTGCAATCACTATGCCGGGAGCTCCAGGCGAATATTTGCTTTGGGTCACGACTGATTGACGCCGCGAAGGCGGAATCGCCCACGACACAGTTGAATGCGCGCGATCATGGACCGGTGAGCATCCGGGGCCGGGACGAACCGGTCCATGTCTGGATCGAACACAGAGCCGAAAACCAGGGTGCGGTTTCGGCGTGATGTAGGCCGCCATGTGAAACGCCTGCACCCCGGCTGGATGGCGGTAGGCCGCGCCATAGGGGGCATGTCCATCACGTGTCTGAGGCGATTGCCCCAGCCTTTGCGGCTGCGGCGTCTGAGCTTGCCTTGTCGTCCCAGGTCACCGCCCGGTAGTCGAAACCATATTCCAGCGTCGGCTTGACGATGCGGAAATAGGGCGACAGGTCGAAATCACGCGGCGTGTAGAGCGAGTGGTGTCGGATATGCAGGATTTCCCTGCGTGAATAGTTGGACTGCGCCGAAGCGCGGCCGGGCGCGCGGGTGATTTCGGGCAGGATCGGATAGCGGATCCGGCCATAGGCCTCGGCGATCAGCGAGGAACAGATGGCCCGTGTCGGGTCGCCGGAGCCGAATGCCAGCATGCGGCGGCGCCAGCGCACCGGCACCGGCGGCGCCGGCAGGAAATAACGCAGCATGTCGAGGATGTTCTTGAGATCGTATTTCAGGCCGAGCTTACCGATCATGAAGGCGACGACCCTGTCGCGGTCCTCCGGCGCCAGGCCGCTCGCCCGGCAGATGCGGGTGTTGTAGGTGCGATAGCGCGACAGCGGCACGGCAACGCAGCCTTCGCCCATCGAGACCTCGATCAGCCGCGGCCGCTCCGTTCCGTCTTGCGGCTCGGGCAACGCATCGCCGACATAAAGGGCCGCATGCGACCAGGTCGACTGGGTCAGGTACTTGATCACCGCCGAGATCTTCTGGTTGCCCTCGATCAACAGGATGTCGCCGGGCTCCAGCGCACGGCGCAGCGTCTCGGCATCGGACGGGGTATAAGGTTCGTAGCCGGAAGACTCCTCCTGCAGCGCGCCGGCGAGCCGGCGGCCAAGTCGATCCAGAAGCGTGTCTCTGAGCTCGGTCATGCCAAATGCCGATTAGCACGGGTAGGCGCTGGGTGCCAGCGGGAGGGTGGTTGCGCCGACGTTGGCTCCCCTCCACACAGGGGGAGAAGGGAGAGGACAGCTCCCGTCAGCCGGCGGTTGCGATCAGCTCGTCCTGGGCTGCCTCGGCCAGATCGCCGCGCGCCTTGCGGGCCAGTTTGCGTGTCGAGCGTTTGGGACTGTCGCCGAACAGCTCGGCCGCCTCGGCCAGGCAGGCCTTCTTCAGCTGCTTTTCCGACCGCTTCAGAAGCTTGCCCAGGAGCCTGGTGTCTTCGGGCGGTCCGAGCGGACGGTCATCGGCCTCGAGCAGGTCGCGCATGACGAACAGATCATGCAGGTCGCCCAGCCGCTCACCCAGTGCGTCGACCGCCTTGCGCCTGGCCTTGATCGGCGTCGGCCACAGCCTGCCGAGCAGCGACAGATGCATGCCGTGGGTCTTGGCCGCCTTGCGCAGATCGTGGAAATCATTGGCCGCGCCGCGCGATCCAGCCCTGTCGAGCGCTTTCCTGGCCCGGCGCAAGGTGGCGCGGGCACCTTCGGCAAGCACGTCGGCGGCCTGTTCCGGCTGATCGGGCAGAGCGAGGGTTTCGATCCGGTGCAGTCCTTCCTCGCAAGCGGCGGTCGCGGCAGCGATTGCCGCGTCGAGCCCGGCGCCTTCGTGCAATTCATGCTGCCGGGCAATCAGCCTGTCGCGCACCGCAGCCAGCCCGTCGTCGGCGCTCTCCTTGGGAAAGCTTGCCGCCAGCCGGTCGACGGTCTCGATCAGCGCCGTCGCCTCGCGCGGCCCGGCAAGCAGACCCGCCACGTTGCGGTAGCATTGGTTCTCGGTCTCGCAGAATGTTCCGTCACCGGAACGAACAAGCCTCAGCAACGCGCGCGCGCTCTTCAGCCGCTTGCGGCATTTGTGCAGCCCCTGTTCCGGCCGGCTGCGCGCGGCGTCAAGATGGGCCATTGCCTTGCCGATTTCCTCGGCAAGGATACGCCTGACCTCGCCGGTCAGCGGCAGGCGCGGATCGATGCGAAAACTCATGCGGCGATCTCCGGAATCCCCCCGAGGGCGAGCGACGCGTTGTAAAATTCAGACTCACCAGTGACCTCGCGGCCGAGCCAGTCAGGCAGCATTTCGTCAGGCACGTCCTCCGGCGTCTCAAGTTCGGCGACCACAAGTCCCGCAAGCGGACCGCCAAAGACATCCACCTCATAGAGATGGCCGCGATGCCTAACATGGTGGCGTGTCTTCTCGATGACACGCCCAAGCGCGAAGGCCAGCATCTCCTTGGCGTCCGCCAGCGGGATCGTATATTCGAATTCGTCGCGCACGCGCGCCCTGCTGCCGAATTTGAGTGTCAACTTGGCGGAAGCGTCGTCGCTGATGCGGATGCGCAGGGTTCGACCGGGGGTCGCGGCAAGATAGAACTGGCGAATGCGGATATCCGCCTCGACCAGATCCCGCCATGCTGTGCCGGAGACCAGGAATTTGCGTTCGACTTCCTTGCCCATGGCCGCGCACTAAAGCGTTAACAGCCGGCCGTGGCAAGATGGTTGCGTACGCAAGTTTGAGTCATCCATTGACTTTAATCAATCGATTGATTAAAGTGCGCCTCATGATCAAGTTACCCGACACCGGAAGTCCCCGTCGCGAGACGTCACCCGCCGAGATGACGCGCGCGGCCCTCGTCCAGGCGGCGCTGAAACTGTTCGGACGGCAGGGATTCGACGGCACCTCGACGCGCCAGATCGCGGCCGAGGCGGAGGCCAATATCGGCTCGATCGCCTATCATTTCGGCGGCAAGGAGGGCCTTCGCGCCGCCGCCGCCGACTTTATCGTCGAGACCATCCAGACGGTTGCCGGCCCGGCGCTCGGAAATTTGCCGGCGACAGCGGCAGGACCGGCCAATCCGGAGGCGGCGCAAGCGCTGCTCTTCGCGGCGCTGGAGCGGATGGTCGGCTTCGTCGTTGCCAGCCCGCAGGCCGGTGAGATCGTGCAGTTCGTGCTGCGCGAGCTTTCGCATCCGACGGCAGCGCTCGACCGCATATATGACGGGGTGTTCGAGCCGACGCACCGCCGGCTGTGCCAGCTCTGGGAGCACGCGACGGGAGAGCCGGCCGAAAGCGAGGCCACGAGGCTCACCGTGTTCACGCTGATCGGCCAGGTCATCTATTTCCGCATCGGCCGCGAGGCGGTGATGCGCCGCATGGGCTGGAACGACATTGGCGCCGCCGAGGCAGCCAAGGTGGTGGCGGTCACAGCGGGCAATCTCAAGGCCATATTGGCTGCCCGCAAGGGCCAGGGATGAAGGGGCAAAGACCATGAGCTTTCTGTGTTCGCTGCCACTCGCCGCGCAGCTTTTCAGCGCCTGCGCGCCGGCAGCGCCGCTCGCAGTCGGCTATGTCGAGGGCGACTATGTGCTGCTGGCGCCGATCGAGGTGGCGCAGGTCGAGACCGTCACCGTCAAGCGCGGCGACCGTGTCACACCCGGCACGACCGTGGTGACGCTGGAAAGCGCCGATGCCAAGATCGCGGTCGCGCAGGCCGAGGCCGGCCTAGCCCAGGCCCAGGCGCAATTGGCCGACCTGCAGATCGGCAAGCGCCCGGAAGAGATCGCGGTGCTCAGGGCCGAGGTCGACATGGCCAGCGCGCAGGCCGCCGACGCCAAGCGCAAATACGACCGCGCCGCCGATCTGTTCAAGCGCGGCGCCGGCACGCAGGCCGATTTCGACACCGCCTCGGCGACACTGGAGACAGCCAACGCGCAGGTCGGCCAGGCCAATGCCAATCTCGCTGTCGGCGGCCTGCCGGCGCGCCCCGAGACGATCAAGGCCGCCGACAACCAGGTCAAGCAGGCGCAGGCGACCCTGGAGCAGGCGCGGTGGCGGCTGTCGAAGCGGGTGCTGGCGTCGCCATCGCCGGGCCGCGTCAACGATGTCATCCGCAATCCGGGCGACACCGCCGGCCCGACCTCACCGGTCATCTCGATCCTGCCCGACGGCGCCGTAAAACTCAGCGTCTACATCCCGGAAGCCGCCTTTTCCTCGGTCAAGGTCGGCACCTTGCTCGGCGTCCATTGCGACGGCTGCGGCCCGGACGTGAAGGCGCGGGTCAGCTACGTCTCGCCGGATCCCGAATTCACCCCGCCGGTGATCTATTCCTTGGAGAACCGGCAGAAGCTGGTCTATCTGGTCGAGGCGCGGCCAGAGGGCGACGCCGGCCCGCTGCAGCCGGGCCAGATCGTCGATGTCGATCTCGCGGATGGCGGAAAATGAACGCCATCGACGTCCATGGCCTGGTCAAGCGGTTTGGCGACAAGACCGTCGTCGACCATGTGACGATGACAGTCGCCGAAGGCGAGATCGTCGGCTTTCTTGGCCCCAACGGTTCGGGCAAGACCACCACCATCCGCATCATGTGCGGCCTGCTGACGCCCGACGAGGGCGAAGGCACGGTGCTCGGCTTCGACATCCGCACCGACAGCCTGCGCATCAAGCGCGAAGTCGGCTACATGACGCAAAAATTCTCGTTCTACGAGGATCTGACGATTGGCGAGAATCTCGAATTCGTCGCGCGGCTTTACCGGTTGAAGCCGGTCGAGGAGCATGTGGCGCGTACGCTGGAGGAGCTCGGCCTGACGACGCGCCGCAACCAGTTGGCCGGCACCTTGTCGGGCGGCTGGAAGCAGCGGCTGGCGCTGGCCGCCTGTATCATGCACAAGCCGAAGCTGCTGTTGCTCGACGAGCCGACGGCCGGCGTCGATCCAAAGGCGCGACGCGAGTTCTGGGACGAGATCCATCGCCTCGCCAGCGGCGGGCTGACCGTGCTGGTCTCCACCCACTATATGGACGAGGCCGAGCGCTGCCATCGCATCAGCTACATTTCCTACGGGAAGATGCTGGCCACCGGCACCGTCGCCGAGGTGGTGAAAAATGCCGGGCTGACCACTTTCGTCCTGCAGGGCCCGCGGCTCGACCAGGTGGCGGAAGCGCTTCAGGGCCGGCCCAGCGTCGACCAGGTGGCCCCGTTCGGTGCCACGCTGCATGTCGTCGGTTCCGACCGGAAGAAGCTGGAAGCCGCGCTCGCCGATGTCGAGAAAGAGCACAAGGGCGTGAAGGTGGCGCCGGGCGAAACCAGCCTCGAGGACGTCTTTATCCAGTTCATGTCCGGCTCGAAGGACAACATGGCATGAACAGTGTCTTTTCCTTCGCCCGCCTTGGCGCGCTGCTGATCAAGGAGTTCATCCAGATGCGGCGCGACCGCATCACCTTCGCCATGATGCTCGGCGTGCCACTGATGCAGCTCGTGTTGTTCGGCTATGCCATCAACAACGACCCGAAGAGCCTGCCGGCCGCGCTGGTTGCGACGAGCAGCGACCCCTACACGCGCGCCATGGTCTCGGCGCTGCAGACGACAGGCTACTACCGTTTCGATCATGTCTCGCAAAGTGCGGCCGACGCGGAGTTCCTGATGTCGCGCGGCGATGTCGCCTTCGTCGTCACCATCCCCGCCGATTTTGCCCGGCGGGTCGAGCGCGGCGACAGCCCGCAGATCCTGATCGAGGCCGACGCCACCGACCCGGCTGTCGCTAGCGGCGCCATCTCGACGCTGGGCACCGTCGCCAGCCAGGCGCTGCTCAGGGCGCGCGGCATGCAGGAGGCGGCCGCCGAGGCAGCCCTTGGCCAGCTCGAAGTGGTGGTGCACCGGCGCTACAACCCGGAAGGCATTTCGCAATACAACATCGTGCCCGGTCTGCTCGGCGTCATCCTGCAGATGACGATGGTGATGATGACCTCGATCGCGCTGACCCGCGAGACCGAGCGCGGCACCATGGAAAACCTGCTGGCGATGCCGTCCAGCCCCCTCGAGATCATGATGGGCAAGGTGCTGCCCTATCTGGCAGTCGGCGGCGTGCAGGTGGTGGTGGTGCTGGCGGCGGCCAAGCTCTTGTTCGCCATCCCCTTCACCGGGTCGATGTCGCTGCTTTTGACCGCCGTGCTGATCTTCGTGCTGGCGCTGGTGCTGCTCGGCTACACGATCTCGACCATCGCGCGCACGCAGATGCAGGCGCTGCAGCTCACCTTCTTCTTCTTCCTGCCGTCGATCATGCTGTCCGGCTTCATGTTCCCCTATCGCGGCATGCCGACCTGGGCGCAGGCGTTCGGCGAGATCCTGCCGCTGACGCACTTTCTGCGCATCATCCGTGCGGTGATGCTGAAGGGTGCAGAGCTGCCGGCCGTGGCGACGGAGATCGGCTGGCTGGTGGTGTTCGTGGCACTGTTTGCCGGCGTCGCGCTGGTCCGGTTCAGGCGGACGCTGGATTAGGGTCAGGCCGCTACTGCCCGGAGACTTTTGAGGTCGGTGGGACAGCACCCCCCTCCAACCTGCCGGACATCTCCCCCCGCAAGGGGGGACATCGGCAGTTTCAGCGCTGCGCTTGCTCCTGCGATTGCGGCGATTGGCGAAAGCAGAGATAACGCCCAATCTCCCCCCTTGCGGGGGAGATGCCCGGTAGGGCAGAGGGGGGTGGGAAGGATCGCTGCGGCTGTCACCCTGCGTGCTAAGTTTCTTCGCCTACGCCGCCGCCATGATCTCCGCATAGGTGCCGAAATCGACATTACCGCCGGACAGCACCACGGCAACGCATTTGCCGGAGAGCGCGATCTCGCCCGATGACAGTGCCGCCAGCGCCACGCAGCCGCCGGGTTCGACCACCAGCTTGAGATAGGCCATGGCATCGCGCATCGCCTGTGCCGTCGCCTTGTCGGAGACGGCGATGGCCCCGGCGAGGTTCCTGCGGTTGATCTCGAAGGTGATCACGCCGGGCTCGGCGGTCAGGATCGCATCGCAGATCGAATTGTGGCCCGGCTCGTTCGAAACCCTGGCGCCGGCGGCCAGTGAACGGCGGGTGTCGTCGAAATGCTCGGGCTCCACCGCCCAGACCGAAGTGCTGGGCGAGGCGTCCTTGACGGCGACGGAAATGCCGCTCGACAGGCCGCCGCCGCCGCAAGGAATGACCACCGCATCGAGACTGATGCCAAGCGCTTTCGCCTGGCGCATCAATTCGAGGCCGATCGTGCCCTGGCCGGCGATGATGGCCGGGTCGTCGAAGGGCGGCACCAGCACCATGCCTTTCTCGATGTAGGGGCGCACCACGGTCATGCGGTCGTCGCGAAAGCGGTCGAACGGCACCACCTCGGCCCCCATCTTGCGGACATTGCCGACCTTCATTACCGGCGCGTCGGCCGGCATGGCGATGACCGCCTTGACGCCGAACATCGCCGACGCCGCAGCGACGCCCTGTGCGTGGTTGCCCGACGAGAAGGCGACGACGCCACGGCTGCGCTCCTCTTCGCTGAGTGAGGAGAGCTTGTTGTAGGCGCCGCGGAACTTGAACGAGCCGGTGCGCTGCAGCGTCTCCGGCTTGAACAGGATACGGGCACCGAAGCGCTTGTTCAACTCTTGCGATTCGATCAACGGCGTTTCCACGATCAGGCCGGAAAGCCGGGCTGCAGCGCGGTGGATGTCTTCTATGCCGGGAGGGGTGGTCATGGCGGATCCTACAAAAAAATGGTCCGGCCATGGTGCACGGAAACGGCCGCGCGACACCAACGAAAAAATGTGACGGTTACAAGGTTGGGGAGTCTTGCCGGCGTTTGTGCCTTGCGTCCAACCGCCACTTATCCCAGCAACGCCCGCTGCCGCCTGGTGCCTCCCAGCTTGCGCCAGCTGTTGAAGCGGTGGGTGGCGGCGGCGAAGGAGATTTTCATCTGCTGGGCAACCGAATAGCGCGACTTGCCTTCGTCGAACATGCGGTAGCAGCACTCCACGCCCTCTTCGGTCAACTTGCCGTCCGGGGCCTTGTTGTGCGGGTTGGCGGGGTCGAATTTCTCGACCTGCTGCTCGACCAAGCCTTTCAGGCGCTGCAGATCGGCCTCGATGCTGGCGATGAGATCGAGAACGGGCCTGGGGTCATAGTGTTGTGGGGGCTGCTTTACCGTCATCTGCGGAATCCTTTTCCTTGGCTTACCAGAATATAGGTGAACATTCGCTGATAATGAAGGGGTGCGGCGCGCGCGGCCTTCAACAATTGTTGACCGCGACCCAGGCGCGCATTGACCTGGGGCACATCAAACCCTAGTTTAGAACCATTCTAAACTAGGGTGAATTCCTCATGCTTTCCCGTGTTTTCGGTTTCGGCCGCCGTCCCTTCGAATCGCTCTCCGAACAGGAGATCCTGGCACTGGCCATTTCGTCCGAAGAAGATGACGGGCGCATCTACCGGGCCTACGCCGACGGACTGGCGGAAAGCTTTCCGCAATCGGCAAAGGTGTTCGAGGAGATGGCCGAGGAAGAGGATGGCCATCGCGACTCGCTGATCGAGCTTTTCCGCAAGCGTTTCGGCGATCGCATTCCGCTGATCCGGCGCGAACATGTAAAAGGCTACTTCGAACGCAAGCCTGACTGGCTGGTGAGACCGCTCGGCATCGAGCATGTGCGCAGCCAGGCCGAGGCGATGGAGCGGCGCGCCTATCTGTTCTACGTCGAGGCGGCCAAGCGCACCACCGATGCTTCCACCCGGAAACTGCTCGACGATTTGGCGGTGGCCGAGCAGGGCCACGAAACGCTGGCGCAGCGTCTGGAACAGAAGCACGTGCCGGGCGAAGTCAAGGACGAAGAGGCCGTTGCCGAACAGCGCCAGTTCATCCTCACCTATGTGCAGCCGGGGCTGGCCGGGCTGATGGACGGGTCGGTGTCGACGCTGGCGCCGATCTTCGCCGCGGCTTTCGCCACGCATGATACCTGGCAGACGCTCCTTGTCGGCCTCGCCGCCTCGATTGGCGCCGGCATTTCGATGGGCTTCACCGAGGTTGCGTCCGACGACGGCAAGCTGTCGGGCCGCGGCTCCCCGATCAAGCGCGGCCTCACCGTCGGCATCATGACGACGCTCGGCGGGCTCGGTCACGCGCTGCCCTATCTCATCCCGCAATTCTGGACGGCGACGGCGGTCGCCGCGGTGGTGGTGTTCTTCGAATTGTGGGCGATCGCCTTCGTCCAGAACCGCTACATGCAGACGCCCTTTCTGCGCGCCGCCTTCCAGGTGGTGCTAGGCGGCGCGCTGGTGTTTGCGGCCGGCGTGCTGATCGGGAACGCTTAATTTGACGACAGGGTCGGCGCCGCCCCTCACCCTTACCCTCTCCCCGTGAAGAACGGGGAGAGGGGGTCTCCAGCGTTGGAGCGCTTCCCTTCTCCCCGTCCCTTACGGGGAGAAGGTGCCGGCAGGCGGATGAGGGGCAACGCCGACACCTACCCGCTACCCCTCATCCATTCACTGCCCGGCTATCCGCCGGCGCCTCTGCCCTTTCCGTCAGCCCGTAGTCACGCACGACATGAGCGATGCGCAGACGGTAGCCGGCAAAGATACCGCCACGGCCGGCCCTCTGTGCCTGCCGGTGCTCCTCGGTGTTGCGCCAGGCCTTGACCGCCTCCTCGTCGCGCCAGAACGATAAGGACAGGATGCGGTTCGGGTCGGAGAGACTCTGGAAGCGCTCGATCGAGACAAACCCGTCGATGCCGTCGAGCAAAGGGCGCAGGTCAGCAGCGATGCGGAGATAGGCATCGCGCCTGCCCGTCGCCGGTTCGACCTCGAAGATGACGGCGATCACGGCAGCACCAGTTTCGCGTGTGGGCCGGAAGCCAGTTTCAGGAACATGCGATCCTCCCTCTGGATGAACTTTTCACGGCGGGCGAACTCATAGTTTGCCTTGCCGGCAGGGTCGGCGGCAAGCCGGGCGCGGTAGGCCTCGTAGGCCGCCAGGCTGTCGATGTTGTAGGCGGCGTAGGCCGTCGTGGCCGAGCCCTCATGCGGCGCGAAATAGCCGATCAGGTCTGCGCCGCAGCGCGGAATGACCTGGCCCCAGTTGCGGGCATATTCCTCGAAGGCCGCCTTGCCGAACGGGTCGATCTCATAGCGGATGAAGCAGGTGATGGTCATGGTGGTCTCCTTGGCGGGTTGAAGTCTTCTTGCGGCGACATTTCGAGCGGGGTCGAAGCATCCCCAGGGTCGATGTGCTAGGCAATTCCCTTGCGGGTCATGCCTGCCAGAAGGATTTCGCGCATTCACGGCTCACGTCTTCCGGCGTCAGGCCGAGGTCGCGCAGCAAATGATCGTCGATCTCGGCAAGGTCGAGGCGCTGCACATGGCGGTCATGCCAGCGAGCCAGCAGCCGCGAACGGAACCAGGTGATGAACGGGAACGATCGGCGGCTGGCGAGCGGTGCGGAGGTGGAAGCGGTTGTCATCGTCATCTCCTTGATCTGGTCGGAGAATAATGCTTATCTGACAAGGATGCTTCGATGAGGAACGAACTATGCGTGAAGGACCCGACATCGCCCGCATCGCCAGCCTGGTTGGCGATCCGGCGCGGGCAAACATGCTCAACGCCCTGATGGGCGGCACGGCTTTGACCGCGAGCGAACTGGCGCTCGAGGCCGGCGTGTCGCTGCCGACGGCGAGCTCGCATCTGTCCAAGCTGATGGAGGGCGGGCTGCTGACATTGGCGAGCCAGGGAAGGCACCGCTATTACGGCCTCGCTGGACCCCAGGTGGCGGGCATGATCGAGGCCATCACCGGTGTCGCCGAAGCCGTTGGCCCAAAGCGCGTGCGGCCGGGCCCGCGTGACGGCGCCATGCGCGTGGCGCGCGTCTGTTACGATCACCTCGCCGGCGAGCAGGCGGTGGCGATGCTCGATCGTCTCGTCGAGAAGGAAATCCTGCTGCGCGACGACAGGGAGATCAGGCTCGGGCCTTCGGCGGCACCGCATTTCGCCGCCATCGGTATCGATGTCGATGCCAAGCCGCGCCGGCCGGTCTGCCGCGCCTGCCTCGATTGGAGCGTGCGCCGTTCGCACCTCGCCGGCACGCTGGGTGCCGCTATCCTCGACAAGATCCTCGCCGAAAAATGGGCGCGCCGCGAGAAGGACAGCCGCGCGGTCATCTTCTCACCGCCGGGCAAGCAGGCTTTCGAGAGGGTTTTTCTGGGCTGAGACGTTAGCGGGACAGCCCGCGCGTATGCGGCTAACTACCCCCGCCCCAGCACTTTCCCTTGCCTGAAGAAATCCACCCACGGATCGGCTTCCGCCAGCTGCCTCAGCGTCGTCTTGTCGCCGATCGGGAAAGCGTTCGGCGCCAATCCCGCCTCGATCTCGGCCCACGTCACAGGCATCGACACGGTGGCGCCCTTCTTGGCGCGTGACGAATAGGGCGCGACCGTCGTCGAGCCCCGGCCATTGCGCAGATAGTCGACGAAGATCTTTCCCGTGCGCGCCTTTTTCGAAAGCGTCGCCGTGTAGCGGTCGGGCGAGGCCTGTTCCAGCGCCTTGGCAAAATCATGCGCAAAGGTTTTCACTGCGTCCCAGTCCGCAGATGGTTTTAGCGGCATCACGACGTGGTAGCCCTTGCCGCCTGAGGTCTTGACGAAATTCGGCAGCGACAGCTCTTCAAGCTTACCTCTGATATCGAGTGCGGCCTCGCGCACGGCTTTCACGTCGACGCCCTCATCGGGGTCAAGGTCGAAGATGATCTGGTCCGGCTGTTCCAGCGCATCGACGGTGCAGCCCCAGATGTGGATCTCGACCACGCCATACTGGACGAGCGCTGCGACGCCGTCGAAATCGCGGATGAACAGGATCTCCTCGCCGTCGGTCGGGTCTTTCATCCGGGCGATCTTGTCGCTCATGCCGGCCGAGGCATGCTTTTGGAAGAAGCGCGGGCCGCCGACGCCGTCCGGCGCCCTGACCAGGCTGAGCGGTCGGTTGACGATGAACTGTTCCATGCGCGGCCACACCAACGCGTAGTGGTCGAGCAGGCCCTGCTTGGAAATCTTTTCCTCGGGCCACAGCAGCTTGTCGGGGTGGGAAAGCTTCACGCTGGTCGTCATCGCTCCGGCAGGTTTGCCAGCGCTGCCTGATACCGGCTTCGCCTTGGGCGGGCTCTTGCCTGTCGAAGCCTCCCCGGTCGAAGACTTCCCTGCCGCAGACTGGGGCTTTTCCTGCACGACTTCCTCCGCCGGCTTGTCCTCGCGCAATCCCTGGAACGATGCATGGCGTATTATACGGTCGGATGTCCAGCTGCGGAACTCCACTTCGCCGACCAGTTCGGGCTTCACCCAGACCAAGCCCTTGCCTTTCGGCACGGCCTTGTCGAAGGGCGAACGCTCCGCCTTCAGCGCATCGAGTCTTGTCTTGAGTTCGCTGGCGGTCTTGGCCGAGAAGCCGGTGCCGACACGGCCGGCATAGTGCAGTCGGCCACCCTCGTGATAGCCGACCAGCAGCGAGCGCAGCCCGCGCCCGGTCTTGTCCGACGGCAAATAGCCGCCGATGACGAACTCCTGCCGCGCCGTGCATTTCGACTTCACCCAGGAAGGACCGCGCCCGCTGCGATAGGGTGCATCGGCGCGCTTGGAGACGACGCCTTCCAGCCCCATGCGGCAGGCATGTTCCAGCATGATTTTGCCGGGCTCGGCGAAATGGTCGCTGAAACGGACGGCCGCGTTCTCCGGCGGCTTGCCCAACAGGTCCTGCAAGGCCTGCTTGCGCTCGACCAGCGGCTCGCCGCGCAAATCCTTGCCATCAAGCCGCATCAGGTCGAACACATAGTAGATGAAGCGATCTGTCCGTTTCGCGGAGAGGTCGGCCTGCAGCAGCGCGAACGACGACACGCCGCTGTCGGCCAACACGACGATCTCGCCATCGATGATGGCGTCGCTGCATTTCAGTCCGGCGAGTTCCGCGGCAATCGCGCCGCCGAATTTTTCCGTCCAGTCGAGCCCGGTACGAGTCAGCAGCTGCACCTCCGTGCCGGCAATCTGCGCCTGCATGCGATAGCCGTCGAACTTGACCTCGTGCAGCCAGTCCTTGCCCGGCGGTGCGTCCCGCTCCAGCGTCGCAAGCTGCGGTTCGACGAAGTCCAGGCGCCTGCCGGTCTTTGCCTTGCCGGCGGCCGGCTTGTTGGAATGCCAGACATCAGGCTTCTCGCCCCTGGCGGCCTTGCCTTCGCCGATCTCCTCGATCGTCAGGCCCGACTTCACCGATTCCGGCGCCTCCTTCAGAATGTCCTCGCCAGGGCGCGCCGCGGCATCGTCCGATTTGATCAGCAGCCAGTTCTCGCGCTTTTCGCCCGCGCGCGGCTTCAGCCGCACCAGGTGCCACAGACCATGCAGCTTGTGGCCTTTGAGCTCGAAGGTGATATGGCCCTTCTTCATCGCCTTGGCCGGGTCGATTTCGGGAACCCAGGTGCCCTTGTCCCAGACGAGCACCGACCCGCCGCCATATTCGCCCTTGGGAATGGTGCCTTCGAACGGCGCATAGTCGATCGGATGGTCCTCGACATGCACGGCCAGCCGTTTCTCATGCGGGTCGAGGCTTGGGCCGCGCGTCACCGCCCAGCTCCACAGCACGCCGTCCTGCTCCAGGCGAAGGTCGTAGTGCAACCGTGTCGCAGCATGCTTGTGGATGACGAAGATGCCGCCCGCCTTGGCGTTCTCGCCGCGCCCGACCTTGCCGGCCGGTTCGGACGTCTTCTTGAAATCACGCTTGGAATGATACTGTTCGAGGCTGGCCATCTGTCTCTGATCCTCAGGCCGATTTGCGCTTGGACGCTCCGGCTTTCGGCTTGGTGCGTCTGGCCGCGGGTTTTGCTTTTGCCGGCGTGGAAGCCTCCGATGCAACGGCATCCGAAGACAGGCTCTTCTTCAGCGCGTCGAACAGATTGACGACGTTTGACGGCTTGGGCTCTGCCTTGGCCTTCGGCGCCTTCCTGCCGGCCTTCCTGGCCCGGATCAACTCCAGCAACGCGTTCTCATATTTGTCCTCGAACTGCGAGGGATCGAACTTCGCCTTCGTCTTGTCGATGATCCGTTCGGCTAGATCGGTCATCTCCGGGTTGCTCTTCACATCCTTGATGTCGCCGAAGACGGAGTCCGGTTCGCGCACCGTGTCGTCGTAGCGCAGCGTCGTCAGCACCATGCCCATGCCGCGCGGTTCGATCACCACCGGGCGTTCGCGGTTGTAAAGCACGATGCGCGCCAGCCCGGCCATCTTCTTGTCCGCCATCGCATCGCGGATGACGGCAAAAGCCTCTTCCGACACCTTGTCGGCCGGCGTCACATAGTAGGGGGTGTCGAGATAGATCTGCTGCATCGAGGATTTGTCGACGAAACCGTCGAGCGCCATCGTGTGCGAGGACTCGATCTGCACCGCCTCGATCTCGTCTTCCTCGATGCGGACGAAGTCGCCGTCATTGACTTCATAGCCCTTGATCTCATCCCCCTCGCGCAACGGCTTGCCATTTTCTGCGTCGACATAGATGCGCTTCACGGTGTTGCCGGTCTTGCGGTTCAGCACCCGGAACGAGACTTTCTCGGCGTGGGTGACGACGTTGGTCAATTCGACGGCACAGGTGACCAACGACAGCTTCAGATAACCCTTCCAGGCCGGACGCGGCGCCATGACAATTCCCTTCGCAACAGGTCTCGAAATCCAGAACGACTGGAGCCTGTTCCAGTTCCGTCACCGATCCCTGTCGGGATGCGAGGCTGGGATTTCCGGGGCTGCGTCGGCCAGCAAGGAAATTTCGCCAGCGCGGCAAGAATTGAAACAGAACCGCGCGCAGGCGACATTCAAACGAAACATATGTGATGCAAAAGTCACATTGGCCGAAATGTCGGCGGACCACACGGAAAGACCCCGAATCAGCCGCATTCCGGCCACGAACCAAGGCCTTTTCGACCAGATATTAACATCGTGTTCACCGACTATTCACGCCTCGACGCTATGATGCCCGCAATTCGGAAGGGACATCCGAAAATCGGGACAGGGACAGGTAAAATGAACTTCCTCACGCACCTCATCGGCTATGCCGCCGCCATCCGCGAATTCGTTGCGCCGACCTATCGGCCGGAGCGCTACTACATGCGCGGCCCCGGCCCGGCCAGCGCCCGTCGCGGCAATTCGTTGAGCGCGCGCTGACCATGACCTTCGAGAGCCGCCACGACAGCCGGATCTGCCGGCCGGCCGCCGAATCCCGCGCCACCACCTATCGCGCCGAGCGTCCCGCTCTCGCCGACAGGCGGCGTGCGACATCGCCTCGGCTTTGATACCGCCTCCGGCTGGCTTAGTTCCTAGGGCATAAGCAGCCGAGGCCCACGTGACCGACCCTTCCTGTCCAAGTCGGCCCCATTCAAGTCGACCCAAGTCCACCCGTCCCTCCGACCCCCTTGATCGCAGCCATCCGTTGATCGTGTTTGACGGCGTCTGCGTGCTGTGCTCCGGCTTCGTGCGCATGGTGGTCAGGCTCGACCGTCAAGGCCGCTTCCGCTTCGCCACCGCGCAGTCGCCGTTCGGAGAAGCGCTGTTCAGGCAACACGGGCTGCGCACGGATTCCTACGAGACCAATCTCGTCCTGATCGACGGCATCGCCTTCACGCAGCTAGACAGCTTCGTTGCCGTCATGGCGGAGCTCGGCTGGCCGTGGCGGGCGGCCAAGGTCCTGTTGCTGCTGCCGCGCCCGCTGCGCAACTGGCTTTACGACCGCATCGCCGAAAATCGCTACGCCCTGTTCGGCAGGAAGGACAGTTGCGGCATTCCTCCTGCCGAACTGCGCGAGCGGTTCCTGGGCTGAAAGCGCGGCTCTGGGAGCAGCGAATGAGGCGTATCATTGTCGGCTACGGCACCTCCATGGGTGCGGGCGATCACAAAACAGTTGGCGGCTTGCGCAAAAAGCCGCCGCAGCCGAAAGTTTTTTCCGCAGCCTGTCGAAATCGGGCACTGCCGCGCGACATACGTCCGGCTCGCAACGACGCGGCCTTCGAAACCACGGGAGATGATCATGCAGTATCTGCTTCTTATCTATTCCAGCGAAGCCGGAATGGCGGCCGCGCCCAAGGAGGCGATCACCCAGATGAGCGCCGCTTATGGCGCCTATACCGAAGCGATGAAGAAGGCCGGTGTGTTCGTGGCCGGTGAGCGATTGAAACCAACGAAGATAGCAACCACCGTACGGGTGGCCAACGGCAAGACCAATGTGATTGACGGCCCCTATGCCGATACCAAGGAGCAACTCGGCGGCTACTATTTGATCGAGGTGCCCGACATGGACGCGGCTATCTCGTGGGCGGCACGCTGTCCCGGTGCCAGCGCCGGCACAATGGAAGTGCGGCCGATCTGGCCGATGGCCGAATACATGACAACATACGCTGCATGAAGGCTGTCGGGTCAGACGCTGCCCGGGCGGTCGCCGAGGCCGCCGCCCGGCAGAGCTACGGCAAGCTGGTTGCCTGGCTCGCGGCGCGCTCGCGCGACGTGGCTGCGGCCGAGGATGCGCTGGCCGATGCCTTTGCCGCAGCGCTCGAACACTGGCCGCGAACCGGCGTGCCTGAAAAGCCGGAAGCCTGGCTGCTGGCCGTGGCAAGGCGCCGGCGCGTCGATGCAGTGCGGCGCCGGCTGACCAGCGAGGCCGGCCGCGATCATCTCAAGCTGATTGCAGAGGAGGCGGAAGCGCGCATGACCGACGAAGAGCTGCCCGACGAACGGCTGCGGCTGATGTTTGCTTGCGCGCATCCGGCGATCGAATCGGGTGTGCGGGCGCCGCTGATCCTGCAGACGGTCCTGGGGTTGGACGCAGCCACCATCGCCTCTGCCTTCCTGGTCTCGCCCGCAACCATGGGCCAGCGGCTGGTGCGCGCCAAAACCCGCATCCGGGAAACAGGCATTCCGTTCCGAGTGCCTGAACGGGCCGAACTCGGCGAGCGGCTGGACGCGGTCCTGGAAGCCATCTACGCCGCTTTCGCCGAAGGCTGGTCCGATCCGGCCGGCACCGAGACGCAGCGCCGCAACCTGGCGACCGAAGGCATCTGGCTCGGCCGGCTGGTGGCTTCGCTGATGCCGGATGAGCCGGAGGTGCTCGGCCTGCTTTCGCTCATGCTGTTTGCCGAGGCACGCCGCCCGGCGCGGCGCGATGCGGCCGGAGAGTATGTGCCGCTCGCCGAGCAGAAGTGCGCGGAATGGGACGCGGCCTTGATCGAGGAAGCGGAATCCCTGCTGCGCCGAGCCGCCACCATGGGCGTCATAGGCCGTTACCAGCTCGAAGCGGCCGTACAATCCGTCCATGCGGCGCGACGGCTGACCGGCCTGACCGACTGGGCCGCGATCCGCAATTTCTACGATGCGCTGTCAGTCATCGTCGGATCGCCGGTGGTGGCGATCAACCGCGCGGTGGCGATCGCGGAGGCTGAAGGCGCTGTGGCGGGGCTGGCGGCTCTTTATGTGTTGGGCGACGACAAGCGGCTCAACGACTATCAGCCTTATTGGGCGGCGCGTGCCGGTCTCCTGGCCAGGCTGGGTCAGGTGCCGCAGGCGATCGAGGCCTATGACCGGGCGATCGGCCTTGAGCGCGACCCGGCGGTGCGCCGGTTCCTGCAGGGAAAACGGGCAGCCCTCAGACATTAAGCCTCGCCGTCGGCAGTCGTTCAGGCCGGCCACATCTCATGGGACGTGTTGAGCGTCTTCATCAGCGGATGTTCGCGCAGTCCGGCCCACAGGCGTTCCACATTCGGCCACGCCGCGCGAGCCCTGTCGGGGTCGGGATGCCAGGCCACTAGCATGACGAGGTAGATGTCGGCCACCGACATTCGGTCGCCCACCAGCCAGTCGCGGCCCTTGAGCGCCGCATCGAGGACGGCGAAGCCGCGATCCATTTCGGCGATGGCCGCTTGCTTGACGGCCTTCGTGCCTTCGGCATCGGTCGTATAGCGATGGGCGTAGTAGAGCCGCAGGATTGCCGGATAGAGCACGGACGACATGAAGGCCATCCAGCGCAGGAAGTCAGCGCGGGCCGGCGCGTCGACCGCCGGCGCCAGGCCGGCATCGGGGTGACGCTCGGCAAGCAGGATGCAGATCGCCGCCGATTCGGTCATCGAGCTTCCGTCCGGCAAGGTCAGCACCGGCACCTGGTTCAAGGGACTGATGTCGACAAATGCCGGATCGGGCCTGTCCGTCTTCGGCACGTCGATCTGCTCGAACGGCGCGTTCGCCAGCGCCAGCGCGGCCTCGACGACGAAGCCGCCGCTGCCCGGACGGGTATAGAGCTTGTACATGAAATTTCTCCCCGGCCTGCGCAAAGCAGGCCGGTTACGATTTGCACGGGAAGCAGGTTCTGCTCAAGCCGATGCCGGCCGCCACCAGAGGTTTTTCCAGCGGTCCAGGCCGAACGGTGCAGAAACCTTTGATGTCGGCGCGAAGGATCGCGCCGGTCCTATTCTCGAGATAGCGAGACCCTACGCCCCCAACCCCTCGAACAGGATCGTCGACAGATAGCGTTCGGCGAAGGACGGGATGACCACGACGAGGTTCTTGCCCTTGTTCTCCGGCCGCGAGCCGACGACGATTGCCGCCTGCAGGGCGGCGCCCGACGAGATGCCGACCGGCACGCCTTCGAGGCGGGCGACGAGGCGGGCATTGGCGACCGAATCCTCGTTCGAGACCTTGACGATCTCGTCATAGATCGTGGTGTCGAGGATTTTTGGCGCAAATCCGGCGCCGATGCCCTGGATCTTGTGCGGGCCGGGCTGGCCACCCGACAGCACCGGCGAGGATTCCGGCTCGACGGCAACGACATGCACCGAGGGCTTGCGCTTCTTCAGCACCTGGCCGACGCCGGTGATGGTGCCGCCGGTGCCGATGCCGGCGACGAAGATATCGACCTCGCCATGCGTATCGTTCCAGATTTCCTCGGCCGTCGTCGTGCGATGGATTTCCGGGTTGGCGGGGTTTTCGAACTGCTGAGGGATGATGGCATTGGGGATCGTCGCCGCCAGCTCGTCGGCCTTGGCGATGGCGCCCTTCATGCCTTTGGGACCTTCGGTCAGCACCAGCTCGGCGCCGAGCAGCGCCAGCATCTTCCTGCGCTCGATCGACATCGTCTCCGGCATCGTCAGGATCAGCTTGTAGCCCTTGGCGGCCGCGGCGAAGGCAAGCGCGATGCCGGTATTGCCGGAGGTCGGCTCGATCAGCGTGGTCTTGCCGGGAGAAATCTTGCCGGCTGCCTCCAGCGACTCGATCATCGCCACGCCGATGCGATCCTTGACCGAGGCGATCGGATTGAAGAATTCGAGCTTGGCGATGAGATTGGCGACGATCCCCTTTTCCTTGGCGAATTTGTCGAGCCGCACCAGCGGCGTGTCGCCGATCGTGTCGGTGATGGAATCGTAGACGCGGCCGCGACCGGGCACGCGGGCAGGGGTGACGGGCTTGTTCATTGGTTTCGCTCCCAGAACTTCAGGCAAGTGAGAATTTCAGGCAAGTGGAGGACTTCAGGCAAGTGGCACTGCAACCGCCAAGATAGGACCTTCGGTCGCGCAAGATAGACTGTCGGCCGAAAATATCGAGTGGGACCCATGTCTAAAACATAGGGCTCCCGGAAAAGCATTTCCCGGAAAAGCCTGACCCTGGAATGATTTGGCCGAAAGAGGCCTACTGACGGGCGGCAATCGCCGCCGCGGCGCCGACCATGAAGCCGGCGGCGGTGCGGTTCAGCGCCTTGAGCGCGCGCGGCGATTTCAAGAACCAGCGCGCCTTGGCCGCGAGCGCCAGGTAAGGCACCAGCACCACCAAAAGCACGACGATCGTCAGCGCGACGAGAATGCCGTAATCGGCCAGCGTGATGGTCTTCAGGTCGACGATGGTCGGCGTGATGGCGAGGTAGAAGATCATCGTCTTCGGATTGCCAAGCGTGACAGTGAGGCCGGCGAGGAAGCTCGAGACCAGCCCGCCCTTGCCTTTCTTCGCCTCGACCGTTTCGGGCGTGATGCCGCTGGTCCAGAAGCGCCAGCCCAGGAAGGCGAGGTAAGCGACGCCGAGCCATTTGATGGCGAGAAACACCATGCCGAAGGTCTGCGCGACGAAGGCGAGGCCCAGCACCACGGCGGTCAGATAGGTGAGATCGCCAAGCATCAGGCCAAACGACATGGCCAGCGACGAACGGAAGCCTGAGCCGAGCGCCCGCGCGACGAGCGCGGTAACGCCGGGGCCGGGAATGGCGGCGGCGATGCCGAGGGCGGCACTGTAGGCGAGGAAGCCGGTAAGGGTCATGGTTGCGGCCTTGCGCGACGCTGTTGCAACGACGCCTTATGGCACAAGGTCAGCCATGCGGGAATTCCCCCTGAAGCCGGATTCGATTGCACCACGCCGGCGTGCGACCATGCTGTCAGGAACGGCCGCCACTATAGGTGACGCGCCAGATGGTTCCGTTGCCGTCCTCGGTCACGATCAGCGCGCCGTCTCGGGCCACCGCGACGCCGACCGGTCGTCCCCACACCTCGCCGTTGGAGACGACGAAGCCGGTGATGAAGTCCTCGTACTCGCCGGTCGGCTTGCCGTCCTTGAACAGCAACCTCACCACCTTGTACCCGGTTCGGTTGCCGCGATTCCATGAACCGTGCAAGGCGACGAAGGCATCGCCTTTGTATTCGGCCGGAAAGCCGGAACCGAGGGCCAAGTCCTTTCTGTCGTAGAAGGCGATGTTGAGCGGCGCCGAGTGCGCCTGCATCAGCACATCGGGAATGGTCGCCTTGCCGGCAAGATCGGGGCGCTCGCCCTTGTGGCGTGGATCCTCGTTGTTGCCGATGTAATACCAGGGCCAGCCATAGAAAGCGCCGTCCTTGACCACAGTCGCATATTCGGACGGCACATTGTCGCCGAGTGCATCGCGCTCGTTGACGACGCACCACAGCGCCCCGGTCGCCGGCTGGACCGTCATGCCCGAACAGTTGCGCAAGCCGGTGGCGACGATGCGGCCATTCTTGCCGTCGGGGTCGAAGGCCAGCACGTCGGCACGGCCGTCCTCGGACCCCCAAGCAGCACCCAGCGGCTGCGACCTCGTCCAGGCGTCGAGGCCGCCATCCGGCTCCCTTGCCATGCCCTCGGCGACGTTCGATCCCGAGCCGACCGACAGATAGAGCGTCTTGCCGTCCGGCGAGAAGACGATGTCGCGGGTCCAGTGATGATTGGCAGGGATGTTGTCGACGATGGTTTCCGGATCACTGGCCGCCTTCAGGTCACCATTGCGGTAGGCAAAGCGCACGATGCTGTCACTGTTGGCGACATAGACCCATTGCGGGTCGTTGCCTGGCGGGTAGAAGGCGATGCCGTGGGGCTGGTTGAGATCGCCGGCAAAGATGCCGTCCTTCGCCGGCTTCGCGCTGCCCTCGGCAAGGCGATAGACGCGGATCTGGTTGGCTTCGCTGTCGGCGACGAACAGGTCGCCATTCGGCGCGGTGCGCACGACGCGCGGATTGTCGATGCCCGACGTGATCAGCTCGGCTGAAAAGCCCGGTGGCAAGATCGGCTCGGCGTCTGCCGGCCTGTCGGCGAGGCCGGCGCCGTTTGAGGCGGATTTGGTGACGTAAGGCCTGGGCAGATCTTGCGGCTTGATCAGGCGGCGCACCCCCGGCCTGTCGGCACGCCAGTCGCCGAAGGCGGCCGCGCCTTTCAGCACTGGCTGCTCTGCCTGCTGGGCCAATGCCGCGGTCGTGAGAAACAGTGCGGCGGGAAACGCCAGCCCGGCCAATCGGATCATTTCGTCCTCCACCTTGTCGCGAAGGAATCAACGGCCTGTTTGTTCCTCGGTTCCGCCTCACACGATGAGTTGAGGTGAAACGGTCTCCAGCCTCAGGTGCCGGCGGCGTAGAAATCGTCGTCAAGGCGCTTTTCCAGTGCGACGAGATCGGCCGGCAGCGGCAGGCCCATGGCGCGCATTTCCTGCAGTTTCTCGCGCAACTGCTCCTGGATTTCGTGCTGGTCCTCCGGCTGGTTGACCATTTCCTCGAGCAACAGACTGATCCGGGCCTTGAATTCTTCGAGCGCCATCGTCGTCTCCTCGGTTACCCAGTTCAACGCAGCATGCGGGAAATCAGCTGCGCCGTATAGTCGACCATTGGCACGATGCGGGCATAGTTGAGCCGGGTCGGGCCGATGACGCCGAGTGCGCCGACGACGCGGGCGTCCTTGTCGCGATAGGGTGCGACGACGAGCGACGAGCCCGACAGCGAAAACAGCTTGTTTTCCGAACCGATGAAGATGCGCACGCCCGATCCCTGTTCGGCCAGGTCAAGCAGCTGGATCAGCCCGTCCTGCGTCTCCATGTCCTCGAACAGGTGGCGCAACAGTTCGATGTCGGCCTGGGCGGTGACGTTTTCGAGCAGGTTGGCGCGGCCGCGCACGATGAGCCGTGCCGGCAGGCCGCTCTCTGCACCGGCCCACACCGCCAGCCCCTTCTCGACCAGGTCTTGCGACAGCGTGTCGAGTGCGGCCCTGGTCTCTTCCTTGATGCGGGCAATCTCGATCCGCGCCTCGGCCAGCGTGCGGCCGCGAATATGGGCGTTGAGGAAGTTCGAGGCTTCGTGCAACTGCGAGACGGTGATGCCGGCCGGCAACTCGACGACGCGGTTTTCGACGTCGCCGTTTTGCGACACCAGCACCGCCAGCGCCTTGGTCGGCTCGAGCTGGATGAATTCGATGTGCTTCAGTGCCACCTCGTTCTTGGCGGCCAGCACCAGGCCGGCGCCTCGCGACATGCCCGACAGCATCTGGCTGGCCTCGGTCAGCATATGTTCCAGCGTCGCACCCGAGCCGGACGCGCGCACCTGCGCCTCGATGGTGCGGCGCTCCTCGTCGGAGAGGTCGCCGAGTTCCATGAAGGCATCTACGAAGAAGCGCAGGCCGGCCTGCGTCGGCAACCGGCCGGCGGAAATGTGGGGGGCATAGATCAGGCCGAGATGCTCGAGGTCGCTCATCACGTTGCGGATGGTGGCGGGCGACAGTGAGGACGGCAGGATGCGCGACAGGCTGCGTGATCCCACGGGTTCGCCGTCCTTCAGGTAGGAATCGACGATGCGCCGGAAGATGTCGCGCGAACGCATGTCGAGCGACTGCAGCGCAGGTGACAGCAGACTGGGTTCGGCAACTGCCTTGGTCATTAGGCCAAAAACCTCCGGCCCAAGGATATAGACTTCACCATGGTCCGCGCAACCCGGTGTCTGTATCAGATCACCCAGGTGTCTGAAGTCAGATCACCGGCCATTTTCCTTTGCGCCACGCGCCCCATGCGGTTACAAGCCGGCCAAGAATCCGAAAAATGACGGGAAAGAAGCCTGAATGCGCCCCTCCAAACGCCAATTCGACGAAATGCGCGCCATCTCCTTTGAGCGCGGCGTCTCCAAGCATGCAGAAGGTTCATGCCTGGTGAAGTTCGGCGACACCCATGTCCTGTGCACCGCCAGCCTCGAGGAGAAAGTACCGGGCTGGATGCGCAATTCCGGCAAGGGCTGGGTCACGGCGGAATACGGCATGCTGCCGCGCTCGACGGGCGAGCGCATGCGCCGCGAGGCTTCCGCCGGCAAGCAGGGCGGCCGCACGCTGGAAATACAGCGGCTGATCGGCCGCTCCTTGCGTGCCGTCGTCGACCTGCAGGCGCTGGGCGAGCAGCAGATCACCGTCGACTGCGACGTCATCCAGGCCGATGGCGGCACCCGCACGGCCTCGATCACCGGCGGCTGGGTGGCGCTGTATGATTGTCTGCGCTGGATGGAAGCCCGCCAGATGGCCAGCGTCGCCAAGGTGCTGAAGGACCATGTCGCGGCGATTTCCTGCGGCATCCATGACGGCCAGCCGGTCATCGACCTCGATTATCTCGAAGATTCCTCGGCCGGCACCGATGCCAATTTCGTCATGACCGGCAAGGGCGGCATTGTTGAGATCCAGGGCACCGCCGAGGGCGAGCCCTTTTCCGAGGACCAGTTCGCCGACCTGATGGGCCTGGCCAAGAAAGGCATCCAGCGCCTGGTCAGCCTGCAGCAGATGGCGGTGGTTTAGGCCTGGTTTGTATTGATGAGGTTGGCGATCCTTCCCACCCCCCTCCGACCTGCCGGCCATCTCCCCCGCAAGGGGGGAGATCGGCTGTGGTCCTGGGTTTGGCCAACCACCAACGTTGCAAGCTGCGAGCCGGCGTTGACGCTTCCAATCTCCCCCCTTGCGGGGGAGATGCCCGGTAGGGCAGAGGGGGGTGCCTCGTGATTCCTTCCGCCATCCTTGAATCAGCCCTCTACGTCACCGACCTCGGCGCTGCTGAGCAGTTCTACACTGATATCCTCGGCCTCGACCTGCTCGGCAAGGTCGACGGCAGGCACCTCTTCTTCCGCTGCGGCTCCGGCGTATTGCTCATCTTCAACGCCGAGGCGACGAAAGTGCCGCCGGCGCCCGATGCGAGACTGAAAGTGCCGCCGCACGGTGCGGTCGGCGAGGGTCATCTCTGTTTTGCGGCCAGCGCCGACGAGATCGAGCGCTGGAAAACGCATCTCGAGGCGAAGAAGATCGCCATCGATAGCGAATTTGAATGGCCGCAAGGCGGACGTTCGATCTATATACGCGACCCCTCGGGCAATTCGATCGAGTTCGCCGAGCCACGGATCTGGGGCATATGATGCATTCGCCAACCATTCACTCGCTTGATGGAAAAAAGATCGTCGTCGCCAGCCACAATGCCGGCAAGCTGCGCGAATTCGCCGATTTGATGGGGCCGTTCGGTTTCGAAGCGAAATCGGCCAAGGACTATGGCCTGCCGGAGCCGGACGAAACCGGCACCACCTTCGAGGAGAACGCCTACATCAAGGCATTTGCCGCCGCCCAGGCCACCGGCCTGCCGGCGTTGTCCGATGATTCCGGCCTGTGCGTCGACGCGCTCGACGGCGCGCCTGGCGTCTACACCGCCAACTGGGCCGAAACCCCTGACGGTTCGCGCGATTTCGCCATGGCCATGCAACGCACCGAAGTGGCGCTGCAGGAAGTCGGTGCCGCCTTGCCGCAACAGCGCAAGGGGCGCTTTGTCGCCGTCATCTGCCTGGCCTTTCCCGACGGTGATGCCGAGTATTATCGCGGCGAGGCAGAAGGCACGCTGGTCTGGCCGCCGCGCGGCGACCTCGGCTTCGGCTACGACCCGGTGTTCCTGCCCAACGGCTTTGAAAAGACCTTCGGTGAGATGAGCGCCGAGGAAAAACATGGCTGGAAGCCCGGCCAGCCGACGGCGCTGTCGCACCGCGCCCGCGCTTTCCAGAAATTCGCCGAAGCGAGATTGGGTTCGGCATGAGCATGCTGCTCGACCGGGCGCCCGGTTTTGGCGTCTACATCCATTGGCCGTTCTGCGCGGCCAAATGCCCTTACTGCGACTTCAACAGCCATGTCCGCCACCAGCCGGTCGACCAGGAGCGCTTTGCCAGCGCCTTCGAGGCCGAGCTCGCGACCATGCGCCGGCGCACCGGGCCGCGCGAAGTGACCAGCATTTTTCTCGGCGGCGGCACGCCGTCTCTGATGAAGCCGGAAACCGTGGCCAGGATTCTGGACGCCGTCGCGAAGAACTGGAAGGTGCCCGATGGCATCGAGGTGACGCTGGAGGCCAATCCATCCTCGGTCGAGGCCGAACGGTTTCGCGGCTATCGGGCAGCAGGCGTCAACCGCGTCTCGCTCGGCGTGCAGGCGTTGAACGACAAGGATTTGCGCTTTCTCGGCCGGCTGCACAATGTCGAGGAAGCGCTGCATGCCATCGGCCTGGCGCGTGAGATCTTCCCGCGGCTGTCCTTCGACCTGATCTATGCCCGGCCCGGCCAGACACCGGAGGCCTGGCAGGCCGAGCTTGAACAGGCGATCAGCCATGCCGCCGATCATCTGTCGCTCTACCAGCTGACCATCGAGGAAGGCACGCCTTTCCACGCGCTGCATGCGGCAAAGAAATTTATCATCCCCGACAATGACCAGGCCGCCGACCTCTATGCGCTGACGCAGGAGATCACCACGACGCACGGCCTGCCGGCCTACGAGATTTCGAACCACGCCAGGCCTGGCGCCGAAAGCCGGCACAATCTCACCTATTGGCGCTATGGCGAATACGTCGGTGTCGGACCCGGCGCGCATGGCCGCTTTGTTGAAAACGGCCGCCGCACAGTGACGATCGCCGAGCGGATGCCGGAAACCTGGGCCAATCTGGTCGAAGCCAAGGGCCATGGCGTCACCGGCGGCGAGATCCTGACGCGCTCCGAGGAGGCCGACGAGTTCCTGCTGATGGGCCTGCGGCTGGCCGAAGGCATCGATCTCTCCCGCTACGAGGCGTTCTCCGGGCGCGGCCTGTCGAGCGCACGGTTGGCGGTGCTGCAGGGCGAGGGGCTGGTGGCGCCGATCGGCAACGCCCGGCTCCGCGCCACGCCGGCCGGCATGATCGTGCTCGACGCGGTGGTGGCGGATCTGGCGCGCTAACCCTTGAAGAACGTGCTCTTCGTCTGCAGCCAGAACCGCTTGCGCAGCCCGACCGCCGAGCAGGTGTTTTCCAAGCGCAGCGATATCGAGGTTGAGTCGGCCGGAACAAACCACGACGCGGAAACGCCGCTGACGCATGAGCTCGTCGCCTGGGCCGATATCATCTTTGTCATGGAAAAGGCGCACCGCGCCAAATTGCAGAAGAAATTCAAGGCCAGCCTGAAGAAGGCCCGTGTCATCTGCCTCGACATCCCCGATGACTATGAATTCATGGACCCGGTGTTGGTCCAGCTTCTCGAGGCGAAGGTCCCGCGATATCTCGGCTGAATGAGGCCGAGCATTTGCAACTACGCTTTGTCAGCCTCGCGCTTGACCCGGATCCATGCCGCGATCGTTGGCGAGGAATGCGACGGCAGAATTCTGAACCGTCACAACCTCTGCGCTAGGCGTCGTGCTTGTGGCGGTGTTTGGCGCGGTCCTTCTCGGCGTGCGAGTCTCCGGAGCGGACCGGCTTGGCGTCGTCCTTGTCGCGGCGGGCGCGATGCTGGTCACCTACTTGGGATAGCGGCACGCCGTTACGGGCGTTTTTCGTTTCAAGACGGGTGATGAAGATATCGAAGCGATTGGGCATCGTTCGGTCAGTGCTCCGTCGTGCTGTCTGGTTTGTTGTCGGAAAGCCTGACATTCGTCGGCAAGGCGCTCGTGGTCCGCTTGGTCAGGCTGGTGTCGGTCTTGGCAGGCAGGCACTTGTCCTTGGCCGCGGCAACGCGTTTGCGGCCGGCATAGTAGGGTTCGAAAGCGTCCTGTATTTTTAGGCTGTCCATCCTGTCCTCCTCCTCGGGAATCAGGGGGTAAATCTGCCGAACCCGGTTTCGTTCCCTACTGTGGCAAAGGAATGGCAGGCGGACCCAGCGTGAGCTTTTGCAAGCCGGCGTCAGCCGTGCCAAACAGGGTTTGAACGGAGATGCATCGGTGACCGGCGAGACGAGCAAGCGCAGCTATGTGGTCGGGCAGACCGAGATCGCGGCCCGGCCGCTCGAGGCGGCGCTCTATCTGGTGGCGACGCCGATCGGCAATCTCGCCGACATCACGCTGCGCGCGCTGGAAACGCTGGCCGCCGCCGACATCGTCGCCTGCGAAGACACGCGGGTGTCGCGCGTGCTGCTCGACCGCTACGGCATCCGCCGCCGCACGACGGCCTATCATGAGCACAATGCCGGCGAGGCCGGACCCAAGCTGATCGCGGCACTTCAGGCCGGACAGAGCGTGGCGCTGATTTCCGATGCCGGCACGCCACTGGTGTCCGATCCCGGCTACCGGCTGGTCGGCGAGGCGCTCGACCATGGCATCCGCGTCGTGCCGATCCCCGGTCCGTCGGCGCCACTTGCCGCGCTGACCGCATCTGGCCTGCCGTCGGACGCCTTCCTGTTCGCCGGCTTCCTGCCGGTCAAGACCGGGCAGCGGCTGACGCGGCTCGAAGCCCTGAAGGCCGTGCCGGCGACGCTGATCTTCTTCGAATCGCCGCGCCGGCTGGCCGAATCCCTCGGCGCCATGGTCGAGGCCCTCGGCGGCGACCGAAAGGCCGCGATTGGCCGCGAGCTGACCAAGACGTTCGAGGAGATGCGCACCGGCACGCTGCAAGTGCTGGCCGACCACTATGCGGCGGCCGATACGCCGAAGGGCGAGATCGTCGTCTGCGTCGGTCCCGCCGAGGCCAGGGCCGACGAGCCTGAAGATATCGACCGCCTGCTGTTGTCGCTCGCTGCCGAAATGCCAGCCTCCAAGGCTGCGGCTGAAGCCGCGAAAATGACCGGCGGCCAGAAACAGGCGCTCTATCGGCGATTGCTGGAGCTTAAGGATGCCGCTGGAGAAGGCGGTGGCTGAGCGCCCGAGCGCCAGCCGTCAAAAAGCCTATCGGCGCGGCCATCGCGGCGAATGGCTGGCGGCGGCAGCGCTGATGTTCAAGGGCTACCGGATCCTGGCGCGCCGCCACCGCACCCGCTTCGGCGAGATCGACCTGATCGCACGACGCGGCGACCTCGTCCTGTTCGTCGAGGTCAAGGCCCGCCGCACGCTGATCGAAGCCATGGAGGCGATCGGCCATGAATCGGAGCGCCGCATCGAGGCGGCGGCCGACATCTGGCTGTCGCGCCAGTCCGACTATGGCAGGCTGTCGATGCGCTTCGACATGGTCGCGGTGCTGCCCTGGCGCTGGCCAGTGCATGTGGAGAATGCGTTTTATGGGCGGAATTAGAGTAGGCTTCTGAAGACGACTCGTTGCCGAAGTTGGCGCCGCCCCTCATCCGCCTACCGGCACCTTCTCCCCGTATAGGGACGGGGAGAAGGGAGATGGCCGCAACGCCGGCTCCTTTTTTGTAACGCTGACGATTGGCGAAACGATAGATGAGAGCGCCCCTCGCCCCGTCCTATACGGGGAGAGGATGCCGGCAGGCAGGTGAGGGGCAGCGGTGACGGCCGGTGAGATGAGAACTCCAACCGAAGCGATTGCCGTAGCTCAACCCCAGATCATCAACGCCACCAGCCCGACGCCACCGACCACCAGCCGCCACCAGCCGAACAGCGAGTAGCCGTTGCGCGAGACGTAATCGAGCAGGAAGCGTACGACGATGAGCGCCGCGACGAAGGCGGCGACGAAGCCGATGGCGATGATCGGCAGGTCGGCGCTGCTCAGCACGTTGCGGTTCTTGAACAGGTCGAAGGCAAAGGCGCCGACCATCGTCGGGATGGCGAGGAAGAAGGAGAACTCCGCCGCCGCCCGCTTGTCGACGCCCAAGAGCAGCGCGCCGACGATCGTCGACCCCGAGCGCGACGTGCCGGGGATCAGCGACAGGCACTGGAAAAGCCCGATCTGCAGGTAAAGCCGGGTTGGGAAGCGCTCAACGTCGCGGTAGACCGGCTTGAGGTTCATGCGGTCAACCGCCAGCAGCACGACGCCGCCGATGATCAGCATGATGCAGATCAGCCTTGGCGATTCGAAGAGCACCGTCTTGATGAAATCATGAGCCAGCGCGCCGATGATCGCCGCCGGCAGGAAGGCGATCAGGATGCCGATGACGAAATGTCGTGTCAGCCGGTCATGCGGCAGGTCGAGCAGCATTTGCCACAGGCGGCGGAAATAGACGCTCAGGATCGCCAGGATGGCGCCGAGCTGGATCAGGATCTCGAAGGCCTTGCCGGTTGAATGGAAGCCGAGGAAATGGCCGGCGAGCAGGATATGACCGGTCGACGAGACCGGGATGAACTCGGTCAGCCCCTCCAGCAGGCCGAGCAGCAGGGCTTCGACGATGGTCTGGCTTTCCATGGCTACCTCGGCATTGGCGTGACGGCTAACAGAACGGCTTGCTTGTCATGGCCTGCAAGTCCCCCTATAGGTCGCAACACCCTGACGGCCCGCTAGGCGGGCGGCCAAGACTTACCGGTGCGACCGGCGATTCGCCAGTGCGCTTTATCATCGCGGAACCATGCTGACGCTTTTCCACCACCCCATGTTCGCCACCTGTCGCTTCGTCCGCCTCGCTTTTGGCGAGTACGGCGAGGAGCTGGCCCTGATCGAGGAAAAGCCGTGGACGCGGCGCAAGGAGTTCCTGGCGCTGAACCCGGCCGGCACGCTGCCGATCCTTTTGGCCGAAGGCGACGTGCCGATCGTCGGCGCAACCGTCATATCGGAATATCTCGATGAGACGCGCGGCGTCTTGAAGCGCGACAAGCGGCTGTTCGCCGAGGACCCGATGCAGCGCGCCGAAATCCGCCGGCTGATCGACTGGTACCTCAACAAGGCCGAAAGCGAGGTCACCCGCCATCTGGTGCGCGAACGCGTGCTGAAGCCGGTGATGCCGGAAACGGCGGGCGGCGGCTCGCCCGATTCGGGCGCGATCCGTGCCGCCCGCGCCAACATCCGCCAGCACATGAAATACACCAATTGGCTCGCCGGCACCCGCCATT
The DNA here is from genome assembly GCF_056404355.1 of Mesorhizobium sp. P2_D5. Taxonomy (NCBI): domain Bacteria; kingdom Pseudomonadati; phylum Pseudomonadota; class Alphaproteobacteria; order Hyphomicrobiales; family Phyllobacteriaceae; genus Mesorhizobium; species Mesorhizobium sp. P2_D5. Next base: position 297,593 of record NZ_JBFUEE010000001.1, read on the forward strand.
GGCTGGCCGGCAGCAGGGTCACCTATGCCGATCTCGCGGCCGCCGCGACGCTGTCGGTGCTCGATTATCTCGGCGAGATCGACTGGCGCGAGCACGCCGCGGCCCGCGAATGGTACACGCGGGTGAAGTCGCGGCCCTCCTTCCGGCCGCTTTTGACCGACCGGGTGCGCGGCTTGTCGCCGGTGTCGCATTATGCGGACCTCGACTTCTGACGCCGCAAAACTGCGCGCGCTGATCGACGCTGAGGCGCATCGCGCCGGCTTCGATGCCGTCGCCGTCACCACACCCGATGCGATCCCGCTCGCGCCTGCGCGCCTGGCCGAATTCGTCGCCGACGGCTTTCACGGTTCGATGGGCTGGATCGCCGAGACGCTTGAGCGCCGCAGCGAACCGACGGCACTGTGGCCGCAGGTGCGCTCGATCATCGTGCTGGCGATGAATTACGGTCCCGACCATGATCCGCGCGAGGTGCTGGCCAAGCACGACCGTGGCGCCATCTCGGTCTACGCGCAGAACCGCGACTATCACGAAGTGATGAAGGGCCGGCTGAAGGAAATCGCCGGCAAGCTCGTGGCGCGTGCCGGCGGTGACGTGAAGGTGTTCGTCGACACCGCACCGGTGATGGAAAAGCCGTTGGCTGAGGCCGCAGGGCTTGGCTGGCAAGGCAAGCACACCAACCTGGTCAGCCGCGAGCATGGCTCCTGGCTGTTCCTAGGCACCATCTTCACCACAGCCGAACTCGTGCCCGACCGGGCGGAGATCGACCATTGCGGTTCCTGCCGCGCCTGCCTCGACGCCTGCCCGACCGATGCCTTCCCGGCACCCTACCGCCTCGATGCGCGGCGCTGCATCTCCTATCTCACCATCGAGAACAAGGGGCCGATCCCGCACGAATTCCGCGAAAAGATCGGCAACCGCATCTATGGCTGCGACGACTGCCTCGCCGCTTGCCCGTGGAACAAGTTCGCCCGGGCGGCTTCCGAGGCAAAACTCGCCGCGCGCGACGATTTGCGCGAGCCGCCGCTTGGCCAGCTGCTGCAACTCGACGACACAGCCTTCCGCGCCTTCTTCTCCGGTTCGCCGATAAAACGCATCGGCCGCGATCGTTTTGTCCGCAACGTGCTGATCGCCGCCGGCAATTCCGGCGATGCCACACTTGCCGGTCCCGTCCGTGCCTTGCTGGACGACGCTTCGCCGCTGGTGCGCGGCGCGGCAATATGGGCGCTGGCGGGGCTGGTGCCCGATGCCGAATATTCCGAACGGGCAGCTATCGGCCTGAAATCCGAGGACGACGAGGCCGTGCGCGACGAATGGCGTCTGGCGCGGCCAACCAGGGTGCATGCATGAGCGAAAAGCAGATCTTCATCTTCGGCGCCGGCTATTCTGGCCAGGCTTTTGCGCGCGCCAACAAGGGTGCCGCCAGGATCTTCGGGACGACGCGTTCGCGGGATAACCTCGAGACGCTGCGGCAGGCCGGCATCGCACCGCTGCTGTTCGACGGCGCGCTGACCGGCGAAATCGGCGATGCGCTGGAAAAGACAACGCATCTGGTGGTTTCGGTCGGCCCGGAAGAGGCGGGTGATCCCGTGCTGAATGCCGCCCGCGCGGCGATCGTGGCCGGGATGCCGGCGCTCGCATGGATCGGCTATCTCTCGACCGTCGGTGTCTACGGCAATTATGACGGCGCCTGGGTCGATGAAACGGCCGAATGCCGGCCGGTGTCGAAGCGCTCGGTGATGCGGGTGGCTGCCGAACAGGACTGGCTGGAATTGGGCCGGGAGATCCACCGACCGGTGGCGATCCTGCGCCTGTCGGGCATCTACGGCCCGGGCCGCAACGCCCTGGTCAATCTGGAAAACGGCACCGCGCGGCGGCTGGTCAAGCCCGACCAGGTGTTCAACCGCATTCATTGCGACGACATTGCCGGTGCCCTCTGGCAGCTTATCGGCGGCAATACCGGCGGCATCTTCAACGTCACCGACGACCTGCCCGCGCCGCCACAGGATGTCGTCGCCTATGCCGCGGCGCTGATGGGCATCACACCGCCGCCCGAAATTCCCTTCGACGCCGCCCAACTTTCGCCCATGGCGCGCTCCTTCTATGGCGAGAACAAGCGTGTCGCCAACGCGGCGATCAAGGCGGCGGGTTATTCCCTGCGTTTTCCGGATTACCGCGCCGCCTTCGACCATATGTGGGCCAGCGGCGATTGGCGCGATGGCGAGCCGCGCAGCCCGATGAAGCGCTAATCATCGAAGCGGCGCGCGTAGCGTGCTATGATTCGGCCTTGGATTGCGGTGGGGATCCGGTTTCATGAAAACAGCGACGCGGCGATCTCTCGGCAGGAAATCACTGCTGGCCACAGCGCTCGGCCTGTTCGCGCTGGCCGGGCTCGCCGCGCAGCCGGCCGCGGCCGAGGAACGGGCGAAGGATCTGTTCGGCGCCAAGAAGCTGCCGGCGGCGACCGCAGCGCAATCCATTGGCTTCTATTCCAAGGGCTGTTTTGCCGGCGGCGTCGCCATTCCCATGGATGGGCCGACCTGGGAGGTGATGCGGCCGTCGCGCAACCGTCGCTGGGGCCATCCGGCGATGATCGCGGTGATCGAGAAACTGTCGCGCGACGCCGCGACCGATGGTTGGCCGGGCCTGCTGATCGGCGACATTTCGCAGCCGCGCGGCGGCCCGATGATGACTGGCCATGCCTCGCACCAGATCGGCCTCGATGCCGACATCTGGTTGACGCCGATGCCCAGCTCTCCCCTGTCGATGGCGCAACGCGAGAGCATCAGCGCCACCTTGATGGTCGACGAGAAGACCCATCTGGTGAAGGACGCGTTGTGGACGCCGGCACATACAAGGCTTTTGAAGCGGGCGGCGAGCTTTCCCGAGGTCGAACGCATCCTGGTCAATCCCGGCATCAAGAAAAAGCTCTGCGACACCGTCAAGGGCGATCGTGACTGGCTGCGCAAGATCAGGCCGTTCTGGGGCCACGACTATCATTTCCACATGCGCATCGGCTGCCAGCCGGGCTCGCCCAACTGCAAGGCGCAGGAAGCGACGCCTGCCGATGACGGCTGCGGCAAGCCGCTCGCCTGGTGGTTCACGCAGGAGCCCTGGCGCCCCAACAAGAACCCGGATGCGCCGAAGGCTCGTGACCTGATGACGATGGCGAACCTGCCGAAGGAATGCCGCGCCGTACTCGACGCGCCGGGGCCAGCGTCTGCCGAGGCGGCAACCTATTATGGCGGCGCTGTGCCGGTCGCGGCCGCGGCGCCCGAGCCCGAAGCGCCTTCGCTGCCCGCCGCCACTACCAGTGGTGCGGCCGGCTTGCCGGCCTCGGTGAATGCTTTCACCGAGACCCCCGAGATCGGCATCCCGCTGCCGCGGCCACGGCCGGGAAACTGACCGCTGCAGCTTTTATCCAGGGTTGAACCGGTTTAGCCGGGCCGTTTTTGCGAAATAGTGGCCGTTTGGCCGCAGAACCTGTCTCACCGTGACACCGGCCTCGAAAACCGTTTCCCTTTTCAAACTCATGCGCTAGTCAACGGGAGAACGGCGTTGCGCCGTCGCGGGCGCCGGGGACGGACGAGAGCATGCCAAGCACGGGCGATGACGATACTTTGTTGCGGTTTCCGATTCTGATCGGCGACATTGGCGGCACCAATGCGCGCTTCTCGATCGTGCTCGACGCCAATTCCGAGGCCGGCGAGCCGACCATTGTGCAGACCGCCAATTACAACACCATCGACGAGGCGATCCAGGCTGCCGTGCTCGACCGCTCGTCGGTCCGCCCCAATTCGGCGGTGCTGGCGGTGGCCGGCCCGGTCGACGGCGACGAGATCGAGCTCACCAACTGCCCGTGGATCGTCAAGCCCAGGCAGATGTTCGCCAGCCTCGGCTTGAGCGACATCGTCGTGCTCAATGATTTCGAGGCGCAGGCGCTGGCCGTCGTCGCGCTCGGCGAGGAGCACATGGAAAAGATCGGCGGCGGCACGCCGGAGCCAAATGCCGGGCGCGTCGTGCTCGGCCCCGGAACCGGGCTCGGCGTTGCCGGGCTGGTCTATGCGCTTCGCCACTGGATACCGGTGCCGGGCGAGGGCGGCCATATGGACATCGGCCCGCGCACGCCGCGCGATTTCGAGGTTTTCCCGCATATCGAGAAGCTCGAGGGCCGCATTTCGGGCGAGCAGATCCTGTGCGGACGCGGCCTCGTCAACGTCTACCGGGCGGTGGCCAAGGCGGACGGCAAGCCTGCCCCCTTCACCACGCCGGCGGAAGTCACCGCCGCGGCACTGGCCAAGACCGATCCGGTTGCCGAAGAGGCGGTGGAGACCTTCGTCACCTGCCTCGGGCGCACCGCCGGCGATCTTGCGCTGGTGTTCATGAGCCGCGGCGGCGTGTTCCTCACCGGCGGCATCGCGCAGAAGATCGTGCCGGCGCTGAAAGCCGGCAATTTCCGTGCTGCCTTCGAGGACAAGGCGCCGCACAGCGCGCTCATGCGCACCATGCCGGTCTATGTGATCACCCATCCGCTGGCAGCGCTTTTGGGCCTTGCCGCCTATGCCAGAAACCCCTCGCTCTTCGGAGTCCAGACCGCGGACCGCCGCTGGCGCGACGAAGTTAGTCACCCCAAGGCATAGGCAAGCCGGCCCCTTGGCGCTAAGAGAAGTGCCGAATCGCAACCCGGCCACGGGAAGCAGGAACCTGTGAAGCGCTCCGATTTGACATTTCAGATACCCAACAAGCCGAAAGTCACGCCCCGTGCGGTCACGGCGGTGCTCCGCCGCATTATCGCTGAAAACGGCCGTGATTACCGCTGGTCTTATGCTTTTGCCGCTGCCTGCCTGATCGCGGTGTCCGCGACGACCGCCTTCACCGCCTGGGTCATGAGCCCCGTCGTCAACTCGATATTCTATGAACGACGCGGCGATCTGATCGTGTGGATTTGCGCCGCCATCATGGCGGCCTTCCTCGTGCGCGGTTTCGCCGGTTACGGCCAGGCGGTGACGCTGGCCAAGGTCGGCAACAATCTGGTGGCGCGCTACCAGAAACGCCTCTTCGACCATCTGATGAAGCTCGGCGTCGGCTTTTTCAGCGACACGCGTTCGGGCCGGCTGGCTGCCCAGATGAACGAGAACGTCAACGGCATCCGCGACCTCCTGTCGATGACGCTCACGTCGATCGCGCGCGATGGCGTGACGTTGCTCGGCCTTCTTGGGGTCATGATCTACCAGGATCCCGTTCTCTCCCTGAGCTCCCTGCTGATCGGACCGCCGCTGATCTGGACTGTCACCTATCTGATGCGCCGGGTGCGCCGCATCACCCGCGAATCGGTGCAGATCAATTCGCGGCTGATCGGCGCCGTGCAGGAGGCCACGCAAGGCATTGCCATCGTCAAGGCCTTCACCATGGAAGAGGAGCTGTCGCGCCGCATCGGCGCGCTCGCCGACAGCGCCGAGCAGCGGGGAAACAAGATCGCCCGCGTCTCGGAACGGCTGGCGCCGATCTCCGACATGCTGGCCGGTCTTGCCGTCACCGGTGTCATCGCCTATTCCGGCTACCGGGCGATCGTTCTTGGACAGCCGCCGGGTGCGGTCTTTTCCTTCATCACCGCGCTGTTGCTCGCCTATGATCCGGCACGGCGGCTGGCGCGCATGCAGGTCGGCATGGAACGCGCACTGGTCAATGCACGCATGATCTACGAACTTCTCGATCTCGAGCCGCAGCAGGGCGACACGCCGGGAGCCGCAGAGGCCAGGTTCACCACCGGCGAAGTGCGTTTCAACAACGTGTCCTTCCGCTACGTCGAGGAGGCACCGGTGCTGCAGGACCTGAGCTTCGTCGCCGCAGCCGGCAAGATGACCGCCATCGTCGGCGCCTCCGGCGCCGGCAAGACGACGCTGGTGGCGCTGCTGCAGCGCTTCTACGACGTCGAGGCGGGAACGATCGAGATCGACGGCCAGGACATTTCCAAGGTCACCAAGCACTCGCTGCGCAGCTCCATCGCCTATGTCTCGCAGCAGCCCTATCTGTTCGAAGGCACCATCCGCGACAACATCCGCTATGGCCGGTTGAATGCCACCAACGCCGAAATCGAACAGGCCGCGCTGCAGGCCGAGGCCGATGGCTTCATCCGCCAGCAGCCGCAGGGCTACGACACGCCCGTCGGCGAAAACGGCGTGACCCTGTCGGGCGGCCAGCGCCAGCGCGTGTCGATCGCCCGCGCCATCGTGCGGCAGGCGCCGATCCTTCTGCTCGACGAGGCGACTTCGGCGCTCGACAACGAGGCCGAGGCGCGGGTCCAGGAAGCGCTGATCCAGGTCATGGAAGGGCGCACCACCATCGTCATCGCGCACAGGCTGTCGACGGTGGTCAATGCCGACCACATCATCGTGCTGGAACAGGGCCATCTGGTCGAACAGGGAACGCATGCCTCGCTGATGGCCGATCCGCACAGCGTCTATGCCCGCTTCCACCGGGTACAGGGCAAAAAGGGGCTGGGGCTTGTCGACGACGCCAAGCCAATCCAAACTCCGTCGCCGCGCAGCCGCGCGAAAAAGGCGGTCGGGAGACCTTCATGAGCGATATGGGCCTGGTCGTGGTGGGTGCTGCCGGCCGCATGGGGCAGACGCTGATCCGCGCCATCCACACAATTCCGGGCGCCCGGGTCATCGGCGCCGTCGAGCGTGCCGGCTCACCCTATCTGGGCAAGGATGCCGGCGAACTTGCCGGCGTCGGCCGCATCGACGTGCCGATCGGCGACGACCCGCTGCCGGTCTTCGCCAGGGCCGACGGTGTGCTCGATTTCACCACGCCGGCCTCGAGCGTCGAATTCGCCGGCTACGCGGCGCAGGCGCGCATCGCCCATGTCATCGGCACCACCGGCTGCTCGGCCGACGATGACGCCAAGATCGCGGCGGCGGCGCGCCACGCGACGATCGTCAAGTCGGGCAATATGAGCCTCGGCGTCAATCTTCTGGCGGTGCTGGTCGAACAGGCGGCGCGCGCCCTCGACGCCGACGATTTCGACATCGAGATCCTCGAAATGCACCACAAGCACAAGGTCGACGCACCGTCGGGCACGGCGCTGCTGCTCGGCGAGGCCGCCGCCGCCGGGCGCGGCATCGCGCTCGCCGGCAACGATGTGCGCGTCCGCAACGGCCACACCGGCGTACGCAAAACCGGCTCGATCGGCTTTGCCTCGCTGCGCGGCGGCTCGGTGGTCGGCGACCACAGCGTGATGTTGGCCGGCACCGGCGAGCGCATCACCCTGTCCCACCACGCCGAGGACCGCGCCATCTTCGCCCGCGGCGCCGTCAAGGCGGCGCTATGGGCGCGCAGCCGCAAGCCGGGACTGTATTCGATGCGGGACGTGCTCGGCCTCAGCTGAGCGGCCAATCTGCCAACCTGCCTATCTGGCAATTTGAAGGAGCAAACATGTCGAGAACCCTCGTGCTCGTACGCCACGGCCAGAGCGAATGGAACCTGAAGAACCTGTTCACCGGATGGCGCGACGTCGACCTGACCGAACTGGGCCACGCCGAGGCCAAGGCCGCCGGCCAAAAACTCAAGGCGCGCGGCCTGAAGTTCGACATCGCCTTCACCTCGGCGCTGATCCGGGCGCAAAAAACCTGCCAGCACATTCTCGACGCCGTCGACCAGAGCGATCTGACGACCATCCGCGACCAGGCGCTGAACGAGCGTGACTATGGCGACCTGTCCGGCCTCAACAAGGACGATGCCCGCAAGAAATGGGGCGAGGAGCAAGTGCATATCTGGCGCCGCTCCTACGACGTGCCGCCGCCCGCCGGCGAAAGCCTGAAGGACACCGGCGCGCGTGTCTGGCCCTACTACCTGCACGACCTGCAGCCGCACGTGCTGCGCGGCGGCACCGTGCTGGTCGCCGCGCACGGCAACTCGCTGCGCGCGCTGATCATGGCGCTGGACGGCAAGTCCGGCGAGGAGATCGTCAAGCTGGAACTCGGCACCGGCGTGCCGGTCATCTACACGCTTAACGCGGATTCGACGGTGGCTTCCAAGGAAGTCCTGGAGAACTGAGGGCTCCTTAAGCCGGCAAGCGAGCAATGGCTTAAAAAACCGCGTTGACACACATCGCTTGCCCGCTTACATGAGCCCGCACCAGCCCAGATGGCGGAATTGGTAGACGCGCACGGTTCAGGTCCGTGTTCCGCAAGGAGTGGAGGTTCGAGTCCTCTTCTGGGCACCAAATTCCCGTTTCGAACCATTCGACGGTTCAGAGACCCAAAGGAAAAGCCCGGTTCGTCCGGGCTTTTTCTTTGCCGCCAACCTCTCCTCCCGGCTAGGCGCTGAACAAACCGCTTCAAACTCTGCGACCGCTTCGGTACGGTCGAAACCATGACTCAAACCACCAACCCGATCTTAGGCGCCCGTCGCGATCAGGCGTTTCCCACGTTGGCTGAAGCCGACATCGATCGCATGCGCCGGTTCGGCGAGGCCAGCACCTATGTCGCCGGCGAGTACATCGTCACGGCCGGCGATGTGGCGCCCGGCCTGATCGTCGTCCTGTCGGGCAAGGTCGACATCATCCAAGATAGCGGGCTCGGCCGTCGTGAAACGATCGTGACGCATGGTCCGGGCAGCTTCGTCGGCGAACTGGCCCAGCTTTCTGCCCGTCCGTCGCTGGTGGATGCGCAGGCTGCCGAGCCGGTGAAGGCGTTCGTCATAGCCTCGCAGAGGCTGCGCGACCTGATGGTGCAGGAGGCCAATCTCGGCGAGCGCATCATGCGGGCGCTGATCCTGCGCCGTGTCGGGCTGCTGGAAAGCGCAACCAGCGGGCCGATCATCATCGGACCCGTCGGCAATGCCGACGTCTTGCGGCTGCAGGGATTCCTGGCCCGCAGCGGCCAGCCGCACCGCGTGCTCGACTCCGACAGCGACCCCTGCGCCAAAACCCTGGTCGAGCGCTTCGATGTCGACCTCCACCATCTGCCGATCGTGCTGTGTCCGAGCGGCCGGCTGCTGCTCAATCCCGGCGAGAAGGACCTCGCCCGCTGCATCGGCCTGCTGCGGCCGATCGATGCCGACAAATTGTACGACGTCGCCATCGTCGGCGCTGGGCCGGCGGGGCTGGCGGCGGCCGTTTATGCGGCGTCCGAAGGTCTGTCGACCATCGTCCTCGATTGCCGGGCCTTCGGTGGGCAGGCCGGCGCCTCCTCGCGCATCGAGAACTATCTCGGTTTTCCGACCGGCATTTCGGGCATGGCGCTGATGGCGCGCGCCTACAACCAGGCGCAGAAATTCGGCGTTGAAATGGTGATACCCGACGAGGCGAAGCTGCTGAGCGCTGGGACCGACGGTGCCCGTTACACGCTTGATGTCGGCGATGGTGAGACCGTGCGGACGCGCACCGTGGTGATCGCCAGCGGTGCGCGCTACCGCCGCCTCGATGTCGCCAATCTGGCGCGGTTCGAGGGGACGTGTGTGCACTATTGGGCCTCGCCGATCGAGGCGCGGCTTTGCCAGGGCCAGGAGGTGGCGCTGGTCGGTGCCGGCAATTCGGCCGGACAGGCGGCTGTCTACCTGGCCAGCCACGTGCACAAGGTGGCGCTGCTGGCGCGCGGCGGCAGCCTCGATGCCAGCATGTCGCGCTATCTGGTCGAGCGCATCAAGGCGCAGCCGAACATCGAGGTGCTGACCGGGACCGAGGTCCAAGCGCTGGAAGGCGACGAAGGCAATCTTGCCACCGTGCGGTGGCGCAACCGCGCCAGCGGCGTGGAAACGACGCGCCCGATCCGCCATCTCTTCCTGTTCATCGGCGCCGACCCGAATACGGACTGGCTGGCGCACTGCAACGTGGCCCTGGATGCCAACGGTTTCGTGCGCACCGGATCCGACCTGGGATCGGCGCATGGGGTGATGGAGACGAGCCGCAGCGGGGTGTTTGCCATCGGCGACGTCCGCGCCGGCTCGGTCAAGCGCGTCGCGGCGGCCGTCGGCGAGGGTGCCCAGGTGGTGGCGGCGTTGCACGCCTATCTAGCGCAAGACGGCAGCCACGCCGTCGCGCCTCAATTGGTCGGGAGAGTGTGATGGCGGATGAATGCAGACATGCGGCTGAGATCAAGGACGTGACGCCGAGCGCGCTCGGCTGCGAGGAATGCCTGAAGAGCGGTTCGCAATGGGTGCACCTGCGGCTATGCCGCACCTGCGGCCATGTCGGCTGCTGCGACGACTCGCCCAACCGTCACGCCACCAAGCATTTTCACGCCACCCGTCATCCGATCATCGAGGGCTATGATCCGCCGGAAGGCTGGGGCTGGTGTTACATCGACGAGGCCTTTCTCGACCTCGGCGACCGCACCACGCCGCAGAACGGTCCGATCCCGCGATTCTATTGAGCCAGCGCCGAGGGGCTGGAGCCCCAAAAGGAAAAAGCCCGGTTCTCCCGGGCTCTTGCCTGATCGTCAGGGGACCGGATTTCGCGCTCAACCTCGCTTTGGCGATGCAGAGGCGGGCTCCCGGTTGTCCACGCTGTTCTCGTTCACCTGGAAGGCTATGCCTTCAACCTTCTTTTTCTTCAGGTCGTCATCGGGCCGCGGCTGCGGCAGGCGCTTGGGATTTTGCGCGGTGTTCTCATTCACGTCGAGAGCTCTCGTCATCATGTCCTCCATCGCTGGAAACACAATGTTCGACGCAGCATAGCGTTCCCAGCCAAAGACGGCGCTCTCGCCAAGAGGGAAACAGCCAGCGGCCTCTCTATCGCACGGAGCCGGTGACGGTCGGGTCGATCGTGCTGGGAACGGATTTGCGTTCGTTGCCGGCAAGAGCCGCTATGATCAGCAGGCTGGCCACAACCGGCACGAACAGGATGGCAACGCGGGCTTGCACGTAGAAGATGGCGCGCCATTCGTTGCGCTTGTCGGGGCTGTTGCTCATCATACTCACTTTGTCAGACCCCCCGGGCGTGACATAGCCGGGAACGGTTAAGCAACTCCTTCCGACTTTGTTAACCCGGCGGAATTGAGGCGAAGTTCCGGGCCATGATCCCCGGCTTCAGCCCAGCCCGAGGCGTCTGGCGCCTTGCCGGAACAGTGCCGCGGCATCCGGATCGAAGCGGAAGGTGCCGATGAAATCGTCGCTTGAATAGTTCGGCAAGGTCTTGCGGATGGCGGCGGCAAAGCCCTGCGCCTCGTCAAGCCGGCCCGCCAGCGCCAGGCAGTGTGCGGCGATCGCCAGGATGATGGCGTGAGCGTTGGGTCGTGCCGCTGCCTTCAGCGCCCATTCGGCCGCCTCATCGAACTGGCCGAGCCGGACATGCGCCATCGCCCGCGCCCCCAGCATGCCGAACAGCAGCGGGTCGAACGGGCTGAGATGGCGCGAATGGTCGGACGAGCCGATCGCCGCTTGCGGGTCGCCCGACTGCGAGTGGACGAAGGACAGCGCGTAATGGCCAAGCGCGAAGTTGGGGCTGAGGTCCACCGCCCGTTCCAATTCGAGCAGCGAACCGTCCTGTTCGCCGCGCAGCCACAGCGCCCGGCCCATCGCCCAATGCGCGGCCGGATTGTGGTCGTCGACCAACAGGCTGTGGCCGGCGCTCTCGAAGGCCAGCGCGCTTTCCCGGTCGCGGTCGCCCCAGCGCTGGAAGGCATTCTGCCAATGCGTGAAGGACAGGCCGGCATAGGCGCGGGCAAAGGTCGGATCGAGCCGCAAGGCCATGTCGAAGAAATGCCTTGCCTGCTCGTTTTCGACCTGCGTGAAGCGGTACATGTGCCAGAGACCGCGGTGATAGGCCTCCCAGGCGTTGAGCGAATTGGGCGCCTTGAGCATGGCGCGGTTGCGCTCGACCGTTTCGATCTCGGCCGATATCGACGAGACGATGCTGTTGCCGATATCGTCGAGCAAGCCGAAGATGTCGTCGGACCGGCGCTCGAACGTCTCGGCCCAGACGATCCTGGCCGTGCGCACCTCGATGAGTTCGACGCTGACGATGAGGCGGCCGGGAGGGCTGCGCACCGTGCCGGTGGCGACATAGTCGACATTCAGCCGGCGGCCGGCATCCTCGGGTGCGATGTTCTTCTCGGCCAGCGCAAACACCGATCCGCGCGCGATGACGAAGAAATCCCTGAGCTTCGCCAGGCGGGTGATGATGTCGTGGGTAAAACCGTCGGCAAGCCCGCCGCGCGCGCCGCCGGTTTCCTCGACAAACGGCATGACGGCGAGCGAAGCATGGCTCGGCTCGACCGGGCCCGTATGGCCGGGTGAGGCGACCAATTGCGATACCGCGGACAGGCCGGCCGGCAGCTGCAAGACGGCTGGCCGTTGCTCACGCATCACCCGCCAGGCGGCATTGACCGGTCCGAAATCGATCGCCTCCGACTGAAATAACTGTTCTGCCGCCGCCAGATGCTGCTCGGCCGCGCCGATCTCACCGTGCTCCGCCAGATTGGCCAGCAACGCCAGATGCGCGCGCGTGTCGAACGGCGCCAGTTCGACCCATTTGTCGAGATGCGCGGACACATCCGGGGTGTCAGCCGGATGGTTTGCGACAAGATGCTCCAGCACGGCGACGTGGCATGAGTGAAAACGGCGGCGTTGAGCGACCAGCCAGCTGTTGAAATGCGGGCTGCGTTCGAGCTCCAGCCCGTCGAGGAAATCGCCGGCGAACAGTTTGGCCAGCGCCCCTAGCCGCTCCGCATCGAGGGTGCCGATCCCTTGCTCCGCAGCGTGGCTGACCTCCAGCGTATCGACCAGGCAATCGCTGAGGTCAAGCGCGACCGTGTCGCCTTGCGTGGAGACACGGCGCCTGTCCGGCTCGTCGAGCGCGCCGCGCAGCTTGCTGAGGCACCAGCGCAGCTCGCCGCGGGGGTCGTTGGGCACGTCCCACAACAGCTCGCACAGGCGACTGCGGCCGACGGCGTGCGGCGCCAGCGCCAGATAGGCAAACAGCGCGCGCAGCTTGCGTGAGGCCGGCAGCGCCACCGCAACGCCGTTGCGGGAGATCGTCAGCGTTCCAAGCAGGCGCACGGACAGGCCGGTCGCTTGGCCGTCCAGTCTCGATCGGGTGGATTCCACGTGCGTTTCCACGCCTGCTCCCACGCTGGCCTGTCGGCCCTTGCTGTATCACCGAAACCGACAAAGCGCATCCGGCGGCGTATTCCCGTGCCGGATGCCGCCATTGCCGCAATGCCGGCATGTCTGTCCTAGCGCGGCCAGGTCTCGAAACCTCGCCGCCCAACCCGCCGGTTTGTAACCGGCTTGTGATGGCAAACGATCGAGGAGATAAAAAGATGTTGCAGAAGCAGAAAATCAGGACCACCGCCGGCCGCGGCCGCCTGTTCGACAGCATTCTCGACACCGTCGGCGACACGCCGGTGGTGCGTATCAACAATCTCTCGCCGGCCCATGCGACGATCTATGTGAAGGCCGAATTCTTCAATCCGGGCGCCTCGGTGAAGGACCGCCTGGCACTCAACATCATCGAAGCGGGCGAGCGCAGCGGCGCGCTGAAGCCGGGCCAGACGGTGGTCGAGGCGACCAGCGGCAACACCGGCATCGGGCTGGCCATGGTCTGTGCGCAGAAGGGCTATCCGCTGGTTGTCACCATGGCCGACAGTTTTTCGGTCGAGCGCCGCAAGCTGATGCGCATGCTGGGCGCCAAGGTGGTGCTGACACCGCGCGCCGAGAAGGGCTTTGGCATGTACAAAAAGGCCGTGGAACTGGCCGAGGCCAATGGCTGGTTCCTCGCTCGCCAGTTCGAAACGGCGGCCAATGCCGCCATCCACGAGGCGACCACGGCGCGCGAGATCATCAATGATTTTGCCGGTTCGCGGCTCGACGGCTTCGTCACCGGCTATGGCACCGGCGGCACTGTCGTCGGCGTGGCGCGCGTGCTGCGGCGGGAACGGCCGGAGACACGCATCGTGCTCTCCGAGCCGGCCAACGCGCAGCTCATCGGCAGCGGCAAGGCGCAGCAGCGCGGTGCCGACGGCGCTCCCGCCGCCACCCACCCGGCCTTCGAGCCGCACCCGATCCAGGGCTGGACGCCGGACTTCATCCCCAACGTGCTGCAGGAAGCGATCGACGCCAGCCTCTATGACGAGGTGATGCCGGTTGCCGGGCCCGAGGGCATCAAATGGGCCAAGGCGCTGGCACGTCAGGAAGGCATCTTCACCGGCATTTCCGGCGGCGCAACCTTCGCGGTGGCGCGGCAGGTCGCCGAACGGGCACCGGCCGGCGCGGTCATCCTGTGCATGCTGCCCGACACCGGCGAACGCTACATGTCGACGCCGCTGTTCGACGGCATCGAGGCCGAGATGGATGCCGACGAGATCGCCCTGTCGCGCTCGACGCCCGGCTGCCAGTTCCCGGCGGCTTGACGGAGACCCATCATGGACATGGCGCAAGAAACCCTTGGCGTGACCGAGGAAACGCTTGACCCCCGGGACTGGGCCGATGTGCAGGCCCTGTCGCACCAGGTCATCGACGATGCGGTCGATTACCTGCGCGACGTGCGCGACCGCCCGGTATGGCGGGAGATGCCGGCGGATGTGAGAGATGTCTTCGCGGCACCCCTGCCGCGATCGCCGTCGCCCCTTGCCGCTGTCTATGACGAGGTCTCCCGGACTGTGATGTCCTATCCGATGGGCAACATCCATCCGCGCTTCTGGTCCTGGTACATGGGGTCGAGCAATTTTGCTGGCGCGCTCGGCGATTTTTTGGCGGCAATCCAGGGTTCCAATCTCGGCGGCGGCAACCACGCCGCCGGGCTGATGGACAGCCAGGTGGTCAACTGGTGCAAGCAGATGCTGGGTTTTCCGGCTTCCGCCGGCGGCACGCTGGTCAGCGGCGGCTCGATGGCCAACATCATCGGGCTGACCGTGGCGCGCAACGTCAAGGCCGGCATCGACGTGCGCGAGCATGGCGTTGCCGCCATCGAGAAGCCGTTGCGCTTCTACGGCTCGGACCAGATCCACTCCTGCCACCGCAAGGCGATGGAAGCGCTCGGCCTCGGCAACCGGGCGCTGCGCCGCATCCCGACCGATGCCGGCCTGCGCATGGATATCGCTGCCTTGCGCGCAGCGATCGCCGAGGACCGCGCGGCCGGATTCAAGCCGGCCTGCGTCATCGGCACGGCCGGCACGGTCAACACCGGGGCGATCGATGATCTGCGGGCGCTAGCCAAACTGGCGCATGAGGAAGACCTCTGGTTCCATGTCGACGGCTGCATCGGCGCGCTGATCGCCATTGCACCCGAAAATGCCCATCGCGTCGCCGGCATCGAATGGGCCGATTCGGTCGCGCTCGATCCGCACAAATGGCTGCACGCGCCATTCGAGGTCGGCTGCGCCCTGGTCAGGGACGCCGTCGCACATCGCAAGACCTTCGCGGTGACGCCGGAATACCTGGAATCGACCCCGCGCGGTCTCGCCTCCGGCGAATGGCTGCACGACTACGGCCTGCAGACGTCGCGCGGTTTTCGCGCGCTCAAGGTGTGGATGGCGCTGAAGGAGCATGGAGCCGACAAGTTCGGACGCCTGATCGACCAGAACATAGCGCAGGCGGGTTACCTCGCCGGGCTGATCGAGGCCGAGCCGGAGCTGGAGCTGGCAGCATTGCCGACCATCAACATCGTCTGCTTCCGCTATCAGCCGGGGCTCGCCGGTGAGGCGCCGAAGGCGCTCAACACCGAAATCATGCTGCGGCTGCAGGAAGAGGGCATTGCAGCACTCTCCGACACCACCGTACATGGCCAGCACTGGCTGCGGGTGGCGATCACCAACCACCGCACCCGGCGCGAGGATCTCGACCTTCTGGTGCGTCAAGTGACGAGGCTGGGGCGGCAGATCGCGGCGGAGCACCCTGCGTCTTTCTAGTTCCCGGCAGGCATGCGATTCTGGCGCCATGATTCGGGAGATCGAGACCGTGACGCTGTTTCGCATGGCTGCATTTGCTGCTTTGGTCTTCACCACCTCGGCCGAGGCTGCCGAGATGGCCTTTTTCGTCAAGAACCTGCGCAAGGAAGCGGTTGCGGTCGAGCTGTTTAGCCGCGACCGCGAAACGGTCTGGCCGGGCAGCGATCAGGTATTCCTGATCGACCCCGCCTCGCAAAAATCGGTGCCGCTCTCCTGCAATCAGGGCGAACACATCTGCTACGGCGCCTGGGTTAACGGCAACGACAGCATCTCCGCCGGCGTCGGTCCGGACAACGACCAGCCCTGCGACACCTGCTGCTTCATCTGCGTGGAACACACGACCGAGACGATCGATCTGGTACCTTAGTTCCGATATCCCCAAAATCAGTCCGGAATTGTTGCAATCGTCCCTTTAGCGGCCACGCACGGCGTGCCATGGTCGCCCCGCGGCCGGGTAGGCCGTGTCTTTCCAGGGGGTTACCATGTTTCATGCCTACGCGCGCCGCACGCTGGCCGCGCTGTCTCTCGTCATGCTGGTCGTGCCGTCGGCACATGCCGGCGACGTTACCTTTGCCATCAAGAACAGCCATCCCAATGCCATGCGCCTCGAGCTTTACAGCCAGGACCGCGACTATGTCTGGCCGGGCAACAACCAGGATTTCTACCTCAATGACGGCGAGACCAAGTCCTTGCCGATATCCTGCAACGAAGGGGAATCGATCTGTTACGGCGCCTGGGTCGACGGCGACGAGGAGACCTATTGGGGCGTCGGCCCCGGCAACAAGGAAAAATGCGAGGACTGTTGCTATACCTGCAGCGGCGGCGAGACCGAGGAAATCGATCTGGTCCCCTGACCGGTTTGCCAGCTTGACGGTTTTCCTACTGGAGCCGTAGAGCAATTCCAGAAAAAGTGTGAAGCGGTTCCGACGGGAATTGCGTTAAAACATTGCCTGCACAAATACCCAAAGCGCGCCGCGTCTGTCCGTCTGGATGCGACGCGCTTCAGGCAACAGGAGCGTAGCCATGGCCGGTATGGTCGAAAGCGACAAGATTGACGTCGGGTTCTCGGGCAAGCGCTGCATTCATTCGCGCAACTGCGTGCTCGGCGATCCGCATGTTTTCGTGCCCAACGCGCCGGGGCAGTGGATCCATCCCGAGGCGGCCAGCGTCGAGAAGATCGTCGCCATCGCCGAAAGCTGCCCCTCCGGCGCCATCACCTACATCAGGAAGGATGGCGGGCCGCAGGAACAGCCGCCGGTGGTCAACACTGTGCGCCTGCGGGAAAACGGTCCGCTGGCCGTGCATGCCGAGATCGTGCTCGACGGCGAGACGTTCTATCGCGCCACGCTCTGCCGCTGCGGCACTTCGGAAAACAAGCCGTTCTGCGACGGCAGCCACAACAAATCAGGTTTCACCGCCACCGGCGAGCCGCCGTTGAAGGACACGCCAGCGCTGGAAAAGCGCGACGGTCCGCTCAAGGTCACTCCGACGAAAAACGGCCCGCTCAAGCTCGAGGGCAATATGGAGATCGTCACCGGCACCGGCCACACCGTTGACCGCACGACAGTCGCGTTCCTGTGCCGCTGCGGCCACTCGGCCAACAAGCCGTTTTGCGATGGCACGCACAAGAAGGTGGGGTTTGTCGGCTAAGGTGTCGATATTCAGGTGAGGCCGGCCTGCCAATGGCGGCTTCCTGCGCTTCCGGTGCTCACGTACGAAAAGTACGGTCCGCTCCGGTTCTCGGAATCCACCATTTTCGGCTCGGCCTCACCTGAATCTCGAAACCTTAGCGGAGCTGCTATCCCTTGCGGGGGAGATCGAACTCCACCGTGGCCCAGCGCTCGCGTCTTTATCGGCCGCCCTGTATCGGCTAAGGGCAGGGAAACAAATTTACCCAGCCGGACGACCATAAGAAATGACCGCCAAGACCAAGCCAAAGCCGCTGTTCCTCGGGATCGACACCGGCGGCACCTACACCGATGCCGTGCTGTGGTCTGAAACGGAAGGTAAGCAAGAGGGGCCGAACAAGGGCAAGGTGCTGGCCAAGGCCAAGGCGCTGACCACGCGGCATGACCTGGCCGTCGGCATTTCCGGCGCGGTCGATGCGGTGCTGCAGAAGGCCGGCACCGATCCGACCGCGATCAAGCTGGTCTCGATGTCGACGACGCTTGCTACCAACGCGCTGGTCGAGGGCCAGGGCGGCCGCGTGGCGTTGGTGATGATCGGCTTTTCCGAGGCCGACCTCGCCCGTGACGGGCTCAAGGCTGCACTCGGCACCGACCCGGTGGTGTTCTGCCCCGGCGGTCATGATGTGCATGGCAATGCGGCCAAGCTCGACCTGTCGGGGCTCGATGCAGCGCTGCCGGAACTCGGCGTGTCGGTCTCCGGCTTTGCCGTTTGCGCTTATTTCGCGACCCGCAATCCGGCGCACGAGATCGCCACCCGCGAGCTGATCCGCGAAAAGACCGGCCTGCCGGTCACATCAAGCCACGAGCTGTCGGCCAAGCTCGGCGGCCCGCGCCGGGCGCTGACGACGCTGCTCAACGCCCGGCTGATCTCGATGATCGACCGGCTGGTGGCGGCAACCGAAGGGTTTCTGGAACAACGCAGCATCGCCGCACCCCTGATGGTGGTGCGCGGCGACGGTGCGCTGGTGTCGGCGGCGTTTGCCCGCCAGCGGCCGATCGAGACCATCCTGTCCGGCCCCGCCGCCAGCCTCGTCGGCGCCCGCCACATGACCGGGCTCGACAATGCCATGGTGTCCGACATCGGCGGCACCACCACCGACGTCGCCGTGCTCGACAAGGGCCGGCCGCGGCTCGACCCGGAAGGTGCCACCGTCGGCGGCTTCCGCACCATGGTCGAGGCCGTCGCCATGCGCACCTTCGGCCTCGGCGGCGATTCCGAAGTGGCGCTGGAGGATGGCGCGCTCAACCCGAAAATCCTGCTCGGGCCGCGCCGCCTGGTGCCCTTGGCGCTGGCGGGGATGGCCCATGGCGCCGCCGTCACCGCGGAACTCGAACGGCAATTGCGGGCGCCCAATCCCGGCCGCATGGACGGCCGCTTTGCGGTGCGCACCGGTGTGCCGGACCGGCTTGCCGCCGGACTGACCGGCGCCGAAGCGCGGCTCTACGAGGCGATTAGGGCCGTCCCGCTTGCCGTCGACAGGCTTTTGACCTCCAACGCGCAGAATGCGACCTTGAACCGGCTGGTGTCGCGCGGGCTGGTGCATGTCGCCGGCTTCACGCCGTCGGACGCCGCCCATGTGCTGGGCAAGCAGGCCAACTGGGATCCGGCCGCCGCTCGCCTTGGCGCAGAACTGTTCGCGCGCAAGCGCGACGGCCGTGGCCAGCCCATCGCCGCATCGCCGGAGGTGATCTCGGAGCGCGTGCTGGTGACACTGACACGCTGGTCGGCGGAATACATCCTCGAAACCGCCTTTGCCGAGGACGGTCTCGATGGCGCGTCGACGGTGGCGCATGCGCTGGTGCAGCGCGCCGTCGATTCTCACCCCGGCATTGCCCGGCTGAGCGTCGCGCTCGACCGCCCGGTCATCGGCCTCGGCGCTTCAGCGCCGCTGCACTATGCCGGCCTGCCGCCGCTGATCGGCAATGAGTGCGTGGTGCCGGAGGACACCGACGTCGCCAACGCACTCGGCGCCGTCGTCGGCCAGGTCAGGGTTTCGGCCGAGGCCCGGGTCAGCCAGCCGAAGGAAGGGCTGTTTCGACTTGCCTCGGGTGAAACCGTGCGCGATTTCCTCGATGAAGCGGCGGCGATCGCGGCAGCCGAAGCCGATGTCCGCGCCATCGTCGCCCAGCGCGCCAGGGATGCCGGCACCGACAATGCTGAGATCGAGGTCGCGACCGAATTCCGCGTCTCCACTGTCGAAGCCCAGCGCATGTTCATCGAGGCGCATGTCGTGGCGGTCGCCTCGGGAAGGCCAAGGATTGCGGTGTAGATTCAGGTCAGGCCGGCCTGCAAATGGCGGCTTCCTGCACTTCCGGTGCTCACGTACCCAAAAGTACGCACCGCTCCGGTTCTGGGAAACCACCATTTTCGGCTCGGCCTGACCTGAATCGCGCACGCCGTATGAAGCGATGTAAATGCTCGCCCTTCACCCTAAGCTGAATTGACCCGGCAAACCTGACATGCCAAAGGCCCGCAAAGCCTTTCATCTGGAGAAGCCTGATGACCGATCGCATCGAGATCGCCGGATTGCGGATTGCCCGCGAGCTGCATGATTTTGTGGCTGGCGAGGTGCTGCCCGGCACCGGCATCGAAGCGGCCGACTTCTGGAACGGCTTCTCGGTCATTGTCCATGACCTGGCGCCGAAGAACCGGGCGCTGCTGGCAAAACGCGACGCCATGCAGGAGAAGCTCGACGGCTGGTATCGCGACCATGGCGCGCCCATCGCCATGGAGGCCTACAAGACCTTCCTGAAGGAGATCGGCTATCTCGTCCCCGAGGGGCCGGCCTTCAGCGTGTCCACCGAAAATGTCGATCCGGAAATCGCAGTCGTTGCCGGCCCTCAGCTGGTCGTGCCGGTGATGAATGCCCGCTACGCGCTCAACGCCGCCAATGCGCGCTGGGGTTCGCTCTACGATGCGCTCTATGGCACCGACGCCATTCCCGAAACCGACGGCGCCGGGAAAGGCAAGAGCTTCAATCCGGCGCGCGGCGCCAAGGTAGTTGCCTGGGCTAAGGATTTCCTCGACCAGTCGGTGCCGCTCACCTCGGGCAAGTGGGCGGGCGTCAACGGGCTTTCGTTTATCAACGGCATGCTGCGGCTGGGCGAGGGTGCCGGTGTCACGACACTCGCCAATACCAAGCAATTCGCCGGCTATCGCGGCGACGCCGCCAACCCTGAAGCCGTGCTCCTGGTCAAGAACGGCCTGCACATCGAGATCGTGATCGATCGCAACAACCAGATCGGCAGGACCGATCCGGCGGGGATCGCCGATGTCATCCTGGAATCGGCATTGACCACCATCCAGGACTGCGAGGATTCGGTCGCGGCGGTGGATGCTGAGGACAAGGTCGTCGTCTACCGCAACTGGCTCGGCCTGATGAAGGGCGATTTGGCGGAAGAGATCACCAAGGGCGGCAAGAGTTTTATTCGCAAGCTCAACCCCGACCGCGCCTACACCGCGCCCGCCGGCGGCACGCTGACCGTGCCCGGCCGCTCGCTGATGCTGGTCAGGGACGTCGGCCACCTGATGACCAATCCGGCGATCCTGGATCGCGACGGCAACGAGGTACCGGAAGGCATCATGGACGCGGCGCTGACGGCGTTGATCGCGTTGCACGATGTCGCGCCGAAGGGTCGCCGCGCCAACTCCCGCGCCGGCTCGATGTATGTCGTGAAGCCCAAGATGCACGGGCCGGAGGAAGTCGCCTTCGCTGTCGAGATATTCGACCGCGTCGAAGCCCTGCTCGGCATGGCGAAGAACACCATCAAGATGGGCATCATGGACGAGGAGCGGCGCACCACCGTCAACCTCAAGGAGGCCATCCGCGCCGCCAGGGAACGTGTGGTGTTCATCAACACCGGCTTCCTCGACCGCACCGGCGACGAGATCCACACCTCGATGGAAGCCGGCCCGATGATCCGCAAGGGCGACATGAAGCAGGCCGCCTGGATTTCCGCCTACGAGGCCTGGAATGTCGACACCGGGCTCGAATGCGGGCTGGCCGGCCACGCACAGATCGGCAAGGGCATGTGGGCGATGCCGGATTTGATGGCGGCGATGCTGGAACAGAAGATCGCCCACCCCAAGGCCGGCGCCAACACCGCCTGGGTGCCGTCGCCGACGGCGGCCACGCTGCATGCCACGCACTACCACAAGGTCGATGTCCGCGCCGTGCAGGCGGCGCTGAAGAATCGGCCCAAGGCCAAGCTCGACGATATCCTGTCCGTGCCGGTCGCGGTGCGGCCGAACTGGACTCCCGACGAGATCCAGCGTGAGCTCGACAACAACGCGCAAGGCATCCTGGGCTATGTCGTGCGCTGGATCGACCAGGGCGTCGGCTGTTCGAAAGTGCCAGATATCAACGATGTCGGCCTGATGGAGGACCGCGCCACGCTGCGCATCTCCTCGCAGCACATCGCCAACTGGCTGCACCACGACGTCTGCTCGCGCATCCAGGTGATGGATTCCCTGCGGCGCATGGCGGCCATCGTCGACCTGCAGAATGTCGGCGACCCGCTCTATCAGCCTATGGCGGCCGACTTCGACAACTCCATCGCCTTCCAGGCGGCCTGCGACTTGGTGTTCAAGGGCCGCATCCAGCCCAATGGCTACACCGAGCCGGTGCTGCACGCGCGGCGGCTGGAACTGAAGGCACGCGCCTCGGACTGAGCCGAAGTTTCATCAGAGCCAAGGGCAAGGTGCCGCCGCTTGCTTTTCCAGCCCTTTAGACTAAGGGCGAGGGAGGCGTCACGCCGCCTGCGCCACGCGCTCCGAACTCATGCGGTAGGAAATCGCCTCGGCCAGATGGATGCGGCCGACGGTTTCGCTGGCGTCGAGATCGGCCAGTGTGCGCGCCACTTTCAGTACGCGATGATAGGCCCGCGCTGAAAAGGCGAGCTTTTCGCTCGCGTCCTTGAGCAGCGACAGGCCGGCGGCATCAGGCATGGCGATCTCCTCGATGACCGCCGGCGCGCAATGCGCGTTGGTGGTGGCGCTGACGCCGAGCCGCTCGAAACGCTCGCGCTGGATGGTGCGGGCGCGCGCCACGCGCAGCGCCACGGAAGCACTCTTCTCCGCCCGGTCGGGCCGGATCAGGTCGCTGGCCGACACCGCCGGTACCTCGATCCTGAGATCGATGCGGTCGAGCAGCGGGCCCGAGATGCGCGCCTGATAATCGGTGCGGCAGCGCTCGCCGCGCAGGCAGCGATAGCCCGGCTCACCCGCCATGCCGCAGCGGCATGGGTTCATCGCCGCGACCAGCTGGATGCGCGCCGGATAGGTGACGCGATGGTTGGCGCGCGCGATCATGCAGTCGCCGGTCTCCAGCGGCTGGCGCAGTGCATCGAGCGTCTGCGGCGTGAATTCGGGAAACTCGTCGAGGAACAGTACGCCGTGATGGGCGAGCGACACTTCTCCCGGCCGGGCGCGGATGCCGCCCCCGACCATCGCCGCCATCGAGGCCGAATGGTGCGGCGCGCGGAACGGCCGCCGGTCGGTCAGCTTGCCTTCGCCGAGTTCTCCCGCCACCGAGGCGATCATCGAGACTTCGAGCAATTCCTTCGGCGCCAGCGGTGGCAAGATCGACGGCAGCCGCTGCGCCAGCATCGACTTGCCCGATCCAGGCGGTCCGATCATCAAAAGGTTGTGTCCACCGGCGGCGGCCACTTCCAGCGCCCGCTTGGCGGTCTCCTGGCCCTTGATGTCGGCAAGGTCTGGCAGGTCGCGCGCCGAGGCGTGGATGCCGGCTTCGGGGCGCGACAGCACCTGCGTGCCGCGGAAATGATTGGCGATCGCAATCAGGCTGCGTGGTGCCAGAATGTCAAAATCCTTGCCGGCCCAGGCCGCTTCCGGCCCGCAGGCGAACGGGCAGATCAGGCCCTTGCCCTCGGCGTTGGCGCCGATTGCCGCTGGCAAGGCGCCGGCCACCGCGGCAATCGTGCCGTCGAGCGACAATTCGCCAAGCACGACATAGCCGGCCAGCATGTCGCCTGGAATGGCGCCCAGTGCCGCCATCAGGCCAAGCGCGATCGGCAGATCGTAATGGCTGCCCTCCTTGGGCCGCCGGATGGCATGTGCCTATGATGGCGGATGTTTTCTTGAACAGGCCAAAGTCATGTGATGCAATGCATCTGGTGTTTCGCAAGCTTTCCAAATAGGGCGGCGGTTTGCTCTTGTTTCCACGCTCGCGGTGAGCATATGGTGAGCCGACCCTTTCAAGGATGGCTCTCCAATGCCAAAACTCACCAAGGCTGTCGTCGACGGTGCCGAACTCCGGGATAAGCAATACACCATCTGGTGTTCGGAACTTAAGGGCTTCGGTGCCTACATCCATCCAACTGGCAGCCGGACCTACTTCGTCGACTACCGATCCGGCGACGGTGTGCGGCGGCGAATGACGATCGGTCGACATGGAGCCATCACCGCGGAACAGGCGCGCAAGCTGGCGATCGAGACGATGGGGGGCGTAGTGCTTCAGAAGGGCGATCCGCTGCTCGAGCGCAAGACCCGTCGGAAATCTCTAACCGTTGCCCAGCTCTGCGACCAGTACCTGAAGGCGGCGGACAAGGGCGCGATCCTCGGCCGGAGCCGACGCCCCAAGAAGGCATCGACGATTGAAATCGATAGGGGCAGAATCGAGCGCCACATCAAGCCACTGCTCGGCACGAAACTTGTGATCGACGTCACCCGCGCCGACATCGTGAAGTTCGTTCGGGACGTCACGATTGGCAAAACAGCCCGGCGCGATCGGTCCGGCAAGAATGGGAACCGCGTCCTAGTCACTGGTGGTGCCGGCACCGCCGCGCGCACGACAGGCTTTCTCGGCGGTATCCTTACCTATGCCGTCGGCGAAGGCATCATCGCAACGAATCCAGTCCAGGGGGTTCCCCTGCCCGCTGACAACGTTCGCGACCGGCGCCTGACTGCCGATGAATACCGCGCCATCGGCGATGCTCTCACCGGCGAGGCGGCAGATCTCGACACGCCTCAGGCAAAGGCTGGCGCCTGGCTGCTCGCGCTCACAGGCTGCCGGCTGGGTGAAATATCGACGCTCAGATGGGATGAGGTAGACGAGGCCGCCGGTTGCTTCCGGCTGAAGGACAGCAAGAGCGGGCCTTCCGTGCGCCCCGTTGGCCGCGAAGCATTCGACGTGCTGCGCAGGGCCATCCGCGTTTCCGGCAATCCCTACGTCCTCCCTGCCTTGCGCAAGACAGGCCACTACAACGGCCTGGCGGGTGCGTGGGTTAGGTTTATGGAGAGGGCCGAGCTGGTCGGTGTCACGCCGCACACCATGCGCCACTCCTATGCATCCGTCGGCGGGGATCTTGGATTTGCCGATAGCACCATCGCGGCCATGCTCGGGCACGCCGGCGGGACCGTGACCAGCAAGTACGTGCACAGGCTCGATACTGTTCTGGTGGCGGCGGCCAATAAAATTTGCGGCGACGTCTACCGGCAGATGACTGGGAAGACCACGGACCTGATCGAGATGCCGCGACGGGCTTAGTCCTTTTTCGGCAGATCGTTTGAAATCGAATCGTCGTCAGGGGTGGGCCCTTCAATCGGCCCTCGATAGCTTGGCTCCGGCCAGTTGCTATCGTCAAAGCGGTTCTCATGCAGATCGGACTGGTTTTCGGCTTCCTCTTCTTGCCACCGTTCCCACCGTTCTGACACCGCCCTTCTGAAATCTGTCGGCGCTGGGATTTTCTTATCCTCAATCTCGGCGATGGCGTCGTGAATCTCGTCAACAAGACGATCGATGCCTGCGGCCTTGTCGTCGTCACCCTTTAGAATCGCCACCATCTGGACAAGGTCGTCGATCTTTTGCTCCAGCGTTATGGGAGCGGGGAAGTATTGCTCCAGGCACCAGACCACTGCTTCGTTCATCGACATTCCGGCGCGATCGGCCTTGGCCTTGATTCGGTCGCGCATGCCTTCTGGAAGGCGGACGAGGAATTGATCTTGGTCCCTCACCAACGTTTTTTTGGCCACTTCGTCTATCCCCACACCATGCTATCACGCGTGCGATACAATTCGCTTGACTTAACCACCCCTGTCTCCAATATACCACTAATCGCACGCGTGATAGTATGATTTTGGAGATGGCCTCAATGACTGCTAGTGATCGCCCGCGCCTCCGCCGATCAGAGGTTCCGGCCTACATGCTAGAGAAGCACGGCATCCCCGTCGCGCTCGCAACACTGAACAAGCTCGCCACGATCGGCGGCGGTCCGAAAATGCAGTACGCGGGGCGCATTCCGCTCTACACGCCGCAGGCGCTGGACGCCTGGGCCGCGTCTCGGCTTTCTAAGCCGGTCGGGTCCACGTCGGAAAGGCCGGCAGAAAAGGCGGTGGCCTGATGGGCACTTACACCGCATCTCAATCCGATCTCGTCGCCGTCGTACCGAAGAATGGGAAACTGGAGATTCGCATCTCGCTCGACACGTTCAGTGACTACCATCTGTGCAACGACCGCGAATTTTACAAAGCCGGCGACGGCACCATGCGCCCCGGCAAGGGCATCGCCTTCGAGGTCGATAAGCTCGAGGCTTTTGGGCGTCGCCATGGCGCTATTGATGGCCGAAAAGAGTGGGCTCGGGAAAAATGAGCGACGCGGCGTCGACCCGCGACCTCCTAGCGCGCCGGTTCGTTTATGAAATAGTCGGCGCGGCGATCAAAGACGGCGCGACCTATGCCCAGATGAGTGGTGATCGTCGAAAGCTCACAGATGGCCGTCCTGGAGGTGTTGAAACTCCATTACGAGCTGACGCCACAGGTCGCCACTGGTCTCCTTGGAAGGCAGCCTAAATCGCGCGATCGAGCGCTTTGCAGGCGGTCGGGCAGCTAAGCCATGAGCGTCCCGCAGTCCTGTAACCGCCTTGGCAGAGTTTTTTCAGGGGCGCTGCGCCAGAATTGCGGCGAGGAACCACACACATGAGCATTGATACTGACCCAGGCGCGCGCAGCATGAACGACGACAAGGCAGCAAACGCGTCCAAGGCGAGCTTCAAGCTAAGTCTGATCGAGACGGTCGCGGCCGATCCGAAGATGCAGCCGAGCGACCTGTCGTTGATGGTTGCCTATCTCGCCTTCCTGACGTGGCCGACGCGAACGACATACCTGACCATCTCAGCCGCGAGGGCACGGACTGGCCTTTCCGAACGCCAGATATCAACCTGTCGCGGCAGGCTACTAGGACGAGGTTATCTGATCGACACGGAGACGAAGACGCGTTCCTCGCAAGTTTTTCGCGTAGAGAATCCGAGGGCCGACGAGATCCTCGATCATGTCTCTTATACGGTCGAACACCTCAAGGAGCAGATGGCTCTTCGACAGGCTGACAGGCGCAGCCTGGCTCGTTCTGTCCCCGCAGAAATTGCAGAGACAGATGGACCGATGTCACACGCACCTAGCGAGTGTGACGTCCCCGCAGCCATTGCTGGCAATATCCCCCCATATACCCCTCAGGATATGGCTATGAAGGAGGAAGAACCTGAAGAACCTCTCATGGTTAGCACTGTCCCTCCCAATGGATATGCATCAGCCAAAGGCGATGACCTGCACATTCCGTTCCCGGCGCCGTCCAGCGAGCAGGAACTGGCGGCGGCCTTCTTGACACTGTTCGCGGACTGCCAGCTTGGACCGCTCGCGATGACGCGAATGCGCAAGTTGCTCGAGACCGGAAGGCTGACCCCCGCAATCGTGCAAGGCCAACGGAGCGCGGCATGAAAAAGCGCAAGAACGATACGACGCAACTCGACCTGCTCGCATGGGCAGCAGCCCGGCCGACCGCGAAGGTGATATCGGCGATCCCCGGCATCGCCAAGCGGATGTGGCGCGAGCGCCATATGGCGCAGCCGAACAATCCGCCGCATGTCGTGCCGCTTCGGAGGCGGGCATGACCTGGCATAGAAACAACCGGCAGGGCGGGCCGCGGCATGACCGAAGCGAGCGAGGGATTATCCGGCTATTTCGCGGCCATTGGGCCGCTGGATGCACAAATATGTATGTACAGTGCACAAAGCTGTACCGACTGAATGGTGCATCCAGAGCAGAGGGAGGGCGCGATACCCCGTGGCCCGGTGCTGTTCCAGTAGCGGATCGCGCGACCGGATGCATTGGGACCAAAAGGATGTCAAAGCCTATCACCTTCCTAGAAAGGCTCGAACGCATTCCTGCCGAGTCCGCTTCCGGCCCGCAATAGCTTGGATTCAAATTGAAATGAGGTCTGCAATCCCTTCTGCAATCCTTCTGCTGGAATGAAGGGCTCTTCGATCGCTACCTCGGTCGGCTGGCTACCTGAAGAAGGCACTGCAGACCAGATAGCCTGAGCGCAGACGCGGGATTCGTTCTGGAACGAGCTGCGCCATCGATATCCTAGGGGTCTCGTTGTCAGAGTTCCTTATGCCCCTGCGTTGTAAGAGTTGCTCAGATACGCACACTATTTCGGGAAAATCGGAGGTATCAATGGGCGGCGCAGGATCAGGGAATCGGTGGCGAAACGGAGCTCGCAAGAAGTGCGAGGACCTGCTGTATCTTCGCATCTCGGACTTGCGCAAGAGCAGGTTGCTGGCGCCCGGGCGCCGAGGGGAGTTGACCTGGAATGTCGGCGGCCGTCCTTCCGGTTCGATCGGGATTTTCGTGGAGGAAGGCAGCCTGGAGTTGACCTATCATCGTCGAGGACCGGCCCAGGAGTGGCGGCACGTGCACGAGGTCATCGCGCTTGATTCCACGGAACAACATTTCGGCGGTGAGCGGCGCTGGTTCATTTGCCCGTCCTGCAATCGTAGATGCGCAGTTCTTTACGACGGTAACGGCTTTCGCTGCCGTGTGTGTTTGGATCTCAGTTATCGCTCCCAGAGCGAAGATCCTCGCTTTCGATGTCTCTCTAAGGCACGGAAATTGCGGCAACGCCTTGGAGGAACCGCAAGCGTCCCGCTACGACTTGCGGACAAGCCTCGAGGAATGCATTGGCGGACATATAACAGGCTCTACGAAAAGGCAGTAGCACAGGAGCAGGCGACACTGCGCGCTTTTGCTGGGGCGGCGGACAGGCTGCTCGCCGTCAGTCGTTAGAGGCCGCAGGACAAGCGCCCGCCGGCAATTTATTCGTCGTAGGTGCTGTGGCTGCTTTGCGCCCTATGTCGGTCGTTGAGGTCAGCTTTGCCACCGCCTGAAAAGCAGACATTGCCGGCGACCCCGCTGGAGGTCGCGGTTGCGCCATTGACGAAAGTTCGACGATTAGAGCGAGATGGTCTGCTTCGCGCGCTGATAGTTGGCGTACATCGTTGCTGCCTGGTTGTCGCATCTCGACGAAGCCGGTTTCTGCTCTGCAGCGTCACCACCACGATCCGCGCCGTGATGAACCCTCGTTGTCCGCTCGGCAAGCGGTCGCTGCCGATGCAAGCGGTCTTGTGGTCCGGTCCCCGCAACGAAACCATTTCGGCTTCGTTGGTACTCGAATTTTGCACGATTCTATTGCCTGAGCCGTTTGGTGCTACACTGACAAGCCAGTTAACGCGACGGACCTGTGTTCGGTGATATGACCAAAGTAACCGCTTTACCCGACAGAGTGGATTTCGACGTGGCCGCGGATGAGACCTTGCTCGAGGCGGCTCTCAGATCGGGCGTGCCGTTCGCCCATGCATGCGGCGGCAGGGCGAAATGCTCGACATGCCGCGTTTGGGTTCTCGACGGCATTGAGGCTTGCCCGGACCGGAATCCGGACGAAACCCTGATGGCGAACCGGTTGAGATTGGCCGATGAGGTTCGGCTGGCCTGTCAGCTCAGGCCGGAAGGCGAGCTTCGCGTCCGACGCCTGGTGCTAGACGAAACCGACATGATGATCACTAGCCAGCTGGGCACTTCTGCCGCGACGCGTTGCGGCGAAGCAAGGCATGTTGCGGTCTTCTTCAGTGATATTGTCGATTTCACCGCGCTGTCGGAGCGGCTTTCCCCCTACGACGTGATGTATCTGCTCAATCGTTACTTCGCCCAAGTCGGCGACGTCATCGAGCAGAATGGCGGTTTCATTGACAAACTGATCGGCGATGGGCTCATGGCAATATTCGGTATCGACGACCAGCCAGACGCCCCGCTCCGCGCCGTGAACGCCGCACTTCAGACCCTCGCCACGGTCGATCGTCTGAAGCCTTTCTTTGCCTCGATGTATGGCATCGATTTCGATATTCGTATCGGCCTCAACTATGGCGAAGCCGTCATCGGCACATTGGGTTTCGCCGGACACGAACGTCTGACGGCCATCGGCGACGTTGTAAATCTGGCCAGCCGGGTCGAGGCCGCCAATAAAGATGCCGGTACGCGATTGCTAATATCCGAGGCCCTCCGCGATCAGATCGCCGACAAGGTGGAAATCGGCGACTTCGTCAGGGTACGCCTTCGCGGTACCGCCGAGCGCACAAGCCTGTTTGAAATAGTCAGGCTGAAGCCCGAAATTGACGCCGAACTGAATTCCAAGGGGCTTCGCGAAACCATCCGTCACGGCGGCAGGAGGTGGGTTCGCGCTTTTGCCGAAGACGAGCTTCGGCCCTACGAACGTCGGATTCTCGATTTTGAAGATTACGATATCGTCGTCGTTCGCGGATCCGACAACTATTGCGCCTTCAACAATGCTTGCCCGCATCTTCATCTGCCGCTCTACGAACGCCGAAGTTCCACTGAGGCCGAAAAGCTGAAGCTCCCACACACGGAGAGCACGATCACCGCAGATCTTGGCCTGGTCTGCCGCTGGCATCAGAGTTGTTTCGACCTGTCCACCGGCGAAATCAGGGGGTGGGCGCAGCTGCAGCAGGATGGTACTGCGCCGGGCTATGAATTCGCCGGTGACATTTCGAAAAACCGCGCAAAACTGATCGTATACCCCTGCCGAAAGCAGGACGGCTTTGTGTGGATCGGGCTCGAGTGAAGCGACGTTCCGATATTTCAGTTTTCCGTCGCGATCCCATGTCGCCTTTTCTCACATTCTAGGACTTCCTGATCGTGAGACTGAACGGCAGCATCGGGTCAGGTCACGACAATGGTCACGGCGACCGTAATGTCCGGCCCTGAAGATTTGCCGCCTGAAGCAGCCGGTCCGCAAACGGCCCCAAAGAAGTCATGGCTGCACAGCCTCAAATGCCGTCGTTCAGTGCAATCCTACGATGATCCTGAGCCGGCCGCTCGTTTTATGGGTACGGCGGCGTAGGCGGGACGCCCTGCGCAATCCTACGATCCATTGACATGCTGTCCACATGGGCAGGGTCTACCGGACGACCTCCAACAAGCCCTAGCGGCGTCCAATAAGGTTCTTATTGACTTTTGGACGTATCTGACTCAAAAGCTCAGAGGCTATTGGACATTGGAGAGTAGGATGCAGGTCGGCTACGCACGAACTTCAACAGAAGAGCAGGTAGCGGGACTGGAGGCCCAGATACGTGACCTCAAAGCCGCCGGTTGCGAAGAAGTCTTTTCGGAGCAAGTCTCAGCCCTGGGGGATCGACAGGAGCTCGATCGTACGCTCAAATTTCTGCGCAAGGGCGATACGCTGGTGGTGACCAAGATCGATCGCTTGGCGCGGAATACGCGGACCCTTGGTGATATTGTCGATGGCCTGCATGGACGTGGTGTAGGTCTGAAGGTCTTACAGTTCGGCAAGGAGACGCTGGACACGACCGGAGCATACGGTCGGCTGATGCTGAACATGTTCGCCGCTTTCGCAGAGTTCGAGCGGGGCCTGATGAGAGAGCGACAGAAGGAAGGCATCGCGAAGGCGAAGGCAGATAAGAAATACAAAGGGCGGAAGCCTACGGCGCGAGCAAAGGCCGGTGAAGCAGTCGTCTTGTACCAGCAACAGAAATCCGTATCAGAGATCGCCGCGTCCCTCGGCATCGGTCGGGGGTCAGTGTACCGAGCGCTTACGGCTGCTGGCCTCAGGTAGCCCACGGTGTGCAAAGTAGCCGACCG
Source organism: Mesorhizobium sp. P2_D5 (assembly GCF_056404355.1). Lineage (NCBI taxonomy): Bacteria > Pseudomonadati > Pseudomonadota > Alphaproteobacteria > Hyphomicrobiales > Phyllobacteriaceae > Mesorhizobium > Mesorhizobium sp. P2_D5. Next base: position 329,131 of record NZ_JBFUEE010000001.1, read on the forward strand.
GCAGCAGGTCGGCCTCGCGCTCGGCAAGCCATGTCCGCGCCGTGGCACCCTGGCACCTCGGACAGTGCCGGTTGCGGCAGGAGTTGTAGGCGATGCGCCACTGGCCGCAGTCCTCGCAGGCCTCCACGTGACCGCCAAGGGCCGCAGTGCGACAGTGCTTGATCGCCGACATGAGCTTGAGCTGCTGCAGCGTCAGATGCGCTGTATGGGCGGCCCGGTAGGCGGAACTCTATGACCAGAGCACCCGTCACGTGCAGGTCGTCAAAGACCCCTGCTTAATCAGCTTTGGCCACTCTGGGCCGAGCGTTGTCCTCGCATCAACAGCATTGGCGCCAAGAGGGTCGCTCGCCTTGAACATCTTGATGGCAAAGGCTTGGGAGTGGTGACCTGAGTAGATTGTTGGCCCCGGCTGATAGGTGGTCGTCGCGTTTAGCATTCCGCCGTTGATAGTGCCCATTGTCGTGGCCGTCCCCGGCATCTGCGTAGTCGTGACAGTGTTCTGAGCCGCAGCATCGTAGATGATGTATTTGTCGAACCCTGCCTTGATCGTCTCAATGGCGGCTTCTCTGACGGCGACCCTCTCGGCGCCCACGCCACCACAGACAGGCGCAGCTCTGGCCGTTACGATGGCGGTATTACCTGAAGTCTGAACAACGCTGGTCCCTGCACACCCGGAAATGATGAGCGCAATACAAAGTGCACACGCGGCTTTCACTAACTTTGCCCCCTTACCCAACACCCCCGTTACGCTTGTTGTGCCAGAAAATGAAGATGGCGCGATGTACAGGTTGCCCTTTTGATCCTTTTTGAGTGTTCGCCCTTGGAGCGCTTCTGAAAATATCGCAAAGATCGGGCCCGCTGAAAACAGCGGCGTAACAGCGATAGGTCCGGTTGTTAAGGGCAGAAAACGGGGCCCTAGCGCCCTCATGTGTCGCTGAAACGATCCGCCGGCTTGCGCAGTTCCATTAGGTGCTTGCCTTCTGAACGGCCTCACTGCGAAAAGGGGTTGTTAGAAAACATCCCTTCTCTACTGGCCGGGCACCAGCTGTGTTGCTACGCGGGAATTTCGCATACCCATCAATATCTTACGAAATCTCACCTCCACGCCAGCCCACATCACATATGACAAGACATAGACCAGCGGCACGATCAGGAGAACAGACCATGGTTTCCCGATCCTCTGGACCAGGCCGTGCGTGACGGCTATTCGCAAAATCAGATCATGCAGCATGTAGGTTGAAAAGCTGATCTCGCCGAGACGAACCAGCGGAGGCCATGAAAGAGCTTTGCTAATTTTGCCGGCCTCCCGCGCAAAAACGAAAATGGCTGCGGCGAAGAAAAACATCCCTCCCGACTGGCTGAGCCATGGGATAAGACACTGGCTGAAAACGGCGAAGATCAGAACACTTACGAGGCTTCCCACTTCGAAGACTGTGCCCTTCACATTCGCGGCGCGGCCAGTGACATAGAGTCTGCCAGCAAACACGCCAGTTGCGAATTCCAATACTCTTGACAATGGAAACTGGAATGCGAACGAAATTGGGTTGAAGGTCCACGGGCTCGTTGGCCCAGGAAGTCGCAATGCGGCCAGAGCGCCGACTATCAAGACGGTGACTGCCGCAAGCGCGAAGTACCAGGAACCAAACCGCCGAGTGAGCAACAGTGCGGGAAACAGCGCATAAAACGCCATCTCGGCAGATATGCTCCACGATGCGGCGTTGAACGAGAAAACGACGCCTTGGTATGGCACCCATGCTTGAAGCAGCGAGATATTGATAGCGCCTATAATTCCGCTCCATACGCTGAAAAAAGAGGGCGTCAGGAAAACTGCGGCCGCCACAAAGGTCACGGCATGAACCGGCCAAATCCGCGCGAACCTGGCGAAGTAGAAGTCGCCGATTTCATCCCACCGCAGGTCACGGTAGGCGTACGTCAGCACGAACCCGGACAGAACGAAGAAAAACGAAACGCCGAGCGCAAGTTGAGGATGGTTTATCCCAAAGATATGTACCTGCGCATGGTATACAAAAATCGAAGCCGCAGCAAAAAATCGCAATGATGTCAGTGCGGCGATCTGCGAGAATTTCATGATTCCGCCCCAGAAGAAGAACTCCCTGTAGCCGAGAAATCTCGGTTCTTCAAATCCCAACATCAAAAGGAAAACAGTTATGGACCGCAATTTTGCGCGGGCGCTTGCGCTCGTCTTGAAATCAGAAGGTGGCTGGAGCGACAACACGGCCCCGCCGGCGGCGCCACCATGAAGGGTGTCACGCTTGCCAACTTCCGCCGCTACGTGAAGGCGGGCGATGACGGCATCCCAATAAAATCGGCGATAAACGGTCGCGATCTGATCATCCCGGATCTTCCGCAGATCGGCCTTGCTGGCGGCATTCAGCACAGACTTTCACACGGTCTTCCGTCCTTGTCGCGGTCGAGCTTGCCGCCCCAGGGGCAATTGACCAGATACCAGTTTGCCTCATCGCACGAACTAATTTGCGAGCAGGTTCGCCGCGGCTGGCATGAGTAGCTTTGCGCTACCTGCCGGCGGCTGATGATGCCGAGCGGTTGTTTCGCTATCGGCCTCGCACCGTCAGCGTGCTCAGCCCGCCAATCCCAAGGCGCCTGAAACGTTCCGGCCCATAGACCGACCTTTGCCGCCGCGGCTTTCGCCTGCTGCCCTGCATAGGCGCCACGGCTGTAGCGGGGCCAGTCGAGCGCCTGGCCGTGATCGACCATCCAGGCGGCTACGCTGGCGCCGTCAGCGCGCCTGCAGTCGCCGACAAAGCGGCCGTAGCGATCCCAACTGATGAACGTGCATTGGATCGGCCTCGAGGCGGCCAAGAACGTGTCACCGCATGCAGATTGCTAAGGTTAGGAACTTGGCCACGTGCTACCATTGGTGGCCTGATTGTGGCGTCCGAAGCAGGCTCAACGGTGCTTGATCGCATATCTCCAGTCCACGGTTGAGATTGGCTTCGTTTCCGGGATTCGAACAGCCATGGCTCCACGCACCCAGTACGCGAAGTGCGGCAATCTATCGATCGCCTATCAGGTCCTTGGTGACGGGCCAATCGATCTTGTCTATGCGCAAGGTTGGGTCTCCCATTTGGAGTATGCATGGGAAAGTCCCGACTATGCGCGGTTCTTCAGGCGTCTCGCCAATTTCTCGCGCTTGATCAGGTTCGATCGTCGGGGCATGGGTCTATCCGATCGAGATGTCGGGCCCGCGACGATCGAAGAGCGAGTGGATGATATCCGGGCGGTCATGGATGCTGCCGGGTCGGAACGGGCAGCCCTCCTTGGCGTGTCCGAGGGGGGCTACATGGCGGCAATGTTCGCCGCAACTCATCCCGAACGTACAGCCGCGCTTATTCTCTGCGGGAGCTATGCTCGGCAAAGCTGGGCGCCTGACTATCCGTGGGGCATAACGCTAGAGGATCGTGACGCGTGGAACACGCTCATGGAAGAGAATTGGGGTGAGCCTTTTGAGCTCGACCAGGCTGCGCCGAGCATGGCAAAGGATGAGGCGGCGCGCTCATGGTTCGGCGCCTATCTTCGCTATTCCGCAAGTCCGGGTGCAGTTCGAGCGCTCAACGATCTGAGTTTTGAAGTCGATATACGCGGTGTTTTGCCGAGTGTTCAGGTGCCTACTCTAGTGCTGCATCGCAGCGGAGACCGCTGGCATTCTGTCCCCGAAGCCCAATATCTTGCCGATCATATTCCTGGCGCCAAGTTGGTCGTGCTTCCCGGCGACGATCACTTACCGTGGTGGGGTGACCAGGAACGACTGGCAGGTGAAGTGCAGGAGTTCCTGACTGGAACCCGAAATAGTCCGCCCTCCGAGCGGGTCCTCCTGACCGTGCTCGTGACCGATATTGTTGGATCAACCGAAAAGCTCGCGGCAATCGGAGACCTCAAATGGAAGGAGACTCTGCAAGCGCATGACGGTGTCGTGCGACGAGAGCTGAAGAACTTCGGTGGCCAGGAAGTCAACCGCACGGGCGATGGCTTCGTTTTGGCTTTCACCGGGCCTACCCGGGCTATCCAGTGCGCGCGGGCAATCATACAGGAACTGTCGCGTCTCGGCCTCACCATGCGCGCTGGACTGCATACCGGTGAATGCGAGCGGCGCGAGACCGATCTGAGTGGGCTCGCGGTGCATGTTGCGTCACGCATCTGCAGCAATGCGTCGCCGGGCAGTATCCTGGTGTCCAATACGGTCAAAGACCTGGTTGTCGGCTCGGGGATCGGGTTCATTGACCAAGGCATGTACTCGTTAAAGGGGGTGCCTGGCGAATGGTCGCTTTTCGCCGTCGTTGAATAAGCCGCAGACTTCCGAGACGCGGTTGGTGGCTACGGTTAGTCACTATGCACCATCCAATCTCGATCTCTGCTCGTACCTAGAAGGTCTGGCCAAGGCGTCATTTCGTGACTTGGTGATCGGGCTGGGGGCGACGATCCAAAAAAAGGGACGGCCGCCAGTATAACTGGCGGCCGTTTGATTCCCCACGTTAACCGAATGGCCCCTCCCGGGCTTACCCGCGTGGGTGCACAGGAACCTCCCACGCCCTCCGCTCAGCGCAACGCCGAGGGCGCTGCGCTCCGGGCGCGGGTCCCTCCTATGCACTACCCGGATAAGCCCAAACCTGGGCACCCAGAGGGGTCGCGATTGGACGCGAAATGGAGTGCGCCCCTCGGAGCGGACAGGATCAAGCGGCAGTTTTGACCATCTTCCGGGCGTGTTGGTCTTCGAACTGTTGCGGGCTGAGATAGCCGAGCGCTGAGTGCAATTGGCGGGTGTTGTAAACCTCATCAATGAAGCGGGGAAGGTCCTCTGCTGAAGGACTCGCACGCATGTTCGATCAAGCTGCTGAGTAACGCTGGTCGGAGGACCTACGAGAGGAGCTCGGGCATCACCATATGATCCGCTTAGCCGACGTTCTTGAGGGCTGGGCAAATTGAAGTTGACTGGGTGGGCATAGTCTCTGAGGCGGTTGGCAGATGAAGTCGGCCCGGATTGGGATCCGCCAGCGGGTACACTCTCCCTTGTCGGATTTTTTGGTCGTACCTGATGGACGAGTAGAATATCCGGTTCAAAATGTTGGACCTTCGGCCTACGCGTCGTGGTGGCAGAGGTACCGTGGCTGCTTTGCGCCTCATCTCAGTCATTAAAGCTAGCTGTGCCACTGCCTAAAAGCGGACGTTAGTGACGACCTCACTGGAGGTCGCGGGTGCGCCAAAAACGGACTATCAGCCATTCTCCAGCCGAAGCAGCTATCGCCTATGCCAAGGGATCGCCGACTTGGATTGAGATCGAGTAGGTGCTTTGCCGCAGGCATCCCCCACGGTGCGGTCCGTTGAGATCTCGGTGCGTTGCAACTCGCGATCGATACGCCAGCCTGGCAGAGCTATTCCGGCAGCCCAGCCTTTCGTAGACCTTCTGAAAACAGAGCCATATCGGCCGCACGCCTGATTGAAACGACGTCGGCGAGATTGGAAATTCGTTCGCCAGGATCGAGGGCGAGAATTCGGCTCACCACCTTTTGCGCATCCTCGGTCCGGCCAGCGAGAGCATAGCTTGCAGCGGCGAAGCGCAACGACGCCAAAAAATCCGGCTTTTCCCGTAGCGACCTTTCCGCCCAAGATGATGCCTCCTCAAATCGACCAGCCAAGAGATGAGCCATTGCAACCGCATTCAGCATATCGAACATGAACGGGTCGACTGGACTCATGCGTATCGCGGTAGCCAAGCGCTGGAGGGCGGCTTCCGTATCACCGAGGTCCGCTCTGACCCAGCCGCTGAATAGCCACGCGGTAGCCAGGTTCGGATTGAGCGCAAGCGCGCGATCAATAAACGCTGCCCCGCTATTGTAGTCGCCAACGACAAACGCGAGCGCTTCCCCGCCGAGTGAGAGCGCAACCGCGTCATCCCTGCCCAAATCCACTGCCTTCAGAGCCAGGCGTTCTGTTTCGACGGTTTCCTGCTCACGATCGGCCATCCAGCCGTTCGCCTTGCGTATGACGGCACAGAACGCGGCCATGCCGTATGCCGAGGCGAATTCAGGGTCGAGTTCGATGGCTTCGTAAAACAACTGAAGGGCGTTTGCGGTGGATTCCCTGGTCAACTGGTGGAGGCTTGCTATCCCGCGCAGATAGTAGTCGTAGGCGTCAAGGTGCTCGGTCGGCTTGCGCTTGGCTCGCTCGATCTCTGCCTGTTCCAGCTTCGGAGCGATCGCTCCGACGACGCTCCTGGCCACTTCCTCCTGCAGGTCAAAAACCTCCTCCAGCCCGCCGTCGAAACGGTCGGCCCATAGATGTGCTCCCGTTGTCGCGTCGATAAGCTGCCCGGTGATGCGAACCCTGCTCGCCGCTTTGCGCACGCTCCCTTCAAGTACATAGCGCACACCAAGCTCGCGTCCGACCTGCTTAATGTCCACTGCCCGGCCCTTGTAGGTAAAGCTCGAGTTGCGCGCGATGACGAACAGCCAGCGCGTCCGGGACAGCGCGGTGATGATCTCCTCGACCATGCCGTCAGCGAAGTAGCCCTGCTCGGGGTCGCCACTCATGTTGTCGAATGGCAAGACCGCGATGGACGGTTTTTCGGGAAGCCTCAGCGCAACCCTTGTGGAGGATGCCGCAGCGGGTTTCGCTCGACTGACCCGATAGGCGCGCACCGCCTCCACGATGTTGTGGACCTGATGGCTACCGAGGTCGGCGTAGGCATAGTCCAGTTTGCCTTTGACCTGCTCGTAGACGTTGGTCGCGACGCAGACGCCGCCAGGTTCTGCAAGCTTCTCGAGCCGCGCGGCGATGTTCACGCCATCACCGTAGATCGTATCGTCCTGTGCAATAACGTCGCCCAAATTCACGCCCATGCGGAAAGTCATGCGCTTGTCCTCGGGCAAACTTGCATTGTGAGCGGCTAATTCCTCCTGGGCTTCAACCGCACACCGCACCGCATGGACTGCGCTGGCGAATTCGACAAGAAGGCTGTCGCCAGCGGAACCGACGATGCGTCCGTGCGACTCTGTGATCTTGGGCTCGATCACTTCGGCGCGAAGCCTCTTCAGGTGCCCAAGCGTGCCAACCTCGTCGGCTCCCATGAGGCGGCTGTAGCCGACGACGTCGGCAGCAAGGATTGCGGTGAGGCGTCGCTCCATGCTTGTGTCCTGCCTGTTCCGTAGGTCGAAGCTCCGGGCGGTGAGCGTATTCCAGTCCTACCTCCAATGCGAGCGTGCAGTGCCGGCGCCGACAGCGATCAACTCATCACGTCCCTTGGACCATTCCTCACACGGCGTCGTTTATGGCCCGAGGCGGGCTGCCGAAGGGCTCCTTTGGGTCAGGTCAGGACGATGCTGGCGCTGGGCTGAACGTCCGCTATCGTTCTTCGGACGCCAGAAGCCGCCATTCCGCTGTCGGCCCCATTTCGGTCGTTCAGTGATCACGTAGCGACGATCGCTCCCGGCATATTGCCGGCAGCAATTTCAGAACCTTTGTCCGCCGGAGGCAGTGGAGATCACTGTGAGCAAGCTTGCGAGCTGGGATTTTTGTCGGGCAATCAGAATATCGAGACGGAACGCGGCTATTTAAGCCCCGTCGAGTTCGAGGAGAAATCTATGCTAGCTTAACTGCGTGTCCGAAAAACCGGCAGGGCAGTACCGTTCGTCTACGACTCCATAAGCTCTGCCTCTTGGCGTGGTAAGGATGGGCCGAGTGACTTTGCCACCGACCACGCCTAGAGCGCCCACATGGCCAGGGCCTTCTCCGCTCCAATCCGGTCCTCCCTGATTCTGAGGACCGCCTGCCGCGTCAAGCCCGTGACCTTGGCTATGGCTGATGCACCAGCCCCTGTGCCCAGCATTGTAACCACCGTGTCGAATGCCTCACGGTCGTAGCTCGGCTTCCTGCCACGGTACGACCTGGGGTCGGACTTGGCGTCCTCTATACCTGCCTTCTGGGCTTCCTTGGTGGCGACCGCCTGTGCTTCCGCCGTTGCTGCCATGAAGGCTATCAGCGCGTCCCTAACGGCCTGTTGGATGGGGTCCTTGGTCGCTCCGTCGAACACCATGGCATTGATGACCGTCTTGATCACCACACCGTCACGCATGAAAAGCCGGATGCTATCCGACACGTCCCGATAGTCGCGGCCCAGCCGGTCGACCCAGCGCACCACCAGGGTGTCACTAGGGCGGAGGATGTCGAAAAGCCGCTTTCCTTGAGGTCGCTCCGCCAGCTTGGTCGAGATGCCGGACACACCGTGGTCGGCAATCTCTTGATCAATCTTGAAACCTGCTAGCTCGGCCTGCCTGCGTTGATGCTCAAGCGTCTGGTCGGCAGTTGAGACGCGCGCATAAAAGACGGTCTTGGCCACAGGCCGACTCCTATCCGAAAGGGTTGCGTCCGTTGACTAACTTGTCCGTTGATCCAAGTCAGCCCTAACGGACGCTCTTTAGGAACCCATTTCACTTGACACACTATGCGGGTTCTTCGTCCCGATTGTCGGGATGAGGCGACGGCAAGCCGCCCTTCCGCGACGGTCGGTACCCGCCCCCCTTGTCGGCAGGCGGCCGGGCAGGGGTGGTTTGTGGGGCCTCTGCACATAGGTCGCCTCGCCGGGATCGTTTCGGCCGCGAATGTCCTCCGTATGGTAGGTCCACGCGACTTTCAGATCGCCGATGTTTTGCGGAGTGAGCTGGGTAGTACGGTCACCGGCCGCAGTGCGGCCGTAAGCCTGCCATTCGCCATCCGGAACGGTGCTTTTAAGGTCTCGCGTCGCGTGCGATCGTCGGCAAAGGTGCCGGCTACATCGTGCGGCGACTGGAACATGGTGTAGACGCCGGCAAGCACCGCGATTACGAGGGAGGCGGCCAAAAGCCGGCTGGTGCCGTTGTATCGGGCTGAGCCGGTGTCAATTCTGTGAAGTGACCGCACCATCGGCGGTAACAGCAGCAGCACGCCGAGCATAATGAGCAGGCTACCGCGCGCCGAAAGCGCCCACCAGTCGAAGCCAACTCCCCTTTATCGACCAGCACAGCGTCACCAGCAGTGCTACGCCATATAGCGCCAAGCCAGCGGGGTGGCGCGTGAAGGTTAGCGCTGCCGAAACCACCAGCGCCGCGCCCCTTGGTAGAACCACGATCCGCCGAGATGAGCGAGCCAGATGCCGCCCGCTAGCAGCGCCGTCCAACAACAAAGGTCACGAGTGAGAGAATTATCGGATACATGGGTTCACCGCACCTGCCTGTCGCATGCTCCTCCGCGTACCATTAAGGAGCGTCGCCAAAACAACGTGGTTAATGTCCAAGGACCCCGGGCGTCTTTTGCTGTAACCTCATCGAAACTGACACCGGCCTGGTAAAGGTCGTCAGGCTACGTCCGCGGGCTCAGCTTTGCGTTTTCGCCCCGTGATCATGGCCCGTACCAGGTTTTCGCGATGGCGAAAGCTTGCCAGCGCGACGCCGCCTATATGGAAAAGCACCATCACAAGTAAGCCGTGCGCGCTCAGACTGTGCGCGGTCTCGACCCAGGACACGCCGAAATAGGCGTCCGTTGTCATCAGCCATCCGGTCAGCGCGGTCGATCCCATCGCCCCGATCAGCACGATCACCATCGCGCCGCCGGCGGGATTATGGCCGATATAGCGGGCCTCGCGACCGCTCAGCAACGCCGAGAGGTAGCGTAGCACTGTTGCTGGATCACGCACGAATTGCGAGAAGCGCGCATAGTGAGTGCCAAGAACCCCCCACAAGAGCCGCATCGCGACCAGCCCGGCAGTGGCGTAGCCAGCCCAATGGTGAATGTCCTCCGAGGAATGGGAGGTGAGCCAGGCAGTGACGAAGCTGAGCACCAGCGCCCAGTGGAAACTCCGCACGACCCGGTCCCAGACGCGCACCATCTCTGGAGATGCTCGCGCCTCCGTGGCTATCGAAACGTTCGGATCAATTTTCGCCGGCTTCGGCATTGTCGAGCTTTTCAAGGGTCTCGGCATTGTAGGCCAGGTTCACCTTCTTGCCGGCCTTGTCGACCGCGTAGACTTCGTAGCAGCCCTTCTCGACTTTGATCTGGCGGACGTTGAGGCCCTCGCCGGTTAACTGCGCCTCCAGCGTTGCCTTGGGCTTGAACTGCGATTTCGGGGCGGTGCTGCAGCTGCCGCCGGCGGCGAGCGCCGGTCCTGCAATCGTGGCGGCAAGAGCGGCGAGAACGATTGTGCGATACATGATGGCTCCATTCGGGAGGTTGGGCGCGAATGTTGCGCCTGCGGTTGGGATTTCGATCGGTCGTGTCAGACGGCCATTTCACCGTCATTGGTGCGACATAGCCAATTCAACCTGACAACTGGCTGACAGCTGCAAGAGCGACGTTCATGAACGGGATGAGGACCGGATGTACAGCACTTCTGCCGCCGTCCGGAAGGACATCGCCATGATAACCACATCGAGGATAGGTGCGCTCGGGCTTGCTGCCGGCAGTAGAGGCGGGAGAGGTGACGCCGGCTGTGACGATCGACAGCTGCATTTCTCTAACCGTGCGAGGACACCGGATAAACGATGAGGAAACCCTTCCAGAACGGGCAGGCGGCTAATCGGCTAATCGTCACCAACTCGCCATCGACACGGTGACCTCGCCCTGAGCTCGATCTCCTGGCCGTTCCATCTTGAACGTATCGCGGCTCGAAGGTGGGAAGTTAAAGCCAATCTATGGCGACTGGCCTCAAACCCATCTCCCTCGCCGACCTAGAGCAAATCAGCTAAAAGGACCGTGGTACATGGGGGAGAGGCAATGTCTGCAACGGCTTACAGTTTGGTCGGGTTCATTTCATGGACACTGATCTTGCTGATCGTGATGGAAGTGATCCGCACATATCTCGTGGTTTCCCGACGGGTGCCTGCTAATGGGTTTGCGCCTGACAATAGCGGACTCTGCCCCTTCATGGAGAGGTTGGCACGCGCTCATGCCAACTGCATTGAAGGCCTTCCAATCTTTGGCGGCTTGCTCGGCGTTGCAATAATGACATCGAGAACGGCGCTTACCGACCCTCTAGCCTTCGTGCTTTTGGGAGCACGCCTCGTCCAGTCGGTTATCCATCTCGTTTCCACCAGTCAGATTGCAGTGAGTCTGCGGTTCACGGCATTTGCCGTCCAGATGGCAATTGGCGCGTATTGGGCGTGCGCCCTTTTATCGTAGAGGGCGTGAGGATCTTGGGATAGCGAAGGTAGCGACCAACCTTTGCGACCATAGCGGAACCACGGCCAACCATGTCTGCGGGTCGCTGTTCATTGTCTTCCCTCAACTGTCAGCCTAGGTAGTTTTCAGTAGGGACAAAACCGAATTTCGCCACCCCCGGATTCGCGCGATTTTTGTGTCACGGATCAATCGGGAAAACAGCCATCCACGCTCAGCCGCAGTCGTTGGGGCAGCGACTTAACGCGGTGTCTCCCTTGCGGATGAGTAAGACGCTGTTCCTGATCGCCCTTCAAGCAGCTTCCCACCCGCGTGGACCGTGCCGAAAGGAATAACTGGCTGAGATCTCGAACCCGGGCCGCAAAGGCTGCCAGGCTCGACACTCGACGGAGATGCTCGGGTGCTCGATGCGAATGATGTTAAACGAATTTGCAGCGTGGCGACGCCGCGATGAAACCGCCGTTCCCGCTTGAATGAGCAGCGCCGCATAGCCGTCGATGAGGTAACGCCTTGCGCTCGAACCGGTGCGGTGAAGATGCTGGTGGCCAGACAATATGATGTCTACGCCGCTGCGCGAGAAGGCATCCATTGCCAGAGCCGCGCGGCCAACGATGCCTTCGTCGCTTTCCAGATCCAGCCCTTCAAAAGGATGATGAGTGACCACGACCCGGGTAATGTCATCGGACATACGTGAGAATTTCTCTGTCGCAGCCGCGAGCTGGCGGACATTGATCCTGCCATCCTTGATTGTCAGGGATCGTGCCGTGTTGATCCCGACGACAGCGACTTCGCTGTCGGCATAGAACGGTTCGGTGTCCGCCTCGATGTAGCGCCTGTAACGCGACAGAGGCGTCGATGCGCGCGCGAAGACATTCCAGAGCGGCACATCGTGATTGCCGGGCACTACGATGCGGGGACCAGGAATAGAATCAAGGAAGGCTCGCGCCTGCAGGAATTCGGCTTTCCGGGCGCGCTGCGTTAGATCCCCCGATACGACGAGCAAATCAGAGTCGACGGCGCGAACCTCGACCGCGATCGCTTCCACAAGCTGGCTCTCCGTTCTTCCGAAGTGCAAATCCGAGAGGTGGACGAGGGTTCTCACTGAAAGCTCTCCGCTGTCACCTATGGCCCCGGCTTCTGGTCATTTTGGCAGGCGCAAGGACCTGCAAGGCAGCTGGTCGAATCTGAAAGTTCAAGGGCATGTCCATACTGACGGCTTCGCCGTCCAGAGAAACCAGCATGGCGTGGCGATGCGATGTGATTTGGAGTGAGCTTGCCCGATAGGTTTCAAGATCTCGGGTGGCGTCGATCATGCCGAACGCGATTTTGAACGGAAGCAATGCCAGTCCAAGCCAGGACTGCTGCTTGACGACGTAAACGCACAGCTCTTTTGACGACAGGCTGCGGCGACGGCCAAGATCGGCGATGTCGTAAAGATTGTTACCAACAAACACACAGGGCGTCCGCAGTCTTTCGCGGGTGCCCTGAGCAGCGACGTGGACAGCCTGCCACGAGGCGGATCTCAACGTTCTCATGAGGGCGGGTCCGATGGCGGCAAGCTTGCCGAACCCACGGCGCCGCTGCTCGGCTGAACGCTTTGCAACAAAGAAGGGATAGATCCCAATCGATGAGTTGTTGAGAAAGACGCGGCCGTTGACCTCGGCGACATCGACTGCCACAGGCTTGCCTGTCGTGATTGTATCGATCGCCGCTGCGAGGTCGAGAGGCACACCCAAATCCTTGGCAAAGTGGTTCAATGTGCCGAGCGGAAGGACACCGAGCACCAGATCGGTCCCCGCCAGCGCGGAGGCTGCGCTGCTGAGGGTGCCGTCGCCACCGCCCACCACCAATATTGATCCATGGCCGGACTTCGACTTGTTTTCGTCGACGAAGCGCTGAGCCAGCTCTCCAACCTCTCGCCCAACCACCAATCGGACATCCGCCTCGACGCCACGTTCGGCGAACCCATCCCGTACGGCTCTCTCTATGTCACCCTTGTGCGCCGCAGCGCCGGCATTTTTGTTGATGAGGGCCAGGACCTTCAAGTTTCCACCCGCTTCGGCCTTTCCTGAAACCATAACGCGGCTATCCAACACAGGATCGCCCAGCCAGAACCAATGCACCATCCCGCCAGGACATCCGTGGGATAGTGGACCGCGAGATAGACCCGGCTTATTCCAACGGCCACCGTCAGAAACACGGCGATGGACATGAAATACACTTTGAGACGCAGTTCCTGATTTGCGTGTGAAAGGAGAGCGCCCACGGTCAGGAACGCGATCGCCGAAAGCATTGCATGTCCGCTCGGGAAGCTTGCCGTGAATACTCGCGTGACATGAGGGATCTCTGGCCTGGGCCGGTTGAAGCTCAGCTTGAGGATCGTGCCAAGCAGTTCACCGCCAACCACCGCCACCGCCATCCAGATGGCGAGAGCCCGCTTGTGGATCAGAAGAAGATAGACAACCCCTGCCAGCAACACGAAGCCAAGAAACACCACGCTGCCCACTGAGGTCACATCCCGGGCCGCTTCCTGAAGCCATGGCGGACCGATCGGGTAGGCCGGATCGGCTGCGCGAAGAGCCGACATGATGGCCAGGTCGAACTTGGTCGTGTCACCTTCCAGGACTTCCTCTGCCAGCACCCCGAAGCCGAAAACGAGGCATGCTACAAGCATCGCCGCAACAAGCCTGTTTTTGCCTTGCGCGGACGCACCGCTGATTTGACATGGCGGGCGAGGCTGGTAACTCCCTAGGCGCCGGCGCTCGGTATCTGGGACTGGTTCGCTCAAGCGCAGCACCTCGATCTATAGTCCACAACGGCTTCGTATGAACCAGGTTCCCCAATCATAAATGCGGTCCAGACCCCGGTCCACGCGGTTGGCCGACCGGCTGCATGACGCACCCGGCTAGCTAACCCCTTGCTTGGGGGCGCATGTGTGACGGGAATACCTGCGCAAAGAATTTGAGCAGGTTGACTGTTCCAGCAGTAAAACTGTCTTCCTAGCTCGCCGGGGAGCAATTTCGCTGCCGCTATTGTCTGAATCTCACATATAATCCTCGCCTTCGGTGTCTCTCCAAAGCCCGGAAAATTGCGCCAGCCGACGTATTCGAGGGATGGGCAATTGACAAGCGCACGGCGCCCGAATGGAGTTCTGGATGAGGGACATCGCCTTTCCATGTTGGGACAGTGCCCATCCAGAAGGCATCCACTGCGGGTGAAAACTTCGCCGCATAGAGCGGTTCGGCAGGCGGCGCGGCAAATTTAACTTCTAGCTCCGCCTCACGAACTGGCGCTGGCGGCGAGAACGGCCGCGAACACGATCAGGATGATGGCCGTGCGGATTAAGGTCGCGAAATCGGAATTGATGTTCTCGATGCAAACCTTGGCGAAAATTGCCGTCAGCGCGGCGAAAGTCGGTGATAGCAGCGCCCAGAATTGCCAGAGGAAGCGGCCAGGTTCATTTCGATGACCTCGTGGATGGCGTCCCAAACCTAGATACCTCGAAACGCGAACCACCTGACGCCAAGATCACTGGACCCTGCCCGTGGCGTTAGCGCCCACAAAGGCTCAACCCTTTGGGAGCATTCTCGTCAAAATTGCATCGCGGCGGATGAAATGATGGTACAGCGCAGCCAAGGCATGCAGGCCGACGGCTATCAGAATGCCATTCGCGCACAATGAGTGAAGTTCTCGGATCGTGCGAGCCGTAGTTCGATCAGGTGTAAAGGGAGCCGGGATCGTAAACAGGCCGAAGAAACTCAACTCGTTACCCCTGAACCAGGTCAAAACGATGCCTAGAACAGGGATCGCAATCAACAATGCATACAGGACAAGGTGACCAAACTTGGCCGCCGCCCGCTCTGGCGCCGACATCTCTTCGGGAAGACCGGGGGCTCCTCTCAGGCCGCGCAGGACGACCCGCCAAAGCACCAGGCCAGCCAACAGAAGGCCAAACGAAATATGCAGCCGCCAGAAGGAAGCGACCATAGGATCGCCACGAGGCAACAGGTCCTCGCCGAAGGTCAGTGCGTAGAGCAAAAGGACAAGCACGAAGAGAGACCAGTGAAGAAACTTCTGGGTGGAAGTGTACGCGGGAGATGTCATCCGACGAGGGGCTCCTGTTAAAAAGGATATCCTTCTTCCGTTGGCTTCCCGTCAGACTTGTGGCCGCCAAATTACGGTTTTGTAACGATCTCGCCCCCGGTCCTGCCTTCAACGGTGTCCAGCCGCGCGGGGCTTCAACGGTGCCTCCAATAGGCGCTCGCACTCCCGGCGGGTTCCGGTTCGCTAACTTAGGTGCCCCCGACTTGCCGTCTGCCTGTCCTAAGCCAACAACGGTCAAAGCGGCCAGCACTCCAGCTGGCTGAGTCATAGCGGTGTATGATCGCAATAGCCGGTTGGATTTGGACGACAACCCTGAAAGCCGAACTAGGGCTTGCCGACCACAACTGGCGATCTGCCGTGCGCGCACTCGTTCTATCAGTCACGATGTATGCTTCCGGATGATGATGATGGGGCACCGCGGGGAACACTTGACGACCGACTGGTAGGTCAAGGTGCGAAGAAGCGGGCACTCAGCCTACGACCCCCATCTCGGACGTATTCCCTATCTGCAACAGCTCCCAAAGCCGACGCTCAGGTGCATCACCAAAGCGGCCGAGCTGCGTCACAAACGGACGTTGCAGGTCACCAAACTTGACGCTGGGCTGGCCAAAGCCGACACTCAGCAGAGAAAAAAGGAGCGCCTCAATGGGAGGGCCCGACTCCGACTCTGAGATGACGATCAGCTCGCTTCGATCCGAGTTGACAGCGGCGCGCGAAGAAAATCAGGTACGCACCGCGGAGGTCGCCAATCTCCTTGAACAGCAGAATGCGACGAGTGCGATCCTCAGGGCGATCGCCGCATCGCCGACCGACATCCAACCCGTCCTGCAGGTCGTGGCGGAGAGTGCTGCGCGCTTTTGCGACACCTACGACGCCGGCATTTTCCTAGCGCGAGACGGAACACTATTCCCCAAAGCGCACTACGGACCCATCGCCTTCGACTTCGAACCGATGCCGGTCGCACGCGATTGGGTCTGCGGTCGCGCCTTCGCCGACTGCAAGACTGTGCATGTCAACGACATAGCAGTTGCAGGTGCGGAGTTTCCTGTCAGCCAAACACTTGCCGAAAGGCTTGGCCACCGCACGATGCTCGCAACACCTCTCATGCGTGACACCGAGGCGATCGGCGCGCTCGTCATCAGGCGCATCGAGGTCAAGCCTTTCAGCGAGAAGCAGATCAAGCTGCTCAAGATTTTCGCCGACCAGGCGGTCATCGCCATCGAGAACGTGCGCCTGTTCGACGAGGTGCAGGCGCGCACGCGCGATCTCGGCGAGGCGCTGGAGCAGCAGACCGCGACCGCCGAGGTGCTCAAGGCAATCAGCCGGTCGGCCTTCGATCTCCAACCTGTACTGCAGACGCTGGTCGACTCGGCAATACGCCTGGCCGGGGCGGACATGGGCGCAATCACGTTGCGCGTTGGCGATACGTTGCGGTTCATGGCAGGCGGCGGGCAGGCTGCTGAGCTGCGTGCATACGAACGAGCCAACCCACATGTCGTGGGACGAGGGACGTTCCAGGGCCGCGCCGCGCTGGAGGGATTGACGATCCACGTGGCGGACGCGCTTGAAGACCCGGAATACGAAAGGCCGGAAGCGGCAATCATGGGCAGTTTCCGCGGAGTACTTTCTGTTCCGATGAAGCGGGGTCAGGAGACCATCGGCGTATTCGGCTTGGCGCGGCGGACGATCGGGCTATTTTCACCGCGTCAAGTCGAACTGGTCGAGAGCTTCGCCGACCAGGCCGTGATCGCGATCGAGAATGCCCGGCTGATCGAGAAAGTCGAGGGGCACAATCGTGAACTGGCCGAGTCGCTGGATCAGCAGACGGCGACCGCCGAAGTGTTGAAGACGATCAGCAGTTCGGTGTTCGATCTCGATTCCGTGCTGCATACGCTTGTGAAGTCCGCGTCCGACCTCTGTCATTCCGGGATGGGCTACATCTATCTTCGCCAGGGCGACGTGTTGCAGCCGACGGTACAGATCGGATGGAGCCAAGAATTCCAGGACCACATGAATAACCTCCCGGTCACGCCGGGCCGGGGCAGCATCGCCGCCCGTGTTGCCCAGAGCGGGTCCGTAGAGCAGATTACCGACGTTCTCGACGATCCGGAGTATACCAACATCGAAGGCCAGCGGCTCGGCGGCTTCCGCACCCTGCTGGGCGTTCCGCTGATGCGTGACGGCGCCGTGACCGGCGTCTTCGTCCTCGCCCGTTCGTCGGTCTCGCCGTTCAGTACGCGCGAAATCGAACTGGTGCAGACATTTTCGGATCAGGCGGTCATCGCGATCGAGAACGTGCGGCTGTTCGAAGAGGTGGAGTCCCGCAACCGCGACCTAGCCGAGTCGCTGGAACAGCAGATGGCCACCGGCGCAATATTGCAAGTGATCGCCGGGTCTCCTACGGATATTCAGCCTGTGCTGGACGCCGTCGCTGAAAGTGCCGCTCGGCTCTGCGACGCCTATGACGCAACGATCTATCTGCTGCGCTCCGACAGGCTGGCTGTGGGAGCGCATCACGGACCGATTCCGATTGACAGTGCTGGCTTGCCGGTCGCGCGCGACATCGTTACCGGCCGCGCCGTATTGGATCGGGTTCCGGTCCACGTTCACGACTTGACGATCGCTGGAGAGGAGTTTGCAACTGGCCGAATGATGGCTCAACGCCTTGGTTTTCGCGCGATTCTCGCCACTCCGCTGTTGCAGGAAGGAAAAGCAATCGGAGCGCTTATGATCCGGCGCATCGAGGCGCGGCCCTTTAGCGACAGCCAAATTGGCCTTCTCAAAACTTTCGCCAACCAGGCTGTCATCGCAATCGGCAATGTGAGGCTCTTCGAGGAGGTGCAGGCTCGCACCGCCGAGCTTGGCGAAGCATTACAGCAGCAGACCGCGACCGCGGATGTGCTCAAGGTCATAAGCCGCTCCGCATTCGACCTGCAGAGCGTCCTGCAGACACTTATCGATTCTGCTGTGAGGCTCTGCGGTGCGAAAACGTCTGGCATCTTTATGCGGGACGGCGATGTCTTCCGACTTGCGGCAGGCTACCACCAAACCCCGGAGTATCGCGCGTATGAAGAGGCGAATCCGAGTCCGATGAGCCGACAATCCTGGGTCGGCCGAACAGCACTCGACAAGGCAGTCGTCCATATTCCGGATGTTACCAAGGACACCGAACATGGCCTTCCCGAAGCTCCGCGACTCGGAGGTTATTCGGCTGTGCTCTGTGTACCGCTCATGCGCGAAGGATCGGTAATTGGCGTCTTCGCAATGACGCGGCCCGAACCCGGGCCCTTCACCGAGAGCCAGATCGAACTTGTCCAGACCTTTGCCGATCAGGCGGTGATCGCCATCGAGAATGTGCGCCTGTTTGAAGAGGTACAGGCACGCACGGCGGAACTGAGCGAGTCACTGCAGCAGCAAACGGCGACTGCGGATGTGCTGAAGGCGATCAGCCGCTCGACGTTCGACCTACGGGCAGTGCTCGACGCTCTAGCCGAATCGGTGACCCGGCTGTGCGAGGCGGACAACGCCTCGATCGTGCGTGAGACGGACGGCAAATTCGTCGAGGCTGCAAGTTACGGCTATCCGGCCGAGCTCGAGGAATATTTCAGCGGCTTTGTGCACGTCCCGGGGCGAGGCACCGGGGTCGGCCGAGTCCTGCTCGAAGGCAATGCCGTCCAGATTCCGGACGTGCTGGCTGACGCCGACTACACGCTGTGGGAAGGACAGCGGCTCGGCGGATACCGCACAGTGCTGGCCGTGCCGCTGCTGCGCGAGGGGGTTCCAATCGGCGTTTTCTCACTCACCCGCTCGACGGTGCGGCCCTTCACCGAAAGGCAGATCGAACTCGTAGAAACCTTTGCCGACCAGGCAGTGATCGCCATCGAAAATGTCCGTCTGTTCGACGAGGTACAGGCCCGCACGGCGGAATTGAGCGAATCGCTGCAGCTGCAGACGGCAACGGCGGATGTTCTGAAGGCGATCAGCCGTTCCACATTCGACCTGCAGCCGGTTCTCGACACGCTGGCAGAATCAGCGGCCAAGCTGTGCGACGCGGACACGAGCGTCATCTTCAAGCGTGAAGGCGATCTTTACCGGTGGTCGGCCGAGTACGGCAATTTGCCTGAAGCCGCGACTTTCGCCAAAGCCAATCCCTTCGCCGCCAGTCGCGACAGCGTCACCGGACGGGTGGCCCTCGAAGCCCGCGCCGTCCACGTTTCGGACGTCCTCGCCGACCCGGACTACGGGGCAACGCAGCTTCAGAAGCTCGGCGGCTACCGTACCATTCTATGCGTTCCGATCTTGCGCGAAGGCGCGCCGGTCGGCGTGTTCGCGCTGACGCGGTCACAGGTGCGGGACTTCACGCCGAGGCAGATCGAGCTCGTCGAGACGTTTGCCGACCAGTCCGGCATAGCGATCGAGAACGTCCGGCTGTTCGACGAGGTGCAGGCGCGTACCCGCGAATTGTCACGCTCGCTCGAAGATCTGAGGACCGCGCAGGACCGCCTCGTGCAAACGGAGAAGCTCGCCTCACTCGGCCAGTTGACCGCCGGTATCGCCCACGAGATCAAGAACCCGCTCAACTTCGTCAACAACTTCTCAACGCTCTCCGGCGAACTCATCGATGATTTGAACAGTGTGCTGGCCGGAGCGCCTTTGGAGGCATCCGTGCGCGAAGAGGTAGGCGAGCTGACAGCCATTCTCAAGAGCAATCTCGACAAGGTGGTCCAGCACGGCAAGCGGGCCGATTCCATTGTCAGGAACATGCTGCTGCATTCGCGCGCAGGTTCAGGAGAGCATCGTGCGATTGACATCAATGCCATCGTGGAGGAGAGCCTGAACCTTGCCTATCACGGGGCGCGCGCCGAAAAGCCGGGATTCAACGTCACGCTGACGCGGAATTTCGACCCGCAGGCGGGGGATGTCGATCTCTACCCGCAGGAGATCACGCGGGTGCTTCTCAACCTCATCTCCAACGGCTTTTATGCAACAGCCAAGCGCAGCGCCGCGGCGAATGGCGCGGGCTATGAGCCGACGCTCTCCGCCACCACCATGAGTCTCGGCGACCGTGTCGAAATCAGGATCCGCGACAACGGCACCGGCATTCCGCCGGAGGTGAAGGAGAAGATGTTCAATCCATTCTTCACGACCAAGCCAGCCGGCGAGGGTACCGGGCTCGGCCTGTCGCTCAGCCACGACATCATCGTCAAACAGCATGCTGGCACGATCGACGTCATCAGCCAGCCAGGCGAGTTCACCGAGTTTCGGATTGTGCTGCCGCGCGCTGCGGCCTCGCTCGCAAAATCGGGAGGTGAAGAATGAACCTCCTCATCCTGGTCGTCGACGACGAGCCCGACGTCGAGCCGCTGTTTCGCCAGCAGTTCCGCCGCGACATCCGAGCCAGCCGCTTCACCATGGAGTTCGCGCAATCGGCGGTGGATGCGTTGGAGCAGATAGACCACGCCGAAGGGGTGACACTGATCCTGGTGCTGTCCGACATCAACATGCCCGGCATGAGCGGGCTCGAGCTGCTGCCGAAGATCAAGGTGCAGCGGCCGGACGTCCCGGTCATCATGATCACCGCCTATGGCGACGCCGAAACCAAGCGCAAGGTCTTGGAGAACGGCGCCGAAGCGCTGCTGACCAAGCCGATCGACTTTGCGGCGCTCAGGCAACAGATCGAAACACGGCTGGGAATGGTGGCGTGACGGCGCGCATCCTTGTGGTCGACGACGAGCCGGACCTTGAGGTCTTGATCGTCCAGAAGTTCCGGCGTCAGATCCGCGACGGCGCGGTCATTTTCCTGTTTGCCAGCGATGGTGTGGACGCCCTGTCCGTCATCGACGGCAACAGCGACATCGACATGGTGCTGTGCGACATCAACATGCCCCGCATGGACGGCCTGTCGCTGCTGGAGAAGCTGCAGCAGGCCGAGGGGCAGCAGCTTTCGACGGTCATCGTCTCCGCTTACGGTGACATGGCCAACATCCGCACTGCGATGAACCGCGGCGCCTTCGACTTCATCACCAAGCCGATCGACTTTGCCGACTTGGAGACCACGATTGCCAAGACCTTGAAGCATCGCGAGGTGCTGCACGAGGCGCATCGGCGGCAAGCGGTCGCGGAGCGCGCGCATGCATCGCTGTCGCGCTACTTCTCGCCCAATCTTGCCGAGCGGCTGGCCGGCGACGCCGACGGGTTGGCGCTAGCCGGGCAGTGGCGCGAGGTCGCCTCGCTGTTCACCGACATTACCAGCTTCACCACGCTGGTGGAAACGATCGACCCCGCCACGCTAGGCGCGCTCCTCAACGACTATTTGGCCGGCATGACCGACGTCGTGTTCGCGCATGAAGGTACCGTCGCCAAGATCGTCGGCGATGCACTACATGTGCTCTTCGGCGCTCCTGGCGAGCAGCAGGACCATGCGGCGCGCGCGGTTGCCTGCGCGCTCGAGCTCGACGCGCTGTCGCAATCGTTCCGCGATAGCTGGCGCGACAAGGGCGTCGCGGTCGGTACGACCCGCATCGGCGTCCATGCAGGTCCGGCGCTGGTCGGAAATTTCGGCGGAGGCCGCTTCTTCGACTACACGGCCTATGGCGACACTATCAATATCGCGGCGCGGCTGGAAAGCGCCAACAAGCAGCTGGGCACGCGTATCTGCGTCAGCGGGAGCGCGGCTGCAAGGGTCGACGGCTTCCGCGGACGGCCGGTCGGCGATCTGATACTGCGCGGCAGGGCCGAGGCGCTGCGCGCGTTCGAGCCTTTGTCGTCAAAACAGTATGATGATCCTTCGACGGCGAGCTATCTCGAAGCCTTCGGCAGATTGGAGGCGGGCGATGCAAACGCGGTTACGGCTTTCGCCGCGCAGATCGGCAAATGTCCGGACGACCAGCTCGCCAGCTTCCATCTCAAGCGGCTGCTCAACGGCGCCAAGGGAACGCGGATCAGCCTCGACTGATGTGGTCAGCTACCAAGCTCTGGGTCTCGACGAGAGCTGAGCCCTTTCGGCGTTCAAGGCGCGCATCGCCAGGAACTGGTGGACGCTAAGATCGTCGAACATCAGGGCAGGATCGCACCAGAACGGCGATGTAGAGCAGGCAGAGGGGGCGATAACGCGTTGTCTTCTTGCTGAACGGGCCGGCTCCCCTTTTCGGCCAGTCGCTTACGCCTCTGTTCGCGGAAGGCTGTCATGCCATAGCGGGTGATGCCATAGAACAACAGGCCAAAAATCAGCCCGAGTGGCACCGCACCGCACAGCATGGGCTTTAAGACCGGTGCAGCCGCGGCTACCACGCCTGCCAGTCCCGCCATGTGTCGTGTGCCGACCGCATGCACCGAATGGTCCCCTAACGGCGACCGATGTCGTCAAGTCGATCATACATCCATTCGCGAGCGCTAATAAGGGAAAAAGGCGTGAAACGGTTTGGCTAACACAACCGTTCATCACGGCGCTCTAAAGCACGGAACATTTTAGCATGAGCCGCATTCCATCGGTCAGTTAGCCAAGGGAGGCTTTCTTGACCCAACGACGCGTCGACAAGGAACGGATTGACCGCGCTGATCGCGAATCGAAACTGACGATCGAGGCTGAGCGTCTAGCGAGAGATGCCAAGACGGCGCGACTGCGCGAGCAGCGCCTTTCTGTGGAAGCATCTATCGAAAAGACGGCTCCGGTCAAACGTCGTCAACCGGCAGCCAAGAAGCCAGGTCGGAAGATTATCGAGGTCGACTAGCACGCGTGGGAACCGAACGCTAAGCACGCACGCATTGCTCCAGGATTTTCGAGAGGAAGATTGAAGGCTATATCAGCCGGATGGCAAAGGGCTGGACGTTTCAATCACTGATCGACGCGAAGATGACGGTGACGGCGTTTTGCCATTACGCGCCTTGCAACCATAGCCAGTCGCTCGACCTAGTGAAGCTCCGCGATCGGTTCGGACCGGATGCGCCGGCAATGGCAGATGACCTCGTTCGAAAACTGAAATGCGGCAGGTGTGGCGGCAGGAAAGTCGGCCTGATCTATACGCCGGACAGCAGTCCCGGCGCCTAAAAGGGGAAATCCAAGGGCAATTAGTGAAGCGCGAGCACAACGCGCTTCGGCCTGAAAAAGAAAGGGCCGCCCAATCATGGCGGCCATTCACTTGGGCAGACCACCGCGAGGCTCAGTTCGCGGCGGTGGCAACTCTCTTGCCGGCGTTCTGGGTAGCGTTGACGGTGTTGGCAGCATCCTTGCCGGCGCCACGGATTGTGTTTGCGCAGGCCGATACCAAAAGCGCACTGGCGAGCAGCGCGATGACTGCATATGTGGATGTTTTCATGGACGGTTTATCCCTCTCTCGGTAGACTCGCCCTACAGCAACGAAAGCCGGCTCAGTCTGGTTCCATGGCCAAGCCACAAAGAGGAAAACAGACCAAGCGCGCGAGGTGTTGGCCGTCAAGGAACAGCCGGTTACTGTCCACAGGCTTGGCGCGATATATGAGTTGGCGGCTTCTGATCGGGCCGCTCTTTGCCGAGGCGCGGGAAGAGATAGCCGACAACCGTGTTCGAGAAAAGGGCCTTTGCCATGGCGAAGGAGATCGGCGACAAGGTGAGGATCGAGGAGATCACGCCAAAGCCGAAGAGGCGATAAGGTCGTTACTTCTTCGGCGTCTGAGGTGGCACTAGTGTGACATAAGGTGTCCTCGGCTCCCTTGCCGGGCTCCCGGTAATACGGTGCCGACTCGCCGGGTGGTCCGAGCGATTTGAATTTGAAGCCGGGCCTTGGGAGGATCGATTGGGAACCCCGAAAGGGGAGGATCGAACCCCTTCGGCGTTACTAATCTTCATCGCCATTGTGACGCCTGCATGAAGCCAACCAAGGTGCTAAATATATGCAGATTGACTAAAAATAAGCAGTTCCGTTGATGTCGCCATTGCCAGTGCTTCGCGTCCGAGCTTGATCGTGCTGCAAACATTACCGGGCACACCTCGTTGGCCCGTGCTCTGCCTCCCCCGTCAGGGCGCTGCGGCATTGTCAGGTTCGCAGGGGGGCTGGCCTTTGAAGGCACGAGCAAGGCATCCATACTTGTCGAACGTCTGACCGGTTTCCCTCGCAGCTTTGGCCATACCACAGCCCGAAATGGCCAGGCAGGAGAGCAGAGCAATCGCGGTTCTCTTAGCGAGCATCGATTTCTTCCTCAGTGGCGGGCTTCCGTTTTTGCCGCGTCCAGCTCCTTGAAGGCGCCAGAACCGGTAGTCGGCTTCCCGTCCAGCAAAGCGCGCCTCCAAGGCGCAGCAGGCCGCTGCGGTCGGCGCTTCAGGTCCACATTCAACGCCGGAATTCCTTTACTTGCCTCACTGCGGAACGTGCAGCAGGTCACGCAGGTGGATCGGCAAGCTGGGCGAAGCGCCCAATTCGGCGCAACTCGCCTCCCATCGCCCGAGATACTCGCCGATCGGCACACCCGTGCGGCCGGGCCAGCGGTTGAGTGCGCCGAGCGCCTCGACGCACTGCGGCGCGCGGTCGTATGCGGCAAGGATGGTCACAGACATCGCCCGGGCGAACGGATTGAGGGCGGGCATCTCAATCTCGCCGCGATGGTCGGCGAACCACGCCGCGGCGTCGCGCGTCAGCCCCTGGCTGCCGGCGAGCGCGGAATAGCCTCGGATGATGTTCTCGCGGTACGCGGCAATGGCATCGCCGAAAGCGTTGTCGCCGGTGAACGGCGGGTTCTCCTTCCAGTCCTCCGTCAGACGCCCGAGGCCGCGCAGCGAGAATGCTTCAACCATCGCTTCCTCGAGCCACTGGCAGGGCGTTGCCGGCTTGGCATCCGGCTGCCAGCTATTAGCAAACACGTGGCCGAGCTCGTGTCCGAACTGGTAGGTTAGCTTCGACCAATCGCGCTCCCCGATGTCGACAATGATCCAGGCCATGCTGCTGCCGTCGGGATGCAGCCAGACCGCCGGCGTGCCGGAAGTGTGCTCGTCGACACGCAGGCGCGTCGGCTGGCGGTCGGAGAGCAGGCGGACGCCGTCAAGGCATGCATGCCGCATGCGCTCGACGACCTGATCTGCTGCGCCATCCAGCATGCGGCCCCAGTCGCCGGCAAGCTCTATAGGAGCGGTGAGGAGGATTTTTGAAGTTTCCGTCGTCGTCATCGGTTCCTCATCGCACGTTTGTTGATGCGCAACGCCCCGCCGGCGCTCTAAAATGCCGACCGGCGCGCATCATTGCCCGCGCAATCGCAAGCTGCTTTTCCGATGTCGCTGCGTTCACGCTGTATCAGGCCAAGCTGCCGGCCGACCTGCCATCGCTGACTGCATGATCGCCTGGCTGGCCTTCAACCGCCTGCCCCTTCGACTAGAATGCGCGCTTCCCGCATGAGCGATGGCCAATTGTGGGGCCCAAGGAAGGCGATAAGCTCGCGTGCTTGTGCTTCGGTGATGCCTGTCTCTTTGACCAAGCGCTGAACTGCAACGGTTACAGCGCTTAGCGGTACTTCGGTCATGCTAAGGCGCAACGTAGCAAGGGGCTTCTAGTTCCGTAGATAAATGACTCGCTAGCCCACTGTCGGAAGCGTACACTCCCGAAGTCGCCCGCACCTTGCTCGGCAAACGGGCGCTTGGAAGTCAACTCAGGTGCTCCCGCCCAACTAACGCGGGAGGCTCTTGTGGCCCAAGCTTGTCAGCGAGAATCTGAAGCCGTTTCTGCCTTTGATTGCGACGTCATTCGCGAGGCGTTCAAAAAGTTCGTTCTCGAAGAGAACATCCCAGCCGATCAATGGCGCAATCATGCCACGGCTTTGATCCGCGCCTTTACCGGCTTGGAGGAAATCGACTCCGAGATGCTCGAATGGATTGTGCGGAAGTAGCCAGCACTGTGGTTCCTGACTAACAAATTACGAGTGCGTTCCGCGAAGGCGCAATGGAACATTAGAGCATTCTAATAGTTGTTTGGTTGGCAGGGGCAACCAACATCCCCGGCAAGTCCCCATGATCCCTAAGGGACGGCCCGCCGCTGCCGTGAATGGAGCGGCGGGTTCTTAAAGGTTACGGACTTATGATGGCGAGATGAGCACACGCGGCGTCAACTTCCTGCACAAATGACGGGGAAGGAAGTCGAGTTCATCCCGTGGAACACCACCGGACCGGTGCGGCCTCCTACGGCTGGGTAGCGGCGATCAAAGGCGCGATGACCAATCGGGCGCGTCCGCTTGTAAAAACAGATATATGCCGACCACGATTAGTACCGCCAGCACGATCCAGATCGTGAGCTTCATCTTGTCCATGCCGGGCAGGTAATCAGTATGGGTCCGCGCCGCAATTCAAATGGCCGTGTGCGAATTAAATTGAAAACCTGCCACCGTGAGGCTCGCTGTACCTCATTCGGATGTACCTCATAGGGCCATCTTGCATTCCGTGTGCGCCATTTGCACTCCATTCAGCAATGGTCCGCTTCAGGGAAACCCTCACGCGCGACGCCGAGCGGTTGGCTTTCGACGAGAAGAAGAAGGCCGGAGACCTAAGGCGCAGACTGGAACTGCACGATGAAGCCAAGGCAAAACTGGAATCCGATCTGGACGACAAGGTCGCTGCCTGTGCCCGCCTAGATACGTATCAGCCCCTTATAGACGATACGCCTCAATGCCCGCGCTGCTGGATATGGCGAGCAAGGCAGGAGCCCATGGTTAACCACGGCAGACAAGACCAGAATTTGTTCAAGTGCCATGAGTGTGGGTACCTCGCGTTCTCGTGCCTTGAAGAGGCCAATCACCGTTAAGCAGCGGGCTTTATTCCATGAAACCTGCGGTTTGATCACGTTCGGCCCACTAGGTTGACGGGACATTAGTGACTTCTAAATATTCTCGCTTGCGGCAGGCGGTGCCCTCCATCGCTTGCCGAAGATCGGGTGTCCTTCCTGATCGGCCCGCGCCCCCGCAAGCGGCGCGGGCTTTCAGCGGGGGAAAGAGATGCCTGAAAAGCCGGTAACGACCTTCGTCGTGAGCGTGTTCGAGAAGCCGCATTGGCGCACCCTGCTGACCACCAAGGACAAGGCCAAGGCGCTGGCCTGGGCAAGGGAGATCGGCGACAAGGTGCGGGTCGAGGAGATCACGCCGAAGGGTGAAGAGGCACTGACAGCTTTAGCCTGCCAATGCATGCCCTATGGCGATGCCCAGGCCGATAGCAAGGCCGCCAGCAAGCTTGTAGGCCAAGTCGAGGGCAAAGCGCCGGATGGGGCTCCACACGTCCTTCATGGCGTTATCGCACCAGTAGATTGTAGCTCGGTTCCTCACAGTGATAGACGCGGCATTGGCCGTCGCGGGTTGGAACGGCGGCGGACATCGGCACGTCGGGCCAGTCGCACTCATTGCCGAACTGGCGCACATAGCGGTCATATGTGTTGGGGCCGGTGGTCAGCACCACGGCGTGCCGGCTCTGGATCAACTGCTGAAGCTGCTCGCAGCTCATCGTGCGCGTGTCGGGCCGAGCCTCGGCGACACTCGTGGCACAACAAACTGCTATCCCGGCAAGAAAGGCGATCGACGGACTTTTCGTGGCCAACATAACGGAACTCCCGATCATGGTCCGCAGCATCACGCCAAAGCTTCGCTCCCGCAAGGGCGCGCTTGCAACAACGGGGCATGGCTTAAGCCACAGGCAAGCGCCAGGACGCGCGGGGCGCGTCGGCACTGAATCAGACCCTCCCGCGCCTAAGGATATCGGCAAGGTGCCCCATAACGGGTCAACAGGTCTGGCACCGCAATTGCATTGACAGACATGGGGTTGGGGTACCCGTCGCTTCGCAAATGAGGCGGCGGGCCTTGCTAAATGAGATTTCCATGAGGGAGCCGTTGGGGAACGGCCAGTGGGGTAGGCCAGTGTTTTTTCCGCAGTTCCTGGTGGGGATGTTCACCACGTCGGCCGTAGTGGCGATCTGGACTTACCTGGCAACGGGTTCGTTCTGGAGGGCGATGGCCTGGACCTTCCTCGCCTTGATCATATTGCAGGTTGGATATCTGCTGTTGGCATATGGCCTTTTCTATCTACGCCCGACGAAGGGCATAGAAGAAAAACCGGAGCCTCCTCAGCCCATTCGTCGCGATGGTGGTGTTTCATCACCAGGCAGCCGACCATGACCGACAAGCCCTCCACAACCTACGTGGTGAATGCTGCAAGGTAAGGCGCCCATGCCGGCCTGGAAACCGACGTTCGATCGACAATGACAAGATAGCGCGCGCCATGTGGGGCATGTGGGACTTAAGTCTGATCGAAAAACGCAATGGTCTTACCGATGACGTTGCGTGGAACAGCCTACGTTTACGGATGTTGTTTCTCGGAAAAGTTCGGAGAATTCAGATGGATAGAAGCGTTCGTCAGCGCGTTGGAATGACAGAACGGCGGATAGCAATCAAGGAAGGCTATGCAAACAACGAAAGCCCGAAAGTTATAGCCACACGGCTTAACTGTAGCGTGGCTTCTGTTAAGGCTACTGCCAGCCAGTTGGGCATCACCCGCACCCAGAAAGCCGCGGCAGACTTTCGGCGTGGCTTCGCAGTCCCCGCAGATATGCTGGTGTACTACAAGAAACTGTTGGCCAAGCAATTCAGCGCCAAGGAAAGTGGAAAGCTGCTGGGGTTGGTCTCGGAACAGGGTGAAATGAGCGAACGCACAGTGCAAGAGAGTGAATTATTTGATTACCGCCAAGACGCCAATTGCTGTCTGCTAGCTGTTTCGTGGATGCGATGAACGTGCCCGCGCAAGTTGCGCAGATCACAGGCGCGCTCGGGAGATCGCTGGATTTGAAATCGCGGCGAAACCCCGCCGGCCACGAGCAGTCCGCCGCGTGCCCCCACGCGACGGACCTCTGATGGAGCGGCTACACCCCAAAGGAATCAACCGCTTGTAGTTTGTATTGTGAACAGCGGGATCGCGTTAGCCTATGGTGTGATCGCGGAAGCCCAAAGGTGCGGATTGAGGAGATCACGCCGAGGCCGAAGAGGCGCTAGCCCTTCTGCGGGTTCATGAACCATAGGATTGCTGCGGCGGAGATCAGGATAGAAGCAATAATTCGGCCGTCCCCGACGCTTACATCAGAGGGAGCAAAAAAGATCCCGTTAAAGCCCGGTGAAGCCCAGGTGCAAAGTCCAACGATCATAAACATCGCCGCGATCGACTTATTCACAATCTACCCCCTCCCAAAAACTGCATCCTCTCCAAAGGATGCAGCGCAAAGCTTCGCCCCCCCCGTAAGGGCGGTCGGCGACAGTCAGCTATTTTATGATTGTCGGGTGAGGCTTGCCACTGTCGCGAAGAGCCTTCGCCAGCTTGTCGAACAGGTGCGGGTTGCCTCTGGCGCTGGCGGCATCTGCGTTCACCGTCGAAAGACCCTGGCCCTCGATGCTCAGATGGATCTCCTTTTCACCGTCGAACCACACGCCGATCTTCGGCTATGCAGTCTTCCCGCTACGCTCCGCCATGACTCGTTCCCCTTTTCAACCTCACCCCGGCGCCGCCCGGCGGACAACCCTAGCGCAACAGCAAGTAGGCGCCCATGCCGGCCATCAGGAGGCAAGCGGCCATCCCGATCATATCGCGCTGCCTTTAGCGCCAGATCATTGGACCGTCGGCTTCGGTATGAACTTGGGCGATTGTAGATCGCGGCCCAATTTAGTTGCCTGAGCGGGTCTGAGGATGACCGGGACAACATCGCCTTCGGTCGGGAACAGTAGTAGAACGACGCCTCCGACTGCTTCACTCATGGCCACCTCCCACTTGTCGATGGCAATTGCTTGCTTCTCGCTGTTGATCTCTGCTGCCATTGGATTGCCCCATCTCTTTATTTCCCCAAGGGCAGCATCGCGCAACCTGTGCGCGAAGGCAAGCTTAGGAAGAAGAAGGCCGGCGCCAGAGGGGGAGGTTGCCTGAAAGGCGCCGGCCAAGCGGAAAAGGTCCGCCGCAGCGTTAGATTAGCTGAGTCTTGACGCTGCGTCATGCCGGCAAGTGTCGAGGCGCAATCGCTGCGATGCTCCTTACTCTGCCGACCCATTGTCGGCAAAGGGTGAGGCGCTCGGGACGCACTGCAGCGACCAACCGGCCGGCGCTGGCTGTTTCTGATATTCGGTGATGGCGGTAGAGCATTGTTCACGCGTGTCGAAGGTGCTTGGCAGCACGACCAATCCTCCCTGCGGACCGGCGATTACCAGATACCAGATCAACGCTGTGGTCGAAGCCATGGTAGATTCCTTCTTCCACCCGCTCGGGAGCCGCGATGGGTCGGACGACGCCAATTAGACTTCGGCCGGGTGGCGAAAGCATGGCCGGCGCGCAAGTTGGGTGTAATCGCGGAAGCCTTTGCTCAAGCGCTCCCGTCTGTCTCGCTTTCTTCATCGATCATCCGGACCGGCAGATAAGCGTTCGTTTCCAGCCACTCCCGCAGCACGATCTGAATGAGATCCGACTTACCGATACCCATTTCGGCGGCTATGGAATTGAGCGCATCTTCTGTCGCCGGTTCCAGTGGCACGCCTGCGACGTTCCGGAGCATCAACGCAGCGCGGCGAAGGATGATCTGCAGATCCGCACGCGGTATATCCGCAATGCGGTCGGCGGCACTCTCAAGCTCTTCGGCGATGGATGCTCGGGTCATGATCGAAGCGCCTCCGTATCGCGCGTTACAGAAACCGATGTGCTATCCAGACCAGCACTAGGCCAATGACCGCTGCAAAGATCCCGGTGCTCTCAGCCTTTTTTCGGGGCCTCCCAGGCTTCCGCTTTTCTCCCGACGTCTGCACATCCACCCAGCCATCTAACAGCTTCGTGGTTATTGTCGTCTTTCCAGTCTTGTTGCTGTGTGTGGTCGTCTGACGTTTGCCCTGCTTTGTCGTGGTGGACGATAAGCTCCCGTTCTTGTCGTAATTATAGGTGATGCCGCCCAGCCTCTTTCGCCTGCCGCGACGCCTCATCGTCATTATCTGCCCCTCTCGCTGTCCCATTCCGCAAGCATCGCGCCTCAGCCAGCCGGCAATAGCCAAAGCTGCGAAGAGATATCGCTTGCGCATAGAATTTGTTCCCGCAGCGTGCAGTGAACTGCAAAAGGTTCGCCATCGCAAGGCGGCCAAGAGCTGATTGCGCAAGTAGCTTATTGGACCGTCATCTGCTTGCGCCATTCCCACGGCCTTTCGAACGATCCGTCCCACATACCGCGCTTGGCTGCCTGGGCCTCGTTCTGAGCCTTTGTGTAAAATCCTGCGCTGTATCGCGGCCAATCAAGCGTGTACCCTCGTCTAACCATCCATTCGCCGATGTCGACACCGCCGGCCGTGCAGACGGCAACCATGCGTCTGAATTGGTCCCGATCAACCTCAATGCACGACGTCGGACGATGAGACTTCAGGAAGTCTGCTAGGGCGAGAGACGCCTTCTGCCCGCAGCGGTATTTCTTCCAAGCCGCGTCCAAGCAGAGTTGAGCGCTTTCAGGTGCGTCGATGCCGCTCAAGCGAATTCGCTGCCCGTGCATTTCTATGGTGTCGCCATCAACGACCGACGGAACACCGACCAGCGGAGTCGCGGTTGCGGGGGCGCCGAACAACCCCACGATGAGTGCGCCAAAGAGTGCGCAGGGTGCGTTGGCAGTCACGACTGTTCCCTTAGCTGCACTCCTGGCCGGCCATGGTTCAAGAACTCAATGCCACGGCCCTCCAAGGCTCGTTGCACGGCCTGGACGTTTTGAGCTCTGCCGGCTATCGGACCGGCGCCTGCGGCCTCCATGCTGCGAACGGTGTTGACGTTGACGCCGACAAGTTCTGCAAGGTCCTTCTGCTCGATGCCGACCAAGGCGCGAGCGGCTTTCAACTGATTTCCGGTAGTAAGCATTTTCTATCTCACATTGCCTTTTCTAGTTATCATACCTAGAAACCCATTGACAATGACTTAACTTGGTTTTAGGTTACCGGACATAGTAAACAGGTTTCTATAACTAGAAATGTCCAGAAGGTACCACATGCCGAACACCGCTGTTCGGGCTGCCGCCGAAGGCATGCCCAAAGTCAACCACAGAACCGCTCTCGCCGTCACACCCATTAACGAGGAAGAAACCATGATGACCATCTCGCCAGGATTTCCCCAACTTCGCCGGCTCTTCGGCTCGTTCAACCGCCGCGACTCAGCGACCATCAATGAGCAAGCAAGGCCGGTCACAATCGAAGTAGGGAGTTCAATCATGAACCAGCATGTCAACCGTCGCCATCTTGTTACCAGCACTGCCGCTCTGACCGCATCCATCTGCGGCGGCTCAGTGGTAGGTGTATTGGCTGGAGAAGAGCCGGTTGGTGACCTGGGGGTTGCGGAGCAACTCCTTCAATTGGCCGCCCAGTTCAGGGATGCGGCCAAGGCAATCGACCCCACGATAACGGGCGCCTGGCTTGGGCAGGCTGTCCCTGTCCAGAGTGATGAGGAAGGCGTTTTGAACTCCGTCTACCTGGAGAGGAAACACGATCCATTCGTCAGGAAGGCGGCTCCGCCAGTCCCGTCGCAGGTGGCAATCCTCGAAGCTGCTTTTCATGCCGAGTGGAAAAAGCTTCGCGCCTTAGAGCCGGCGCTAAACGCAGCAGAGCAACGCTATTTTGACATCAAGGGCCGGCGACCTGTCATGGGCGAAATGACAGCGGAGGAAGTCGAACGGATTCGGCGGACGGCTGTCGCTGATCTCGCAGAGCTGCCGCCGAGCCGCGCCAGCGTCGAACATACAGAGGCCATGCGCGCCTATAACAAGGCCGATGCTGCCGCCCGGCGCAAGACAGGCTATGGCAGGCTCGATCGAGAATACTCCAAACAGACCCACCGCACGGGGAACGCAGCTAACGCGCTGCTTCGCTACCCTGCAAAGACGCTGGCCGATCTCGCGGCGAAGGAGCGAGTGCATCGCACGTGGGAATTTGACGGCCAGGACTTCAATTGCATCATGGATGACATTGCTCGGTTGGCTAGCAAGACGATCTGAACAAATGCCCT
This sequence comes from Mesorhizobium sp. P2_D5, assembly GCF_056404355.1. Lineage (NCBI taxonomy): Bacteria > Pseudomonadati > Pseudomonadota > Alphaproteobacteria > Hyphomicrobiales > Phyllobacteriaceae > Mesorhizobium > Mesorhizobium sp. P2_D5. Next base: position 362,402 of record NZ_JBFUEE010000001.1, read on the forward strand.
TCGGACACTTGAGGCCCGCCGCCCACGGCAGCGGGCCTGTGTTTGCCCGACCGGGCCGTCACTCTCAATGGTTATGGGACTGCTGGAATCCGGCCACGTCGTATTGAGATACACTCTTCGGATTGTTTGAGTTCTGCGGTTGCTCGCCCGCGTAGTGTGTCCCCGCATTACAGTCGGGGTTGAAGGCTGAGCCCGGAGCGACAGCGGCGTGGCCAGGGGTAGCACTTCCTGTTGCAGTGGTTCCAATCGCTTGGCTGGGCTGGCCTGGCGACCCGGTTACGGTGTGGACATTGCCAGCTAAAGCCGTGCCGGCGGAGGCTACGAGCAAGCCCAGCATTGTCGGAATGAAGGGATGTTTCATGGCTGTTCTCCCAAAGCGTTTCGGTAGGGCGCTCGGATCTTGGGAGCACCCGGCGAACTAGCTTTTGGGACCACCACTCATCCGGAGGATCGCGAACTCGTGATGTCGCTGCCTCACGGTGTCGGGCTTTTTAAGGGCGCTTTGGGAACAAAGAGAGCGGCGATCCGGTTTCAGGGATGGGAGGAAGTGGATATGCAAAACAAAATCAAAGATCGGCCACCGAAGCAGCCCGACCCGAAGCAGACACCTGTCCGTCGTCTAGACAAGGAAGCGTCACCAGAGCCTAAGCATATCGATCCGCCACCGCGCGATGTGCGAGAGGCTCCGGCACCAAATCCAAACGGCGATAAGCATTAACCGCTGGCACCAATCTTGTGGCAAAAAAGTCACGCAGCTTGAATATGCAGGGCTTCAACCGGCGCGAGCTTATTATCCAGCTAGGCGAGGCGTACCGTTGTTTCGCGGGCATAGGGGACACCCGGCACTCCTCCCGAACTAGCGCCCGCTGCCTCTTCCCTGGTGGCGGGCTTTTTCATGGTGAGCATCTGGTGAGTGGGAATCCGCGCGGCTTCAAAAAGCCCGCAAATCAGCGGCCTGTGCCAAAGTAATGGCTGCCCTCCTTGGGCAGGTCCGCCGGGGCCAGATTGACGGTGACCTTCTTCGACGGCATCGACAGGCCCGAGGCATGCAGGGCCGCCTGCACCCGCTCGCGGCTTTCGGCTACCGCCTTGTCGGCCAGGCCGACGATGTGCATGTTGACCTTGCCAGGCGCGATCATCACCTGCACGTCGACCGGCACGGCCTCGATGCCCTGGAAAGCGACCGTGCGAACCCGCGCCACCATTTTATGCCCCCGGATAGTGGTTCGCTTATGCCTTGGCGATCAAGGCGCGAGTGAGATCGGACAAGACAACCACAGATTTCGGAGTTAGGCAAGAACATTACAAGAACATGCGGTTGCTTTACGCAAGCCGAAGAAGCTACCGGCAAGCACGCACCGTTCATGAGTCGGCTTCGATCGGAAGCTTGGGTGATTAACTGTCGCGCAACTAACGGGAAACAGCAAGGTCAGTGGGTGGGAAGAAAGCCCATCGCCGGTGTCGATCCGCACTGGGCCATACATCGAATCGATCAAATCAGGAACATTGCAGGAATACCCAGCCCCGCCGGTCGCGGCCGGGTTGTGCCCGGTTGAAAAAGCGGAACATGGTTAAGACAAAATGAAAACGGCTTACTTCCGCTTGTCCTCGACCGCGTCCCAGAACAGGCTGGCGATGTCGGCGCCGCCAAAGCGCCTGACTTCGCGCACGCCGGTTGGCGACGTTACGTTGATCTCAGTCATGTAGTCGCCGATGACGTCGATGCCGACGAGGATGAAGCCGCGCGATTTCAGCGCCGGCCCGATGCGGGCGCAGATTTCGCGCTCGCGCGTCGTCAGCTCGGTCTTTTCGGCACGGCCGCCGACATGCATGTTGGAACGGGAATCGTGCTCGGCCGGTACCCGGTTGATGGCGCCGACCGGCTCGCCGTCGATCAGGATGATACGCTTGTCGCCCTTGCGCACATCCTTCAAATAGCGCTGCACGATATAGGGCTCGCGGAACATCTGGCCGAACATTTCGAGCAGCGAGGCAAGGTTGCGGTCGGCCTCCAGCATGTGGAAGATGCCGGCTCCGCCATTGCCGTAGAGCGGCTTGATGATGATGTCGCCGAACTCCTTGCGGAAGGCGGCGACTTCAAGCGGATCCTTGGTGATCAGCGTGTCCGGCATCAGGTCGGGAAACTCGGTGACGAAGATCTTTTCCGGGCTGTTGCGCACCCAGGCCGGGTCGTTGACCACCAGCGTCTTCGGGTGGATGCGTTCGAGGATATGCGTGGTAGTAATGTAGTTCATGTCGAAAGGCGGATCCTGGCGCAGCAGGACGACATCCATTTCCTCCAGATCGGTGCGCACCTTTTCGCCCAGCGAATAATGGTTGCCCTTCTCGTCGCGCACCTGCATCTCCTCGATGCGGGCAAATACCTTGCCCTCGCGCAGCGATAGCCGGTCGGGCGTGTAGTGGAACAGCTGATGACCGCGCCGCTGCGCTTCCAGCGACAGCGCGAAGGATGTGTCCCCGGCGATCGATACGGTGGAGATGTGGTCCATCTGGACGGCGATTTTCAGCTTCATGGCAGGTCTCCGGCGGCTCGGATGGGCTACTGTCTTGCCTGTACAGGCTCACTGCCCGTCTGCCAATCGCGACATTTTGAAGATTGGCATCAGACAACCGCAAGCCCGCCCTGCCTTCCGATTGGAGACAAGGCGAGGCTGCGCGTCATCGCTTTCTTAAGCCTTGCCGTGCAACGGTAAGCCCGAATGCGCCCGGCCGAATTGACGCAGCGCCGGGCACTCGATGGAACAACGACCAATGAACGCCGTCACCGCCATCCGCGCCTCCGCAACCAAACAGCTCGAACTCACCATTCTCATGCCGTGCCTCAACGAGGCCGAGACGCTCGCCGTCTGCATCGGCAAGGCGAAGGCCTTCCTCGACAAAGCGGGCATCTCCGGCGAGGTGCTGATCGCGGACAATGGCAGCACCGACGATTCGCAGGCGATTGCCGCGGAAGGTGGCGCCCGTGTCGTCCCGGTGGCCCAGAAAGGCTATGGCGCAGCCCTTTTAGGCGGCATCTCCGCCGCTAAGGGCCGTTTCATCATTATGGGCGATGCCGACGACAGTTATGATTTCGGCGCGCTGGAAGCCTTCGTCGCGCGGCTGCGCGACGGCGCCGACCTGGTCATGGGCAATCGCTTCCAGGGCGGCATCGAGGCCGGCGCCATGCCGCCGCTGCACCGCTACCTCGGCAATCCGGTGCTCAGCTTTGTCGGCCGCCTGTTCTTCCGCATCAAGACCGGCGATTTCCACTGCGGCCTGCGCGGCTTCAACGCCGATAGCATCAGGAAGCTCGACCTGCAGACGACCGGCATGGAATTCGCCAGCGAGATGGTGGTGCGCGGCGCCCTTGCCGGCCTGCGCATCGAGGAAGTGCCGACCACGCTCAAGCCCGACGGCCGCAGCCGGCCGCCGCATCTCAGGACCTGGCGCGATGGCTGGCGGCACCTGAAGTTCCTGCTGGTCTACAACCCGCGCTGGATGTTCTTCATCCCGGGCACGGTGCTCGCCGGCCTTGGCCTGTTGTTCGCGGCGCTGCTGGTGTTTGGGCCGCTGCGCGTGATCGACAATCTGTCGCTCGACCTCAACACCTTCGTCGCCGCCTGTTTCATGGTCGTCACCGGCGTCCAGCTCATCACCTTCGGTGCCATTTCGCGATACTATGCCGAGATAACCGGCATCCTGCCGCCAAGCCGCCGTTCCGACTGGCTGACCAGGACCATCAGCACCGATCGGCTCGCCGCCAATGCCGGCATCTGCTTTGCCGGCGGCGTGCTGTTCTTCGGCTATGCCGTGGCTCGCTGGGCGCATCTCGGCTTCGGCCCGCTGAACGATTCCGAGATCCCACGCATCGTCGTGCTGGGCCTGAGCTTGATCGTCATTTCATTCCAGGTCTTCTTCTCGGCCTTCCTGCTCGGAGTCTTGGAAATACCGGTCAAGCGGCTGAAGTCCGGCCGGGCCGGTCAATCGAGTGAACTGCCGGCCAATGAGTTGCCGGCCAGTGAATCGCCGGCTAACCAACGGCCGGCGCGCGACGCATGAGCGAGGCATTGCCGGTCTTTGTGCGGACGCGCCTGTTCCGGTTCCTGACGGTCGGCGTCGGCGCCGCATTGCTGCTTTTCGTCCTGTCGTGGCTCCTGGTGTCGCTGGGCTTTTCGCCCTTCATTGGCAGTGTCGTCGCCTATGCGATCACCTTCGTTGTCGCCTATAGCGCGCAGCGCGGCTGGACATTCGGCGGCCAGCACGACCATGCCAGCGCCATGCCGCGCTATCTCGCGCTACAGGTCGGATGCGCCTTGTTTTCGGGCCTGGTGTCGCATCTGGCGGTCACCCGTTTCGGCATGTCGGCGCTTGCCATGTCGGCGCTGATGACGGTTGCCGCAAGCACGGTCAGCTACATTCTGTCGTCGCTGTGGGTGTTTCCGGCGCGCGATTGATGCATGGCGCCCAAAAGTGGCGCAAAATCGCGCCGCTTTACGCTTTGTGAAGCGGCCGGCGCTAGCGTGCGCCGACAGACACAGGCTGAAAGCCCACTCCATGACCACCGCTCATACCGCGATGCTTTCCAAAGACGGGGCACGCGCCTCCTGGCGAGCGGACCTCATGCCCGCGCTGCTTGCCACGCTCGGCTTCCTTGTCGTCAACGCCTGGGCCGGATTCCCGGCGCTGAACAATGCCGGCGGCGACAATGACGATCTGCTGCGGCTGGTCGAAGTGCGCGACCTCTTGGCCGGCCAGGGTTGGTTCGACCTGCATCAATACCGGATGGGCCTGGAAGGCGGCTTCGTCATGCATTGGTCGCGGCTGGTCGATGCGCCGATCGCCGCCATCGTGCTCGCCGCATCGAGCCTGACCGGCAACGCCTTGCTGGCCGAGAACGTTGCGCAGGTGGCCTGGCCGGCGCTGCTTTTCGGCCTGACCATGGTCTTCATCATTCGCGCCGCGCGCAGCTTTGCCGGCGATGGCGCGGTGCTGCCCGCCGTCATCGTCGGCGCGGCAGCGCTGTATTTCATTGGCATCTTCGAGCCGGCAGCTCTCGACCATCACAATATCCAGCTGATGCTGACCGTCGCCAGCCTGAGTTTCCTGCTCGAAGCGCCCATGCGCCGTCCTGCGGCGTTGCTTGCCGGCCTGTGCGCCGCGCTGACCCTGGCCGTCGGCATGGAAACCGCTCCCTACGTCGCCGCCATCGGCGTCTGCGTGTCGACGCTGTTCGCCTTTGACGCATCAGGCGAAAGACTGATCGCGAGGGATTTCGGCCTTGGCTTTGCCGTCGTCGCGGCGCTTGTCTTCGTCGCCACCGTCCCGCTGTCGGCGTGGGGCCAGGCGCAATGCGACGCTTTCTCGACGATGCAGTTCGTCGTCGCGGCCCTTGCCGGAACCGGCCTTGCGGCGATCGCCTCGCTCGAAGCGGCCGGGCGCGGGCAGCGTCGGCTGTCGCTTGCCGCGCTCGGCGTTGCGCTCGGCGCGGTCCTCCTTTTGCTGTTTCCGCAATGTCTGGCCTCGCCCTATGCCGGGCTCGATCCGCGCCTGAAGACGTTGTGGCTCGATCATGTCGACGAGGCGCAGTCGCTGTTCCAACTCGCCGCCCACAATCCCGCCGAGCTGGCGGCGCGCTATGCCACGCCGCTGGTGGCGCTCGTGCTGATGGCGTTGCGCCTACGTCGTGGCGGCTGGCGGCGCCAGGACAGCCTCGTCGCCACGCTGCTGGTCGTGGCGTTCCTGGTCAGCGTCTGGCAAGTGCGCGGCTCGACATTCTCGATTGTCTTCGCGGTGATCCCGCTGTCGGCCTGGATCGCCAAATGGCGGCGGCGGGCCGAAACCAGCCCGTCGCGCGGCTCGGTGCTGCGGATGGCAGCGGCTTGGCTCCTCTCGGTGAACTCGCTCTGGTCAGGCGCCGCCCAGGCGGCGTCGGCGGCGCTCGCAACCGGTGCAAAAATCACCAGCGACGCCAGTGTCGGCGCGAGCGTAGACCCGTCTTGCCAGGCCAAGGCTACGTTCGCCACACTCGGCAGGTTGCCCGATACCACCGTGCTTGCCGTCTCCAATATCGGATCGCCGATCCTGGTGTACTCGGGGCATCGCGTGTTCGCCGGACCCTACCACCGCAACGTCGCGGGAGACTTGCTTGCGCTCGACGCGTTCCTCGGTTCCGATGCGCAAGCTAGGTCGATCGTCGGCGATCATCACGTCGGCCTTGTCGCGCTGTGCCGCGGCAACTCGGAAAGCCAGCTTCTGGCCTCCACCGCGCCGAACGGTTTCCTTGCCGGGCTGATGCGCGGCAACGTGCCGGAATGGCTGGAGCCGATCGCCGACACCAAGGGCGCCTCGCTAGAACTCTACCGTGTCCGGCCCAGGGGCTGAAAATTGGCCTGAAGCAAGGGCTGTACGCACCTCGCGTCGATCCCTCCGAAGGCGACGCGCTTTACCCGCGAATAATCGATTTGGGGATACGTTTCCTAAAGGGTTTGCTGCCAATCTGAAGCTAAATTCCGAAGTCACAAAACAGGGATACCGATGCAAACTTCGTTTGGCACCGGTCAGGCAAACAGGGAGAGCACGGATCTGGCGTTCACCGATCCGTTGACCGGGCTTGGCAACCATCGCCGCTTCTTCGACAAGGTCGATCGCCTGATCAGCGACCGTGCCGACGACCCGGCTCCGTTTACCGTCGGCATTCTCGACCTCGACGGCTTCAAGCCGATCAACGATTTGTTCGGCCACAAGGCCGGGGACGATATCCTGATCCAGGTCGCGATGCGGCTGCGCGCCTCGATGGACGGCCATTCCACCGTCTGCCGCATCGGCGCCGACGAATTCGCCTATCTTTACCCGATGGTGTTCAGCGAGGAGGCGGCGGCCGAGAAATCCCGCATGCTGATCGAGATTCTTTCGGCGCCCTATGATGTCGGTGAACGCACCGCCAGGCTTTCGGCCTCAGTCGGCTGCTCGCTGTTCTATTCGGGCGACGAGACCACCGAGATCCTCATCAACAAGGCAGAGACGGCGCTCTACCACGCCAAGCGTTCCGGCCGTGGCCGCGTCGTCGTCTACACCCGCGAGATGGAAGAGGCGGCCAAGCGCGTCACTCGCATCGAACAGGCGCTGCGCCGCGCTGTCTCGGCCGGCGAGGTGGAGCCGCATTTCCAGCCCATCGTCGATCTCAACACGCGCCGCACCATCGGTTTCGAGACGCTGGCGCGCTGGACCGATCGCGATCTTGGCTCGGTGCCGCCAACGGTGTTCATTCCCATTGCCGAGGAGCGCGGCATCATCGGCCCGCTGTCGCAGCTGGTGCTGAGCAAGGCGACCGAAGCGGCCAGAAGTTGGCCGAAGGAGCTGTTCCTGTCGTTCAACCTGTCGCCCTCGCAGCTCGTCGACCAGAACACCGGCCTGCACATTCTGGCGATACTTGAGCGCACCGGCTTCGATCCGCGCCGGTTGGAGATAGAGATCACCGAGACCGGCCTGATGAACGATCCGGCCTCGGCCGAGAAGATCGTCGAGGATCTGCGCCGCGTCGGCATCCGCGTTTCGCTCGACGATTTCGGCACCGGCCAGTCTTCGCTCGGCCGCCTGCGCGAATTCCATTTCGACAAGCTCAAGATCGACCGCGCCTTCGTCTCTTCCATTCTCGACGACCGCCCGTCCGAACACATCATCCGTGCCATTCTCGCCATGTGCGAGGGGCTCGGCATGGACGTGGTCGCCGAAGGCATCGAGCAGGAGGCGCAGGCCGACCGCCTCGTCCAGTTCGGCTGCGCCGGCGGGCAGGGCTATCTGTTCGGCAAACCGGTCGATGCCGATGCCACGCTTGGCTACCTCCGCGATTCCTTCCGCGGCGCCTTGCGCGCCAACGCGATCTGACCGGCTAGCTCGAAGCGGCCCCGCAATCCCAGTGGGGCAGCTGTGCGTCCGCTGCGGCGCATTGTCATTTTGTCTGACATAAGCCCGCAATCCGTCGTTTCGCCCTTGCCCGCACGACATGTCTGGCTAGGATGCGCGCCGGCCTGACAACAGCGCCGCGCGTCCTTCAGGACGCGCAAAGGATACTGTCGGGGTCATGCGCAGGGAGAAAAAAATATGATGCCATCGGCGCATTTTGCCGACCTCGAGGGGGCCTCGGTGCTGATCACCGGCGGCGGCTCCGGAATTGGCGCGGCACTGACCGAGGGTTTTGTGCGCCAGGGCGCCAATGTCGCCTTCATCGACATCGCCGACGGCCCCAGCACTGTCCTTGCCGACCGCATCGAGAAATCTTTCGGCCGCCGGCCGCTGTATCTCAAGACCGACCTGCGCGACGTCGAGGCCTTGCGGACCTCGGCAGCCAGGGCGGCCGACGCGCATGGCGATGTCACCGTGCTGGTCAACAATGCGGCGCTTGACGAGCGCCACGCCGTCGAAGACGTGACGGTGGAATTCTGGGACAACAACCAGGCGATCAATCTCAGGCCGCATTTCTTCACCGCGCAAGCGGTGGCGCCGGGCATGAAGCGGGCCGGCGGCGGCTCGATCATCAACTTCACTTCGACGTCCTACCTGATCAACCACCCCGACATGCCGGCCTACACCGCCGCCAAGGCCGGCATCCTCGGCCTGACCAAGGGGCTGGCCGGCAAGCTTGGCGTCGACGGCATCCGCGTCAACGCCATTGCACCCGGCTGGGTGATCACCGAGCGGCAGAAGGAGCTCTGGGTGACCGAACAGGCGCTTGCCGCCCATGTCGCCAAGCAGTGTATCAAGCAGGTGATGCAGCCCGACGACATCGTCGGCACGGTGGTGTTCCTCGCCTCGGATGCCTCGCGCATGCTGACCGCGCAGATGCTGATCGTCGATGGAGGTTTCCTGTGAGCCCAGGGTTTGCCGGCAACGCGCCGGCGGTAGCCGTCGTCGACTGGGGCACGACCCGCATGCGGGTTTGGCTGATCGACAAGGGCGGCAAGGTCCTTTCCGAACGCCGTGGCGATGATGGTCTGATCACCGCCCAGCAAAAGGGCTTTTCGGCCATTCTCGAAGGGCACCTCGCAGCCATGGCTGCGCCGGAAGCGCTGCCCGTCATCATCTGCGGCATGGCCGGCTCTCGCCAGGGCTGGCTCGAGGCGCCCTATGTCACCGTTCCGGCGCCGCTCAGCGCCATCCTGGCGGGTGCGGCGAGGGTACCGGGCCAGCACCGCGATGTCCGCATCGTGCCGGGCCTCGCCCAGCGCCAGATCGATGCGCCCGACGTGATGCGCGGCGAGGAAACGCAGCTTGCCGGCGCCGGCCTGCCGGTCAAAGGGCGCCAACTGGTCTGCATGCCCGGCACTCATTCGAAATGGGTGCTGATCGAGGACGGCGCGGTTGCCGGTTTCGGGACTTGGCCGACCGGCGAGCTGTTTTCGGTGCTTGCCGCGCACTCGATCCTGCGCCATTCGCTCGGCGAACATCCCAAGCCGGTCACCCCTAGCAATCCATTCTTCCGCAGTTGGTGCGAAACCGCACTGGCCGAGGCCGGCGATGTCACCTCGAGGTTGTTTTCCATCCGTGCCGCGGGCCTGCTGCAGGATCTAAAGGCCGATGATGCCGCCGCTTGCCTGTCCGGCCTTTTGATCGGTGGCGAGATAGCCTCGGCCAGCCGCCGCCATGGCGCCGGCGCCGAACCTGTCGTGCTGGTGGCGTCCGGTGCGCTTTCAGCGCTTTACCAGGCCGCACTCGGCCTTGCCGGACTTGAGGTCCGCACCGTCGATGCCGACGAGGCTGTGCGTGCCGGGCTCATCGAAGCGGCACGCGAGAACGGCATGATCGCCAGAACCGGAGCAGCCCGATGAGCCAGACCGCACCTTTCCCAAAGCTCAAGCGCGGCCTGGTCGCCATCCTGCGCGGGCTCAAGCCGGTCGAAGCGATCGCGATCGGCCAGGCGCTGTTCGACGCGGGCATCGAGGCGATCGAAGTGCCGCTCAACTCGCCGGAGCCGTTTTCGTCGATCGCCCGGATTGTCGAAGTGCTGCCGAAAACGGCACTGGTCGGCGCCGGCACGGTGCTGACGCCAGCCGATGTCGATGGCTTGCACAAGGCTGGCGGGCGGCTACTGGTCAGCCCCAACATCGATGCCGAAGTGATGGCGCGTGCGATGCACTACGGCATGGTCACCATGCCCGGCGTGTTCACGCCCACCGAAGCCTTCCAGGCGATCCGGCTCGGCGCTTCGGCGTTGAAGTTCTTTCCGGCGAGCGTGCTTGGCGCCAGCGGCATTTCAGCGATCCGTGCGGTGCTGCCGGCGCAGACATTGGTCGGCGCGGTTGGCGGCGTTTCGGAAAAGGATTTTGCCGGCTACAAGGCCGTCGGCGTGACGGTGTTTGGTCTCGGCTCCAGCCTGTTCAAGCCTGGCATGAGCGTCGACGAGGTGGCTGCGCGCGCGCATGCCGCCGTCGAGGCCTGGGATGCGGTGTTCGGAGAAGCATGATGAGCGAAGCGATCGTTTCGGTTTTTTCCGACCACATCTGCCAGCTCGGCGAAGGGCCAAGCTACGATCCAGTCACCGATGCGCTGTTCTGGTTCGACATCGTCAACGGCCAGCTTCTGGAAAAGCCGGTGGCCGGCGGCGCGCTGAAAATCCACGAGCTTGGCCAGATGGCAAGCGCCATCGCCATTATCGACGACCAGCGCCAGCTGATCGCCACCGAGACCGGGCTTCATGTCCGCGATGTCGCGACCGGCACCATCACACTGCACACGCCGATCGAGGCCGACAATCCCGCCACCCGCTCCAACGATTCCCGCGTCCATCCCTGTGGCGCCCTATGGACCGGAACGATGGGCAAGATGGAGCAAAAGGGCGCTGGCTCCATCTACTGGTTTTTCAAGGGCGAACTGCACCGGCTCTTTTCGGACATCACGGTCTCCAACTCGATATGCTTTTCGCAAGATGGCGGGCTCGCCTATTACACCGACACCTCGACCGGATTGTTGATGCGCGTGGACTGCGACCCGGCGACCGGCCTGCCCACCGGCGAGCCGAAAGTTTTCGTCGATCACCGCTCGTCCAAGGGTTATGTCGACGGCTCGGTGGTCGATCGTGACGGCGTGCTGTGGAACGCCGTCTGGGGCGGCAAAGTGGTCAAGGCTTATGCTCCTGACGGCACGCTGCTGCGGTCCGTCGCCATGCCGGTGACACAGCCATCCTGTCCGGCCTTTGTCGGCAAGAATGCCGATCGGCTGGCGGTGACGTCCGCCTGGAAGGGCAAGGACGAGAAGCAGCGTAAGCTCGATCCGCAGGCGGGCATGACCTTCCTGCTCGACATCAAGGTCAACGGCCGTTTCGAGCCGCGCGTGCTGATCGCCTGATTGAACGCGGTCGGCGGTTGGTTGTCACGCAACCGTCCGACCCGGTCGGTTTCGCGGCAGCCGATTGCGCTTCCCATGCGATGGTAGGCGACGCCATCGCTGGAAAACAATGCAAATCCATGACGAGCCAAAAGCCAAGACTGATCCTCGTCCACGAGCCGGAAAAAGCCTGCCACGACCGTCTCGTCGCCGAGGGCCATGCACCGGAGCGTGCCGCCGAAATCGCCTCATATCTGGCGCAGTCGACTGATCTCGCCCATGAATTCGATGCGCTTGCCGCCGTTTGCCAGGCGCGCGGCCTGTCGTTCACGCCGGTGGAGCTGGACGATGCCGCGGGCGTGCTCGCCGGCGAGCATCCCGGCACGACGCTGGTCTGGACGCTGACCGACGGCATTGCCTATTTCCGTGGCAGCGCCGCACCCGCCTTGGCGAGGCTCGGCGGGCTCAAGACGATCGGCGCCGACGATGCGCTGTTTGCGCTCTGCCAGGACAAGTTCCGTTCCGGCGCGGTGCTTGGCGCGCTCGGTCTGCCGGTGCCGCAGGCCGGTCTTGCGCGCGACGGCAAATGGCTGGTTGAGCCGCCGGCGTCGGCCGCCGGCTGGTTCGTCAAGCCCAACCGGCTAGGCGCCAAGATCGGCATATGGGCGGATTCGCGCATCAGCGATCTCGGCCACGCACTGGAGCTTAGCCGGCGTGTGTTTGCGGCCTATCGCGACGATGTCGTTGTCCAGCCCTACGTTGCCGGCCGCAACGTGCGCGCCAGTTTCCTCGGCCTGGTGCCGGGCGCCGGGGTCGAAGCGCTTGGCGTGGCGTTTGTCGATTCAGGCGCCGATTTTCAGACCATGGCGGACAGCCTGGCGCTTTACGGTGACACCGGCGAGGCGGCGAAGGCGGCTGGACACTATGCCGAACCGGAGCTCGTTGCGGTCGCCGACAGCCAGCCGATCGCCGATGCCAGGGTTCGCGCGATCGCCGAGCGGCTGATGAGCGGGCTTGGCCTGCGCGATGTGTTTTCCATCGACCTTCGCGTCGAGGCCGACGACACGGTTCACCTCATCGAGTTCGAGGTCTGCCCCGGCCTGCCTTGCTTCGATTTCCGCGCCTACTGCCGCCAGCAATGGGATCTCGAGCTTGCCGACGCCATGGCCGAAACCGCTGCCAGCCGGCTACTCGGCCAAAACCACCATTTTTGAACGCGCGGCGGCGCATCCGGAAATGCTCGGGGCGCTGCCAACAGGCGCAAGCGCCCGCGACGAGCGCCCGACATGACATGACAGCCCGAGGCGAAACCGCTATCCCGGCATTCGCTCGAATTTCTGCAACGTGGGATCGATCGTGTCCCATGCATGGCCGCGGATGGCGTATGTGACCACCTGCGGGTCGAATTGGCCGGGGTCGTCAAGGCTGGTCGCGTTGATCGCAATCAGGTCCGGCATGGCGACGAATGTCAGGTAGACCGGCGTTCCACAGGTCGGGCAGAAGGCGTGGACCTTTTCGTTGCCGCTGTCGCCTCTCACACGCCAGGTGGTCGCCTCGCCTGCAATTTTCATGTCGGCGCGCCGGCCGAAGGTCAGATAGGATCCGTGGCCGGTGCCTGCACGCTTCTGGCAGTCGAGACACTGGCAGTGGTTCTGGAAGATGGGCTCGCCGCTGGTTTCATAGCGGATCGCGCCGCACGCACAGCCGCCGATATAGCGCTTGGTCATTGTCGTTCTCCACTGGCCTGGTTCTGTATGATATCGCAGGGCATCAGGCCGATTTCGGCTTGGCGAAAAGGTCGATGCCGCTGCCGGTTTCGAGGAAGGATTTCATGCTGGACAGCACCGCCGGCCACCCTTGGCTGACGCCTTTCGCCATGCCGCTGCCGGCTTCGAGTTCGTCATGGGTGACGGTCAGCCGCACCATGGTGTCGTATTCCTCGATGCCGAACGTCACCCGGCTGTATTGCGTGGGATCGTTGGCCTGCGAAGCGTTCGCCCAGGTGATGACGAGCCGGGTCGGCGGCGAGATCTCGACGACCTTGCCGACGAGTTCGACAGTCCGCTCGTCATTGGCGCGGATATGCTCCCATCTCGATCCCAGCTTCCAGTCGGAGACGTTCTCGTGGCCCCAGTAGCGTTTCGCAATGTCAGGCCTGGTTATGGCCTCGAAAACTTTTTGCGGCGTCGATTTGATGTAGGTCACGTAGACAAAGCTGGTTGTCTCTCGGGTCATTGGTCCTCTCCTTCGAGTTCTTGCTTCAGATCGTGCAACAGGCTGAGCCGCTGCCGTTCGAATTTCCGCACCCACCGCTCGTAGACTTCGTGCAGCGGCACGGGGTTGATAAAATGCAGTTTTTCCCGGCCGCGCTTGACCGTGCTCACCAGGTTCGCCGCTTCCAGCAGGTCGATGTGCTGGGTGGCGGATTGCCTTGCCATGTCCAGGTTTTCGCAAAGCTGACTGAGCGTCTGCCCGTTCTTCTCGCAAAGAAGGTCAAGCAGCCTTCTGCGTGTCGGGTCGCCCAGCGCCTTGAAAACCTTGTCAGCGTCCATCAGCCTCACTCGTTGCTTTCGAGGTGTAATATGCAGGTAAATACCTGCATGTCAACTGGCAACCAGCCCGGTCGCTTCACCTCGGGCGAAAGCGACTCTGGCTCGGCGATCAATTGTTGCATGGGCCGTGCGCCGGCCATGTGGCGGTCGTTGTCGAACGGCTCCGCCCGGTTGTCGGCCAGGGCATAGTGAAACTGCCCTGGCCTTCAAGCACCAGCTGATCGGAGTGCTCGGCTTAGCGGGACGGAGCTAAGGGAAGGGGACCGTCAGGACTTCGCTGACGCGCCGCCGGACTCTGATCGATCGCTTCAGATACCTTCGACGAGCACGATCTCGCCATCGGCGACCTTCTGGCGGATGGCGACCGCGCGCTGGTATTCCGGCGAGTGGTAGCAATCGTGCGCCATGGCGAGCGATTCGAACTCGATGATGACGTTGCGTGCGCGTCCGACACCCTCGGCCAGCTCATGCGCACCGCCGCGCGCCAGGAATTTCGCGCCGAAGCGGTCGAAGGCCAGTTTCGAGGCGGCGACATACTCCTTGTAGCCTTCGGCATCGCGCACATCGACGCGGGCGATCCAGTATCCCTTGGGCATTCTTCTTCTCCCTGTTGTTTACGCTGAGCGCATTTCGGCGATGATCGCTTCGGCCGCTTCTCGTCTGTTGGCCGACGCAACAATCGGCCGGCCAACGACGAGATGGCTGGCGCCGTTGCGGATCGCCTGTGCCGGCGTCACCACGCGCTTCTGGTCGCCATGGTCGCTACCCGCCGGCCGGATGCCGGGCGTCACCACTGCCATGTCGGGCCCGACGATGCGGCGCACCGCTTCCGCTTCCGCGGCCGAGCAGACGATGCCGCCCATGCCGGCATGCAGCGCCTGTTCCGAACGCCGCAGCACCAGCGTGTGCGGGTCGTATTCATAGCCGACGTCGATCATGTCCTGCTCGTCCATCGAGGTCAGCACGCTGACCGCCAGCAGGCAAAGGCCGCTACCCCTGGCCGCCTCCACCGCCGCCGCCATCGCCTTTGGATAGGCGTGGATGGTCAGCATGGTCACGCCCATCTTGACGATGTTCTCGACGCCCCTGGCCACCGTGTGGTCGATGTCGAGCAGCTTCATGTCGAGGAAGATCTTTGTTCCGCCGCGGGCCAGTTCCCTGGCAAAGTCGAGCCCGCCGGCAAACGCCAGCTGATAGCCGATCTTGTAGAAGGAGACGACGCCGTCGAGTTCGCGCACCGCCTGTTCGGCCTCCTGCACGGTCGGTACGTCGAGGCCGACGATCAGTCTTTCCTGCATGGATTTGGCCTTTATCGATGGGGCCTGGATGGATTCTGACCGCATGGTTTCGGCGATCACGCCTCGATCCGGGTCGACAGCATGCGCGAGGTTTCGATCAGCGTGCGGCATAGGTGCTCCATCGATTTGTAAAGTCTTTCGTCGCGGAAATTGCCGCCCTCGTCGAAGGCGCTGCCGCCTTCCGGCACCGAGCATTCCGGCGTCACCACCTCCATCTGGCAACGCACCAGCACGGCGCGCAGATGGTTGATGCAGCGGATCCCGGCAAAGTGCCCGTTGGAGGACGAGCATAGGCCAGCCACCTTGCCGGCCAGCGGCCTGACCGTCCGGCCGCCATCACGGCGCACCCGGCTCACCCAGTCGATCGTGTTCTTGAGCAGCGGCGGGATCGAGCCGTTATATTCGGGCGTGGCGATCAGCAGCCCATCATGGGCGATGACCAGACGGCCAAGTTTCAGGGCATTCACGGGAACGCCCTTTTCCTTTTCCAGATCCTCGTCGAGGATCGGAAGGGGATAGTCGGCGAGCGAGATGCGGGTCACCTCGGCGCCTTGCATGGCGAGCTCCTTTTGCGCCACGTCGGCGGTCTTGCCGCTGTAGGCGCCACTGCGCACCGAGCCGGCGAAGACGAGGATTTTCGGGATCACTGCCATTGGCCAACCTTGTTCCCGGACAGGTACAGCCAGAGGCCGCTCAAATCAACGCACCTGCCCAAAAATCAAAGTCGAAATTCAGGTCGCCCTAATGCGCCTCGCGCCGGTAGATCCACAGCTGCGTCGGCGGGATGTTGCGGAAGATGAAATCGAAATGCTTGACCGTGTAGTCGCCACGGCCGGCCGGGATCGGCGACATCGGCCCGTAGGTCAGCTGCACGATCGGCCGTCCGGGCGGGATGCGGTCGAGCAGGCTTTCGATATAGGCGATGCGCTGGGCCACCGGAAAATTGAGCAGCGGCACGCCGGAAACCACGGAATCGAAGATCATCCCGCTCTTTTCGCCAAGCGTGGCGTTGAGGTTGAAGGCATCGCCCTCGATGACGTTAACGCCGGGATAGAGTTGCCGCAGGTGGCGGACAAAGTCGGTGGAATATTCGACAGCGTAGAGATTTTCGGGCCGCACCCCGAGGGCCAGGATAGCGCGGGTGATGACGCCGGTGCCGGGACCGACCTCAAGCACCGGCAGGCCGGATTTCGGATTGACGATCGAGGCCATCTTGCGGGCGGTGATCGAGCTGGTCGGCACGATCGAGCCGACCGTCTTCGGCTTGTCGATCCAGCCCTTGAAGAATTTGAGCTCGTCGTCGAACTTTTCGGCAAGCGCCTTGCGCAGTCCGGGACGTGTCATGCAAGCTCTCCTCAGCATTCCCCCCAAATTACTTAACATCTGAGCGGCGCAAGGCAAGGCGCGGTCAGACGCATGTCGCGGATAAGATAAGTTTCGTCGCGTCTCAAGATGCGACGCATTTCACGAAATCACGCGGCTTGCCTAGAATTCCCATCAGCGCTCGCCGAAGGATTCGAAGAAATCCTTCATGCGGGTGAAAAAGCCACTCGATTGGGGCGAATTGTCCTGCGAGGAGAGCTGTTCGAACTCCTCCAGCAGCTCGCGCTGGCGGCGAGTGAGGTTCTGCGGCGTCTCGACCGCGGTCTGGATGTAGAGATCGCCGACATTGGGCTGGCGCAGCACCGGCATGCCCTTACCCTTGAGGCGGAACTGGCGGCCGTTCTGGGTGCCTTCCGGCACCTTCACCTTGGTCTGCGTGCCATCCAGCGTCGTCACCTCGAAGGAGCCGCCAAGTGCGGCCGTCGTCATCGAGATCGGCACCTTGCAGTAGAGATCGGCGCCGTCGCGCTGGAAGAATTCGTGCGGCTTGACCGCCAGGAAAATATAGAGGTCGCCCGACGGCCCACCGCGCAGGCCGGCCTCGCCCTCGTTGGCAAGGCGGATGCGGGTGCCGTCCTCGATGCCGGCAGGGATGTTGACCGACAGCGAACGCTCTTCGGTGACGCGGCCCTGACCAGCGCATTTCGGGCACGGATCCTTGATGGTCTGGCCGCGGCCCTGGCATTGCGGGCAGGTGCGCTCGATGGAGAAAAAGCCTTGCGTGGCGCGCACCTTGCCGTGGCCGTTGCACATCGAGCAGGTGACAGGCTGGGTGCCCGGCTTGGCGCCGCTGCCCGAGCATTCCGAGCAGGAGATCGATGCTGGCACGCGGATCTGCGCGGTCTTTCCCGCGTAGGCTTCCTCCAGCGAGATTTCCATATTGTAGCGCAGGTCGGCGCCGCGCTCGCGGCCGCCCGACGAGCGGCGCTGGCGCCCGCCCATCATGTCGCCGAAAATATCCTCGAAAATGTCGGCGAAGCCGCCGGCACCAAAGCCTTGCGCGCCGCCATTCATGCCACCCTGCTCGAAGGCCGCGTGACCGAAACGGTCATAGGCCGCCCGCTTCTGCGGGTCCTTCAGCGTCTCGTAGGCTTCGTTGATTTCCTTGAACTTGTGCTCGCAGGAATGATCGCCGGGATTGCGGTCGGGATGGAACTGCATGGCGAGCTTGCGGAAAGCGCTCTTGAGCTCCTTCTCGTCGGCGCCTTTTTGGACACCCAGCGTTTCGTAGAAATCAGCTTTCATTTTTTCCCGCAGTCCGGATGTTCAACGTCTTGATGCATATGTTGCGTCGTTTGCCGGCACGTTGTCTCGATTTAGGAGCGGTGCTGCCCGGATGCTAGGGCCGGCGCGGTTCTGCCCGTGTTTTTCAGCGATTTTTTCCGCCAGGGTTGCAAAAAAGCCCGGCCTGCGCCGGGCTTTTCGCTTTATCTTGCCGTCAAACGGTTCAGGCCGACTTCTTCTTGTCGTCGTCCTCGTCGATTTCCTCGAAATCGGCATCGACCACGTCACTGTCCTTGGCGGCATCCGCCTTGGCGTCGGCTTCCGCCGCTTCCTTCTGCGAAGCCTCGTACATGGCCTGGCCAAGCTTCATAGAAGCCTCGGCAAGCGCCTGCGACTTGGCCTCGATATCGGCTGCGTCGTCGCCTTCGGCCGCGGCCTTCAGCGCCGTGATCGCATCGGCGATCGCCGTGCGTTCGGCTTCCGAGACCTTGTCGCCATATTCCTTCAGCGACTTCTCGGAAGAATGCACCAGCGCCTCGGCCTGGTTGCGGGCCTCGACCACGGCACGCCGCTTCTTGTCGCTCTCGGCGTTGGCCTCGGCGTCCTTGACCATCTTCTCGATGTCGGCGTCCGAAAGGCCACCCGATGCCTGGATGCGGATCTGGTGCTCCTTGCCGGTGCCCTTATCCTTCGCCGAAACGTTGACGATGCCGTTGGCGTCGATGTCGAAGGTGACCTCGATCTGTGGCACGCCGCGCGGCGCCGGCGGGATGCCGACCAGGTCGAACTGGCCAAGCGCCTTGTTGTCGGCGGCCATTTCACGCTCGCCCTGGAAGACGCGGATGGTCACCGCGGACTGGCTGTCCTCGGCCGTCGAGAACACCTGGCTCTTCTTGGTCGGGATCGTCGTGTTGCGCTCGATCAGCCGCGTGAACACGCCACCCAGCGTCTCGATGCCGAGCGACAGCGGCGTCACGTCGAGCAACAGCACGTCCTTGACGTCGCCCTGCAGCACGCCGGCCTGGATGGCGGCGCCGAGAGCGACGACCTCATCCGGGTTGACACCCTTGTGCGGCTCCTTGCCGAAGAACTGCTTCACGATCTCCTGGATCTTGGGCATGCGGGTCATGCCGCCGACCAGGACGACTTCGTCGATTTCGCCAGCCTTCAGGCCGGCATCCTTGAGCGCCGCCTTGCAAGGGTCGATGGTGCGCTGGACGAGGTCGTCGACCAGCTGCTCGAACTTGGCGCGCGTCAGCTTCAGCGTCAGGTGCTTCGGCCCGGTCGCATCGGCGGTGATGAAGGGCAGGTTGATCTCGGTCTGCGTTGTCGACGACAGCTCGATCTTGGCCTTTTCAGCCGCCTCCTTGAGGCGCTGCAGTGCCAGCTTGTCGTTCTTCAGGTCGATGCCCTGTTCCTTCTTGAACTCGGCCGCCAGATACTCGACCAGGCGCATGTCGAAGTCCTCGCCGCCGAGGAAGGTATCGCCATTGGTCGACTTCACCTCGAACACGCCGTCGCCGATCTCGAGCACCGAAATGTCGAACGTGCCGCCGCCAAGGTCATAGACGGCAATGGTCTTGCCATCCTTCTTGTCGAGGCCGTAGGCGAGCGCGGCCGCGGTCGGCTCGTTGATGATGCGCAGCACTTCCAGCCCGGCGATCTTGCCGGCGTCCTTGGTTGCCTGACGCTGGGCGTCGTTGAAATAGGCCGGAACGGTGATGACCGCCTTCTCGACCTTCTCGCCGAGATAGGCTTCCGCCGTTTCCTTCATCTTCTGCAGGATCATGGCCGAGATCTGGCTGGGCGACTGCTTCTTGTCGCCGGCCTCGACCCACGCATCGCCATTGTCGCCCTTGACGATCTTGTAGGGGACAAGCTTCTTGTCCTTCTCCGTCACCGGATCGTCATAGCGGCGGCCGATCAGGCGCTTGACCGCGAAGATGGTGTTTTCAGGATTGGTGACCGCCTGGCGCTTGGCCGGCTGGCCGACGAGACGTTCGCCGTCGCCGCTGAAGGCGACGATGGAAGGCGTCGTGCGCGCGCCTTCCGCATTCTCGATCACCTTCGGCTCTTTGCCATCCATGATGGCGATACAGGAGTTGGTGGTGCCGAGATCGATACCGATTACTTTTGCCATTTTTCTAGTCTCTCCGCTAAGCAGGCTCTCAGGACCCGTACAGGCGTTCCGACGAAAGCCCCTGTTCACAAGAAATTCCGTTCCGGCAACCGGCATTCCGGCGCCGAACGGCTTGGCGCGTATATAAGAACAGGCAGCATCGCGCGCAAGCATTCTGCGCAAGGCTTCCATGAACCTTTCCACCTCAGCCCGCGACTGATGTCCAGGTGCCGCATTGTGCGGCCCGGAAAGGAAGCCCCCATGACCATTAACCCAGAGGCTCTGAGGTCTCCGGGAACAACAGGAACTCGGCGCGACCACCGCCTTCGGGACGAGGTCGACGCGCTGGGCTTCCTGTTGATTCCGTTGACCCTGCGTAAGAGCAGGCGTATCGTCAAGATGAGGAAAGCAGACAATTCGATCAGGGAAGAACGTGCCGGACCACCGCGCCTTGCCCTGGTTTGCGCGGTAACGCCGGATGTTTCTCCCGTGGCTAACGGGGGTAGCTTCATGTCTCGCGTCCGCGGCACATTCGTGTCTTCTCTCAACAGCGGCCTGCGCCGCGCCGTGCATCCGGGCGGATTGCTTGTGCTGGCACTCACTGCCGGCCTTTGGCTGGGTGACGCAGCACGGGCGCAGGACACCCAGATCATCTATCCCGGCTCGATGGCGGTAACCGGATTTTCCGGCACCATCATTCCCAATTTCGACGAGGGCCTGCCGCCCGGCGTCGATCCGGTCGACGAAACCTTCATCGACACCACCCGCGCCACCTTGCGCGTGTTCGACGTCTCGCATCTCGGCGGGCCGGCCGCTGGCCAGCTCGTCTCCACGCCGCCGCCCTTCGAGGTGACGGCCGAACAGATCGGCCAGGTGTTCGGCCTCACCTATGATGACGGCGTGCGCGACGGTGTTCCGTCGGGCGTCCCCAATCTCTATGCCGGCGCCACCTCGCTGCACGGCATCCGCATCGTCACCCCGGATGCCGATAGCGATGGAAGGCCGGAGCGGCAGCGCCGCGGCGCGGCCGGCGCCACCTTCATGGATGGCCAGTTCGGCACTGAAAACGGCGGCGGGCCGGGCACCATCTGGAAGATCGACGGCATCACCGGCCAGGTCTCCAAATTTGCCGACATCGACACCAACAGCGGTCCCGGCATCGGCAATCTCACCTTCGATCCTATCCACCGCCAGTTCTTCGCTTCCGACCTCGACACCGGCCTGATCCATCGCATCGACGCCGAAGGCAGGTTGATCGACAGCTTCGACCATGGCGTTGCCGGGCGTCCGGCGCACGGGCTGGCCCCGGTCGCAGACGACGGTTCGGTGATGGACATACAGGGCGCGGCCTTCGACAGCGAAGACCCCGACAGCTGGGGCTACACGCAGGACGAGCGCCGCGTCTGGGGCGTCTCCTATCACGGCGGCCGGCTCTATTATTCGGTTGGCGAAAAGTCGGAAATCTGGTCGGTCGGCATTGCCCGCGACGGCACCTTCGCCGGCGATCCGCGCTGGGAACTGACGGTCAAGGCCGACAAGGACTACGCCGTCACCGACATCGCCTTCGACAACAGCGGCTTCATGTATCTGGCACAGCGCGGCCCGGTCGAAAACCGCTATGATTACAGCCAGTTCGCCGATTCCGGCAAGGGCGAGGTCATTCGCTACTGGCGCGAGAATCCGGACGATCCGGCGACGGAATCGGTCTGGGTCGAAGTGCCGCAGGAATATGCGGTAGGCTTCCCGCAAGGCAACCGGCAGTCGGCCGGCGGTCTCGACCTGCAATATGGCTATGATGCCGACGGCAATCTCGACACCTCGGTCTGCACGCAGACGCTTGTCAACACCGGCGACAAGCTGCGCGACAATCCGGCGCTCGCCGAGCAGCTCGCCGCCGGCGGGCCGCTGGCCGTGCACGGCGTGCAGATCACGCCCAGGGAGCTGGTCAAACCGGCCAACGTGCCGCCCTTCGGCTCCTGGTTCGTCGATTTCGACGGCTATTTCGAAGATCCCGAAGTGGAAGGCCATGTCGGCGACGTCGCGGTCTGGCATCCCTGTGAAGGTCGCGCCGGCTATTATGAAGAAATCCCGGGCGGCTATCTGCCCCCCTTCTACCCGCCGGACTTCCCACCGCCCGGCAATCTGCCTCCCTGTCTCGATGTCGAGGACGTCCAGTACTACTGCACGCCTTCCGGCCTCGAGGCCGATCTCTATCTCCATGACCATGCCGGCTTCGGCGGCGATTCGATCAAGGCCCAGTCCAGGACGCCAGGCGTCGGGGTGACTTCCCCCATGTCGCATGCGCCCGGCACGCCATACACGATCGGCATCACCGGCCACTATCCGGGCGACACAGTCGATGTTGGGCTCTGCTTCTACAGGAAGTCCGACAAGGACAAGGGTGGCTACTACCCTTGCTGCAAGATGACTTTGCCGCTCAGAACCCCAGCCGTCAGCTGCGAACGTTGAGGAGGGGAAGATGAAAAATCTCGCACTTTCCCCGCTCGCAACGAGCAACCAGTCAAAGCAGTCAACCGTCTTGGAGACGATCATGAAACCCCTGTCACTCGCCAGGCGCGGCGCGCGCTGGCTGATGGCGGCCGGTATCGCGGTCGCCACCCTGACCCCGGTGCAAGGCTTCGCCGAAGAGGTGTACACCGTCATTACGGAGCCCAGACTCGACCTCGACAATCCGCGCATCATCAATCCGGAACCGGGCCGGGTCGTGCCTTTCTTCACCAAGAAGGGCACCCAGAGAGGCTGCGACTATGTTGTCTATTCCCTGAGCTTCGGTTTGCGCGGCGACCCGCAGGGTTTTGCCGACCCTGGCTTCGCGGCCAGACTGAAAAAGGCCCGGCTCGACTTCAAGGACCAGCTTCCGCACGGCCTTGAGATCGTCAACGTCAATGTGTCCGGCGACGGCACGGATGCGGCCGGCGGACCACTGCCGGGTGCAACGATCAGCACATCGGCAAATCCCAACGACACGGCGACGGTTTCCGATTTCCGGATTTCCGCCTCCGATCTCGACGGCGTCGGCGCTCCCAACGAGCGCGTCATCACCTTCCAGATCACGGCCAAGATCGACCATGCGGCGTTTCCTTCGCCGACCATCGTCGACAACCAGGGCATGATCAAGGTGACGCCGGAAGCCGGCACGGGGATCATCATCCCGTCGCAAGATCCGAGCAAGCCCGACGACGGCGACATCAAGACCGGCGAAAAGACCTCGATCAAGATCGATGTCACCAAGTGCAACCCGCCACCGCCGCCTCCCGGCAAGGAATGCTTCAAGGTGGAGCGCGGCACGGTTGATTGCGTGCCCGGTGGCGGCGCCTTCATCTACCACATGCCGGTCGGCCCGGAGATGGGCGGCAAATGGGTGCAGGTGTCGACGACAACACCCGGCATCACCATCATCCCCGACACCCAGCTGGTGCCGGCGGGCGGCGGCGTGCTCAACTGGAAGATCGTTGGCGCGTCACCCGGCGATGTCATCCACCTCATCGTCACCGGCATCGAAACCTATGCCGGCCCGGAGGAAGGCTGGGGCCTGTGCTGCACGCAGACCATCGACATCGTCATCCCGCGCGACCAGAGATGCCCGCCCAAGGACAAGGAACCGGACCTCAAGGTTGAAAAGCGTGCCGAAGTCCAGCGTTGCACGATGGGCGGCGGCTGCGACTTCACCATCAGGGTGACCAATGTCGGCACCGGTGCCTATCACGGCAAGATCGTGCTCGACGAGGTGACGCTGCCGGCCGGCTCGACGCTCGATTCGGGGCCAAATCCGCCTTGGGTCTGCGTACCCGGCACGACCCCCATGACGTGCACCTATCCGGTGACCACGCTCAATCCGGGAGCCTTCGTCGACCTCAAGCTCGGCTTCAAGCCGGCCGGAGGCTGGCAAGGCAGCGTGCTGCGCAACTGCGCCACCTACAATTATGCGGCCAGCGGCAAGCCGCTGTTCGGCAGCCAGTCGAACGATCGCGGCTGTGCCTCGATCCCGATCTGCCGGCGTGGCGATCGTGATCGCGAATGCCAGCCACCGGTCGAAAAGAAGGTCGACCTGATCCTGAAGAAGCGTGCCCGCACCGAGGTCTGCACGGCCGACGGCATCTGCACCTTCGTGATCGATATCATCAACAACGGCACCTTCACCTACAATGGACCGCTGACGGTGATCGACAGCTATCCAGGCGGCGCGCCTGCCTCCTCGACCTTCGGTCCGACCCCACCATGGACATGCGGCCCGACCGGCCCCGGCCAGTTCCGCTGCGACAATGCGGGCATATCGCTCGCACCGGGCGCCTCGACACCGATCTTCGTTAAGGCGGTCATGCCGGCCGGCTATCAGTCCGATACGGTGGAGAACTGCGCCGAGGTGAAGGCCATCCCTGGTGAAACCGATCTCACCAACAACAAGGCCTGCGCCAAGGAACGCATTCGTCACCCCAATGGCGGCAAGCCCGCCTTGCGCATCACCAAGGTGTGCAATGGCTCGCTGGCCGGTGCGGCGGTCGTCTCTTGCCGCATCACCGTCGTCAATGCCGGCACCGCTGCCCCCACCGGTCCGGTGCGGGTCAACGACGCCGCCACGCTGGTGGCGGGCGGCGCGCCCGTCCAGATCCAGACCGTCACCCCCGACGGCGCGGAATGGGCGTGCGGGCCGGTTCCGGCCAATGCGCTGTCGTGCCAGATTCCTGGTGCCGTCATGACACCTGGAACCAGCCGCCACTTCGACGTGACGGTTTCGGCGAACGGCGAGTTCGAAAACTGCGCGCGGGGCTCGTATGGTCCGGCGCCCGGCGACGACATCGTCTATCCGATCGGCCAGGCCTGCGCCAAGGGCGGCGGCTCTTCGACCATCCGCGTCGAAAAGACCGGTGACCGCGAATGCAAGCTCGGCCAACCCTGCTCGTTCGAGATCACCATCACGAACGATGGGACGAGCCCCTTCTCCGGTCCGGTTCGCATCGGTGATGCGATCGGCGTCGAAGGTCTCGGCAGGCTGGACGGCGTTGCGATCACCTCGATCGATCCGCCTTTCGGCTGCTCGCCGGAACCGGCGACCTTGCCACTGTCCTGCATTGCCAACCTGACGCTCGGCGCAGGGGAGAGCCAGGTGCACCAAGTCACCGTGGTCATTCCCGACGACGGCCGCCTGGCCAATCTGCAGGGCAATGTCAGCGGCCAGAACTGCGTCGGCGTCCTGTCTCCCGACACCCGGGTGCAAGGCGGCGACATGCTCCCCGGCGACCAGGCCAATGTCCAGGGCGATCGTGGCAAGGCCTATGCGTGCCATCCCTTCACCATCACACATGAGGTGAAGAACGAGTGCTCGCCAGGTTTCGTCATGAACGACGCCGGCAGGTGTGTCTGCCCGCAAGGCACCACCTTCCGCAACGGCCAGTGCTCGCCCGACGGTGGCGTCATCGTCGAGCCAAAGCCGCGGCCCTGCGTGCTGCTCGAAGGCCAGATCCGCACCCAGGACGGACGTTGCGTCTGCCCACGCGGAACCGGGCTTCAAAACGGGAAGTGCGTCAAGACCGACAAGCCTGAGCAGTGCACGATCCGCGGTCAGGTCCACAATTCGGACGGCGATTGCGTCTGCCCGAAGGGTACGGAAGTCAGGGGCAATGCCTGCCGCCCGATCCGGCCGAAGCCTGAGCAGTGCACCATCCGTGGCCAGGTCCACAATGCCGATGGCGATTGTGTCTGTCCGAAAGGTACGGAAGTCCGGGGCAATGCCTGCCGTCCGATCCGGCCGCAGCCCGAGCAGTGCACCGTCCGTGGCCAGGTCCACAATGCCGATGGCGACTGTGTCTGCCCGAAAGGTACGGAAGTCCGGGGCAATGCCTGCCGACCGATCCGGCCGCAGCCCGAGCAATGCACCATCCGTGGCCAGGTCCACGACGCCAACGGCAATTGTGTCTGCCCGAGGGGTACCGAGGTGCAAGGCAATGCCTGCCGGCGCAAACAGCCGCCGGTGGAGCAGTGCGACATTCGCGGCCAGGTCCATAACAAGCGCGGCGAGTGTGTCTGTCCGCGCGGGACCGAGGTGATCGACGGCGCATGCCGCAGGTCCAGGCCGCAGGTGGAGGAGTGCGCACCGGGCTCGCAGATGATCAATGGCCAGTGCCAGCCGATCATCAGGCGGCACTGCCCGGAAGGCACGATTGGGCGCTATCCGAACTGCAGGCCGATCCGTGGCCAACTGGAGCCAGACCTGCTGAACCCGAATGTCCTGCAGCAACTGCTTCCGCGGGGCAAGACGCAAAGCGACCAGCAACAGCAGGGCGATCCGGCTGGAAACATCCAGAACTTGAAGCCGTAACCGCCAGCGCGACACAAGCCATAAACCCGCCGGAGCAATCCGGCGGGTTTTTGTTTGGACGGGCAAGGGGCAGCCGACATGGGCGGGACGTAGCCTGTGCAGCCAGCCGCCTGCGCACTCGACAAGTCACCTGCGGCGCATTAGGCAGTCGATAGAGTGGCCGAATGAGAAGGGCGCTCGGAAAGGCCGCGCCCATGAGCAAAAAAACCTTGATTGCACCCTCGGTGCTGGCATCGGATTTTTCCAGGCTCGGCGATGAAGTCGAAGCGGTGGTGGCTGCCGGCGCCGACTGGATTCACCTTGATGTCATGGACGGACATTTCGTCCCCAACATCACCTTTGGCCCTTCGGTGATCAAGGCGATCCGCAACCGCACCAAGGCCTTCTTCGACTGCCATCTGATGATCGCGCCGGCCGACCCCTATCTGGCCGCCTTCGCCGACGCTGGCTGCGACGGCATGACGGTGCATGCCGAGGCAGGGCCGCATCTCGACCGCTCGCTGCAGACCATCAGGAACCTTGGCAAGAAGGCCGGCGTGTCGCTCAATCCGGCAACACCGGAAAGTGCGGTCGAATATGTGCTCGACCGGCTCGATCTGATCCTGATCATGACCGTTAATCCGGGCTTCGGCGGCCAGGCTTTCATTCCGGCGATCGTCGACAAGGTGAAGCGGGTCAAGGCGCTGATCGGCAGCCGGCCGATCCGCATCGAGATCGACGGCGGTGTGTCAGCCGAAACCGCGCCTCTGGTCACTGCCGCCGGCGCCGACGTGTTGGTGGCAGGCGCCGCGATCTTCAAGGGCGGCAGCGTCGACGCCTACCGGCAAAACATCCAGGCGATCAGGACGGCAGCCGACAAGGCAGCCGGCTGATCCACGACGCCAATCCTGTCTTCAAGTCCAATTGGCCGCCAACGGCTCTCATGCCCGGCAGGGTCCGTCAGAATCTGATTCGCGAAGCATCGAGCCTGGACGAGACGCCTGATTCGTTCCGTCTTTTGCGCGCGGCAGAAAAGCCGATCGCGCGTGCTCACAAGAACAGATGATCCTGCGTGCATACAAAACACGTTAAGTTTCCGAAGGTTGTAGAAATACGCGACTTTGCATCGCTGATCGGCAAAATGCCGTATATTTCTTCGTGCTTAAGTACAATAGCGTGATCTTCTGCTTGAGCCTCGGAGGCCAGACGCGATATGGTACGTGTACGAAGGGGGATGCTTCGGACTCGAATTGCCCAAACATAATTTGGGGACAAGGAGTCGCTTTGACATACGGAGCTGCCAATCTGAACGACGACGGCGCAGGGCCCAAGAGCACGCTTGCCAGCACGGTCTATCACCAATTGCGGGATGACCTTCTCGGTGGAGTTCTTGAAGCCGAGAGCAAGCTGCGGGTCGAATGGGTGGTTTCCAAATATGGAGCCGGCGCTTCCCCTGTCCGCGAGGCTCTCAATCGCCTCGCCTCGGAAGGACTTCTCGGCAGGCACGACCAGCGCGGCTTCTTCATTATGCCGGTCAGCGCGGCGGAGCTCGAAGAGCTGACGCGCACCCGTTGCTGGCTTGAGGAGCGGGCGCTTCGCGAATCGATCGCCCACCGCACCGCCGAATGGGAAGAACAACTCGTACTGGCGCTGCATCGCCTGGGGCGTGCATCACGTCTTTCGCCACAGGATCTCTCGTCGCTCAATCCGGATTGGGAGAAGTTGCACCGCGTGTTTCATCGGGTCCTGATTTCGGCCTGCCGGTCGCAATGGCTGGTGGGATTCTGCGAGCAGCTTTCCGATCACGCCTACCGCTACCGGCAAATGGCGAGTGACAGCGAAAGTGCCCAGCGCGACGATTTCGGCGAGCATCGCCGGATCGCCGAATGTGCTCTGGACGGCAATGCCGACGGCGCCGTCGAAGCGCTGATCAATCACTACCAGCTGACCGCTGCCATGTGCATGGAACGCATCAGGCAAAGTGAGAGTCTGAAGTCGGTCGCCGGCAAGGCGGCACGCGCCCGGCGATAGCGTCGGCTCCGGCAATCTTTTGCAGCCACGCAGCCCATAGGCGCCACGGGCAAACACCTGTCCGCGGGTCTTGACGGCGCGGCCAAGAACCGCGAACTCTTCGCCGCCCATGCATGCCGCTCGAAAAGCATGCCCGGCGCCGCCGTCTCTACTATCCCCGGGAAGACTTCATGAGCAACCATCTGTTCGACGCGTTCCGTTCCCGGATGCCGGCGCCCGATCGCTTGTTGATGGAAACCGATGATGGTCGCTCGCTGACCTATGGCGATATGCTGGCGCGGTCGGCGCAGCTCGCGCATGCGCTCTTGCAACTGGATGTCGAGCCCGGCGATCGCGTCGCCGTGCAGGTCGAGAAGAGCCCCGAAGCCGTCCTGCTCTATCTCGCCTGCCTGCGTGCCGGCGCCGTCTTCCTGCCGCTCAACACCGCCTACACACTGGCCGAGCTGGAGTACTTCTTCGGTGACGCAGCACCACGTCTGGTCGTCTGCGATCCGGCAAGGGCGGCCGACATCGGCGCACTGGCGGAAAAATCGGGCGCCGTCACCGTCACGCTCGGCCGCAATGGCGAGGGATCGCTGACGGATCAGGCCTCGCGATTGCCGGCGGACTTCCACGATGTGGTGCGGGCCAAGGACGATCTCGCGGCGATCCTCTACACCTCGGGAACGACGGGCCGCTCGAAGGGCGCGATGCTCAGCCACGAGAACCTTGCTTCGAACGCGCGGGTGCTGGTCGACCACTGGCATTTCACGGCCGACGACGTGCTGATCCACGCACTGCCGATCTTCCACACCCATGGTCTGTTCGTTGCCACCAACGTCGTCCTGATGGCCGGCGCCTCGATGCTGTTCGAGCGGAAATTCGACCCGGCCCGCATCGTCTCGCTGCTGCCGGGCGCCACCGCCCTGATGGGCGTGCCGACCTTCTACGTGCGCCTGCTGCAGCAGGACGGGCTGGACCGTCAGGCGGCGAAAAGTATCCGCCTGTTCATTTCCGGTTCGGCGCCGCTGCTGGCCGAGACGCACAAGGCCTGGCGTGAGCGAACCGGCCACGCGATCCTCGAACGCTACGGCATGACCGAGACCAACATGAACACCTCGAACCCCTATGACGGCGAGCGGCGTGCCGGCACGGTCGGTTTTCCCTTGCCGGGTGTGGCGCTTCGCATTGCCGATCCCGACACTGGCAGGCCGCTCGCTCAGGGCGAGGTCGGCATGATCGAGGTCAAGGGCCCGAACGTCTTCGGCGGCTATTGGCGCATGCCGGAAAAGACCAAGGCGGAATTCCGCGCCGACGGCTTCTTCATCACCGGCGATCTCGGCATCGTCGACGCCGACGGCTACGTCCACATCGTCGGCCGCGGCAAGGATCTGATCATTTCCGGCGGCTACAACATCTATCCGAAAGAGCTCGAAAGCGAGATCGACGCGCTTGACGGCGTGAGCGAAAGCGCTGTTATCGGCGTTGCCCATCCCGATTTCGGCGAAGGCGTCACCGCTGTCGTCGTGCGGTCGCCGGCTTCGAACATCACCGGAGCCGAAATTCTCGGCGCCATCGCGGAACGCGTCGCAAAATACAAGCACCCGAAGCAGGTGATCTTCGTCGACGAATTGCCGCGCAACACCATGGGCAAGGTGCAGAAGAACCTGCTGCGCGATACCTACAGGGGTCTCTACACATCTTAAGGCTGGACGTGCACAGGCAGCTCGTCAGCCGCGGTACAGCAGCTCGACTACATGCTCGGCGATCGCCAGGCTTGCCGTCAGGCCGGGGCTCTCGATGCCGAACAGACTGACGATCGGCCCTGTGCCATGGTCGGCCGGACCCTGGATCATAAAGTCGGCCGCAGGCTGGCCCGGGCCGGACAGTTTTGGCCGGACGCCGGCATAGGCCCGCTGCAAGGCGCCGTCGGCAAGATCGGGCCAATAGCGCCTGATCTCGCCGTAGAAGGCCGCACCACGAGCAGGGTCGACCGTGTAATCCACGCTGTCGATCCATTCGACATCCGGACCGAAGCGCGCGCTGCCGCCCAGATCGAGGGTGAGATGGACGCCGAGGCCGCCATTAACCGGCACCGGATAGATCAGCCGCGAGAAGGGTGACCGGCCCGAGAGTGAAAAATAGTTGCCGCGCGCCAGCCATCGCGGTGGAACAAGGCGTTGCGGAAAACCTTCGATGCGGCCGGCGAGAGCCTGCGCATCGAGGCCCGCGGCGTTGACGAAGGCGCCAGCCTTCAGCGCGAAGCCCTCGCCATCGGCATCGTGGGTATCGATCCGGATCCCATCGGCTTCGATCGCCGCTCCGGTAACGGACGTGAGCAGGGCGAAGGATGCACCGGCGGCCTCGGCGTCGCCGCGCAGCGACAGCATCAGTGCCTGGCTGTCGATGATGCCGGTCGATGGCGAGAGCAACGCGCCGGCGCATTGCAGCGCGGGTTCGAGGCTCTCGGCTTGTGCCTGCGTCAAGATTTCGAGATCGCCAACCCCGCAGCTCTGCGCGTTGGCCCTGATCGCGTCCAGCCTGTCCAACTGGCCCGGTTCGACGGCGACGATCAGCTTGCCGGTGCGCGCATGGGCAACATTGTGCTCGCGGCAATAGGCATAGAGCCGCTCGCGGCCTTCGACGCAGAGCCGGGCTTTCAGGCTTCCCGGCGCATAGTAGAGCCCTGCATGGATGACTTCGGAATTGCGCGAACTTGTGCCGGTGCCGATCGCGCCGGCCTGCTCGACCACCAGCACCTCGCGGCCCGACAGGGCGAGCGCCCTGGCGATGGCGAGCCCGACGACACCTGCTCCTGCAATGACGCAATCGATGTCATGCATGGCCTGATATCACCCAGCGCTGTTGGAGCCTGCAAAAACCTTCCCGCCGCCGATCCAGACGCCTCTGATGTCGAGATCGTCCGACAGCGCAACGATATCGGCTGCCGTGCCATTGGCGAAGCGCCCGAGCCGGTGCGACTGGCCGATCGCTTGCGCCGGGTAGAGCGAGGCCATACGCAAGGCCTCGGAAAGCTCGACCCCGACGACGAGGTGGATGAAGCGCACGGCCGAGATCATGTCGAGATCGGCGCCCGCAAGCGTCCCGTCGGCAAGCCGCAGGCTGCCATCCCTGCGGTAGATGGTGCGGCCGTTGAGCGTGAACGAGGTCATATCGGTGCCGATCGGCGCCATGGCGTCGGTGACCAGCACGATTTTGGCCGGCCCCTGCTTGGCGCGCAGCGCGATCTTGATGGTGGCGGGATCGACATGGATCCCGTCGGCGATGAGGCCGGCCGACAGGGAGCCGATATCGATGGCTGCGCCAGCCAGCCCGGGCTCGCGGTTGCCGATCTGGCTCATCGCGTTGAACAGATGGGTGACCATCGAGGCGCCGGCCTCGGCAAAGGTGCTGGCCGTGGCGTAGCCGGTGTCGGAATGGCCGAGGCTGACGACGACGCCGGCCCTGGTCAGCGCCGAGACCCGCGCCGGTTCGACGGATTCCGGTGCGATGGTGGTGAGCAGCACCGGCAGTTTCTGCCGCGCCGCGATCAGCTTCGCCTGGTCGGCGTCCAGCATCGGCCGGATCAGCGCCGGATCATGCGCGCCCTTGCGGGCGATCGACAGATGCGGGCCTTCCAGATGCAGGCCGAGGAAACCCGGCAGCTTCCGCAGCGTCGCGGCTTCGCCGGCGGCGACGGCGGCGGCGGTGATGGCGGGCGTATCGGTGATCAGCGTCACCAGGAGCGCGGTCGTGCCGAAGGGCGCATGCGCCCGGCAGATGGTTTCGAGCGAGGCCACATCGGGGTGGTCGTTGAGCATGACGCCGCCGCCGCCATTGACCTGCAGGTCGACGAAGCCGGGCGCCAGCATGCCGCCGCCGGTCTCGACGATGCGGAGGTCGGAGGCAAGGGCGCCGGCGGGCAGGATGGCCTCGACGAGGCCGTCGCGCACGACGAGTGCTGCGCCGTCGTGCCAGTCGTCACCGTCGAAAATGCGGGCGCCAGTCAGGGCAAAACGGTCGCTCATACGGTCTCCGTCACCTTGCGAAGATTGCGCGGCGTGTCCGGATCGAGGCCGCGATGGCGGGCAAACGCCTCGACGAACATGTAGAAGGAGACGATCAGCGTCAGCGGATCGGTCAGCGGATGGCCCGTGGCGACATGCGGCAGGCGCACGGCGCGCTGGGCAAGTGCGGAGGTGACGAACACCGGCGCACCCTTGGCCGCCAGGCTGTCGGCGGCCTCGGCAACGGAAGGCTCCGATGCGTCACGCGCGGCCAGCGCCAGCACCGGAAAGTCCGGGCCGATCAGCGCCAGCGGGCCATGCATGACTTCGGCCGCACTGTAGGCCTCGGCATGCATGCCGCAGGTCTCCTTGAACTTCAGCGCCGCCTCGTTGGCCATCGCCGCCGACGGGCCGCGGCCGAGGATGAACAGCGACTTCTGCTTTTCGATCGTTTCGGACAGCACCGTCATCCAGTCGCAGGCGATCGCCTTGCGGAAATGGTCGGGCAATTCGAAGAGCGCCGCCAGCAGCGCCTCGTCTCCAGTGGCATGCGCCATCAGGCCAAGACCGGCGACGGCGGAATTGATGAAGGTCTTGGTCGCCGCGACGCTGCGCTCCGGTCCGGCCAGGATATCGATCGCATAGTCCGAGGCACGCGCCAGCGGCGAATCGGCGGTGTTGGTGATGGCGATGGTCAGCGCGCCACCGGCCCGCGCCGTCTCTGCCATGGCGACGATGTCGGGGCTCTTGCCCGACTGCGAGATCGCCAGGCAGGCCGAGCCGCCGAGCCTGAGCTCGGCACCATAGATCGAGGCGATCGACGGACCGACCGATGCGACGGCAAGGCCCGCGGTCAGCTCGACGGCATATTTCATGAAGGTCGCTGCATGGTCGGACGAACCGCGCGCCACGGTGACGACAAACTGCGGGTCGCGTTCGCGGATGCCGCGCCCGGCCTCGGTCAGGACAGTGCCGGAGCCGTCGAGCAGGCGGGCGACGGCCAGCGGGATCTCCTCGATCTCGCGCCGCATATGGGTCATCCCAGCCGACATGGTCGGCTCAGCCGACGGGGTCGGTTCATTCGGCATTCTCGGCTCTGTGGTCATGGTCGGCCCTCTTCGCTCGGCCCTGTCAGCCGCAGTTCGGCGACGAAATCATAGGCGTCGCCCCTGTAGATGGAACGGGTGAATTCGATCACCTTGCCGCTCGCCAGATAGGAAATGCGTTCGATGTGCAGGCCGGCAATGCCCGGCGGCACCTCGAGCAGGCGCGCGTCGCCGTCGCCGAGGTTGGCGGCTGAGATGCGCTGCACCGCCCGCACCGGCCGGTTGCCGGTCAATTCCAGCGCCGCATAGAGCGAGGAACCTATTCCCGCCGGGTCGGGCAGCACGCTGGCCGACAGCGAGGCGCGTTCGATCGCCAGCGGCGTGTCGTTGGCGATACGCAGGCGCGCCACCCGCGCCACCAGTTCGTTCGACGACAGGCCGAGCACCATCATCTCGTCGGGCGAGGGCGCATAAAGGCCGCGGTCGAGCCAGGCCGAACGCACCGCCATGCCGCGCCGCGCCATGTCCTCAGTGAAGGAGGTCAGCCGCGACAGCGACTGCTCGACGCGCTCCATGCGCGGCGCCACGAACGTGCCGGAGCCATGGCGTTGCACCAGGATGCCGCCCTTGACCAGGTCCTGCACCGCCTTGCGCACGGTGACGCGCGAAATGTCGGCCTTGCTGGCGATGTCACGCTCCGAGGGCAGTGCGTCGCCCGGTCCGATCAGACCGCGATTGACCGCGTCCTCGATGCTCTTCCTGAGTTGCAGATAAAGCGGCGCGCCGCTCTGCGACGACTGTTTCAGCGTGGCGAAGATCTGGTCGGCGGCATCGCTCATCGAGCCGCCTCCGTTGTCCCGGCGAAAAGCCGGGCCGCCATCTGCACGGCGCCGCCCAGCGCATCGTCGAGCGGCGGCTTCAGCAGCGCCCGGTAGCGGGCCGACAGGCGCGGCGCGTAAAGCGGCGCCAGCCCGCCGAGCAGGCACAGCGGAGCGTCATCCGCTAGGTCGAGCG
The DNA here is from genome assembly GCF_056404355.1 of Mesorhizobium sp. P2_D5. Classification (NCBI taxonomy): domain Bacteria; kingdom Pseudomonadati; phylum Pseudomonadota; class Alphaproteobacteria; order Hyphomicrobiales; family Phyllobacteriaceae; genus Mesorhizobium; species Mesorhizobium sp. P2_D5. The sequence goes on from NZ_JBFUEE010000001.1 coordinate 396,690, forward strand.
CGCCGAGCGCGGCTTCGACATCGGCGACCACCCTGTCCAGGATCCAGTTGGCAACGCTGTCGCCCTTTTCGGCATGCTCGAACACCTTGGGCGCGAAGCCGCCGAAATCGCCGGGCTTGGCATTGGTGGTGAATTCCACCACGTCCTGCGGATTGTTGCGGAACACCGCCAGCATGCTCTGCGTCAGCGGCGAGCCCTCGCGGACGCCGTCATAGGCAAGCAGCGTCTGTTCGAGCAGGTCGCGTCCGATGCGGGCGCCGCTGCCCTGGTCGCCGACTTGAAAGCCCCAGCCACCGATGGCGCGCGATTTGCCGTTCTTGCGCGCCATATAGGCGGTGCCGGTGCCGAGGATGGCCATGGCGCCGTCGCCGGAGCCGACAGCCCCTTCCAGCGCGATCTCGGCGTCGGTCTCGACACGGCTGATGCTGAACGGCAGGATCGCTTCGAGCTGCTGCCGGTAGGTGCCGACATTGGCGCCGGCAAGGCCGAGAATGGCCGGTGTCTGCGGGATCAGCTCCGGATCGTGCCCGGCGGCAATGAACGCCTGCCTTGCCGCTTCGACGATGTTCGACCGGGCGCCGGTAAGATCGGTGCGGATGTTGGCGGCGCCGCTCTTGGCGCGGCCAATGACGGCGCCATCCGCGGTTGCCAGGGCGGCCCTGCAGCTGGTGCCGCCGCCATCGATACCGAGCACGAAATTCACGCGATTTCTCCTCCGGGCGGATAATACCAATAAAATACCAATAGCCAAGAGTTAATTTCTGTTTCAAAAAGATTAAGCCGTATTTTATTGAAAAACCTAGGCATTTCGTTGGCTGAGCGATTTCCTGCCAGCGAATTCGTTAATGCATGTGGACAAGTGGTATTTTTTTGGTATTGTTTCCGCATTGGAGGAACCGGGATGGCCGAAACGCGCACCGAAGCGCTTCACCAAAATGCCGAGGGGCTGGATATCCAGGCCCCGGACGCCATCCTTTCTTCTTTGGCCGACGCGCAGATCGAGGCTGCAAAAGTCGTGCGCCACGCCATTCCCTCCATCGCCAGGGCGGCCGAGATCATCGCCGGCAGGTTGAGCAGCGGCGGCAAGCTTGCCTATGCCGCGGCCGGCAGTTCAGGCCTGATGGCGCTGGCCGATGCGCTTGAGCTTCCGGGCACCTTCGGCATTCACCGCGACCGCATCGCCATCCTGATCGCCGGCGGCGACGAAGCCTTCCGGACATTGGCCGGCGGTCCAGAGGACGACGCCGAGGAGGCGGCAGCAGCCGTCATCAATGCTGGCATCGGCAAGGGCGATTGCCTGATCGCCATTTCGGCCAGCGGCACGACGCCCTATGCGGTGCGGGCCATCGAGGAAGCCGCCAATCGCGGGGCCGCCACCATCGGCATCGCCAACAACCGGGACTCGGCTCTGCTGCGGCAGGCCGAAACCGCCATCCTGCTCGAAACGCCGCCGGAACTGATTGCCGGCTCGACGCGCATGGGCGCCGGCACCGCCCAGAAGATCGCGCTCAACATGCTGTCGACGCTGACCGCCGTCCATCTCGGCCATGTGCATGACGGCTACATGGTCAACCTGATGGCCGACAACATCAAGCTGCGCGACCGCGCAGCGCGCATCGTCGCCGCAGTCAGCGGGCGCGGCAGGGACGAAGCGGCGCGCCTGCTCGAGAAGAGCGGCGGCGCGGTCAAGACCGCCATTCTGCTCGCCGCCGGCGCCGACAGCGCCGATGCGGCGGAGAAACTGCTGGAAGGAACCGGCCAGAAGCTGAGGCCGGCGCTTTCCGCGATCGAGGGGAGCAAGGGGCGCGCAGCCTCTGTTCTCATCAAAACCGAACCTGAAAAAGGTCAACAGGGAGACTGAGCATGACAACGAAACTACTGACGGCACTGCTTCTGGGCACCAGCATTCTCGGCTCGGCTGGGGTGGCTAATGCTGCAGACGTAACGCTCAACATCGAAAGCTGGCGCGGTGACGACCTTGCCATCTGGAAGGACAAGCTGATCCCGGCCTTCGAAGCCAAGAACCCGGGTATCAAGGTGGTGTTCGCACCTTCGGCGCCGACCGAGTATGACGCCGCCCTTGGCGCCAAGCTCGCCGCCGGCTCTGCGGGCGACCTAATCACCTGCCGCCCGTTCGACAAGTCGCTTGAACTGTTCAAGAAGGGCAACCTTGCCGACCTCTCGGCGCTGCCCGGCATGGACAATTTCTCGCCGGTGGCCAAGTCCGCCTGGCAGACCGACGACGGCAAGGCGAGCTTCTGCGTGCCGATGGCCTCGGTCATCCACGGCTTCATCTACAACAAGGACGCCTTCGACAAGCTCGGCATCAAGGTGCCGGAGACCCGCGACGAGTTCTTCGCCGCGCTCGACAAGATCAAGGCCGACGGCACCTACATCCCGATGGCGATGGGCACCAAGGATCTGTGGGAAGCCGCGACCATGGGCTACCAGAACATCGGCCCCAACTACTGGAAGGGCGAGGACGGCCGCGCTGCGTTGATCAAGGGCGACCAGAAGCTGACCGACAAGGACTGGGTCGCGCCGTATGAGGAACTGGCCAAGTGGAAGCCTTATCTCGGCGACGGCTTCGAGGCGCAGACCTATCCAGACAGCCAGAACCTGTTCACGCTTGGCCGCGCCGCCATCTACCCGGCCGGTTCTTGGGAAATCGGCCTGTTCAACACCCAGGCCCAGTTCAAGATGGGCGCCTTCCCGCCGCCGGTCGAGAAAGCCGGCGACACCTGCTACATCTCCGACCATACCGATATCGGCATGGGTCTGAATGCGGCTTCGAAGAACGCAGATGCGGCCAAGACCTTCCTGTCCTGGGTCGCCTCGCCGGACTTCGCCACCATCTACGCCAACGCGCTGCCGGGCTTCTTCAGCCTGAACTCCTCGCCGGTGAAGATGGCAGACCCGCTGGCCCAGGAATTCGTCTCCTGGCGCGGCAAGTGCAAGTCGACGATCCGCTCGACCTACCAGATCCTGTCGCGTGGCACGCCGAACCTCGAAAACGAGACGTGGGTTGAATCGGCCAACGTCATCAACGGCACCGACACCCCGGAAGCTGCGGCCAAGAAGCTGCAGACCGGCCTCGACAGCTGGTACAAGCCGGCGAAGTAAGAGCTCAGGCAACGAGATCGGCCGGGCGTACGCCTGGCCGGTCTCGGACTACCCTGGTTCTTCAGATTGCGCCCGTTCAGATAGCGATTGTCGGCACCGCCTCTCGGCCTTACCCTTGCTTTTCATGGGGAAGGCTAGCTGATCAGTCGCAGGCCTTTGTTCTTGCCGCACGGGGCAAGAATGTTCGGGCCGTGCATCGAGGCATCATCTAGATCAACACCCATTTGGAACCGAGAGACGGCGGGGACCGAACTCATGGCCGCAGACACACGACCGAAAAGACCGTTCCGTTGGCACATTGGCGTCTTCCTGGCGCCGGCGGTGCTTGTCTATACGGCGATCATGATCCTGCCGCTGGCCGGCACGCTGCAGCTGTCGCTGTTCCGCAACATCGAGCAGCACCAGGTCTTCGTCGGGCTGGAGAACTTCCGCACGCTGTTCGGCGACCCCAACTGGTCGGTGAATTTCTGGAATGCGCTCCGGAACAACACCTGGTTCTTCATCATCCACATGTTGGTGCAGAACCCGATCGGCGTCATGCTGGCCGCACTTCTGTCCAGCCCGAGACTGAGATTTGCCGCCTTCTACCGCACGGCAATCTTCGTGCCGACCATCTTGTCCTTCGTCATTGTCGGCTTCGCCTGGAAGCTGATCCTGTCGCCGCTGTGGGGCGTGGCGCCGCATCTGCTCGATCTCGTCGGCCTGAAAAGCCTGTTCACGCCGTGGCTGGGCAAGGAAGAATACGCGCTGACGGCGCTCAGCCTGATCTCGGTGTGGCAGTTCGTCGGCATCCCGATGATGCTGATCTATGCCGCCCTGCTGTCTATCCCCGAAGAGGTGATCGAGGCCGCCGAATGCGACGGCATCACCGGCATGTCACAGTTCTGGAAGATCAAGCTGCCGCTGATCCTGCCGTCGATCGGCATCATCTCGATCCTCACCTTCGTCGGCAATTTCAACGCCTTCGACCTGATCTACACCGCGCAAGGCGCGCTCGCCGGGCCGAACTATTCGACCGATATTCTCGGCACTTTCCTCTACCGCGCCTTCTTCGGCTTCCAGTTGCAGGTCGGCGACCCCAACATGGGCGCGGCGATCGCCACGATGATGTTCCTGATCATCCTCGGCGGCGTCTGCGTCTATCTCTTCCTCGTGCAGACGCGCCTGCGTCGCTACCAGTTCTGAGGAGCAAGAGATGAGCACCGCCACCCGTTCCCTGCCCCGCACCATCGGCGCCCACGCAATCCTGTTGACCTATACGGCGATCGCGCTGTTTCCTGTGATCCTCGTCATCATGAATTCGTTCAAGTCCCGCGCCGGCATCTTCGGCGCGCCGCTGACGCCGCCGACGCCAAAAACCTTCGACCTGATCGGCTACACCACCGTCATCGGCCAGGGCGATTTCATCCACTATTTCCAAAACAGCCTCGTCGTCACCGTCGCTTCGCTGTTCTTCGTGCTTCTGTTCGGCGCCATGGCCGCCTTCGCGCTGTCGGAATACCGGTTTCGCGGCAACTCGTTGATGGGGCTCTATTTGGCGCTCGGCATCATGATCCCGATCCGCCTCGGCACCGTCGCCATCCTGCAGCTGATGGTGGCGAGCGGGCTGGTCAACACGCTGACGGCGCTGATCCTGGTCTACACCGCGCAAGGCCTGCCGCTCGCCATCTTCATCCTGTCGGAATTCATGAAGCAGGTATCCGACGACCTGAAGAACGCCGGCCGCATCGACGGCTTGTCCGAATACACCATCTTCTTCCGGCTGGTGCTGCCGCTGGTCAGGCCATCGATGGCGACCGTCGCCGTCTTCACCATGATCCCGATCTGGAACGACCTGTGGTTCCCGCTGATCCTGGCGCCGTCGGAAGAGACCAAGACGGTGACGCTCGGCGCGCAATTGTTCCTCGGCCAGTTCGTCACCAACTGGAACGCCATCCTGGCCGCGCTCTCGCTGGCGATCATGCCGGTGCTGATCCTCTACGTCATCTTCTCGCGGCAGCTGATCCGCGGCATCACCTCGGGAGCCGTCAAGTGAGTTCGCAGACACCCCTTCGCGTCGTCGTCGCCGGCCTTGGCAATATGGGCCGCAGCCATGCGCTGGCCTATCACACCAATCCGGGCTTCGAGATCGCCGCTCTGGTCAACCGCTCCGACGTGCCGCTGCCGGAAGGGCTTTCCGGCTATGGCATCAGGCGCTCCTTCGACGAGGCGTTGCGCGACGAAAAGCCCGATGTCGCCTGCATCGCCACCTATTCCGACAGCCATGCCGACTATGCGGTGAAGGCGTTCGAGGCCGGCTGCCATGTCTTTGTCGAAAAGCCGTTGGCAACGACGGTGGCCGATGCCAAGCGCGTCGTTGCGGCGGCAAAGGCCAACGGCAGGAAGCTGGTGATCGGCTACATCCTGCGCCATCACCCGTCCTGGATCAGGCTGATCGCCGAGGCGCGCAAGCTCGGCGGCCCCTATGTCTTCCGCATGAACCTCAACCAGCAATCCTCCGGCCATACCTGGGACACGCACAAGCAGTTGATGCAGACGACGTCGCCGATCGTCGACTGCGGCGTGCACTATCTCGACGTGATGCTGCAGATCACCGACGCCAGGCCGGTCGAGGTGCGCGGCATGGGGTTGCGGATGAGCGAGGAGATCGCGCCGTCGATGTACAATTACGGCCATCTGCAGGTGCTGTTCGATGACGGTTCGGTCGGCTGGTACGAAGCCGGCTGGGGTCCGATGATTTCGGAAACGGCCTTCTTCGTGAAGGACGTCATTTCGCCCAATGGCTGCGTGTCGATCGTCATGAAGGAGGGTGTGAAGTCCGATGACATCGACACCCACACCAAGACCTCGACCATCCGCCTGCACAGTGCCGCGACCGGCCCGGACGGCAAGTTCGCCAAGCCTGACGAAATGCTGTCGATGGCGGGCGAGCCCGGCCATCAGGATCTCTGCGATCTCGAACAGGCCTTCGTATTGAAGGCGATCCGCGAGGATATCGACCTCACCAGGCACATGGACGACGCGGTGAAATCGCTCGCCGTCTGCCTTGCCGCAGACGAGAGCGTGCGCAGCGGCGCAGCCGTCAAACTCTAGAACAGGGACGAAGCCGTGGGCTCGCTGAACATCGAGAACGTGAAGAAGGCCTTCGGGCCGGTCGAGGTGCTGAAGGGCATCAACCTCGAGGTGACGGACGGCGAATTCGTCGTCTTCGTCGGTCCGTCGGGCTGCGGCAAGTCGACCTTGCTCCGGGTCATTGCCGGACTGGAGGATTCGACCTCGGGCCGGGTCGTCATCGACGGCCAGGACGTGTCCGTCACGCCGCCGGCCAAGCGCGGCATCGCCATGGTGTTCCAGACCTATGCGCTCTACCCGCATCTGACGGTGAAGAACAATATGGGCCTCGGGCTGAAGCAGGCGGGCACGCCGGCGGCCGAGATCGACCGCCGCATTGGCATTGCCTCCTCGATGCTGTCGCTGGAGCCCTATCTCGAAAGGCGGCCGGCCGAACTTTCCGGCGGCCAGCGCCAACGCGTCGCCATCGGCCGCGCCGTGGTGCGCGAGCCCAAGCTTTTTCTCTTCGACGAGCCGCTGTCGAATCTTGATGCGGCGCTACGCGTCAACACGCGGCTGGAGATCGCGCAGCTGCACCGCCGGCTGAAGGCGACGATGATCTACGTCACCCACGACCAGGTCGAGGCGATGACGCTGGCCGACAAGATCGTGGTGCTGAATGCCGGCAGGATCGAGCAGATCGGCGGCCCGATGGAACTCTACAATTCGCCGGCGAATGAGTTCGTCGCCGGCTTCATCGGCTCGCCGAAGATGAACTTCGTCGATGGCGCCAGGCTTGGTGAAACCGCCAAGACCATCGGCGTGCGGCCGGAGCATCTGACCGTCGATCCGAAATCCGGCGCCTGGAAGGGCACGGTCGTTCACGCCGAGCATCTCGGAGCCGACACCAATCTTTATCTCGACTGCGAGAAGGCCGGCCTGATCACCGTGCGCATCTTCGGCGTCTACGACGCCGAACCGGGCGCCACGCTCTATGCGACGCCGGACCCGGCCAAGACCTATCGGTTTGGCGCGGATGGGAAGGTGCTGAAGTAATATCGCTGCAGAGGGCAGCGTTGGTTCCCTTCTCCCCGTTACTATACGGGGAGAAGGTGCCGGCAGGCGGATGAGGGGCGTCGCAAACTTATCGAACTTAAGTGCTCAAGCGTCAGCCTTGAACGTCTGCTTCTGCTGGCCAAGGCCCTCGATGCCGAGCTCGACCACGTCGCCGGCCTTCAGGAACACCGGCGGCTTCATGCCCAGCCCGACGCCGGGTGGCGTGCCGGTCGAGATGATGTCGCCGGGGTGTAGCGACATGAACTGGCTGAGGTAGGAAACAAGGTATGCCACGCCATAGACCATGGTCTTGGTCGAGCCGTTCTGCATCGTCTTGCCGTTGACGGTCAGCCACATCTTGATGTTCTGCGGGTCGGCGACCTCGTCCTTTGTCACCAGCCACGGGCCGATCGGACCGAAGGTGTCGCAGGACTTGCCCTTGGTCCACTGGCCCTGCCGCTCGGCCTGGAAGGCGCGTTCGGAGACATCGTGGGCGACGCAATAGCCGGCGACATAGTCGAGCGCGTCGGCTTCGCTGACATATTTCGCCGTCTTGCCGATGACCACGGCCAGTTCGACTTCCCAGTCGGTCTTCACCGAGCCGCGCGGGATCAGCACGTCGTCGTCCGGCCCGACGATGGCCGAGCTTGCCTTCATGAAGATGATCGGCTCCGGCGGCACGGTGGCGCCGGTCTCGGCGGCGTGGTCGGAATAGTTGAGGCCGATGCAGATGAACTTGCCGGTGCCAGCAACGCAGGCGCCGATGCGGGGCTTGCCGGAAACTGCCGGCAGCGACTTCGGATCGAGCTTGGCCAGCGTCGCCAGCGATGCCGGATCGAGTGCCTTGCCGCCGATGTCGGCGACGTGGCCGGTGAGATCACGGATCGTTCCATCCGCATCGAGCAGGCCGGGGCGTTCGCTCCCCGCCTCGCCATAGCGCAGCAGCTTCATGGTAGAGTCTCCTCAGTCGGTTTGGTTCAGATCGACCAGCCGCCGTCGATATTATAGGCCTGTCCGGACGTATAGGTAGCGCCGGCCAGATAGACGGCGAGATCGGCGATTTCCTCCGGCGTGCCGAGCCGGCCCATCGGCTGGCGGGCGATGAAGGCGGCGCGGGCGGCTTCGTAGTCGCCCTGCGCATGCATACGGTCCTGCAGCGACGGGCTCTCGACCGTGCCGGGGCAAATGGCATTGCAGCGAATGCCCTTGGCGACATAGTCGGCAGCGATTGCCTTGGTCAGGCCGATGACCGCGGCCTTGGTGACGCCATAGGCGAAGCGGTTCGGCACGCCCTTGCCGGCGCCGGCAACCGACGACATGTTGATGATCGATCCGTCGCCGCGCTCGAGCATGCCGGGCAGCACCGCTTTGATGGTGCGTATCATGGCGCGGACGTTGAGGTTGAAGGCGAAATCGAGATCGGCGTCCTTCATCTCGAGTATCGAGCCGGAATGGACGAAGCCGGCACAATTGAACAGCACGTCGACCTTGCCGATCTCGGCGAAGGCGGCGTTGACGGCATCGTCATTGAGCACATCGAGCTTGCGGGTCTTGATGTCGGAGGTCTTGGCGAGTTCCGCCAGCAGCGCCTCGTTGATGTCGGTGGCGTAGACGACGGCACCCGCCTTGGCGAAGGCCAGCGCGCTCGCCTTGCCGATGCCTTGCGCCGCTGCCGTAACGACAACGACCTTGCCTGCCAGATCCGCCATGCTCTTCTCCTCGTCCGCTTGGGATCGTCCGGGTCTACCGGTGGTCGGCCACGGCGTCATGGGCCAGTCGGACGCCATCATGCGGCCTGCGCGCCTGTCAGCCCACAGATAAAGATGTTTTTTCTCGTTAAAGAACATGCATCCGGGCGTCAAGTCCGAACACGATCACCATCGCGGCAATCGCCTCAGACCAACGACAAGTTCGACTTGTGGCGGAGACCACCAATTGCCGAGGTCGGCGCCGCCCCTCATCGCCCTGCCGGGCACTTCTCCCCATATAGTGACGGGGAGAAGGGGCTGACCGCAATGCCGGCGCCGATCTTGCGCCGCTGGCGATTGGCGAAATCGTCGATGGCAACGCCCCTCTCCCCGTCGCTATACGGGGAGAGAATGCCGGCAGGCAGGTGAGGGGCTGCGCCAGCGCCCCGAAAAGGCTGGTGGAGCGAAATCAAACTTGACTCGATTGCCCTGCGCTCACCATCGCGGCAGCGTCGCAACTGCTCAGTCCCCGTAAGGCACCCAGACGTTCTTGACCTCGACGGCGCGGCGCAGGAAGGCGTCGCCAGCCGCCTCGTCGGACGCCCAGTCGAGGCCGCGGCCATTGCCGCTCCAGACGCGCTTGAGGTTGCCGATGGACTCGGCCTCCGCCTTGGCGCAGGTGTCGGCATCGGCAAACACCCAAAGCCCGTCAACATCGTCATGCTTGGCCAGCACACCGGCAAGTTCGGCCGTGCGGCCGGTGACGATGTTGATGGCGCCGGCCGGAACGTCGGAATATTCGATGACCTGATAGAGGTCGGTGGCGAGCAGCGGGTACCGCTCGGACGGCACCGCGACCACGGTGTTGCCCATGGCGAGCGCCGGTGCGATGAGCGAGATCAGGCCAAGCAGCGGTGACGCGTCGGGGGCGACGACGCCGACAACGCCGACCGGTTCGTGCAGCGCCAGTGTCACGGCACGTGCCGGCGGCTGGTGAACGCGGCCCTCGAACTTGTCGGCAAGACCTGCATAGAGGAACAGCCGTTCGATCGACTGGTCCACCTCGTCACGCGCTGCCTTGGGCGTAGCGCCGGTCAACTCGGTGAGGCGGGCGGCAAACTCGCCGGCGCGGCCGGAAAGATTTTCGGCCAGATAATAAAGCACCTGGGAGCGGTTGTAGGCGGTCGCCTCCGGCCAGGCTTTGCAGGCCCGCGCCGCCGAAACGGCGTCGCGGATATCCTTGCGGCTGCCGAGACCGACCTCGCCGGCAAGCTTGCCCTTGGCGGTGGCGACAGCCAGCGAGTAATTGCCGTCCGGCCGCACTTGCTTGCCGCCGATGAACAGCTTTGCCGTGCGGTCGATCATATCGCCGTCGGATTGCTCGGCAGGTTGCGCAGAGACTGCCGCCGGCTTGATCACCGGGCCAAGTGGCAATTTGGCCGCCAGATATTCGAACATGCCTTCGCGCCCGCCTTCGCGGCCGAAACCGCTCTCGCGGTAGCCGCCGAAACCGCAGGCGGCGTCGAACATGTTGGTGCCGTTGACCCAGACAACGCCAGCCTTCAATTGCGGCGCGACATGCAAGGCGAGGTTGACGTTCTCGCTCCACACCGAGGCGGCCAGCCCATAGCGCGTGTTGTTGGCAAGCTCGATCGCTTCCTCCGTGTTGCGGAAGGTCATGGTCGCCAGCACCGGCCCGAACACTTCCTCTTGCGCTAGAATGTTAGCCGGCGAAATGCCGGTGGCGAGCGTCGGCAGGTGGTAGTAACCCGACGTTGGCAGCGCGGCGTCCGGCTGCCAGCACACGGCGCCCTGTCTGGCGCCCTCGGCAACCAGGCCCTTGACCCGGTCGAGCTGTGTGGCGTCGACCAGCGGGCCGATATCGGTGTTCTTGTCGAGCGGGCTGCCGACCCGCAGCCGGCTCATTCGTGTCTTGACCTTGGCGATGAGGGCATCGGCGATGCCTTCCTGCACCAGCAGCCGCGAGCCGGCGCAGCAGACCTGGCCCTGGTTGAACCAGATGCCGTCGACCAGGCCTTCGACGGCGCTGTCGAGATCGGCATCCTCGAAGACGATGAAGGCCGACTTGCCGCCAAGTTCAAGCGACAGTTTCTTCCCTGACCCCGCCGTGGCTTTCCTGATGATCTTGCCGACCTCGGATGAACCGGTGAAGGCGATCTTCTGGGTGCCGGGGTGGTTGACGATGGCCGCGCCGGCCTCCGGACCGCCCTGGACGATGTTGACAACGCCTTTCGGCACGCCGGCACGTTCGCAGATTTCGGCGAACAGGATGGCGGTCAGCGGCGTGAATTCGGCCGGTTTCAGAACCACGGTGCAGCCGGCGGCAAGCGCCGGCGCGATCTTCCAGGCCAGCATCAGCAGCGGAAAATTCCACGGGATGATTTGGCCGACGACGCCGACACCCTTGTCGCCGGGGAAATCCCTGTCCAGCGCCTGTGCCCAGCCGGCATGGTGGATGAAATGGCGGATGGCCAGCGGCACGTCGATGTCGCGGCTTTCGCGGATCGGCTTGCCATTGTCGATCGACTCCAGCACCGCGAACAAGCGCTGGTGGCGCTGCATGGCCCGGCCGATGGCATAGAGCACTTTCGCTCTGACATAGCCTGAAGACGCCGACCATTTCGGCAGCGCCTTGGCCGCGGCCGAAACCGCGGCGTCTATATCGGCGGCATTGGCGTCCGACACTTTGGCCAGCAGCTTGCCGGAGGAGGGCTCGCTGGTCTCGAAGGTCTTGCCGCCGGAAGCGGCTTTCCATTCGCCGCCGATGAACAGCGCCTTGCCGAAGTCGCGCGCCGCAAGCCAGGCGTCGGCCTCGTTGCGGGCTTCCGGCGCCGGGCCGTACTCCATGGCGTGATAGCGGTCGAGAATGTTCATAGGGTTCCTCCTTCACCTCCCCTCGTGGGGAGGGTCGATCGGCAAAGCCGATCGGGGTGGGGCGTTCAAGCCATCGCGTGGCGATGATTGGCCGAATAGTGCCCGGTCAGATGGTGTTCGAGCTGGCGCTCGATGTCGGTCAAAAGGCTCGAGGCGCCGAAGCGGAACAGCTCGGGCTCCAGCCATGGCCGGCCGAGTTCTTCCTTCATCAGCACCAGCCAGTCGAGCGAGGCTTTTGCCGTGGAGATGCCGCCAGCCGGCTTGAATCCGATGTGATAGCCGGTCTCCTCGAAATAGGCGCGGATGGCGCGAACCATGGCGAGGCCAACCGGTAGCGTGGCGTTCACACTTTCCTTGCCGGTCGAGGTCTTGATGAAGTCGGCGCCGGCCATCATAGCCACCATCGAGGCGAGCATGACATTGCGCAGCGTGGCGAGGTCACCGGTGCCGAGGATAACCTTCAGATGCGCATCCCCACAGGCGGCGCGCATCGAGACGATCTCGTTGTAGAGCTCCCGCCACTTGGCGCCGAACACCAACCCGCGTGGAATGACAACGTCGATCTCGTCGGCGCCGTCCTTCACCGAGGCCTCGATTTCCTGCAGGCGGGTGGAAAGTGGGGCAAGGCCGTGCGGGAAGGCGGTGGAAACGGCTGCGACGTGAATGCCGGTGCCGCGCACGGCATCGACCGCGGTCGCGACGAAGGGATGGTAGACGCAAACGGCGGCCGGGCGAATGACCTCGCCCGCAATACCGAGACCCTCGACGATATCGCGGCGGAACGGATTGATCGCCTTGGCGCACAGCCGGCGCACGCGCTCTTCGGTGTCGTTGGAATTCAGCGTCGTCAGGTCCATGCAGGCGACGGCGCGCAGCAGCCAGGCCGCCTGATTGTCGGCCTTGATAGAGCGCCGCTTGGTCAGGCTCGCGACGCGGCGTTCGAGCGCCGAGCGGTTGACGCTGCGCACCGACTCCATGAAGCTGAGGTCGAGCTTCATGCCGGGGTTGCGCGCGATGCGATGGTCCAGCGGAACGGGGGTATTGGCGGCGGCGCGCGCCGGCAGTGGCGTCACCTTCGACGCGCCGGCACCAAGCTCGGCTTCGCGGATAGTGCTGCTCATCTCCTGCCCTTTCATTCAGCGACTTGCGCCGAAGATAGCCCGTGAATTGACGCTTCACGAGTCCCTTAATGCATGCCGCCCAAAGTGCGCAGCGGTTTTGGGACAACGGCATGCATCGACAAAAAACAAAAAGCGCGTCGCGTAAGGCGACGCGCTTTTGCGCTCATAGCTTAAAAAGGCCGCGAAAGCAGCTAGTTTTTTGACCGAAAGGTCAAAACTTGATTTCTGAGTGTGTTGGTCGGCTCAGCCGACGAAGGCGCGTTCGACGACAAAACTCGCCGGATGATGCAGAGAGCCCTCCTCGAAGCCGAGGCGCTCGGCCAGCTCCTTGACGTCCTTCAGCATGTGCATCGAACCGCAGATCATGATGCGGTCGGTTTCCGGATTGAGCTTGTCGATGCCGAGATCGGTATAGAACTTGCCGGATCCGATCAGCGCGGTGATGCGGCCCATGCGCGCCGATTCTTCGCGGGTCGTCGAATTGTAGAGGGTGACACGGCCACCGGTCAGCTCGCCGATCAGCGGATCGCTTTCGAGCCCGGCGACCAGCTCCTGGCCATAGATGAGCTCGGCAGTGTCGCGGCAGGTATGGGTCAGGACGACCTGCTCGAACTTCTCATAGGTGTCGGGGTCGCGCAGCAGGCTGGCGAAGGGTGCTATGCCGGTGCCGGTCGAGATCATGAACAGGCGTTTTGCGGGCGTCAGCGCGTCGACGACCAGCGTGCCGGTCGACTTCTGGCGCATGATGACGGTGTCGCCGACCTGGATCTTCTGTAGTTCCGAGGTCAGCGGGCCGTCCGGCACCTTGATCGAGAAGAACTCCAGCTCGTCGTCCCAGGCGGGGCTCGCCACCGAATAGGCGCGGAACACCGGCTTCTCGGCATTGGGCAGGCCGATCATGACGAACTCGCCGGAACGGAAGCGCAGCGACTGCGGCCGGGTGATGCGGAACGAGAACAGCCGGTCCGTATAGTGCTTCACCGAGACGACGGTCTCGGCATAGACATTGGCCGGAATCGGAAACTGCAGCGGGCGGGCGCCGGCGGTATTGAATGCGGATGTGGTGTTCATCAAATCCAACCTTCTGGCCCAACTGCAAACGCGGGCACCAAACCTTCACCTGCGCGCCCGAACCGTTCAGGTTCCGGCGTGCTGCCTGCACACTCCGAAGCAGTAAGCTCTTGTGTCCGGAATTTATTAGTATACAAACGATATTTGCGTCAAGATACCGCCGCGAAACACCTTTCCAAACTGTGACATATCCGTAGTCCGCGCATTTCGGGTTTCGACAATGAAAGAGAATTTTTCGGTGCAGCAGCCGGATTCCCTGGGCAGCGTCGTCGCCGGTATCGATGTCGGCGGGACCTTTACCGACCTGCTTCTGATCGACGGCCGAGACGGTGGCCGGGTGCATATAGCCAAGACCCCGACCACGGTCGACAACCAGGCGTTCGGCGTCGTTTCGGCGCTCGGCGCCACCGGATTTCCGATCGACGGCATCGACCTCATCGTGCATGGCACGACCACCACCACCAATGCGGTGCTCGAACGCCGGCTGGCGAAAACCGGCATGATCACCACGCGCGGCTTTCGCGACGTGATCGAGCTTGGCCGGCGCACGCGGCCGCAGGCCTATGGCATGACCGGTAGTTTCGTGCCGATCATCCCGCGCAATCTGAGGCTCGAAGTCTCGGAGCGCGTCGAGGCGTCGGGCACGGTGCGCACGCCGCTCGACGAGGCTGAAATGAGCGACGCCGTGAAGGCGCTGATCGAGGCCGGCTGCGAATCCCTGGTCATCCACTTCCTGCATTCCTACGCCAACCCGGCGCATGAACGGCGCGCCGCCGAAATCGCCGCCGAACTCTGGCCGAACGGCTACATCACGTCGGGCCACGCGCTGCTGTCGGAGGCGCGCGAATTCGAGCGCGGCGTCACCGCTTCGGTCAACGCGTCGGTGCAGCCGATCCTCGAGCGCTATGTCGAGCGGCTGCGCAAGGAGTTGGGCTCGAAAGGCTATGCCCGCGACTTCCTGATCATGAACGGCAATGGCGGCATGATCTCGGCCCGCTTCGTCACACGTGAATCGGCCAAGACCGTCATGTCCGGTCCGGCCTCGGGTGTCATCGCCGCCGCCTATACGGGAAAACGCGCCGGCTACGAAAACCTCGTCACCTACGACATGGGCGGCACCTCGACCGACGTGGCGCTGATCCGCAACGCCGAGCCGGCTGTCTCGAACGAGATCGAGATCGAATATGCCATGCCGATCCACGTGCCGATGGTGGCGGTGCACACGGTCGGCGCCGGCGGCGGCTCGATCGCCCGCGTCGACGCCGCCGGCCTGATCCAGATCGGTCCGGAAAGCGCCGGCGCCAATCCCGGCCCGATCTGCTACGGACGCGGCGGCCTCGAGCCGACCATCACCGACGCCAACCTGGTGCTCGGCCGGCTGGCCCCGAAAAAGCTGCTGGCGGTCGAAAACCCGGTCACTGTCGAGCGCGTCACCGGTATCTTCGAGGAGAAGATCGGCAAGGCGACCGGCCTGTCCGGCGTCGAGGCGGCGGGCGCGGTGCTGCGGCTCGGCAACATGAAGATGGCCGGCGCCATCCGCATGGTTTCTGTGTCACGCGGCCACGATCCGCGCGATTTCGCACTGTTCGCCTTCGGCGGCGCCGGGCCGCTGCACGCAACCGCCCTGGCGCGCGAACTCGGCCTGCCCAAGGTGCTGGTGCCGGCGCGGCCAGGTATCACCAACGCGCTCGGCTGCGTCGTCGCCGATCTGCGCCACGACTTCGTCAACACCGTCAACCAGCCGGTGGCGGTGCTCGACGAGACCCAGCTTCACGCTGTATTGGAACGGCACCGAAACGAAGGCGAGGAGCTCATCGGCAAGGAAGCGGTGAAGCCTGAGACGATCCGCGTCACTCACTCCGCCGACATGCAGTTCGTCGGCCAGACCCACATCATCAACGTGCCATTGCCATCCTCCTCGGTGACCCGGCACGAGCTGCAAACACTGTTCGAAAAGGCCTATTTCGCCCGCTTCAAGGTCGAGCTGCCGGAAATCCGCGCCAACCTCGTCAACCTCAACACTTCGGTGACGGGTGTGCGGCCGGCGATCGACCTGTCGCGCTTGATCGACCCGGCTGGTCGCGGAAAAACGCTCGACGAGGCGCGTCGCGAGATCCGGCCGGTCTGGTACGGCGGGCGCTGGCACGACACGCCGGTTTACGCACGCGAAAAGCTGCCGCTCGACGCGGTCATCGTAGGCCCGGCGATCCTCGAACAGATGGATGCGACCACCGTGCTCGAACCCGGCGACCGGGCGCGTTCGGACGCCGACGGCAACATCATCATCGACATTGGCGAGGCCTGAGATGCCTGAAATTGATATGGCAAAGCTCGACGCCATCACCCTTTCGGTCCTCCAGGCGGCCTTGCAGCAGGTCTGCGACGAGATGGACCTGACCTTCTCCCGCGCCGCCTTCTCGCCGGTCATCGCCGAGGCCAACGACCGCTCCGACGGCATCTATTCGGCCGTTGATGGCTCGCTGATCGCGCAGGGGTCGCAGGGCCTGCCGGTGTTCGTCGGCGTCATGCAGTATTCGACCAAAACGGTGATCGAGATGATCGCCGATGGCCGCTGCCTGCCGCCGGAGCCCGGCGACATCTACATCGTCAACGATCCCTATCTCGGCGGCACCCATCTGATGGATGTGCGCTTCGCCATGCCGGTCTACCGGGACGGCAAGATTTTCTGCTGGCTGTCCAACACCGGCCACTGGCCTGACATTGGCGGCTCGGTGCCGGGCGGCTTCTCGGCTTCCGCGACCGCGGTCGAACAGGAAGGCCTGCGGCTGCCACCGGTCAAGCTGTTCAAGAAGGGCGTACTCGACCCCGAAATCTACGCCATCATTTGCTCCAACATCCGCGTTGCCGACCAGCGGATCGGCGACATCCGCGCCCAGGCTGCGGCACTGCTCATCGGCCAGGATCGGCTTAACGGAATCCTCGATCGTTACGGAGACGAAACCGTTGTCGAGGCGATCGCCGAACTGCGTCGGCGGGCCGCCGAACAGATGCGTGCCAACATATCCGCCATCCCCAATGGCACCTACCATTCCAAGGCCTTTGTCGATTCCGACGGGGTGGTCAACGAGCCGCTGACCATCGCGCTGGCCGTCCAGAAACAGGGCGACACGCTGACCTTCGATTTTGCCGGCTCGTCAAAGCCCTGCGCCGGACCGATGAACAGCGTGCTGGCGACGACCTTGTCCTCGGTCTATCTCGCCATGCGCCACATTTTCCCGGATGTGCCGATTAGCGCTGGCGCTTTCGAGCCGCTTGAGGTCAAGCGGCCGGAAGGCACCTTCCTCGACGCCAAATATCCGCGCCCGGTTTCAGGCTGCGCCGCCGAGGTCTCGCAGCGCATCGCCGAGGCGGTGTTCGCGGCGATGGTCCAGGCGCTGCCGGACAAGGTGACGGCGGCACCGGCCGGCTCCAGCGGCAATTTCGCACTCGGCGGCAACGATCCGGCGCGCGGCCGCGACTACGTCATGTACCAGATCTCCGGCGGCGGCTATGGCGGCAATTCCAGCCATGACGGCCTGACCAATGGCTGCTCGACCATCGGCATCTCCAAGTCGCCGCCGGTCGAGATCATGGAGCAGGCCTTTCCGGTGCTCTACCGCCACTACGCCTTGCGCGAAGGTTCGGGCGGCGCAGGCAAGCAGCGCGGCGGTTTCGGCCTCGCCTACGAGGTCGAAATCCTGCGCGGCGACGCCCGCGCCTCCTTCGTCATGGACCATGGCCGTTTCGGCCCGCAGGGCGCGCTCGGCGGCAGGGACGGCGCGGTCAACACGGTGACCGTCTTCCGCAATGGCGAGGAGCATGTGCCGCCACATCTGTCCAAGGAGCAGGATATCGCGCTTAAGGCCGGCGACCGCGTGCGCGTCGGCACGCCGGGCGGCGGCGGCTATGGCGATCCGCTTGAGCGCGATGCCGATCTGGTACTGCGCGATGTGGCGTTGGGATACTACACGTCAGCGGAAGCCAGCGAAAAATTCGGCGTTGTCCTGTCGGCGGGCGAGTTCGCCATTGACCGCAAGGCGACGGACGAGCAGCGCGCCGGCTAACACTGAAGGCGGCTTGGATCGCTCGCCGCGCCGTGATCGCCGCAGCACATGTCGTTTCCGTCTCCGCCGGAGTCACGAAAGCCCGTAGACTTCTCCGGTCAACGGAGATCTCGGACATGCGTCTTTTCGGTCGTTTCGTGCTTGCCGCCTCGGTCGCCCTGGTTCTCGCCACGGGGGCTGCTTCCGCCCAGGACAAGAAACTCAGGATCGGCACCGAGGGCGCCTATCCGCCCTTCAACTACGCCAATGCCGACGGCACGCTGGGCGGTTTCGACATCGAGCTCGGCAAGGCGCTGTGCGCCGAGATGAAGGCCGAGTGCGAGTTCACCGTGCAGGATTTCGACGGTTCTATACCGGCGCTGCAGGCCGGCAAGTTCGATGCGATCATCAACATCACCATCACGCCCGAGCGGGCCGAGAAGGTCGAGTTCACCCACAAATACTACCAGACGCCGCCGGCCATCGCGGTGCCGAAGGATTCGACCATATCAGGCACATCGCCCGAGGACCTGAAAGGCAAGGCGCTCGGCGTGCAGACCGCGACCATCCACCAGAAATTCGCCGAGCAGAAATACTCAGGCTCGACCGTCAAGGCCTATCCGACCGGCGATGACGCCCGCACCGACATGGCCAATGGCCGCCTCGACGCAATGATGGACGGCTCGATCATCCTGACCGAATGGCTGAAGAAACCGGACGGCGCCTGCTGCAAGCTGCTTGGCACGCTGACGGCCGTTCCGGCCATTCACGGCCCCGGCGTCGGCATCGCGCTGCAGAAGGGCGACAAGGAGCTGGCCGACAAGTTCAATGCCGCGATAGACGCGCTGCGTGCCAACGGAAAATACAAGGAAATCAACGATAAATACTTTTCCTTCGACGTTTACGGCAGCTGATCCCGGCAGCAATTCCCTTCGGCAGCGCTGTCCGGCGCTGCCGATTTCTATGAATAGTGGAGACTTTCTTGGCTGAACGGCGCTCCCCCTTCTACAGCAGCATCGTCGGATTGGGCGCGACCATGGGTCGGGTCGGTGGCGATTTCATCTCGGCCAAGACTTATTCCGGCATCGCCGACGAGCACCTGAACACGCGCAAGAATGTCGGCGTGCAGGATCTCAGCACCATGGGCAAGATGGACATCAAGGGGCCGGACGCCGAGGCGCTGGTCAATCATGTCATCGTCAACGATGCGGCGGCGATGAAGCCCGGCCAGGTCCGTTATTCCACCGTCTGCCGCGAGGATGGCGGCATCATGGACGATCTCACCGTGTTCCGTCTGGCGCCCGAACATTTCATGCTGGTGACCGGCTCGGTCAATCGCCTGAAGATGCTGCCGTGGCTGCTGCATCATGTGCAGGGGCGCAAGGCCTATGTCACCGACATCACCGCGGCCATCGCCTTCCCGACCATCCAGGGGCCGCGCTCGCGCGACCTGCTGAAGGCGTTGATCTCGGATGCCGATCTGGACGGGCTCAAGCGCTGGTCGTTCGCCTCAGGGCGCATTGGTGAGACGAAGATACTGATCTCGCGCACCGGGGTGACCGGCGAGCTAGGCTTCGAACTGTTCGTGCCGGCCGACGAGGCGGCTTCGGTCTGGAACGCGCTGATGACGGCCGGCCGTGACTTTGGCCTGAAACCCTATGGCGTGCTGGCGATGTTCACGCTCGGACTGGAAAAAGCCTATCCGGCGCATGGCATCGACATGGACGAGACCCGCACGCCGTTCCATGTCGGCCTCGACCGCTGGATCAAATTCGACAAGGGCGATTTCGTCGGCCGCGAAGCCTTGCTCAAGGTCCGCGACAAGGGCCTGGACGAGCAATGGGTCGGGCTGATCCTCGACGGCGACAGGCCGGCCGCGACCGACGCCAGGGTGCTGGCCGATGGTGAGGACGCCGGCATCGTCACCTACAGCGACCACGGCTATTCCCTCGGCAAGGTGCTGGCGACCGCGCATATGCGGCTGCCGTTCACGGCTGTCGGCACGGAACTCAGCATCGACATAGACGGAAAGCCGACCCGCGCGGTCGTCGCGCCAATCCCGTTCTTCGACCCCGAGGGGGTCAGGCTGAGGGGCTAGCGCGGCTTGTTCCGGAAATCGCTCTTGGGCCTTCCTTTCGGCTAAGGGTATGGCGGAAGGTCGACATTCATCCATCGGGTATGCCGACAGCAAGCAGGTCTCTCCGAAGGTCCTCCAGGATTTTTGGGTTACGATACGGATCGATCAAGATGGTGCTTACAGTCGCATCGGGCCTTGCCGCCAGACACTGCCTGGCTGCGTGAGCGGCGAGTTGCTCGTCGCCCATTCTCAAATGACACACCGCCAGAAACGCATAGGCCCAAAATGCATAGGCATTGAGATTCCGGTAGGAGGCTATCGCCTCAGGATACCGTCCGAGAACCAGAAGAACTTGTCCGCGTAGATCCCAGAACCAATCGTAATTCAGCGGATCACGGGCGATGCAGACGTCCAGATCGGACAAAGCTTCTTCATGCCGACCGAGATAGCTCCAGCACAAGCCCCGTATCGCCCTTGCCCGGGTTTCGTTCGGGTTGAGGATCACACCCTGCTCGAGATGCAGCAGCGCCTCCTCCAACTGTCCCATGAAGATCAGCGTGTGATCCACCGCTATATGGCTCCATGCCTCTTTCGGCCCAAGCTTTAGAGCGCGGCGAGCATGGACAAGCGCGATCTTGAGCGTGTTCCCGTCCCCCTCAAGCAGCCATTTGCTTGTGAGTACAGTCGCCATCATGGCATGGATGGTAGCGACGTTCGGGTCGAGCTCAATCGCCCTGGCAAGATAGGGCTCTGCTTCCAGAGTAGTGTCATAGCGAACCATCCGAACGCGAGCCTGAAGATACAGGTCGTAGGCGTCGAGCTGGGTGATCGGAAGGCGCCGTATCTTCTCCACACCCGAAGTTCGGATTGTGCCGACGACGGTGATAGCGACGCTTCTGGCGATCTCCTCCTGGAGCTCAAAAATATCTGTCAGCTCCCGATCGAATCGATCGGCCCAGATTTGATTGCCGGATCTGGCCTCTATGAGTTGCGATGAGATCCTGACCCTGTCGCCGGCCCGGCGAATGCTACCCCGAAGCAGGTAGTCGACGGACAACTGCTTCGCGATGGTGACGGCGTCGACAGTCCTTCCCTTGAACACAAAGGAGGAATTGCGGGCTATAAGATGAAGTTCACCGAATCGCCCCAGTTCGGTGATGATGTCCTCGGTGACCCCGTCGCTGAAATATTCCTGGCTGGCGTCGCTGCTCATATTCTCGAATGCGAGAACTGCAACGACTGGTCCGCGGCTTGATGCGCCGTCGGTTTGCGGTCTGGGCGTCTCGTCCATGCTCCTGCGCAATAGCCGAAGCTCGTCACCTGGCTCCAGGTTCAGCTCGCGCTTCAGCAACAGCTTGCACGCCTCATAATGCTTGATGGCGAGCGCGGCCTGACCCGAGGCGATATGCGCCCGCATCAGCGCGGCATGCGACGGCTCCCGCAGCGGATCAAGAGCGACCAGCCGTTCGCAAATTGCAACGCGCTCGATGCCGCTCTCCGATTCTGCCAGAAGCTCGAACACATTGATTGCCCGCAAGGACAGGTCGGCACGGACTTCGCGAAGCCAATCCTCGAAAGCGTTGTCAAACGTGCTCAACCCATCAAGAAAAGGTCCGGCATAGAGGGTGGCTGCCCGCCGAAGCTCGGCCGCATCACGGCTTGCGGATGCAGCGACGAATTCAGTCACGTCGATGGTGAAGAATTTCGGATTGAGCGCGACACGATCCCCGACCAGGGCCAAGGCATCCGCTCCCAACCCGGCAAAGTCCTTGCGGATAGCGGCCAGGGCCTGCCGCAGACTGTCCCTTGCCTGCTCCTCGCCTCGATCGCTCCATAGAAGAGCAGCCAGCTTGTGACGCGTCGCCTCCTGGTTCGGTGCTACGGCGAGAATGCCCAGAAGTGCTCTATTCTTCTTGGCAGCCACCTCCAAGGGTTTCCCCTGCGGCGACGTCAGGTGAAAACCACCCAGGAGATCGAGCCGCGCTGGGCTCATCGCGATATACTCTGAATTTCTGCTTTTTCCGCGATATTCACGAGCTTTTCACAGGCATCTCACGCCCCGCATTCGATGTTGCCTCTCGCAACTAACAACATCCGAGAGGAAACTCCAATGTCCATCGTCACCGAGGTTTTGGGAAAGGCAGGTGAAACGCTCACGAACGAACTGCCGAAATGGCGTAAGGTCCACCTTGGCCGATTTTTGTACAGCATAGCAGCGGCATATGCCTCTGCGACCTGGAAGGCCTACGGGGCGGCTACTGGCCTTGGTGCGAATAGTCCCGGGCGTCGACCTGACGACGACGTCGGCAACTACTGAACGTCTTCGTCCCAACGCCGCGACGCAGACCTCATCCAAGCCATGATCGTCGGGCCTTGTGGTTCAGAAGCATTGCTATAGGTTCGTATGGAAGACAACGTCACCCAGATCGTCGGCCCAGTCCTCACCCTCGCCGGTCCAGCCTCGCCACCAGCCGGTCACCCGCCCACTGGATGCCGCAGACCAGGATGATCAGCACGATCACCACGGCGATCATGACGCTGGTCTCGAAACGCTGATAGCCGTAGCGGATGGCGAGATCGCCGAGCCCACCGGCGCCGATGGCGCCGGCCATCGCCGAGGCGCCGATCAGTGTCACCAGCGTCACGGTGAAACCAGCGACGATGCCGGGCAGGGCTTCGGGCACCAGCACCTCGCGGATGATCGTCCAACGATTGCCGCCCATGGCGCGCGCCGCCTCGATCAGCCCACGGTCGACTTCGCGCAGCGACACTTCGGCGATACGCGCATAATAGGGCGTGGCGGCGATCGACAGCGGCACGATGGCCGCCCACGTGCCGATCGAGGTGCCGACGATAAGCCGCGTCACCGGGATCAGCGCCACCAGAAGGATGATGAAGGGCACCGAACGGAAGCCGTTGATGACGGCGCCGAGCGCGCGGTTCACCCATAGGCTTTCGGCGATGCCGCCGCGTTCGGTGGCGATCAGCGCCAGCCCCAGCGGCAGGCCGAAGACCAGCGAGATCAGGCCGGACGCGGCCGTCATCAGCACGGTCTCCCAGATCGAACGCAGCAGAAGCTCAAACAGGATTGGCGACATGGCCAAGCACCTCCACCCGCGCCTGGCGGGCCTTCAGGAATGTGATGACGGCGGCGAGATGGCTTGCATCGCTGCCAGGGACAGAAACGAACAGCGTGCCGACGGGCTGCTGCTGGATGTGGTCGATGCCGCCATGGACGAGGCGGAAGGGGCCTGGAACAGCAGTGGCGAGATCGGACAGCAATGGGCCGCGAGCCGCCTCGCCGGCCACGTCCACACGCAGGACCGTCTCAGTCCCGGCCGACGGCAGCAGCTGGGCTGCCAGTTCGGCGGGCAGCTGCGGCCGGATGGCGCCGAGCAGGCTGCGTGTGATCTCCGAACGCGGCTCGGCAAACACCGACCAGACCGGCCCTTCCTCGACGATGCGGCCGGCATCGATCACCGCCACCCGGTCGGCGATCGAGCGGATCACCTCCATCTCATGGGTGATCAGCAGGATGGTCAGCCCAAGCTGCCGGTTGATGTCTTTCAGCAGAGCGAGGATGGAGCGTGTCGTCTCCGGGTCGAGCGCCGAGGTGGCTTCGTCCGACAGCAGCAGCGCCGGCCGCGCGGCAAGCGCCCGGGCGATGCCGACGCGCTGCTTCTGGCCGCCCGATAGCGATGCCGGATAGGCCTTGGCCTTCTCCGACAGGCCGACGAGGTCAAGCAGTTCGGCGGCGCGCTGCAGCCGCTCGGCCTTCGGCCGGCCCTCTATCTTCAGCGGCAGCGCCACATTGTCCTCGACCGTCTTGGCCGACAAAAGGTTGAAGTGCTGGAAGATCATGCCGATGCGTCGCCGCAGCGGCTGCAGATCGCGCTCGCCAAGCCGGCTGATCTCGCGACCTTCGATGAACACTTCGCCGGAATCGGGCCGCTCCAGCCCGTTCAGGCAGCGGATCAGCGTCGATTTGCCGGCGCCGCTGCGGCCGATGATGCCGAGGATCTCGCCCTTGCGCACCGTCAGCGAGATGCCATCGAGTGCCGCTGTCGCGCCAAAACGGCGCTTCAGGTCGACAAGGCGCACCACGTCCTGCGGTGTTGCGCCCGGCTGGTCCGTGGTCTCGGCGGTTGCGGTAAAATGCTGGTTCATGCGCGGATCCCTAGAAATACAATTGCGGCCCGCGCGTTGCGCGGACCGCTTTCCCGGCAAAAGCAGGCACGTCAGCGCCCGCATATGCCTAGTAGGCGCTGAGGCCGGTGCCTTTGTAGACCTTGTCGAACTCGGCCTTCACCGCCTCGTTCTGATAGGACGCCACCAGCGTCTTCACCCAGGCCTCGTTCTCATTGCCGACCTTCACCGCGATGAAGTTGCGATAGGGATTGTCGGCGATGGGCTCCTGCGCGATGCGGTTTTCCGGCGTCAGGCCGCTTTTCAGCGCCCAGTCCGTGTTGACCACGGCGGCGTCGAGATCCTCGACCGAGCGGCCGACGATGCCGGCGTCGAGCTCCTTGATCACCACCTTTTTGGCGTTCTCGGCGATGTCGGCGGTGGTGGCCAGAATGCCGGTGCCGTCCTTCAGCTTGATCACGCCCTCGTTCTGCAGCACGCGCAGCGCCCGGCCTTCGTTGGACGGATCGTTCGGCACGCCGATGACCGCGCCTTCGGGCAGGTCGGCGACTTTGGTGTACTTCTTCGAGTAGAGACCGATCGGCCAGACGCCGGTATAGCCGACGCGGACGATGTGGTAGCCTTGTGTCTTGATCTGGTTGTCGAGATAGGGCTGGTGCTGGAAGGCGTTGGCGTCGATCTCGCCGCGCTCGAGCGCTTCGTTGGGCTGGGTATAGTCGTTGAACACCACGGTCTCGATGGTGAGGCCCTTTTCGGCCGCCTGCGCGACAACGACGCGCCAGACATCCTCGTCCTCGCCGCTGATGATGCCGACCTTGATCGCCTTCTTGTCCTCGGCGAACGACGCATGAGGCGCCATCAGGCTGCCGATGGCGACAGCCGATGCGAACAGCAGAGCAAGGCCACTGCGCCGGTTGAGGGTTGACCAAAGGGAAGATGGCAAAGTGTTTTTGAAGTCAGTCATGATTGATCTCTGCGGTTGTGAAGTCATGGCAGCCGGGCTGATTGCCGAGCCTTGATCACATCATCAGAAATTCTATCGATTTTATCAAAGAACGCGTTTCGCCGTTCTCGTCAAAGCCGGGAATATTCTCTCAAAAATTTCAGGAGAGTGAGCACAGGACGCCGCCGGACCGACCGCGGCGGGGCCTACAGTCGATCCCGGCGCGCCCTGAGAGGGAGGCAGATTCCAAGAGAACCGGTTCGCCGGTCTCAGAGAGCGATCCAGGCAGTCTTTAGGTCGAGATATTTGTCCAGCGCGTGCAGCGACTTGTCGCGGCCGAAGCCGGACTGCTTGACGCCGCCGAGCGGCACCGTAACGTCGGCGCCGCCATAGGTGTTGACGTGGACGACGCCGGCATTGATGGCGCGCACCATGCGATGCGCGGTGGAAAGGTTGGCCGTCCACACCGCCGAGGCCAGCCCATAGACGGTCGAATTGGCAAGCCGCACCGCCTCCTCCTCGGTCTCGAAGCGCATGACGCCGAGCACCGGCCCGAACACCTCCTCGCGGGCCAGCTGCATCTCCTGCGTCACGTTTTCGAAGATCGTCGGCGCCATGTAGCTGCCGCCGGTCTCGGCAAGTATCCGTTCGCCGCCGGTGACCAGCCGGGCGCCTTCGGCTTGCGCCCGGTCGACAAAGCCGAGATTCTTGGCCAGCTGCTCGGCGCTCGACACCGCGCCGATGTCGCTTGAGAGGTCGAGCGGATCGCCGACCTTAAGCCGCGTGGTTGCCGAGAGCAGCTCTTCCATGAAGCGGTCATAGACGGACGCCTGGACGAGCAGGCGTGAGCCGGCGACACAGACCTGGCCGGAATTGCGGAAGATGCCATTGGCCGAGACGACGGCCGCCTGCTTCAGGTCCGGGGCGTCGGCAAAGACGATGTTGGGCGACTTGCCGCCGAGTTCGAGGAAGACCCGCTTCAAATTGGAACGCGCGGAATATTCGAGCAGCCGCCGGCCGACCGGCCCCGACCCGGTGAAGGCGATGGCGTCGACATCCATATGCAGGCCGAGCGCTTCACCGGTGACCGCGCCGCGCCCGGTGACGACGTTGAACACACCGGCGGGGAGTCCGGCCTCGCTTGCCAACTCGGCCAGCCGCAGCAGCGTCAGCGAAGCGATCTCCGGCGGCTTGACCACCACGCAATTGCCGGCGGCGAGCGCGGGCGCGATCTTCCAGGCGCCGATCATCAGCGGAAAATTCCACGGCACGATGACGCCTACGACGCCGAGCGGTTCCTTGTGGATCAGCCCGAGCACGTTCTCGGCCGTCGGCGCGATCTCGCCATAGATCTTGTCGATCGCCTCGGCATAGTAGCGGATGGTGCCTGCCGCCGACAGCGGTTCGGCCTTGTAGGCCATGCCGATTTCTGTGCCATTGTCGCGGACGCCAAGCACAGCCAGTTCGTCGGCATGCTTTTCGACCAGCTCGGCGAGTCTTGTCAGCACCTTCTTGCGGAAGGCGGGTGCCGAGCGCGACCACGAACCTTTCTCGAAGGCCTTGCGCGCCGACTTGACGGCACGGTCGATGTCGGCGGCATTGCCGTCAGCTATGCTGGCGAAGGGCCGGCCGTCGATCGGCGACGTCACCGACAGACTCGCGCCGCTCATGCCATCGATCTGTGCGCCATCGATGAACAGGCGCCGCGCCCCGATCTCCGCCTTGCGTAGCGCGTCGATGGCATTCTGGCTGATCATTGTCTTCTCACTTCAAGGAAACATGCAGTGGCGGGCGGCATGATGCGCCGCCCCCCTTTGCCGCGCTCAGTCTTTCAGCGGCTGACCGAGATTTTCGAAGGCGACCGGATCGCGGCTCTTCAGCGCGCTTGCCAGCAGCAATCCGACAATTGCGGCAATCAGCACCAATCCCGGCAGGAACACGCCAAGGAAGCCGCCGGCGCCCGACAGGCTGCCGAAATTGATGACGATCAGGTAGATGATGACGACGAAGGCGATGAAGGTCAGCCCGGGCAGAATGGTGGTCTTCAGCGCATTCTCCCGAGCAGCCGGATTGGCACGGAAGAACATCACCACGGCGAGCGACGCCACCGCCATCATGACGATGACGCCGAGCGTTGCGACATTGGTCAGCCACGAAAACAGCGCCAGCACCGGATCGAGGCCGAGCACGGCGAACAGCCCGACGACGATTGCCGCCAGCACGCTCTGGATGACCGACGCGACATGCGGGCTCTGGTGCACCGAATGGGTCACGCCGATCGTCTGTGGCAGAAGCTTTTCGCGGCCCGAGACGTAGATGTAGCGAGCAACCGCATTGTGGAACGCCAGCACGCCGGCAAACAAGCTCGACACGAACAGGATGCTCATCGCATGCGACAGCATCGTTCCGGCGTAACGGTCGGACAGGCCGAACAGGAAGGTCGTCGGGTCCTGCAGCCCCTGCAGCGCCGGCAGCAGCTTGTCGACACCGGCGCCGACCGCCATCAGCCATGCCGTGACCATGTAGAAGACGCCGATCAGCAGTACGGAGAAATAGGTGGCGCGCGGAACCGTGACCTCGGGGTCGCGGGCTTCCTCGGCATAGATGGTCGTCGCCTCGAAACCGATGAAGGCGGCAAAGCAGAACAGGATGGCGATGGCCGGTGCACCTGATGTGATCTGGCTCCAGCTGAACGGCGCCGCCGACAACCCGCTATCGCCACCGGTCTTGAGGATGGCGATGTCGAGGACCAGCACCACCAGATATTCGCACAGCACCAGCACCGTCAGGATCTTGGCCGACAGGTCGACTTGGCGATAGCCGAGCACGGCGACCAGCGCGATGGCGATGAAACTCCATACCCACCAGGGCAAATTGATGCCCCAGCCGGCAAACAATCCGGCCGTCGCCGCGCCGAGCAGGCCCATCACGCCGATCTGCATGGCATTGTAGGACAGGATGGCGATCAACGCCGTGGCGCCGCCGGCCATGCCGCCAAGCCCGCGCGCTGCATAGGCGTAGAAGGCGCCGGCATTGCCGACATGGCGCGACATCGTCACATAGCCGACCGCGAACAAAAGCAGCAGGATGGTCACGATGAGATAGGTGCCGGCAAAGCCGGCGCCGTTGCCCATCAGCATGCCGAGCGGTGTGCCGCCGGCCACCGCCGTAAGGGGGGCCGCCGCCGAAATCACCATGAAGGTGATGGCACCGACGCCGAGACTGTTCTTGCGCAGCCTGTTGGCCGGCGCCTGCTCCGTAACTGCTGACATTGGTCCCTCCTGTGTGCGAACCATGGGTCCGCCGGCCAATCGGCCTGTTCCATCTGCTCTGAATACCGGTTCATTATTTGAACCCTTATTTTGAATATAGACTTGCAAACAAAGCCGATGCCTGTCAAGTTAATTCACACGTTAATTGATTGCTCAGAATGGGCGGCGATGCTGGGAGGCTGAGTTGGGTACGGTCGGCAAGGCGATTTCACTTCTGGAGCTGTTCTCCGTCGACGAGCCCGAACTCGGACTGTCCGATCTGGCGCGCCGGTCGGGCTTCGACAAGGCGACGACGCGACGGCTGCTGGTGGCGTTGACCGGCCATGGCTTCGTCGAACAGGATGCCGCCACGCGGCACTATCGCCTCGGCGCCGGCCTGTCGCGTCTGGCCCGCATCCGCGAGGCGCGCTTTCCCTTCCTGCAGACAGCGGTTCCCCTGGTGCGGGACCTCGCGGCGTCCACAGCCGAGACCGTGCATCTGTCGGAATTCGGCGTCGATGCGCTGGTCACCGTCCATGTCGAGCATCCGGCCTGGGCAAACCGGGTCAATATCGATATCGGCCAGCTTCTGCCGCTGCACTCCACCGCCTCCGGCATCGCCTATCTGGCCTTCGCCCGCGACGAGACCGTCAAGGCATGCCTGACGGGCTCCCTCAAGGCCTTCACGGCACATACGCTGATCGAGCCGGCCGCCATCTCCACATCCATCGCCGAGACGCGCGATCGCGGCTATTCGATCTGCGACCAGGGTTTCGAGGAAGGGGTGATCAGCGTCGCGGCGGCAATCCGCGCGGCGGACGGCTTTGCGCTTGGCACCATCGCGGTGGCCGCGCCGAAGGCCAGGACGACGCCGGCGGCGATCGCGGACCGGGGACTTGCAGTGATGGCCGCGGCACGGGAGATTTCGATGCGCCTCAATGGCGAAAACCTGCAAACGCTGAGGAGGCAGGCGTGATGTCCGTGGAGACGGCAACAGTGCCCCGAATCCTGGTCATCGGCACCGGTGACACCAAGGCCGACGAGCTGCGCTTCATGAAGCAGTGCATCGAGGCATCCGGTGGCCGCGCCGTGATGATGGATGTCAGCGTGCTGGGCGACCCGCCTTACAGCCCGGATCACGACAAGCATGCCGTTGCGCGCGCCGTGGATGTGACGATCGCCGAGATCGTTTCGAGCGGTGACGAGAACACCGCCATGACGCTGATGGCCGGGGGCGCCGTGCAGCTGGCGCGCAAGCTTCATCAAGCCGGCGAAATCGACGGCTTCATCGCCATCGGCGGCTCGATGGGAACCGACCTCGCGCTCGACGTCGCGCTTTGCCTGCCGCTCGGCGTGCCCAAATTCGTCGTCTCGACCA
The DNA here is from genome assembly GCF_056404355.1 of Mesorhizobium sp. P2_D5. NCBI lineage: Bacteria > Pseudomonadati > Pseudomonadota > Alphaproteobacteria > Hyphomicrobiales > Phyllobacteriaceae > Mesorhizobium > Mesorhizobium sp. P2_D5. The sequence goes on from NZ_JBFUEE010000001.1 coordinate 426,533, forward strand.
TAGCCTATTCGCATCTCATCCCACCCGAACGGGTCGCGCCCGACCTGATGATGATCCTCTGGGCGGGTGGGCTTTATGGCCTCAACACCATCTGCAAGGCTGTTCTCTCGCAGGCCTGCGGCGCCGTTGTCGGCGCGGCCAGGATCATGCTGGCGTCGCGCGCCACGGCTCCCGCCACCGGTCCGACCATCGGCATGACCTCGCTCGGCAGCAGCTGCCTGCGCTACATGAAGACACTGAAGCCGGCGCTGGAGCAGCGCGGCTACGACGTCGCCGTATTCCACACCACCGGAATGGGCGGCCGTGCCTTCGAATCGATTGCCGGGCAAGGCCATTTCTGCGCGGTGTTCGACTTCAGCCTGCAGGAAATCACCAACCATCTCGCCGGCTCCGTCGTCAGTTCCGGCATCGACCGGCTGGAGAATGCCGGCGCCCGCGGCATTCCGCAGATCGCGGCGCCCGGTGCGGTCGACATGGTCGATCTGCCGACCTGGCAGGATTTGCCGGCTAAATTTGCGCTACGCCCGTTCCACGCTCATAACAGGCTGATCGGTTCGGTCACCGTCGATGCCGACGATCGCCGCCAGGTCGCCAGAACCATCGCCGCCAAGCTCGGCGCGTCGAAAGGGCGCGCCGCCTTCATCCTGCCCTCCGGCGGCATCCAGGAATGGGACATGCCGGGCGAGCCGCTCTACGAACCGGAGGCTCTCGCCGCCTTCGCCGACGAAATACGCAAGGCCATGCCTGTTGGCGTGGAGTTCCACGAGATCGACGCCCACATCAACAGTGACGACTTCGTCGGCAAGGCGCTCGAGATCTTCGACCGATGGGTCGAGGAAGGCATTGTTCCGCGCGGTGCGCCAGCCAACGGAGAAGCCGCTTGAGCGTTCCTTTGGCTAAGGCGTTGGTCCTGGATTTCGGCGGTGTCGTCACCCGGACGCTGTTCGAGACCCATGCCTTGACCGAACAGGCGCTCGGCCTCGAGCCGGGAACGCTGCAATGGCGCGGGCCGTTCGATCCGGACAGCGATCCGCTCTGGCGCGCGATGCAGGCCGACGAGATCAGCGAACGCGACTACTGGCGCACGCGCACAAGCGAAGTCGGCCGGCTCGTCGGCGAGGACTGGCAGGCGATGGAGACCTTCGTCCAGCGTGCGCGCGGGGCGGAGCCGCAAAAGGTGGTGCGGCCGGAGGCCGACACCGCCATCCGCGCCGTCCATGCGGCGGGCTTTCGCCTGGCGATCCTGTCCAACGAGCTCGACCTCTTCTACGGCACCGACTTTCGCCGGCGGCTGCCGCTGCTCGGCCTGTTCGACACAATAATCGACGCCACCTATACCGGTGTCCTCAAGCCCGACCCTCGCGCCTATGCCTTCGTCACCGAGGCGCTCGGCCTGCCTGCCGAGGCCTGCGTCTTCGTCGATGACCAGCAGCGCAATGTCGATGGCGGCCGTGCCGCAGGCATGCGCACCGTTCATTTCGACGTTGCGCGGCCAGCACTTTCCTATGCCGAAGCCCTCGGCCATTTCGACCTCGTCCCAGCTGCCTAGACCATTTGCGGAGCCTGTCATGCGCGACATCAATTTCCTCACCGAGACAAACGCCAAGCCGATCTGGCATCCGATGGCGCATCCGGCCGAGATGCGGGCCAATCCGCCGAAGATCATCATGAAGGGCGAGGGCGTCACCGTCACCGACATCGATGGCAGAAGCGTGCTCGACGCCGTCGGCGGCTTGTGGAACGTCAATCTCGGCTACAGCTGCGACCCGATCAAAAAGGCAATCGCCGACCAGCTCAGTGCGCTGCCTTACTATTCCGGCTTCCGCGGCACCTCGACCGGACCGTCGATTGAGCTCGCCTACGAGCTCAGTGAATGGTTCGAGCCGGAGGGCATGGTGCGGACCTTCTTCACCTCGGGCGGCTCGGATTCGGTCGAAACTGCGTTACGGCTGGCCCGGCAGTACTGGAAAATCCGCGGGCAGGGTGATCGAACAAAGTTCCTCGCCCTGAAGAAGGGCTATCACGGTACCCATTTCGGCGGCGCCTCGGTCAACGGCAACGCCAATTTTCGCCGCAACTACGAGCCGCTGCTGCCAGGTGTCTTCCACATCCCGGCGCCGTGGACCTTCCGCAACCCGTTCGACGAGACCGACCCGGCGCGGCTGGCGAAACTGTGCGCCAAGGCGCTGGAGGACGAGATCGCCTTCCAGGGTGGCGACACCATTGCCGCCTTCATCATGGAGCCGGTTCTCGGCGCCGGCGGCGTCATCGTTCCGCATGAGAGCTTCATGCCGCTGGTGCGCGAGATCTGCGACCGCCACGAGATCCTTTTGATCGCCGACGAAGTGGTCACGGGCTTCGGCCGCTCGGGCGCATGGTCAGGCTCCAGGCTGTCGGGCGTGAAGCCGGATTTCATGACCATCGCCAAGGCGATCACGTCCGGCTATTTCCCGCTCGGCGCCACCCTGATTGGTGCCAAGGTGGCCGATGTCTTCGAGGCCGACAAGACCAGCTTCGGCTCGATCGGCCACGGCTATACCTATTCCGGCCATCCGGTCGGCTGCGCGGCCGGGCTGGCGGCGCTTGCCGAAACCAAACGGCTTCGCTTGAACGAGAACGCGGCCGCGCGGGGCATCGAACTTGCAGCCGTGCTGGAAGGGCTGAAGGCCCGGCACGCCATCGTCGGCGATGTCAGGTACAAGGGCCTGATGGCGGCACTCGAACTGGTCTCGGATCGCTCCAGCAAGAAGCCGGCCGACAAGAAGACCATGGCCGTGGTTTCGGAGGCGGCCTACGAAGCCGGCGTCATGTTGCGCGTTTCGGGCAACAACATCATCCTCTCGCCGCCGCTGATCATCAGCGCCACCGACGTTGTGAAGATCGGCGAAGCGCTGGATGAAGGCCTGTCTAAGGTCTGACGCGGTTACAACGGAGTTTCTGTACGCAAATGGCTTATTCGCTGGAAAAAGTGGGGCAGCAAAATGAGGGTCCGGAGGCGCTGGTTAGCCGGCGTTCCCGGCTGCTCGGCGCGAAATCGCAATTGTTCTATGACGAGCCCGTGCATCTGGTGCGCGGCGAAGGCGTCTGGCTCTATGACGCCGACGGCCGCAAATATCTCGATGCCTACAACAATGTCGCGCATGTCGGACATTGCCATCCGCATGTGGTCGAGGCTCTGTGCCGGCAGGCAAGCCTGCTCAACACCCACACGCGCTATCTGCATACCGCCATCCTCGACTATGTCGAGCGGCTGACCGCGACCTTCGATGCCAGCCTGTCCACCGCCATCCTCACCTGCACCGGCAGCGAGGCCAACGACATCGCGTTGCGCATGGCGCAGGCCGCCACCGGCCGCATGGGCATCATCGCCACCGACGCGACCTATCACGGCAACACTTCTGCCGTTTCGCAGCTCAGCACGCGCATGCCGCCGGTAGGCGGCCGCGCCCGCCATGTCAGGCTGGTGCCGGCGCCCGACAGCTATCGCCATCCGGAGGCGATGGCCAACGGCAAGGCTTTTGGCGACGCGGTGCGCGAAGCCATCGCCTCGCTGGAACAGGACGGTATCGGCCTGTCCGGCATCATCCTGTGTCCGCTGCTCGCCAACGAAGGCTTTCCGGCGCTGCCGTCCGGGTTCTTCGATGACGCGCTGCGCGCGGTGCGCGAAGCCGGCGGCCTGGTCATCGCCGACGAGGTGCAGCCCGGCTTTGGCCGCACCGGCAGCCATTTCTGGGGCCATCAGCGCGCCGGTTTCGTTCCCGACATCGTCACCATGGGCAAGCCGATGGGCAACGGCCACCCGGTCGCCGCCGTGGTCACCACCAGGGAGATCCTCGCGACCTTCCGCGACGCTTTCCGCTACTTCAACACTTTTGGCGGCAACCCGGTTTCCTGCGTGGTGGCGAACGCCGTTCTCGATGTCCTGGAGCAGGAAAATCTCGTCGCCAACGCTCGCGAAGTCGGCGCCTATGCGCTCGGACTGCTGCGCCCGCTGGCCGAACGCCACGAATGCATCGGCCAGGTCAGGGGCGCCGGACTGTTTTTCGGCGCCGAGCTGGTTCACGACCGCAAGACGCGCGAGCCGGCATCAGACCTTGCCGAGCAAGTCGCCAACCGGATGCGCCATCGCGGTGTGCTGATGGGCAAGACCGGCATCCACGGCAATGTGCTGAAGATCCGCCCGCCCATGCCGTTTTCCCGCGACGATGCCGCCTTCCTGATAGGCACGCTCGACGAGGTGCTCGATGAAGTCGGCGGAGTGCCGGCGTGAACGCCGTTTCCCTGCCGTCCGAACCGGAAGATGCCGCCACCGTCACCGAACTGGCGCGGCGCGCGCTCCAGCATTGGGGCATCCGCGACGGTGAGCCCGAGCTGCTGAAATTCCGCGAGAACGCCGTGTTTCGGGTCCGCCTGCCCGATGGCCAGCCGGCAGCCATGCGCGTTCACCGGCTTGGCTATCATTCCGACGCTGCGCTGCGCTCGGAACTGCAATGGATGTCCTTCCTGCAGTCGGCTGGCGTCGCCACGCCGTCTCCGGTCGCGACGCTGACCGGCGACCTGTTCGTGCCGGTCGATACCGGCACATCGGCGCCGCCTCGCCAGGTTGATTGCCTCAGCTGGCTGGAGGGCCGCGCCGTCGGGGCGCGAGGCGTGCCGCTGGATTACACGCCCGAGCAGGCAAGGCATGTCTTCACCGCGATCGGACGAACAATCGCCCATATACACAATGTCACGGCCGCCTGGACGCCGCCCGCCGGCTTTACCCGCCATGCCTGGGATTTCGACGGCTTCTTCGGCCCGGCCCCGACCTGGGGCCGCTTCGAGACCTCGCCCTTCCTCGACGGTCTTCGCCGCGAGCTGGTTTTCCAGGCGCGGGACAAGGCTGTGAAGGCGCTGTCGGAGCATGAACGCAGCGCCCGCAATTTCGGCATCATCCACGCCGATCTGGTGCGCGAGAACGTGCTCGTCCACGACGGCGCGATCCGCATCATCGATTTCGACGATTGCGGCTATGGCTGGCACATGTACGATCTTGCCGTTGCCCTCTACCAGAACCGCGAGGAAGCGATCTATCCGCTGATCGAGGCCGCCCTGCTCGACGGTTATCGGCAGTTGCGGGGACTGACGGCGCAGGACATTGCCGCACTGCCGCTGTTTTCAGCGTTGCGCGCTTTCGCCTTCCTCGGCTGGGTGCAAAGTCGCGTCGAAGGCGACATCACGAGGGAGGTTGGCCTGCGCATGTCCAACATCGCGGCCGATGTGGTGATCGCCTATCTGCGCGGCGAATAGGGGCGGATAGAGCCGGTCAGCCCTTGGCGAAATGAATGCTGACCGTGCCTGAACTGCCGAAATCGGCGACGATGGTGTCGCCGGGCCGCGCCTCGACCGGCCGCACGAACGATCCCGACAGCACCACTTCGCCGGCCGCGATCGACATACCGTAGCGGGCGAGCCTGTCCGCCAGCCAGGCTATGCCCATAGCCGGATGGTTGAGCACGCCGGCGCCAAGCCCGGTCTCCTCGACCTCGGCATTGCGCGAGACGATGGCGCCGATCCAGCGCATGTCGGCGACCTCGGGCCGTTGCGGCCGGCCGCCGATGACGATGCCGGCATTGGCTGCGTTGTCGGAGATCGTGTCGAAGAAGGTGCGCGTCTTCTTCGTCTCGGCATTGACGCGCTCGATGCGCGTGTCGAGGATTTCGAGCGCCGGCGTGATGTAGTCGGTGGCGTTGAGCACGTCGAAGAGGGTCACGCCCGGACCCTTCAGCGGTGCCTTCATGACAAAGGCGATCTCAGCCTCGACGCGCGGCTGGATGAAGCGGCCGGCGGGAATTGTTGCGCCATCGCTAAAGAACATGTCGTCGAACAGCACGCCCGAATCCGGCGTGTCGATGGCCAGCGCATACTGCATCGCCTTGGAGGTCAGGCCGATCTTCCAGCCCTTCGGTTTCAGTCCGGCATCGATCTTGCGCGTCACCAGAGCGGCCTGCACGCGATAGGCGTCCTCCATCGTCGCCTCGGGGAAGTCGAGGCTGAGCAGCCGGATCTGGCGGCGCGAACGCTCGGCCTCGAACAGCCGGTTGGCGGCGTCTTCCACGTGCTCCGGGGTCATGTCGCTGCCTCGTCGACGACGCTGTTGTGCAACACGCCGATGCCGTCTGCCTCGACCTCGATCACATCGCCCGGCTTCAGCCAGACCGGCGGGTCGAAGCGCGCGCCGGCACCGGTCGGCGTGCCGGTGACGATGATATCGCCGGGCACCAGCGTGGTGAAGGTCGAGATGTAGGCGATGATCTTGCGGAACGGAAAGATCATGCGGCTGGTGCGGTCTTGCTGACGCAGTTCGCCATTGACCCGGGTGGAAAGCGTGATGTCGGCGATCTGCGCCTCATCCGTGAACGGCACCAGCCAGGGACCGATCGAGCCGCTGCGGTCGAAATTCTTGCCTTGCGTGACGTTGAACTTGGCATGGCGCACCCAGTCGCGGAGGGTGCCCTCATTGCACAGCGACAGTGCAGCGATGTGGCGGAGGGCGTCGGTCTCCGCGATGCGCCGGCCGCCCTTGCCGATGACGATGACGACCTCGCCCTCATAGTCGAGCTGCGGTGATTCCGGCGGCCGCACCAGCGGCGCGCCATGGCCGACAAACGAGCGGGGGAAACGGATGAACAGCGACGGATTGGAAGGCGCCGCCTGCCCGTCCTTGTACTCCTCGTTGCGGTCGGGATAGTTGACGCCGACGCAGATGATCTTTTCCGGAACCGGGACAGGGATGTCGTAGGCGATGGCGTCGAGCGGGAAATCGGCGGCCAAGGCATCGGCCTCTTCCGCCAGCCGCAGCAAGGCGCCGGCCTCGATCACTTCGCGCAGCGTCGGCCACTGGCCGTAGCGGGCCGACAGGTCGACGACGCCCTTGCCGGTGATCGCGCCATACCGTGCCTTGCCGCTGACGGTGAAGGTGGCGAGCCGTGCCCTGCTCATGCTGCAACTCCGGTGGGCTTCTGCTGGTTTGGAGCTTTACGGCGCCCCCCTCTGTCCTGCCGGACATCTCCCCCACGAGGGGAGAGATTGGATGTCACCTCCGCTTTCGCCAATTTCCGACGCTGCAAGAAAGGCGCCGGCCGAGCGGCCAGCCGATCTCCCCCCAAGTGGGGGAGATGTCCGGCAGGACAGAGGGGGGCGCGAAGGAACGCAGACATCATTTTCGAAACACTCACGGCGCCACAATCGGCGAAGCCGTCAGATCCGGCTGGCGCGCCGCAACCCCGGCAAAGCTGCTACCCTCCTCGAACCAGCTCTTCGGCGCCGGCGCGCCCCACAGCGTCTGCCGCTGCGGGTCCTTGAGGTCCCATTTGATCGGCTCGAGGTCCGGGTCGACCGTCTGGTAGTCCGAACAATAGATCTCGATGCGGTGGTTGTCCGGATCTCTGATATAGAGGAAGAAGGCGTTGGAAATGCCGTGCCGTCCCGGGCCGCGTTCGATGTTCGGCAGATAGCCGGTCGTTGCCATCAGGTCGAGCAGGTCGATGATGTTGAGCGGAGTCGGCACCCAGAAGGCGACATGGTGCAGGCGCGGCCCGATGCCGTTGGTGAAGGCGATGTCGTGCACACCGCCCTTGCGATGCGTCCACGCCGCCCACAGCTTTCCGCTGCTCGCATCCTCTGTGTATTCGGTGACGCGGAAGCCGAGCTCGTTGTAGAAGGCGACGGACTCGTCGACATTGGGCGAGAAACAGTTGAAGTGATCGATGCGCAGCGGCTTGACGCCGTGATAGAGCGCATATTTCTGATGGATCGGCGGCAGCCGCTCCATCTGAGCGTAGAATTCGAGCGGTATGCCGTGCGGATCGCGGGTGCGGAAGGTGCGCGACTGGTAGGGCCGCTCGACCCATTCCACCGGCAGGCCTTTTCCTCCAAAGAAATGCTCGGCCTTGTCGAGATCCTCCTCGGAGAACAGCTTGAAGCCGAGGTCGCGCGCTTCGGCCGTAGTGGCCTTCTTCAGCACGATGCAATGATGCCCGCGCTCCTCCAATGCCCTGAGATAGATGGTATCGGCGGTCTCGTCGGTGACCTGCAGGCCGAGTGTGTCGACATAGAAGGCGCGGGACCTGGCGAGGTCGGTGACGGCCAGTTCGACATGGCTGAGGCGCACGATGTTGAATTCAGGGTAGAGATTGGGCTTGGGCAAGGGCATTTGATTTCCTCTGATCAGCCGCCGAGTTTCTGGATCGCGTGCGCCGTCGTGGCGAAGGCTATGTTCTTCGTCTCCATGTAGAAGTCGAAGGAATGGTCGCCACCGTCGCGGCCTATGCCGGAATTCTTGACGCCGCCGAACGGCGTCGGCAAATGGCGCACATTCTCCGAATTGACCCAGATCATGCCTACGTCCAGCGCGTCGGTGAAGCGGAAGGCGCGGGTGACGTCCGACGTCCAGAGATAGCCGGTCAGGCCGTATTGCGTGTCGTTGGCCAGCGCCAGCGCTTCCGCCTCATCCTTGAAGGAAATGGCAGTCAGCACCGGCCCGAAGATCTCTTCCTGGGCAATGCGCATCCTGTTGGTGGCGCCGACGAACAGCGTCGGGCTGACATAGCAGCCGCCGCCCGGGCCGGCGAACTTGCCGCCGCCGGCAACGACCACCGCGCCTTCCGATTTGCCGATCTTGATATAGGAGAGCACCTTTTCCTCGTGCACCGGATGGATCAGCGGGCCGACCACCGTTGCGGGGTCCAGGGGATGGCCGATCTTGATGCGCTTTGCCTTCTCCGCCACCAGATCGGTGAATTCGTCGTAGACCGAGGCTTCGATCAGCAGCCGTGACGAGGAGGTGCAGCGTTCACCGTTCAGCGAATAGATCATGAAGACGGCGGCGTCCGCCGCGCGCTCCAGGTCGGCGTCGGCGAAGACGATCACCGGATTCTTGCCGCCAAGCTCGAAATGGACGCGCTTCAGCGTGTCGGCGCCTTGGCGCATGATCATCGAGCCGGTGCGGCTTTCGCCGACGAAGCCGATCGCCTTGATGTCGGGATGCTCGGTCAGCGCCTTGCCGGCGTGCTCGCCGAGGCCGTTGACAAGGTTCCACACACCCTTGGGCAGGCCGGCCTCTTCGGCGATCTCGACCAGCAGGCGGGCGGTCAGCGGCGAGAATTCAGCCGGCTTATGAATCACGGTGCAGCCGGCAGCCAGTGCCGGCGCGATTTTCCAGGTCGACAGCATGAACGGCGTGTTCCACGGCGTGATGATGCCGACCGGGCCGATCGGCACCCGAGTGGTCATATTGACCTGGCCCGTGGTCCGCAGCGTTTCGCCGTCGCGCGCCTCCGGCGCACGGTCGGCGAAGAAGCGGAAATTCTCGGCGCCACGCAACGCAGCTTTGGCCATGAACTTCAGCGCCTGGCCGGTGTCCATGCATTCGACGAAGGCAATCTCCTCGGCGCGCGCCTCGATCGCGTCGGCTATTTTGTGCAGCAGCTTCTTGCGCGCTTCGCCGGGCATCGCGGCCCAGGCCGGAAACGCCGCCTTCGCCGCCCTGGCGGCGCGGTCGATGTCGGCGGCATTGCCGCGCGCGACTTTGGCCAGCGGCTTGAGGTCGACCGGCGACAGCGTTTCGAAGGTCGTGCCGTCGAGCGCCGGCACCGCTTCGCCGCCGATCTGGTTCAGCACGCCGTCGCGCTTGAAACGGGCCAGATAGGCCTCGGCCTTCTTCAGATTATCTTGCAGGTCGGACATCTCAGCTTCCGTCACTTGCCGCGCAGTCGCGGGTGGATTGCGTTCTTCTTCCAACTCAGCACCGGGTCGATTTCCCGGATCTCGAGCGACAGGGCGAAATGCGGTGTCTCGAACAGCGTGGCAAGGTGCTCGCTCACCGCCGCGAAGACGGCTTCGCCGGTCCGCTTCTTCTCCTCCGCGCTGCGCCCGGTCCCGATGCGAAACGACATGTCGAGGAAGGCGTTTTCCGGCAGCCTGTCGGCCACCGCATAGGCTTCGGCGCGAAAAGCCCGCACCCGCACGGCGCCTGTTTCGAACAGCCCGGTATCCAGCACGGTGCGCAACACCAGCTCGCACAGCTCGCCCATATCGACCTTGGCATCGAGATTGGCCGAATACTCGATGGTGAAGTGCGGCACGTCGTTTCGCTCCCCAATCACTTGCCTTGTTGTAGTTAACGCGTTAATTACATGAGGCGCCCATGAAGTCAAGTCTTGCATCGGCCTTGGCGCAACGATACGGGGATGGCTGGAACGGGCTTTCGGTGGGCGGACTCGGCTAAAGGAAGGCCTGTTTTCGATCGCAAGCCAGCGTGGGAGGCCTTTTTTCTTGCTGCCTGAAAACACCCGTCGTTCCCTGCCAATGGCGCTCCTGCACGCCCGCGAAGTGGTGATGGCGCGGTTTCGTCCGATGCTCGCGGCCCACGATGTGACCGAACAGCAATGGCGCGTGCTCCGCGTGCTGAGCGAAGCCGGCCCGGTCGAGGCGACGGAGCTTGCCGATCGCGCATCGGTGTTGCCGCCCAGCCTGACGCGCATCATCAAGGCGCTCGAGGGGCGCAGGTTCATCACCCGCAACAAGGCCGAAGGCGACGGCCGCCGCGTCGTGCTGACAATCGCCCCGGCTGGTTCCGCCCTGATCGATGCGCTTTCACCCGAGCGTCGCATCATCTATGACGACATCGAACAGCGCTTCGGCCACGACAGGCTGGAAAAGCTGCTCGATCTCCTGGAAAACCTCATCGACGGCGAGAGCTGACCGTTCGGTCCGGGCGGTATCGCTAGGGCTCACCCGCCAAAGCTGCCAAGTCGCGTCGGCTGCGTATAGTTGCGGTCGACATAGAGCAGCGCCGAGCCGCCGCTCCCATGCCGGACATCGATGACCCGGCCGATCATGACATTATGCGTGCCGACGATATGCACATCCTCGATCTCGCAATCGAAATTGACGATCGCATCCGACAGTGCCGGCGTGCCGGACGTGAGCGTCTGCCAACGTGCCGCCGAATAGCGTGCTTCCATGTCCCTGGTCGCGCCGGCGAACTTTCCCGCAAGATGCATGTGGTCATGGGTCAGCACGTTGACGCAGAAGCGCCGGTTGGACAGGAACATGGCGGCCTGCGTCGAGCGGCCATTCATGCACACCAGCAGTGTCGGCGGCTCGTCGGAGACGCTGCACATGGCGGTGGCGGTGAAGCCGCCGCGTCCGGCCGGGCCGTCAGTGGTGACGATGTTGACCGGCGCGCAGACCCTCGCCATGGCGTCGCGGAAATCGGCTTTCGAAATCTGCATGGCCATCTGGGTTCACTCAGCCGACGAAGCAAGCGGATTGAACCAGGTATCTCCCGTCCAGCCGTTCTCGTCATAGTCGGCCATGCAGGTGTCGACCAGCTCTTCCATCGCCTTCAGCCGCCCGCCGCGTTCGGCGCCCTTCAGCACCTGCAGCCGCACCTCTTCCGGCGCCCCGGCATAGTTGAGCTCGTAGAGTGCGTGGCGGCCGCCGAATTCGGTGCCGGTCGCGTCCCACAACAGCTTCATGATCTTGATGCGCTCGATATGGCCCATGTCGTTCGAGCCGCGCACATACTGCGCCAGATATTTGTCGATCTCGGGATTGTTGAAATCGCGCACCGACGATGGCAGGTAGATCAACCCCGAGGCGATCACCCGGCGCACGGTGTCGATGACGCGCGGATAGGCTTCCGACATGAAGGTCCGGTAGGCAAGGGCGGCTTCCAGATTGGGCAGCACCGCGCCGTTCGCCCACGGGATCGGGTTGTAGGCCATGGCATTGGAAAAGCTCCAGAACATGTGCCGCAGCGCGATGACCTCGCCCAGCGCTGCCTGGTTGCCGCGGAAGGCATCGCCACCGGTGGCGCGCAGCGCCTTCGCCAGCAGGCCGGCGAGGAAGTCGAGCTTGACAGCAAACCGCGTGCAGCCCTGGAAGCAATAGCCGTGCATGAAGCCGGAAGCAGGATGGAACGACAGGATTTTCTGCGCGTCGCGCAGCACCAGCACGTCCTCCCAGGGGATGAAGACGTTGTCGAGTACCAGGATCGCGTCGTTTTCGTCGAAGCGCGACGACAGCGGATAATCGAAGGGTGCTGCAACGGTATTGGCCGTTTGCTCGTAGGAGACGCGGCAGAACATCTTTATCCCCGGCGCATTCATCGGCACGATGAACATCACCGACAGCGACGGATCCTCGGTGACCGTCGCCGAGCCCTGCGCCAGGAAATTATAGTGGGTCAGCGCCGAGGACGTCGCCACCACCTTGGCGCCGGACACAGTGATGCCGGCATCGGTTTCCCCAGTGATGTGGACGAAGACGTCCTTCACCTGTTCGGCCGGCTTGTGGCGGTCGATCGGCGGATTGACGATGGCGTGGTTCATGAACAGCGCCGCCTCCTGGGCGCGCTTGTGCCAGGACAGAGCGTTGTCCTTGAACGGCCCGTACCAGTCGGCATTGGCGCCAAGCGTGTTCATCAGCGCCGCCTTGTAATCGGGTGTGCGCCCCATCCAGCCATAGGACATGCGCGACCACTGGGCGATAGCTGCTTGCTGGTCGACAAGCTCGGCGGAGGATTTGGCGACGCGGAAATATTTGTGGGTGTAGCCGCCCGAACCGGTGTCCGTCGGCGAGGTCAACGCGTCTTGCTGCTTGGCGTCATGCAGGGCATCATAAAGGCGCGCCAGCGACCGCGCCGAATTGCGCATCGCCGGATGCGTTGTGACATCGGCAATGCGTTCGCCGTTGATGTAGACCTCTCGGCCGTCGCGCAGGCTCGCCAGATATTCGGCCCCGCTGAACGGACGCCCCTTGTCGGCACGAAAGTCTTCGGATCGCATGATGTTCCTCCACTTGCGGTGACGACTGTAGCGCCGCAGCCGGGGATCGGTTATGGACGGAACCGCAAAACCGATTGGACTTTTTCCGGCGCCATGAGCCAGAGTTCCATCCCTGACTTCTTCGTCTACGGCGAGCCGGTGCGGCCGCTCGACGTCGGTTTCCTGCATGTCGAGACGGTGCTTGCCCGCAGCAACATCCATCTCGGCGAGGTCGCCGCGCACAAGCATCCGCAGATGGGCCAGATCACCTACTGGACCAGTGGCTCAGGCACCTACCGCATCGAAGAGCGCTCCTGGGACTTTTCGGCGCCCGCCGTCAGCTTCGTGCCAAGCAATGTCGTGCATGGCTTCTCGATCGGCCCAGGCACCGATGCCATCGTCGTTTCGGTCGCCGATGACGCGCTCGCCGCCATTGCCGGCCAGAGCTTGCTGCCGCTGGACAGGCCGGTGTTTACCGACGGCCCGCCGCACCATACCGCGTGGAAAAGGCTGGCGGCTGTGCTGGAGATGATCGCGGCCGAATACGCCGAGGTGCAAGCCGGCAATGACAAGATGCTGCCGGCGCTGATCGCCGTCGCGCTCTCCCACATCGCCCGCCTCGGTCCGGACGGGACAACCGCCACACCCTCTTCCGAGGCTTCGCTGGCACTGGGCTTGCGGCGGCTCGTCGACATGCATTTCCGCGACAACTGGCCGGTCGACCGCTATGTCGAGACGCTGGCCACGACACCACATTTGCTCGACAAGGCCGCCCGCACGGTGCTGGGCACCGGCGTCAAACGGGTGGTCAGCGAGCGTCGATTGCTGGAGGCGAAGCGACTGCTGCTGTTCACAGTACGCACGGTCGAGGACATCGCCTACGAGATCGGCTTTGACGACCCCGCCTATTTCTCGAGGGTCTTCCGCGAACGGATCGGCGAAGCGCCGGCCGCCTGGCGCCGCAAGCAGTTGCGGGAGCCTTGACCGGATGATCTGGATGCGGACCTTGCGGCCCGCATCCATTTTCTGGCTAGCGCCCCTGTTGCAGGCGCGCTTCCCGTTTCTTGCGCCAGGGCGCATTGGCCTCCCAATCGCCGGCCATGATGCAGCCATGGGGCAGAACCTCGTCGACGACCTCCGCCAGACCGAAATGCTCGATCTGGCGGCGCATCGAGGCGGCGTTCTTGTAGGCGCTCGGCAGCTCCGAAATATCCGTCACGCCGGAGAAGAAACGGGCATCGATGCCCTTCGTCTCCTGCGCGAAGATATCGGCGTCGCTGCGCCCGGCCTGCATGCGCCGGTGCTGGGTACGCGAGAAATTTCGCCCGGCGCCATGCGGCGAGAAGCCAAGTCCGTGCGCCGCGTTCTTGCCGCGCACGATCAGCACCGGCTCCGCCATGTTGAGCGGGATCAGCGTCAGATCGGTCGCATCGTCGGCCCAGTCGTCGAAGGCCGGCGTGGCCCCTTTGCCGTGGTAGAACAGCCCGTCCGAACGGCGGAAGACGAAGTTATGCTCGTTCCAGAACCGCTCCGACACCTTCGCCGACAGACGCTCGGCCGCCAGATCGTGGATGAGCATGTGGTTGCCCTTGGTCCATTCGCGGATCGTCTGCAGGGCCTCCCAATACTCGTCGCCTTCCTTGGTGTCGGCCGGAATCCAGGCATTCTGCGGCAAGGTTTCCGGAGACAGGATCTTGCGAACACCCTCGGCGATCTTCATCCCCTTGCTGTACAACCGCGCGCCCGGAGAGCGCGAGCCGTGATGGGTGACTAGCGCCGTCTCGCCGCTCGACTTCAGCGTGCCGACATAGGCAAAATGGTTGCCGTCGCCCTGCGTGCCGAAATGCTCGATCGCAGCACTCGTCAGATCGCGCAGCAAGGGGTTGGCCTCGAAGCGCTCGAAGACCTCCTTGGCCGGCCGGATCTGCTGGCCGCGCGGACGTCCGCCCGGCCCGAAATGGGTGACCGCGTGGACGGCATCGAGGAGTGCTGCAGGCGCCACGCCAGGAAACACCGAGATCGCCATCGAGCAGCAGATATCGGCGGAATGCATGCCGGGGTGGATGCCTTCCGAAACAGCGACGCCGCCAACCGGAATGGTGCCCGACGGACCAGTCGGGCAGGCATCCGGCATGATGGCGCCCGCACGAATGACCGGCGTGCGCATCAACTCGACCATGCTGCGTGTCACCTCTTCGACGTTGGCAGCCTCATCAGGCGTTTCCGCCTCGATGTTCAAATGCAGCGGCATGGAGGCGACAGCATGCAGCGGCAGTGCCGGCGGCGGCGCGAAAGCACGCGCGGCCTCCAGCGCATCTCTGTGTGGTCCGCCGCCCTCCAGTACCGCGTTGGCGGCGACGAGCGCCTTGCCGAACCATTTGCCTTGCGGCATACCGGCGTCGATCAAATCCTGTCCACTCAAAATCTCGGTCATGTCTTTCACTTTCGGTACATCTGCTGCACTGCGCATTGCGGACGGACGACGAGGGAGTACGAGACATTTTTCCGCCACTTCGCAAGATGCGAAGGAGGGACACGAACCCTCACGCCTTTCGGCGCCCGCAAAAGCGGGCTGCGTCTACCTGTAGTCTCGCAGGCATTCGTCCTTTTCATTCGGTCTGGCGACAAGGATCGGCAGGACAATGACTGAGCTACTTTCCGTCCCAAAGGGATGGAAGGGATGGCTTGAACATCCGACCTTCCGCCGCTTTCGCCGCGGACGCTCTATCCCTGTAGTCCTGCCTGCATTCGCCATTCATTTTCCTTCTCCGGGCGGCGACGAGTCGATGCGAGAATCCAACCGATCAACTGATCGGCGGGCGGAATCGAACCGCCAGACACCAATGTAGTCCCGCAGGCATTCGCCCTGTTCAATCAGCAGGCGACAAGGATCGGCAGGACGGTGACTGCGCCACCCCGCTCCGTGGAGCGAGAGAGTGATTTGAACACCCGACCTCCCGCCTTTTGGCGGGCGCGCTACCTGTAGTCCTGCCTGCATTCGCCATTTCTTGAGCATGATCTTTCCCGAAAACCGGAATCCACTTTTCGGGATCATGCTCTGATCTGTCGCCGCGGCGACAAGGGATGATGAAACCTGGGAGTCCTGCTCGTGCCAGAGAGCGCCTGCGAGGTGAGGAGTCGAACCTCACGGAGCATCCCGTTCCTTGGTACAGTAGTTCCATCCGGCATTCGCCGCGGCTGTTTCTTGCGAGGGTGACGACAAGTCTGTTGTGAAACTGCCTTTCTGCTCTGCCGACTGAGCTACGGAGCCGATTGGCAGCTCCGGCGGGAATCGAACCCGCGACCCGAAAGTTAGGATGTAGTTCCACAGGCATTCGTCACGCTCTCAATTTCTCTTCTCCTTTTCCAACCACGACCGAAGCCGTGCAAAAAGTCGTCGGACATGACGACAAGGTTTGACGAAACGTCCCGCTCTGACCGCTGAGCTACTGGTCCATAGTGGCGGACCCGACGGGATTCGAACCCGCGACCTGGAGGTGAACAGCCTGTAGTTCCATCGGCATTCGTCATGCCCTGATGACCTTTGTTTGTTGGTCCCGGCGGGCGCGCCGCCGGGACCATTGTCTAGAGTTCGACCGCCTCGATTGTGCGCACCCAATGATCCGGGTCGCCGCTCGAGGACAACATCGTCCCGATCACTTCGAAGACGCGGTCGGAGAAGCCGCCGACATTCAGGATGTCGGCCGGCGGCTTGGCCTGCGTCGTCGTGTACGGCTGGATGTCGACGCAGACCAGCTTGGCTGCCGGGTTAAACGCCTTCAGCTTGCGCCATTCCTGCATCGTCACCGTGCCCTGATGTGCATGCGCGGACGCATCCACCCAGGACTGGTTATCCGACACGAACACCACCAGGTCGACTTTCGCCTTCTCCCGCACCAGCCGTGCCAGCGGAGCCGAACAATTGGTCCCGCCACCGCCGATGGCGGCAAGCTTCGCGGCGTTGGTCATCACCGTGTCACGAGCGTTGAGGCTGATATCAACCACATCGTTCTCGAACGGCAGGACCCGGGCCGTTGGGTTGCGGCGCAGCATCGCGGCGGCCACCAGGGCAGCCACGTCGATACAGCGCACGGCCGACGTCGCGCCCTTGCGATACCCGGTCGCCGGCGAGCCCATGGAGCCCGAAACGTCCGGGCACACGACCACGTTGCCGTTGATCAGGGGAACGTTGCCGAGCGCGATTTCCATCGCGTCCTGCAGTGCGTCCCTGACCACGCCGGGCACGTTCGCATCGGTCATGGTGAACGCCACCATGAGCTGATACGGGAACACCCGGGCGCGCCGGATTTCCTCCGGATCACGCAGACGCGTCGCCAGCCTTTCCGCGAACCCGTCCACTTCGAACACGCCGTTGCGGGCGAAAGTGTTCAGGTTCTGCCGCAGCATCTGCCATCCGGCCGTCTCCGCGATCTGCACCCAATGCGCTGATGTCAGCGGCATCGAGGTCAGCATCTGGAACGGCACTTCGGGCACAGGCAGCGACGGATCGCGCTTGAACGCCTCGAAAGCCTTCACCACCTCCGGCAAGGCCACGAATTCATGCGGCTTACCGATCAGGTAGCCATAAAGCGCCTCACGCGACGCCGATTTCGGCTTCGGGTGAACCATCTTGATGACATCGGCCAGCGACGGATCGTTGCCGACCGCGGCCCGCATGATCTCAAAGTCGGCCGCCTGCTCGAGCCACGCCTGGACAAGGCGTTTCGGCCGCGTGCCGAGCGACTTACGCCCGGTGGCGCCGGAACGCATTACCTGCACGAAAGTGCGCAGCATCTTGCCGTTCCTGACGATGCGCCCGAACGCACGGTTGAACTCGTCACCCTGCATGCAGGAGAGAACGGCCAGCAGGAACGCCGGCATATCCTTCATGTAGCCCTGCTCGAAGGCGTGGACGGCGGTGCGCGCCAGGAATCCCGGCTCGACCTGCCAGGCGAGCTTCAGCACCTCGTCCAGCTGCTCACGCGGTTCGGCATAGAAGGTCGCGTTGAACGTTCCCGTCGCCGCCAGCTGCGCCAGAGCCTGGTGGGGCGACAGGCGGTAAGCCTGGGCGCCCTCATGGTTCTTGGCGTCAGCCGGCGGGAGCAGCTTTCCTGCAATCGTCGCAAACACGGATTTGTTCGCCATTGTTCTCATCCTTCATTTCACACCAGCATCACTACAAGCGGCATGCCAGTTCGAAGCGCGAGCGGGTCCCGGTTCGCTTAGTTTGCGGTAACTATTGATTTTATTAGAAAAGAAAAATCAAGCGCAAAACTCCTTGGCTCTGGCGTCGTCCAGGCATGTGTCTGTATAGTGATCTAGAAATCTCAACATTTATAATATAGGATAAAATGAAAAGACGCGTTGCGATTGGCATTCTCGGAACGACGCTCGATGCCGGCCGGACCGATGACCGCTGGCGAAAATGGCGGCCGACGGTGGCGCTGTGCCAGCAACCGGGGTTGTTCATCGATCGGCTGGAGCTCATTCACGGGACTCAGTCGCGGCAGCTCGCCACGCAGGTCATCGCCGACATCGAGCAGGTCTCGCCCGCCACCGAGGTGCGGCCCCATCTCATCAGCATGCGGGATCCCTGGGATTTCAGCGAGGTCTATACCGGCCTGCGCGATTTCGCCCGCGGCTATGCATTCGACCCTGAGAAGGAAGACTACCTCGTCAACATCACCACCGGCACCCATGTCGCGCAGATATGCTGGTTCCTGCTCACCGAGGCGCACTTCATCCCGGCGCGGCTGCTGCAGCTTTCGCCACGCAAGCAGGGGCGCGACGAGGATGTCTCCGGCAGCCATTCGATCATCGATCTCGACCTGTCCCGCTACGATGCGATCGCCACGCGCTTTACGGCCGAACACGACGAAGCGACATCGTTCCTGAAATCGGGCATTGCCACCCGCAATCCGGCTTTCAACCAGATGATCGACCAGATCGAGAAGGTGACGATCCGCTCGCGCGCGCCGGTGTTGTTGACCGGCCCGACGGGGGCAGGCAAGTCACAGCTGGCTCGGCGCATCTACGAACTCAAGAAGGCGCAGCGGCAGGTCTCCGGGGCCTTCATCGAGGTCAATTGCGCGACGCTCCGCGGCGATCAGGCGATGTCGACGCTGTTCGGCCACGTCAAGGGTGCCTTCACCGGTGCCCAAAACGAGCGTGCCGGATTGATGAAGTCGGCTAATAAGGGCGTGCTTTTCCTCGACGAGATCGGCGAGCTCGGCCTTGACGAGCAAGCCATGTGCCTGCGCGCCATCGAGGAAAAGCGCTTCCTACCGGTCGGCGCCGACCAGGACGTGATGTCGGATTTCCAGCTTCTCGCCGGCACCAACCGCGATCTTTCGATCGGTGTGAAGGAGGGCAAGTTCCGCGAGGATCTGTTTGCGCGGCTGAACCTGTGGACGTTCCAGCTTCCGGCGCTGCGTGACCGTAAGGAAGACATCGAGCCGAACCTCGAATTCGAGCTGCGTCGCTTCAGTGAGCGCGAGGGCCAGAACGCCACCTTCAACAAGGAGGCGCGCGAGCTCTATCTCAGATTCGCAATCGCGCCGGAGGCGGTGTGGCGGGCGAATTTCCGCGATCTCTCGGCATCCGTCACCCGCATGGCGACGCTGGCCCCGCTTGGCCGCATCGATGAAGAGACCGTGCGCGACGAGGTCGATCGTCTGACCGTCCTGTGGCGTGCTGGTGATGCAGGCAATCGTGAAGCCATTCTGGAGGAGGTTCTCGGCAAGGACCGTCAAAGCCAGATCGACATGTTCGACCGGGCGCAGCTGGCCACGGTGCTGGAGGTTTGCCGCGACAGCAATTCGATCAGTGCGGCTGGGCGGAAACTGTTTGCCATCTCGCGGCTGCAAAAGACCAGCGGCAACGATGCCGACCGGCTGCGCAAGTATCTCAGGCGCTTCGATCTCAGCTTCGAGGACATCGCTCGGAAATGATCGATATCATGCACGCCCTTGCGCACACCCAATAGTCCCGGTCGCCTTCGATCGCGCCGGCGCGTCAGTCCGGAAGACCGGCCTTGCGGAAGCCATCGACGAAATGCTCAAGCGTCGCTGCGTCGCGGAAGGGCTCTGTCGTGGCCCAGTGGCGGGTGGTGAAATGCGGGTTGCCGACGAGGAACAGTTCGACCTCCGCGCGCGCTTCGTCGAGCCGGCCGAGTTGCGCGAGGCTTGCCGCCAGGAAACGGCGTGAGCTTGTCCGATAGGTCTCGTCCCGGCGCAATGTCTCGACAGCGGCTTCGTAATCGCGGGCCGCATATTGCGCCGCGCCGAGCGTCAGATAGTACCAGCTTGGCGGAAACGGGTTCAGGCGGAACGCCTTGCGAATATGCTCGAGGGCCTCCTCGACCCGCCCGGCCAGCGCCGCGATGTCGGACAAAGCCGCCCAGGCGTCCGCCTCGTTCGGGTCGAGCTCGAACGCCTTGGCGAATTCCGCATCCGCCTCAGTGAAGCTGCGCTCATAGGCAAGCAGGTAAGCCAGGACCCAGCGGCAGCCGGCATCGTTGGGATCGATCGCCACGGCCTTGCGCGCCAGTTCCAGGGCAACGCTGCGGGAAGACTCACTTGGTCCGCCGGAATGCACCGATCCCATCCAATGGTTCATGGCAAGCCAGCGATAGGCCTCGGCATATTCGGGATCGAGCGCCACCGCGCGCGTCAGCATCAGATGCGCTTCCTGCGCCATCTGCGGCGAATCATCCATCAGCTTGCGCGCCCGCACGCAGAGATCGTAGGCCTCGAGATTTCTGGGCCGGTGGCGTGGCGGCGGTGCGCGCAACCGGCCGAGCAGCGCCTCCACGATCTTGGCCGTCACCTCGTCCTGGACGGCGAAGATGTCTTCCAGGCCGCGATCGAAGCGTTCCGCCCATAGATGATCGCCACTGACCGCGTCGACCAGCTGCGCGTTGATGCGCACGCGCCCCGAGGCGCGTCGGGCGCTGCCCTCCAGCAGATAGTGCACGCCAAGATCGCCAGCGATCTCACGCACGTCCATCGCCTTTCCCTTGTAGGCAAAGACCGAGTTGCGGGCGATGACGAACAGGCCGGATATCCTCGACAGGTCGGTGATCAGGTCTTCCGTCAACCCATCCGCGAAGGAGTCCTGCTCGGGATCGTTGCTGACATTGACGAAAGGCAGCACGGCTATCGATGGTTTGCCGGGTAGCGGCAAAGGTTTTCGCTTCGCGTCACCAAGCTGTTCGATGGGCCCCGTGAAGCGGTAGCCGACGCGTGGAACGGTGACGATCCATTCGCCGCCATCCCCAACCGGGCCAAGCAGCTTGCGCAGCTGCGCGATCTGAACGGTGAGATTACCTTCCTCGACCGCAGTGCCCGGCCATGCGGCGTCCATCAATTCGGCCTTGCTCAGGATGTCGCCGGGCCGTCCGACGAGCGCCGCGAGCAACTTGAGCCCGCGGTAGCCGACGGCAGCGGGCACATCGTTCCGAAGCAGCGTTCCCGCACCGGTATCAAGCACGAACGGACCAAAGGCGAAGCGTGATCCCTGCATAGGGCGCATCTATAGAGCAATTTCAGGAACAGTGTGAAACGGTTTTCCCGGGAAGAGCGCGTAGCGCTTTTCCTCAGGGAATTGCGTCAAAACAAAGAGTTAGGGCAGGTTGCCGGTTCCGTGAACCGGTGACCGGCTCTACCCATTTGGAACTTTTGAGAACTATTTGGGAAGGCTTAATTACGGCGCTGTCCGTAACCTGCAGAATTCGGCCTCTTTCAGGTCGAGGGCCTCTGGACCCTCAAACCATATGGAGGTTGTCATGACCAACATTCTTGAATTTGCCCCGCACAAGACAGCGCAGTCGGGAACGCCCGTGGCGCCAAAGGCGCGTCGGCATCTGACGACCCTGCAGAGCATTATTGCGAGCTGGCACGATCGGACCTGGCGCGAGCGGATCCGCTTTCGCTGGGAGCTTGCGCAAATGGCGAGGGACAATCCCTATCTGATCGACGATATCGGTCTGACGGACCGGCAGGTCGAGGCAGAGCTCGCCAAGCCGTTCTGGCAACGTTAGCGCGAAGGTTGCAAGGGCACCGGATCGCGGCCATGCCATTCGTCATGCTGGCGGCATTGGCTGGGCTGGCCAGCAGTTGTCGGGCGGCGCGGCATCGTCGGCGAGCTTTTTATGCGCGGCTTCTGAAGCCGGCAGCGAATGATTGACCGGCAGCGAAGGACTGACAGCAATCGATCCGGACGGTTCAGGAATAGCAACCGCGTTCAATCCCGAGGCGGCGCACCAGCGCCAGCACGGTATCGATGGTGGGGGTCGGCTTGTCCGTTAGCCGGCCAAGTTCCTGCACCGCGCTGACCAGCGCGTCGATCTCCATCGGCCGGCCGCGTTCCAGGTCCTGCAGCATCGAGGTCTTGTGCTCGCCGACATCGCCGGCGCCCTTGATGCGCCGGTCGACGGCTATGGGAAAACGCACGCCGAGACTTTCGCCGATCGCCTGTGCCTCCAGCATCATGGTGCGGGCAAGCGTTCGGGTTGCCTCGTCGGCAACGATCGCCGCCAGCGTGCTGCCGGTCAGCGCCGAGATCGGGTTGAAGGAGAGATTGCCCCACAGCTTGACCCAGATTTCGCTGCGGATGTCGTCGCGGACCGGTACCTGCAGGCCTGCCTTGACCATCTCGTCGGCCAGAAGCGTGACCCGTTCGCTGCGCTCGCCGGAGGGTTCGCCAAGTGAGAAGCGTTTGCCCTCGACATGGCGGATCAGGCCGGGCGCGTCGACCTCGACGGCGGGATAGACGACCGAGCCGATGACCCGCTGCGGCCCGATCCGCTCCCAGATCTTGCCGCCGGGGTCCACCGCGTTCAACCGCGTGCCTTCCAGCGGCCCCCCGACGTCATGGAAATACCACCACGGCACGCCGTTCTGCATCGTGACGACGGCGGTGTCCGGCCCGAGCAGCGGCGCGATCTGATCGAGCGCAGGGGTGAGGGAGTGGGCCTTCAGCGCCAGTACCACATAATCCTGGGCGCCAAGCTCTTCTGCTCTGGCCGCGGCCCGAACAGAAGCCACCGATTCCTGGCCGTCTTCGATCAAGCGCAACCCATTTGCCTTGATCGCGTCGAGATGCGCGCCGCGCGCGACGATCGAAAGCTCGGTCCGGCCGGCCATGGCGAGCTTGGCGGCGAGATAGCCACCGATCGCGCCGGCGCCGAAGATGGTGATCTTCATCGTCAAAGTCCGAGTTTGGCGGCAAGCCCGATCCGTTGCAGCTTGCCGGTGGCGCCCTTGGGGATCTCGTCCAGGATCAGGATCTTGCGCGGCACCTTGAAGTCGGCGAGCCGCGTCGCCGCATAGCCGCGGATATCGCTCTCGTTGGCGGCCATGCCTTCGCGCAGCACCACCGCCGCCGCCACCTCCTCGCCGAGCTTGTCATGCGGCATGGCGAAGGTGACGACCTGCGCCACCGCCGGATGGTCCATCAACACGTCATCGACCTCCAGCGGCGAGATCTTCTCGCCGCCGCGGTTGATGATCTCCTTCAGCCGACCGGTGACGCGCAGATAGAAATCCTCGTCGAGCACGCCCTGGTCGCCTGTGTGGAACCAGCCATGCGCGAACGCCGTGGCGTTGGCGTCCGGGTTCTTCTCGTAGCCTGCCGTGACGTTGGGTCCGCGAATGACGATCTCGCCGGTTTCGCCGGCCTTGAGCAGCTGCCCGTCAGGCGCCATCACCGCCACCTCCGGTCCGGCGGAGGCGCCGACGCTGCCTGGCTTGCGGAGGCCTGGCGGCAGCCGGTTCGATGCCATCTGGTGCGCCGCCTCGGTCATCCCGTAGGATTCGATCACCGGGCAGCCGAAGGTCGCCTCCAGTTCGGCCATCACTTGTGCCGGCAGTGACGCCGAGGACGAGCGGATGAAGCGCAGACGCGCTGCCGCCAGCGCCTCGGCATTGCGTGCCGCCCGCGGCAGGATCGCCTGGTGCATGGTCGGCACCGCCGTGTACCAGCTCGGCCGCGCATCGCTCAGCCACTGGAAGAAGCGCAGCGCGTTGAAGCCCGGGGTGCAGTAAATGCTGCCGCCGGCAGCCAGAGAGGAGAGCACCGCCGCGATCAGGCCGTGAATGTGGAACAGCGGCATGATGTTGAGGCAGCGGTCATTGGCCGTCAGGCCGAGCGTGGCGCCGATATGGGCGGCCGAGGCCGCGATATTGGCATGGCTGAGCGGCACCAGCTTGGGTCGTGACGTGGTACCGGAGGTGTGCAGCAAAAGCGCGATGTCGCCATCCTGCGCCATCTCAGGCGCGGCTTGCGGCCCGATCGCAGGGCCCTCGATGGCAAAGCTTCCGGCCGGCGCGTCAGGCAAAGCGATAAGCCGAAGCACGCCGATGCCGAGCCGTTCGGCCACGGTCACCGCCGGCCCGCTCTCGTCCTGCGCAACGAGGATCGCGTTGGCGCCAATATCGGTCAGGTAGAAATCGAGCTCGTCCGCCCGGTAGGCCGGATTGAGCGGCGCCGTGGAGGCGGCTGCCGCCACCGCGACAAAGGCTGCGGCCATCTCCGGCCCGTTCGGCAGCACGATGGCCACCCTGTCGCCGCGGCCGATACCGCGCGCATGCAGCGCGGCTGCCGTGGCGGCGATCAATTCGCGCAGTCCGCGATGCGTCAGCGTGGTTCTCTCGGGCGCCGAAATCGCCGACGCATCATCGGCGCCTGCGGCAAGACGGAGGGAAAGTTCTGCGTCGTTTCCAGTGTGGGTCATGTCACCGCCTATGTTTCAAGCGACCGCTTACAAAGTCCAGCGGCGATTCCGGCCATCGGGCAAATCGCCTCGGACCGATAGTCGACGTTAGCGCCGCCCCTCATCCGCCTGCCGGCACCTTCTCCCCGTATAGAGACGGGGAGAAGAGGGCGCCGCACCCTCTGTGCATTTCTCGCAACGCTGGCGATTGGCGAAACCATCGATGAAAGCGTCTTTCTCCCCGTCACTATACGGGGAGAAATGCCCGGCAGGGCAATGAGGGGCTGCGCCAACACCCGGTGATGTAATCGCCCGACTCCGGACCACGCCACCATTCTATCGATCACTTCAATACCCAAGCGCCAAACCATCCTTGCGCGGATCGGAGGCGCCGGTCAGCGTTCCCTTCTCCCAGTCGATCAGCACCACTTGCCCGCCGCCCAGCGGGTGATGCGGCTCGGCCACGCGATGGCCGCGCCGGCGCAGGCCCTCGATTGCTTCGGCGGGCACGTTGCGTTCGGCCTCCACGGTATCATCATTGTAGAATACCCGAGGCGCATCCAGCGCTTGCTGCGGGTCCATGCCGAAATCGAGCATGTTGGTCAGCAGATGGACATGTCCGAACGGCTGGTAGCCGCCGCCCATGACGCCGAACGGCATCACCACGCGGCCATTCCTGGTTGCCATGCCGGGCATGATCGTATGCATCGGCCGCTTGCCGGGCGCGATGGCATTCGGATGCGCCGGGTCGAGGCGGAAGCTCGAGCCACGGTTCTGCAGCACGACACCGGTCTTCGGCCCGACAACGCCGCTGCCGAACGAATAATAGGTCGAGTTGATGAAGGAGACCGCGTTGCGGTCGCGGTCGACGATGGAGATGTAAACCGTGTCGCTGCCTGGCAGGTCCAGGCGCGGCAGATGCGTCATGGCACGCTCGTGGTCGATCTCGGCACGCAGCCGGTCGGCATAGGCGCTGGACAGGAGTTGTGCCACCGGCACCGGGACATGATCCTGGTCGCCGACGAAGCGGTCGCGGTCGCGATAGGCCAGCCGCCCCGCCTCGATCTCCAGATGCAGGCGCTCGGCGCCGTTGGGGTCGAGCCCGCCGAGCTTGAAACCCGACAGCACGTTCAACATCAAAAGCGCCGTCAGCCCCTGATTGTTCGGCGGCATCTGGTGAATGTCGTGGCCGCCATAGGAGGTGCTGACCGGCGCCACATAGTCGCCCCTGGTCGCTGCGAAATCCTCGGTCGAATGCAGTCCGCCCAATTCATTGAGCCGGCGCACGATATCGTCGGCAACTGCGCCTTCGTAGAATCCGGCTCGGCCGTGTTTGGCGATTATCCGCAACGTGGCGGCGAGTTCCGGTTGCCGGTGGACATCGCCGGCCTTCGGCGCCTTGCCGCCGGGCAGGAAGATGCGCGCGGCATGCTCGTCGGCCGACAGATCGGTCTCCGGTTCGGCCCAGTCGAAGGCGACGCGGTCATGCACGACATATCCATTCTCGGCATAGTGGATGGCCGGCGCCAGCGCCTCGGCAAGGCCCTTGCGGCCATGGTCCTCCAGCAACCGGGCCCAGGCGTCGACGGCACCCGGCACCGTGACCGCGTGCGGTCCCTGCAGCGGGATGCAGTTGAAGCCTTTTTCCAGATACCAGTCGACCGTCGCCTTGGCAGGGGCGCGGCCGGAGCCATTGAAGGCCAGCACGTCGCCTTGTCCCGCAGGGCAGTAGAGCACGAAACAATCACCACCGATGCCGGTTGACTGCGGCTCGACGACCGCTTGCACGGCGGCGGCGCAGACGGCGGCATCCATGGCATTGCCGCCGGAGCGCAGCATCTCGATTGCGGCAAGCGTCGAAAGCGGGTGCGATGTCGCGGCAACCGCTTCCGTCGCACGGACCGGCGAGCGGCCGGGAAACTGGAAATCACGCATTCTGTTTGGATATCCCATGGTCACTTGAATCAATTCCTGCGCCCGAACATCTGCCCAACCGACAACAGGACGACCGACAGCACGATCAGACAGGTCGAGATGGCGGCGATCGTCGGGTCGATCTGGTCGCGCAGCGCGTTGAACATGCGGCGCGTCAATGTCGTCGTATCGCCGCCCGATATGAACAGCGAAACCACCACTTCGTCGAAGGAGGTGATGAAGGCGAACAGCGCGCCCGAGACGATCGAGAAGCGGATCTGCGGCATCGTCACCTGCCAGAACGCGGCGACCCGTCCGGCACCCAGGCTGCGCGCCACCCGCTCCTGGTTCATGTCATAGGAACGCAAGCCCGACAGCACCGTCAGCACCACCAGCGGCAAGGCCTGCACCGTATGCGCGATGACCAGGCCGGTCAGCGTGTTGTTGAGCCCGATCCGCGCATAGAGGAAGAAAGTGCCGATGCCGATCAGGATCACCGGAACGATCAGCGACGCCGTCAGCAGCGCGTTGATGGTGCCGTTGAAGCGCAGCGTGCCGCGGTTGATCGCATAGGCGGCGGCGGTGCCGAGCGGCGTCGCAACCAAAGTCGTCATGATCGCCACCTTGACAGAGACGATCGTCGCGTCGCGCCACTCCAGCGACTGGAAATAGGTCTGGTACCAGCGCAGCGACCATTGCTGCGGCGGGAATTGCAGCAGCGTCGAATCCGAAAACGACATGATGACGATGATGATCGACGGCGCGATCAGGAACAACAGCACGAGGCCGCCGAGGGCGTAGAGCCACAGACGTTGCCGGTGCGAGATCGGCAGGCCGATATCCTCGCTCATCGCGAACTCCATACGCCAGTGGCGCGCGCGCCGAGCAGCCATTGGAACAGCCCAAGAAGCGCCAGCGTGACCACCAGCAGCACCACGCCGAGGGCCGCTCCGGCTCCCCAGTTGGAGTAGAGGCTGGTGGTCTGTTCCATGCGCATCGCCCACATGATCACCTTGCCGCCGCCCATCAGCGCCGGGGTGACGAAGAACCCCAGGCAAAGCACGAAGACGATGACCACGCCCGAGGCAAGCCCGGGCAGCGACAGCGGAAAGAAGATCTGCCGGAAGGTGGCGACCGGACCGGCGCCAAGGTTCATCCCGGCGCGCAGGCAATCGCCGTCTATGGTCTTCATCGAGGCGTAGAGCGGCAGCACCAGGAAAGGCAACAAGATGTGCGTCATGCCGATGACGACACCCGACAGATTGTTGGCGAGCGACAGCGGCTGGCTGATGACGCCGAGGTCGATTAGCCAGCTGTTGATCAGACCCTTGCGCTGTAGGATCACCAGCCAGGCATAGGTGCGCACCAGGACCGAAGTCCAGAACGGCAGGATGACGAAGATCAGGCAGATCGAGGCTGCCCGGCGCGGCAGTTGCGACAGCATGTAGGCCAGGGGATAACCGAGCAGGACGCAGGCGCCGGTGACGATGAAGGCGACCTTGAAGGTGGTGACGAAGGTCTTGATGTAGGAGGCCTGCTCGAAGAAGCGCGCATAATTGGCGGTGCTGAGGACGCCGGCCTCGTCGAACAGCGACAGCCAGAACAGCCAGCCGATCGGCACGACGATGATGGCAAAGACCAGGAACAGGCTTGGCGACAGCAGCGCCAGCAGCCGCAGCGACTCGCGCCGGGCGTCGGCCCGCAACGACTGCGCATTCAGATCGCCGGCAGATGCGTGGAAGGCGGATTGCGCGCTCATCAGTCTGATGCCACCAGGATCGTGTCCTGCGCGTCGAGACCGAGGTTGATCGGCTGGCCGGGAGCCGGCATTCTGGCCAGCACGTCGCTGCGGCAATAGTCGCGCAGCGTCAGCTGGCGGCCGTCGCGCAGCGCCGCGTAGCAGACGAAGCTGTCGCCCTGGTAGATGATGTCACCGACCGTCGCAGTGATCACATTGACGCCGCTTTGCGGCTCGGCATTTGCCAGCAGCCGCAACTTTTCCGGCCGCACCACCATCAGGTGTTGGCCCGATGCCGGCGCCGGCGCCGCGGTATGGATTCTCCTGTCCTCGTACCAGACCGAACCATTGCGGCATTCGACGGGAATGAAGTTCGATTCGCCGATGAAGCCGGCTACAAACCGCGTCTGCGGCGTGGCGTAGAGGGTTTCCGGTCTGTCGAGCTGTTCGATGCGCCCGCCATTCATCACCGCGATGCGGTCCGACATGGTGATGGCTTCGCGCTGGTCATGCGTGACATAGACGGTGGTCATGCCAAGCCGGCGATGCAGGCTGCGCAGCTCGATCTGCATATGTTCGCGCAGGCCCTTGTCGAGCGCCGACAAGGGTTCGTCCATCAGCACGATGCGCGGCTCGAAGACGATGGCGCGCGCCAGCGCCACGCGCTGGCGTTGGCCGCCGGAGAGCTGGTTGACCCGGCGCTCGCCCAGGCCCTGCAGCTTGACCAGATCCAGCGCCTTCTCGACGCGCTCTGCCGTCTCGGTGCTTGCGACGCCGCGCTGCTTCAGCGGAAAGGCGATGTTGTGGAAGACGTTCATGTGCGGAAACAGCGCGTAATTCTGGAACACCATGCCGATGTTGCGCCTGTGCGGCGGCGTGGTGATGATCTCGTCGTCGCCGACCTTGATGCTGCCGGCATTGGCGCGCACAAAGCCGGCCAGGATCATCAGCAGCGTCGTCTTGCCGGATCCGGAAGGCCCCAGCAGCGTCAGGAACTCGCCGGCTTCGACATCGAGGTTGAGGTCGCGCAGCACCGCTACGCTGCCAAATCGTTTCTCGATCCGGCGCATGCTGATCGGCAGCGCGGATGGCGCAATGGACAAGATCATCGTCTCCTGAATTGAGGCGGCAGAGCAGGGCGAGCGGTTGCGCCGCCCTGCCGTGGTTTGGGTTCTGGCCAGGGCCTATTGCTGGACCAGATTGTTGAACTTTTCCGTCGCCTCGACCAGAGTGTCGCGCCAGAATTCGGCGTCCTGCAGCACCTGCTTCTTGACGTTTTCGGGCGCCGAATTGATGTCCTTGATCCTCTCCGGCGGGATCTTGCCGGTCTCGAAGGCCTTTTCGTTCACCGGCCCGTTGTCGACATAGAGCGGCAGATTGGCCTGCAATTGCGGGCTGACGAACATCGCCAGCGCCTTCATGGCGGCTTCCTTGTTCTTGGCGCCCTTGGGAATGACCATGCAGTCGGCGGTCAGAACACCCTGGTCGAACGAGAAGCTGACCGGCGCGCCTTCCTTCTTCAAGGTGCCGGCGCGGCCGTTCCAGATGCTCGCCATGTCGACTTCGCCGTCCTTGACCAGCTGCATGGCCTGGGCACCGGAGGTCCACCAGGCATCGACATGACCACGGATCTTGTCGACGGATTTCAGCGCGCCGTCGATATCGACCGGATAGACCTTGTCGATCGGAATGCCCTCGGCCAGTGCCGCCACGCTCAGCGTCTCCGTCGCTTGACTGCCACTCAGCGCGCGCCGTCCCGGAAACTTCTCGACGTTCCAGAAGTCGGCCCAGGTCTTCGGGCCCTTGTCGCCGAAGACATCGGTCCGGTAGATGAGCACGACCGAGGTGTAGGAAATGCCGACCCAGTCGTCATGCACCAGCTTCGGGTTGATGCCGCTCTTGTCGATGAGGCCGTAGTCTAGTTTTTCGAACAGGCCTTCCTTCGAGCCGCGTGCGCATTCGTCGGCGCCAAGCTCGGTGATGTCCCATTTGACGGCATTGCCGGTGACCTGCAGCCGCACGTCGTCGAGGCCGTTGGTGGTGTCTTCCTTGATGGTTATGCCGAGCGCATCGGCGGTCGGCTTGAAGAACGCCTTGGTCTGCGCCTCCTGGTAGGTGCCGCCCCATGAGGCGACGGTGATGGTATCGCCCGCCAAGGCGGGGGCTGCGAGCGACGCCATGAGGGCGGCAACCGCAACAACGCTAGCATTTCTGGTCATGTTCATTTTCGGCTCTCCAACCGGTGTTCCCATTGTTTTTGATTTCGCATGCTATCTTGTATACAATTTTGAGTGTAGCTTAGCGATTGGTGATGTCAACACCGTCCGGCGCGATCGAATTCAGGCGTATCGAGCAGGGCAAAGATGGAAAGAGACGACCTCGCTGGGGCGTGGCAAATTACGCCGACTGCGACTACAGCTGTGCGTGTCCCGGCTGAAAGACCGGAGAACTGGGATGGGAATCTTGGCCAAGGAAACCAAAAATACACTGCGCGACTCGGTCTATTCCTCGCTCAAGGCGATGATCGTGACCGGCCAGATTCCGCCGGGCTCGCGCGTCACCGAAAGCGACATCGCCGCAAAGCTGAATGTCAGCCGCACGCCGGTGCGCGAGGCCTTCAACCGCCTCGAGCGCGATGGCCTGGTCACCGGCAGGCCGCGCCAGGGCTATGTCGTCACCGAGTTCGACATCAGCATGTTCCGCGAGGCCTTCGAGATCCGCGAACTGCTCGACGGCCATGCGACAGAGTTGGCCGCGGCCGTGGCGACGGAGCAGGACAAGGCGCGGCTGCGAGCCATTCTGACTGAGTGCGAGCGGCTGGCCGCCATACCGGATCGCACCACCAGGGAAAAATTCCAGGAGCTCGAGGCCGGCATCGACCTGCATCGCGTCATCGCGCAGATCAGCGGCAATGTCATGCTGCACGGCATGCTGTGCGGCATCCTCGACAAGTGTCAGCACTATGTCTGGACCGAGCTCTTGTGGCTGGACGAATGGAAGATCGCCCGCGACGAGCATGCCGAAATCGTCGATGCAATCTGCGCCGGCGATGCCAGCCGGGCCGGCACACTGGCGCGCGCCCATGTGCGGGGATCCCGCGACAACGTGCTGCGCCTGCTGCAGGCCAAATCGGACTACCAGAGTTTCCTCGCCAAGGCGTCTTGACACGCCGGCTAACGGGATGAAGCGCCTGGCAGGCTTTCATTGGCACGCCCGAAGAAGTTCGAACGCCTTAGCGGCCAGCGCCTATCATGGGCTGAGCTCTATGCACTGCGGCCGAACCTCGGCCGGCCAACGATAACGGGCGGAGGGGTACAGCCGGCGAGCCCGGCTGCATTCGGCCGCTGGAATGGCATGACAGCCAGTCGCGTCCTGGTTTTCCAAATAGCCACGAGATGCCAGTGGCTCCTGCTTAGCGACGAATATGGATCCGGCTGGCGTCCCCGCCGATCGAAGTGGACCGCTAGGCCTACGTTGACTGCTGCCAATACAGCACACCGCTCAAGCTGATCGTCCGACAACTGGCAATCAGGGACTTTATCTCGCACTGACTGAACTGCCGAAAAGGTCGAGATGATGCGTCCGGGCGCAGAGGAGTCGATATATCCAGCGATAGCGTCAGTGACGTCATCGGGAACAAGAAAGTTGAATTGGCGCGACGTGGTGGAAGCTACGATCCGATTTAGCATTTCGCCTGCTGAAAGCCCCAACGGATATTATCCGCCGCGGGTGGTATATCAGCAAGAACTAATGGGCATCGATCGGTTGTTATGCACCGAATTCTAACTGAACCGGTCGAAAGGACACGCTGCCTCGTTCCGGCGAAGCGCCTTTGACCCTTCAGCCCTTGCGCTCTTGAAGGCTGTTGCCGCCATCGACCACCAGCAGCGCGCCGTTGACGTAGCTGGCGCCTTCCGATGCCAGGAACACGACCGCTGCGGCCACTTCATCCGGCCGGCCGGCCCGCGCCGGCGGCGTATGCAGGGCCGCGGTCCGCTCCATCTCGCTCGACGACCCCGTTTCGATCCAGCCGGGGGCCACGGCGTTGGCGGTGATACCGCTCTTCGCCACTTCGAGCGCCAGCGTGCGGGTCAGGCCGACCATTCCGGCCTTGGCGGCGGAATAAGCGGCGGTGCCTTCGAAGGACACCAGCGGCCCGGTGACCGACGCCACGTTGACGATGCGCCCATAGCCCGCTTCGACCATCGCCGGCAGAAATGCACGGGTGACCAGAAACGCTGTCTTCAGGCTGACGTCGATCCCTTGGTCCCAGTCGGCCTCGGTCATGAAGAGGAACGCCTTGTCGGCCGAGGGCGATGCCAGCGAGCCCATGCCGGCATTGTTGACCAGGATGTCTATGGTGCCGGCGCTTGCCCGCAGCCGCTCGACATCGGCGGCGACAGTGAGATCGGCGACTACGGCAACGGCATCGATGCCCTCGGCACGAAGCTCGGCGGCGCGATCGAGCACACGCGCGCTGGCGCCAGTGAGGACAACGGCATGGCCGGCATGGCCGAGCTGCCGGGCAATGGCAAAGCCGATGCCGTCGGACGCACCGGCCCCGGTGATCAGCGCACGCTTGATGCCGGCAGGGGACATGGTCAAATCAGCCTCCGATGGTCGCAATCAAAGCACCATAGTCGATGAATGGATTTGGCGCGCCGGATCAGATGAAACTGGTACTGCTGTGTTGTTCGGCGCCTATCAGTTCTAATAGGCTCGGCCATTGCACAGAATGTTGGCGCACCAGTCGCCGGCCGCTGCGCGAACGGCAGATTCGAACCGGAGGCTCAAATGTCAGTTGTCGAGGAAGAAGCTTCGCCCGCGGTCCCCTCACATCCTGAGGAAATTAAGTCGGTTTTCGACCTGCGCTTGGGCAAGCATGTTACCTTGCAGGGCAGTGCCAGGATAACGCCGGCAGGCGTGATCAGCGCCGGCATCGCGGTCGCCGTGATGACGCTGGCGATGGGTTATCTTGCCTCGTCGACCAGGCGTCGCAGGCAATAGGCGAGACACAGCTGACGCGCCGGCCGAAAGGAAATTGGGCGCCGCTATATCATTGCTGCGCCTGTTGGTTTCTGAGATCACCCGCTCGGAGTGTTAGGCCCGCTTGGCGGCATGAGCCGACGCTTGGCACCGAGGCGATGAACATCTCAATGGGGCCGGAAGCGACTGTCAGCTTTCAGGCTGGGCAAAACAGCGGCCCCTTGCGTCCAGCGTAGTGCGGACCGCTTTGCGCCGATTCTGTTGAAAGAGTCCGACGCACCGCAAAGTCCGCGCCGCGGGGCGGGCCTCTCGTCAGGGCGCAGCATTAGGTGTACCATTTTGGCCCTGTTGGTCCGGGGCCGGGTGATGATCGTCCCTCCATTGAACCGGAAACTGCTGGCGATCCTGGCAGCGGACATGGTCGGCTATTCAAAGGCGATCGAGATCGACGAAGCTGGCACCATCGCACGCCTGAGGGCTATCCGGGCCGATGTGACCGATAAGGCGATCGCTCTGCGCCAGGGTCGAATTGTCAAGCTGTTAGGAGATGGCGCACTTGTCGTCTTCGACAGCGTGGTCGATGCGGTGATCTGCGCAGCCGAAATTCAGAAAGCTGTGGCCGTTCGCAATGGTGGATTGCCGGAGCATGAGCGGATTGTGTTCCGCATCGGGATAAATCTTGGCGATGTGGCGCTGGTGGATGGCGATGTGTATGGCGACGGCGTCAATATCGCCGCTCGCCTAGAGCAGCTTGCCGAACCGGGCGGAGTAATGGTGTCAGGTACGGCCTACGACCATTTGCAGGGCAAGCTTGATTGGCCACTCGATTTCGTTGGCGAGCAGCATGTCAAGAACATCAACCGCCCCGTGCGGATGTACCGGGTGAGGCTCGATGGCAAGCGGGTGCGTTGGACCTTACGCAAGGCGATGCCGCGCTGGACCAGGACGGCTGCGGCGGCCGTCGTGGTGCTGGCTCTGGCGGGTGGAGGGACCTGGTGGTTCTTTCAGCCCGCGCCACTGGGGGCCAAGCCGTCGGTCGCGGTGCTGCCCTTCAATAATTATGGCGACGACGAGGTCACCGGTCGTTTGGCCGATGGATTAACTGAGGATATCATCACCGACCTCGCACGGTTTCCCGAACTTGAGGTCGTGGCCCGGAATTCGACGGAAGTTTACAAAGGCAAGCCGGTGGATGCCCGCCAGGTCGCAAGTGCGCTCCATGTCGGCTTCGTGCTGGAAGGCTCTATCCAGCGGCAAAATGGGCGGGTGCGGGTTACCGCGCAGTTGATCGATGCACAAACCGGCAACCATCTTTGGTCGGATCGTTGGGACCGGCCCGCTGAGGACGTGTTCGCCGTCCAGACCGAGATTGCAGAGCAAGTCACCAACCGTCTCGGCAACGGCGTGGGGCTGATTCAGGGAGCGGGGCGGGCTGCAGCGAAGCGTAAACGGCCGGACAACTTGACTGTCTATGATTACTATCTGCTCGGAACCGAAAGGATTGAAAAGATTACCGTAGCGGATGAGGAGGAGGCTATCAGGCTGCTCAACCTCGCTGTCGCGCTGGACCCCGGGTTCGCCCGCGCCTGGGTGGAACTTTACCATGCTCATAACATATTGGCTGGCTTCGGTATCAATCCCGAGAGTGAGATCAAGGCGGCTGCCGATGTAGCCGAACGCGCGGTGCGGCTCGATCCGAGCGACGCCGAGGCGCACGCCGTTTTTGGCATGAGCCTCAAAGAAAAGGGCGACAACTCCCGCGCCAAGGTCGAGATGGACACGGCCCTCCGCCTCGCTCCGGGTTCGGCCGAAATCCTGACATTCTATTCCGGCTACGCGGCAGGCTTCGACGAACCCGAACGCGGCGCTCAGTTGGTCGACCAAGTTATACGGCTCGACCCGAATTACCCGATGTGGGCAACTAGTTTCTACTCCACGGCCTATTTTATGGCTGGCCGCTATGAGGACGCCGCGAAGATGCTGGAGCGCAAGACGCCCGATAACTACGGCAAAGGGGATTGGGTGGTGCGTAGCAGCTCCCTCGCGGCACTGGGTCGAACCGATGAGGCGGATGCTTCAGTCAGGGAAACCCTCAAACGGTATCCGGACCTGACCATCGAGGGCCTGGTCAATGAATTCAGCTCGAGCAAGAGGGAACGCGGTCGTTTCATCGAGACAATGCCGCTCGCCGGCTTCCCGCTTTGCGCCAAGCCCGACGGGCTGGCAAAGCTCGCCAAACCAGTGCGACTACCGGAATGCGAGACGGGGGAGGCGCAGCCTCTCGGGCAGCCATAGAACAGCTCGGCTTGAGCGCTGACCGCCCGGTGAAATGAGCATCCCTACAGTGAAAGCCGGCTCGGCAAGTGAAGTCTGGCCAGTGGCGGCTATGTCCGGAATTGAGCCGCAAGCAGATCGGCAGCTTTCGAGCATCCAGTTAGCAAAAGCAGCCATTCAGCTCTCGACCCCAAGCGGACGATTTTCGCCGTTGGTCGAATTCGCGCCTCTGATCTTATTCCAGACATTCGTCGGATCCTAGACCGAACATCTAGCTTGGAACTCAAGGAGTACCGCCGAGCCGAAACGACCAGACTAGGAAGCTATTTGACCACAATGCTTGCCTGATTCCTGCCCCAATTGCCCGCTCCAGAACGGTCACTCGTCGAGCCAGTATTGGCGGGGACAGCCGAACTGGCGCGAAGTGACAGATTGGCGCTTGGCGACAAATGCCAGTGCGAAGAGACTCCGGGGCGAGCTGTTCGCTTTCACACCAGGCAGGATCGTGTAACCCTGATCGACCAGTTGCAATTTCAGCTCGCTGAGATGCCGTTTGAAGCCGTTCTCGATTTGGCTCCGAGGGTAGCGCCATCCGTTCCTGCACGCTCGGATCAGAATGTCGGAATACAATTCGGCACTAACGGCTCTCACAGCATCTTCGGAAATCAGCTTGCCGCCAGATTGCGTGCCTTCGGACAAGCACGGTCCAACCGACAGAGGCAGCACCAGCATTGCGGCAAAGATAGATGACTTTGTCATGGACACCTCCTGCTTCCTGAATGGATCGGGTTTCTGCGACCCGACCAAACCCCGTCGACAGGAAAGCCTAGAATTGGTGGCGGTCGGATGGCATCGTGCAAATGCAGTGTTTTCGAGATCGCATCTGTAGTATTTTGCCGTGCCGGGTCGGCCACAACTCGTAGCGGATCGGAGACTTGAAGCGATGCTTCGCGCCGTGAGCAATCCTCTGACCAGTCTGTCGGACCGGGAGCGGGTGGTCGCTGCAAAATTCGCCGAGGGGATGACCTACCGTGAAATCGGCGAGACGCTCTTCATAGCGCCGACTACTGTTCGGACCCATCTGTCGGCCATATATCGGAAACTCGATATTCGCAGCAAAGTAGCGCTTGCAAACTTGCTTGCCGACCAACGCGAGCAAGACACGGGCCAGGCATCATCCGGTGGCCTTTCGGTAGAGGCTTCTGGGCCAACAGTCGTTGCGGTTCTCCCTTTCGACAATCTGAGCGCGGACGAGCGATGGAACCGCTTGGCCGATGGCTTGTCGGCGGACATCATGGTCGACCTCGCTCGCTACCCCGACCTTGCGGTCATCGCCCGCCAGACCATGCTCTCGTACAAGGGACGGCGCGATGACGTGCTATCCATCGGGCGGGAACTGAATGCGGATTATCTACTTGAGGGGACCTTGCAGGCGGCAGCGCAGCAGCTGCGGATCTGCGTCCAACTCGTCGACGCGCGCACTGGAGTCGATTTGTGGACGGCCCGCTACGATCGATCAGCGGAAGACCTGTTTGCGATGCAGGACATGGTCACCGAAAACGTCGTCAACGTCCTTGCTAGCTGTTGCGGCAAGCTCGCAAAACTTCGACGCGATGTTGTCCGCCGAAAACACCCCGCCAGCCTACGTGCCTATGACTACTATCTGCTCGGCGTCGAGCAGCACAATTTGTACACGCACGCTTCGAATGCGGAAGCGGTGCGGCTTCTGACGCGTGCCATCGAGCTCGACCCTGGACTTGCAAGAGCCTGGACAGTACTGGGGCTGGCGCATGCCGTCGCCGCCATCAATGCGTTTACCAACGACCTTTCCGCCGCAAAGGAGCAATGGAAACTGTGCCTCGAACGAGCTTTGGCGCTCGACGCGGGTGATACCCATGCACGCATATGTCTAGCCGAGCTTCGAGCCTTGCAGGGCGATCTCGATGCCACAGCAAGAGAACATGATCTTGCCTTGGCGGCCGCCCCGCACGATGCCGATACCCTCGCCTTGCTTGCCGGAGGAAAGGCGTTCGTGACAGGCGACCCGCGGGAAGGATATGAACTGGCGAAGCGCGCGATCCGTCTCAATCCGTATGTTTCCTGGTACTATAGCATGCTTGGCCGATCGAGCTTCGTTGTAGGTCTCCACAGGGAGTGCCTGACCG
Source organism: Mesorhizobium sp. P2_D5 (assembly GCF_056404355.1). Taxonomy (NCBI): domain Bacteria; kingdom Pseudomonadati; phylum Pseudomonadota; class Alphaproteobacteria; order Hyphomicrobiales; family Phyllobacteriaceae; genus Mesorhizobium; species Mesorhizobium sp. P2_D5. Next base: position 464,135 of record NZ_JBFUEE010000001.1, read on the forward strand.
CGTTCAGCCAAGCACCGCCGGACTCGCCTGCAACGCTGCTGTTCCAGGCCATGGCGCACGCCATGCTCGGTGAAACACCTCAGGCAATAAAGATTGCCAACCGGTTGGCGAGAGAATTTCCAAACACTTCGGCCGAAGGGTTTATCGGCTCCTATCCAGTCACCAATCCTCCCGCTATTGCCGCGATCCGGGAGGGTGCCCGCCGAGCGGGGCTGGCAAGCTTCAATTGAGATACCATTGCGGAGACCTCGGCGAGACCAGGCGAATCCTAGCCACAATGTTGATTGCGTATGGTGCCGTAGAGGCTGTCGGCTACGCGCAGGCGCAAAATCTGCTCACAATCATCGCACCAGTCTCCGGTCAGACTGCCGATGGGACGCTCTCCTTTTCCGGGAAGGCTTTCGTCAACAGCATTACACGGCGCGGAACTATTAGCGGACAGACCAATACCGGGGTCGAATGCCGAGGGACGGCTATCGTCAATCTTACGTTCTCGCATGGAGAAGGGACGATCGTTTGCGGGCAACTCTCATCCCGGTTCGTGTTCTCCCTGACCAGCAGACAACCCGTAGCTGGCACAGGAGCGGGAACCCTTTCCGACGGGCGCAAGGTGATGTTGAGAATAGGACAATGACCACAAATCGACCGCCCTTTTGTCAAGAAGTGGCGAGCTGAGACATTGATGCAAGGGGGCTGACTATTACTCTTGCCAAGGCCGACGGAATCCCAGCCGGTCGATGACCTCGCACGCGGAAACGGAAGCCCCCGAGCCCGGTTGTAGCGGATCACGGGTGGGCAACGCTTTCTCACGGCGGAAGTTGAACATCAACCGCGAGCAATAGCCCTACGTTTTTTCGAGCGGATGGCTTAGGCTCATCGCATGGGACTATTGACCTTCAGCATAAACGTCACCCTGGACGGCTGCGTCGATCATGAGGAGGGAATCGCTGACGACGAGACGCACGCGTTCTTCACCCGCCTTATGGACGAGGGCGGGGCGATGCTGTGGGGCCGCATCACCTACGAGATGATGGAGAGCTACTGGCCGGCGGTGGCTCGCGGCGACGTGGAGGCGCCGCCGGCGTTACGCGAGTGGGCGGTCAAGCTGGACGCCAAACCGAAGTACGTGGTGTCGTCGACGCGAACGGACTTCCCGTGGGCCAACAGCCACCACATCGCCGACGATCTGCGAACAGGCGTACAGAGGCTCAAGGACGCGACTCCGGCCGGCGTGCTCCTCGGTAGCGGCAAACTCGCAACCGAGCTGGACCGGCTGGACCTGATCGACGAATATCAGCTCCTCGTCCATCCCAGGATCGCCGGCCACGGCCCGACCCTGTACCAGGGCGGGCTGCCCAGTGCGCGACGGCTCGAGCTGGTCTCGGCGAAGCCGCTCCGCAGCGGCGTGGTCGCTATGCACTATCGGCGCGAGCGCTGACTCCGAGCAGCCTCAACGCGCCCAGCTCGGGGGCTTGCGTGTCGCAGGAGCGCCGCCGATTAACAGTCGGCTTTGGGACCAGATGCACCCAAGCGCCGGGCCGTCTGTAGCGGAGACCTCGGCTGGCTGCCCGTACCGGCGGGCTGACGATTCTGCGCGCCATTTGTGAACAAAACTGGACACTCCTGCCAGAGGCGCCCCGCCGCCCATCGCCAGACCTTCCAGTAGCCAGCTTGGTCGAGGTCAATCGACGACTTCTGCTTCCAGGACGTCCCCTTGCCTTCGGCCACCGTCAGACCGGCGAGCTGCTCGATAACGGCCAGGCGATAGGCCATGATGTCGATGGAACAGCTTCGAAAACGCGGCCGGGGTCTCGTAGCCGACACGGGTCGCAATCCTTGCAATCCCCTCGTCGCTTGTTTCGAGCAGAAACGCAGCCTCCGACATCCGGCGTGCGATCAGATAACGGTACATGGACTGGCCGACGAGGTTGGTGAAGCGAGCTGAAAACGCCGAGCGACCGAGCCCCACGCGCTGCCCTAGGTCGCCAAGGGTCCAGGGTTGATCCGGTCGTTCGTGAATCAACTGAAGCGCCGGTCCTATGTGCGGGTCCGCCATCGCCCCCAGCCACCCGCCTTCTCCGGAATCGAGAGACTTGATCCAGCTTCGCAACACCTCAACGAAGAGCACTTCGGTCAGTCGTGAGAGTGCGACGCCTTGGCCGGGACGCGCGAGCGCCGACTCGCTCACCATGCGTTGCAGAATCGCCTCGAGCCATCCGCCGTCTTCCGTCGGCTTCAGGAGAAGCAGGGGCGGAAGTAATTCCAACACGCTGCCGCGCGAGGGCCGCTCCACAGTGAAATTGCCACAAATCATCGTCGAGAGCGGCTGCGCGTTGCCTCCATGACGAACGACGCCAAGACGTCCGGGCAGTCGACCGAGATCCGGAATCGGTAACGGCTTCGTCCGGCGGTCCGAATAAATCACGTGAGGCTCGCCGCGTGTGACGACGACAAAGTCGCCCGCGGTCATGTGGAGTTCTCGTCCCTCATCAAGCTCGAGGGTAGCTGAGCCACGACTGAGATAGTGGAACAGGGCGTAGGGGCGCGCCGGCAATGCCAGATTCCATGGATGGCCGAGCTCGAAGTGGAAGAGCAGAGTCCCACCGAGGCGAATGCGATCGAGCACTTGGGCGAGGATGTCCATCCTCCTGATGTTAATACGACGGACGGTCAGACACAATATTCGGACGATTGATGTCTAACGTCCGAATGCTCCACGTACTAACTGATCTCAAGTCGAACCAGCAGGTCGCGCGGCAAACCATTGCGCAAACGGCAGATGGGAGAACCGCGACTTTTGCCGACACGCCTGCCCCGGACCTGCGTCGTCCGTCATCTCAACAGGAGCAATCAATGCGAAATCTTCTACTCTCAGTCGCCACCGTCCTCATGGCCGGAGCAGCACTTGCCGTCCCCGCCCAATCAGCTCAACTGCCCAAGGGGGCGGCTCACAATATCGTGCTCGTCCATGGCGCTTTCGTCGACCAGACGAGCTGGAAGCCGGTTGCCGATATCCTCACAAAGAAGGGCTACAACGTAACGCTCGTCGAAAACCCGCTCACCTCCCTCGCAGCGGACGTCGATGCCACCAAACAGGCGCTCGCGAAACAGAACGGCAAGACCGTTCTCGTTGGCCACTCTTGGGGCGGTGTGGTCATCACCCAAGCAGGCGACGATCCAAACGTCTCGGCGCTCGTCTACGTCTCCGCATTCGCGCCCGACGTGGGGGAATCTCTGGCGAGCTTATCCAAGAGCGGTCCGGCAACCGAGGGCGCCGCGGCAATCCATCCCGACGAACAGGGCAACCTCTACATCGATCCCAAAGTGTTTCCTTCGGCAGTCGCGGCTGACCTTCCTCCGGAGATCGCCGAATCCTTGGCAAACCATCAGCTCCCGTTGAACCACACGGCGTTCGAGGCTCCCGTCGATAAGGCAGCTTGGCGCGACAAGCCGACGTTCTATGTGATCAGCACGAAGGACAAGGTCATCGCACCCGAGGTCCAGAAGATGTTCGCCGACAGGATGAAGGCCCAGACGACGGAGGTCGCCGGCAGCCACGCCTCTCTCGTCGTCCACGCGAAGGAAGTCGCCGCCGTGATTGAAAAGGCCGCACTCGTGAAGTGACGATACCGCTCCCGGCACTTTCGTGCCGGGAGCACGCGTGCTCGGCGGACTACGGAATGCCTTGGACCGCGAGCGGCTCAGACCTAGCCAAAACCGCACCAGCTACTCCCACTCGATTATTTGCCAAGCATCCGGAGGATGACATGACTGAGTTCGACACCGCGAGCCAGGACGCCGCCACGCTAGAAACGGCGCCCACCCGTTACATCGAAGGCAGCGGAATCCGCTTCGCCTATCGCCGCCTCGGCCCATCGACCGGAACGGCGCTGGTTCTCCTGCAGCATTTCTCGGGCAACATCGACGCGTGGGACCCCGCCGTCGTGAATGTCCTGGCCGCCGATCGACCGGTGATCGTTTTCGACAACGCCGGGGTCGGCCGCTCGACAGGCCAAACGCCCGACAATATCGCGGCGATGGCCCGAGACGCGGTCGCTTTTATCAAACTGCTCGGCCTCTCCGAAGTCGACCTTCTGGGCTTTTCCCTCGGCGGTTGCGTCGCCCAGCAGATCGCTGCCGAGCACGGACGGCTGGTCCGCAAGCTGATCCTCGTCGGCACCGCTCCGAAAGGCGGAGAGGAACACCTGTTGACGGTTCTCCAGGACGCTTTTTCCCAAACCGAGGCGCCGGACCTCCGCCTGCCGCTATTCTTCACGAAGTCGTCCGCCAGCCAGTCGGCCGGCCTGGCGTTCCTGAAGCGGGCGAAGGTGCGAAGGGAGGATCGGGACACCGATAACGGCGGCGCGGTGACGGATCCGCAGGCCAAGGCGCTTATTACTTGGTGCGCCACACCTGATCCCGAGCACGCCATTCTGCGCGCCATCCGCCAGCCCGCCCTTGTGGTCAGCGGCAGCCACGACACCATGCTGCCGGCGGACAACGCCTACGCAATGTTCAAGGCTCTAAGCAACGCCCAGCTGGTCCTCTATCCCGATTCCGGCCACGGCGCGCTGTTTCAATACCCCGAATTGTTCGTCAGCCACGTCCGGACCTTCCTGGAAGCGTAATCGGCGGTTGCATAATCCCGGCGCGATCGGTCGCGCCTTTGTTCTTGAGAGCTGTAGCGGAGAAAGAAATGACAATCGCAAAGGTCGAGGTTGAGCGTTTCAGCCTGGCGTGTTCCAAACCCTTCGACGCCGTTGTGGCCGCGCTCAAGTCAGCGGTCGGGCAACCTGACATGGTCGATTTTTTCAAGGCGACGAGGGCTGCAAATTCCTTCTCGGATTTGGAGCGCGTTGTGCAAAACGGCCAAGGCCGCATCGGTCTCATGCTCTTCGCGGAATTCGACTTGGGCGCCATTCTGCGCCGCGAAACTGGACGCGACACTCCTAAGAGCATGCGGTTTCTGGTGGGCAATCCACTCATTATGAAAGAAATGGTCAAGCACGTTCCCGATGCTGGATCCTACGCCCCAGTCACAGTCCTTGTTGATCAACGTCCCGATGGCGTGCATGTCTCCTATGACAAAATGGAGAGTTATCTGCTCTCTTATGGTAATTTGGAGGCTCTTGCCGTCGCCCGCGATCTTGATGCGAAAATCACAAGCTTGTTACGCGAATGCACGAGCTAAACTCTCCTGATGACGCTTCAGACGGATGGAAGTGAGAGTCCGTCTCGAACACGCATGACCTCTCGCGATGCGGCGGATGGGAACCATGCCGGCGACGGCGTTGAGGAATGCGGTCGCCGAAGCGATGGTGGCTCGGCATCCGTCCCGGTCGTGCGGAGCGGCTGGGTACAGTATCGCTTCGAGAGACCGTGACAGCCCCGCGAGCAAGCGCGTTCCGTCTCGGCGGCACCACTTGCGTCACGACGCGACCTGCGCTTCACCTAGCGAGCTCGCGAGATCGACCGAACTCACCCGCGGCTCTGCGCCAATGGCAGACGTTCGGTTGACAGACGTTTACAGAGGCGCGACTTGCACGAGACGCGACATCTTAGTCATCGCCTCGCCAAGTGTTGCCGTGTTCGATCTTGTCGCGCGAGAGCAAGCAGCACTAGAAAGCAGGCCATTTGCTAATTTAACAAAGTACAATAGGGTGAAAATCAGAGGGGGCCTAATGACGAGCGGAACGGACATTCTTGATGCCGCCGTCATCGGTGCCGGTTGGGCGGGGCTAGGCGTCAGTCATGCGCTGACGCAGCGCGGCTTGCGTCATCGAGTGTTGGAGCGAGGTCGCATCGGTGAGACCTGGCGGACCCAGCGCTGGGACTCCTTTCGGGTAAACACACCTAACAGCCAAACGGTCATGCCAGGGGATACCTATGTTGGGCCCGATCCCGACGGTGCAATGACAAGCGGTGAGTTTGTTACGCTGTTGGAGGACTATGCAGTCCGGTATGGCCTCCCGGTGGAAACCGGCACGCCGGTGACGGAACTTGTTGCGAGCGGCGGCCTGTATCGGCTGGCCCTTCCGCACGGCCCCTTGTGGGCGAGGACTGTGGTGATCGCAAGCAGTAACCAGAATTGCCCGGCGCGCCCGCCTTTTTCTGCGTTGCTGCCGCCCGAAGTCCAACAGATTGATGCATCGGCCTACCGCAACGCATCTCGTCTCGACAGCGGAGCCGTGTTGGTGGTCGGTAGCGCCCAGTCGGGCGGCCAAATAGCCGAGGACTTGGTCCAGGCGGGGCGAACTGTCTTTCTTGCAACGAGCCGGGTCGGCCGACTGCCCAGAATGTACCGAGGCAGTCACATCAGCGTCTGGATGGTTCTTAGCGGACTGATAGATGTGACGCGCAGCGAAATACTTCAGCAGGGCCCCATCCCTGGAAGGCCCCTGACAGGTGCGCTCCATACGATCAGCCTGCAGTCCCTCAGTGCGCAAGGCGTTGTCTTGCTGGGTCGCCTCACAGGCGTCGACAACGGCCGCCTCTCGTTCAGCGACGATGCAGAGGAGCATCTTCGCCATGCAGACGAGGGGTCCGCTAGAATTCGAAGCCATATCGACGAGTACATCGCGCGCAGTGGGATCGATGCCCCGAGGGCTGAGCCGGACCCGGCGGAGGTGATTGGCGCGCTTCTGCCGAATCCACCAGTCCGATCAATTGACCTCGCCGCGCGGGGGATCACAACGGTGATCTGGTGCACCGGGTTCAGAGGGGATTTCGGGTGGGTGCGCGTTCCCAATGTGCTCGATGCGCAAGGGCAACCATTGCACGAGGGCGTGTTCGCGGGCGCCCCTGGCGTGTATTTTGCCGGCCTGCCTTTCGCGATCTCGCGACGGTCGGGCACAATATTGGCAATCGCGCAAGAAGCAGCCCTGTTGGTCGAGGATATCCAGAGTCGTTTAGCAGACACCTGCCTCTGACGTCCCGATTCAGTGTGCGGACTCTGAGCGATCATCCGGCAGGCGGCTTCCTCCTCTCGCGAGGGCCAAGCCACGAAGGTGAATGGCCGCTGAGGGTCGATCGCGGACCCCGAGTGTCCAGTGTTGCCCTGGGGTGGTGGTGTAATGGCGCGCCCGAAGAGATTCGAACTCCTGACCCCCAGATTCGTAGTCTGGTGCTCTATCCAGCTGAGCTACGGGCGCGCAACAGGCCATGCTTTCCATGACCCCGCTAGCCGATCGTGAACGACCGGCCGCGACGAGACGTGTTCCCTAGCGACTGAATTTCCGAAAAGCAAGCCGATCCGGCAAAAGTTTTGTCGCAAGTATGTCATCCGGCGACGGCGGTCAGGATTCCGCCATGTTCAAAAGGGCCCGAAGTCGAGCCCAAACGCGATCCTTGGAAGGAAGAACACCGACCCCAGAGAAAATGGGCACCGGGCTTGCAGGGAAGAGCATCGGGCAAAACAACGCCCGAACCATCACGCCGGGCGGCGCAGGCCGCTGCGGGCCTGGTCGAGCCGGACCGGCTGGTCGGGGATGGTGACAGCGAATGTGGTGCGCCCGCCAATGCTTTCCACCAGCTCCACCGTGCCGCCATGCGCCCGGATCAGTTCGTGCGCGATCGCCAGGCCAAGGCCGGTGCCGCCGCTGCGGGCCGAGCCGCGAAAGGCCGCGAACAGGTTTTCCCGCGCCTTGGGTGGTAAGCCGGGGCCGGTGTCGGTGACGACGATGCGGCTGACGCTGCCCAGGCGCACGGCCGATACCGCCAGGCGCCGGACCAGCGCGCTTTCATTGTCTGCGGCCATGGCCTGCACGGAATTGCGGCACAGATTGGTTAGCACGCGGAACAACTGCTCGGAATCGGCATCCACCTCGAAGGCCGGCTCGATCGCATTGACGAACTCGATGCCCTGCTCGATGTCGAGCAGGCCGTGCACATCCTCGACCAGCTGGCGCAGCCTGAGCCTGCGGCGCGAAGGCGGCGGCTCCTGGGTGCGGCCGTAGTGAAGCACGCCTTCGGAGTAGGAGACGGCGCGGTCGAGCGCGCGCAGCAGTTTCGGCGCGAAGGCCTGCACGGTCGGGTCCTTGACCTGGCGCAGGCGGTCCGACATCAGCTGCGCCGAGGCCAGGATGTTGCGCATGTCATGGTTGATCTTCGACACGGCCAGGCCGAGGTCGGCAAGGTGCTTCTGCTCGGAGAGCATCTTTTGCAGCCGCTCCTGCATCTGCGACAGTTCGCGCTCGGCGACGCCGATCTCGTCGGCGCGGGCGGCGGGATGGATGATGCGTCCGGGATCGTCCGGCGCCTCGGAGAAGGACAGCATCGAACGCGTCATCGTCCGAATCGGCCCGATCATGATCAGGTCGATCGCGGCATAGACCAGCATTGCGGTGAACAGCGAGATCAGCAGCGAGACGAAGGCGACGTTGCGCGAATATCGCAGCATGGCGTTGCGCAGACTGTTGTCCGGCATGATCAGCTCGAACTCCTTGTCGCTGTCGCCGACCGGGCCGAAGACGCGCAGCATCCTGTGGCCGCCGAAAAACAGCGTGTCGAGCGCGCCGGTCATGCCCTTGATCATGCCGATCGAGGCGATATCGATGTGTTCGTCGACCTGCGGCGGCATCTCGGCCACCACCAGCAGCCGCGACACGCCGCCGTCACGCACCGCGATCGCCTTGGCGCCGATCGCCATCAGCACGTCGTTTTGGGCCGCACGCGACAGCGAGGTGGATTCACCTTGCACCAGCACGATCGACACCGCCGCAGCCGTGCTCAGCCGCTCCTTCAGCCAGTTCAGCCGGTAGCTGGCGATCCACGGCAGGAAGATCAGCACTTCGGCCAGAAGCACGAAAACGATGGTGAGCAGCAGCAGCTTGGTCGACAGGCCGCGCGACAGCGGCACGGTGCGCCCGGCGGTTGGCGCCGCCGTGTCGATCCGTTCCTCCGCCTGTATGGTTTCGCTCATGCGGCTATGTCTTCACGATCACTTGATCAACGCAGATTAGGCGATTACGGCTTTTTTACCAATTTCATCCTTGGCCGGAAACAAAAACCGGCCTGGACGACGACCGGCTTCGGCCTGGCGACTCCGGATTGACTTCCAAAACCCTTCTTTCTATAAGCCCGCTCACGCTCGGGCCATTCGTCCCGGCGCGGTTTCGATCGCGCCAAAACCGGCCCGGCAAAGCTCCTGTTACACAGTGACAGAATCAAGAAGGGCCGCACCCCGCGGTATTAAAACAAATGAAGCGTACCTACCAACCGTCTAAACTCGTCCGCAAACGTCGGCACGGCTTTCGTGCCCGCATGGCCACCAAGGGTGGTCGCGGCGTCGTCGCAGCTCGCCGCAACCGCGGTCGCAAGCGGCTCAGCGCCTGAACGGAAGACGAGATCGTTGCCCGCATCCGGCAAGCCAGTGGGACCAAATCCCAAGCGGCTTCTGAAGCGCGCCGAATTCCTGGCCGTCCGTCGTGGTGAAAAGCGACGCGGGCGGCTTTTTCTCGTTGAAGTTCTCGACCGTGGCGACGGCCTGTCGCCGCGCGTCGGCTATACCGTCACCAAGAAGGTCGGCAATGCGGTTGTCCGCAATCGCGTCCGGCGACGGCTGCGAGAAGCGGTCCGTACACATGCCGCAAGTGACATGGCGCCTGGCAATGACTATGTCATCGTCGGGCGCGAAGATGTGCTGACCATTCCGTTCGGCCAGTTGAAGGCCGAACTTTCCCGCCGATTGCGCGGAACACGATAGGCCAAGGGCTTTCGATGGAAAACAACCGGAACTTCTTCATCACCATCGCGCTGTCGGTGCTGATCCTGGCGGTATGGCAATATTTCTATGTCTTGCCGCGCAGCGAAGCCCAGCGCGAGGCGGCCCGCGTCGAACAGCAGCGCGTCGAAGAGCAGAAGAAGGCCGCCGACGCCGCCAATCCAGGCGCCGGTACCGCAACGCCCGTCGCACCTGGCGCCATTCCGAACGCACCCGGCGGCAACGCGATTGCGGCGGTCGACCGCAACCAGGCGCTGGCGGCAAGCAAGCGCGTCAAGATCGATACGCCGAGCCTCGAGGGCTCGATCAACCTGACCGGCGCGCGGCTCGACGACCTCAAGCTCAAGCATTACACCGAAACCGTCGACAAGAATTCACCCGAGATCGAGCTGCTCAACCCGCAAGCGCTGGCGACGGGATATTTTGCCGAGATCGGTTTCGTCGGCAACGACAAGACCGGTGCGGTGCCGGGTTCGGACACGGTGTGGAGTGTGGACGGCAATCCGACGCTGAGCCCGTCGACGCCGGTCACGCTCACCTACACCAATGACAAGGGCCTGACGTTCAAGCGCACGTTCTCCGTCGATAACGACTATATGTTCACGGTTTCGGACACGGTGCAGAATTCCGGCAGCAGCGCCGTTTCGCTGTTCAACTATGGCCGCGTCACGCGCTATGACAAGCCGGCCGTCGCCAGTACCTACGTGCTGCATGAAGGTTTGATCGGCGTTACCGGCACCGAGGGCTTGGCCGAATACAAATACGCCAAGATCGAATCCGAAAAGCAGGTCACTCCGGGCAAGTCGACCGATGGCTGGCTCGGCATCACCGACAAATACTGGGCCGTCACGCTGGTGCCGACCGAGAAGCAACCGTTCCAGCCGCGCTATGCCTTTTTCGACGATGGTCGTCACCGCTACCAGTCCGACTTCCTCACCGATGCAATCAATGTCGATGCCGGCCAGTCCGCGACAGTCGAGACAGAGATCTTCGCCGGCGCCAAGGAAGTCGCCAAGATCAACGCCTATGAGACCGACCGTCACATTCGCCAGTTCAATTTGGTGATCGACTGGGGGTATTTCTATTTCATCACCAAGCCGATGTTCTGGCTGATCGACACGCTCTACAAATTCTTCGGCAATTTCGGCCTGGCGATCCTCGCCACCACCGTCATCGTCAAGGCCATCTTCTTCCCGCTCGCCAACAAGTCCTACGCGTCGATGGCGAACATGAAGAAGGTACAGCCCAAGATGCTCGAGATCCGCGAGAAATACGCGGACGACAAGATGAAGCAGCAGCAGGCGATGATGGAGCTGTACAAGACCGAGAAGATCAACCCGCTGGCCGGCTGCTGGCCGGTGGCGCTGCAGATCCCGGTCTTCTTCTCGCTCTACAAGGTGCTCTACATCACCATCGAGATGCGCCACGCGCCATTCTTCGGCTGGATCCAGGATCTGGCGGCACCCGATCCGACCTCGATCTTCAATCTGTTCGGCCTCGTGCCGGTCACTTTGCCGCACATGCTGATGATCGGCGTCTGGCCGCTGATCATGGGCGTCACCATGTTCCTGCAGATGCGCATGAACCCGACGCCGCCGGACCCGACGCAAGCCGCGATCTTCACCTGGATGCCGGTCATCTTCACCTTCATGATGGCGGGTTTCCCGGCCGGTCTCGTCATCTACTGGGCCTGGAACAACACGCTGTCGATCCTGCAGCAGGGCGTGATCATGAAGCGCCAGGGCGCCAAGATCGAGTTGTGGGACAATCTCGTGGCATTGTTCCGAAAGAAACCATCGCCAGCGGAATAGCAGGCCTCTCCTTCCATCAAAGCCCCGGCTGGTCCGGGGCTTTTTTATTGGCCACAGGCGGGGTCACGTTCCCGTGATCGGCGAAACTGAAAGCGGTCGCGGGGCGTGACTGCGTGTGCATTTCCAAAGGCTATCAATCCCGATCAGCCCTCACCCGGAGGAAGACCACATGCGCTTGCCGTCATTCAGGACCATTGCCCTTTCCGCACTCGTCGCCGGCGCGACGATCGTCGCTCCAGCCTATGCCAAGAACCCCAATGTTGGTGGCGCGCCGATGTACACCACCAAGACCATCGTCGAGAACGCCGTCAACTCGAAGGACCACACGACGCTGGTCGCCGCCGTCAAGGCCGCCGGCCTGGTCGACACCCTGCAGGGTGCCGGGCCGTTCACCGTCTTTGCGCCGACCAACGAAGCGTTTGCCGCGCTGCCGAAAGGCACCGTCGACACGCTGCTCAAGCCCGAGAACAAGGACCAGCTCACCAAGGTGCTGACCGCGCATGTCGTGGCCGGCAAGATCTCCGGCAAGGACATGATGGCCAAGGCCAAGGCAATGGGGGGCAAGTATGAGATGAAGACCGTCTCCGGCGATACGCTGACCGCCGAGGTCAAGAAGGGCAAGCTCTACATCATGGATGAGTCCGGCGGTGAGGCCAAGGTGACGATCGCCGACGTCAACCAGTCGAACGGCGTCATCCATGTCGTCAACAAGGTGCTGCTGCCGAAGTAACGGCTTCCGGCGCAGGGGATCAAGGCAGGTCCGTTGGGCTTTCTCGGGCCAGCCATCCCCACCTCATGACGAGGTGCCATGTTTCTTGGGAAGCCGTATCGGCATCGGCCGGGGTCCTGTAGTCCCCCACAGGGCCCCGGTTTCTTTTTGCATCGGCATATCCAAAGGGTAGCCCCTCGCGTCGTCACTCCACGACGGCGCTGTGGTCGACCTTGGCCCGCGTCGCCGGCTTGCGCAGCAAAAGAACCAGCGGAACGGCGGCAAGCGAAAGGATCATCATCAGCTTGAAGTCGTTCATGTAGCTGATGATCGTCGCCTGCAGCGTTACCACGCCGTCGAGCGCGGCACGGCCGGCGGCGCTGTAAGGGTTCATCGCCTGGAAGATCGCCTGGTTGCTGAACGCCTGGTTGTAGGGCGTCACATAGGTGGCGATGTTGGCGTGGTTGACCTGGACATTCTGGGTCAAAAGCGCGGTGACTACCGATATGCCGACACTGGAGCCGATGTTACGCGACAGATTGTACAGTCCGGTGCCTTCCGCGCGCCGCTCCGGCGCCAGCGTGGCGAAGGTGATGGTGGTCAGCGGAACGAACAGGAAGCCGAGCCCCGCACCCTGGATGAAGCCGGTGCTGATGATCGTCCATTGCGAGACATCGGGCGTCCAGCCGGTCATGTCGTACATCGCCCAGGCGGTGATCAGCAGGCCGGTCAGGAGAAGCCAGCGTGTATCCACCTTGCCGACCAGCCTGCCGACCAGGAACATGCACGCCATGGTGCCGAGGCCGCGCGGCCCCATGACGATGCCGGCCGTCACCACCGGATAGCCCATCAGTGTCTGCAGATAGGGTGTCATCAAGGCCAGCGAGGCGAGGTAGGTGATGCCGACGATGAAGATGAAGACCATGCCGACGGCGAAATTCCGGTCGAGGAAGAGCCGTGGGTTCACGAACGAGTTGCGGGCGGTGAAGGTGTGGACGAGGAAGATGTAGAAGGCCGACGCGCAGATCAGCGCCTCGACGATGATCTCGGATGACGAGAACCAGTTGAGCTGCTCGCCGCGATCGAGAAACATCTGCAGCGAAGCGATGGTGAGGCTGAGCATGCCGAAGCCCAGCCAGTCCAGCCTTGCTTTGAGGTCGGTCTTGGTTTCCAGGACGAACATCGACACGCCCGCGAAGGCCAGGGCGCCGATCGGCACGTTGATGTAGAACACCCAGCGCCAGCTGACATTTTCGGTTAGCCAGCCGCCGATCACCGGCCCGAGCACCGGTCCGACCATCACCGAAACGCCGAACAGCGCCATGGCCGAGCCGCGCTCTTCGACGCTGTAGATGTCGAGCAGAATGCTCTGCGACAGCGGCACCAGGGCCGCGCCGAACAGGCCCTGCAGCAGGCGGAAGCCGACGATCTGCGGCAGCGACTGCGCGAAGCCGCAAAGCACCGATGCGACGACGAAGCCGGTGATCGAGGTCAGCAGGATGCGCTTGCGGCCGAAACGATTGGCAAGGTAGCCCGAAGGCGGCGTCATCACGGCCGCGGCGACGATATAGGACGTCAGCACCCAGTTGATCTGGTCGGCGCTCGCCGAAACGCTGCCCTGGATGTAGGGAAGCGCCACATTGGCGATGGTCGTGTCCAGCGCCTGCATGATCACGGCCAGAATCACGCAGGCGGTGATGGCGCCGCGATTGGCGACCACCGATGTGCCCCCTGTCGCGGACGCGCTGGTCATGACTTCTGCTCGAACCGGTTGATGAGATCCGTGACGAAGTCCGGCAGGCCGCGCGCATGGCCGGTATCGATGCCGACGACGGCGCTCATCCCGCCGCGCAGCGGCGGTTTGCCCTGGAGATCGTCAATCGTCACGCGCATCGGGATGCGCTGCACGACCTTGACCCAGTTGCCGGTGGTGTTCTGCGCCGGAAGCAGCGAGAAGCTCGACGACGAGGCGGGGCTGATAGAGGCGACCGTGCCGTGCCAGACACTGCCCGGATAGCTGTCGACGCTGATCGTCGCCGTCTGCCCCGGCCGCACATAGGTCAGTTCGGTTTCCTTCGGCTCCGCCGCGATCCACAGGTCCGTCGCCGAAACCAGGCTGAACGCCGGTTGCGACGCCGGCAGGTACTTGCCGACCTGGAGCGCCTCCACATTGGTGACGATGCCGTCGAACGGCGCCTTGACGATCGCATCGCCGAGGTTGCGCTGGGCGTCGTCCACCGCCGACTGGGCCTGCAGGTAGAAGGGGTTCTTCTCGACCGGCTGGCTGGCGTCGCCACCCAGCTGGGCAAGCATCGCCTGTGCCTGCGCCTTGGCGACGGACACTTTCTGGCGGGCGGCATCGAGGTCGTGCTGGGCGCTGTCGAAAGTGGCCTGCGAAGAGGTAGACGTCTTGAGAAGATCCTGCTGACGCTTGAAGGCGGCCTCATAATAGGGAATGTCGGCCTGCGCCTGCTCGATCTGCGCCAGCGACTGCTGGTAACTTGCCTGCAAGGTCAGCACCTGGTTGCGCACCGTTCCCAGCTGGGCCTGGGCCGCGGCAAGAGCGGTTTCGAAGGAGGCCGGCCTCAGGCGGAAAAGCACGTCGCCCTTCTTCACCGCCTCGTTCTCGTGCACGTCGATCTCGGAGACGGTGCCGGAGACGTCGGTGGAAACGCCGAGCGACTGCGCCTGGATGTAGGCATTGTCCGATGTCATGACCTGGCCGCCGACAACGTAGTAATAGCCGCCGACAGCCAGCGCGACGGGAAGCAGGGCGAAAAGGATCGGCCGTGTCAGGCTGCGCCTGGGCTTGACCGGCGCCGCAGGCGCAACCGCCACCATGGCTTGCGGCTGCGGCTCTTTGGCGGGGGCTTCAAGTGCCACCGGCTCCAGCGCAACCGGCGCTTCCAGCTCGCCATCGGCGATGACTGCGCTGGCACGCCTCTGCTCGCGTTCGCTATCCAGCCGGATGATCTGGTCGCTCTTGCGATCCGATGGTTCGTCCTTGCCGGGCTTTTTGGGTGAGGTCGATTCAGTCATGGTCGTTCTCCCGGTCGACGGCTGGCTGAGCGCAAGCCTCGAGCAGATTGGATTTGATCAGGCATAGGGTTCGCAGCAGATGCAGCTGGGCATCCGCCGATAGGCCGACGAAGGCCTCGTCGCGCGTTTTCTGACCGTTGCTGCGCATGATTTCGAGCAGCGGATGGGCTTGCGGCGTCAGGTAAAGCAGCCATGCCCGCCGATCAGCCGGATTGGGCCGGCGTTCGATGAAGCCGCGCGCCTCCATCTTGTCGAGCAGCCGGGCGAGCGTGATCGGCATGATCTCGATCAGGTCGGCCAGTTTGTTCTGGTGGATGCCTTCATGGCGGGACAGATAGGCCAGCACCTGCCACTGGGCGCGGGTCAACCCCGACGCCCGCGACCGCTGTTCGAACCGCTTTCGAAGCAGACGCGCGACATCGTGCAGCACGAAGCTGATGTTGGGTGACGATGGCATGGGAGGGGCTGGTTTTCTGAACGTGACTTTTAGTGAGCATGCTTATTATCATCATGCACATAATCCTGCTGGACGCGGCGCACAAGACGCACTAAGTCCGGAAAAAATGTCGCACGCGCTTGCGGCGCCCCAGAAGGGTCGAGCAACAGGCCGTTGCCGGACGAGGATATGATGATGAATTGGCTAAAGATCGTGACCGTGGCAGCCCTAGCGGGATGGCCCGGCATTGCGTTCGCAAAGGAGGCGGTCAGTTGTGGCGGCGCCGCCATGCTGGGTGGGGCGCAATTGAACTGCAGCCACGTCGAACCCCAGGCGCCGCCTCAGTTTTGCACGTTTAGCTGGGCTCTGCACACGTCAGCCGGCGATCAGAAAATCGTCGAAGGCACCTTCATGTTGCCGCCCGGAGCTTCGAACGTCACCGTCTACCAGGGCAGCGGTTTCGACAGTGCGCTGTCCGATCCGATCGTGATCTGCCGCGGCAACAAATGAGCAACGCCACCACGCAAGACTCGCTCCTCAGCCGATTGGTGCTATAGGGCGGATCACGCTATTTTGAACCGGCGCATGCGAACTTCGCCTGTTGCCTGGTGGCCAATCATCCGACGGACATCGACATGGACGGACCCAACCCCGACATCAAGCACCCTATCCCGATGCACACCCGCGTCGGCTTCCTCAAGGGATTGGTGAGCGCGCCGAACATCGAGATCGGCGACTACACCTATTACGACGATCCGGACGGGCCGGACAAATTCGCCGAGAAATGCGTGCTGCATCATTATCCGTTCATTGGCGACAAGCTCATCATCGGCAGGTTCTGCGCCATCGCCGAGGGCGCGCGCTTCATCATGAACGGCGCCAATCACGCCATGTCAGGCTTTTCCACCTATCCGTTCAATATTTTCGGCCATGGCTGGGAAAAGGGTTTTGACCCGGCGACATGGTCGAAGGAAGTGCGCGGCGACACCGTGCTCGGCAACGATGTCTGGATCGGCATGGAGGCTGTGATCCTGCCCGGCGTGACGATCGGCCATGGCGCCATCATTGCCGCGAAATCGGTGGTGACGCATGACGTGCCGCCCTATGCGATTGTCGCCGGCAACCCGGCCAAATTGGTGAAGACGCGTTTCGACGACCGGACGATCAGGCGGCTGCTGGCGGTGGCGTGGTGGGACTGGCCGGTGGACAAGATCAGCCGCAACCTCGATGCTATCCGGGGTGCCGATATTTCTCTTCTGGAGGCAGCAGCTTGAACGCTCTGAACAACACCGTGATCGGCACCGAACTGTTTACGCGCGGGTGGATCTTCATCCGCGGCGTGCCGGCGATGAAGTTCCTGCCGCCGGAAGGGCCGCCGGAAATCGCCTTTGCCGGCCGCTCGAATGTCGGCAAGTCGTCGCTGATCAACGCGCTGGTCAATCAGAAGGGGCTGGCGCGCACCTCCAACACGCCAGGGCGCACGCAGGAGCTCAACTATTTCGTGCCGGATGGATTTTCCGGCGAGGGCGCCGACCTGCCGCCCTTGGCGCTAGTCGACATGCCGGGCTACGGCTACGCCACCGCGCCGAAGGAGAAGGTCGACGAGTGGACCAAGCTGGTCTTCGACTATCTCAAGGGCCGCGTCACGCTGAAGCGGGTCTATGTGCTGATCGACGCCCGCCACGGCATCAAGGCCAAGGACGACGAAGTGCTGTCGCTGCTCGACAAGGCGGCGGTGTCCTACCAGATCGTGCTGACCAAGACCGACAAGATCAAGGCTGCCGGCGTGCCGCGGCTGATCGAGGAGACGCTGGCAAAGATCAAGAAGCGGCCGGCGGCATTTCCGTTCGTCCTGGCGACGTCGTCGGAAAAGGCCGAGGGCCTGGAGGAGTTGCAGGCCGCCATCGTGCTTGCCGCGAATGGTGGCTAGGGCTTAGCCTCGATTGCAATCGTCTGGTGGCTTTCTTCCGCGGCAAGGCTTTCGGTGCCGTAGGTCTTCAGGAACATGCCGACGCCGGACCTGACGATGTGGTCGATCTCATCCTGGCCCGGGGCTTTGGTGCGGTAGGCGAAGATGCACTGGCGGAATAGACCGGCCAGGCACAGTTCGGTGAACTGGTAGGCGGCAAGATCGACATCGTCGATCCGCAGCAAGCCGCGCTCGATGGCGGCATCGAGAAAGGCCGCGACCTTGTCATGGCCGCGTTTGGGACCGCGTTCGTAAAAACGCGCGCCAAGCTCGGGTATCCGGTCGGATGCGCCGATCACCGTGCGCTGCGCCTGGATGACCTTGGCCGACGTGATCTTGAGGGCAAGCACCTTGCCGAACTTCACCAGCGTCTCGCGCAGGTCGTCGGCGTTATCAAGCACGTCATACATGTTCTTGAAGATCGTGCCGCGCTCTTCCTCGATCAGCGCTTCGAACAGCTCTTCCTTGTTGGCGAAGTAGACATAGATGGTGCCTTTGGAGACGCCGGCCTCGCGCGTGATGTCGTTCATCGACGCAGCCTCAAAACCCTTGTCGATGAACACGCGACGGGCGCCCTCGATGATCTGGCTACGCTTGACTGGATCCTGGCCTGCCGCCGGGCGGCCACGGCGCACATGGTCCAGCAGGTCACCGCACGAGTCGGTTTCGACGCTAGGCTGAGTCTCAACCATAAAAGTCACACCTCGAAAATAATTCGAACCAATCGGTTCGATTGCACTTGATATGGTCCTGTTTCCGCGCTATGTCAACGGCCTGATCGAACCGAACGGTTCAGTATTATAGCTTTATTTTAGAGAGATGTCATGTCCTCGAACGCGCCAGCCACAGCCGAAGTCCGTCCTTTCCCCAATGCCAAGGTCGCTCCGGCGACGGAAGCACCCGAAGTGCCTTTCCAGCCCGCCATCAGCGCGCCGGTGGAAGCACCAGCCAAGAAGAAGCGTTCGGTGCGTTCGTTTCTGCTGCCGATCATCGGCGTTGCCTTGCTGAGCGCAGCCTCCTGGTACGGTTACAACTACTGGACCACGGGTCGCTTCATGATCTCGACGGACGACGCCTATGTCCAGGCCGACATGGCGTTCATCTCGCCCAAGATTTCCGGCTATGTCGATCAGGTCAAGGTGAGCGAGAACCAGTCGGTCAAGGCTGGCGACCCGCTGCTCGTCGTCGATGACGGCGACTACAGAATAGCCGTTGCCCAGGCCGAGGCGCAGATCGCCACCTTGAGCAAGACGCTCGACCGTATCGACGCCCAGACCGAAGCGGCGCGCGCCTCGCTGCAGCAGGCGCAGGCACAGAAGGTCGCTGACCAAGCCGCCGCCGACAATGCGGCGAAGGTAGAGGTACGCGCCTCGCAACTGCTCAAGACGCATGTCGGCACGCAGGCACAGCTGGACGATGCCCAGACGGCGGTCCAGCAGGCCAACGCCGCCCTTGTCGGCGCCGACGCGCAGATCGCCGCGGCACAGGCCAATATCGGCGTGCTGCAGGCGCAGCGCGCCGAATCGGCAAGCACGCTTGCTTCCTTGCAGCTCAGCCGCGACAAGGCCGCGCGCGATCTTTCCTTCACCGTGCTCAAGGCGCCTTATGACGGTGTCGTCGGCAACCGCTCGGTGGAGCAGGGCGATCTCGTCAGCCCCGGCCAGAAGCTCGCCGTCATCGTGCCGATGGACAAGCTCTACATCGTCGCCAACTTCAAGGAGACGCAGCTTGCCCGGCTGGTTCCCGGCGAGAAGGTCAAGATCTCGGTCGATGCGACCGACGGCCAGGATTTCGAGGGAACCGTCTCGTCGCTGGCGCCGGCTTCGGGTGCGGTGTTCTCGCTGCTGCCGCCCGAAAACGCCACCGGCAATTTCACCAAGGTCGTGCAGCGCGTCCCGGTCCGCATCGATGTGCCGGCCGACGTGCTGAAGAGCGGCAGGCTGCGCGCCGGCTTGAGTGTCGTCGTCGCCGTCGACAGCCGTACCGCGCCTACGGCCTCGAACTGAGCGGCCGCCGGGGAGCAATGCCATGGCCACCGCAACCCTGACAGCAGGAGCGCCGCCGGCGATGCCGGCCGTACCTGACACCATCTCGACGCGGCGGGTCATCGCCTTCCTGGCGATGGTGTTCGGCATGTTCATGGCCATCCTGGACATCCAGATCGTCTCGGCCTCGCTGGCCGAGATTCAGGCTGGCCTGAGCGCCAGTTCCGACGAGATCCCGTGGGTGCAGACCGCCTATCTGATCGCCGAGGTGGTGATGATCCCGCTGTCGGGTTTCCTCAGCCGGATGCTGTCGACGCGCGTGCTGTTCACGATCTCGGCGGCCGGCTTCACCGCGGCCAGCGCGCTGGCCGCGACCGCCACCAACATCGACCAGATGATCGTCTACCGCGCCGTCCAGGGCTTCATCGGCGGTGGCATGATCCCGAGCGTCTTTGCCGCTGCCTTCACCATTTTCCCGCCGTCGCGCCGCGCCGTGGTCTCGCCGATGATCGGCCTTGTGGCGACGCTGGCGCCGACCATCGGCCCGACCGTTGGCGGCTATATCAGCCATGCCATGTCCTGGCATTGGCTGTTCCTCATCAATGTCGTGCCCGGCATCCTGGTGACGACGGCGGCCTGGACGCTGATCGACTTCGACAAGCCCAATCTCAAGCTGTTCAGCAAGTTCGACTGGTGGGGCCTCGCCGGCATGGCCGCCTTCCTGGGCTGCATGGAGTATGTGCTCGAGGAAGGCCCGAACAACGACTGGCTGCAGGACCAGGGCGTATTCATCTGCGCCATCGTCATGACCGTGGGCGCCGTGCTGTTCTTCTGGCGTGTGTTCACCGCCGAGGAGCCGATCGTCGACCTGAAGGCGTTCACCAACGTCAACTTTGCCTTCGGCTCACTGTTCTCCTTCGTCATCGGCATCGGCCTCTATGGCCTGACCTATCTTTATCCGGTGTTCCTCGGGCGCATCCGCGGCTACGATTCGATGATGATCGGCGAAGCGCTGTTCGTCAGCGGCCTGGCGATGTTCCTCACCGCGCCGGTCTCGGGCATCCTGTCGAGCAAGATGGACCCGCGCCTGATGATGATGGTCGGTTTCTTCGGCTTCGCCACCGGAACCTGGTGGATGACGCATCTGACCGCCGACTGGGATTTTTATGAGCTGCTCATTCCCCAGATCCTGCGCGGCTGTTCGATGATGCTGTGCATGGTGCCGATCAACAACCTGGCACTCGGCACCTTGCCGCCAGACCGGTTGAAGAATGCGTCCGGCCTGTTCAACCTCACCCGCAACCTTGGCGGCGCCGTCGGCCTGGCCGTCATCAACACCGTGCTGATCGACCGCAACGCGTTCCACTACGCAAGGCTCTCCGAGCACGTGCAGTGGGGCAGTGCCGCCGCGCAGCAAAAGCTGCAGAACATGACGCTCAATTTCGAGCAGACCGCCGGCCTCGACGCGACCAGCGCGGCGATCTCCAAGCTGTCGGGCATGGTGCAGCAGCAGGCCGCACTGCTGTCCTTCATGGACGTGTTCTTCCTGCTGACGGTGCTGTTTGCGACGCTCGGGCTGTTCACCATGCTGATCCGCAAGCCGGCCGCGGCCGGCGGCGGCGGTGGCGGCCACTGATACCAAACGTGGACAGCAGTTTCGGGAAGCTCCTCCAGTCCACGCCCGAAAAGCTCTGACCGCGCAAAAAAACTCCGGGCCGCAAGCCCGGAGTTTTTTCGTATTCGGATTGGAGCACCGGAATTGCGTCAAAAAGAGATATGTCAGGCCGTGGCGGGCTTGAAGGTCAGCGCCACGCCGTTGATGCAGTGGCGCAGGCCGGTCGGCGCCGGGCCGTCATCGAAGACGTGGCCGAGATGGCCGCCGCAGCGGCGGCAATGTGCCTCGGTGCGGGTCATGCCGAGCGACCTGTCCACGGTCGTGCCGATGGCCTTGGGAATCTCCTGCCAGAAGCTTGGCCAGCCGGTGCCGGAATCGAATTTCGTCTCGGACGGATAGACCGGCAGGTCGCAGCCGGCACAGGCAAAGATGCCCTTGCGGTGTTCGTTGAGCAGCGGGCTGGTGCCGGGATATTCCGTGCCTTCCTTGCGCAGCACGTCGAAGGCGGCCGGCGACAGGATGGCTTTCCACTCGGCATCGGTCTTGGTGACCTCGAAGGTTTCGGCAGCCTGTGCGGGCTGCGGCTTGCCCATGCGCAGCATCGTTGCGGCAGCCCCGGCGACGCCGATGGCGGCGGCACCGCTCAAAAGAAAGTCGCGACGGTTCATGACCAGTTCCTCCTGTCGTCTCTTTTGCCAAACTATACCGCCACGCGGAAATCAAAAGCCGGTGACGCTGGCCCTCGAACGAACACTCCGCGCCGTTCCACATCTGAACGTGGGCGGCGCGGAGTGCGCGGGCCGGTTGCGGGTCACGGGAGCGAGACCATGCAATCGACGGAGAGCCCTTGCTGCAATTTCGTCGGCAGCAGGCCCCTTGTTACATCTTCGCCCCCCTTTTTACATTTTGGGGAGCAGAACCTTGTCGATGACGTGGATGACGCCATTGGACTGCTCGACATCGGCGATCGTCACATTGGCGACGTTGCCATTCTCGTCGGTCACGGTGACCTTGCCGCCGTCAGCCTTGAGCGACAGTTCGCAGCCGCCAACCGTCTTGACCTTGTGGGTGCCGCCATCGGCTTTGGCCATCGCGGCGACGTCCGCCCCCATCGCCTTGGCGCCGATGACATGGCAGGTCAGGATCTTGGTGAGCTTGTCCTTGTTCTCGGGCTTGAGCAGCATTTCGACCGTGCCGGCCGGCAGCGCGGCAAAGGCGTCGTTGGTCGGCGCGAACACCGTGAACGGACCAGCGCCTTGCAGCGTGTCGACAAGGCCGGCCGCCTTGACGGCGGCGACCAGGGTCGTGTGGTCCTTCGAATTGACGGCGTTGTCGACGATGGTCTTGCTGGCAAACATGGCAGCGCCGCCAACCATCGGGTTTTCGGCATAGGCCGCAGTGGCAAGAGCGGAAACAGCGATCGCGCTGGCAAGCAAAAGGGTGGCGTATTTACGCATGATGTCAAACTCCTCGGGTTTTTCTCTTCCCATCTTTGGGGACGCGAGGAGATACGGGATACAAATGCGGGAGTTTCAGAAACATCGGGATTTTTTGATTTTATTTGCACCGCAGGGTGATTTTCACACAATGCGTTTTGTCCACTCACTGGCGCGGTTAGACATCATATGCGAAAAATAGACTGAAAGTCTTCTATGTCAGCGATAAAGCCGGTCAGATGCTCTTCAGATCGCCCGCCGCGACCACCGGTCCGGTCGGCTGGCCGGTCGGCGAACCGCCTGCCGGCTCGAGGCTGACGGCGAGCACCGCGCCCTGGGCGAGCTTCTGCTGGGCAGCCGGCGAGACGACAATATGCGCAGTGGCGCCGGTCGGGATGACGCCCATCGAGACCGGCGGGTTCTTGCCCTCGATCATCCACAGCTCGAAGTCCTTGCCGGCGGCACGCTCGCCGGAGACATGCGACAGGCCGACCTCGTGATGCGCGGCGTCATAGACGGCGAGATATTTGACATCGCTGCCTTCGGCGGCCAGCGAGGCGACGAGGCGCGCCTGCGGCTGCTCGACCGGCGGGTTGAGGGTGGGCACGGCGATGTAGATCGCCAAAGCGGCGACCGCCGCAGCAGCGAGGCCGCGCCAGAAGGCCAGGCTGGACCACAGCCCGCCGCGCGATTCGGTGGGCGTGGTCACGGCCGCGGTGGACGTGAACAGGCGGCGATCGATCGCAGCCTTGAGCGAAGCCGGCGGCTCGATTTCCGGGTAGGCGGCGGCCAGCGGCGAGAACGAGACCTCCCAGCTGTCGACAAGACGGGCGAACTCGGTCTCCGCATCGATGCGCCTGGACGCGATCTGCCGCTCCTCCGCCGGCAGCACGCCGAGAACGTATTCGGCGGCGAGCAAGTCGTCGCCTCCACGTTCCGGTCCGTTGTCTTCCGCCAGCGTCATCTTTCCAGACATTCTCTGAGTTTCAACAGGCTGCGGCGCAGCCAGGTACGCATCGTGTTCAACGGTACGCCATGGCGCTCCGCCAGTTCGGCATAGCTCTCGCCCTTGAGATAGGCGCCACGGACGGCCGCCGCCCGGTCCTTTTCCAACTCGTCGAGACAATGATGGATGCGTTCGGATTCACCGCCCGCCACCACCATCGCTTCAGGCCCTGGCGTCGGATCGGCCACGTCGAGCGCGGCATCGATATCGAGGGCGGGCTTGCGTCGCGCTCTGACGCGATCGATCGCGTGGTTGCGCGCGATCGCCACCAGCCAGGAGATCGGGCTCAAGTCTGAGACAGCAAAACGGTCCGCCTTCGTCCAGATCTTGACGAAGACTTCCTGCAGGGCTTCTTCGGCATCTCCCCGGTCGTTCAATACACGAAGGCAGACGCCGAAAAGTTTCGCACTGGTCTGCCGGTAGAGCAGATCGAACGCTGCCCGATCCTTCATCGAAGTCCGGACGATCAGCTTGGTGATGTCCTGCGGCGTCATGCAGGCAAGTTAGGGGATTGAAACGTATTTGCAACGACGGAAATCGCCTTGTGCACGCCAGACTTGCCGCATTGCCGGCCCGGATCTGTCCGTCGATTGCCAATGAAATCGCCACTGGCTAGCTTGTCTTCCCACGGTGAGGAAAACGCGCATGTCGGTTGAACATACATTGTGGGCGCAAGATGCAACCGGCCTTGCCGACCTGGTCCGCAAGGGCGAGTTGTCACCAATCGAGCTGACCGAAGCGGCGATCGCCCGCGCCGAGGCCACCCGTTCCGATATCAACGCCACGGCGGAGCCGCTTTACGATGCCGCGCGGGCCCAGGCGAAGACCGTCGACCGCTCGCTGCCGCTGGCCGGCATTCCCTTTGCCATCAAGGATCTCGGCATCGCCATCAAGGGCGTCGCGACGCATGGCGGCAGCCGTATTCCGGCATGGCGGGCTGATGTCAATTCGGTGCTGACCGATCGCTACCTCGCCGCCGGCCTCATTCCGATCGTCACCTCGACGTCGCCGGAATACGGGCTTCGGCTGATGACCGAATCCAAGGCCTTCGGCATCACCCGCAATCCCTGGAACACCGGCCATACCAGC
Source organism: Mesorhizobium sp. P2_D5 (assembly GCF_056404355.1). Taxonomy (NCBI): domain Bacteria; kingdom Pseudomonadati; phylum Pseudomonadota; class Alphaproteobacteria; order Hyphomicrobiales; family Phyllobacteriaceae; genus Mesorhizobium; species Mesorhizobium sp. P2_D5. The sequence goes on from NZ_JBFUEE010000001.1 coordinate 488,951, forward strand.
GGCGGTTCATCCGGGGGTGCGGCGGCGCTGGTCGCTGCCGGCGTCGTGCCGGTGGCGCATGCCTCGGATGGCGGCGGCTCGATCCGGGTGCCTGCCGCCTGCACCGGGCTTGTCGGCCTGAAGACGTCGCGCGGCCGCATACCGCTGACGCCGCTGGTGAGCGAGAGCTGGTACGGCATGGTCGTCGACCATGCGCTCACCCGCTCGGTGCGCGACTGCGCGCTGCTGCTCGACCTCACCCACGGTCCCGACCTTTTGACGCCCTATGCGGCGCCGTCGCCCAAAGGCAGCTTCGTCGCGGCTGCCACGCGCGATCCCGGCAAGCTCAGGCTGGCCGTGTACCGCAAGTCGCCGCTCGGCCTGCCGGTCTCGGCCGAGACGCTTGTCGCGCTCGACGCGGCGGTCGCGCTGGCCCGCGAGGGCGGCCATACGGTCGCGGATATCGACCTGCCTTTTATCGGGCGCGAATTCTTCGCCGATTTTGCCACCGGCGTGGCCTCTGCCGTCGCCGGCACGATGCGGGCCGAGGCGCTGCGTGTCGGCCGTTCCGTTCTGGGCGACATCGAGCGCGCGACGCGCATCCTCGCCCGCTTCGGTGAACTGGTATCGGCCGGCGAGATCTATGCCGGCTTGCAGCGCCTGCACGCGACCTCGCGACAGCTGATCGCGGAAACCGCGCAATATGATGCCGTGCTGATGCCGATCATCGCCCACCCGCCGCTCGCCTGCGGCGCCATGGACCCGAAAGGCGCTGACGAACTCATCGAGAACCTGCTCGACAAGCTTCATCTCACCGTCTTGCTGAAGTTGAAGCCATTGCTCGGCCAGCTGATGGACAAGAGCCTCGGGTTCACTCATTGGCCGGCGATCCAGAATGTCAGCGGCCAGCCGTCGATCGCGCTGCCGGTCCATGTCACCGATGCCGGCCTGCCGCTCGGCATCCAGGCGGTGGGCCGGCCGGGCGACGAGGAGACACTGCTGTCGCTTGCCGCGCAGATGGAGAAGATCTCGGGTTGGTTGGGCCGCAGGGCGCCGCTGAGGGTGCCGTCATGATGACGACGTCGTGAGGCGCTCGAATATGACAGCAAAGCCATTTGCGGCTGGCCCCAATTCCCGCTAAGACGCCGCCGTCTTTACCTGATGCATCATGCATAAACCAAGTGCATGTCGCCCAAGAGTGCCCAGCAGTTTTGGGACGACGACATGCACAAAACCAAAAACCAGGAACCACGCCGATGACGGAAATCACCGCCACCGCCGAAATGCAGGCCGCCCTGCTTTCGCGGGCGCTGCCTTACATGCAGCGCTACGAGCACAAGACGGTCGTGGTGAAATATGGCGGCCACGCCATGGGTGATATCGAGCTCGGCAAGGCTTTCGCGCGCGACATCGCGCTGTTGAAGCAATCGGGCGTCAACCCGATCGTCGTCCATGGCGGCGGCCCGCAGATCGGCGCCATGCTGGCCAAGATGGGCATCGAATCCAAGTTCGAGGGCGGCCTGCGCGTCACCGACCAGAAGACGGTCGAGATCGTCGAGATGGTGCTGGCCGGCTCGATCAACAAGGAGATCGTGGCGCTGATCAACGCCGAGGGCGAATGGGCGATCGGCCTGTGCGGCAAGGACGGCAACATGGTCTTCGCCGAAAAGGCGCGCAAGACGATGATCGATCCGGACTCCAACATCGAACGCGTGCTCGATCTGGGCTTCGTCGGCGAGCCGGTCGAGGTCGACCGCACCTTGCTCGACCTTCTGGCGCGCTCCGAAATGATCCCGGTGCTGGCGCCGGTGGCACCCGGCCGCGACGGCCACACCTACAACATCAACGCCGACACCTTCGCCGGCGCCATCGCCGGCGCCTGCCAGGCAACGCGCCTGCTGTTCCTCACCGACGTGCCCGGCGTGCTCGACAAGAACAAGAAGCTGATCGACGAACTGACCGTGGCCGAGGCCAAGGCGTTGATCAAGGACGGCACGGTCTCGGGCGGCATGATCCCCAAGGTCGAGACCTGCATCGAGGCGATCGAGCGTGGCGTCGAAGGCGTCGTCATCCTCAACGGCAAGACGCCGCATTCGGTGCTGCTCGAGCTGTTCACCGAACACGGCGCCGGCACGCTGATCGTGCCCTGAGCCGCACGTGGCCCTTTGGTCTTCTGCTGCCGCCTGTCGATCAGGCGGGCTGCGGAAGACGCGCGATGACCTTGATTTCGAAATCGAAGCCCGCCAGCCAGTTCACGCCCACCGCGGTCCAGTTCGTATAGGGCGGTTCGCCGAACGCGCTCAGTCGAACGGCGTCAATCGCTGGCCATTGGGTGGCCGGATCGGTGTGGAAGGTGGTCACGTCGACGATGTCGTCGAACGTGCAGCCGGCCGCCTTCAGCACGGTGGCGAGATTGTCGAAAGCCAGCTGGACTTGGCTTGCGAAGACCGGCTCGGGCGACCCGTCCTCGCGGCTGCCGACCTGGCCAGAAACGAACAGGAAGTCGCCCGAGCGGATCGCCGCCGAGTAACGGTTGATCTCGTAGAGAGCCTGCCGGCCTGCAGGGAAGATCGCGTCGCGTTTGGTCATAGTTCATTCCATTTCAAACAAGGCAGGCCAGACCTCCGGGGCGTCGCGAACTGGCTTCGCCGCCAGGGCGGGAGCCGTTCGCAAGGCTTCAGGGTTCTGGATCGCTGCGTTCCAGTGTCCGGGACGTGTCGACATACGCACCGTATGTCTGATGTGGATACATACGCTGCGTATGTCAATACGCATACGCGACGTATATTAATTTAAGGGGCGAGCGGTCAGGCGTTCGGTGAGACCGCGATCCCGGGCAAAGCCAGCTTGCGCGGCGGGCGGCGAACGCTCATCGATTCCTCCTCGGCGTCCTGCGGCGCCCCCCAGAACTCGGCAAGCGTCGGGCCGTCCGTCACCCGTCCGTCGCGGGCCAGAAATCCCCAGACCTCACGGAACCAGACGCGGCGCCCCATCTGCGTGTACCAGCGCATCGAATGCCGCTGCTCGGGGTCCTTGTGGAACAGGATGCGCGACAGCGCCTTCGGCCGCGATTGCACCGCCAGTTCGATCAGCTTGACGCTGAAAAACAGCATCCACGGTTTCAGCCGCGTCATCTGCAGCACCTGGTGCTTGTAATCCCACAGGCGGGCATCCTTCTGGATCACCTTGCGATCCCGCGCGATCCTGAAGAACGGTGTCCAGCGATGCGGCGTGACATAAAGCGCCTGGATCTGGTCGGGATCGTAAGCGATGAGCTGGCGAAAGCCGCGCCACAGGTCGCGAAAGCCCTCGTCCTCGAAGCCGGCCACCCAGGTCGCCATCGACAGGATGCCGTTGAGGCGCAGCAGCCTTATCGCCTCGCGGTCGGATGAGGTGCTGCCGCCCTTGCGGATCAATGCAAGCGTCTGTTCGTCGGTGTTTTCCATGCCGAGCAGCCAGCGGATGACGCCGGCCTTGCGGTAGAGATGCAGGATGTCGGCATCGCGCACGATGTCGTCGGCGCGGGTCGAGCCGACGATCAGCACTGGTACGTTCTCGGTGATCATGGCGTCGAGAAAAGCGCGCCAGGCCTTCTTCGATACGGTCGGGTTCTCGTCGGCAAGGTTGATCAGCTCGACACCGTGCTCGCGGTGCAGCCAGGCGATCTCCTTGGCGAATTTCACCGGATCGCGATGCCGCCAGCGGGTCCAGAAGCCGCGCTGGCCGCAATAATTGCACAGATGCGGGCAGCCGCGCGAAAACTGCATGACCACTGCACGCTTGCCGCCCCAGTAGCTGTAGCTGATATGGTCGATCAACTCCCAGCCGACACGGTAGGCGTCGAGATCGGCGATGGTCATTGCCGGCTGCGTGGCGAAGGGACGGCGCAGATCGTCGCGAAAGGCGATGCCCGCCACGCTTGCAGGCGGCTGGTGCATTTCCAGCGCCTCGACCAACGCCACCACAGTCGCCTCGCCCTCGCCGCGCACGATGAAGTCGAAGACGTCCGTTTCAGCCAGAATGTCGTCCCAGTGGTAGGTCGGAAACACGCCGCCATAGATGATGATGGTCGCCGGCTCGCGCTGCTTGATCAAGCCGGCTATCAGCAAGGCGGTCGGGTGCGCCGAGGTCGAGCCGGAATGGCCGATCAGGACGAAATCGGGATCATCGTCCAGGGCATTGCGCACCACCATGTCGAGCGGCATCGGCCCGAACTCGGCGTCGACGAGGCGCACCTCATGGCCGGCATCGATCAGCGGGCCGCCGAGCGCCAACAGGCCGAGCGGCGGCAGGTGATCGTCCGGCACGCGGCTGCCGATGGCGGTGTGCGGTGGATTGATCAGGACGATTTTCATGGCGGACCTCCGGGCAGTTGGTCCGCGGATTTTGGCCGGCGATATGGACGCCCGATTGGCCCGTTTCAGCAGTTTGCGTGCAGCTTTTCCGCAGGGATGGGCAGGGCAGGCACCATCACCGCCTGAGGTGGCCGAGCGGCACGTGGCCGGGGCCCTTGATGTTCTGCAGCACCAGCTGGGTGTGGACATCGCGCACGCCGTCGAGCCGCATCAGCCGGTGCATGACGAAAGCATTGAGCTCGTCGACCGACGGCACCATGACATGCAGCAGGAAATCGTGGTCGCCGGTCATCGTCCAGCATGACGATACCTCGTCCATGCGCTGCACGGCGGCGATGAAGCTTTCAGGCGAGCCGTCGCTGTGGCTGACGAGGCGCACCTGAATGAACACCTCGACCATCAGGCCGACCGCGCGGCGGCTGATCACCGCGGCAAAACCCTTGATGATGCCGGCCTCCTGCAGCGCCTCGAAACGTCGTGCGCATGGGGTCGTCGACAGGCCGATCTCTTGCGCCAGTTCGGACACCGGCTTGCGCCCGTCGCCCTGCAGGACCTCGAGCATCCTGATCTCGAAATCATCGAATTGAGGCATTTTCACTCCATGAAAGCGTTTCTGGAGTGAATGTTATCCCGAATATCGCGCTCGAGCCATCATCAAAACCGATTTGCCTCGGCAAATCCGGTTATCCTTTCGGCACGTCCGCCATTCATGACTTGCAGGGAGAAGACCATGACGACGATGAGCGTTGCCGAATATGCCCGCGACTGCGCGGCGCAAGGGTTGCGCGGCGACTATTCGGTTTGCCGTGCCGATTTCACCGTAGCGCAGGGTTACGATTACAGCACCGAGGAGCAGGCGGTCTGGCGCACGCTGTGCGACCGCCAGACCAAACTGACGCGGAAGCTCGCCCACCACTCCTATCTCGACGGCGTCGAGAAGCTCGGCCTGCTCGACCGCATCCCCGATTTCGAGGACGTCAGCGCCAAGCTGCGCAAGCTGACCGGCTGGGAGATCGTCGCCGTTCCGGGTCTCATTCCCGCCGCACCTTTCTTCGACCATCTCGCCAATCGCCGCTTCCCGGTCACCAACTGGCTGCGGACCAGGCAGGAGCTCGACTACATCGTCGAGCCGGACATGTTCCATGATTTCTTCGGCCACGTACCAGTGCTGTCGCAGCCGGTGTTTGCCGATTTCATGCAGATGTATGGCCGCAAAGCCGGCGACATCATTGCGCTGGGCGGCGACGAGATGATCACCCGGCTCTACTGGTACACGGCCGAATATGGCCTGATGCAGGAGAACGGCCAGCAGCTGAAGGCCTTTGGGGCCGGCCTGATGTCGTCGTTTACCGAGTTGCAGTTCTCCGTCGATGGCAAGGACGCCCACCACGTGCCGTTCGACCTCGAAACGGTGATGCGCACCGGCTACGAGATCGACAAATTCCAGCGCGCCTATTTCGTGCTCCCGTCGTTCGACGCCTTGCGCGATGCCTTCCAGACTGCCGATTTCGAGGCGATCGTCGCGCGCCGCAAGGGCCAGCCGGCGCTCGACCCGGCGACGGTTTGACCGTTCAGCCGGCCTCGGCCTTCAGCCGTGCCAGCTGGGCGCGCTGCAGGTCGAGGGCGGCGTTGACGAAGCGCGATATGGTCGCTAGCTCGGCGTCGCTGAAGGTCGCGATGACCTTTTCGCCCTCCTTCGCGATGGCGCCATAATAGCGCGCCGACAGGTCCCGCGTGGCCTCGGTCGCCTCTATTACCACCTTGCGCCTGTCCTCGAGACTACGGGTGCGCGTCAGCAGGCCGCGCGCCGCCAGCCGGTCGATCAGCGCTGTCACAGCCGCCGGCGTCAGTCCGGTTGCGGTGGCGATCGCACCGGCCGATTGCGGGCCGCCATGGAGCAGGCCGATACAATGGCGTTCGGCCATGTTCAGCCCCAGCCTCAGCCCCACCGCCTCGTCATAGGCCTGCGTCGCGTCCTGCCATTGCATGATGGCAAGGCCGATGGCCGTCGTCATTTCGGTCCGATTCTCGCTTGACGAATTTATTTCGACCATCTAACTATCAATCTGTCTAACATTTAGACTATCTCAACAATATGCGGTTGCAGCGCCCACAAGGCAAGAGCCGGCCGCCATCATGGAGTGAAAAAATGAGCTTGATTCAACAGCGTACGCCCCTCTCGCATGAGGAAGAGTTCAAATATGCCAAGCTGGCCATGGAATGGTACGGATGGGGATCTCCCATCGGCCTGGGCATTTTGCTCGTGGCGCTGGCCGCTGCCGCGGTTCTGGTGCGCATCGCCGTCTACGGCTTCTGAGCTAGAGCAATTCCGGGAAAGGCGCGTAGCGCTTTCCCTCAGGGAATTGCGTAAAAAAATCGATGCCGCACATCAGCCGGCGCCATCACTGGCGCCGGCTCCCGTGGAACCGTCAGACGGTGACCACCTTGCTCAGATGGTCACCCAGCCGGCAGGCCAGAGCGGTGATCGTCGTCGTCGGATTGCATTCGCCCGACGTGCAGAACACCGAGGAGCCGCCGACATAGAGATTGTCCATGCCGTGCACCTTGCAGTTGGCGTCGACAACGCTCGTGGTGACGTCGGTGCCCATCCGCGTGCCACCCATATGATGATGGCCCGCCGTCTCGTCGTTGGTCGGGTAGTCGCCGCCATTGGTGATCCAGTCGGCAATGCGCACCCGGCCGAGATTCTTCTCGATCAGCGTCGTGCCGAACAGCCTAAGCCCTTCGAGAAGGGTGCGGTGTTCCAGCTCCGATTTCTTCCAGTGCAGCTCGATGCGCGGCACGCCGGCATGGTCGACATCGGTCGTCGACAGTTCGATCCGGTTGGAGGCCAGCGGCGCCTGTTCCCAGGCGACATAGAGCTGGGCCGCGCATCGCAGATTCTGGCTGAGCTTGGCGGACATCCATTCGGCCATGTCTGGCGCCGTGCAGGCGAGGTCGGCGATCAGGCTCTTGACGCCCGGATACGGCGTCTCGATCAGCCTGATGCCGAAATTCATGATCTGTAGCCGCTCCATGGCGGCAAGCGTCGGCGAGAAGAAGACCTCGTTGACGGCATCGACCTCGAACTCGCCATAGTCGGCCAGGATGGCATTGCCGCCCTCGAAGGTCGGATGCTCCATCCAGTAGCGGCCAAGCGCCGTCGCATTCGGCACGACGCCGCCGTTCGAGCGCTGGTTCGACCACAGAAGCAGGCGCGAATTCTCCAGTCCGCCGGTGCAGGCGATGAAATAGTCCGCGCTGAAGGCGCCGGCGTCCTGCCCGTTGGACCACAGCCTAGCGCCCGTCACGCGTTTGCCGTCGCCGGCAAGTTCAGTGGCGTAGGTGTTGAGCACGACCGCGATGTTCCCGCTCTTGTCGAGCTCGTCGGCGAATTTCTCGCCGAAGCGCACCGCCGGGCTCTTGATCAGCTGCACCCAGCGAATGTCGTCGGAGACCGGCACGTCCGGCCGGAAACCGGGAAGTTCGAGGATATCGTGCACTTCCGGCAGATAGGGTTCGATGTCGGCGCGGCGAATCGGCCAACCCGTGTCGGGCGCCCAGGCCTTAGGCTCGAAATCCTGTTTGTCGAGCACGCGGCACCAGCCTGCCCAGTGGTTCGAACTGCCGCCCATGAACCGCAGCCGGGTGACGTCGAGATCGAAGTAGAAATCACCGACCGTCGTGCCACGGTAGAAATCCTGCGACTCGTCGCTGAATTCACGCGAGCCGGCCTCCAGCACCACGACCGGAATGCCGGCAGCGCCAAGCTTGCGGGCAATGGTGGTGCCGGCCGGGCCGGAGCCGAGGATGCAGACCTTGGCGGTGAAATTCGCGGCGCGAAACGCGTCATAGCTGTCGAAGATCATACCAGATCGCTCCGCTTCAGGATCCAGCCATTGATCTCGACGATCTCGTTCGGATCGGCCCGTGTCGGGTCGGCTCGGTTTGGGGCAGCATGGGATGCATCGGCGTCAGGCAGCGTGCGGAACAGGGACAGGGCAGGCAGTGCGATCAACGCCTGCACGATCGTGCGGCGTGATATTTTCTTGATGAAGAAACTCATGACTGGTCTCTCGGGTGGGGGCTTCGACGGCGCATGGCGTTACCTGAACGACGGGTCCCGGAACGGCACATGCATCGCGGCAGAAGCCAGTATTGTGCCACGCTACCCGCAAAGCAGCGAAAACCGGGTAAACGGCGCAACCGAGTGTGAACAGGGTTAGGATTTCCTTAACGGGCGGATCCAGTGGATCGGCGGCCTGATCACGCCGCCTCGGAAATGTCCGTGTCAAGGATCGTCAGATTGCGGCCCCGGTGCTTGGCCTGGTAGAGGCGCCGGTCGGCGGCGCGCATCAGGTCCGATACGCTGATGTCCTCGCCGCAGACGGTTCCGCCGATGCTGACCGTGAGCGGAACGGTCCGCTCGTCGACGGGCCGGAAGCGGATCAGCTCGACTTCGCGGCGAATGCGCTCGGCGACGCGCTTGGCCTCCTGCTCGGTGGCGCCGATCAGCAAGGCGCCGAACTCCTCGCCGCCGATGCGGCCGAGCACATCGCCGCTGCGCACACCGCGTTCGATCGCGCTGGCGATCAAGAGCAGTGCGTCATCGCCGGTCAGGTGGCCAAAATTGTCGTTGATCCTCTTGAAGTGGTCGGCGTCGATGATCAGCAGCGCCCCGCGATCGGACTTGCGGCGGGAACCATCGAGGGCGGCAAAGAAGTTTTCCCGGTTGAGCATACCGGTCATGTCGTCGCGGCTCGCCTTGTCCGCTAGGCGACGATGCGCGGCGGCGAGCTGAGCATGGGCTCGGGCAAGGTCGCGATGGGCGCTTTTCAGCCTGTCGCTTTGCCAGAAAGTGCTTGCGCTGGCGACCCAGGCGAGGACCAGCGGACAGAGCGTGGTGGTCAGCCAGATCGCGCGGTTGACCGGAAATCCCATCGCCGGAACGATGATCAGCGTCAAAAGGAGAGAGGCTGCGACAGAGGCAAAAGCAACGGCGGCGGATCTCAAAATTATGCTATTCATCGCGTGCTCCCACAGGTCTGCCTCTGTGCCAGCAAGCCCTGAAGGGTACCTTTCCCGGATGCTTAAAATTTGAAGGGTGACGCTATTTCCGCGACTCTCGGCGCGCATAAGTTGTGGATAAAGTCTCTTTCAGAATGTCTGTTTCATGCCATAAGGAGCGCATGACCACGCTGCCTGACCCCGCCCGCTTCGCTCATGTCACCGACTGGGTGTTCGACCTCGACAACACGCTCTATCCGCATCATTCGAATCTGTTCTCGCAGATCGACGTCAAGATGACCGCCTATGTCGGCGAACTGCTGGCGTTGCCGCGCGAGCAGGCACGCAAGCTGCAGAAGGAGCTCTATCTGGAATATGGCACGACGTTGAACGGGCTGATGACGCGCCACGGCATCGACCCCGACGATTTCCTCGAGAAGGTGCATGACATCGATTATTCGTGGCTGGTGCCCGATCCCGTTCTCGGCACCGCCATCCGACAGCTTCCGGGCCGCAAGTTCATCTTCACCAACGGCGACCGCAGGCACGCCGAACGCACGGCGCGCCAGCTCGGCATCCTCGACCATTTCGACGACATCTTCGATATCGTCGCCGCCGGGCTCAACCCCAAACCGGCACGCCAGACCTACGAGAAATTCGCCGAACTCCACGCCGTCACCGGCCACAATGCGGTGATGTTCGAGGACCTTGCCCGCAACCTTGCGGTGCCGAAGTCACTGGGCATGACCACGGTGCTCGTCGTGCCGCGCAATTTCGAGCCGACCTTTTCCGAGATATGGGAGCGCGACCCGGCCAACGAGGATGATGTCGATTTCGTCACCGACGACCTCGCCGGCTTCCTGACCGCGATCGTCGAGGTCACCGCCTGAGGTTCATGGATATTCAGGTGATGCCGGCCTGCAAACGGCGGCTTCCTGCGCTTCCGGTGCTCACGTACCCGAACGTACGTTCCGCTCCGGTTCTCGGAACCCACCGTTTTCGGCTCGGCCTGACCTGAATCTCGATGAACCTCGAACCGTCAGTGCTCTCACAGATTGTAGAAGCGGCTGATGATCCCCCAGGCCTCGTCGGCGGTGTCGACGAAATCGATGATGTCCTGGTCGCCGGGGCTGATCGTGCCCTGTTCGGCGAGGAAATCGAGATCGATCGCGCGTTTCCAGAACGATTTGCCAAACAGGATCACCGGCACGCGCTCCATGCGCCCGGTCTGGATCAGGGTCAGCGTCTCGAAGAACTCGTCCATCGTGCCGAAGCCGCCGGGAAACACCGCGACCGCCTTGGCGCGCATGACGAAATGCATCTTGCGAATGGCGAAATAGTGGAAGTTGAAGCAGAGCTCCGGCGTCACATAGGCGTTCGGCGCCTGCTCGTGCGGCAAGACGATGTTGAGCCCGATCGATGGCGCGCCGACGTCGTCGGCGCCACGATTGCCGGCTTCCATCACGCCGGGCCCGCCGCCGGTCACCACGACATATTCGCGGTAGTATGACGCAGCCGACTGCTGCGAGCACAGCCGCGCGAACTTGCGCGCCTCCTCGTAGTATTTGCTGTTTTCCTCGAGGTTCCTCTTCTGCGTCTCGTTCTTGGCCGCCCAGGCCTCGCCGCCGGGTTCCGGCAGGCGTGCGCCGCCGAACAGGATCACCGTCGAGCGGATGCCGCGTTCGGCCAGGATCATTTCCGGCTTCAGGAGTTCGAGCTGCAGCCTGACCGCGCGCAGTTCGCGCCTGGTCATGAACTCGGGATCGTTCCAGGCGAGCCGGTAGGTCTCGGCACGCGTCTGCGGCGTGTCCGGCACGCTCTTCGACCGCTCCAGATCCTCATCCGAATGCGGCAGCGGCGTCCACCCCGCCTTTTCCATAGGAGTCATAGTTACCTTACCCGTCCAATTTCTTCACTTGCGCCGTCCCATGGCGCAGCCGCGATTGACCCCCATTGAGCCTTAACATAAGCAGGTTCCGCAAAAGTGTCCGGCGGTTTTGCGACAAGAACCTGCTACATGCAAAGACCCAGGCGGGCAAAGCCTGCCCAGGGGTCCGCGCGACGTTCAAAACAGGGTAAGGCGCAGCCCCTTAACAGCTTGGTAATGGAGCAAATTCATGTCGAAGCCCGATCTGGCGAGCCTCGAGAAGACCATTGAGAAGGCCTTCGAGGAACGCGACGCGATTTCGACGGCGACCCGTGGCGAAACCCGCGACGCCATCCAGTCGGCGCTCGACCTGCTCGACCGCGGCACCGCTCGCGTCGCCGAGCGGCAGGCCGACGGCAAATGGCATGTCAACCAGTGGCTGAAGAAGGCCGTGCTGTTGTCCTTCCGGCTCAACCCGATGGAGATCATCAAGGGCGGTCCCGGCCAGGCCGTGTGGTGGGACAAGGTGCCGTCGAAGTTCGACGGCTGGAGCGCCGTCGACTTCGAGAAGGCGGGCTTCCGTGCCGTGCCGTCGTCGATCGTACGCCGTTCCGCCTATGTCGCGCCGGGCGCCGTGCTGATGCCGTCCTTCGTCAATGTCGGCGCGTATGTCGACAGCGGCACCATGGTCGACACGTGGGCTTCGGTCGGCTCCTGCGCCCAGATCGGCAAGAACGTGCATCTGTCGGGCGGCGTCGGCATCGGCGGCGTGCTGGAGCCGATGCAGGCCGGCCCGACCATCATCGAGGACAATTGCTTCATCGGCGCGCGCTCGGAAGTGGTCGAGGGCTGTATCGTGCGAGAAGGCTCGGTGCTCGGCATGGGCGTGTTCATCGGCCAGTCGACCAAGATCGTCGACCGCGCCACTGGCGAAGTCTTCTACGGCGAAGTGCCGCCGAATTCCGTCGTTGTCGCCGGGTCGATGCCTGGCAAGCCTTTTCCGAACAACGAGCCAGGCCCGGGTCTTTACTGCGCCGTCATCGTCAAGCGGGTCGACGCCAAGACCCGCTCCAAGACCTCGATCAACGAATTGCTGCGCGATTGATCTTTCCCGGAAACGGACGCACCTTCCGCCGGCGCGACAATGAGTCGCGCGTGACTGATGGAGGGGTGACATGGACTGGAAGTATCTGCTGACCAGCTACGAGGGTCGCATCAACCGTGCCAAGTTCTGGGCTTGTGTCGGCGTTGTCTTTGTCGGCGGGATCATCGCGACGATCCTCGACAACATACTCGGCACGACGTTCAACCAAATGCCCTACGGCTTTATCTATTTGCTCTACTCGCTCGCCATGCTCTATTCGATCTTCGCCGTCTACGCCAAGCGCTGGCACGATCGCGGCAAGTCCGGCTGGTGGAGCCTGATCATCCTCGTGCCGATCATCGGCGGGATCTGGTTTCTGGTGGAGTGCGGCATTCTCGAAGGCGCCAAGGGCGCCAATCAATATGGACCGGACCCGCTTGCCTGACAGATCAGATCCCACCTGGCTTTTCTTCAAAACATCGGGCCGCGTCAGTCGCGCGGCCTATTTTCTTGGCGGGTTGCTCGTCGCCATCATACAGGCCTTTCCGCTCTACCGCTTCACGCTGGTGCCGGAAGGTTCGGCCGAGAGCAACATGTGGTCGTTCATCTTCTTCATCGCCTTCATCGCTTCGCTATGGTCGAACATCGCGCTGGCCGTGAAGCGGCTGCACGACCTCGACAAGCCGGGCATTGCCGCGCTGATCCTGTTCGTGCCGGTGGTCTCGATCGTCGCCTTCCTTGTGTTGTGTCTGTTTCCAGGGCAGCCTGGGCCCAATCGCTATGGCCGGCGCACCAACGAGCCGGCGCAATCCTGAGGGCCGATCGGACATGCGCTACCGCACGCTTGATCCGAAACTGATCATCGACACCGCCGAACGGCTGGAGGGCCGCGTCGCCGAGCGTTTTCCCAACGCGGGACTACGCGGCGTCGCCGCCGAACTGGTGTCACTGTCGCGCGATCTGACCAAGGCGGCTCAGGCGCTCGAGGCGCCGATCTGGTGGCTGCGCGGGCTCATCGTCGCCGCCGTTGTCGCCGGCGCGCTGGTCTTCCTGTTTGTCGGCACCATCCTGCCGCTCATTCACATCTCCCAGGCCGACGACGCGGTTCAGTCGGTGCAGGGCATCGAAGCCACGATCAACATGATGATCCTCGCCGTGCTCGGTTTCCTGGCGCTGGTCCGTACCGAGGAGCGCATCAAGCGCAAGCGGGTGTTTCGCCAGCTGCACGGCCTGCGGTCGCTGATCCATGTCATCGACATGCACCAGCTGACCAAGGATCCGGCGGCCCTCTCGGCCAATTTCAAGCCGACCTCGCACTCACCGGCCCGCATCACCAATGCCGCCGACCTGGCGCGCTACCTCGACTATTGCTCCGAAATGCTGTCGATCACCGGCAAGATCGCCGCGCTGTTCGCGCAGTCGGTCAATGACGACGTGGTCATCGACGGCGTCAACGACATCGAGAACCTGGCGTCCAACCTGTCGCGGAAAATCTGGCAGAAGATCACGCTGATCGAGGCCCATCCGGCGCAACAACCTGCTCCGGCGCCAGGCCCGGCGAGCCAAGCCGCTCCGCTTCCGCCGCGCGCACCAAGGCGGTAATCTTTTTAAGCAGGGGCGCCGGCGTACCCGTCTGTTCGGCAAGGCCGAGCACGGACCCTTGCAGTTCGCCGATCTCCGTCGGCCTGCCGCGCTGAAGATCGTCCCACATTGACGAACGCATGTGGGTCGATCGCCAGCATGCGCCGCGCCAGCAGCCCGAACAGCCAGTCCGGCAGCCCGAGCACCTTCGGCAGCAGTGCCGGCCGCAAGCCGGCGATCCGCGCCGGCTCGATGCCGGACGCTTTCATCGCCGTGAGCGCCTCGTCGATCTGGCCGGCCAGGATCATCCGCCAGCGACGGTCGGCGAGTTCGCTCGCCAACGGCAGGCCGGACAGCGCCACCAGCGCGTTATTCAAATTCATCAGCAGCTTGCCCCACAGCACGGCCTTCATGTCGCCATGGGTTTCGACCGCAAACCCTTCGACACCGAGAAGGCCAGCCAGGCCGGCATCACCGTCTTCGATCATCACCTTGCCGTCGCTGGCGCGGTGCACACGCAGCGGCAACTCGCCGTCCGGGGATTGCACCACGTTGAACGGCACCATGCCGGCCAGCACCGTCCGGCCGTCGAGCCCGGCGCGCAGCCTGTCGGCATTGTCGACGCCGTTCTGCAGGCTGATCGCCACCGCATCGCGGTGGGCGTGAGCCCTGATGAGGTCTGCCATATCCTGCGTCGCGCCGCTTTTGACCGTGACCAGGATCACATCCGCCTGGGACAGGGCGACAGCCGGATCGGCGGTGACGACAAGCGCGTCCGGCGCGATCATGCGGTCGCGGCCCTGGAGGTCGCTGACCCGCAGTCCGCGCTGCCGCAACGCCGCCTCGATGCGCGGCCGCGCCAGCAGGATCACCCGGCGCCCGGCGAGTGCCAGGCAGCCGCCGGCATAGCAACCGATGCTGCCGGCGCCGGCAATGACGATCCTCTTGTCCGCGTTTGCCATCCCGTCGCTCCGCACCGCCCCGCAACTATACGACATGAAAACCATAATGTCGGCGCCATCACTGGCCCTTATGTCTGGCCGTGACAGGCCCGCCGCTTTCGATTATCGCTTTTGCCATGACGCTGCCGACCGATCCCGCCGAGAACCTCGCCGCCCTTATCCGTTGCGCTTCGGTGACGCCCGCCGAAGGCGGCGCGCTGACAGCGCTGGAGACGATGCTGAAACCACTCGGCTTCCTGGTCGATCGGCCGGTGTTTTCGGAAGATGGCACGCCGGACATCGAAAACCTCTATGCCAGGCGTTCCGGCAACGGCCCGCATCTGATGTTCGCCGGCCACACCGACGTGGTGCCGGTCGGCGACGAAGCCGCCTGGACGCATCCGCCCTTCGGCGCCGAAATCGCCAACGGCGAGATGTATGGCCGGGGCGCCGTCGACATGAAGGGTGGCATTGCCTGTTTCATCGCTGCGGTGGCGCGCCATGTCGAGAACAATGGCGGCCCGAAAGGCTCGATCTCGCTGCTGATCACCGGCGACGAGGAAGGGCCGGCCATCAACGGCACGGTCAAGCTGCTCGAATGGGCGGCTTCCAGGGGCGAGAAATGGGATGCCTCGATCGTCGGCGAGCCGACCAACCCGGACGCGCTTGGCGACATGATCAAGATCGGCCGCCGCGGCTCGATGTCGGGCGCCATCACCGTCAACGGCCGCCAGGGCCATGTCGCCTACCCACAGCTTGCCGACAATCCGGTGCGCGGCCTGATGGGCCTGGTCGATGCCTTGCTGCATCCTGTCTTCGACAAGGGAACCAGGGACTTCCAGCCGACCAATCTGGAGGTCACCTCCATCGACGTCGGCAACCCGGCCACCAATGTCATTCCGGCCAAGGCGACCGCGACCTTCAACATCCGCTTCAACGACACCTGGACGGCCGAGACCGTGCAGGCGGAAATCCACAACCGGCTCGATCAGGCGGCCAAACGCAAGAAGTACCGGCAGGGCAAGAAGACGCCGGTCGACTACGACCTCGTCTGGCGCGACCGGCCGAGCCATGTCTTCCTGACCCGTGACGACAGGCTGATCGAAACGCTGCGCGGTTCGATCAGGTCGGCGGTCGGCAAGGAGCCGACGCTGTCGACCTCGGGCGGCACCTCGGATGCGCGCTTCATCAAGGACTATTGTCCGGTGGTCGAGTTCGGCCTGGTCGGCAAGACCATGCACATGGTCGACGAGCGCGTCGCCATTGCCGATCTCGAAACACTGACCCAAATCTACCAGCGCTTCATCGAAGACTGGTTCGGGCAGGCATGAGCATGCTTTCAGCGGACGAAACCCAAGCTTCGCTGACGGGCGCCTGGCGGTTGATGCTCGGCAAGGCCGACGGCCTGCGCCTGCTCGACCTGTCGGCCGACGGCTTCTGGAATTCCTTTTTCGCCATCATCGTTGCCGCACCGGCTCTGATCGTCGGGTGGGTCGGTATCGCCAACGAGATCGGCGATCCCGAGGCCTTTGCCGGACGCTTCAGCATGCTGTTGCGCCTGGCGACGGTCGATATAGGCTCCTGGGTGCTGCCGCTCATCGCTCTGGCCCTGGTCGCGCCGCGCGCTGGCATTGGCGGCCGCTTCGTCCATTATGTCGTCGCCAGCAACTGGGCCTCGGCCATCACCGCCTGGCTGATGCTGCCCTCGGCGCTGATCAGACTTTTCCTGTCGTCGGCAAGCCAGGTTTCGAGCCTTGTGTCGCTGCTGCTGTTTGCCCTGTCCATGGTGCTGACCTGGCGCATGACCAACGCCACAATCGGCAAGGGCGTAGCCATCGGCTCCGCCGTTTTCGTCGGCATGTTCATCGCTTCGCTGTTGGCGCTGTTCGGCCTGCAGGCGCTGCTCGGCATCTCTGTGCCGGACGATGTCGGGTCTCAGAGCCTTTCCGGGTTCATCTCGGGATAGCGCCTTATGGGGCTCTATCCTGGATAATCGACGCCCTCGGGATAATCGACACCAATGAGAAAAAGCCCGTCAGGCGGCGCCACCTGGCCGCAGGCGGCGCGGTCGTGCGCATCGAGCGCCGCTTTCAGGTCGGCGACGGTCCAGGCGCCTTCGCCGACACGTTTGAGGGAGCCGACCATCGAACGCACCTGATTGTGCAGGAACGAGCGTGCCGAAGCCTTCACCTCGATCAGGTCACCCTCTCGGCTCACATCGAGCCGCTCCAGCGTCCTGATCGGACTGTTGGCCTGGCACTGGGTCGAGCGGAAGGTGGTGAAGTCATGCCGACCGAGCAGGACTTTCGCCGCTTCGTGCATGGCGTCGGCGTCGAGCCGTTTCGGCACCCACCACACCTTGCCCTTGTCGATAGCAGCCGGCGCGCGACGGTTGAGGATGCGGTAGACATAATGGCGGCCGGTGGCTGAGAAGCGCGCGTCGAAGCTGTCTGCGACGACCGTCGCCTTCAGGACGGCGATATGTGCGACGGCCATCTGCAGATGTGCGTTGACGGCATCACGCACCTTGTCGCCCGACCACGCCTTGGCGAGGTCGACATGCGCCACCTGGGCGGTTGCGTGCACGCCGGCATCGGTGCGGCCGGCGGCGCGCAACCGGACCTCTTCGCCGCAGAATTTTTCGATCGCCTGTTCGATCGCTTGCTGCACCGAAGGCTGATCCGCCTGGTGCTGCCAGCCGGCAAACAGACTACCGTCATATTCGATGTCGAGGCGAAAACGCGGCATGCTAGAGCATGATGCCGAAAAGTGTGAAGCGGCTTTCGGACGACATCATGCTCTATCTCTTTGAGTTAGAGGCGCATTCAGATGCCGCTTACGCGGCGAGTGCCGACCCGAAGGCCGAGGCGTAGACCAGCCTGCCGGCTTCCGGGGCGTCGCCCCAGGTCAGTGCCTGCAGGGCCTCGCTCTGGTACTCGCTCTCGAACTTTTCGGCGCGGGCATGGGTGTAGCCGAAACGGCTGTAATAGGCCGGATCACCCAGCACCACGGCCAGCGTCTCGCCGGCATCCCTGAGGCGGATATGCGCCTCGCGGATCAGCGCGCCGCCAATGCCGCTGCCATGGAACGAGGGCTCGACCGCCAGCGGCGCGAGCGCCACGGCCGCAAAGTTCTTGCCGCCGCTCTGCACGAACAGTCGCGAAAACAGGATATGGCCGACCACCTGGCCGTCCTCTTCCGCCACCAGTTCGGCAACGGCGTCGCCGCCGGTCACCAGCGCGTCGACCAGTCCGGCCTCCGCCTGCTGGCCGAAAGCGTGTTCCTCGACGAGGCGGATGGCCTCGCGATCCCGCGGCGTCGCCGCGCGTATCGACATCATGCTCATGAGAATTTCATTCCTTTTTCGATCTTGGCCCCGCGCAGGAATTCCGACGCGGCAGCGGGCCTTCCGCCCGCCCGTTGAACTTCGACCAGACTGATCGCGCCTGCCCCGCAGGCGACCGTCAGCCGGTCATCGAGAATTCCTCCCGACTCGCCGGCGCCTTGCGATAGCGTCGAGCGAAGCAGTTTCAGCCGCTCCGGGCGGCCGCCAATTGCAATCTCGGACCAAGCCCCGGGAAAGGGCGACAGGCCACGAATGGTATTGTGCACTTCGCTCGCCGAGCGAGTCCAGTCCAAGCGAGTCTCAGATTTATCGATTTTTTTGGCGTAGGTCACCCCTTCCACCGCTTGTGCGGTAAATGTCAGGGTGTTCCTTTCCAGTCGCGCCAGCGCTTCCACCATCAGTGCAGCACCGACACTCATCAATCGATCATGCAGATCGCCGGCAGTCATATCGGGTTCGATGGCGCATTTTTCAACCATTGCCACCGGGCCGGTGTCCAGGCCCACTTCCATGCGCATCACCATCATGCCGGTTTCGCTGTCCCCGGACATGATCGCGCGCTGGATCGGCGCGGCACCCCGCCAGCGCGGCAAAAGCGAGGCATGGCCGTTGATGCAGCCAAGCCGGGGGGCCTCCAGAACTGCCTTCGGCAGCAGCAGGCCATAAGCGACGACCACTGCGACATCGGCCCGCAGGGCGCGGAAAGCGGCCTGCTCGGCCCCGCCTTTGAGCGATACCGGTGTGCGTGTCTCGATGCCCAGCCGCTCCGCCTCGCGCTGTACCGGCGACGGCGTCAGCTCAAGCCCGCGCCGTCCGGCGGCGCGCGGCGGCTGC
This sequence comes from Mesorhizobium sp. P2_D5, assembly GCF_056404355.1. NCBI lineage: Bacteria > Pseudomonadati > Pseudomonadota > Alphaproteobacteria > Hyphomicrobiales > Phyllobacteriaceae > Mesorhizobium > Mesorhizobium sp. P2_D5. The sequence goes on from NZ_JBFUEE010000001.1 coordinate 507,945, forward strand.
GTATAGACGGCAGCAACTTCATGTCCGGCCTCGGCGATGGCCCGCAGCGTCGGCACCGAAAACTTCGGGGTGCCCATGAAGATGACGCGAAGGGGCATTTCCCCTATCCCACCATCTTGCCTGGCGCCTTGTCCCTGGCGAGCTTCTTGAACTTCTTCACCACCATGTCGCGTTTCAGCTTCGAGATGTGGTCGATGAACAAGACGCCATTGAGGTGGTCGATCTCATGCTGCAGGCAGGTCGCCATCAGCCCCTCGGCCTCGATCTCCTGCAGCTTGCCGTCGCGGTCGAGATAATTGACCCTCACGGCTGCCGGGCGTTCGACCTCGGCATAGTAGTCCGGGATCGACAGGCAGCCTTCCTCGTAGACCGACCGCGTGTCGGCGCTGCTCAGGATTTCCGGGTTGATGAAGACATGCGGTGCCGGCGTTTCGTCTTCCTTGGCCAGATCGATCACCAGCATGCGCACCGGTTCGCCGATCTGGATTGCCGCCAGTCCGATGCCGGGCGCGTCATACATGGTCGCCAGCATGTCGTCGGCTAATTTGCGCAAAGGCCCGTCGACGCGCTCCACGGGCTTGGAAACCTGGCGCAGGATGGGGTCGGGAAGGATGATGAGCGGCTTGATCGGCATGGCTTTCCACCTAAGACCTCCAGCGAAAAGCGTCAACCGGGGCGCCGGGGCGCCGTTCACGTTTTGATCTGTGCCAGCCCCGCGAATCGGCTATGCTGTCCACATGAATGATCTGACATCCATCCTTTCGGAGCCTGTCGCCCGGCTTGGCGCCTCCACGATCACGCTCGGCCATGCTCTGGCCGTCGGCGCATTGCTGTTTGTCGGCCTGTTCGTGGCGCTTGTCATCGCGCTGTGGCGTTCGGCAAAGGCGCGCGCCGTCGCCGCCGCTGAGGCCGCCGACCATGCCCGAGACGCCGAGGCGCGGATGGCCGGCATCTTGCAAAGCCAGGCCGAGATGCAGGGCCGCATGGGCGCCATCGCCGAAGTGTTCGGAGCACGCCAAGCCGAGCTGACGCAGTCGATCGGCCAGCGCCTCGACGCCATGACCGGCCGCATCGGCCAGACCATGACCGAGCAGACCAAATCCACGCATGAGAGCCTGGCCAAATTGCAGGAACGGCTGGCGATCATCGACACCGCGCAAGGCAACATCCAGTCGCTTGCCGGCCAGGTCGTGCAATTGCAGGCGATCCTCTCCAACAAGCAGACGCGCGGTGCCTTCGGCCAGTCGCGCATGGAGGCGATTGTTGCCGACGGCTTGCCGCACGGGGCCTACGAGTTCCAGGCAACGCTGTCGAACGGCAGCCGGCCGGACTGCCTGGTGAAGATGCCGAATGGCGCGCCGTCGCTCGCCATCGATGCCAAATTTCCGCTCGAAGCCTGGAACGCCATCCGCGCTGCCGATGGCGCCGACCTGCAGAAGGTCGCTGCCCAGGCCTTCCGCCGCGACATCGAAATCCATGTCCGTGATATATCCGAGAAATATCTGATCCAGGGCGAGACGCAGGATACAGCCTTCATGTTCGTGCCGTCGGAATCGGTTTTCGCCGAGATCCACGAGAATTTCGAGGCCATCGTCCACAAGGCGCACCGCGCTCGCGTCGTCATCGTCTCGCCGTCGCTGCTGATGCTGTCGATCCAGGTCATCCAGGCCATCCTCAAGGACGCCCGCATGCGTGAACAGGCGCATCTGATCCAGGGCGAAGTCATCCGGCTGATGGAGGACGTTGCGCGCGTCGACGAGCGGGTGCGCAAACTGCAGGTCCATTTCGGCCAGTCGGCCAAGGACATCGACGACATCCTCGTCTCGACGTCGAAGGTGACCAGACGCGGCCAGAAGATCGAGGCACTGGAGTTCGGCGCCCAGCCCGACGGCGAGGCTGGCCCCGAAGCAGCATCACGGCCTGCCACCACGAAGGTCGAGACAGGGACCCGCGTCGCCGATTCGAAGACCGGGCAGCTCAGGCTGAGGGTCGTCGAAGGCGACGACTGACGCCGCAGCAGCGCTACTGCTTCTCCACGGTGGTCATGCCCTGGAATTCCGGCAGCCAGTGCAGCGCTGAACTGTGCCATTTTTGCTGTGTCGGGACCAGATCCTCGCGTTGCCGCGCGGTTCCCGCTCGAATTCCATAGACCTTCGGACCATCTCCGACCGAGGTGGCGTAAAGGTGCGAACCGCAGTCAGCGCAAAAGGCCTGGGCGCGCTTGGCGCCGCTCGCCCCGGTCTTGATATAGATTTTCGGCGTACCCTTGGTGATCCGGTAGTGATCCTCAGGCGCCGGAACAGTCACCCGAAAGGCCGTGCCGGTCAGTTTCTGGCAGTCGGTGCAGTGGCAGATCGAGGTCTTTTCCGGGTCGACCTCCGCCTCGTAGGCGATAGCGCCGCAATGGCAGCCGCCGTCGATTTTCATCTTGTTTCTCCCTGCTTCGTCGGCATCTTAACCGGCCTGATCCGGCTCGTCTCCTGACGCGGCTTCAACAATCTTGCGCCGCTGTTCCCAGGTCCCGGTCGTCTGCGGCTTGACGAACAGCCTTGCGATCTCCGGCATCTCTGTCTTCAGCCGCGCCTCCAGGCGCTCCACACAGGCTTCGATCTCCGGCGCAGTCAGGTGATCCTCGAACTCGATGCTGAGAGCAGCGACGATCTCTTGCGGCCCCATGTGGACGGTCAGAACGCCGTTCGCCTGTTGCACCGCCGGATCCTGCTGGACGATCGCCAGCACGTGTCTCTGCACCTCCGGGGAGGCCGGCTCGCCGATTAGCAGCCCCTTGCTTTCGCGGGCCAGGAAGATCGCCGTCGCGCCCAGGATCAGCCCGATGCCGATCGAGGCGGCGCCGTCGAGCTCCGGCATCTCCAGCAGCTCCGCCGCAAGGATGCCGGCAAAGGCGACGATCAGGCCGAGCAAGGCGGCGCTGTCCTCGAACAGCACGGTGTAGACGCTGGGGTCCTTGCTCGACTGCACGGCCTGCAGCCAGCCCTGCTTGCCCTTCTGCTGGCGGAACTCCTTCAGCGCCACCAGCCAGGAGCTGCCCTCGAACAGGAAGGACAGGCCAAGAACGATGTAGTTCACCTTCGCGTTGACGACCGGCTCCGGCGCCATGATGTGGATCACACCTTCGTAGAAGGAGACGCCGGCGCCCAGTGCGAAGACCAGAAGGGCGACGATGAAACTCCAGAAATAGAGTTCGCGGCCGTGACCGAGCGGATGCGTCCGATCGGGCGGGCGGGCGGCGCGGTGCATGCCATAGAGCAGCAGGCCGCCATTGCCGGTATCGACCAGTGAGTGCACGCCTTCCGACAGCATCGCCGAACTGCCGGTGAAGAAAGCGGCGGCGAACTTGGTCAATGCGATGGCGAGATTGCCGGCGAGCGCCGCGTAGATCACCCTTTTTGAGCCGCCATGCCCGGCCATGATGCTGCCCCCGTTCAAGGCGCCAGTCTAACGGCCAGCCCGTCAAAGCTCCACAAGACAACATAACGCGCGAACCGTCGGCTCGTTCGGTCGGCTATTCGACGACCTCGTCGGTCCAAACTTTGAAACCGGCGAGCGTGCCCGGCCCGAAGATATGGGTCAGCGGCACGTCGGCCGCGTCACGCCCGGAGGCGATCAGGATGCGGCCGATGCGCGGCGCATTGTTGCGCGGGTCGAAGGCGTGCCAGCGGCCGCCGAGATAGACCTCCATCCAGGCGGCGAAATCCATGCTCGACCACGGCTTCGGCGTGCCGATGTCGCTGATGTAGCCGGTGCAGTAGCGCGTCGGGATGTTGAGCGCCCGGCAGAAGGTGACCGCGAGATGCGCGAAGTCGCGGCAGACACCACTCTGTTCGCGATAGGCTTCCGCAGCGGTGCGTGTCGGCCGCGCATTGCCGTAGTTGAAGACGATATGATTGTGGACGAAGTCGCAGACCGCCTGCACACGCGCAATGCCGAGCGGCGTGTGGCCGAACAGCCGCCACGCTTCGCTCGCCAAGAGGTCGCTCTCGCAAAAGCGGCTGGGCAGCAGAAACAGCAGTGTATCCGCCGGCAGGTCGCGCACCTCGTGCTGCCAGGCCATCAGGTCGCCCATCTCGAAGGTGCCGGGATCGCGGATCACCGCGTCGGTGCCGAAGGTGAACCGCCCTGGCGGAGCGACGAACCGGTTGCACCAATTGCCGAAACTGTCGCGATAACTCTCGATCGGCACGGGCGGGTTGGAGGTCAAAAAGTCGGGCCGCTCAAGGTCGGAGGCGCGGGAATAGTGAACATTCAGCATCGCGATGAGCGGGGTTTCCTGGGGAAAGTCGAAGCTCATCTCGCAGCCGATATGGATTCGCATTGTCGTCCTGACCGGCCCGCGTGTTCATCTCCGGGCGAAAGCGCCGGTGGATGCTGCAGTGCGAAGATGACCATGGCACGGACCGGCCTGGTTTACGAGCAAATTAGAAACCGGTTAAAAGCGGCCGGCTGGCGGTGTCGATAGGCGCTGGCCTCTTGCAGTCGGACGTTTCTCTTGTTTCACTTCGCTTCCCGCAATCGGAGGAACGAATCATGGCTAAAGGTGCGATGAAGGCAGGCAAGGAAGCCCGCAAGCCGAAGAAGGATGCCAAGAAGCCAGCCCCGGCTCCGGCCCTGAAGGCGCCGCCGGTCAAGGCGATGAAGCTCAAGGACAAGTAGGTCCGGGCAATACCCGTCCGAACGGGATTGCGACCGGCAATGTTGTTGCCGGTCGTTGTTGATCGAGCGCTTGAATTTCTTATATTGGCGGGGCGGGGACGACCTCGCGCTTTCCCCGAAAATCCGGCCGGGACGACCCGCCATTGTTGATTGAGCGTCGGATACCGAATCCGAATTCGGTCCGATGCTTTGATGGAGCGTAGTCGATGGCGTGGATTTTTCTGTTTTTTGCCGGCCTGTTCGAGATCGGCTGGGCAATCGGCCTCAAATACACGGACGGCTTCTCGAAGCTGATGCCGACCGTGCTGACCGTTGCCTCGATGATCGTCAGCCTCACTCTGCTCGGCCTGGCGCTGAAGGCGCTGCCCGTCGGTACCGCCTATGCGGTGTGGACCGGCATCGGCACCGTCGGCACGGCGCTGCTCGGCATCTGGCTGCTCGGCGAGCCGGCCACCGCGATCAGGCTGGCGTGCATCGCGCTCATTGTCTGCGGCATCATGGGGCTGAAGTTCGCCGCCTGATCATACCGCTCTATCTTTTTGTTTTACGCAATTCCCTGAGGGAAAGCGCTACGCGCTCTTCCCGGGAAAACCGCTTCACACTTTTCCTGGAATTGCTCTAAAGCGCGTCGCGTTGGGCCGGATTCGGGTGAGGCGCTTTAGGGTCTTGCATGTCGTCCTCCCAAAACCGGGGCCTCATTTGCGAGACATGCATTGGACAAACACGTTCAGGGCCGCTGCAAGGCGACCCTGATCTTCGAAGCAGATTGCTCCATTGCCTGGAGGCTAGCGGGCGGAGAAGCCCGGAGGCGTCCTGCCCGTGCGCTGTTTGCGCGCTGCATAACGCGCGTCGCGCTTGGCCTTGCGTTCGGCTTCGTCGGCCAGCAAACGGGCGATGCGCTCGTTTTCTTCGGCTTCCCGAATCTTGGCTTCAGCCTGTGCCGCCTCTTCGGCCGCGATGCGTGCCGCTTCGGCTGCTGCCTCGCGCTCGGCCTTCTCGACCGCCTCGCGTGCCAGCTTTTCCTGCTTCAGCCTGGCCTTTTCAGCCTCGCGTATCTGGCGAGCCTCGAGGATTGCCTTGCGTTCGGCCTGTCGTGCCAGCACCGTCGGATCGTCTGCTGCCGGCTTTGACTTGAAGCGCTCCAGAAGCGCCTTCTTTGCCTCGTTTGCGGCATTGCGCCGCTCGAAAATGTCTTTTTCCCTGTAGATAGCCAAGTCCACTTCCCTGAAGTCAATTCGCGACGCTTACATACGCGCGAATGCCGAGAGTTCAAGCGCCAAAACGGCATGCCAGCCATGAAATTCCGCGATGTTGCACCTGGGAGACGTATTTTCGGCCGGAACCGACATGCACTGTTCACCGTCCGCCCCTCTGGCGGCGAGGCGGGTCGATGGCTACCTCTAGCCCGAAACTCCAACACCAGGATGACATTCGAATGGAACTCGGTCTCTACACCTTCGCCGACGTCAGCCCGCAGCCGGGTCCCAGCGCCATCAGCCCGCATGAACGACTGCGCAACCTGATCGAGGAGGTCGAACTGGCAGACCAGGTCGGCCTCGACGTCTTCGGTCTCGGCGAGCATCACCGGCCCGACTATGCTGCCTCCGCACCGGTGGTGGCGCTGGCCGCGGCCGCCGAGCGCTCGAAGCGTATCAGGCTGACCAGCGCGGTCACAGTCCTGTCCTCCGATGATCCGGTGCGCGTCTTCCAGCAGTTCGCCACGCTCGATCTTCTGTCGGGCGGCCGTGCCGAGATCATGGCGGGGCGCGGCTCGTTCATCGAATCCTTCCCGCTGTTCGGCTACAATCTGGAGGACTATGACGAGCTTTTCGCCGAAAAGCTCGACCTCCTGCTTGCCATCCGCGATCATGTGAAGGTCACCTGGTCCGGCAATCTGCGTGCGCCGATCAACGATCGCGGCGTCTATCCAAGGCCGTTCCAGGACAGGCTGCCGGTCTGGATCGCCATTGGCGGCACGCCGCAATCGGCGGCGCGCGCCGGTGCGCTCGGCCTGCCGCTGGCGCTCGCCATCATCGGCGGCGAGCCGGCGCGTTTCGCGCCGCTGTTCGATCTCTACCGTGAGGCGGCCAAGCGCGCCGGCAACGATCCGGCAAGCCTCGCCACCAGCATAAACGTGCACGGTTTCATCGCCGAAACGACCGAGCAGGCGGCGGATGATTTCTACGGCCCACAAGCCGAGGTGATGAACCGCATCGGTCGCGAGCGCGGCTGGGGTCCGACGTCGCGGGCGCATTTCGACCAGTCGCGTGGCCCCAATGGCGCCCTGTTCGTCGGCAATCCCGAGCAGGTGGCCGAAAAAATCGTCGCCCAGCACAGGATCTTCGGCAATGACCGCTTCCTGCTGCAGATGGCAATCGGCACCATGCCGCATGCAAAGATCATGAAGGCGATCGAGCTCTACGGCACCAGGGTGGCGCCGATCGTGCGCAAGGAAACAGCGAAGTCCGCGCCCGCGGTGCCGGCGCCCGTCGCATAGGTCAGCGGGAGGTCCGCGCTCCGGGCCTTGCCCGGCTAACGGAACCCAAGCGGCGGTAGAGGCGTTTTCGTCATTGGATTGCACCAATTGCGGTGCGCCGGTGAGGGTCCATGATGAAAGCCGAACCTGCAGCTTTAGGCACAGGCGTTGCCGAGCCTGAAGACCCGCGCGCAGCGGCTCGCGCGGACACGCATCTTATGCGTTCGCTGCTCGTCGGCATCTTCCTGTTCATGGCCATCTACGCGCTTTACTTCGCCCGCGCCTTCTTCATGCCGGTGATCCTGGCTTTCCTGCTGGCGCTGACACTGACACCGATCGTCCGGCTTCTGCGAAGGCGCGGCGTTCCCGAAGTGGTTTCTGCGACCCTTCTGGTGCTGTTGTCGGTCTGCATTTTCGCTAGTGCAGGCTATTTGCTCAGCGGCCCGGTCATCGACCTCATCAACAACACCTCGTCGATCGGCCAGCAGCTCACCGAACGGCTGGCGCAATTGCGGCGTCCGTTCGAGAGGATCATGCAGATCTCGCACCAGATCGAGCAGCTGACCGAGACGTCGCAGGAGTCCGGCATCCAGAAGGTGGCGGTCGCCCAATCAGGCATCCTGTCGTCGGCGGCCAGCAACATCCTGTCGGCTGGAACAGGCCTCACCATCATCTTCGTGCTGTCGCTGTTCCTGCTCGCTTCGGGCACGATGTTCTATGAGAAGATCATCCAGTCCTTCGCCAGTCTCAGCGAAAAGAAGCGGGCGCTGCGCGTCGTCTATGACGTGGAACGGGAAATCTCGCACTATCTGCTCACCGTCACCATCATCAACGCCGGTCTCGGCACGGTCATCGGCCTTGGCTTGTGGGCGCTCGGCATGCCCAACCCGCTGGTCTGGGGCGTCGCCGCGGCCCTGCTTAACTTCCTGCCCTATGTCGGGGCGCTGATGACCATCGTGCTGGTCGCGATCATGGCGCTGATCAGCTTCGACACCATCTCCTACGCGCTGCTGGCGCCGGCCTTCGTGCTGGTGTGCGACATCGTCGAAGGCCAGTTCGTGACGCCGATGGTGGTTGGCCGGCGCCTTGAGATCAACGCCGTGGCGATCTTCATCGCCATCGCCTTCTGGTCGTGGCTCTGGGGCTTCGTCGGCGCATTGATGGCGGTGCCGCTGCTGGTCGTCATCAAGGTGTTCTGCGATCATTTCGACGGGCTCAGCCCTGTCGGCAACTTCCTCGCCGCGCAGCACACCGCCGTCGTCGTCGAAGACGACATCGCCGACACGGAATCCGCAAAGGGCTGATCAATATTTTTGAATTTGCGGCGTCGCCGGGCGCTCCCTACATGCGGTCCTTACACAGGATCCCGTTCATGACCGCTCTTTCCGTTCTCGACCTGTCGCCGATCATCGAAGGCAGCGATGCCTCCCAGTCGCTCGCCAACTCGCTCGATCTTGCCCGTCATGCCGAGCGGCTGGGTTACAAGCGCTACTGGCTGGCCGAGCATCACAACATGCCCGGCATCGCCAGTGCCGCCACCGCGGTCGTCATTGCCCATGTCGCCGGCGGCACCAGGACCATTCGCGTCGGCGCCGGCGGCATCATGCTGCCCAACCATTCGCCGCTGGTGATTGCCGAACAGTTCGGCACGCTGGCCGCCTTGCATCCGGGCCGCATCGATCTCGGCCTCGGCCGCGCGCCCGGCACCGACATGGGCACCGCACGCGCCTTGCGGCGCAACCTCGAGGCCGGCGTCGACAATTTCCCGCAGGATGTCGTCGAGTTGATGGGCTATTTCCAGCCGGCCGCGGAAGGCCAGCGCATCCGCGCCGTGCCGGGCGAGGGCCAGAACGTGCCGATTTGGATCCTCGGTTCCAGCCTCTACGGCGCGCAACTTGCCGCCATGCTTGGCCTGCCCTATGCCTTTGCCTCGCATTTCGCGCCGGCGGAACTCGACCATGCCCTGGACGTCTACCGCTCGCGCTTCCAACCGTCGGAACAGCTCGACAAACCGCATGTGATGCTCGGCCTCAACGTCTTTGCCGCGCCCACCGATGCGGAGGCGAGGCTGCTGTTCACCTCGCTGCAACAGGCTTTCGTCAATCTGCGCACCGGCCGGCCCGGTCGGCTGCCGCCGCCGGTCGAGAACTATGACCGCGATCTCGATCCGATGGCCAAGACCATGCTTGGCCAGGCGCTGTCCTGCGCTGTCGTCGGGTCTCCGGAAACGGTCCGGCAAGGCATCGACGCGTTCGTGCGCCGCACCGGCGCCGACGAGTTGATGGTCACCGCGCAGATTTTCGACCACGCGGCCCGCGTGCGGTCGTTCGAGATCCTGGCCGAGGCCCACAAATCGCTGTCGCAGGCGGCCTGATATTCTTGGCTTGGAGGATACAGGGTGCTTCTGCTAAGGGCGGGGCATCCTTCCGCAAGATCGAGCTCCCCCGTGAAAAATGACCATGACGCACGCATGCAGTTTGCCATCGAACTGGCGCGGCGTGCCGGCGAACTCGGCCTGAAGTACTTCCGCGACCTCGACAGCCTGACCATCGAGAGCAAGGGCCATCAGGACCTGGTCTCTGAAGCAGACCGCGAGGTCGAACTGTTCATCCGCGCCGCCATTGCCACCGACTATCCGCAAGATGGCATCGTCGGCGAGGAGCATGCCTCGGTCACCGGCTCGACAGGCTATGACTGGGTGATCGATCCCATCGACGGCACCGCCAATTTCGTGCGCGGCATCCCGGCCTGGTGCGTGGTGATCGCCTGCGCCCTGCATGGCGAGACCGTGGTTGGCGTGATCCACGAACCGTCGACCGGCGAGACGTTTCACGGCCGGCTCGGCGGCGGCGCCTTCGTCAACGGCAGACCGATCAAGACCAGTGCGGGCACCAGCCTGGAAGAAGGATCCGTCGGGACTGGATTTTCAAACCGTGCCGACACCGAAAATGTCGCCGTGCTGGTCCGCATGCTGCTGGCCGAAGGCGGCGTCTTCTTCCGCAACGCATCAGGCGCTTTGATGCTCGCCTACGTCGCCGCCGGCCGGCTGCTCGGCTATGTCGAGGAGCACATGAACGCATGGGATTGCCTGGCCGGCATGCTTCTGGTCGAGGAAGCCGGCGGCATGGTCTTGAAACCCGATCCGAAGACAGTGCTGCGGGACGGAACGCTGGTCATCACGGGCGGCAAGGGTGTCTTCCCAAAGCTGCGGGAGCTTTCTTCGGAGGCGTTCAAGCTCTGAACGCTACCTTGCGCGAAAGACGCTCGGGCCTGTCGAGCCTCAGGCCAGTTTCGCTAGCAGCTTCATGAATGTGGCGATCTCCTTGGCCGAGAGCGGCGCCAGTGTTTCCTGGGTGATGTCGCGGGCAAGCGGGATCAGGCGTTCGACCGCGTCGCGGCCTTCCGCGGTCAAATTGACCAGCAGCCGCCTTTTGTCGACCTCATGCTTGGAGAGATCGACCAGGCCGCGCGCTTTCAGCCGGTCGATGACACCCTTCACCGTCGCCGCGTCCATGGCGATCAGCGTGCCGAGCTGGTTCTGCGAGGTCTCGCCGACATCGCGCAGCTTGGCCAGCGCCGCGAATTGCGGCGGCGTCAGATCGGCGATATGGGCGGCGAAGATCGAGACATGGCGCTGATGCGCCTTGCGCAGGATGAAACCGACCTGCTCCTGCAAGCGATAGTCGTTTTCATCAGGCTCTTCGGCCTCGACCAGCTTCAGCAGATTGTCCTCGGCGCTCACCGCAACCCGTCCCAGGCCTTGATATCCCCGGCTGCCAGGCCGCCCATGCGGTCGTGGACGCGTGGGCCGCAGGTCATGGCCAGGCAGAACAGGATCTCGTCGGGGCGCGGGCCGTCGCTGATGCCGACTTCCATGGCGTCGAAATGGCTGCGCACATAGGCGGCGTTGATGTGGCCGAGCGGCACGTCGAGCCTGGAGCCGAAGGCACCGACCTTCTTTGCCGACGGCACGATCGCCTTGGCGTCGCCGAGCCGCTCGCGCATGGCGTATCCGCCAGGCACATGCCACAGCGCGCCGTGTTCGAGTTCGCCGGCGGAGCCGACGATGGCGCCCTTGCCATAGCCGTCGATCTGTTTCACGTCGCCGAGCGCCGCGATCAGCCGGTCGGCCAGCAGCAGGCCGAGCGGCTTCAGATCGTCCATGGCGTTCTGCAACTCCTCGACATAGCGCCCGGCGAACGGGTTCTTGACTAGCGCCATGGCGGCGGCGCGCCGGCGCGGCACCTTGGCCACCGGCCCGCCCTCGTGGAAGATCTCTTCGGTCAGAACCGCGATCTTGCGGATCGGAAACTCAGGCATGGGCAACTTCCTTCCCTGGACTTTTGTCGGGCGCGGCAAGCGCCATGGAACCACTGATGCGGGTCTGGCCGGCAAGAAACAGCGCCGATGCGGTGATCAATCCCCTGCGGCGGAAATCTTCGGCGACGGCAAGTCCGCCGTCCAGCGCCGTGGCGATTTCCCCTGAAGAAAGCCGGTTGACCTCTTGCGTCACCAGCCGGTCGCCAAGGTCGCTGTCCGGCGCCAGGTCGCGCGCCGGTACGCGTCGGATGGCCGGATGGCCGGGCAGGTCGACGGCATTGGCAATCAGCGTCGCGGCGGCATCGGCTTGGGGCCCTGACCGCGCCAGCACGGTGACGGCATCGGCGATGCCAAGCGAAAACGAGCGCCCGCGCCACCCGCTTGTGGCGACGCCGCGAACGCCATCGCCAGCACGGATGACGATGCGGTCGGCCAGACCGTGGCCGGTGCCGGCGATGGCAAGCGTCATCGACTGGCCGGCGCCGAGATGGAGGGCGCTGTCACCGCCATTGTTGACATAGGCGCGGTCGAGTTTCCGGCCGGCAAGCATCGCTCCGAGAATTTCGTCGGCTACCGAACCGGCGACGGCGGCCATCGGCGTGATGAAATCTTTCGCTAGGGGCACGACGGCCGCTTCCATGCGCTGCGCTGTCGAACCGGCGAAAGCGCGCGGTCGGCTCGTGGCCGGCTGGCGCAATTCAGGCAATTCCTCGACCAGCTCCGGCAAGATGGTCTGGAAACGCGCCACCGCCTGCTCATAGGCCCGGCGGCACTCCTGCGCCTCGCCAAAGGCCTCGACGATCAGGTCGATCGGCCCGTGGTTCAGATGCAGCCGCTTGCCGTCCTGCAGCCAATGCGCTTGCGGACCGGACATCACCCGGCCCCGTTGGGGGGCGCACGGTGCAATTGTGCCAACGGCGGCCATGGATTGCCGGCCGCGGCACCCGTACCCCGGCGCGGATTGAGATACTCACCGCCATTGGCGACGATATCCTCGACGCTGCGGATTTCGGCCTCGTAGCCGCCGAGCCTGACATAGTCGTCGCGGCGCAGCGTGAATTCGATCGGCGCCACCAACGCCGGGGTCGGCACATAGCCGAAGGCGCCTTCCGGCACCCGCGTGACATCGACCATCAGCGTGATGCCGCCGCCCGGCCAGACATAGACCGGCGCGCCGCCGACCGTCACATAGGTGCTCAGGCCTTGCACGGAACGGGTGAGATTGACCGGGTTTTCGGTGACGCCGGCGCGCAGCGAGCCGCCGGCGCCGCCGATGAACAGCACGGTGCACAGCGCCGGCTCGCAATTGTCCTCGATCAGCCCGACTGACTTTTGCAGCCGCTCCGGGAAGGGTTTCTGTACTGGTTTCAAGTCGTCATCGAGTTCGTAGTAGGCAAACTGCTCGCCGGTGGTCGAAACCATCAGCAGCGACAGGCCCGGCCGCGCGCCCTTCTTGGCGTTCCACTCGCCGAGGATCGACAGCGGGTCGGATATGCTGGTGCCGCCCCAGCCAAGGCCGGGATCGGACACCTTGAAATAGCGGCCCGGCGTCGAGCGGCGGCCGATGATTTTTATGCCCGTGTCCTGCCAGCCCAGCACCTTGCCGGCCTGATGCTCGGACACGACGCCGGTGATGTGGTCGTCGACCACCACCACCTCGTCGACCAGCCCGCGCCATTGCGTGGCGAACATGCCGATGGTGGCCGAGCCGCAGCCGACACGCATGCGGTGTTCCTGTTTGCCGTCGATAACCGGTGGTTTGCCGGCTTCGACGATGACGGTGGCACCGCCGTCGATGCTGAGCTCCACTGGCTTGCGGTTGCACAGATGGAGCATTGCGTCGCAAGTGGCCCGGCCTTCCGACTTCGAGCCGCCGGTCAGGTGATGCACGCCGCCCAGGGACAGCATCTGCGAGCCATATTCGCCCGTCGTGACATGGCCGATCGCTTCGCCTTGCGATCGCACTGTAGCCGTTTCGGGCCCGATATGACGGTCGGTGTCGATCTTCACCTTGACGCCGCAGTAGGAGAAGATGCCCTCGGTAACGACAGTGACGAGATCGACGCCTTCGACTTGCTGGCTGACGATGAACGGCGCCGGCTTGTAATCGGGATAGGTGGTGCCCGCACCGATGGCGGTGACGAAGCGGCGGCCGGTGTTGACCAGCTCGCCGTCCCATGCCTCGCCCTCGGCGATGAACGGCACCATTGCCGCGCCGGTCTCGGCCGCATGGTCGAGGATGGTCAGCGGATCCATGCGCACGATCCTGCCGCCGATATTGCCGTAGCGGTCGCAGGCGCCGGTACGGCCATCGGCGATGTAGCACATGACCGGACAGGCATCGCAGCGGATCTTCTCCGCCATCTGCTTTTCGCCGGGATCGTGGGTTTCGAAACGTTCGGCAAGCTCGCTCATGGACGTGCCTCCTTTTCGCGAATGGCGGCGCGGATGCGCGTCGGCGTCGCCGGAACCTTGGTGACCAGAACGCCGGTGGCGTGGCGGATGGCGTTGAGGATCGCCGGCGCCGTCGGGATCAGCACATGCTCGCCCAGGCCCTTAGCGCCGAACGGTCCTTCGGGATCGGGGACCTCGATCAGGATGGTCTCGATCGGCGGCACGTCGCCAATGGTCGGAATGAGGTAGTCGTGCAGATTCTCGGTGCGGCCGGGGATATACTCTTCCATCAGCGCCATGCCGATGCCTTGCGCGATGCCGCCTTCGATCTGGCCCTCGACCAGCAGCGGGTTGATCGCCTTGCCGACGTCGTGCGCCGCGGTGATCTTGATCAGCTTGACCGTGCCGAGCTTGAGATCGACTTCGAGTTCGGCGATCTGCGCACCGTAGCCATAAACCGCATAGGGCTTGCCCTGGCCCTTGGCGTCGAGCGGCAGTGTCGGCGGGTCGTAGCTTTCCTCGGCGCGAAAGACGAAGCCATCGGCATCCATGTCGAGAGCGGCAAGATCGATGTGGCGCGTGGCCTCGCCCTCGCGGATGATGATCGCCGGGCCGTCCAGTCGCAGCGATGCTTTCTCAGAGACGTTGGCAAAGCGCAGGATCCTTTCGCGCAAGGCACGGCCCGCCTTTTCGGCCGCCTTGCCGGTCACGAAAGTCTGGCGCGAGGCCGATGTCTTGCCGGCATCGGGGCTGATGGCGGTATCGGCGCTTTTCAGCCGGAATTTTTCCAACGGCAGGCCGAGCGCGTCGGCGCAGATCTGGGGGATGACCGTGTTCGAGCCCTGGCCTATATCGACCGCGCCCTGATGCAGGATGATGTCGCCTGAAGCCGCGATGCCGACGCGGATGGTCGACGGGTTGGGCAGCGAGGTGTTGCCGCAGCCATACCAGCAGGAAGCCACGCCAACGCCGCGCTTTCTATCCCTGTTGGTATCGTTGAACGCGACCGCATCGGCCTTCGCCCGCGCCCAATGCGGCTGCAACGATTCCAGGCATTCGGCAATGCCGACTCCGGACTCCAGCCGCTGTCCGGTAACCGTTTCGGAGCCGTTCCGAAGGCAGTTTTTCAAGCGAAATTCGAGCCGGTCGATGCCCAACTTGTCGGCCAGCTCGTCATAGAGCGTCTCCTGCATGATCGTCGCTTGCGGCACGCCGAAGCCGCGGAAGGCGCCGGAGATCGGCCCATGGGTGTGAATGGCGCGGCCCTCGGCGCGATAGTTCGGTGTCGCATACGGGCCGGAGGCGTGCACCGGCACGCGGTTTGCGACAGTCGGCCCCCAGCTGGCATAGGCGCCGGTGTTGAAGTCGCCGGCAAAGATCATGGCGGTGACATGGCCGTCGGCATCGGTGCCGATGGTCGCCTTCATCTCGGCCGGATGGCGCTTGGTGGTCGATATCATCGATTCGTTGCGGGTATAGGCGAGCGCCGCCGGCCGACCGGTCTTCAGCGCCACAAGGCCGATCAGCGGCTGCAGCGAAACGTCGAGCTTGGAGCCGAAGCCGCCACCGGTCGCGGTCGGCACGATGCGCACCTTGTCGACGGTAAGGCCGAGCACCTTCGCGGTCTCGTCGCGGTCCATATAGGGCGCCTGGGTGCAGGCGACGACGACCAGCGTGTCGCCATCCATATATGCATAGCCGGCTTCCGGCTCGATGTAGGCGTGCTCGACATAGGAGGTGTCGATGGTGCCGGACACGGTGATGGCAGCGCCGGTAAGTGCCGCCTCGGGATCGCCGCGCTCGACAAAGCCGGCGGTGAGCAGGTTCGCCGGGCGATTGTCGTGGATCAGCCTGGCGCCGCTGGCCTGCGCCTCGCAAGGCTCCAGGAGATGCGGCAGCTCGCTCCAGCGAACCGGAAAATCCAACAGGTCGAGATCGAGGATGGCCTCGCGCTCGCCGGCGACCAGCGCCACCGCCTCGCCCCGAAGGCGCGCGAAACCCTCTGCCAGCGCCGGCTGGTCGGCGAACGGGCCGATGACGCCGAAGCAGTTCTTGCCCGCAATGTCGGCGGCGGTGAAGACACCGGCGATGCCGGAATGCGCCTTCACCCAGCCGTCGAGGTCGCCGAAGGCAAAGCTGGCATGATAATGCGGCGAGCGCACCACCAGCACGGCCAATGCATCGGCGGGGAAGGAATCGCCGCCGAATTTTTCACCGCCGGTGACCTTCGGCACGCCGTCGAGCCGGACGGGCGAAGAGCCCACAGCATGGCCCGATCGCGGCAAGCGGAAATCGAGGCTCCCTTCCTGCAGGGAGGCATCCATCACCGCTGCGATGATTTTCCGGTAGCCGGTGCAGCGGCAGAGGATGCCGCCCAGCGCGTCCTGGACCTCGGTTTCGGTCGGTTTGGGCTTTTTGTCCAGCAATGCCGTGGCCGCAACAAGCAGGGCCGGCGTGCAGATGCCGCACTGTGCCGCGCCATGGTCGAGGAACGAGGCCTGCAGCGCCGACAGCCGGCCATTGGCGAGCCCTTCGACGGTTGTCACAGCCGTTCCCGCCGCGGAAGCCGCCGACATCAGGCAGGCGCAAACCGGATCACCGTCGACCAGCACCGTGCAGGCGCCGCAGTCGCCGGCGTCACAGCCGACCTTGGTGCCGGTCAAAAGCAGTTCGTCGCGCAGCACCGAGGACAGCCGACGCAGCGGCGGCACGTTGACCGAGATGGCTGCGCCATTCACCTCGAAGGCGATGTCGGCTCGCTCAGGGCCGAGGCGAGGCTGAACGCCGCCGAGATCTGGCAGGGCTTCGCGCATTTCAGGCGAGACCTGGCTCATGCCGCCACCACCTCCGGGTCGTTCATCAGCCCACAGGCCATGAGCACGGCGCGGGCAGCGATCTCGCGCACCGCATCAAGCCGGTATTCGGCGCTGCCGCGCACATCGGCGATCGGCGACAGCTCAGCCATCGGCGCGGCCAGGACCGCATTGGCGAGCGCCTGGCCGGCGGGCAGGCCGCGCAAGGCGGCTTCGACGCCGGATAGGCGCTTGGCCACCACCGAGCAGGAGCCGGCGGCAACCGCCGCTTCCACGACAATGCCGTTGTCAACCACCAGACGCGCCGCCACCATGGCGATCGAAATGACGAGATAGCGCCGCGCGCCGAGCTTGACGAAAGCCGACGTGCCGGCAGCAGGTTTCGGCACGCGGATGGCCGTGACCAACTCGCCGGGCTGCAGGGCAGTGCGACGATTGCCGAGAATGAAGTCCTGCAGCGGCACACAACGTGTCGTTGTCGCCGACCGCAGTTCGACTTCGGCATCGAGGACGAGCAGCGCCGGCGCGCCGTCGGCGGCCGGCGAGGCGTTGCAGAGATTGCCGGCGACCGAGGCGACGTTCTGGATCTGAGCCGAGCCGACCTCGCGCCCCGCCTGTTTCAGCGCATCGAAGGCCGGCGGCAAGGGGTGGCGGATGATGTCGGTCCAGGTCGTGCGCGCACCGATGACGAACTGGTCATCCGTCTCGGCAATGCCGCGCAGCGCGGCCAGGCCATTGATGTCGAGAACATTGTCGCGGAAGGGTTTGCTGCCTTGCGCCGGATAGAAATCGGTGCCGCCGGCAAGGATCCGCCAGGCGCTCTCGCCAAGCAAAGCGAGCGCTTCGTCGACCGAGGTGGGTTTGGCGTAACGGATCACGCTTTGCCTTCCAGAAAAGAGGCCTTCCAGAAACCGGTATTTTCGAAAGACCATGCCAGCATCGATGCCGGGCGAAATTCATTCGTATGCAAATGATATCAAGACCGTAGGAATTGTCAAAGCCAGAGTTTTTGGCAGCTCGTCCGGCACGCATTTGTTATGCCTTGAGAGGTTGACGCCGCCGGCCATCTGGTCGAGTTTCTGCCTCCGGTCGCGTCAGCGGCATTTTCCACTGGAGCCTGCATACAGAAGAGGAAAGCCCCATGGCCGACGAAGCGCTTGTTGTCATCGACCTGCAGAACGATTTTTGTCCGGGCGGCGCGTTGGCGGTTGCCGGCGGCGACGAGATCGTGCCGCTGGTCAATGACCTGATCCGGCACGCCGATCACGTCGTGCTGACGCAGGACTGGCATCCCGCCGGCCATTCGAGTTTCGCCTCAAGCCATCCGGGTTCGCAACCCTTCACGATGATCGACATGCCCTACGGCCCGCAGACTTTGTGGCCGGACCACTGCATCCAGGGCAGCCTGGGCTCGGATTTCCACTCCGGCCTCGCCTGGACCAAGGCGGAGCTCGTCGTCCGCAAGGGGTTTCGGCCTGCCATCGACAGCTACTCGGCCTTCTTCGAGAACGACCGGACGACGCCGACCGGCCTTGCCGGCTATCTCAGGGAACGCGGCATCGACACGCTGACCCTGGTCGGGCTGGCGACCGATTTCTGCGTCGCCTTTTCGGCGCTGGACGCCATCAGCCAAGGTTTCAAAGCCACCGTACGGCTCGATGCCTGTCGTGGCATCGATCTCAACGGTTCGCTCGAGACAATGTTGCACCGCATGCGCGATGCCGGCGTGACGCTTGAAGACCACGTCTTGGATTGAACTGAACGTGGGGCGCAAGAGGGGCTTTTTGCGGATTGCGACAGGAGCGGGCCCTGTGATCGCTCTCGCAATGCTGTTTCCAGGCCAGGCCTTGGCAGCTGAGGAACACGTGCTGCCCGGCGCCGCGATGTCGCTGTGGTGGGCGCTGCCCTTTGCCGGCCTGCTTTTGTCGATCGCCACCGGGCCTTTGCTCTTCCATCACATATGGGAGCATCACTATGGCAAGATCACCGCGCTGTGGGCGGCGCTGGTGATCGTGCCGCTGGCTTTGGCCTTCGGCATTCCGAGTGCGACCGAGGCGGTGCTGCATGCGCTGCTTGCGGAATACATGTCCTTCATCATCCTTTTGTTCGCGCTCTACACGATTTCGGGCGGCATCCTGCTTGCCGGCAACATTCACGGGACGCCGCTGGTCAATGCCGGGCTGCTGCTGGCTGGCGCGATCCTGGCCTCGGTGATCGGCACGACCGGCGCCTCGATGGTCCTGATCCGGCCGATCCTGCGCGCCAATGACGCCAGGCCGTTCAACGCCCATGTCGTCATCTTTTTCATTTTCCTGGTTGCCAACATCGGCGGCTCGCTGACGCCGCTCGGCGACCCGCCGCTGTTCGTCGGTTTCCTGCGCGGCGTCGACTTTTTCTGGGTCACCGCCAATCTCTGGCGCGAGACGCTGTTCGTCGGCGGCGTCGTGCTGGCCGTCTTCCTGGGCATCGACATCATCCTGCACCGGCGCGAAAACGGTACACCGAAGACCAGGGATCCGACGCCGGATACGAAGGTACGCCTGCGCGGCATGGCCAACCTTCCGCTGCTGGCAGGTGTGATCGGTGCGATCCTGCTGTCGGCGGCCTGGAAGCCGGGCGTGAGCTTTTCCGTGTTGGGCGTGAGCCTCGAGCTGCAGAATCTGGTGCGCGACGCCATCAACCTGGCGCTGGCCTTGCTGTCGCTTCCCCTCTCGTACAAGAGCCACCGCGAAGCGAACGGCTTCAACTGGGGGCCGATAGCAGAGGTGGCGAAATTGTTTGCCGGCATCTTCATCTGCATCGTGCCGGTCATCGCCATCCTCAGGGCAAGTCATGACGGCGCTCTGGCGCCGCTGGTGGCACTTGTCAGTTCCCCCTCCGGCCAGCCCAACGATCTCGCCTATTTCTGGCTGACCGGGGCGCTGTCGTCGTTCCTCGACAATGCACCGACCTATCTGGTGTTCTTCGAACTCGCAGGCGGCGACCCTCGGCATCTGATGACGGAGTTTGCCTCGACCCTGGCGGCAATCTCGGCGGGCGCCGTGTTCATGGGCGCCAACACCTATATCGGCAATGCGCCCAACTTCATGGTCTATGCCATCGCCAGGCATCGCGACGTGAAGATGCCGGGCTTCTTCGGCTACATGCTGTGGTCCGGGCTGGTGCTGATCCCGACCTTTTTGATCGCGGGTTTTGTGTTCTTCCGTTGAGCCTAGACTCGATTCGGCGCCCTTGGCGTTGAAGCCGGAACCTCCGGCAGCCGCTGGCATAGAGTGGCTCGATGGCGATGGAGCATGCGTATGCGGGGCCCGCAATTTCTGCTATTGTCGAGGAGGTGCAGGGTTAGGTCGGGGGCGACAATGACCATCGAGAAGCTGCCCTATCTGTCAGCCGGATTCTTGGACGGCCTGGCGATTTCGACATCCGACGTGGTCGACGAAATCGAGCGGCAGATCATCGGTCAGAGGCGAGGCGAAGTATGGTGTGCGCCCAAGGCGGTGGTGCTGCCAGGCGACGACCGCTACATCATGGCGACTCTCGCCGTCGCGACCGAGCCCCGGGTGCTGGCCACCAAGTCGCTGGTGGTCAATCCCCGTAACCACGAGCGGGGACTTGCAACCCTTAACTCGCTGGTCACTCTTCTCGACGCTGAGACGGGATTGCCGCTTGCTGTGGTCGACGGCAATTGGGTGACTTCGAAGCGGACGGCCGGTCTAAGCTGTGTGGCGGCCAAGCGTCTGGCCCGAGCGGGCTCGGCGTGCGTCGCGTTTATCGGGTGCGGTGTTCAGGCGCGCGCTCATCTAGAGGCTCTGGCCGATCTTTTTCCGTTGCAAGAGATTCGCGCCTTTAGTCGAGGCAAAGGCAGTCGTGACTCACTGTGCCAGGTAGCTGAGACGCGCGGTCTAACTGCGGTACGGAGTGATACTGCCAAAGCGGCGGTCGAATCTGCTGATATCGTGGTGACAACAGTCACTTTGGTGCCCGAGCCCGTTCCATTTCTGGATGCGCGTTGGCTGAAGGCTGGAGTGTTCGCGACCATGACCGATCTGGCTCTGCCTTGGCTTGCTGAAACCATGGTTGCGTTCGATCGCATCGCCATAGACGATCTGGTGCAAGAGGCGCAGATGAGCAAACCGATGGTCAGGCCCGAACTCGTTGCCGGTGACTTGACGGGTTTGGTGAGCGGCGACGTGCCAGGTCGTCAAAGCGCGAGTGAGCGAACAGCTTTCGCGTTCCGCGGCATGGCGGTCGGCGATCTCGCAATAGCCGGCCTGGCATTTGTGCGCGCGAAAGCGATCGGCGCGCTGGAAGCTTAGCAATTCCAGGAAAAGTGTGAAACGGATTTCCCGGGAAAAGGGCGTAGCGCTTTCCCTGAGGGAATTGCGCCAAAACAAACAGATAGAGCGGTTCGGCGTTTCCGGTGAAGCGGTGAACCGCTCTAGCGCTCGACCGTTACCTGCCTCACCCGACCCCCACATAGCGACGCACCGCCGACGGGTCGGCGCGCAGCTCTTCGACATCGGCCGTCTCGCGGTTGCGGCCGTTCTCGATGAAGCATACACGGTCGGCAACCGACAGCACCGCATCGACCCGCTGTTCGACGAGGATCGTGGACACCCCCATGTCGCGCAGTTTCGACACCGTCTCGCGGATCTTGGCGATCATCGACGGCATCAGCCCTTCGGTCGGCTCGTCGAGCAGCAGCACCTCTGGTTCGAGACAAAGCGCGCGCGCCATCGCCAGCATCTGCTGCTCGCCGCCGGACAAGGTGCCCGAGCGTTGCCGCAGCCGCTGGCGCAGCAGCGGGAAGAGGTCGAGCACGGCTTCGCGCGTCGCCTTGCCCTTGCTGCGCGCCATCAGGCCGATCTCGATGTTTTCAGCGACCGTCATTTCGGCGAACAGCCGCCTTCCCTGCGGCACATAGGCGACGCCGGCCTTCGGCACCTCATGCGCCGGCAGACCGGTCAATTCCTGGCCACCGAGGTTTATCGAGCCGGCTCGTGAGGGGACCAGTCCCATGATGGCCTTCAGCGTCGTCGTCTTGCCGGCGCCGTTGCGGCCGAACAGGCAGAGCACCTCGCCCTTGTTCAGCACGAGATCGAGGCCGTAGAGCACCTGAACCTCGCCATAGAAGCAGTCCAGCCCCGAGACCACCAACGCTTCGGTCTTTGTCCGCGTCTTGGTCGTTTCGGTCATGGGGCGGTCCCCAGATAGGCTTCTTGAACAGCCGCGTTCTCGCGGATCGCCTCGGGCGTGCCTTCGGCGAGGATCTTGCCGGCATTGAAGACGGTGATGCGGTCGGCCAACTGCATGACGACGGGCATGTTGTGTTCGATCAGGAGCACGGTGGCACTCGCAGCGATCTCGCGCACCAGGGTGATGAAATTGTCGATCTCGCTGTCGGCCAGGCCCTGCGTCGGCTCGTCGAGGATCAGCAGGCGCGGCTTCAGCGCCAGGCCCATCGCCACTTCCAGCAGGCGCTGGTGGCCATAGGACAATTGTCCGGCCGGCATGTGGGCGCGGTCGGCTAGGCCGGTGCGTTCGAGCGCCGCCATGACGCCGGCACGCACCGCGCCCTTCGAGCGGCCATCGCTCAGTGTGCGCTGTACCGGCAATGCGACATTGTCGTAGGCGGTGAGGTTGGCGAACACGCTGGTGATCTGGAACGTGTAGGCAATGCCCTGGCGGACCCGGACATAGGCCGGCAGGCCGGTGATGTCGGCGCCATCGAAGACGATCATGCCTGACGACGGCTGGATGCGGCCGCTGACCAGGCTGACGAAGGTGGTCTTCCCCGCCCCGTTCGGGCCGATGACGGCGCGGATCTCGCCGGGCATCAAGGTGAAATCGACACTGTCGACGGCGCGCAGGCCACCGAAGTTGCGCGACAGGCCCTTGGTGGTCAAAAGCGGCGTCACGGCAGCCACCCGAGCCAGCGCTGCCGCATGCTGCCGAGAATGCCCTTGGGGAAAAACAGCACCAGCAGGATGAGCGCGATGCCGACGATCAGCAGATAGGCCGAGGTGTAGCCGCTGGTGATGTCGATGACATAGTACATGAACAGCGTGCCGATCAGCGGCCCAAGCGTCGTGGCGGCGCCGCCGAGCAACACCCACAGCAGCGGCAGGATGGAATACTGCACCGAAGCGAAGCTCGAGCCGACATAGCCGAACAGCAGCGCATAGGCAGCACCCGAGGCAGCGCAGACGATGCCGGAGATGACGACGGCGGCGAGCTTGTTGGAGAAGGTGTCGTAGCCCAGCATCTTCGTCCGTTCCTCGTTCTCGCGGATGGCGACCAGCACGCGGCCATATCTGGAGCGGACGATGGCAAGCGTGATCAGCAGCACCAGCGAGAACAAGCCGAGCGCGCTCATGTAGCGCACGGTCGGGTTGGTGAGATCGAGCGATGTGGCGCCGAAAGCAAGCACCCGCGCCGGCTGCGGCACGACCATGCCCTGGTCGCCGCCGGTCCATGACGAGAAGTAGAGGATGATGAGATAGAACACCTGCGCGAACATCATGGTGACGATCATGAAGGCGACGCCTGACGTGCGCAGCGCCAGCAGCCCGATCACCAGGGAAAGAACGACACCGCAGCCGAGGCCCGCGGCGAATGCCGCCGGCACGTTCCAGCCAAGCTGGATGACGGCAAGGCCGGCACCGTAGAGCCCGGCGGAAAAGAACATGGCGTGGCCGAGGCTGAGCAGGCCGACATAGCCGAACAGTATGTTGTAACCCATGGCGAAGACCGCCAGCACCATGATGCGAGCGAGCAGGCCGTGATAGTACTCCGGCAAAAGGAAGCTCAGCACGAAAAGCAGCGCGATAACGCCGAGATGCAGGCCGTAGGCCTTTGCCGGCGAAGCTTCGCTCATCGCGACGCCGTCCCGAACAGGCCTTGGGGCCGGAACACCAGCACCATGGCGACCAGCAACGTGGCGATGATCTTGGCCAGCGTCGGCGAGAAGAACACCGAGATGATGCCGTCGGACAGGCCGATCAGCACGGCGGCGACGACCGTGCCGCGCAGCGAGCCGAGACCACCGATGATAACGACGATGAAGGACAGGAGCAGTGGATCCTGGCCCATCAGGTAATGCGCCTGGCTGATCGGCACGATCAGCACCGCGGCGATGGCCGCCAGCATGGCGCCAAGCGCGAAGACGCCGCCATAGACGCGGCCGACCGGGATGCCGAAGGCTTGCGCCGTCTCGCTGTCGTACTGCGTGGCGCGCATGACCAGGCCGATCTTCGTGCGCGTCAGCACCAGCCATGTCGCCACCAGCAGAAGCGCGGAGGCGGCGATGACAGACAGTTTGTAGCCGGAATAGCCGAACCACGGCAAAAGGATGCGATAGCTGAACGGCGGCTCCACCGGCCGCGCCTCCGGGCCGTAGAAGGTCAGCGCCAGCTGCTGGATGATGTAGAGCATGCCGATGGTGGCGACGATGGTGGCTTCCGGATTGTAGTTGAGCCGGCGCAGCACCAGCCGTTCGGCAACCAGCGCGATGGCGCCGACGATCAGCGGCGCGATCACCAGCGCCGCCAGGAAGCCGAGCGCCGGGTGACCGCCGATCGCCGTGGTGATCGCCCAGGCAAGCACGGCGCCGAGCATGAAGAATTCGCCATGGGCGACGTTGACGACGCGCATGACGCCGAACACCAGCGACAGCCCAAGCGCCGTCAGCGCCAGCACGGCGGAGGTGACGAGGCCTTCGAGGGCGGCGAGGAGGAGGTGGGGACCGAAGTGCATCGGTTACACTTCGGCAGGCGCCAAGTGCACCCCCCTCTGGCCTGCCGGCCATCTCCCCCTCAAGGGGGGAGATTGGCTGTAATGATTGCTTTCACCAACCGTCAAAGCCGGTAAGCGGCCGCCTTCGTACGAACTGCCAATCTCCCCCCGTGAGGGGGAGATGTCCGGCAGGACAGAGGGGGGTGGCTTGGCGCTCACGCTTGCTGGAGCAGCTAAGACTACAGCGCCTGCGTCGTGTAATCCCCCTCGGCCTCGTAAAGCCCGTCCTCGATCTTGGTCTTGTGGACGACCTTCAGCTTGCCGCCTTCGACCTTGGATATGTTCTGGATACCGAAGCACTGGTGGATCTTGCCGTTGAAGGTTTTTGGCCCCTGCGGATGCTCGGGTCCTTCGGCGAAGGCGGTCAGCGCCTCGGTCGCCTCGACCAGCTTGGCGCGGTCTTCCGGCCCCTTGTAGCCGGCGTCTTCCATCGCCTTCTTGACGACATAGAGCGTTTCCCAGCAGCCGAACATGTGCGACGCGGTGGAGACGTCCTTTGGATCGCCGACGGCGGCGCCATTGTCGTCGATGCCGACGGCGGCGCGATAGGCTTTTTGCGCGGCGCTGTCGTCGGCCTGCGCATAGCGCGGCGAACCCTCCCAGAAATGGCTGCCGTCCAAAAATTCGAGACCGGGGCTGTTGATGTCGGTGGCCTCCAGCGAATCCATGAAGCCGAACAGCTGCGGCCGGTTGGAGCCGTAGAACTCGCCAAGTTCCTTGACGAAGGTGAGCACGGCCGGGCCGACCATGACGTGGTAGATCACCTCGGTCTCGGCCGGGATCTGCGGGAAGTATTTGGTGAAGGACGATTCCGTCGGCGGGATGGCGATCTGCGCGATGACGTCGGCGCCTTGCGCCTTCAGCGCCGGTGGCAGGTAGTCGCGGTGGTCGTAGCCGAAGGCGAAATCCGGGAAGATCTGCGTCACCTTCTTGCCGGCATTGGCCGCAATCCACGGCGCCATCGACTGGATCTGGCTCTTCACGTCGGTGATACCGGGCTGGAAGACATAGCGGTTGAGCTTGGTCGAAGCGACATGATGGCCTTCGCTGACGACGAAATAGGGGATCTTGGCCTCGCCGGCGGCGGGCGCCGAGCCGATGACGACATGCGAGAACAATGTGCCGAAGACGATGTCGGTCTTGTGCTGGGTGGCGAACTTGCCGACCACTTCGGCGCCACGGCCCGGATCGGTGCCGTCATCCTCGATGATCACCTCGACCTGACGGCCGTTGATGCCGCCGGCCGCGTTGATCGCCTTGATGGCGGCAGCGGTGGTCTTCTCGTACCAGCGGCCATAGGCGGCGCCGATGCCGGTGCGGTGCGACTGGAAGCCGATCTTGATCGGCGCCGAGCTCTGTGCCTGGGAATAGCGGACGAAGCCTGGCGCGGTGACCAGACCGGCGGTGGCGGCCAGCCCCTTCAGCGCCGTGCGGCGGGTGAGACCGGTTTTCGAGAGGTCGAAGGTCTTGCTCTTGTCCATGATGCCGTTCCCCTTGTTCAGCGTTTAGGAGCGCAAAGTCCGCTCATTTCCGGAAGTCGAAAAATTGCATGTGTACAAACTAAATCACCAAAGTCCGGACACGGCAATGCCGGTTCCCTGGGGGAAGCCCGGTTTATTTTCCAACGCGAACGGCTCAGCCAACCGTCGGCGTGGCAAGCAGCCAGAGGCCGAAGACCGTATAGGCGATCATCAGCACGGTGAGCGGGAACTGGCTGAGGGTTGCGCGGGAGGGCTGCGGGTGCAGGCGCCAGGCGAAGCCGTGCGCGACGAGGACGGCGAGCACATGGCCTGATATGATGACCCCAGCCTGGACGTTCCACAGCCACCAGGCGGAATCCGCACCGGCAACGATGCCCGCCTCGATCTGCATGTCGGCGGTGCCGAATAGGTTCCAGCCCAGCGCGAACGGGTCCGACAGTGCCGCCAGCGCATACTGGCCGTCGACGAGCAGCGACGTCAGATAATGCGCGGCATGATAGGCAAGCGCGATCGGCACGATCGACCACACCAGCAGTCCGGCTGCCTGGCCGAAGGGGCGATCGCTTCGCGCAAGATGCTGGCCGAGCCAGACGGCAAGCATGAACACGCCTGCCAGCAACACGAACGTCAGAACCAGCCCAAGGCTGCCGCTGCTTATCACCGCCGTGCGGCCGGGAAATTCGAGCGGATTGATGCCGGACAGACCGAGCCAGAAGAAGGTTTTCGACAGGCCGTCGAAGGACACGGACGACAGGGCAAGAAGCAGGAAGGCAATGCCGCTGGCCGGTAACGGCTCGGCGGCGAGCAGCTTGGCGCCGGGCCAGCACAGGCCAAGCCGGCCGGTTTCGTTGCGCTCGACGACCGCGAAACGCGCCACCATCGCGAAGAAGACCGACAGGAACTCGCCGCTGCGGCTCCAGTTTCGATAGCCGAACGCCAGCATGGCAAGGAAGGTGAGCAGCCAGTAGAGGCCGGCAGCATACGCCAGCCGCGCCGGATCGTCGGGCGCCGGATCGACGAGTTCGAACCAGGCAAAGGCGAAAAACAACAGGACGGCCGGCCAGCAGCCGAGCCATCGGGGAAGTCGCCAGCTCCCTTCATCCCCCGCGCCGAGCAGACGTGAGGCAAGGCGCCACGGCCCATACCACGGGTTGAGCCATGACCGGAGATCGCCGAGGACACCTTGCAGCAGCGTGACGCCAGCCCACAGCAGGGTCCAGATCACCAGCGGCAAAGGGTTTGAAAGCGGGTCGCGGCTGCCGAAAAGGCCAGCGGCGATGAGGATTGCAAAGCCGGCAAAGGAGATCAGGCTGACTGTGGTGCGCGCGCTGTCGCCAAATCCGAACAGCGGCATGCGCCAGCGCCAGAAACGGTCGAGCCAATCCCCCGGCAGCAGCGCCAGCACAAGGAAACTGACGGCCACGGCGAAAGCCCCGCCGGCCAGATAGTAGCCGGTCGGCAAGAGCAGGACATGGCCACGGTCGGAGGCGTGGGCGAAGGCAGGGGCGGGGAGGACGAAGATCAGGACTGCGACAAAGGCAATCGTCGAGCAGGGATACACGCCACTGCCGCGATCCTTCGCACCCCCCTCTGTCCTGCCGGACATCTCCCCCGCAAGGGGAGAGATCAGCAGTTCATCTGCCGGCCACCTTTCTTGCAATGTTGAAAATTGGCGAAACCAGAGGTGGCGGCCGATCTCCCCCCTTGCGGGGGAGATGTCCGGCAGGACAGAGGGGGGTGGGAGGGAATGCGACCGGGCGGTCATGTCATTCAACCCATCACCCCTCACACCTTGACCAGTTGCTCCACGCGGTCCTTCTGACCGAAGATGCGCAAATAACGCTCGATCTCTTTCTCGTCGCCGGTCGCCTTGGCCGGATTGTCGGAGAGCTTGACCGCCGGCCTTCCATTGGCCTCGGTGACCTTGCAGACCAGCGATATGGCGTCCAGGCTGTTGGTTTCGGTTGGCGCGCAGCCTTCGAAATCATTGGTGAGGTTGGTGCCCCAGCCGAACGACATGCGCACCTTGCCCCTGAAATGGCGGTAGGTCTCCTCGATCGTTTCGACCTCGAGCCCGTCGGAGAAGATCAGCAGTTTCTGCCTGGGGTCCTTGCCCCTGTCGCGCCACCAGGACAGGATTTTCTCGCCGCCCTCGATGGGCGGAGCGCTGTCGGGGCGGAAGCCGGTCCAGTCGGCCACCCAGTCCGGCGCGTCGCGCAGGAACGAGGCCGTGCCGAAGGCGTCGGGCAGCACGATCAGCAGATTGCCGCCATAATAGCGCTGCCAGTCCTGCAGCACCTTGTAGGGCGACTGTTTCAGCTCTTTTTCCGAATTGGCGAGTGCGGCGAACACCATCGGCAGTTCATGCGCGTTGGTGCCGAGTGCTTCGAGGTCGTTGTCCATGGCCAAAAGCACATTGGAGGTGCCGGTGAAAGCTTCGCCGATGCCTTCCTTCAACGCCTCGACGCACCAGCGCTGCCACAGGAAGGAATGGCGCCGGCGCGTGCCGAAATCCGAAATGCGGATGCCGGGCAGCGCCTTCAGCCGTTCGGTCTTGGCCCACATCTTGGCCTTGGCGCGGGCATAGAGCACATCGAGCGCGAAGGGGCCGTACGCCCGCATGGCCGCGCGGGAACGGAGCTCATTGATGATCGCGAGCGCCGGGATCTCCCACAACGTGGTGTACATCCACGGCCCGCTGAAGGTGAGTTCATACTGGCCGTCGCGCTTCGACAATTCGTATTCCGGCAGCCTGAAATTCTCCAGCCAGGCGAGGAATTCCGGCTCGAAGATCTGCTTGCGGCCGTAGAAATTGTTGCCGCCGAGCCAGATCATCTCCTTCTTGCTGAAGCGCAAGGTGCGGGCATGGTCGAGCTGTTCGCGCAGTTCGCCCTCGTCGATCTCGTCGGCCAGCCGCACGGAGGTGGTGCGGTTGATCAGCGAGAAGGTGGTGTCGACCTTGGGGTACATGCCCCAGATCATCTGCAGCATCAAAAGCTTGTAGAAATCCGTGTCGAGCAGGCTGCGCACGATCGGGTCGAGCTTCCAGGTGTGGTTGTAGACACGCCGCGCAATATCGGTCCTAGCCATGTTTCAACACCGCCTTCGCTGCCTGCTACCCACAACCGCGACAGGCCTCATAGCATCGAATTGGCCAAAACGCTGCCCGGTTTCAGGGCTGGCCCGACAAAAAGAAAACCCTGCATGCGGCCGGACACGATCGGCCGGCACCGCCGCCGCCAGCCGGTGTCAGCTCCCGGTTCTGCCGCCGATGACCCTGAGCGCCGGACGCTTGCGGCGGGTGACGACGCGGCCCGCCACCGGCGCATCGGCGCGGCCGTCATCCTGCGCCTTCTCGGCAAACAGCCAGTCGATGAAAAGCTGCACGATCGGCGTCGACTTCATCTCGTTGCGACAGACGACATAGAAGTCGTCGATCGCCGGCACTGACAGGCTGAACGGCGCCACCAGCATGCCCCTGGCCAGCAGCGAACTGGCCGTCACCGAATCGCCCAGCGCCACGCCATGGCCGTGGACCGCAGCCTCAACCGCCATGCGTGCATCGCCCAGATGATGACGGCGGCCGCGCTCCAGATCCAACGCATCGGCGGCCGCCAGCCAGGTGTGCCATTCGCGGCCGTCATCGCCATGCAGGAAGACATGGTCGGCGAGATCCCTGACGCTGCGGATCGGACGGTTGTTGATCAACGTCGGGCTCACCACGGGAAACAGTTCGAGCCCCGACCATTTGCGCATCCAGCAATCGGTCCAGCTGCCGTCGCCGTAATGCACGCAGACATCGATCTGCGGCGCGCGGATATCCTTGGCGTCGTTGGAAGGGATCAGCGTCAGCCTGATGTCAGGATATTGCGCCATGAAGCTGCCGAGCCGCGGCGTCATCCACAGCAAGAGCAATGCGGGCACGCAGGAGACGGAGAGCGTGCCGCTGCTCGCCGGCCTTGTCATGCGCTGCGTGGCGGCGGCTATGCCGTCGAAGGCGCTCGAGACCGCCGGCAGCAGCTCGGCACCATGCGGCGTCAGTTTGACCCGCTGGCCGGCGCGCTCGAAAAGCTTGACGCCGAGCGACTGCTCGAGCGCCTTGATCTGGTGGCTGATGGCGCCATGCGTGACATTCAGCTCACTCGCTGCCTTGGACAGCGAGCCATGGCGGGCGGTTGCCTCGAAGGCGCGCAGCGGATTCAGCGGTGGCAGGCGCTTGGCCATGGGCATCCGTTGAAGCACGATCCCGAAAAATGGAGGCCGGTTTTCGGATAAGACCGTGCTCAGAGTTGATTGTGAGATTTTCTCACAGCCAACACCCTAACAATATCAATTGATTTTTCAATGCGGCTGCCAGACACTTTGGCCCGGAACAGCATCAAGACGTGAAATCTGCAGGCAGCCAGCGGGACAACGACCCGGCCGGATGACGGTCGCTTCGCCAAGGTCACCGGCGGCCGCCTGCATCAGGCAGGAGGAGCGGACATGGGTTACGATCGCGGCAAGCTCGACGCGTTGCGTCGCAAATATGGCGAGAGCCATGGCGGCGAGATGTTCGACCCGAAGTTTCGGCGCGTCGCCGACAAGATCTTTTCCAAGTCCGGCACCCGGCTGGCGCCCTATTCCGGCATACCAACTTTCCTCGCCGCCCCCTACCGCGAAATAGCGGCCGACAATCCAGATTTCGGCGACCTGCAGGTGGCGATGATCGGCGTACCGATGGACCTCGGCGTCACCAACCGGCCGGGCTCGCGTTTCGGGCCAAGGGCGCTGCGCGCCATCGAACGCATCGGCCCCTACAATCACGTGCTGGAATGCGCCCCGACGCATGAACTTCGGGTCGCCGACATCGGCGACACGCCGTTCCGCAGCCGCTACCGGCTCGAGATCAGCCATGAGGATATCGAGCGCCGCACCAATCAGATCGTCGATGCCGGCGTCATCCCGCTGTCGGTCGGCGGCGACCATTCGATCAGCCATCCGATCCTGAAGGCGGTCGGCAAGAAAGCCCCGGTCGGCCTGATCCATATCGATGCCCATTGCGACACCAGTGGCCTGTTCGACATGACCAAGTTCCACCACGGCGGACCGTTCCGCAACGCGGTGCTCGACGGCGTCCTCGATCCGACGCGCACGATCCAGATCGGCATTCGTGGTTCGGCCGAATATCTGTGGGAGTTCACCTACGAGTCCGGCATGACCGTCGTGCATGCCGAGGAGGTGACCGGTCTCGGCATCCCCGCCATCATCGAGAAGGCGCGCAAGATCGTCGGCGACGGGCCGACCTATGTCTCCTTCGACATCGACAGCGTCGATCCGGCCTTCGCGCCCGGCACCGGAACGCCCGAGGTTGGCGGCCTGACGACGCGCGAAGTGCTCGAACTGCTGCGCGGCCTGAAGGGCCTCAATATCGTTGGCGGCGACGTCGTCGAGGTGGCGCCGCAATACGACGCGACCACCAACACGGCGCACGCCGGCGCCCAGGTTCTGTTCGAAATCCTGAGCCTGATGGTGTTCAGCCCGGCGATCACAGGCAAGTGAGCCTGACGTTTAGATGACAAAGGCGGCCGCCGCGCTGGAGCCGGCGGCCGACCCAGACAAACAAAGCTTCCAGAGGGGAATAAAAATGACGATCCGTATCACGCTCAAATCATCCATCGCCGCCGTGCTGATGCTTGGCACCGCAAGCCTCGGCCTCGGCACGCAAGCCGCCAATGCTGACGCGCTGGCGGACATCACCAAGGCCGGCACCATCAATGTCGGCGTCTTCGCCGATTTTCCGCCCTTCTCCTCGGCCAGCGCCGACATGAGCCTCAAGGGCTATGACATGGATGTCGCGCAATACATTGCCGACACGTTGAAGGTGAAGCTCAATCCCGTCGCCGTCACCGGCCAGAACCGCATTCCGTATCTGAACGACCATCGCGTCGACCTCTTGATGAGCGTCGGCTATTCGAAGGAACGCGAGC
Source organism: Mesorhizobium sp. P2_D5 (assembly GCF_056404355.1). Classification (NCBI taxonomy): domain Bacteria; kingdom Pseudomonadati; phylum Pseudomonadota; class Alphaproteobacteria; order Hyphomicrobiales; family Phyllobacteriaceae; genus Mesorhizobium; species Mesorhizobium sp. P2_D5. Next base: position 539,863 of record NZ_JBFUEE010000001.1, read on the forward strand.
AGGTGATCGACTTCGCCGCAGCCTACGCGCCCTACTACATCGCCGTGATCGGTCCGGCGGCGCTGTCGGTCAAAGGCAAGGAAGACCTTGCCGACAAGTCGATCGCCGTCAACCGCGGCACGCTCGAAGATACCTCGCTCACCGAAGCGGCTCCGGCGTCGGCCGACATCAAGCGTTTCGACAACTACAATTCGGTGATCCAGGCCTTCATTTCCGGCCAGACGCAGCTGATGGTCGTCGGCAACGACGTCGGCGCGCAGGTGCTGGCCAAGCAGGACGCGCTGAAGCCGGAGCAGAAGTTCCAGCTTCTGACCTCGCCTTCGCATATCGGTCTCAACAAGAACGAAGACAGCTTGAAGAAGGCGGTCAACGACGCCATCGCCAAGATGCTGGCGGACGGCAAGCTGGACGCAAGCTCGCAGGCCTGGCTGAAGACGCCGCTCAACCCCGACAACCTCAAGGATTGAGATCCGGTGGCCTTTGCCTGGCTTCCAGGGGCTGCGGGTGACATCGCGCGCGGAGCGGTCACGACGATCCTGTTGATCGCCGTGACCACGCTGGCGGGGACGTTCCTCAGCATCCTGGGGGCTGCGGGACGGCGAAACGGCCCCGTGCTGCTCAAGCGCGCCATCGCCGCCTATGTCGAGGTGATGCGCAACACGCCGTTCCTGGTGCAGTTGTTCTTCATCTTCTTCGGGCTGCCCAGCCTCGGGATCAGGCTCGATCCGGTGCTGGCCGCCATCCTGGCGATGACGCTCAACATGGCAGCCTATACGATCGAGATCGTCGGCGCCGGACTTGACGCCGTGCCGCCCGGACAGACCGAAGCAGCCCTTGCGCTGGGCTTGAGGCCACGCCAGGTGTTCATCAAGATCGTGCTGCCACAGGCGCTCAAGGTGATCTATCCGGCCCTGACCAGCCAGATCGTCATTATGATGCTGGAGTCCGCCGTGGTGTCGCAGATCGCGGTGCGCGAACTTACCTATGAGGCCGACATGCTGCAGGCACGCACGTTCCGGTCCTTCGAGACCTATCTTGTCGTGACGCTGGTTTATCTCGTCCTGTCGATGGCGTTGCGCCGGCTTTTGGTCACGGGCGGACGCCGCGTCCTGGGGGCTGGCGTGTCATGATCGAATTCACCTTCTGGGACATCGTGCGCAACCTCTTGCTCGCCGCCCGATGGACGGTGCTCTTGTCGCTGGCCGCTTTCGTTGGCGGCGGCGTGGTCGGCATGGTCGTGCTGTTCTTCAGGATCGCCAAGAACAAATGGAGCCGGCGCATTGCCTCCGGCTATATCGCGCTATTCCAGGGGACGCCGCTGTTGATGCAGCTGTTCCTGATGTTCTTCGGCCTGCCGATGCTCGGGCTACGCATCGAGCCGTGGACGGCGGCGGTGCTCGGCCTGACCTTTTTTGCCAGTGCCTATCTGGCCGAAATCTGGCGCAGCGGCGTCGACGCCCTGCCGCGTGGCCAATGGGATGCCGGCGCCAGCCTTGGGCTGCACTATCTGCAGGAACTGAGGCTGATCATCCTGCCGCAGGCGTTTTCGATCACCCGCGCGCCGACCGTCGGGTTCCTGGTGCAGCTCATCAAGTCGACCGCGCTCACCTCGATCATCGGCTTCGAGGAGCTGGTGCGGACCTCCAATGCCATCAACAATGCGACCTTCGAGCCCTTCAAGGTCTACGGGCTGGTGGCGCTGATCTTTTTCGTCATGTGTTTTCCACTGACGCAATATGCGCGTTCGCTCGAACGACGCGCCGCCCACTGAGCCGCAAGAAGACGGCGGGCAACGGAATCAAGGGAACCAGCCGGAGAGTCGGCACAAACAGAGGAGAGACCAGATGAACAGATTGATCGCAACACAAGTCAGCCGGCGCAGCGTGCTTGGCGCTGGCCTGGCGACGGCCGGCGTGCTCGCCATGCCGTCGATCCTGCGGGCGCAGGACAAGTCGCTCAAGGTCGGCGTCTATGGCGGCTACTTCAAGAAATCCTTCGACGAGCACGTCTTCCCCGACTTCACCAAGGCCACCGGCATCGCTGTGGAATCGGTCGCCGAGCCGACCGGCGAGGCGTGGCTGGTGCAGCTCGAGCAGGCAGCCAAGGCCGGCCAGGCCCCGGCCGATCTTTCGATGATGTCGCAGACCTCGACGCTCAAGGGCCAGTCGACCGAACTGTGGACGCCGCTCGACACCTCCAAGTTCAAGCATTACGGCGACCTGTTGCCGCGCTTCATCAACAAATATCCGGATGGCCGCGTTGCCGGCATCGGTGCGGTGGCCTGGTGGATCACGCTGGTCTCCAACACCGATGTCTACAAGGAGGCGCCGACCTCCTGGGCGGCATTCTGGGACAAGGCGAACGAGGACAAGCTCGGCCTGCTGGCGCTCGCCTCCAACTCGTTCCTGCTCGAAGTGACGGCCAAGACCTTCATGGGCGGCACCAATGCCCTCGACACCGAGGAAGGGTTGAACAAGGCGTTCGAGAAGCTCGCCGAGGTCAAGCCGAATGTGCGCCTCTGGTATCGCGACGAAGCGCAGTTCGAGCAGGCGCTGAAGTCGGGCGAAATCCCGATGGGCCAGTATTATCACGACGTCACCGGCCTCGCGATCGCCGACGGCTTCCATGTCCGCACCACCTTCCCGAAGGAGGGCGGCATCCAGGACTCCGGCAATTGGGTGCTGTCGCGCGCTTCGACCAAGGTCGACGAGGCGCATGCCTTCATCGACTATATGAGCCAGCCGTCGATGCAGGGCGTGATGTCGCGCAAGGTCGGCACCACGCCGACGCTGAAGAAGGAGGTGCTCGACCTGACGCCGGCCGAGTTCGCATCGGTGTCGTCGGATATCGAGCCGATCATTCCGCGCTACGACCTCTATACGTCCAAGGCCGACTGGATCAACCAGAAGTGGACCGAGCTGATCGTCGGCTAAGCCGAAAACAGCTCGCCCGACATCGAAGCGCTCCTCATGACGGGTCGCTTCGCGAACCACCTCTCCCATTGCGATGGGAGAGGATATGCTACGCGCCGAAATCGCGGCGCCTCTCCTCTTGCGGCCGAGGAGAGGCCGCCGCGAAAACGAGGCGGCGAGGAACCATCCCATATCCTCCGGTTAACAGGATCAGCCATGTCCGGACTTGATATCAACGCCATCACCAAGGCCTTCGGCAATTTCATCGCGGTCGACAATGTTCGGCTCAACGTGCCGCACGGCACCTTCGTCTGCCTGCTTGGACCATCCGGCTGCGGCAAGACCACGCTGCTGCGCATCATCGCCGGGCTGGAGGAGCCGACCAGCGGCGCCATCGTGCTCGACGGCGAGGACATCACGCCGCTGCCGACCCACAAGCGCAATCTCGGCATGGTGTTCCAGTCGCTGGCGCTGTTTCCGCATCTTTCGGTCGGCGACAACATCGCCTACGCGCTGCGCATCCGCGGCGCCTCGAAGGAAGAGCAGAAGAAGCGCGTCGACGAATTGCTGACGCTGATCCATCTGCCCGGCTTTGCCGACCGGCCGGTGGCGAAGCTTTCGGGCGGCCAGCGCCAGCGCGTGGCAATCGCCCGTGCGCTGGCACTGTCGCCAAAGCTGTTCCTGCTCGACGAACCGCTTTCGGCGCTCGACGCCAAACTGCGCGAGGCCATGCAGGTGGAACTGCGCCAGTTGCAGCAACGGCTGGGCATCACCACCATCGTCGTCACTCACGACCAGCGCGAGGCGATGACCATGGCCGACCTGGTCGTGGTCATGGGCCACGGCAGGATCCTGCAGGCGGCACCGCCGATCGAGATCTACCGCAAGCCGGCCGACGCCTTCGTCGCCGATTTCATCGGCATCACCAACCTTCTGCCGGCCGAGGTCGACAGCGCCGGACGCACCACCATCCTCGGCACCGCCATTCCGGGCCTCGCCATGCCGGCCGGCGTCACCAAGGCCTCGGTGTCGATCCGTCCCGAAGACGTGCATCTGGGCGAACCCGGCGGCCGCGCCATCACCGGCCAGGTGACCTTCGTGCGCGATCTCGGCGGCACCATCGAAACCTTCGTCGAGGTTGGCAGCACCAGCATCATCGCGGTGGCGACGCCGCGCGAAAGGCCCAACGTCTCGGTCGGCGCCAAGGTCGGCGTCACGCTGCCGCCCGAGAGCTGCGTGGTGCTCGGCTCATGAGACGCGAAGCGCCGAAATCATTCGCCGACTATACGCCGCTGCTGTTTCCCGGGCTGATGCTCGTGGTGTTCTTCGTCGTGCCGTTTTCGACGATGATCGCGGTCAGCTTCTTCAAGCGCAATCCGGCCGGTTTCTACACGCCCGATTTCGTCATCGACAACTATGCGCGGTTCCTGACCACCTTCTTCGCCGGCGTGCTCGGCTTTTCGCTGATGCTGGCGGTGCTGGTCGCCGTCTGCTGCGTCTCGATCGCCTTTCCGTTCACCTATCTGCTGACCAAGCGCTCGCGCCGCGTGCAGACGCTGTGGCTGGTCGGGCTGTTGTCGGTGCTGTCGCTGTCGGAAGTCATCATCGGCTTTGCCTGGTCGACGCTGTTTTCGCAGACCGCCGGCATCACCAACCTCTTCGTCGCGCTCGGGCTGATGGACAAGCCGGTGGCGCTGCTGCCGACCTTCGGCGCGGTGCTGGCCGGCATGATCTACCAGGCGCTGCCCTACACCATACTGGTGCTCTATCCGGCCCTGGTCCGCCTCGACCCGACGCTGCTCGAGGCCGCCCGCACGCTTGGCGCCTCGCCGGTCAAAGCTTTCTTCAACGTCGTCACCCCGGCGCTGCGCAACACCATCGTGGCGACGCTGATCATGGTCTTCGTCTTCGCGCTCGGCTCCTACCTGCTGCCGCAGATCCTCGGCCGGCCACGCCACTGGACGCTGTCGGTGCTGATCACCGACCAGGCGATCTACCAGTCCAACATGCCGTTCGCAGCCGCCATGGCGGTCTTCCTGGTGCTGATCTCGCTGGCGCTGGTCGGGCTGACGCTGCTCGTCGGCCGCAGGGAGAACGCACTATGACCGCCACCTTCCTTCGCCGGCTCTATTTCACCATCGTGGCCCTGTTCCTGGCCGCGCCGCTGATCGTCGTCGCCGGCGTCTCGGTCAACGCGCGGCAGGAACTGACCTTCCCGCCGAAAGGCTTCTCGCTCGCCTGGTATGGTCAGATCTTCGCCGATCCGGAATGGCGGCTGGCGCTGATCCATTCGGTGACGCTCGCCGTCTGCTCGGCGGCGATCGCGGTCGCTATCGCGCTGCCGCTTGCCTGGTTCCTGTGGCGGCGCATCGCGCCCTGGGCAAACATTTTTCAGGTGCTCGGGCTTGCGCCTTTCATCCTGCCGCCGGTCATCACCGCGCTCGGCTTCCTCACCTTCTGGGCGACGGTCGGGCTGTTCGGCCAGTTCTTCACCGCCATCATCAGCCACGCCATTTTCTTCGTCACGCTGCCGCTGGTGACGCTGTCGCTGGGTTTTGCGTCGATCGACCGCTCGCTGGTCGAGGCCGCCGCGACCATGGGTGCCGACGACCGCACGGTGCTGAAGACGGTGGTGCTGCCGCTGATCCTGCCCTACCTCGTCTCCGGCTACGCCTTCGCCTTCGTGCTGTCGCTCAACGAATACATCGTCGCCTACATGACGATCGGGTTCACCACCGAGACGCTGCCGATCAAGATCTTCAACGCGCTGCGCTACGGCTACACGCCGACCATGGCGTCGGTGTCGGTGTTCTTCGTCGCGGTGGCAGCCCTGGTGTTCGGGGCGATCGCCAAGTTCGGAGACATCCGCAGGCTGCTCGGCGCGATGTCCTCCGAGGGCAACTGACCGGACCTGTCGCTCGAAATGATCATTTTGTCTTCACTTTCGGGAGAACGGAGTTCTAATCTTAGCCGGTCCTGGATCGCGGAAGGGGATGCGACATGGTGGATTCTGATCGGATCGACAAGATGATCAAAGCGGTGCCCCCCGCCTTGGCGCTTCGAGCCGGGCTGGACCTTGGCATCTTCACCCGGCTCGGCGACAGCGCGCTGACTGCGGACAGCCTTGGGGCCGCGCTCAAAGTCGAGCCCAATCGCCTGTCGCGGCTCCTCTACGCACTCGCCAGCATTGGTTTCCTCGAAGTCGAGGATGGCCAATTTCGCAACGGAGCCGAAGCGTCGGCCTTCCTCGACGCGTCCAAGCCGACCTATCGCGTCGGCGATCATGCGCTCCTGCGCGAGCTCTGGGGAGCCGATCTGCTTACCGCAGAGTCGCTGCGACAGAACCGGCCGGCTGCGCTGCACGATTTTTCCGAAGCAGGGTCCGAGGAAGCGGCGGCCTTCAGCCGCATGCTCGCACCGGGGGCGGTGATTTTCGGCCGACTTCTGGCCCAGGAGATGGACCTCTCGGCGATCGGTTCGGTGATTGACATCGGTGGGGGCCCAGGGACCATTCTCGTCGGACTTCGCGAGCGGTGGCCGCAGATTGCGGCAACGCTGATGGAACTCCCAACGGTCGCAGCGGTCGCGCCGGATATCCTGTCGGAATATGGTGCCGAAGACGTGGTCGTCGAAGAAGGGGACATAACTGTCGCGCCATCGGTCGGTCGGCACGATCTGGCGATCCTGAAGGCCGTCGTCCAGGTCCTGCCGCCGGACCAGGCGCGCAGTTCGATCCTGAACGCGGCGCGTTGCCTCACACCGGGCGGCGAGATCGCAATTGCGGGGTGGGGTGTCGTCGATGACGACCGCCTCGGCCCGCGTGAGGGTGTCTTTCTGAATCTCACCTTCCTGAACCTCTATCGCAACGGCGAATCGTACACTGAAGGTCAGTATCGGGCGTGGATGACGGAGGCTGGATTCCGCGATATCTCAAGGTCGCGCCTGACGGACGGCTGCACCTTGTTTCGTGCGCGCCTTGCGGGCTGATTGTTGCCGGATGCCTGGTTTCGGACGCGTGGGCAGGCGCCCATGAGCACACGGCAGTATGCCCGGCCGTTGCATCGGCGCCGCCTCACGTCGAAAATGCCCCCATGGAAGCTGTCCGATTTCCCAGGCTCTCGACACCAAGGCTCGTGCTTCGGGCGCCGAGCGAACGGGATATCCCGGCATGGTTTGCGCGCGCGACGGATGTCGAATCCGCCTCCCTTGCCGGCGATCCCGTTCCCGACGACAAAAGCGCAGGCGAACGATGGCTCGCCCGTTCGCGTCAGCGGTTCGCTGACGGCAAGGCGATCAAGTGGTCCATAGACCAGGCAGGGGTATCGAACGCGATCGGGACGATAACCCTGTCCTTCGGCGCAACCGACGCCAAGGCAGCGGCATTGGGATTTGTGCTGGCGCGTGCGCATTGGGGGCACGGATTGGGCAGCGAGGCAGCGCGCGAAGTCCTCCGCTACGCCTTTGAAACTCTGGCGCTTGAACGGGTAACGGCCGAGGCGGCGGCGCGCAATTTCGCGTCGCTGCGGATATTGGCGAAGCTCGGCTTCAAACATATCGAGAGCTTCATCGATGAGTCCGACGGCGAGCGCTGCGAGCGTTTTGCGCTCGACGGAGACATCGGATCGTCACTGTTGGCGAGCAACGCGATGCCGGACTGCTAATGCATTCGTCGCCTCGGTGCCAAAGTCGGCTCATGGCGCTTAACGTCGTTTCGCAGGCCGTCGTTTGACGAGCCACGATGTTAGGCCTTGGCTCAATGCCCAAACACCAATGGCGGCGCCAGGCGGTCCCGCCGCAGCCAGCGCGCCAGCAGCAGCGCCGCCACCACGGCCAGCCCCGACGACAGGCCGATCCAGATGCCGACGCCATGGAGGCCGAAATGGAAGGCGAGCAGCACGCCGAGCGGCAGGCCGATGCCCCAATAGCCGATCGCGGCGTAGATCATCGGCACCTTGGTGTCATGCAGGCCGCGCAGCATGCCGGCGGCAACTGCCTGCGCGCCGTCGAAGATCTGGAACAGCGCTGCAAAGACCAGGAACGACACGGCAAGCGCGATCACCCTGGCATTGGCCGGGTTGGCGAGATCGATGAAGGCGCTGATCAGCAGATGCGGCCACAGGATCATCACCAGCCCCATCAGCGCCATGAACGAAACGCCGATGACAAAGGCCGTCCAGCCGGCGCGGGAAACCCCTTCCGGATTGCCGGCGCCATGCGCCAGGCCAACGCGCACCGTCACCGCCTGGTTGAGGCCGAGCGGCACCATGAAGCTGATCGAGGCGATCTGGATGGCGATTGCGTGCGCGGCTAATGAATCGGCGTCGATCAGGCCCATCAGCAGCGCCGCGGCGTTGAAGATGGTCACCTCGAAGGCCAGGATACCGGCAATCGGCATGCCGAGCCGCAACAGCCCCTTGAAGCGCGGCCAGTCGGACCGCCAGAAGCGCCTGAACAGACGGTAGCGCCGGAACTTCTTCTCCAGCATCACCACCACTGCCATGCCGATGAACATAAGCGTGCTGGACAGCGTGGTCGCAAGCCCTGAGCCGGCAATGCCCATCGATGGCACGCCGAGATTGCCGAACATGAACACCCAGTTGAAGAGGGCGTTGCAGGCGACGGCGACGAAGACGATGATCAGCGCCCAGCCCGGCCGCTCCAGCGCCGAGATGAACGAGCGCAGCACGATATAGCCGTAGAAAGGCAGCACCGCCCATTCGAGCCAGCGCAGATAGATGCCGGCCTGATGCGCCAGCGCGGGTTCCTGGCCCATTGCCAGCAGAATGGCCTCGCCGTGCCAAAGCACCAGCCAGATCGGGATCGAGATCAGGATCGCCAGCCACAGGCCCTGGCGCACCGTGCGGCGCAGGTCGCGCACCGAATGGCGGCGGCGGCCAAGCTCGGTGGCAATCATCGGCGACGTCGCCAGCATCAGGCCGAGCCCGAAGATCAGCGGCATGAAATAGAGGTTGGCGCCAAGCGCGCCGCTGGCCAGCGTGTCCGCCCCCAGGCGACCCATCATCATGACGTCGGTGGCCGTCATGGCGGTCTGGCCGAGATTGGTCAGCACCATCGGCCAGGCGAGCGCCAGCGTCGCCCTGATTTCCTGACGCCAAAGATTTTCCGGCGCGTGAGCGCCGGCTTCGATCGCAGACATTGTTCCGCTCTTTCCAGGTACGGCGCGTCGGCAAGGAGCCGGAAGCCGCATTTCAAACGGCAAAACCTTCGGTTTCGCAGCGTTTGCGTCAGCTTTTGGACGAAACGCGACATGAAGGCAAGAGAGGAGGGGCCGGAACAGATTGAGCCAGCGGAACGCCCGGACCGATTGTTGCGTGCCGCCGAAGCGCATTTCACACGCCGGCAACGGGCTGCTACGGATTGCCTGGACGACGAGGTGCGACGACAGATCCCGGATTTTCCAGGAGGCAGGATGCAGTTCAGGCGCAGAAAAAACACGGCTGCTATCCCGCGGACGGCGCCGTCCTTCGAGCACATCGTCACCGAAGCGAGCGACAGTTTCCTGTGGCGGCTCGACGACTACCCATGGGAACGCAACGTCTGGAACTTCCATCCGGAGTACGAGATCCACCTGCTGCGAAAATCCTCCGGCGTGGTGCTGGTCGGCGATCACATCGGCGAGTTCGGGCCAGGCTATCTCACCATCGTCGGTGGTGGACTGCCACACGACTGGGTCACCGCCACGCAGCCGGGCGAACTGATCGAAGGCCGCGACATCGTCCTGCAATTCGATGCGCAGAGGCTGCGCGGGTCGGTGGGCCTGCTGCCGGAACTGCGCGAACTGGAACCGTTCCTGGAGCGATCGCTGCGCGGGATGGTCTTTCACGGCCAGACGGCACGCGAAGGCGCCGAACTGATGGAGCGGATGGGCGAGGTTAGCGGGCTAAGCAGGTTCTGCCTTTTCCTGTGCCTGGTCGATCTTCTCGCCCGGACCGACGAATACGAATTGTTGTCGTCACCGGATTTCTCGCCGGTTCTCGATGCCGCCTCGCTGGACATCATCCAGCGCACGCTGACCTATCTGTTCCAGCATTTCGCCGAAGATCTGAAGCTGCCGGAAGTGGCGGAACTCGCCGGAATGACCGAGAGCACATTCTCGCGCTTCTTCCAGAAAAACACCGGCAACAGTTTCAGCGACCACCTTGCCAAGCTCAGGCTCTGGCAGGCTTGCAAGCTTTTGGCGGACACCGACATCGCGATCACCGACATCTGCTTCCAGGTCGGCTACATGAACATCTCGAACTTCAACCGCGCCTTCATGCGCAAGCATCGGATGACGCCGTCGTCCTATCGGCGGCTGTCGCGGCAGCGGCTGACGATGCGCGCATAAGCGGTTCCTGAAAATCCTACCCCGGCCTCGATCGATACTCATGTGACGGGCTCCCCAAGCGGACGCCAGTTTTTGCGCTGCACAATGCATAAAAGTACAGGTCCGTTGCAACGGGGCTTCTAGCGTGGCCCGCCGCAACTTCGCATTTTGGCGATGGGTGGCATGTCGTTCGGGCGATGGTGAGGATCGCGTGACCCGAGGACTTGCGCGTCCTGCGAAGTGTTCCTGGAGGAGAAAAGATCAATGAAACCAGTTAGGCTCGCTGCCAGCCTTGGCGCAGCTTTTATGCTTTCCACTGCCGTTTCCACCATTGCCCTGGCGCAGGCGCCGGTCTGCTCGGCGCCGGTCAAGGTGCTGGCGCAGCCGCGCGACGGCCTGACGCTTCTGGAGGACTCCAAGGACGAGTTCCAGAAGCTTGCCGGCGCCGGCTTCCAGATCGACTATTTGAACGAGAACGACCGCCGGGCGAAATCGCGCGCCGATGCGTCCACCGTCGGCAACTACAACGTCTACTATGTCGACGAGGCCAACGTCGCCCTGTTTGCGTCGTCGAAATGGATCGTGCCGCTCACCGATTACTATCCGGCGGACTATGACTACGCCGATTTCGACCCGGGCCGGCAGAAGGTCGCGACCTATGACGGCAAGGTCTGGTTTGCGCCACTGACCGGCGGTGGCGACCTGATGGTCTACCGCAAGGATGTCCTTGAGGCGGCCGGAATCCAGCCACCGAAGACGCTGGACGAGCTGATCGCCGACGTGCCGAAGCTGACCAATCCGGACAAGGGCATGTATGGCATCGCCTTGCGCGGCGCGCGCGGTTCGGGCGCCAATGTCTGGCGCTGGATGCCCTTCTTCAAGGCCTATGGCGGCCAGTGGTTCGACGGCAACAAGCCTGTCTTCAATTCGGACGCCGCCGTCAAGGCGACCGAGACCTATCTGAAGCTGTTCAAGGATTCGGCGCCCGGCACGCAGACCGGCAGCTGGGATGAATCGACCGGTGCGTTCCTGTCGGGCCAGGTGGCGATCCTCGTCGAATCGACACCGCTGTCGGGCATGTCGGTCGATCCCAAGACCTCGCAGGTGGTCGGCAAGATCGGCTTCCTGCCGCCGCCGGCGCCGCTCACCGGTGGTGGCTACGGCCATGGCCTCGCCATTGCGGCGAAGGCCAATGCCGACGACGCTTCGAAGAAATGCGCCGGCCTGTTCATCGCCTGGGCGACGTCGAAGGAGAACGAGAAGCGCCGGCTCGACGCCCACCAGTTCGGCGAGCTGAACCGCACCAGCATCCTGTCCAGCAAGGAATTCGCTGATATCTACGGCGCCGACCTTGGCCAGGCTCTGGCCGAGACGGGCAAGGTCACGGCGGTCAACTTCTGGCAGGATCCGCGCTGGCCGGACCTCGGCGACCGCTGGGGCATCATCCTCGAGGAACTGGTCACCGGCACCCGCACCGACATCAAGGGCGGCCTCAACGAACTTGAAGCCTACGCCAACGAATTGGCGAAGAAGTAGCAGCCTCCCTCTGGCGGCGCACGGCCCACGGCATTCGGTCGAATGCCGGGACCTGTGCGTCGCGGGAAGGCCTGCTCTGGCGCCGCCTGAAGCATCTCCACGCGAGGATCCAGCCATGTTCGAATACAGCGAGGCCTGACCAATGCCTCGACGCTCATCCTTGCCGGTCGCCTTCCTCGTGCCGACGCTCGTCATCCTTTTGATCCTGTCGATGGTACCGACGCTCTACGCGATCGTCATCGCCCTGCAGAACCGCGAGCTGAGTTCCACGACCTATTCCTATGTCTGGCTTTCGAATTTCTACGACCTGTTCTTCGACCGCCGCTTTCTCAACGCCGTCTGGGTGTCGGTGAAGTGGGAGATCGTCACCGTTGCGGCGACGATGGCCGTGGCCATCGGACTGGGGGTGCTGATGTTCGAGGTCGCGTCGCCGCGCCTGCGCAACATCTACTGCCTGCTGTTCATCATTCCGGTTTTGCTGCCGCGCGTCTCGGCGGCCTTCGTCTGGAAGTTCGCCTACCACCCGCTCTACGGCATCGCCACCTACCCCTATCGGCTGCTGACCGGCGGGCTGATCTTCGACCCGCTGTCCAAGCCGTCGACGGCGCTGTTCGCCGTCGCCTCGGTCGATGTCTGGCAATGGGGCCTGTTCTTCGCCGTCATCGTGCTGAAGCTGTTGGAAACGCTGCCGCCGCAGCCGATCGAGGCGGCGCGGCTCGACCACGCCAGGCGCTGGCAGATCCACGCCTATGTCACCTTGCCCATGCTGAAGGCGCCGCTGGTCAGCCTGATGTTCGTCAAGATGATCGAATCGCTGCGTTCCTTCGACCTGATCTATGTGATGACCCGCGGCGGGCCTGGCGTCGCGACCGAGACGCTCGACATGTATGCGTTTTCGCAAGGCTTCATCGAGTCGGGCAAGGTGTCCTACGCCTCGGCGATGGCCGTGCTGATGATGATTGCCACCGTCATCACTTTCACCATGCTGTGGAAGCGGGTGCAGGCATGAGGCCGGGCCGCCTGATCGGCAAGACCGTCCTGGCATTCGCCGGCTTCATGGCCGTGTTTCCGCTGCTTTGGACGGCGCTCAATTCGCTGAAGAACAATGTCGACATCATCACCCGCGTACCGCGCCTGGTGTTCACGCCGACACTTGCCAACATCAGCTATATCATCGGCCGCGACAGCGTCATGACCGGCCTCTACAACTCGGTCATCGCCTGTGGCGTCGCGGTGCTGATCGGCGTGGTGCTCGGCCTGCCGGCCGCCTATGCGGTGGCGCGCTATCCCAACCGCTGGGCCGGCGACATCCAGTTCTTCGTGCTGTCGCTGCGCTTCCTGCCGCCGGTGGCGGTGGCCATACCGCTGATGGTGATCTGGCTGCAGCTAGGGCTCTATGACACGCTGGCGGCACTGATTGTCACCTATTCGCTGCTCACCATCTCGGTGATCATGTGGCTGGCCATTCCCGCCTTCCAGAGCGTGCCGAAGGAGGTCGAGGAAGCCGCCTTCGTCGACGGCTACGGCGCCTTTTCGGTGTTCTGGCGGATCGCGCTGCCAGTCGCGGCGCGGTCGCTGATCGGTGCGGTCACCTTCAGCTTCGTGCTGGTCTGGAACGAGTTCCTGATCGCGCTGATGCTGTCCAGCTCGAACGCCAAGACCTTGCCGATCGTCGCATCCGAGTTGTCCCAGCAAGGCATGAACGTGCCGTGGGGAATCCTCAACGCCTCGGTCGTGCTTCTGTCGCTGCCGCCGCTGCTGTTCCTCGGCGTGCTCAGCGGCTTCCTGAATTCCGTTTTCCAGCAAAAAAAGACTTGAAGCGAGGACGACACGATGCGGGCATTGGTGCTTGAGAAGAAGGGCGAACTGGCGCTGCGCGAGATCGCGTTGCCGCTCGACGTCGGGCCGGACGACGTCAGGATCGCCATCCACACGGTCGGTGTCTGCGGCAGCGACGTGCACTATTACACCCATGGCGCCATCGGCAGTTACGTCGTGCGCGCGCCGATGGTGCTCGGCCATGAAGCGTCCGGAACGATCACCGAAATCGGCGCCAATGTCAGGACGCTGAAGGTCGGCGACCGCGTCTGCATGGAGCCCGGCGTGCCGAACCTGTCCTCACGCGCGACAAAACTCGGCATCTACAATGTCGACCCGGATGTCAGCTTCTGGGCGACGCCGCCGGTTCACGGCATTCTTGCGCCTCAAGCCGTTCATCCCGCCGCGTTCACTTACAGGCTGCCGGACAATGTCTCCTTCGCCGAAGGGGCGATGGTCGAACCCTTTGCCATCGGCATGCAGGCCGCCGCCCGCGCCCGCATCGTTCCCGGCGACGTCGCGGTTGTCGTCGGCTGCGGCCCGATCGGCATCATGATTTCGCTCGCTGCCCTTGCCGGCGGCTGCTCGAAGGTGCTGATTTCCGACTTCTCCGCCCCCAAGCTCGAAATTGCGGCGCGTTATGCGGGCATCGTGCCGGTCAATATCGGCGAGCAGTCACTGGTCGATGCGGTTGCGGCGGTCACCGACAATTGGGGGGCGGACATCGTCTTCGAGGCCAGCGGCAGCCCGAAGGTGTTCGCCAATCTGTTCGATGTCGTGCGTCCCGGCGGCGCGGTGGTCCTTGTCGGGCTGCCGGTGGAGCCGGTGGCACTCAACGTGCCGGCGGCCATATCGAAGGAAGTGCGGATCGAGACGGTGTTCCGCTACGCCAACATCTTCGACCGTGCCCTGCAACTGATCGCATCCGGCAAGGTCGACCTCAATCCGCTGATCACCGGTACATACCCTTTCAGCGAGAGCATCGAGGCTTTCGAGCGCGCGGCGGCGGCGCATCCGGAAGACGTCAAGCTGCAGATCCTGATTTCCGACGAGAAGACCTGACCATGTCCGCGATTACCTGCTCCCATGTCGAGAAATCCTATGGCGCCACGACCGTCATCCGCGACCTCAATCTGAGCATCGAGGAACACGAATTCGTCGTCTTCTTGGGGCCTTCCGGCTGCGGCAAGTCGACCTTGCTGCGCATGCTGGCGGGGCTGGAGGATATCAGCGGCGGCGAGGTCTCGATCGGCGGCAAGGTGGTCAATGACCTCGACCCGGGCGATCGCGGCATTGCCATGGTGTTCCAGAACTATGCGCTCTACCCGCATATGACGATCTTCGACAACATCGCCTTCGGCCTGAAGCGCCAGAAGGTGCCGATGGCTGAAATACAACAGCGCGTCGAAGCGGTTTCGAAGACGCTGGGCCTGGACCCTTATCTCGGCCGCAAGCCGTCCGCACTGTCCGGCGGCCAGCAGCAGCGCGTGGCGATTGCCCGCGCCATGATCAAGACGCCGAAGGTCTTCCTGTTCGACGAGCCGCTGTCCAATCTGGATGCCAAGCTTCGCAACCACATGCGCGTCGAGATCGCCCGGCTGCACCAGTCGTTGAAGACGACCACCGTCTACGTCACCCACGACCAGTTGGAGGCGATGACGCTCGCGGACCGCATCGTGCTGCTGCGCGATGGCAGGATCGAGCAGATCGGCTCGCCGGCGGAAATCTACGAGCGGCCAGGCAATCTGTTCGTCGCCGGGTTCATTGGAACGCCGAACATGAATTTCATCGACGTCACGGTCGGACGAAAGGAAGACCGCTGGACGCTGACGAGTGCCGGATCGATCTTTTCCATCGAAGGCTCCCGCTTCGATCTGCAAGGCGTCCAGCGCGCAGTGCTTGGCATCAGGCCTCCGGACCTGAAGACCGCCGGCCCTGAAGCCGGCAACCTTCTGGAAGGCACGGCCGACCTCATCGAGTTTCATGGCAACGACGCACTGGTGATCTTCGGTTCCGGCGGCAAGGAAATCAGCGCGCTGGTGCCGACCCGCGAATGCCCGGCCGTCAACAGCAATGTCCGCTACACCGTTGACGAAACGAGCCTTCATCTGTTCGATGCCGAGTCCGGCGCGTCCCTGCTGAGCCAATAGAGCATGATGCCGGAAAGTGTGAAGCGGTTTCGGACGACATGATGCTCCATCTCTTTGATTTAGAGACGTGCGCTACCGTATCGCGTCCAGCATCTGCCGCTGCCGGTGCATCTCCAGGAAAATCCTGTAATCGCGGTCGAAACGCCCGGCCGATTTCGGGTTCGACGCACGCGTCCTGCCGCCCTGCTGCATGGCAAGGCAGGCGGCGTTGAGGTCCGGGAAAATCCCGGCCGCGGTGGCGGCGACCATGCCGGTGCCGAGCAGCACCGCTTCGTCGGCCAGCGGCTCGACCACCGTGCAGCCGGTGGCGTCGGCATAGAGCTCCATCAGCAGCGGGTTCTTGGTGTGGCCGCCGGTGACATGCAGCGTGTCGATCAGGTAGCCGTTTTCGTTCAACGCCTCCAGCACATGCCGCACGCCCAGCGCAATGCCGACAGCGGTGCGCCAGTAGAGCTTGCACAGGCTGTCGAAGGACGAGTCCAGCGTCAGCCCGCTGACCACGCCGACGGCGTGCGGATCGGCGAGCGGCGAACGGTTGCCGTGGAAGTCCGGCAGCACATGCAGCCGTGCCGCGAGCGCCTCGCCTTCGGCGGTGCGCAGTTCGGCGACACGCCTGGCGATCTTGGCATGCATGGCGGCGTCCGGCTCGCCGCCGGCGCCGTGCCAGCGGATGATA
Source organism: Mesorhizobium sp. P2_D5 (assembly GCF_056404355.1). Classification (NCBI taxonomy): domain Bacteria; kingdom Pseudomonadati; phylum Pseudomonadota; class Alphaproteobacteria; order Hyphomicrobiales; family Phyllobacteriaceae; genus Mesorhizobium; species Mesorhizobium sp. P2_D5. Next base: position 556,282 of record NZ_JBFUEE010000001.1, read on the forward strand.
TGGTCGAGCAGGGCGCCGGTGGCGGACTGCCCGCCCTCCGAGAGCCACAGCTTCGGCAGCGCCGCGCCGTAGTAGGGACCCCAGACCCCGGCGAAGGGTTGTGGATCGGGCGACATCGCCATGACGCAGCTCGACGTGCCGGCGATCAGCGCCAGGTGGCGGCCGATGTCCTGTTCGTCGCCGGCAAACCCGCCGAGCACGCCAAGCGCGCCGGCATAGGCATCGATGACGCCGGCGCCGACCCGGCATTTCTGCGTGAGGCCGAGATCCGCCGCCGCTTGCGCCGTCAGCGGCCCGATATCGGTGCCCACCGGACTGGCCCTCTCGGGCAGGTTCCCATGCTCAAAAAGATCGTCGAGGCCGACGAGCTCGAAGAAATCGCGGCGCCAGCCAGTCTCCTCATGCGCCAGATAGGTCCATTTGGCGGTCAGCGTGCATTGCGAACGAGCCAGCGAGCCGGTCGCCTGCCAGGTCAGCAAGTCGGTCAGGTCGAATAGATAGCCGGCTTCATTCCAGATCTTCGGCAGGTGCCGTTTCAGCCACATCAGCTTCGGTGTCGCCATTTCCGGTGACATGACGCCGCCGACATAGTCGAGCACGGCGTGGCCGCTGGCCGTGCATTCGTCGGCCTCGGCGATGGCGCGGTGGTCGAGCCAGACAATGGTGTCCCATCGCCTGTCGCCGGTGACCGAGACGCTGAGCTGTTCGCCTTGCCGGTCGCGCACGACCAGCGAACAGGTGGCATCAAAGGAGATACCGACGACATCTTCGGCGGCGACGCCGGCTTTTTCGCGCGCGGCACGCACGGCGATGCAGACGGCGGACCAGATATCGCGCGAATCATGCTCGGCGTGATCGGGCTTCGGCTGGTTCATGGCGATCGGCCGTTCGGCACGGCCGAGCAAGGTGCCGCTGGTGTCGAGAATGCCCGCGCGAGCGCTCCCGGTGCCGACATCGACCGCGCAAACGAACTGTTTCAAGATGCTCTTACTCTCGCTCCCAGGCCTGCAATCAGATCGGGCAATTGCAGCATGTCAGCGAATATAAAGTCCGGTTCACTCGACGCAAGCCGCGCTTGCAAGGTCGGGTTGCCGGCATGCGAGCCGCCGGTGAAGGCAAAGACGCGCATGCCCGCCGCCCGCGCCGCCGCGATACCGGCCGGGCTGTCCTCGACGACGAGGCATTTGCGCGGATGGGCTCGCATGCTGGCGGCGGCATGGAGGAACAGATCCGGCGCGGGCTTTCCCGTGGTTACCATAGCGGCGCTGAACAGATGCGGCTCCATCAGCCCGAGCAATCCGGTGACGTCGAGGGCGTAGCGGATGCGGTCGAGCGTGCCCGAGGACGCGACACAGAACGGCAGCCCGAGCCTCGGCAGCATCTCCTTGACACCAGGGATCGGCTTCAGCTCCTCGCGAAACCTGCGCATCAATTCGACGCGCATGTCGGTGAGCTGGCTGTCGGTGATTTCAAGCCCGAAGTCGCGGCCGAGGATCTCGCGCACGCTTTTCATGCTCTTGCCGAGGAAATGCTCGTAGGCGACATCCTCGCCGATGCTTCCGCCGGCAAGCCGGATCATGCCAAGCAGCGCCGAGACGGAGAGCGCCTCGCTGTCGACGAGCACGCCATCGCAATCGAAGATGACCAGTTCAGGCGTCATGGCGCCGAAAGGTCTCAGAGCGCGCCGGCGAGGTAGCGCGTCAGCGTCGCGCGCGTGCCGTTCGCCCACAGCACGTTGAGCGCATGGGCAAAGGCCTCGACAAACGCCGTGGCGCGGCCGACATCGCCATAGATGTCCTCCATGGCAAGCCAGGCGGCCGGCGCGTCCTTTGCCGCCCTTGCCGTCGCCTGCAGCCGGTCCCAGCTCGGGTCGTTGGCCTCGATGACGGCGCCGCTGTCCGTCGTGCCGAAGCAGTAGCGGCACCAAAGGGCCGATTCCAGCGCCAGGCCGGCGACGCCCTTTCCGGCCTTCAGCCGGTCGGCAATGGTCGGGATGATGAATTTGGGCTGGCGGTTGGAGCCGTCGAGGCAGAGCCGGCGCACCGTGTCGCCGATCTTCGGATTGGAGAAACGGCTCTCGATGAGCTGGTAATAGTCCTCCAGGACCGTGTCCGGTACTGGCGGCACGGTCGGAATGATCTCTTCCCGTTCGAGCTTGGCCAGAAAGCCGCTGACCAGTGGTTCCTGCATCGCCTCATGGACGAAATGGATGTCCATCAGACCGGCTGGATAGGCGATGGTGGCATGGCCGCCGTTGAGGATGCGGATCTTCATCAGCTCGTAGGGCGCGACGTCCTTGACGAACTGTACGCCGACCTTCTCCAGTGGCGGCCGGCCGTCGGTGAAATGGTCTTCCAGCACCCATTGCCGGAACGGCTCGCAGAACACCGGCCAGTTGTCCTCCAGCCCGAACTCACTGGCGAGGATGCCGCGTTCGCGATCCGTGGTGGCCGGCGTGATGCGATCGACCATGCCATTGGGAAAGGCGACATGCTCGCTGACCCAGTTTGCCAGATCCTCGTCGATCAGCCGGGCAAGGCCGATGACGCCATCGGAGGTGACGTGGCCATTGTGGGGAATGTTGTCGCAGGACATGACGGTGAACGGCACGACGCCGTCATCGCGCCGGCGGACCAGCCCGGCGAGGATGATGCCGAACACCGTCTTCGGCGTGGCGCCCGGCTGCGCGTCGGCGACGATGTCGGGATGGGTCGGGTTGAAGACGCCGGAAGCCGGGTCGATGAAGTAGCCGCCTTCGGTGATGGTCAGCGAAACGATCTTGATCGCCGGGTCGGCGAGCCGTTCGATGATACCGGCCGCATCGCCCGGCATCAGGAAGTCGATCATGACGCCGGTGACGCGGGCACTCATATGGCCGCTATCCTGTTCGACCACGGTGGTCAGCCAGTCCTGCTCCTCCAGTTTGCCGCGGCCGATCTTCTCGCCCTCGAACACGCCGGCGCCGACCAGCGCCCAGTCATGGCCGATGCCCGAATTGAACAAATCGTCGAGATAGACGGCCTGATGCGAGCGGTGGAAATTGCCGACGCCGAAATGGACGATGCCGGGCTTGAGCGCCGCGCGGTCGTATTTGGGACCGGCAACCTTGGCGGGCAGCTTGGCGAGGTTGGAAGACGAGAGTTTCACGGTCATCTGTTTTACCCTTTGGCCGGCTTCGGCCTTCGTTTGTCGGCCTCTGCTCCCCGCGGAGGGACGAGGAGCAGAGACCACCCCCGCCCTCAACTCATCCACTGGCCGCCATCGACATTGTAGGTCTGGGCGACGATGTATTCGGCATCGCTGCTGGCGAGAAAGACCGCCATGCCGGTGAGGTCATGCGCCGTGCCCATGCGGCCATACGGCACCGCCTCGCCAACCAGCCTCTTCTTCTCGCCCTTCGGCCGGTTCTCATACTTGGCAAACAGCGAATCGACGTGATCCCAGTGCTCGCCGTCGACGACCCCAGGGGCAATCGCGTTGACGTTGATGCGGTGCTTGATCAGGTCGAGCCCCGCCGACTGGGTCAGCGAGATGACAGCGGCCTTGGTGGCGCAATAGACGCCGACCAGCGCCTCGCCGCGCCGTCCTGCCTGGCTCGCCATGTTGATGATCCTGCCGCCCTTGCCCCGCGCGATCATCGAGCGGCTTGCTGCCTGCATCATGAACAGCGTGCCGGCGACGTTGACGGAAAACAGTCTGTCGTAGCTTGCCTTGGTGATCTCGACGATCGGCGCGAGATCGAACAGGGCGGCGTTGTTGATCAGGATGTCGAGGCCGCCGGTCGTCGTCTCGACGGTTTTCACCGCCGCCTCGATGGAGGCGAGGTCGGTGACGTCGAGCTTGACCGCATAGGCCTTGCCGCCGATCTCGGCGGCTGTCTTCCGCGCAGCCTCGAGATTGATGTCGGCAATGGCAACGGTGGCGCCTTCGCCGGCATAGGCTTCGGCGAAAGCTCTGCCGATGCCACGGGCCGAACCCGTGATCAGCGCGGATTTGCCGGCCAGGCGCATCCTCACATCGCCTTCCCGTCAGCGCCGAAGCGATGCAGCTTGGCCTTGTCGGGCGTCAGGTAGATGGTGTCGCCGTGGTGGACGGCGAGTTCGCCGTCGGCGCGCACCGTCAGCGGACCGACGCCATCGGCCTGGACATGCAGGAAGGTGTCGGAGCCGAGATGCTCGGCAACGCCGACGATGGCTTTCCATTCGCCCGCCGTGGTCGAGATCTCCATATGCTCTGGACGGATACCGATGGTCTTGGCGCTGTATTTGGCCGCCGGCGCCCCTTCGATCAGGTTCATCTTCGGCGAGCCGATGAAGCCGGCGACGAACAGGTTGCGCGGCGTCTTGTAGAGCTCCATCGGCGAGCCGACCTGCTCGATGTTGCCGGCGTTCAGCACAACGATCTTGTCGGCCATTGTCATGGCTTCGACCTGGTCGTGGGTGACGTAGATCATCGTCGTCTTGAGCTGATGATGCAGCTCGCTGATCTCCAGCCGCATCGTGCCGCGGAGCGCCGCGTCGAGGTTGGACAGCGGTTCGTCGAACAGGAAGGCCGAGGGCTGGCGCACGATGGCACGGCCGATGGCAACGCGCTGGCGCTGGCCGCCGGAGAGCTGGCCGGGCCGGCGTTCGAGATAGTTGGTCAGGTTCAGGACGCGCGCCGCATCCTTCACCTTCTTGTCGATGGTCGCCTGGTCTTCGCCCGCCATCTTCAGCGGGAAGGCGATGTTCTTGGCCACCGTCATGTGCGGATAGAGCGCGTAGGACTGGAACACCATGGCCAGCTTGCGCTTGGCCGGCGCTTCGCCGGTGACATCGCGGCCATCGATGTTGATGGTGCCGCCGCTGGTGTCCTCCAGCCCGGCGATCAGGCGCAGCAGCGTGGACTTGCCGCAACCCGAGGGGCCGACGAAGACGACGAACTCGCCATTTTCGATCACCAGGTCGAGGCCGGGGATGATGATCGTCGATCCAAAATGCTTGGAGACGTTCTTGAGCGTGATGTTTCCCATGGTTTCCTCCCCGAGGGCTTATTTCTGCCGGATTGCGTCAGGCAATTTCTGTTACTTCACCGCACCAAATGTCAGGCCGCGCACCAGCTGCTTCTGGCTGAACCAGCCCATGATCAGGATTGGGGCGATGGCCAGCGTCGAGGCGGCCGAAAGCTTGGCCCAGAACAGGCCTTGCGGGCTTGAGAACGAGCTGATGAAGGCGGTCAGGGGTGCGGCGTCCGTGGTGGTCAGCCGGATCGTCCAGAACGCCTCGTTCCAGGCCAGGATGATGTTCAACAGCATGGTCGAGGCGATACCCGGCACCGCCATCGGCGTCAGCACATAGACGATCTCGTTCCACAGCGAAGCGCCGTCCATGCGCGCCGCTTCCAGGATCTCGCCCGGGATTTCGCGGAAGTAGGTGTAGAGCATCCACACCACGATCGGCAGGTTGATCAGCATCAGCATGACCATCAGGCCGACGCGGCTATCGAGCAGCCCGAAGTTGCGGAAGATCAGGTAGATCGGGAACAGCACGGCGACCGCCGGCATCATCTTGGTGGACAGCATCCACATCAGGATGTCCTTGGTCCGCTTGGTCGGCGAGAAAGCCATCGACCATGCCGCCGGAATGGCGACCAGCAGGGCCAGGATGGTCGAGCCGACCGAGAGCAGCACCGAGTTGAAGAAGAACTTGAAGTAGCCGCTCTGCGCCTGAACCTCGGTGTAACTCTCGAACGTCCCCGACGGGATCAGGTTGAAGCCCTGGATCGCTTCCTGCTCCGACTTGAACGAGGTGATGATCGTATAGAGGATCGGGAAGAAGATCAGCAGCGCGACGATCCAGGCGGCAACGGTCGCGATTGTCTTGTGCTGGGTGGTGACTGCACGTGCCATCTCAATCTCCCTTACTTGTCCAGGTTCTTGCCGACGGCGCGCATGGCGAAGAAGGCAACGATATTGGCGAGAATGACAGCGATGATGCCGCCGGCGGATGCCTGTCCGATTTTGAACTCCAGCAAGGCCTTCTGGTAGACCAGGAAGGGCAGGTTGGTGGAGGCGTATCCAGGACCACCATTGGTGGTGACGAGGATCTCGGCATAGACCGACAAAAGGAAGATCGTCTGGATCAGGATGACGACGGTGATGGCGCGCGACATGTGCGGCAGCGTCAGGTAGATGAAGCGGCTGATGAAGCCGGCGCCGTCCATCTCGGCGGCCTCTTTCTGCTCACCGTCGAGCGACTGCAGCGCGGTCAACAGGATCAGCGTCGCGAAGGGCAGCCATTGCCAGGCGACGATGATGATGATCGCTGTCATCGGATGCTGCCCGAACCAGTCGATCGGCTGGGCCCCGAAGAAGCGCGCTATGTCGGCAAAAATCCCGTATTGCGGGTGCATGATCATGTTCTTCCAGACCAATGCGGCCACCGGCGGCATGACGAAGAACGGCGAGATGACGAGGATGCGGACAATGCCTTGGCCCCACATCGGCTGATCGATCAAAAGCGCCAGCAGGATGCCGCCGATCACCGTGATCAAGAGCACGCTGATCACCAGCGTAAGCGTGTTGAGGATCGATTGCAGGAAGGCCGGGTTGGAATAGAACAGCGCGTAGTTCGAGAAGCCTACGAACCCGTCGCGGATCGGGTTGAGCGGGTTGTACTGCTGGAAGGAGAACCACAGCGTGAGCGCCAGTGGAACAACCATCCAGACCAGCAACAGCACGACAGATGGCGCCATCATGAAACGGGCAAGCGAACGGGTCTGCTGAGTAGCCATGACGGTCACCCTTCAATGGTCAGACTGAATTTTCAAAAGGCGTTAAAGGCGGCCGCCCGAACTGGGACTCGGGCGGCCGTTGCCGGTCAAGGAGGCGACCGGCATTCGGCACCGGGAGGAGCCTACTTGATATAACCGCCTTCGGTCATTGCCGCGGTGGCAGCGTCCTGGGCCTGCTTCAGGGCATCGTCGACGCTCGACTGGCCGGCGAGAGCCGCCGAGAAGAGTTGGCCGACGGTGGTGCCAAGTCCCTGGAATTCGGGGATGGCGACAAACTGCACGCCGACATAGGGCACCGGCTTGACGGTCGGATGCGTCGGATCGGCGGCATTGATCGAGTCCAGCGTCATCTTGGCGAACGGAGCCGCCTTCTGGTAGTCGGCATTGGCGTAGAGCGAGGAGCGCGTGCCGGGAGGAGCATTGGCCCAGCCTTCCTTCGAGGCCACCAGTTCGGCATAGTGCTTGCTGGTTGCCCAGGAAACGAACTTCTCGGCGGCATCTGCCTTCTGTGTGCCGGCAGGAATGGCCAGCGACCAGGCCCACAGCCAGTTGCCGCGCTTGCCCAGGCCATTGTCGGGCGCCAGCGCATAACCGACCTTGTCGGCGACGGTCGAGTTCTTCGGGTCCGATACGAAGGATGCGGCGACCGTGGCGTCGATCCACATGCCGCACTTGCCCTGCTGGAACAGCGCCAGGTTTTCGTTGAAGCCGTTGGACGATGCGCCCTCGGGGCCGTCGGCCTTCATCAGGTCGACATAGAACTGCAGGGTGTTCTTCCATTCGGGCTGGTCGAACTGCGGCTTCCAGTTCTCGTCGAACCAGCGTGCCCCGAAGGAGTTCGACATGGCGGTCAGGAAAGCCATGTTCTCGCCCCAGCCGGCCTTGCCGCGCAGGCAGACGCCGTTCACGCCATTGGCGCGGTCGGTCATCTTGTCGGCGGCCTGCTTGATGAAGTCCCAGGTCGGCGCGTCGGGCATCTTCAGCCCGGCCTTGTCCATCAGGTCCTTGCGGTACATGACGAAGGAGCTCTCGCCGTAGAAAGGCGCTGCATAGAGCTTGCCGTCAACCGAAAGACCGCCGGCAATGGCGGGGATGATGTCCTTGGCGTCGTAGTCGTCGCCGAGCTTGTCGAGCGGCAGAAGCCAGCTCTGCTTGGCCCAGATCGGGACTTCATAGGTGCCGATCGTCATCACGTCATACTGGCCGCCCTTGGTGGCGATGTCGGTGGTGACACGCTCGCGCAGCACATTTTCTTCGAGCGTGACCCAGTTGAGCTGGATGTCGGGGTTAGCCTTGGTGAAGTCTTCCGTCAGCTTTTGCATGCGGACCATATCGCCATTGTTGACGGTGGCGATGGTGATGGATTCGGCATGTGCGGCGAAGGCAAGAGCGCTGGCCGACAACAAGCCCAGGGTGAGCGTGCGAAGTTTCATCAAATTCCTCCCATGAACCAAGATGAGCATTTGCCTTGGCTATGAGCAATTACTCACTTGGCGTTAATTATGTCAAGCCCGATTCGATGCTGCAGCGCAGCACTCGGCGGTGTCGACGGGACCATCGGTGCGTGAAAATTGCCAAGCCGACTTCGCCGGTCCCGGGCATTCAGGCGACAGGACAGCTATCAGGCGACAGGGCAGGATTGGCTTGCCGGAGGACTTGCCTGTCAGCAGGCGATTTCGGTCAGCAGCCAGTCGCGGAAGGCGCGGATCTTCGGCACGTTGCGGCGCGCTTGGGGATAGACCAGCCAATAGGCGTGGCCATCGTCGCCCACCAGGTCGAAAGGCTGGATCAGGCGGCCGTCGGCGAGTTCCGCCTTGAACAGCGCCCGGGTCAGGATCGCCACGCCATGGCCGGCGATGGCTGCATTGGCCTCATAGGCCTGCGCGCCCATGCTGCTGCCGGGCCGTTTGGCAAGGTCGTGCGAGTTCACGCCGGCAGCCGAAAACCACTCGGTCCACCAGATGTCGCCGGGATCGAGGATCGGCAGCCGCAACAGGTCGGCCGGCTCTTTGACGCCGCCGATGCTCGCCGCCAGTTTCGGGCTCAGCATCGGCGTGAAATCGGCATCGAGGAGCTTGTAGGCTTCCAGGCCCGGCCATTTGCCGCCGCCCGAACGGATGGCGAGATCGACATCCTCGCGGGCGAAGTCGGTCAGGCGACTTGACGTCTCGAGCCGAACGGCAAGGGAGGGATGAGCGATCTGGAACGAGCCCAGATGGTGCGCCAGCCAGTTCGAGGCAAAGGTCAGCACTGTGGTGACGCACAGCAGCCCGTCGGCGCCGCCGCGCGCCGCGGCGTAGGCCTGACCAAGAAGGGCAAAGGCTTCACTGACCCCCGGGGCAAGGCGCTGTCCGGCTTCGGTCAGCACAATCTGCCGCGGCCGGCGCAGGAACAGCGGCGCGCCGACGCGCTCCTCCAGCACCTTGATCTGATAGCTGACCGCCGCCTGCGTCATGGCGAGCTCCTCGGCGGCCTTGGTGAAGGAAAGATGCCGCGCCACCGCGTCGAACACCCTGATCGCCTGCAGCGGCGGGAGTTGGGAGAGCTGTCGCGAGCTGAGGTCAGGCATAAAACCTCCTTATGGGCCATAACAGATGTTCGATTGGCAAAGCCGGCCGGCAAGACCGACATTCAGGGTCAACCATTCATTCGGGTTCAGGATAGCGAAGGTTGACGATCATGACCATGGCGCAGCAAAAGTGCACTCCCGCTCCGGATCATCGCTGGATTTCGTGGCTCACGGACGGATTGGGCTGGTTCGCAATCAGAAAACGGACGCATCTCGACATCAGGGACCTGTCGCCGCATCTGCAGCGCGACGTCGGCTTCCTCGACGGCAACGACCCTTTTGGGCGAGGCAAATAGCCCGGCTGGCTTTATCCGAAATCAGTCGCGCCGGTGTCCTGCGATCGATGGCGGCCCGGTCAGACGCTGGCCAGCAGGGCAGCCGCCGTCCGCTCGTCGGTGATGAGGCCGTTGATGAGCCGCCGGTTGGCCGCCGCCAGGATACCCGGCAGTTTGCGTTCGCCCATCGCCAGTGCAATCACCAGTGATTTTTCGCGCGATGGCAGCGAAGCCGACGACACCCGGTCGTTGGTGATGCCCTCGATCATGCGGCCTTCGCGATCGTAAACCCAGCCGACGATTTCGGCGATGCCGCCGGCCTTCTGCAGCGCCTTCAATTCACTTTCGGAAATGAAACCGTCCTCATAGAGCGGTGCCTTGGGGCCGAGATCCCCAATGCCGATGAAGGTGACGTCGGCCTCGGCGGCCAGCGCCAGCGTCGGCTGGATCATCGGCTGGTTGAGCAGCATCTCGCGCTCCTCCGGCGAAGAGGCGATGACCGGCAGCGGCATCGGGAAGGATCGCGCCTTGACCCGGTCGGCCATGGTGAAGATGACGTTGTAGAAGGCGGCCGAGCCGTCCGGCGAGATGTTGCCGGTCAGGGACACCACCTTGTGCTGCGGGCATTCCATAGGCGGCAACTGTTCGATCGCCGCTTTCAGCGTGCGGCCGGTGCCGATCGCCATGACGATCGGTGTCGGCGAGCGCAGCCGCCGCTCGATCTCGGCCGCGGCCGCCTCGGCGATGCCGATGGTGGTGGACGATGAATTGGGATCGCTCGGCACCACCTCGACCAGGTCGAACGCGAAGCGCGATCTCAACCGCGCCGCCAGATCGAGGCAGTTGGCGATGGGATGGTCGACACGGACCTTGATCAAGCCTTCCGACACCGCCAGCGACACCAGCCGCTGCGCCGTCTGCCGCGATATGCCGAGCGTGGTGGCGATCTGGTCCTGCGTGTTGCCGGCAACATAATAAAGCCAGCCGGCGCGTGCCGCGTCGTCCAGCCTGTTGCTGCCGCCATCCTGCCGGGTATTCACGTCCTGCCTCCCGAAACCGCCGGTCATGAGCGCGGTCCGCGTCTACTCTTGCAGGGAACGGGCCGCTGCGCAATTGTCTATCTCAAGGGCAATTGCTTGCAATCCTCGGCACAGACGGCGCGCAAATTTCCTCCTCCGGCGATGATTGCGCCGGAGAAAGACCATCGCTTTCAGTTCCGACGGCCGGCACGTTCTGCGATCGGGAAGGTTTATCTCCCCGCGTAAACCCTTTAAGGGATCGCAAAAAGGAGCCTTGCATGACGCCGAAAGCGGTTTTCTGGGATATGGACGGCACGCTGGTCGACAGCGAACCGCTGCACGAGGCCGCCTTGGTGGCGGCGATGCGCAATGTCGGCCTCGTCCCGCCGGCCGACCTGCATGAGCGCGTGCTCGGCGTCGCCGCCTGGCCGGTCTATGAGATGATGCGCGACGAGTTCGGCCTGGACCTGCCCTTCGACGACTGGATCGTCCGCAAATACGAGCACTATCTGCCGCTGGTCAAGCGCTTGCAGCCGCGCCCCGGTGCGATCGAAATCTTCAACGACTTGCGGGCAAGGGGCGTGGCGCAAGCCGTGGTGTCGAATTCGGACCGCATGATCGTCGACGCCAACCTTCGGATGGTCGGGCTGACCTATCCCGGCATGAAGACGATCAGCCGCAACGATGTGCGCGAGGGCAAGCCGCACGCCGAACCCTTCCTGCGCGCCGCGTATCTCGCTGGCGTCGCTCCCGCGCAGGCGATAGCGATCGACGACAGCTGGCCGGGCGCCATGGCGGGGCTGGCGGCAGGCATGACGACGATCTTCTGGCCGGAAAAGCCGATGGAAGGCCCGCCCGGCGCTATCGTCATCAACAGCGCCGAGGAATTGCGCACCGAACTCGGGCTTTAGCCTTCAGAGGCTCAGTTGCGGTAGACCGGTTCCTGCTCGTCGAGGATCGCCTTCAACTCGCTGAGATGGCGTTCGGCCTGGCCGGGATAGTCGTCCATCTCGCTTGCGGTCTTCTCGGCGATCGCGTCGGACAGCGTGCGCAGCGGGCGGCCGGTCCACAGCGCCTTGATGTAGGTCTCGGCGGCACGCTCGAAATAGAACATGCGGTTGAAGGCATCGGCGACCGTGTCGCCGATGACCAGCACGCCGTGGTTGCCCATCACCATCACCTTGACCTTGGGGTCGACGAGGAGCTGCGAGCAGCGTTCGCCCTCCTCCTCGAAGGCCAGCCCGCCATAATGGGCATCGACGACATGGCGGTTGAAGAACATCGCCGAGTTCTGGTCGATCGGCGGCAGGCGAGAGTCGGCGAGCGATGCCAGCACCGTGGCGTGGATGGAATGCACATGTATGACGCAGCGCGCGTGGCGGACGTTGCGATGGATGGCGCCATGCAGCCCCCACGCCGTCGGGTCGGGCGCATTCGGCCCCGAGAGCGTATCCGGATCGTTGGCGTCGATCATCAGCAGGTCGCTCGCCTTGATGCGCGAGAAATGCACCTGGTTGGGGTTCATCAGGAACTGCGTGCCGTCGTCATTGACCGCCAGCGAGAAATGATTGGCCACTGCCTCGTGCATGTTGAGCCTTGCCGTCCAGCGAAAGGCGCAGGCGAGGTCGACGCGCTCCTCGTAGAAGGGCAGGTTGGTCAGCGTTTCCTTTTGCAGGCGGGCGATGCTCATCGAGGACACTCCGTGAAAGAGGCGAGAATGCCGCGACCAGCCCTGCCTCGCAACCGCTTTCGCTTGGTGCAGGGACCGACGCCGATGTCCTTGCCTATGCCGCCGTGCTGGCAGCGGCGCCGGCCCGCAGGCCGCCATGCTCGACGATGAAGTCGATGACCTCCCGCAGCCCTTTGCCGCGCGACAGGTCGGTGAAGCCGAATGGCCGCTTGCCGCGCATGCGGCCGGCGTCGCTCTCCATCACATCGAGATTGACGTTCACATAGGGCGCCAGATCGCTCTTGTTGATGACCAGGAAATCGGAGCGGGTGATCGCCGGCCCGCCCTTGCGCGGGATCTCCTCGCCCTGGCAGACCGAGATGACATAGAGCGTCAGGTCGGCGAGATCAGGCGAGAAGGTGGCGGCGAGGTTGTCGCCACCGGATTCTATGAAGACGATGTCGAGATCCGGGAATTTCTTGTTCATCTCGGCGATCGCCTGCAGATTGATCGAGGCATCCTCGCGGATCGCGGTATGCGGGCAGCCACCGGTCTCGACACCCATGATGCGATCCTCCGGCAGTGCCTGCAGCCGGGCAAGCATCATGGCGTCTTCCTTGGTGTAGATGTCGTTGGTCACCACGGCGATCGAGAATTCGTCGCGCAGCGCTTTGCACAGCTTTTCGGTCAGCGTCGTCTTGCCTGAACCGACCGGACCGCCAATGCCGATGCGCAGCGGGCCATTTTTCTGTGTCATGCGGGAAACTCCGTGATGGCGAGGATGGCAAAGCCGAGCCCGATCAACAGGCACAGCGGCGAGTAGTAGCGCAGGTCGAGCCGCGCGAAAGGCTGTTCCGGCGCCAGCCGCCGCCACCATGGCGTGAAGCCGGCAATGCCGCGCCCCAGAAACACCAGCCCGATGAGCAGCGAGGTGGCGGCGAGGCCCTCCCTGGGGAAGGGCGAGGCAAAGACCCCTTCAAGCGCCAGCGGCCACAGTGTCGCCAGGGCAAGGCATGCCGCAACGGCGAAACTGGCGAAAGGGGTCGGCATCTCATCGACGCCGCGAAAGCCGACGACGGCATGGGCGCAAGAGGCCGCATCCTTGCCCGGCCAGATGCCGCCAATGCCCCAATAGACATGCAGCGCCGTGATCAGCAGCAGGACAAACGATAGCGCGAAGGCGAGAAAAATCATGAACGGAACAACCGCGAATACTGGGTTTCGTGCTTCATAGCCATGATTTCGGAGACAAGGGCGCAGCCGCCGAGATCATCCAATGCCGAGCGCGCGGCGCGGCCGGCTGTCGACAACGCCAGCGGCTCGAAGCCGGCAAGCAGCGCGGTGGCCTTGCTCTGGCCAACGATGCCGAGCCGGATCGCGGCCTGGACGAGGTTGGAGAAGAAGGCCTGCAGGAACGCGGACAGCGCGTCCTGAAGCGCAATTGAATGGCCGCCTGCGATGGCGCCGACGGCGACACAATAGGCGCATTCGGCCGGCAGGCGCTCCAGCACGGGGCTGGGCCAGGCTGCCGCCGCTTTGAGAAAGGCGGCGCCTTGCAGCATGGCCTCGGTGTGGCGTTCACGCGAACTGGCGAGCGCCTCGGCAAGTGTCGCTATTTCGTCGAGATCACCGTCGTTGCGCGCGCGGCGCCAGCTCTCGGCGAACAGCACGGCGTCGTTCCAGCCCGAACCCATCTCGACCAGCGTTTCCAGCCACCCGGCGAGGGTTTTCGCGTCGGCAACCAGCCCGTCATGCACCGCGCGTTCGAGACCGTGGCTGTAGGAAAAGCCGCCGACCGGAAAGGCCGGCGACAGCCACGCCATCAGCCGCAGCAGGGCGATGTTGGAAGGCTGGTCACTCATGATCGTGGTGGTGGCCAGCGTGGGAATGCGAATGGGAAAGGGATTCGCTGTGCGCGTGGGAATGCGCTTCACCATGGCTGTGCGCGTGCGCCTCGGCGTGCGCATGGCCGTGATCATGGCTGTGTCCACCGTGGCCGGAATAGGCGCCGCGCACCGGCTTGAACGGCTCGGAGACATCGGTCACCGTGGCCCCCAGCCCCTCCAGCATCGCCCTGATGACATGGTCGCGCAGGATGAGGATGCGCCCGGCCTCGATGCTCGCGGCGAGATGGCGGTTGCCGATATGCCAGGCGAGCTCGGCCAGATGCACGCCGTCGCGAGCGCGGATGTCGTAGACATCCTCTGGCGCCGCAATGATCTCGATGTGGCGGCCATCCTCCAGCACCAGCCGGTCGCCATCGTTCAGGGCGACGGGCTCGGGCAGGTCGACCAGCACCTTGCTGCCGTCGGCAAGTTCGATCGCCCGGCGGCGCAGATGCCGCTCGTCATGGGCGAGAACGGCGCGGCCGGATGGCGCGGTGGTCCCGGCATTGCCCGCGGTCAGCACCGAGACGGCGCGGGGAAATTTGGTGAAGTCGGTGCGGATGTCGAGCTTCATTTCATGGATCCCCCATTGGCTTGCGCCCGCGCACGGGCGGGCCGCGCCAGCACGCGGTCGAAATAGGTGTTGACGCGCTCGGATTCGATTGGAAACCGCCCGGCGCGGGCCCAGCCGGCCATATCGCCGAGCAACACGTCGACGGCCGAAAACCGGTCGCCCAGTGCGAACGGCTTGTCGCCCAGCCGCCGGTCCAGCGCCTTGAGCTCGGACGCGAAGTCGTAAGCCGCCGCGGGGCCGACATCGACCCGCACCTCCTTCGGCAGCAGGAAGCGATGGCGCAGCTTGTTCCAAAGCGGTGCTTCGAATTCCGATTGAGCGAAATGCATCCAGGAGTCCATTTCGGCACGCCCGGCAACGCCCGGACTGGCGCCCATGCCCTTGTCGGCGTGCTTGTCGGCGAGATAGACGCAGATCGCAGCCGAATCCGTCACCGTCACTTCACCGTCGATCAGGATCGGCACCTTGCCCGACGGGTTGAGCGCATAGGCTTCCGGCGAGCGCAGCTTGACCTCGACGAATTCATAGGGCTGCCCGAGTTCCTCGAGCATCCAGAGAACGCGGCTGACCCGGGATCCACGCGATCCGACGGCCTTGTACATGCGCAAACCTGCCTTTCCCTGGAAGCCTAGACCATCCCTCACTTCATCCCAATGGGCGCTTGTCAAAGTGCTACAGCGTCCTTTGCGCGTCGGAAAGACGCGCGGCGCTGTAGTCAAACGATCGTGTCGAAGAGCCGCAGGATGAACGATATCTGATAGACGAGCGCGGCCGCGACAAAGGCGATGTGGAAGCGGCGGTCTTGCACCAGGATCGCGGCGATGCACAGCGCGACGAAGACCGGCGTGCGGAACAGATATTCGTTGCCGAAGCGGGCAAAATGCTCCGGTCCCTTCAGCAGCGTGTCGATCACGTCGAGCAGATAGGTCGCGGCCAGCAGGCCGAAGAACCAGGCCCGGCGCGAATAGAAGAAATCCTCGTAGCTGGTGTAGTCCAGCATCGAATCCGGAAACAGAAGCGCGCAGAGCAGGAACAGCGTGATCGCATAGAAGATGATGAACAGGTACTTGCCGAAGGTCCAGGTCTCGATGGCGTAGAGGCCGAACTCCCACCACCAGAAATGCACCAGCATCAGAAGCACCGAAGCGACCCAGGCCAGGTGCACGGGATAGAGCCGGTACTGGGCGGGATGCTGGACGATGCGTGCCACCCCCGACAGCAGGCGGGCGACGCCAAGCCCGATCACCATGCCCATGACGATGCGAATATGCGGAAAGATGTCGTGGGCGGAAGTGATTTCGGTGGCCATGCTTGATCACATCGGACCTGTTCGTCGGCCGCATATTGCTGCGTCCCACCAGGGGCCGCAACGGATATTGCACCGGTCGGCTCGCTAGCCAATTCGGCATCAGAACAGAAAATACCGCTGCGCCATCGGCAGCACAGTCGCCGGCTCGCAGGTCAGCAGCTCGCCGTCGGCGCGGACCTCATAGGTCTCGGGATCGACCTCGATATGCGGCATGGCGTCGTTGAGCACCATCGAATGCTTGCCGATGCCGCCCCGGGTGTTCTCGACAGCGGCGAACTGCTTGTCGACACCGAGCCTGCCATGCAGCCCCGACTCGAGCGCCGCCTTGGAGACGAAGGTCACCGACGAGTTGGTCCTGGCCTTGCCATAGGCGCCGAACATCGGCCGGTAGTGCATCGGCTGCGGTGTCGGGATCGAGGCGTTGGGATCGCCCATTGGGGCAGCAGTGATCATGCCGCCGATCAGCACCATGTCCGGCTTGACGCCGAAGAAGGCCGGGTTCCACAGCACCAGGTCGGCGCGCTTGCCGACCGCGATCGAACCGATATCCCTGGACAGCCCATGCGCGATGGCCGGGTTGATGGTGTATTTCGCGATGTAGCGGCGGACGCGGAAATTGTCGTTGTTGCCGGTCTCCTGCGGCAGCGCGCCGCGCTGGCGCTTCATCTTGTCGGCGGTCTGCCAGGTGCGGATCGCCACCTCGCCGACGCGTCCCATGGCCTGGCTGTCCGACGAGATGATCGAGAAGGCGCCGATGTCGTGCAAAATATCTTCCGCCGCGATGGTCTCCTTGCGGATGCGGCTTTCGGCGAAGGCGATGTCCTCGGGGATCGACGGCGACAGATGATGGCAGACCATCAGCATGTCGAGATGCTCGGAGAGCGTATTGACCGTGTAGGGCCGGGTCGGATTGGTCGAGGACGGAATGACGTTGGGCAGCCCGCAGACCTTGATGATATCAGGCGCATGGCCGCCGCCGGCACCCTCGGTGTGGAAGGCATGGATGGTCCGGCCCTTGATCGCCGCCACAGTGTTCTCGACGAAGCCGGACTCGTTCAGCGTGTCGGTATGGATCATCACCTGCACGTCGTAATCGTCGGCGACCGACAGGCAGCAGTCGATGGCCGCCGGCGTCGTGCCCCAGTCCTCGTGCAGCTTCAGCGAACAGGCGCCGCCGAGCACCATTTCCTCGAGTGCCGCAGGCAGCGAAGCGTTGCCCTTGCCCGACAGGCCGATGTTCATGGGGAAGGCGTCAAAGGACTGGATCATGCGGGCCATGTGCCATGGCCCCGGCGTGCAGGTGGTGGCCAGTGTGCCGTGCGCGGGGCCGGTGCCGCCGCCAAGCATGGTGGTGATGCCGCTCATCAGCGCTTCCTCGATCTGCTGCGGGCAGATGAAATGGATATGCGCGTCGAAGCCGCCGGCGGTCAGGATCTTGCCCTCGCCAGCAATGATCTCGGTGCCCGGGCCGATGATGATGGTGACGCCATGCTGCATGTCCGGATTGCCAGCCTTGCCGATTGCCGCGATGCGGCCGTCGCGCAGACCGATATCGGCCTTGAAGATGCCGGCGCTGGCATCCACCACCAGCGCATTGGTGATGACGGTGTCGACCGCGCCTTGCGCGCGTGACACCTGGCTCTGGCCCATGCCGTCGCGGATCACCTTGCCGCCGCCGAATTTCACCTCCTCGCCATGGGTGGTGAGATCTTTCTCGACCTCGATGAACAGCTCGGTGTCGGCAAGCCGAACGCGGTCGCCGACGGTCGGGCCATACATTTGCGCATAGGCGGCGCGGGTAACTCTGGCCATCAGCGATTGCTCCCGAAATGTGGTTTGCCGAAATGCGATTTGCCGAATTGCGATTTGATTGAAGCCTGGCTGCACATTGTCGCCATCCAATGGTCACGCAATGACCCGCTGGCCGACACCTTCTCATCCGATTTGACGGTTGAGGTTAGGGCGTCACCCCAAACCGACCGTTTGCCAAATCGATGGAAGGAAAATCCATGCGCAAGACGATATTGATTGCAGCCGCCGCCACGCTGATGCTGGCGGGCGCCGCCAGTGCCCAGCAGCAACCCGCGCAACAGCCCGCTCCGGCGCCGACCACGCCTGCCCCGGCCGCGCCCAAGGCTCAGCCTGCCGTTCCGACGATCCAGAGCGTCAACATCGTCGACATCACGGAGCTGCCAAAGGACACCCAGACGCAGGTCAACCAGGTGATCGCCCAGCGTGGCGACGCCGGCCTGCAGAAATTGCGCAGTTCGATCGACGCCACGCCCAAGGTGAAGTCCGCGCTCGTAGCCAAGGGGCTTAGCTCGGCGCAAGTCGTCG
This sequence comes from Mesorhizobium sp. P2_D5, assembly GCF_056404355.1. NCBI lineage: Bacteria > Pseudomonadati > Pseudomonadota > Alphaproteobacteria > Hyphomicrobiales > Phyllobacteriaceae > Mesorhizobium > Mesorhizobium sp. P2_D5. Next base: position 574,691 of record NZ_JBFUEE010000001.1, read on the forward strand.
CCGCCAGCATGCAGCCCAATGGCGCGCTGACCCTGATCACCAAGAAGGCGAGCTGATGACGCGGCGCGGCGGGCCGGCGTCCGGCCTGCCGCCTGCAGAGGGAAAGGAACCTTGGCAGGGCTGGATTCGTTTCGCCTTTTGAGTGTCGAAACAAATCTCGAAAGCGAGCGATGACCATCATCACCTTGCCCGACCTCCGATGGCTGCATGCCATTGCAGCGGCTGCGTTTCTGTCGGCGAGCCTGCCCCACGCCACGTTGAAAGCGCAGGGCCTTGAAAGCCCGGAGACCGTCAACCGTATCGTCGGCTCGGACGTCAAGCAGGAAGAAGCCAACGCCACCGCCGAAGCCGGCAACGTCAACACGGCGATCGACCGGACGCGCGAAAACATCGGCACGGTGCGCAAGACGTCCAAGCTCGACAAGGTCGAGATCGTGCTCCTCACCGATGCGGCGCGTAGCGAAGGCGGCCCGCCGCCGGTGATCGAGAGCAAGGTCAAACAGCATCAGGACGACATTGCGGAATTGCGCAAGGAGATCGAGGCCAACGCGCTGCTGTTCAACGCCATCGAGTCGCGGCGCGTGCTTGCACAGGACGTCCTCGCCGTCGAATTCGACGATCCTGGAAAGATCGTCATCTACGCCGCGGCCAAGCCGTCGGACTGAGTCGATAGCGCCAGTCATTCTTGGGCGACATGCATGAGACGCCATCGATCTCACAGCCTGCCCATCACCTTCTGCTGAAATCCGTAGACCTCGCGCTTGCCGCCGATCGGCACCAGCGTCACGTCGCGCTCCTGGCCAGGCTCGAAGCGCATGGCCGTGCCGGCGGCGATGTCGAGGCGCATGCCGCGCGCGCGGTCGCGGTCGAACTTCAGGCCCTCATTGGTCTCGAAGAAATGATAGTGGCTGCCGACCTGGATCGGCCGATCGCCGCTGTTGGCCACTTTCAGGGTGACGGTCGGCAGCCCCTTGTTCAATTCGATGTCGCCGTCTTTGGGGATGATTTCGCCCGGGATCATCGTGCCTCACAACATGCCGAAGACAAGGCCGACACCGACCGCCGCGCAGGCCGCACCGGCGGCGCGGGCCAGGCCACGGAACCTGACGCCAAGCCCGAGCCCGGCAGCGATGCCGGTGGCATGCAGCAGCGCTGTCGCGAGGGCAAAGCCGGCCATATATTCGAGCCCGCCGGCATTTTCCGGCACCTCGGTGCCATGCGCATGGCCGTGGAACAGCGCGAACAGGCCAATGATGGCGACGCCGGCCGAGACCGGCAGATCGACTGCCAGCGCCACCAGCAGCCCGAGCGCCACGACGGACGCCAATATGCCGGGTTCGACCAACGGCAGCGGCATATGCAGCATGCCGAGCCCGCCGCCGACCAGCATCACGCCGACAAAAGCCGCCGGCCAGGCCCAGATTGCCTTGTCGCCCTTGAGCGCCGCCCACAGGCCGACCGCGATCATCACCGTCATGTGATCGAGGCCGGAGAGCGGGTGCATGAAGCCGGCCATGAAGGAGGAGGTCGTGCCGATGCCGACATGGGCATAGGCCGGCATGACTGCTGCCAGCAGCAGGATCCCCGACAGGCACAGGCGTTTGGCGGACATCATTCTATTTGCCTTTCGTTTGCGGGGTGGTGGTGTCACGCCGCCTTGCGGGGCCCGCACCCTTCAGCTTTGAGAACGCGCTTGGTCGAGGCGGGATATTTCTTCAGCATCGCCGGCGGGCGAATCGGCCGCGCCGAAAAATTGCCGCCGCAATTGGGGCAGGTGCCGCCCAAAATGTGTTCCACGCAGTCGGCGCAAAAGGTGCACTCGAAGGTGCAGATCAGCGCGTCCGCCGCCTCCGGCGGCAGGTCCTTGTCACAGCATTCGCAATTGGGACGCAGCTCCAGCATTTTTCTCACCTCACCTGATGGGTTCGTGCACGGTCACCAGTTTGGTGCCGTCGGGGAATGTCGCCTCGACCTGCACGTCAGGGATCATCTCGGCGATGCCTTGCATCACCTGCGCGCGGGTGACGACGTAGGCGCCGGCCTCCATCAACTCGGCGACCGGGCGGCCGTCACGGGCGCCCTCGACGACGAAATCGGTGATCAGCGCGATCGCTTCCGGATGATTGAGCTTGACGCCGCGTTCGAGCCGCTTGCGCGCCACGATCGCCGCCATGGCGATCAGCAGCTTGTCCTTTTCCCTCAGTGTCAGGTTCATGCGCTTCCCTGGACTGGCGTAGACAGACTTACAGTGACCATAATTTGGGCAACCCAGCCTTTCCGTTGAGCAATTCGACCAGCGGAACCAGCCGCTGGCGGAGCCGATAGCCGTCCCCGGCGTAGAGCCTCGCAAGAAGCTTGCCAGATTTCCTCACGCTCCAGGCACTGGCGCTGCCCTGGTCGCTGACGATCTCCAGAACCGGATCGAGCAGGGCCTCGGCCCGCGGCGACACCAGCAGCAGCGTCGCCATCGCGACCGCGCCACCGGCAATCGCCGGGCGGTCCAGCGTGGCAGCAATATCGGGTCCGATGCGGAAATCCTCGGCATGAATGAGTTCGCCGTCCTGGCGGACACGCCAGCGGTCATGGAAATTGCCTTTCGTGACGTGTTCGCCCATGGCCAGGCGGCCAAAGACCGTGGCCTCCAGCACCAGCGCCTCGGCGCCGACGGCAAGCTCGACGTCGAGCGTGCGGGCAAACGCCGCCTGGTCGAAGACGATGGTTTCCTGCGGCAGCCAGGCGATGCGGCCGTTTTCACTGACCGATAGTTTCACCCGTACCTCGGCATGGTCGGATGCCGCCCGATAGATTTTCTCGCAGGCCTGGGTCGTGATCGAGGCCGAGGCCGCCGCACCGACATCCACCTCCCAGGCGATACGGTCACCGCCGGTCATCCCGCCGGCGGTGTTGATCAGCACCGCTTCGAGCGGATCGGCCGAGACCGCCGGCATCCTTATCTTGGCGGCACCGTCCTGATAGAGGCGCCGCAACCGCGTGCGACCGTCGACGACGGCGCAGGAAAGCCGAGCCGCGCCCGCGGCGCGCTGCGTCGAAATCCTGCCATGTTCGGTCTTATCCATGCCAGCACGTTAAGCACTCCGGCGCCTTTGTCGATGCATGGCTTGATATAGCTTGTTGCTTGACAACGTTTCGGTTTCTATAGAGGGAACCACCTTGGTACGGTCATGCAGCGCTTGGCGGGGGTATAGAGCGAAGACGGCGGCTTGATACCGGGAGAAAAAGGGGCGCTGCTCAATTGGCGTCGGGAAACGCGACATAGTGGGGAAGAAACCGAATGGCCGACCAGCTGGCAACGGATATCATCGCGAAGATCAAGGCTCATGCCGAGCCCGGCGGCGAAGAAATCACGACCAACACTGAATTGACCTCGCTTGGTATCCATTCGCTCGAGCTGACGGAGATCATCTTCGATCTCGAGGAAGATTATGGCATCGAGATCGAGATGAACACGGTCGATGCCTGGAGCAATCTGAAGAATGTCGGCGACATGGTGGAAGCTGTTCGCGCGCTGATCGCGAAAAAAGCCTGACCTGAATGCGGCAGCGCGTTGTCATCACCGGCATGGGCGGTATTTGCGGGCTTGGCACCAACGCGCTCGCGATCTGGAATGAAATGCGCGCCGGCCGCTCGGCCATCGGCCAGATCAGCAGTCCGCAATTGCATGATCTGAAGGTCAAGGTCGGTTGCGAAATCAAGACGCTTCCCGATCACGGCATCGACCGCAAGCAATTGGTGTCGATGGACCGCTTCAGCCTGCTGGCGGTGATCGCGGCCAGGGAGGCTATGCAGCAGGCCGGTCTGGCCTCGGACGAAGCCAACACCTACCGGATGGGCACCGTCGTCGGCGTCGGTGTTTGCGGCTGGGAAGCGATCGAAGAAAACTACCGCGCCATCCTGATCGAGGGCAAGAACCGCGCCGGCATCTTCACCGTGCCGAAAGTGATGCCCAGTGCGGCCTCCGGCCAGGTCAGCATGAGTCTCGGCCTGCGCGGTCCGGTTTTCGGCGTCACCTCCGCTTGCTCGTCGTCCAACCATGCCATCGCCTCGGCCGTTGACCAGATCAGGCTCGGCCGCGCCGACGTGATGGTCGCCGGCGGCACCGATGCGCCGCTGGTCTGGGGCATCCTGAAGGGCTGGGAAGCATTGCGGGTGCTGGCGCCCGACACCTGCCGGCCATTCTCGGCCGATCGCCAGGGCCTGTCGCTCGGCGAGGGCGCCGGCATGGCGGTGCTGGAGAGCTACGAACATGCCATGGCGCGTGGCGCCACCATTCTTGCCGAAATTGCCGGCGCCGGCCTTTCCGCCGACGCGTCCGACATCGTCGCGCCAACCATCGAAGGACCGACGGCCGCCATGCGCGCGTGCCTCGCCGACGCCGGGTTCAATCCCGAGGATGTCGACTATCTCAATGCCCATGGCACCGGCACCAAGGCCAACGACCAGATCGAGACGGCGGCGATCAAGCGCGTCTTCGGCGACCATGCCTACAAACTGTCGGTGTCGTCGACCAAATCCATGCATGCCCATTGCCTTGGCGCATCGGGCGCGCTGGAGATGATCGCCTGCGTGATGGCGATCCGTGAAGGCATGGTGCCGCCGACGGCCAATTTTCGCGAGGCCGATCCCGATTGCGACCTCGACATCACACCGAACGTGGCGCGTGAACGCAAGGTGCGCACGGCGATCAGCAATGGCTTCGCGTTCGGCGGCACCAATGCGGTGCTGGCCTTCAAGGCGGTCTGATCCCACCCGATCTCGACCGGCCGCAGGCGATCCCGGCCTGTCCGGGCGGTTCCGTCTGCCGGATGCTGTGCTGCTGGAAGACCGTCTGGCGGAGGTTGGAGAGCGGTCATCGCACGACGACGCGTGCGTTCATTCCGGTCTCGTGGTCCAGGCACCTATCTCCGATCGCCCCATCAACGTGCCGTCGGCACCGACCTCCGACAGGATACGGTCAGCGAGTGTAAGGGGCTCGACCTGCGAAGCTGCTGCGATCCCTAGCCGCTCCATGGTCGGCAATTGTGTCTCCACGAGATCGGTCACAAGGTGTACAACGTCAACTGCCCGTGGCCCTGACGAGATGACCGCCTCCAGCCTCAGGACAGGCGAGGGTAGACCAGCCTCTTCAAACAGAGAGGCAAGTCGGGCACCAAGGCGCACCTGCGCTCCCGCCCCCTCGATTGTACGGCTGAGCCACCCGCATACCTTATCGTATGTCGGCGACGGGGGCGACGAACGAGCGCCATCCCAGTCAAGTTCGTGGAATACGACGACCCCACCAGGCCGCAAATGACGGACCATCCGTCGGAGCGACTGTGCCGGATCGGGCATGAATTGGAGAACGTAGCGACCAACTATCGCATCGAAGGGTTCGTCAAAATTCAGTTCAGCCGGATCTCCGTGTCTGAAGGAGATCGTGCTTGATCCGGCATTCCTGGTGCGCAGCTCCGCCCTTTCGACGGCTGCAACGGCAAGGTCGGTACCCACAACCTCTCCAGTCGGCCCAACCAGGTCGCCGCAGAGAAACGCGACATCGCCGGCGCCACTGCCGATATCGAGAATGCGCATACCTTTGGTGATTCCGGCAGCTTCCAGAAAGCGACGCGTGATCGGGTCAATCAACCGTGCCTGGGTGCTAAGGCGGCGCAACTCCGCCTCTGCATGCCCCAGCGCGTAGTCGGTGTCGTTCATCGAGCCCCCCAACTGCCAAGATATAGCACGGATCGGGACGTTCGCTATGTCAAGCGCCCGTTGCCGACATCCTGATGACGGACGTGCTTCGGACACCGAAGGTAACGGCGCAGCGAAACTGTCGCCGCCATATTGATCAGAATCGGCGGTCCGCCTAAATCCTTGGCTGAACCCGCCAAAACCAGCGTCGCCCGGCGCCATCCCCGTTCAGGAGTTTTCCATGGCCGACCTGTCCGCCTTTCCGATCGCAACGCGCTGGCCAGCCAGGCATCCGGACCAGATCCAGCTCTATTCGGCCACGACGCCCAATGGGGTGAAGATATCGATCGCTCTGGAAGAGCTCGGACTGCCCTACGAGCCGCATCTGGTCAACATCGGCAAGAACGAGAGCTGGACACCGGAATTCCTGTCGCTCAACCCCAATGGCAAGATACCGGCGATCATCGATCCGAACGGTCCGGACGGCAAGCCGATCGGCCTGTTCGAATCCGGCGCCATCCTGCTCTACCTCGCCGAAAAGACCGGCCTGCTCATGCCGGTGGACGCGGCGCGGCGCTACGAGACGATCCAATGGGTGTTCTTCCAGATGGCCTCTGTCGGGCCGATGTTCGGCCAGGTCGGCTTCTTCCACAAATTCGCCGGCCGAGAAATTGCCGACAAGCGCCCGCTGGAGCGCTATCGCGATGAATCGCGGCGCCTGATCGGTGTGCTCGACGGCCGGCTGAAGGGCCGCAAGTGGATCATGGACAATGACTTCACCATCGCCGACATCTCGCTGCTCGGCTGGGTGCGCAACCTGATCGGCTTCTACGAAGCGCGCGAACTCGTCGGCTTCGATGATTTCGGCAATGTCGGGACATGGCTGGAACGCGGCCTTGCCAGGCCAGCCGTACAAAAGGGCCTGACCATCCCGGCGAAGGGCTGAATCAAAGCCGGCCAGGCCCTCGACAGAACGCGGCTACTTTGCCTTCGCCTTGGCTTTCGAGCCGCCCCTGCCCACGACGGAAGCGGCAAACGATGCCGCACCCCTTGCCGCGACGACGACGGCGCCGGCTGCCACATTGGCCGTGGCCTTGACCGTGCGCATGGCGCTGCCCGACAGCGAATCGCCAGTGTTTGCCGGCTTTTTGGGCTTTGCGGCCTTCGGCGCGGTCTTCGCCGCGGCAGGCACCACTTTCTTCGGCGCCGCCTTGCCGAAAGACGGCTTGGCGTCCTTGGAACGCTCGGCGATCGCCGGACCGGCGCCTGCCTTCGATTGGGTTGCCTTGCCCTTGGCGGGCGCGGGTCTTCTTGCCTTTTGTGCCATCGGATGGAATCCCTCTTCTGGCCGAATTGCCTGGGGAGATAACGGCCTGAAAGTCTTAAGGTTCCCCTTGAAGAATCCTTACAATCACGCCGAAACGCCGATCACCAGGTCGGCGGTCCGGCGGCGGGCAAGCACGCGGTCGATGTTGGGCATGTCGTTGGAGGCGATCCAGGCGCGGGCATCCGCGTCGGAGCGCCCATGACCGTGCCAGCGCTCGAGCAGGCGGCGCTCGAGCTCGTCGCGCGGCACGTCGACGAAGATCGAGAAATCGAACAGCGGCGCCAGCCGCGACCACGGCTCCTCGTCGAGCAGCAGGTAGTTGCCCTCGACCAGGATGAACTTGGTCTCGGTGGCGACGATCGAGGCGGCGGCGCGCGACAGTTCCATGGTGCGGTCGAAAACCGGGATGGCGATATCGGGTTCACCGGCGCGGATGCGCTTCAGCAAGGTTTCGAAGCCGGCAAAGTCGAATGTTTCCGGCGCCCCCTTGCGCGCGCGCAGGCCACGCCGCTCGAGCACGACGTCGTCGTAATGGAAGCCGTCCATCGGCACCACTTCCACGGCACCTTCCGGCAGCAGGTCATGCAGGCTTGCCGACAATGTCGACTTGCCGGCACCCGGCGGACCGGCAATGGCGACGATGAAGCGTCGCATCTTGCCGGCGCGCTTGAAGATGGTGGCGGCGAGATGGGCGATTTCGGACATGAGAGCCTCTCTCTGGCAGGAGCTTCAAATCCACCATGTTCCGCATGATGATTTCGGCCACATCTTGGCGGCAGTCGGCGGAAATTTCAAACCGGGATTTGTGCAACTGGCAACGGTCAGTTGCGGATGTTGGCGCTGCCCCTCATCGCCCTGCAAGGCACTTCTCCCCGTATTGTGACGGGGAGAAGTGGGCTGGCCGCAACTTTGGCACCCCTTCTTGCGACGCTGGTGATTGGCGAAATCGCCGATGAGAGCACCCCTCTCCCCGTCACTATACGGGGAGAGGATGCCGGCAGGCAGGTGAGGGGCAGCGCCAACTTTGATGGGTAACCTTGCAGGCCCGCTCAGGCAGCCACAGGCTGGCCGATGCGCAGGAAATCGCTGTCGAAGGGAACCTCCCAGGTCGAGCGGCCGGCCAGCCGCATGCGGCCGTTCGCCGTGGTGACTGCCCGCGGTGGCTCGCCGCCGGAGAGCGGCATGGCGCCGATGACATGGCGAAAGGAAACGCTGATGCCCTCGCCGAGCGCAAAGGCGGTCGCCACCCCTTCGCGCTTCAGCCAGTTGTCGCCGATCGACGCGGCATGGCCGACGGAAGCGCGGCCGTCCTCGATGCCGAGCACGCCGCGATGGCGGCCGCTCCATGGCGCGTAGTCGCGCCCGGCATTGCTGAGCCACAGCATGGTGATCGGCAGCTCGGCCGGGTTCTTCAGCACCAGCAGCAGATCGCCTTCGGCTTGGCGCGCCAACGCCGTCCAGCCCGGGCCGCCATGGTCGGCCTCGACCAAAGTGACGAAATCCTCGCGACGGTCGTCCATGCGGTACTGCGTCAGGTCGAGCGTGCCGCCGCCGGCGGCCGGGAAATGGCTGAGATCTGCGGACCGCGCTGGATAGGCCAGCATGAAGCGGCCGCGTGCGGGATCCGGCTCCAGCGGATCGTCCAGCGTCGCGGCGAACCGCTTTGGCGAAAAGGCCAGCCTGCCGCCGCCGGTCATCGCCGTCATCGGGTGATGCGCGACCGAGATCGCGCCATGGCCGCCGGAAAACACATGCTCCTGATAGAGGAAGGGATGGTCGTCGCGCAGCGTCAGGATCTTGTCGACCGTCGCGCCCATCACCTTGTGCCGCAAGCGGAAGCTGGCCCGCCAGCCATCGTTGGTCGCGGCGCTGTCGGTGACATCCCAGGCGCTGTTGGCCGGCCAGCCATGCAGCGGCGCCTCCTCGACGTCGCTGCGCGAAAACGGCGCGCAGAGAAAGTCGCCGGACAGGCGGACGGTGCCCTCGGGCAAGTCTTTGGGTAGCGTCTCGCGCGGCTCGTCGATCCACGGCGCACGATGCAGCGGCTTGAGCTTCCGGCCGCCGCTTTCGACGACCATGTCGGCGATGTGGCCGACCGTGAGGTCGAGCGAGACCGAAATGCCTTTTGCCTTGATCGTGCTGATAGTCATAGCGCTCTCACCGATTCTGATGGGCGGAACAAGAACCCGTTCGGCGCGGCTTGCGCAAGCACCGCGTAAGGCATTTTGCATCAGGCACAATGGAAACCGTCGGGTCGGCGCTGCCCCTCATCCGCCTGCCGGCACCTTCTCCCCGTATAGTGACGGGGAGAAGGGAACTGGCCGCAAGGCCCGCGCTTTCTCTGCAACGCTGGTGATCGGCGAAACCGTTGACGACAGCGCCCCTCTCCCCGTTCCTATACGGGGAGAGGATGCCGGCAGGCAGGTGAGGGGCGGCGCAAACGCTCGGCAAGGCAAATCTCGACCCGAAGCCATCGCCATGAAAGGCTTACTGCCGCTTGTACTCCCGCACCGGCGACTTGGTGCCGTCGGTATAGGTGACCTGCACCGACATCGACGTCACGCTGTCGGCAACCTTGATGTAGCCCTTGGCCTCGTAAGGGATGGCGTAGGGGTCTTTCTTGTCGCAGGGCGGTATCTCGAACGCCTTGTCGAGCGCGGCGCCGTTGAGGCTGTAATGCACCTCCTTGATGGCGCAGCGGTAGGACAGCATCTGGGTGAAATAGACCAGGCCGTGATTGCCGCCGGAGTCGAAGGCGATCCACGAGGTCCAGAACTGGTCGAGGATCTGCTTGTCGCCTTGCTGGAGTGCTGCCTCCGGGTCGAAACGGATGTCGAACGGGCCGGTCTCGCGCCCCCTGATGTCGAGATATTTGACGGCGATGGTGCCGGCTGCGGTGCTGCTTGGCAGCTCGAAACTCGGATTGGGCATCGGCTTGCCGGTGGTCTGGTCATTGAGCGCCAGGAAGCCGGTGTCGGTGAACGGGCCGCTGTCGCCCATGCGCCAGGAGATGGCGGTTGCCGGCTCGGGCAGCGAGATGGTCATCGACCAGCCCTGGTTCGAGCGCATCGGCGTCAGCGTCGGCACGAAGCGCGAGGGATCGAGCACGTCGCCAAGGGCCGCCAGCCGGCTGCGGCTGCGGTCCTGCCAGTCGGCGAGCTGGGTCTGGTCGACGAAATATTTGAGCAGCCCGCCGTCTTTTTCGTAGGACATGAATTTGGTCAGCGCCTTGGCCTCGTTGCGCTTGTCGGCCAGCGTCTGGGCGCCGAGGCGATCTTCCGAGAACTCCTGCGCCAACAGGAAATGGGCCGGTGCGAAATCCGGATTGGCCGCGATGAAGGCGTTGAGCTTGTCGAGGCGCTGGGCGTCGTCGAACTGCAGGATATGCACGAGCTTGATCGACAGTGCCTTGCCCTTGTCGGAAAGGGCGCCGAACACCTCGCGGGCGCCGGCCTTGCCGTCCTGCACCCGAAGCAGCGTGGCAAAGCGCGTGTAGGGATCGATGGCATCGACATCGAAGCCGGCGAAGGCGAGGTAGGAGCGCCGCGCATTGAGCATGTCGCCCGACAATTCGTAGACGCGGGCGTTGTGATAGAACTCGTCCGGCCGCTTCGGCTCGGCGATCGCCCCGCCCTGCGCGGCAAGGGCGGCAAAGCCCTTGGCGATGGTGTCGATCGAGGCGGCGATCTGCTCGGTCGTCGCCTGCAGCTTCTCGGTCTGGGCCTGTTGCTGCGCCTGGCCGGCGGCCAGCGTCTCGGTCTGCTTCTTCACCTCTTCGGCGGTCTTCTGCACCTGCGCGGTCTGCTGCGTCTGCTGCTGCTGGGCCGACGCGATCTCGTCGGTCTTCTTGGCCACCGTGTCGGTCGACTGCTTGACCGCTTCGACCGTCTTTTGCGTTTGCGTGACGGTCTGCTCGATCTTGGCCACCTTCTCCGAGACGATGCCCATCGATTGCTGCAGCCCGGCGATGGCTGGCACCAGGCTGGCGATCACCCCGTTCTGCGAATTGGTCTGCTGTTGCAGGCCGTAGACGCCGCCGGCGACGGCGGCGGCGCTGGTGGCGAAAATCAAGGCCGGCAGTGCCTTGGCCGCCAGCACCAGCCTGAGCACGATGGCAATGGCGATGATGACCGCCGCCACCGAGGCGACCAGCGCGATATAGGCGGCGAACGGCGCCAGCGGGTTGAGGATGTCTGAAGCAGCGCCCCCGACAAAGGCGATGCTGCCGGCCCATTTGCCGGTGCGGCTGAGTGATGCCTTGATAAGCGACGGCGCAACGCCGCCAGCCCCGATGTTCGTCATGCCCAAGCCCCCCAAGCCGACAGATGCCACGCCCCTTCCCACAGGAAGCGCGGTTTTGGCAAGGGAAGACAGGAAACAGGCGATTTCGGGGCGGCTGCTCGAAAGGGGCGCCACCACTATCCCAAGTCGGCGCTGCCCCTCATCCGCCTGCCGGCACCTTCTCCCCGTGAAGAACGGGGAGAAGGGAGAAGCTCCAGCGCCAGCGACCCCCTCTCCCCGTTCTTCACGGGGAGAGGGTAGGGGTGAGGGGCAGCGCAAACATCCGGAAGATGTGGCTAGAATCGGTTGGCGCCGTTCAAAACCCAGGGGAATTGCCCTGAGACCGGCATTAACCAGTTGGACGCAGCTGGCGGGTTACGTTAGCTTCGCCTCATCTCAGCAACAGCATGACCAGAATAGACTTGCCCTTGTTCAACTCGCGTTCCCTTACGCTCGTCCAGAGACTTTTCGCGGCCCTTGGCCTGTTGCTGCTGCTTGCCGGCTGCACGACCGTGACGCCGCCGGATGCCGTGCTGGCAGTGCCGGCGCCGCCGCAGAAATATGCCGCCATCGTCGTCGACGCCAAAACCGGCAAGCAGCTGTTCGAGGTCAACTCGACGGCGCAGCGCTATCCGGCCTCGCTGACCAAGATGATGACGCTGTACCTGCTGTTCGAGGCTCTGGAGTCCGGGCGCGTCACCAAGGAGACGCAGATCCCGGTGTCGGACCACGCCGCCTCGCAGCCGCCGACCAAGATGCGCTTCCGGCGCGGCGAGACCATCGACGTCGATTCGGCGATCCGCGCCATTGTCGTCAAGTCGGCCAACGACGTGGCGGTGGCGGTCGGCGAGTATCTCGGCGGCTCGGAAGAGCAGTTCGCCGCCATGATGACCGCCAAGGCGCGCCAGCTCGGCATGGTGAGCACCGTGTTCCGCAACGCGTCCGGCCTGCCCGACGACGACCAGCACAGCTCGGCGCGCGACATGGCGGTGCTCGGAATGGCGCTGCATTCCCGCTTCCCGCAGCACTTCCACTATTTCTCCGAAAGCGATTTCATGTTCCGCGGCCGGCTGGTGCGCGGCCACAACGACATGCTCGGCCGCGTGCGCGGCGTCAACGGCATCAAAACCGGCTACATCAGGGCCTCAGGCTTCAACATCGTCACCTCCTACGAGGCCGACGGCCGCCAGCTGATCGTGGTGGTGATGGGCGCCGACAGCGCCCGCCAGCGCAACGACCATGTCGAGGCGCTGATCCAGCGCAGCCTGTCGCCCGCTATGGCCGACACAAAGACCAGGCTGATGTTCGCGGAGCAGTGAGGAGCAGCCCGAATACGCGCCCGGCTGCCCGCCGACGGATTGCCCGGTGAGGGCAATTGTGCTATAGATTCGGATATGGTGCTGATTTGCGCCAACTGACCTACTGGACGAGTAACCCGCCGCGAGGCGGGTTTTTTGTTGCCGCCGCTAACCATGCCGCGACTTCGGAGCGCTGCCGCGGTGCTGAAGTTCGTGTGATGTCGGCGGGACAGCACCCCCCTGTCCTGCCGGACGTTCGTCGTTAGGAAAGCCAAGCAATTGGCTTCCTGTCCGCTACGCGGACCACTCCTCAACCCCCGCAAGGGGGGAGATTGGCAGTTTGCTCTGACGGCGCCTTTTCTTCGACGTTGGGGATTGGCGAAAGCCGTTGTGACATCAAATCTCCCCCCTTGCGGGGGAGATGTCCGGCAGGACAGAGGGGGGTGGGAAGGATCGCTACCGAACGAACTTCCATCCCGCCGCTGCATTCTTCGGCCATGCCTGCCACCGCCCCCTTCAGGTCGATCACAAGAACTTGTACGGCATGCGAAAACCGTCGCGATGCTGGCGATGTTGCGGCATAGGCGTATCGTCAAGCTGAGCACCCCCATCAGGAGCCCGCACCATGAGCACCGTCCCGAAAACGCCGGAACAGGCGGCAGACAACCAGAACGATGGCGGCAGCGAATATTTCGAGGCGCCGACCATTGGCGAGCACGATGCCGAACATGGTTCGGACGAGCACTCCGAGGTGCCCGAAGTGCCGGACTCGGAGCCATCGGCTCCAGGCGCGTCACACGCCAAGGCGAAGAAAAAGCCATCGGCGATCTCGGGGCGGAAATTCCGCAAGCGCGATCTGGTCCGCATCGACACCCTGCGCCCCAGCCTCGCCGACCGCATCCATGCCGACCATCCGGACCTGCCGGCGGGCGCCCGTATCAGCCGCGCCGAGCTTGGCCGCTACCGCATGCGCTACATGGAGGAGCTGCTCCAGCAGGAGCATGGCGAATTCTCCGAGCTCGACCGCCAGGTGGTCGAATCGATCGCCAGGCAAGACACCATTTCCGAAAACAGCGAGGAGGAGTTCGAGGAGCACCGGACATTTGCCGACCGTGTCTCCGACAACATGGCCGCCTTCGGCGGCAGCTGGTGGTTCCTGATCTCCTTCGCCACCGTGCTTCTGGTGTGGATCGGCATCAACCTGCTCGAAGGCACGGTGAGCGCCTTCGATCCCTACCCCTTCATCCTGCTCAACCTTCTGCTCTCCTGCATCGCCGCCATCCAAGCGCCGATCATCATGATGAGCCAGAAGCGGCAGGAGACCAAGGACCGCCTGCGCTCCTTCAACGAATACCGCGTCAACCTCAAGGCCGAGCTCGAAGTGCGCCATTTGCACGAAAAGCTCGACTACCTCATCTCGCGCCAATGGACCCGCCTGGCCGAAATGCAGCAGATGCAGCTCGACGCTATGCACGAACTAGCCGGCGCCAAGAAGCCCAAGCGCGCGCCACGCAGGGCGCGGGCGGTGAAGGGGTGAGGAGTGGTCCGCGTAGCGGACGGAAAGCCAATTGCTTGGCTTTTCGAATGACGAACGGTGAAGCCCCGGTCCGCCTTCGGGCGGATCGAAAGGTCCAGTGGACCTTTCGAAGGGGCTGAACGCCCGAAGGTGGAGGCCACACGTTCGAATCGTGTCGGGTGCGCCATCTCTCTCGAAAAACCTTTAGAGGGCCAGACTGGGCTCTTCAGCGAAAATTTCAGCCAGAAAGTCAATGAAGACCCTGACCTTGCTAGCGAGGAACCTTGCGTTGGGCCTGACCGCGCTGATCGCAAGCTTTGGGCGCGAGTAATCCTTCAACACCTCCCGCACCGTTCCGGAGGCGATCTCCGCGGCGAACAGCCAGCCCGGTGTGTGTGCCAGGCCCAAGCCAGCCAGGACGGCCGCGCGGATCTGTTCCGCGTCGTTGGTGCGGAAGGCGCCCTTTGGGTGGTGGACGATGGGACTGAAGCGGCTCGAAAACTCCCAGACACGTGGCGCGCCATCGGGTGCATAGATCACGCAAGCGTGTCGTTCCAGATCGTCGGGCATCCGTGGCTCGCCATGCTCCGCCAAGTAGGAGGGGGTGCCGACGGTGACGATAGGCGTCTGGGCGATCTTCCTGGCGATCAGGCTGGAATCCGATAGTTCGCCATTGTGGATACCGAGATCGACGCCCCCTTCGACCAGGTTGACCAGGTGATCGGTGACGACCAGTTCGACGGATACCCCGGGATAGCTGGCGAAAAACGCGGTCAGCCGAGGCACGATATAGAGCCGGCCGAAGACGGGTGTCACATTGGCTCGTACCAGGCCGGATGGCGCGACGACGCCGCGTCCCACACGGGACTCCGCAGCTTCGAGGTCGCCTAGCAGTCGCACGCCGGACTCGTAGAAGTCACGGCCGGCCTCGGTAAGGGTCAGGCTGCGGGACGTCCGCTGCAGCAGCTGCGCGCCGAGGTGTGCTTCGAGAGCCGCGATCTGCTTGCTCACCGCCGGCTGCCCGACGCTTAAGGTGCGGGCCACAGCGGAAAAGCTTCCGGCGTCCACCACCCGGACGAACAGGCTGATGGCGCCCATACGGTCCATCTGCGTCTCCATCCATTCCTAAAATGGAATTGATTGTATTCCAATCGGTTTTCTACCCCCTCGTTCAAGGAAAGAATAGTTCTTTTCTCATCCGCCGGAGGAAAGCCCCCTGGCGCATTCGAAAAGGAGATCGCCATGACCAAGAGCACCGACGAGAAGGCCCTCACCGACATCGTGAAGGAAATGGCCACGTCCATGACCGCTGAGCAAAGCACGCGGCACTGGGCGGACGATGCGCTGTGGTTCGACATTCCGGCCTTCGCTTCAAGGGGCCGTGAGCCGGCGAAGAAGATGTTCGACCGCGTGTTCAGCGGGTTCAAATCCTGCGACATCGACATCCTCGAAGAGGATGTGAAGATCAGCGGCGACATCGGGATCGTCTGTACGGTCCAGAAGGCCAAGATCGTGCTCAAGAACGGCGAGACCAAGCATGCCTGGGTGCGCCAGACCGACTGCTTCGAGCGGCGGGGCGGCGAGTGGAAGCTGTTCCATGAACACGCCTCATCCCCCGTCGGCGGGGAATGGGACGGCAAGATCATCACAACCTAGTTGGGGGCTAAAGCAAGCCCAGGAAAGGAAGCCGCCATGGTCCTTTCGATGGATCGTCAGATCGCAGCTGCACTTGACCGAATGGTCGCGGGGCTGGGCGAGGTCCAACCTCGCCCGCCCGTCGGCGACTGGCGCATGCGCCGTGAAGGCGCACCGCCATGTTCGGCATGTGGGCCGCCCTTCAGTCGGTCCCCACGGACGTGGCCACGCGCGACATCTCGATCCTGTCGCAGGAGCGGCAGCGGACGGAAAGCCAATTGCTCGGCTTTCCGAACGACGAACGGTGAAGCTCCGGTCCGCCTTCGGGCGGATCGAAAGGTCCAGTGGACCTTTTTGAAGGGGCTGAACGCCCGAAGGCCAGGGAGCCTGCGAAGGCCGGGCGGAGCGCGAACCTGATCAGCCTGTCCGGCGCTCGACCCTCGGATGACGCTAATCGCCAATTGCCCGTTGAAGCCAGCGCCTGCTTCCGCTAAGAAGCCGTGACTTGCCGGTTCACCGGCTGGTTCGTTTTCCGGATCGCCGGGAAGCACCCGTAGCTCAGCTGGATAGAGCGCTGCCCTCCGAAGGCAGAGGTCACAGGTTCGAATCCTGTCGGGTGCGCCAGCTCATCTTGGTCCATTCTGGACATAGGTTACGGTTTGTACCGGAGACATCGGTAACACTTTTGGCCCGAAGGGGTCTTGGAGCCTAATCGTGCCATTCGACCGTATCGCCGGTCAATCACTGCGACGTAACGGCGTCAGGCTGTCCAGATTGCCAAATGGGGCCGCACAACGCCCTCGCAGAAATCGCGAAAGCTCAGCACGTTGGAGTGGCCATCGTACTCTGTCTCCCTTGCTTTCCGGAGACTCTCGGGGATCACGAGCGATAAGCCGATTGACGCCATATCCTCGATCACACTGCCAGCGATGTTTTCATCGACGGTCGTCAGGAATAACGGACGTGATCCTTTCTCGCGCTCGACCTGCTTCCAGCGTTCGCGGAGCGTCGTTTTCGCGCTGAGGATCAGGCCGGTTTCAGAGCCAGCCGTGCCGCTGTCAATGAATGCCAGCGACGGCAGAATGAAGTCCGGCCGCTTCTTCGACGCCAGGATCACCTGTTTCTCGAACGGGATGTTTCCATCGGTCAGCATTGCCTCGATGTGGTGCTCGTACGAATAACCGGCGCGCGACTTGCGCTGCTGGCTCGCCGAGAGCATCAGCGCATCGATCGACGGAAGCTCGTCAATCAATTTCCGGATGATTGCGCTGGCGCTAACTTCCTTCGGTTCATCCCCCAGCACCAGCCGGACCAGTTCGACCGATCGCTCGCGGCGCTGGTATTCACGAAACAGATCCCATTCGATCATGCGACTGATTTCGCGCAGGGCATCACCCGGCGCTTCCAGTTTGAACGGATCAATTTTTTCGAGCCCGTATTTTCTGCTGTATGCATCGCGCGCCATGCGTGCCAGATCGACGGTCGGCGGCATAGCAGCGTTGTTGTGCGCGAAGCTTGTAATGTTCCCGGCGATCCAGGCTGCGATCACCTGCTCGGCAAAGTTCAGGATGCGATCAAGCTCCGCCCTCTTGCGCTCGGCCGGCTCGAAAATATCAATCAGGAAATCAGGCTGAAGATCGAAGATGTCGGCCAAAAGCGTTGCTTCATCACTGTCCGAGTCGATCGTCAGGCATTCGAAAAATATCTCATCGCCATCCTTTAGCCGCCCCATGATCAGAAGCGAGGCAGGGAGCAGTTCGGCAAACGCAGCTTTCGGCACACCGGTAAGGTGTGTTTCCTCCCCCTTGCTTCTGTAGTTCACCAGTCTTGATTTCTTTTCCGGCTCATCGACCTGCGGCCAGACGGTCCGGAATTTACGCTCCCAGATCTCGTCCAGTTTGCCGTCCTTGCGGTCCTTCAGCTCAAGAGGAGGGAAGAAGCCACTGTCTCGCTGCTCGTGGGGGATGTAGACGCCCGCCTGGTGCTTGTTCGCATAGCGTGCCCAGTCGCGGTCATTGTTCGAAAGCTTCTTGATCAGAACAAGGTCGGCTTTTTCCAGCAGCCGGGTCAGAAGATCGGCATCGGCACCTGACTGTTGAAATGCAAATTCTGTCTGCGTGCTCATGCGGTCCCTCTGATCTCGCCTGTCAGCTCGCTCCCTTTAAGCCACTCCACAATCCGTTGCAGTACCGCGTCAAACTGAAGGCTCGTTCGCCCCTTGAGGGCGCATTCCCACACGACCATCTGCCGCCATCCACTTTCCTCCAATGCAGCGCGCACGGCCTGGTCGCGAGCGACATTGCTCACGATCTTTTTCTGCCAGAACTCCGGCCGCGTGGAGGGCATTTTGAAAAGATGACAATCATGTTGGTGCCAGAAGCAGCCATTCACAAAAATGGCCGCATGAAAACGCGGCAGCACCAGGTCAGGTTTCCCAGGCACGTCGGCTGCATGCAACCTAAAGCGAAATCCCATGGCATGCAGCCCGCGCCGTATCGCCAGCTCGGGCAGAGTATTCTTGCCCCTGATACCGGACATCATCCGGCTGCGGGTTTGCTGGTCTACGACATCAGGCAAAAGCCCTTACCTTCCTGCGGCTGGCAGCGTCTTCTTCCATCGCCGTCTGGAGAAAGGGCTCCATATGCCGTGCCACTGCTTCTACAACAGGGACAACAACCGCGTTGCCGAACTGGCGATAGGCCTGCGTATCTGAAACCGGAATCCTGAATTCCTGCTGGCCCGGTCTATCGAAACCCATGAGCCTTGCACACTCGCGCGGTGTCAGACGACGGGGGTTCTTTCGCTTTTGCTTGACCAGTATCTCGGACCCGTCCTTGTGATAGCGCGCTGAAAGCGTGCGCGCGACATCACCCGGCCCAACCAGCCCGAAGCCAAATCCATTGCCCTTCAGGCGGTGTTTTTCTGCGTAATCCTGAAGATAGCCCCACAGGTGACCCGACAGCGTATAACGTGGCGAGACCTCGCCCTGATTGCCTTCGATAAAGTACCCGTCCGCCGCTTCTGATCCGTCCTCCGGATGCAAGATGGAAGACAGGCGCGGACCAGACGCGGGATCAGCCAGCATCAGGTTATCCAGGCTGAAATCGTTCTTCTCACGGAAACCCACCAGGAAAAGACGCTCCCGGTGTTGAGGCACCCATAAGCGCGCATCGACGATGCGCGTATGAACCTGATAACCTAGATCTTCCTGAAGCGTCTTCATGATCACATCGAACGTGCGCCCCTTGTCATGACTCTGCAGGTTCTTCACGTTCTCGAGGAGGAAAGCCTTTGGGCGGTGATGTGCGATAATGCGTGCCACGTCAAAAAACAGCGTGCCTTGCATGTCGCACTGGAATCCATGAGCCCGGCCGAGGGAGTTCTTCTTTGATACGCCCGCAAGCGAGAAGGGCTGACAGGGAAAACCTGCGAGCAGCACATCGTGCTCCGGAATGTCATCCGCCTCGATCTTCGTAATGTCGCCTGCCAGTTCATGATCCATCGGGTAGTTGGCCCGGTACGTCTCCTGGCTGAAACGATCCCATTCAGATGTAAACACGCACTTCCCGCCGATTGACTCGAAACCACGGCGCATGCCGCCGATCCCCGCGAACAGATCGATAAATGAAAACGAAGTCGCATGAGTGTCGATCCTGCTGTCGGCCATAATGCGTAGCAGCTCGATCACCGTTCTACGCGGGTTAGCCTCACCCCGCTCCCAGCGATAGACTGTCCTCTCGTCGAAACCTACACATCGCGCAGCCTCCTGGATGGTGAGACCGGCCCTTTGTCTGAGTTCCGAGAATGTATGCATGGATGACCCTCCTGGGCGCAGAATCGCTGGGAATATTTATGACATGATGTCATCAGAACATATCGGGAACAAGAAAAATATTAGAAAAGAATCCACAAGAGAATCAGTGGTTTGTTTTTGGATGCGCGATTTGTCCCGGCCTCCGTCTGACCCAGCGAGGCTTGTGCCGGCAACAATGCAACAAAACGCGCACGCGCCACCTCAAGGGCCAAGGTGCAACGTCCCTTTTTTTTCAATGTTGCCAACATTTCAGAAATGTACGCGAAATGTGTTGACTCAGAGATCCGCAATGTGTGAGAAATGTGCAACATCAGGCAGGGAAAAATGCGGGACAAGCGACAGAAGTTCATCAAGTTGGCCCAAGCGAGAGTGAACAGGGCTATCAGGGATATCCGGCTGATCGGAAATCTTTCCAACAAAAGCGCCTACAGCTTCACAGACGACGACGTGAAAAAAATGTTTCGCGCGATCCAGAAGGAAATGGATTCGGCAAAAGGGAAATTTGGTGAGGACGGCGGCGGCCGCGACAATGAATTTACGCTGGAGGAATAATGACAGCCTGGACTTTTGAAGAGTTGCCTATGGCTCAGGTCGAGCAGGATCTGACGCAGCGTGACCAGTTCAATAATGATGAAGTCGAGCTCTCCGAGGCGCTTATCCGTGAAGTTATCCAGAATTCCACGGATGCCGCCATTGGTGGTACGATGGTCAAGGTTCGCTTTGCGATCCGCGATCTCGATGCCGGCGGGGCAGCTGTACTGAGATCCCGCTTTGCGAGCCTTCGGCCTCATCTTGCGCAATGTGCGATTAGCGCCAATTCCCTGGACAGAAATCATGCACGAGTGCTGGTTATAGAAGACTTCGGCACCCGAGGCCTTACCGGAAACCCTGGCGCTCTGGACGGCGACAATTTTCACAACTTCTGGCGTCGCCACGGCCGATCCGGCAAGGGAGGTAACGCTGGCGGTCGTTGGGGGCTTGGAAAGCTCGTCTTCTCGGGATCATCCGAAATCCGAGCCTTCTTTGGCCTGACACTGCGCTCCGGCGATACTTCGCCGCTCCTTCTTGGGCAGGCAGTACTTCGCAATCACGAGATCGGGGGCAAACGTTATCTTGCCCACGGCTTCTGGTTCAGTGAACGCAACAGCGAGGGATTGCAAATGCCCGTAACAGATGCTGCCGAGATCAGCAGTCTGACCGAGCTTAGCGGCGTCATGCGATCGGGCCAGCCCGGTCTGTCGCTGATTATCCCCTATCTGAATCTGAACGTCACCGAGTCCACGATAATCAGCGCAGTGGTTCGCAATTACTATTTCCCCATTCTTGCCGGACACCTTGTGGTTGAGGTTGGCTCAACCCTTATCGACCGCAAGACGTTTCACCAGGTTGCTGACAGTCTCTCCGGCGGCCATGGCATCGCTATTCCTCTGCAGTTCGTGGAGGAGGTAAGCGCACAACTGCAGCAAACGCCTTCGTTCCTCGCTGCTTCCGCGATGAATGGCCGCGGCCTTGAGGAAAAAAGTTTTTCCGGCGATGACATCGCTGCAATGAAGAAGTCATTCTCCGAAAACAGCCTCATTCACGCGCGTGTTCGCGTAAAGCTCAAGCCTGCTGGTGGTGGCGAGCGCGTCAGTCACGTAGATCTCTTTCTTAAGTCCGTGCCCGAAACCGACAAGCCGTTTGCTCTCTTTGTACGCGGATCCATCACCGTTCCGGGTGAGATGCGTTATTTCAGTGGCGCCCATGCGTGGGGTGCGATGATTGCGGCAGACGGGGGCGTTGTGGCCTTTTTGGGTGATGCCGAGAACCCTGCCCATACAGCCTGGAATGCCAACGCCGAAAGACTATCGGAGCGCTGGAAACTGCCGTCGCCGACTCTGAAGCATATCCGTCATGCCCTGCGGGAGCTCTATGGCTGTATCGCCGATCAGATCGAACGCGAGGACCGCAATGCGCTGATCGACCTGTTTTCGCTGGCGGATCATACTCAGTCGTCGGCCGGAAAAAAGAAACGCAGCCGCAAGCCTGACATCAACGCAGTACCGCGCGAGAAGGCAATCAGTATCAAGCCGCGCAAGGGCGGCTTCCAGGTCGTCGCAGGGCCCGGCGCAGCGAAATGGACGTTCCCGAAAATGGTGCGTGTGCGCGTTGCATATGACCTGATCGGCGCCAATCCGTTCAACCGTCACAGCAAGTTCGATTTTGATCTGACAAAGGGCGGAATCGATATCGAGGCATGCGCAGCCAATGTTGACCCTGTGAAACCCAACACGCTCGACGTGCAGGTCACTGGACCCGACTTCAGCATTACAGCTCACGGGTTTGACGAAAACCGCGACATTGTTGTTGATGCGAGGGCTGCCTGATGGCCACGACAAAGAGACATATCAATTTTACCGGACGCAAGCGCATCCGGCATGACGCTGTCGACATCCGCCTGCTTGAGGGCGCTCCCGATGGCATCCTGAAAGCTACCGCTTCGATTAATCTTGTCGGACTCGATTTTCCACCATCTGCCGGAGTTGCCATCGAGGCCTACCACAGCTCATCGACCATGCGCTTTGATTGTGGGACCGTCGGACAGCTTCGAATTCCTCCGGCTATGGCACTGGACGAGATTGATGTCGGTGGCACTATCCAGTTTCGCGTCAAGGTAGTTGATCGTGATGGTGTCAACGGACGGTTGCTCGGATCAGTCGAGCGTATACGCGCCAGAAGTGGCGAAGATGACGACGGCCGCCGGAGCATTTTCCCGATCTATTATCGGAACATCGGCGATCAGATTTGGTACGTCGATGTCGATGAGGACACTCCACCCTCACTGGTCCTGAACAGCAGGATTACAACCTTTCCGACGCGAATGCTGTCCGATGAATTGCTTCGCGGCGTTATGATGCCGATGGCCCTGCGGATCGTGCTGGAAAAACTAGCGTCTTTCACGTCGATTGATGCCGAGGATGAAGCCGACTGGAAAGCTGAATGGTTGCGGTTTTGCCATGACGAGCTTGGTATCGAGAGTGACCTCGACGGTCTGTCTGCAGAAGAGCGGGCAGAGTGGGTGGATGAGGTCGTCCTAGCATTCTGCCGGCAGAATCTCTTTGTCGACCGGATCAGAAAGGCAGCGGAGGGGGTCCACTGATGAGTGCTGTATTAAGAAAACTGAACGATGAGGGCCTGCGCCGCTTCGCTGACTGGATTGCCGAGGGTGCCGACGGCCCTGTGCCTGTTTCGCTGCTAACTAACCCCGAGACATCCGAAGCTCTGCCGGTAGCTATCGTACCGGTGAAACATAGCTTCGCCGATCGAGTCGAGTTCGGTTGGTATCTTAAAGAGTTGCTGACACCGCTTGATGCCAATGTGATTTCGCGCGACGCCGGCCTCTGGTCTGCGCTGGCGCTCGTCTGGTTTGATCTCGTCTGTCCTCCCTCCGCCAGCGGAAAACGCAAACCTGACAAGGCATATCGATATATTCTCAGTCCTGACTATCGGCACTATTATCGCCACCTAGTGCGCACGCCATGGCAGCTTGTTCGCGACCATGGCGAAAATGCACGCTTTCTGCTGGTGTCGTCGCGCGAGGCGCCACACCCGCTGAGCGTTCACGGAGAGATTCTGGAACAGTTTGGCGGCCGGCAGAGCGTTCTGGCAAGCCGACCGATCATTGCCGCTGCAGGTCGACTTTATCTCGATCCTGTTACCCGTCGCCCAAAGCGCGGAACTGCCGGCAGTCTTCGAGGCAGCGCCCGTCGTTTTGGCGCGGTCCTGCGGCAGTTTGATCTGACATTTGAAGCGGAAGTGATGTCGCACGCAGAATTGATCGCCATTTTTCCGCACGAATTCGACGTATGGAAGAGTTCAATCGATAAAGAAGTCAGACAGACAGCCGTTGGGCGCGAATGACGAGGCTGTGGCAATAGCATAGAAGGATTCCAGGTGGCGAGCTCCTAGCCATTGCTCATGTGGCCGCAAGCATCTCCGCCACCGCCCATACACTCTCCCGCTCCACCAGCGGGCACTCCAGCTTGGTGATGGGATAGCGCCCCCTTCCAGGCGGCGCCACCGGCACTTCGAGCTGTTCGATTGCCCACTAGCCATCGCCATGTGGGATCGAGGTCGTCAGCGACGAGATGAGGCCTCATCGTCGTAGCCGACCACGGAAATGTCCTGCGGCAGGCTAGCCCCCTCAGATAGTGGCTCTCGCCTTCCCCCTCACACCACCACAAAATCCGCATTGGTCATCGCCAGGTTCGCCGCCACCGTCGCGAAATGCTTCGAGCCGCCGGCGGCATCGCCGTTGCTGTCGTAGTAGAGCCAGCCGGTGTCGGTCTCGTAGATGATGTGCTGGTCGGCGGAGGTCGCGGTGCCGGAGGCGTTGGCGGTGAACTGGTCGGCGCTCAGCGTGCCGTTGCCGGCCAGTGCGGCAAAGATCGCGTGATCGAGCACGATGGTGTCGTCGACCACCGAGAAATCGGTGATGGTGTCGACATTGACGACTAGGCTGAGTGCGGTGGTGAAGAGGAAACTGTCATGGCCCTGCGCGCCGGTCAGCGTGTCGTTGCCGCTGAGGCCGTTGATGATGTTGTCGCCGGAATTGCCGGTGATGGCGTTGTCGATGTGGTTGCCGGTGCCGTTGATGGAGGCCCCGCTGCGCAGGTTGAGGTTCTCCAGTTCCTGGCCGGAGAGATTGAAGCTGACGGAACTGTTGACCGTGTCGGTGCCCTGGCCGTCGAGCTCGATTGGCCGGTCCCCGGCATTGTCGACGAAGTAGATGTCGTTGCCGGTGCCGCCCTGCATCGTGTCTGCCCCGGCCTTGCCATCCAGCGTGTCGTTGCCGCCAAGGCCGATGAGCGTGTTGGCGCCGGCATTGCCGGTGAGCGTGTTGCCGGTCGAATTGCCGGTGCCGTTGAGGTTGCCCGCGCCGGTCAGCGTCAGGTTTTCCAGCTCCTGGCCCGAGAGGTTGAAGGAGACGGAACTGAAGACGCTGTCGGTGCCCTGGCCGTTGAGCTCGAAGATATGATCGCCAATATTGTCGACGAAATAGGTGTCGTTGCCGAGGCCGCCCCGCATGGTGTCGGCGCCGCCGAGGCCGTCGAGGATGTTGTTGCCGCTGTTGCCGGTGATGTCGTTGATGGTCGAATTGCCGGTGCCGTTGATGTTGCCTGCGCCGAGAAGCGTCAGGTTCTCCAGCTCCTGGCCGGAGAGGTTGAACGAAATGGCGCTGTTGACCGTATCGAAGCCCTGGCCGTTGAGCTCGATGACATGATCGCCGATGTTGTCGACGAAGTAGGTGTCGTTGCCGAGGCCGCCCTGCATGCTATCGGCGCCAGCCATGCCATCCAGCGTGTCGTTGCCGCCGAGGCCGAACAGCGTGTTGGCGCCGGCATTGCCGGTGAGAAAATTGCCGGTGGAATTGCCGGTGCCGTCGAGGTTTGCCGCGCCAAGCAGCGTCAGGTTTTCCAGCTCCTGGCCGGAGAGGTTGAAGGAGACCGAGCTGAAGACGCTGTCGGTGCCCTGGCCGTTGGCCTCGATGATATGGTCGCCGGCATTGTCGACATAGTAGATGTCGTTGCCGACGCCGCCTTGCATGGTGTCGGCGCCGGCCTTGCCGTCCAGCATGTCGTTGCCGCCGAGCCCGATGAGCGTGTTGGCGCCGGAATTGCCGGTGAGAACGTTGGCGGTCGAGTTGCCGGTGCCGTCGATGCTCGCGGCGCCGAGCAGCGTCAGGCTCTCCAGTTCCTGGCCTGAGAGATTGAAGGAGACCGAGCTGAAGACGCTGTCGGTGCCCTGGCCGTTGAGCTCGAAGACACGGTCGCCGGCATTGTCGACATAATAGCTGTCGTTACCGGTGCCGCCTTGCATGGTGTCGGCGCCGCCAAGACCGTCGATGACGTTGTCGCCGCTGTTGCCGGTGATGGTGTTGGCAAGTTGATTGCCGGTGCCGTTGATGGACCCTGTGCCAGTCAGCGTCAGGATCTCGATCTCCTGGCCGGAGAGATTGAAGGAGACGGAGCTGAAGACACTGTCGGTGCCCTGGCCGTTCGCCTCGATCACCTGGTCGCCGGCATTGTCGACAATGTAGGTATCGTTGCCGAGGCCGCCTTGCATGGTGTCGGCGCCGCCAAGACCGTCGACGATATTGGCGCCGGCATTGCCGATGATGGTTTGAGCGAACTCATTGCCGGTCAGGGTGAGGGCGGTCGTGGCGGCAACATTGTCCGTTGCCAGCGTCTCGATCTGCTGGCCCGCGGCAAGTGCATAGCTGACCGATGTCCGGACGGTGTCATTGGTGCCTTCGCCCGCCGCCTCGAACACCTGGTCGCCGGCATTGTCGACAGAGTAGATATCGTTGCCGGCAAGGCCATGCATGGTGTCGGCGCCGATGCCGCCATTCAGCGTGTCGGCGCCCCCCGTGCCGATCAGATTGTCGCCGTCGCCATCGACCCCATGGACAGTGATGGTCACCGTGCCGATGCTGCCGCCGGCGAGCGTATAGGTGAAGCTGTCGGTTGCGGTCGTGCTACTCGCACCCGACGACGCACCCGGCAGATCGTTGAAGACGCCATTGGGATCATAGTCGAAGGTGCCGTCCGCATTCAGCGTCAACAGCGCGCCGGAGGCCAGCGTGATCTCGGTGCCGACATTGCCGGCGACGCCGTTCACGGCGGCGACTGAAAGGGGATTGTCGATGTCGACATCGACGCCGTCGCCATTGTCGGCGAAGACGTTGAAGCCCGGGCCGATCGCCGTCGCCTCGTTGGTCGAGAAGGAATCGACAGCCGCAAGCCCGGGGTCGTCGACCGCCGCCACGTTTATGCTGACCGTGGCGACGTTCGAGGTCGTCGTCCCGTCACCGACCTTATAGGTGAAGCTGTCGGCGCCGTTGTAGTTGGCGTCGGCCGTGTAGCTCAGCGATCCGTCGGCATTCAGCGTCAGCACGCCGTGCGACGGGCCGTTGACCAGCAGCGCCGTCAGCGGATCGTGGTCGGCATCGCTGTCGTTGGCCAGCAGGCCGGGCGCCGCAATCGTCAGCTGCGTGTCTTCGCTGGCGTTGTAGCTGTCGTTCGCGGCTACCGGCGCGTCGTTGACGGCGGAGACGTGGACCGTCGTCGTTGCCGTATGCGTGCGCAGGTCGCCGTCGAAGCTCACGGTGACCGTACGGTCGGCTGCCGATGGATCGGCGCCGTTGCTGTTGGAATAGGTCAACGCATGCAGCAGCGTTTCGAAATTCGCGTTGTTCAGCGAGAGATCGAGAGTGACGGTCAGGTCATGTCCGTTCTGGCCATCGCCACCGGCCGCGATCGTTCCGACGGTTACCCCGCCGACCGTGACGACGCTGCCGGCGGTGAGGCCGTCGGAAAGCGAAACATCGCCTGAGGTGTCGAAGCCAAGCACGTCCTCGGTCGCCGTGCCGCCGCCGGTGATCGAGACCGTGAGATGCCCGGGCTGCGGCAGACTGTTTGAATCGTAGGTGTAAAAAATCGTGCCGTCGGCATCGGCCAGCGAAGCGGCGGTGCCGGTATCGAGACGGACAGCCGGCCCGTCCTCGGTGAAGGTCGCCGCGTCGCCGTCGAGACCGGCAAAGGTCGGCAAGGCATACATGCCGGCATCGCGGCTGGTGTCGTTCTGGCCCTCGATCAAGCTGAATGCACCTGTCAGGCCGGTTGACACGGACACGTCGCTGTCGGTCGCGTCGTTGGAGACAGGCGAGTCCTGCGTCGTCAGCACATATCCCGAGGGCGCCGTGAACTGCAGCTGATAGGAACCCGGCAGGAGATCGGTGAAATTGTAGTGCCCGTTCGCATCGGTGGTGGCGGTTGCCAGGATGTTATGCGCCGCGGATGTGTCGACAAGTGAGACGGAAACGCCGGCAATTCCCACCTCGCCGACGTCCTGGCGACCGTTGAGGTTGGTGTCGTTGAAAACGAAATCGCCGACCGTGGCGGGCACGGCCATGCCAGCGTCCACATTGGAGATGTCGGCGTTTTCAACGAGGACGATCGTCGGCGCGATGCCCAGGGAATTGACGTCGCTGTCGAGGGCGGCATCACCACCTTGGTTCGCCGGTGAGAAAATATGACCGTCGGCGTCGAACTGGACAGAATAGGCTCCATCCACGATGTCGGTGAAGGAATAGCCTCCGTCGAGACCGGTCGTGGTCGAGACGTTGACCGCGTTGCCGAGATGGTCCGTGCCTAGAAGGTGCACGGTAATTCCGCTCAGCACGGCACCGTCGTCATTGATGCCGTTGCCGTTTTTGTCGTCGAACGCGGTGCCGCTGACCATGTTGTGATCGAGGCCGGTCAGCGCCAGCGCATTGCCTGCGCCACCGGGATTGCCGGCGGCATCGCTATAGGTTGTGCCGGCGACGCCGATGCTGCCATGCACCGCGTTGGGCGTGAAGATGGCTGTCCGCGTCAGCCCCGTGCCGGTGATCGCGCTGAGCGTACCGCCACTGACCGTGACATCGCCCGTCGAGCCATCCCACGCAAAGGTCGCCCCGGGGTCCTCGCTGAAGGTGAACGTGATCGTTGCCGATTCGCCTGCGTGGATCCGGTCGCTATCGCTGGAGATCGTCAGCGTCGGCGCGCTGGTGTCGAGGGTAAAGTCCAGCGAAGACGTTGCGGTGTTGCCGGCGGCGTCCGTTTGGCTCGCCACGATGGTGTGCTGGCCGTCCAGCAGGCCGGTCGGCGTGAAGGCCCAGGCGCCGGCGCCGTTGGCTGTCGCCGTCCCGGCGACGGCATTGCCGTCGACGGTGAAGTGGACGATGGCGTTGGCGTCACCCGTTCCGGTCAACGTCGCGACGTTGGTGATGGTGTCGCTGCCCGAAACGCCGGTATCGGTCTGGAGATGGTTGGTCACCGCCGGCAAGGTGGTGTCGAGGGTGAAGGTCAGCGACGCCGTTCCGGTATTGCCGGCGTTGTCTGTCTGGGTCGCCACGATGGTGTGCTGGCCGTCCAGCAGGCCAGTCGGCGCGAATGTCCAGACGCCGGCGCCGTTTGCGGTCGCCGTCTGGGCGATTGGGTTGCCGTCGACGGTGAAGTGGACGATCGCGTTGGCGTCACCCGATCCCGTCAATGTCGCGACATTGGTGATGGTGTCGGCGCCGGAAATGCCGGTATCGGTCTGGAGATGGTTGGTCACCGCCGGCAAGGTGGTGTCGAGGGTGAAGGTCGTCGACGAGGTTCCGGTGTTGCCGGCGTCGTCGGTTTCGCTCGCGATGATGGTGTGCGGGCCATTCAAGAGGCCGGTCGGCGTGAATGTCCAGACGCCGGCGGCGTTGGCGGTCGCCGTTTGGCCGACGAGCGTGCCGTCGACGGTGAAATGCACGATCGCGTTGGCGTCGCCCGTCCCGGTCAGGGTCGCGACGTTGGTGAGGGTGTCGATGCTGGAAATGCCGGTGTCGGTCTGGAGGTGGTTGGTCACTACGGGCGTGGTGGTGTCGATGCCGGTCAGCACGACGTTGTCGAACAGCGTCTGGCCAGTGCCGATTTCGGTGATGAGGACCTTGACGGCCAAGCCGCGTGTGGTCGCGTCAAGCGCGGCTGTGTTCAGCACGTAGTGCGCGACGCTGCCATGTGCCTGCACAGCCGATGAGGTGTCGTAGTCCTGCGAGGCTATCTGGATCCCGCCCGCGAACACCTGCACCCGCACAGTGGTTCCGTTGCCCGTGTCGGCCCGGCTCCCGAGGTCGAAAGCGACACTGTAGCTGTCGAAGTTTCCAGGCGCGTTGACCGTTTGCGATACGCTGCTGCCGTTACCCAAAAAACCGATATTGCTGCCGGCAAAGCCGGTCGAAACGGCTGATGTCGGCGCGAAAGCGCCGAAGGAGCCGATCCCGGTCCATCCCGTCAGCACACCAGCCACCGTATTGCCGGCAGTGTGATCGATACTCACGCCGGGGCCGGTGTCCGACAGATCGATGAACTGGAAATCGCCGTCAGCGAGAAGGTTGGAGATCGCGATCGTCGTGTTGCCGTTGACGTCGGTGGATGTCACGAAATGATTGCCGAGATAGCTGTGGGTGACATCGAGCTGCAGGATCTCGCTGCCGCCGGAAGCGCGTGTGATCGTCAGGATGTGGGTGCCTGAATCGTACGAGACGCCGGTCGCCGAACCAAAGCCGAGCAGTGAAATCGTGTCGGATGTGCCGAAATTCTTGAGCTGGTTGGCGATGTTCACACCCGAAGCGAGCTGCAGCGCGCCATGGCCGAAGAAGTTGATGGCGCCCGATCCGGCGGCGGTTGTGTTGGCCAGTGAAAGCGTGCCGCTGTAGACGGTGATGCCGCCGGCAAAGCCGTTGGCGCCACCCAGTTGCAGCGTTCCAGCGCCTTTCATGACGATGCCGCCGATGCCGTCGCCGTCCTGGATGACGTCGTTGATGGTCGAGATCTGCCCGAGCGCCGTCGCGAAATTGATGGTCGTGCCGTGCAGGAAGATGCCGGAGCCGGCTGACCCGCCGCCGCCGCCGCCCTGGACCCCGATGCCCTGATTCGGGCCCGCCGCCCCTCCTTGCACTGCGCCACCGGAGATCGTGCCTCCGGCGATGGTCAGCGTGCCAAGCGTATCGACGAAGATGGCACCGCCTGCTCCCAGGCCGCCGCCGCCGCCGGCATATCCGGCATGGCTGAAGCTTCCGACGCCGCCTCCGCCAGCGCCCCAGCCGCCATTTCCAGGCACATTGGGTGCGCCGGCAGAAGGTGTGGCCGCGCCGCCGCCGGCGCCGAAGCCACCACTTGCACCACTGCCGCCAGGGCCAGAGCCAGTCCCGCCAATGCCGCCAGCACCGAAGCCGGTGCCATCGTTGAGGAAGCCATTCCACAGGCCGCCATTGGCAAAAGTGCTGCTGATACCGCCGCCATTGCCGCCGATTGCCCGGTCGCCGGTGAAATCGACATTGCTGATCGTCACATTGGCGCCGGCGCCGACGAACAGGCCGCCGCCCAGCCCGGCGCCGCCGCCGCTGCCATTGCCTTGCCACACGCCGCCAGTACCGCCTCTTGCGGTGGTATGGACGATGTCGAGGTCGTTGATGGCGACTGTGCCGTGCTCGATGACGAAGCCGCCATAGGTGTTGGCGCCGTCAATCGTCTGGCCATTGCCGTTGATCGTCAGGTTTTCGCCGGCCGTGAGGAACAGCGACGTCATATTCCCGCTGAGCGTGAAGCTGGTCGTGAAATTGAAGATGTCTGTCCCGGCGCGGCCCGCGATAGCAGTGATCGCCGCGTTGAGGGTGGCCTGGTCGGAAATCGTGAAAGTGGTCATCGTCGTCCCTCGTTAGCGCCCGCACCGACGCCTGGCGGTGATGGCCGGGTTCGCCGCAAAACTTGATCCTCTGGGTTAGCCGCCGACCCTGGTCGGCAAGAGGAATGCGCCAACGCGCCGCGTCCTGGACCGCAGGCGCGCGAGGGGTCGCGCCCCGCCATCCGAAAAGACCTGCCGCTCAAGCGTCATCCGCCCCTTGTGCCCTGCTGGAGCCCGTCGACAGGACACAGCTGTCCGCCCGGATGCCGGACAGCGCATCCGTTTCAAGCACCAAATTCTTGAGGTAACCCAAACCAAACCCAACCGCGGCGGACGCTAGGTCGGGACTTGCTCGCGGTCAATTCGCGGCATTTGACTATTTCTGGGCGGACTTTTGCGTGGCTGCGAACAACCGGGCAGCGACGGCCCTATCGACAATGGAAGACCGAAAGCGCGTCGCCTGTATCTCTTCAGAAGCGACGCGTTTTTTTAGGACACGGCCGCCACGGCCCGCACACTCTCCCGTTCCACCAGCGGGCATTCCAGCTTGGTGATCGGATAGCGTCCTCGCCCTGGCGCCGCGGGCACCTCGAGCTGTTCGATCGCCCATTGTCCCATTGCCATGTGCGGCAGGATCGAGGTCGTCAACGGTGGGAACAAATGCCGGGCGATTTCCTCGTCGTCGTAGCCGACGACGGAAATATCCTGCGGGATGTGCAGGCCGGCTTCCTTCAGCGCCTCGTAGCAGCCGATCGCGGTGCGGTCGTTCTGGCAGAAGATGGCGGTCGGCCGGTCCTTCAGCGCCAAAAGCTTGACGGTCGCGGCATAGCCGGCGCTGGCCGACCAGTCGCCCTCGACCACCAGTTCGGGATCGAACGGGATGTCGGCGGTGGCGAGTGCGCGGCGATAGCCCTTCAGCCGATCTTGTGCAGCCTGCATCCAAGGCTCGCCGGTGATGGTGGCGATGCGGCGGTGGCCGTGGCTGATCAGGTGGCGGGTGGAGCTTTGGCCGCCGGCGATCTCGCTCGGCACCACGGCGGGGAAGGCATAGTCCGCCGTGTAGCAATTGAGCAGGATCACCGGGATGTCGAGGCCGTAGAGATAGTCGGGTGCGGTTATCTCGCGGGTGAAGATGGTCATGTAGATGAGCGCCGAAATGCCCCGCTTGGTCAAGGCGGCGATGGCGCGCGGCTCCATGACGGAATCGCCCAGCGTCTGCGCCACCAGAAGCACGTTGCCCGCGTTCCACGAGGCCTGCCGCGCGCCTTCGATGGCGACGACGGCTTCGGGGCTGGTGGCAAGCTGGTCGACGGCAAAGCCAATAACCCCGTCAAGCCCTTCGAACGAGGCCACGGGCGCCCGCAGGGCGGAGAATGCCGGCGCGGCATAGCCGAGGGAGCGCGCGGCCTCGATCACCCGTTCGCGCGTCTGCTGCGACAGCTTGATGCCGGGCGAATTGTTGAGCACGAAGGAAACGGTCGCCTGCGAGCAGCCGGCGGCCCTGGCGATGTCGGTCATGGTGACGCGACCCCTGGCGCTCTTTGCCAGCGGCTTGCGCCGCTTCGCCGTGTCGAGGGTTTCCGGATCCGTCGTCTCGCTCATGGCATCCCCAATCCTAGGCCTGTCTAGCGGCAGCCGGTGAGGCCGACAAGATGGCGTGACATTATCGATTTATAGAGATCGCTGCGATCATTTATATCTATTAGCGCTCTCGAGGTCCATCTCTCACGCAGTGCCACAGGGTTCGAAACCCAAAAGCCACAAGGCTTGCTCTCAGACGCACGCAATGCGCCGGCTCGCCGGCAGGTGCGCCGCGAAACCGCAATACTGCCCTGGATACGGCTCAAAAACTAATACTGTTTACTAATACAAAAATGCGCTGTACCGTCAATCCATCGCATCCGGCCCGGTCGGTCCGGGAGCGGTGGATTGCGTAAAAATAGCCCGATGGCGAGCGGATACTACCTCCGCAAGCTGTGTTTCGGACAAGTGATATGTCTGACAAATCGGACTATTTACGAACGAAGGATGAGTCTCTAAAGTCCATGATCGCAGCTGGAACGACGCCGTTGTTTCGGCGCCGGGACCCTTTGAGGAGGAGGGCGTTCAAGCTGCAGACGGCAAATTCCAGATGACTAAGATCGGTCAGTCGAACGACTGAGCCAAACGGGAGGTTGAACATGAAATCCTTGATACGAAATGCATCCGTAGCCACAGCGGCGCTGCTCATCGGCCTGACGGCGACGGCCATCGCACGCGCCGACGACAAGCCGACGCTGGCCTTCGTCGTCAACGGCGCTTCCGATTTCTGGAAGGCCGCCGAAGCCGGCGTCAAGAAGGCGCAAGGCGAACTGCCGGACTACAATCTCGAGCTCAAATATCCCGAGCAGTCCTCCGTCGCCATCCAGCAGCGGCTGATGGATGACCTGGTTACGGCCGGCGTCAAGGGCATCATGGTCTCGGCCGTCGATCCCAAAACCTCGACCGACGGGCTGAACAAGATCGCCTCGCAAACGGCGCTGTTCACCACCGACAGCGACGCCCCGCAGACCAAGCGTGTCGCCTATATCGGCTCGTCCAACGTCGATGCCGGCAAGCAGGCGGCCGAGATCGCCAAGAAGGCGATGCCCAATGGCGGCAAGTGCCTCGGCTTCGTCGGCCTGCTCGGCGCCGACAATGCCAAGGAACGCATCCAGGGCATGAAGGACGGCCTCGCCGGCACCAAGATCGAGCTCGTCGACGTGCGTGGCGACGACATCGACCAGGCGCGCGCCAAGAAGAACGTCGAGGACGCGCTGGTCGCCAGCCCCGACGTCACCTGCATGGTCGGCTTCTACTCCTACAACACGCCGCGCATCTATGAAGCGCTGCGCGACGCCGGCAAGCTCGGCTCGATCACCGTCGTCGGCTTCGATGACGATCCGATCACGCTGGGCGGCGTCAAGGAAGGCACCGTTGCCGCCACCGTCGTGCAGCAGCCCTTCGAATGGGCCTATCAGGGCATGAAGCTGATGGCTTCCTATCTCAAGGGCGACAAGTCGGGCATCCCGGAGGGCGGCCTGATCATCATCCCCACCAAGATCATCGGCAAGGACGACGTCGACGCCTATGCCGCCAATCTGAAGGCGATGTCCGGAAACTGAGACAGAGCAATTGCGCCGGTCCGGGGTTCGCCCCGGGCCGGCATTCGTATTGACGGGCCGGCGAAGGCCGGTCAGTCTGTGGCCCACCGGCTGCTGTCAGGCGTGATGAATTATTCCGAAACATCCATAACGGCGTCCACCCCGTTCCTCACGCTCGAGAACGTGCGCAAGACCTATCCGGGCGTCGTCGCGCTCGATGGCTTCTCCATGGAGGTCAGGCCGGGCGAGGTCATCGGCCTCGTCGGCGAAAACGGCGCCGGCAAATCGACCTTGATGAAGATCCTCGGTGGCGTCACCAGGCCCGACACCGGCACCGTCACGGTCGACGGCATCGCGCATGACGGGCTCTCGGTCGAAGCCAGCCTCGGTTCGGGCATCGCCTTCGTCCACCAGGAACTCAACCTGTTCGACAATCTGGACGTTGCCGCCAACATCTTCTTTGGCCGCGAGCCGTTGCGAGCCGGCGCACTGAAGCTCGTCGACCGCGCCCGGCTGCGCACCATGGTGGCGCCGCTGCTGAAGCGCGTCGGCGCCAATTTTTCGGCCGACACGCCGGTTGCCGCTCTGTCGCTGGCCCAGCAGCAGATGGTCGAGATCGCCAAGGCGCTGTCGATCAAGGCAAGGCTGGTCATCCTCGATGAGCCGACATCGAGCCTGCCGCTCGCCGAAACCGACAAACTGCTCGACGTCATCAAGGCCTTGAAGGCCGATGGCATCAGCGTCATCTTCATTTCGCACCGCCTGCATGAGGTCGAGCGCGTCGCCGACCGCGTCGTCGTTTTGCGCGACGGCATGCTTGCCGGCACGCTGCAGAAGAGCGCCATCAACCACGACCAGATGGTCAAGCTGATGATCGGCCGCATGCTGAAGGAGCGCGAAAAAGCCTCCGAGGCCGCGCGGGCTCCCGGCGCGGTCGCGCTTGCCGCCAAGGCCATCCGCACTCCTGCCTATCCCAGCCGGCCTGTCGATCTCGATGTCAGGCGCGGCGAAATCCTCGGCCTTGCCGGGCTTGTCGGCTCCGGCCGCACCGAACTGGCGCGGGTGTTTTTCGGCATCGACAGCAGCCTTGGCGGTGCCCTCGAGCTTGGCGGCAAGCCGCTTGCGCTGGGCTCGGCGGCGGATGCCGTCGCCCACGGCATCTTCCTGGTGCCCGAGGACCGCAAGTTGACCGGCATCCTGCTCGACCTGTCGATCGCCCAGAACATCTCGCTGCCCAATCTGCCGGCGCATGCGCGCCGCTCGCTGGTTTCGGCAAGTGCCGAGACCGCCACCGCCGAAAAGCAGAAGAGCAATCTCGGCATCAGGGCGCCGTCGGTGCAGACACGCACCGGCACGCTGTCGGGCGGCAACCAGCAGAAGGTCGTGCTCGGCAAATGGCTGGCCATGAACCCGAAAGTGATGATCCTCGACGAGCCGACGCGCGGCATCGATATCGGCGCCAAGGCGGAGATCTACGGGCTGATGCGGGCGCTGGCCGACGCCGGCGTCGCCGTGCTGATGATCTCCAGCGACATGGAGGAGGTGATCGGCGTGTCCGACCGCATCGCCGTCATGCATGAGGGCCAGATATCGGGCATTCTCGACAAGGACCAGTTCAGCCAGGAAAACGTGCTGCTGCTGGCTGTGGGCAAGCAGCCGAAATAGTTTTTTGCCGCGGGGTCGCGGGAAGCGCGATCTGCTCAGGCGGCATTGGGGAGAAGACGATGAGCAAGAAAGATCTCGGCCTGCTGATCCTGATCCTGGTGGTGGGAACGGTGGTGGCGATCATCAACCCGCGCTTCCTGCTGCCGATCAATCTCGCCAACACCTCGAACCTGATCGGCCTGTTCGGCATCCTGTCGATCGGTCAGGCCTTCGTCATCATCACCGGCGGCATCGAATTGTCGGTCGGCTCGGTTGTCGCTTTGCTGGGAACGCTGTTCATCGACTTCATCGCCGTGCGCGAGCTGGACTGGCCGCTGGCCTTCGTGCTGATCATCGCGCTCGGCGCCATCATCGGCCTGGTGCATGGCTGGCTGATCACGCGGCTCAAGCTGCAGCCCTTCGTCGTCACCCTGTGCGGCCTGCTGATCTATCGTGGCGTCGCCCGCTTCTACACCGCCGACGGCACCGCCGGCTTCGCCTTCGGTCAGAATTTTCCTGACCTGGAATTCCTGACGGCCGGCCGCTCCTGGGGCGTGCCGAACAGCTTCATCGCGCTGATCGTCATCTCCATCGTCATGTGGGTGGTGCTGCACCGCTCCGTGTTCGGCCGCTATCTCTACGCCATCGGCAAGAACGAGGAGGCGGCGAAGTACTCCGGCATCCGCACAGGCCGCGTCGTCATGGCCGCCTATGTCATCTGCGGTGTACTGACGGCGCTGTCGGCGATCTATTTCGCCATGTACACGCGCTCGATCTCGCCGGCCAGCCATGGCCAGTTCTACGAGCTTTATGCCATTGCCGCGGCCGTGCTCGGCGGCTTCTCGCTGCGCGGCGGCGAGGGCTCGCTGATCGGCGTCATCCTCGGCACGGTGCTGCTGCAGGAACTGCAGAATCTCGTCAATCTCCTCGGCATCCCGTCCTCGCTCAATTTCGCGGTGATGGGTGGCGTCATCCTCATCGGCGTGCTGGTCGACCAGCAATGGGGCGTGTTCCGGGCAAGACGGCTGATGGTCGATGCCGCTCGCAAGAACGTGGCCGGTGCGGCTGCGGAATAGCCGCCAGCCCCGGCACAGCTCTGTATCGATGAAATGATTGCAGCCGTGGTGTTGTTCTGCGATCCACTGAACAAGCACATCGGGCCAAATGCCTGATATCGATGGCGGATGGATGGCAGGCGATGGATGCAGTTCCTGAACTGTTGACGCTCAGGGCCAGGGCGCTCGAGGTCGATCTCGTGCCGCGCATTGGCGGCAGCGTGGGCGCGCTGCGCTGGCGCGGCATCGACCTCTTGCGCCGGCTTTCCGATGATGATCGGCAAGCGGGCAACGTGCTTGGCGTCGCCATGTTCCCGATGATGCCCTACGCCAACCGCATCGCTGGAAATGCCTTCGAGTTCGCAGCCAGGCGCTGGCAGGTCCAGCCGAACAATCCACCCGAAACAATAAACGTGCATGGCAGTGGCTGGAAACACGCCTGGACTGTCGCTGAGGCGAGCGACGCCCAGGCAACGCTGTCGCTAGATATCGCGGCCGGCGTCGAACCCTACTCCTACCGCGCCACGCAGGCTTTCGTGGTGTCCGAGGTAGGGCTCGGCGTGACCATGACGCTGACCAACACGGGGCCGGTTTCCATGCCGTTCGGTTTTGGCCTGCATCCCTGGTTCGATCGCGACCCGGACGTCACGTTGCAGTTCGAGGCGACGCGGTTCTATCTCGAAGAACCGCAAGGCATTGCCGGCGATCCGATCACGCTTGTGCCCGAACTCGACTTCGCCGGCGGCCGGCCTTTGCCCGCCGGCTGGCGCAACAATGACTATGGCGGCTGGTCGGGTGAGGCGACGCTTTGCTTTCCCCTGCGCGGCGCCGGCTTGCGCATCAAGGCCGATCCCGTCTTCAAGCACCTGATGCTGTACGCCGACCCGACAAAGCCATATTTCTGCGTCGAGCCGCAGACCAACGCCTCCGGCGCTTTCAACCGGGGCGGATGGAACGATCCGGACGAGGGCATCATCGTGCTCGCCCCAGGCGAAAGTGCGGCTGGCAGCGTGTCGCTGATACCCTTTGCGCTTGGGGATTAAAGCGCCCGCGCCAGCCCTACCGATTGGTCCCGCGTGCGGCGCGGCGAACGCTGTGCAACAGGATGGCTAGGCAGCCTATCAACAGCAGGGCGCCGCCGAGCAGCGGCGGCAGCGCCAGCAGCTTCACCGCCGCCGTGATGATGGCCACCAGGACCAGCGCCAGCAGCGCTAGACTGCCGTCATCGACGAACATGCCGAAGAATTCCTTGGCCGCAAGACGAATGACGTTCATCGGGCGAGCCCTCCGGTGAGTGTGGGGTAGGCACCGCGCAGCCAGCGCGCCATGGCAAACGACGCCAGTGCGACGATGGCGAAAATTGCGAGCAAGGCGAGATCGGCACCCGGCCAGTCGGCGCCGATGCCTTCGCCGGTCCAGAAGATGCCGAAGCTGGTCAGCATCAGCCCGACGACGAATTTGAGCGCATTTTCCGGCACGCGCGCCAGCGGCCGGTGGACGGCTAGGCCGATAAGCATCACCAGGACAAAAGCCGCCAGCGCGCCGAGGCTGGCGTAGAGCGTTTGCCCATGTGCAGCGCCGACCGCAATGACGATGAACACCACCTCGACGCCCTCGAGAAGCACCGCCTTGAACGACGCCAGCCCGGCGAGGTAGTCGGCGCGGCGGTCGTTGGCCTGCTGGTGCAAGGCGGCGGTTTCCTTGGAGAAGGCCGCCTCCTCGTCATGCAGGGCGATGACGCCGACGCTGCGCAGGATTGCCTTTCGCAGCCAGCGCATACCGAACAGGATCAGCAGCACCCCGACGACGAACTGCAGCGTGGTGATGGGTACGAGCGCCAGCAGCGGGCCGAACGTCAGCACCAGGGCCGCCAGCAGCGCCAGCGCCAGTGCGGCGCCGGTCAGTGCCGGGCGCCAGCTGCGCGTCACCCCGACGGCGAGCACGATGGTGAAGGCCTCGACGACCTCGACGAAGGACGCCAGGAATGCCGCCGTGATCGTCGAAAGGATGGGTGTCAGAGTCTGCATGGAGATTCTTCCTGGAAGGTCGTTGCCCCGGGATCGCGATCCGGCATCATGATGCCGTCAGCACCATACAGCGCTCCAGTGGCAGCGAAAAAGCAAGTGAAGCGCCAATTGGCTCTAGATCAAGCCCGATATGTAGGAGAAGGCCATCGCCTTGCGCAGCACCTCGGCGAAGCGTTCACCGGCCGCCTCGCGCGGGCCGCTGTTGTCGATCGAGGTAACATCAGGTCCCGACAAGGTCACACTGGCGCTTCGCGCCAGCCGCGCCAGCACTTCGCCGCGCGACTCGCGCCCGCGCATCGCCAGCCGCCCTGCCAGCACCTCCGGCGAAGCGGTGATCTCGACGATGGCCAGATTGGCATAGCGCTCGCGCAGCACCGGGATGATCGCGCGCGACACGTTGGCGACGGCGACATGGCCATTGGCGACCGACCAGTCGACATCGGCCGGAATGCCATAACGCAGGCCATGCGCCTCCCAGGAGATGGCAAAGGCGCCATCCGCTTCGGCTTCGACGAAGGCCGCGTCGGCCAGCGTGTCGTGATCCTCGCTCGCGGCATCGCTCGGCCTGGTGATGACGCGGCGAACGAACTCCAGCCGGGTCTCGTCGGCAAAGCGGGCGCGGGCGTAGCCGATCACCGTGTCCTTGCCAGCGCCGCTCGGTCCGACGACGGCGACGAAGACGCCGTCGCGGATCGGAAACCTCTCGGCGGACAATTCGCGCTCGATCAAGGCCGAGACCATCATGCGACCCGGCGTCCCTGCCGCCAGACCGTGCGCACGACCGGGACATGGTCGTCGACACGCACGCGCACCAGATCGGCGCGACGGCCCTGCTCGATGATGCCGCGGTCGGTCAGGCCGACCGCTTCGGCCGGGTTCTTCGAGACCATGGCGACCGCCTGCGGCAGCGAAATGCCTTCGACAACGTCGCCGAGGAAGAATGCCGACTGGATCAGGCTGAAAGGAATATAGTCGGACGACAAGATGTCGAGCAGCCCGTCGCCGGCCAGCGTGCGGGCCGAGACATTGCCCGAATGCGAAGCACCGCGCATGACGTTGGGCGCACCCATCAAGACGCCAAGCCCGGCCTGTTTCGAGGCCCTGGCGGCTTCCTCCGTGGTCGGGAACTCGGCGACGCGCACGCCCTGTTCGATCGCCTCGTCGACATGGCCTGTCGTGGCGTCGTCGTGGCTGGCCAGCACGATGCCGCGCTCGTGGCAGGCTGCGGCGATATGGACACGGTTCGGTCCCGAATTCCGGGCCGATTCCGCCATCCGCTTTTCGCAGAACAGCTTGAAGTCGCGGTCGGTCAATTTCAGCTTGCGCTGGTAGTAATAGGCATAGGTTTCGAGGTTGACGAACTGGCGCTGGCCGGGCGCGTGGTCCATCAGCGATGCCAGCTTGACCCGCTCATCGCCGTCGAAATTGGCGAAGGCCTTAAGGCAGTCCGGCGCCGAAACCTCACAGCGCAGATGGATGAAATGGTCGGCCCGCAGACGATCCTGCTGAACACTGTCCTCGATCGCGTCGGCCAGCTTGCGGATGTCGTCCGATGTCAGGTCGGCGTCCTCGTCCATGCCGACGCGCAAGGCATCGAGCACGGTGGTGATGCCGGCCGTCGCCACTTGCGCGTCATGGGCGAGCACGGCGGCGATCGGGTTCCAGCGCACCTTCGGCCGCGGCGCGTAGTGGCCTTCGAGATGGTCGGTGTGGAGTTCGACCAGCCCGGGAATGATGTAGTCGCCGCCCATATCCTCGCCGGCCATGGTCCCGCCGGTGTGGCCGGTGCCGGCATCGATGCCGGCGATAAAGCCGTCGCGCAGCACCAGCGAACCCTCGACGATCTCGTCGGCAAGCACGATGCGCGCGTTGGTAAGAACAGTTTCGGCGGTCATTTCAGGCAGTCCTTGTTATTCCGGCTCGGTTATTCAGGCGGTTTTTCTGGCAGGGCGGCGCCCGAGCGCGTGATGGGAGAGCACCATGAACGGTGCGCCCGGTTCGGTTTCGACAAACAGCGTCAACGCATCCACCAGCACCGGCTGTTGCAGCACCTCCGCGAACAGGCTGTCGATTGCTGCACGAAGACGAGGGCTTTCCTGTGGCCCCGCCCGGCCGGACAGCGTCATGTGGAAGCGAAAGGTCTCGAAGACATAGGGATAGCCCCACTGGCACAGATTGCGGAATTGGGCGGGCTTCAGCGAGTCCGGGCTGCGCCGTTCGATCTCGGCCTCTGTCAACGGCGCGCGAAACCGGTCGAAACCGAGCACCACGTCATCGGCAAAGCGGTTGAGCGGAGGCAGCGGTCCTTCCGGCACCAGCGCAAAGAAGCTGTCGATCTGGCTGACGACAAGGCGCGGGATCGTCACCACCGGCGTTGCCTCGGCAAAATGGTCGAGTGCCGCGCGCAGCGAGGTCTCCGTCTCGTTGGCAGCCAGCCGGAAGGGGGCTTTCAGCGTCGCATGAAAACCGTAGCGCCGCGCCGAAGCGGTGTGGAAGGCAACTTCCGCCGCCGACAGATCGGCCACCGTCTCCACCGGCCTTGTCGCGCCACCGAACGGGTCGCGGCCCAGCCAGTTGGCGGCGATCCGCGCCAGCGGCTCGTCCTGCCGGGGAGTGAAATAGATGGCGTAGCGCATGAGAAGAAGTCCTCGTTAAAGCGCGCCGCGTTTGAAGAAATGCTGCGACGCGCTTTAAGTCTTGGTTTTTCGCATGTCGTAATCCCAAAACCGCTGCTCACTTTTGGGCGACATGCACTGGCCCCGCTGCCATAGGCGATTTCCATGACGGATTGACGAAGCTTTGAAGGGTTTTCGAAGGCAAATCGACCCGGCAGGTCCTTAGCCGACGATTTTTCCAAGCTGGACCAACAGCTTCACCCAAAACGTGCGACCGGTCAGGCCTTCATCAACCATTCGTGCTCGGGCGCGTTGTGGAATTTCCACGTCCGCTTCGGCCCGGCCATCACGTTGAGATAGTAGAGGTCGTAGCCATGGCAGGCGGCGCAGGGATGATAGCCCTTGGGCACCAGCACGACATCGCCATCCTCGATCGCCATGGCTTCATCCAGCGCGCGATGACCGTTCTTGTCGGCGTCGGTGTAGACGCGCTGGAAGGCAAAGCCCTGCGGTGGGTTGAGGCGATGATAGTAGGTTTCCTCAAGATAGGATTCGGCCGGCAGATTGTCCTGGTCGTGCTTGTGCGGCGGGTAGCTCGACGTGTGGCCGCCGGGCGTGATGACCTCGACCACCAGCAATGAATCGGCCGGTTTGCCTTCCGGCAGGACGTTGGTGACATAGCGCGTGTTGGTGCCCTTGCCGCGCACCTCCTGGCCGAGATCCTCTGGTCTGATCACACGCACCGGCAGGCCGCCGCCGAGGCCCGGTGCCGAGCAGACCGCGAGTTCGAGCTCCGTGTCTGCCGCAACCGACCAGTCCGACCCTTCGGGTATGTAGACCGACCAGGGTTTGCCCTCGAACGGCGACATGCGCTCGCCGAGCAGGCCGAGGTCCTTACCGCCGGCTGTCGCTTTGCCCTTGCCGGTGACGAACACCAGGCAGACTTCGCGATCGCCCGTTTTTCCAGCAGCGCTCTCGCCGGGCTTCAGCCGATGCAGGTCGAAACCGACATAGGTCCAGCCGGCGGTTTTCGGCGTCACATGGGCGACGCGGCCATGGCCCTTGTCGGCCTTCACCAGCAGCTTCGACATCCGGTTACTCCTTCGGTTCGGCCTCGGCCGTTGTCTTGCTCTCGTCGGCCGGCCTCTCGTCGGCCGGCTTGTAGAGATAGAAGAACTGCCACACGGCGTAGCCGGCGAAGCCGATCGCGATCACGCCCCAGAACGGCGTGCCGGTGGCGAATTCGATGATCGACCAGATGACGCAGACCGCGACGACGGCGACGCGCCGCCACAAAGGCCGGAAAAACGGATGCTCGGAATCTTTCATCCGGCCAACCTACAGCAACCCGGCTTCGCCGAGAACCAGCGCGTCGGGCATTGGGGAGGCCCTAGGCATTGGGAAAGCCCTGCGTCTCGACGGTGTAGCCGGCCGCCGTCATCACCCGCATCAATTCCTTGTGGCCCACCTCAGCCATCTTGAGCGGCGGGTTCTTCTTCGGGTCCTGCTCGGCCTCGACCACGAACCAGCCCTCGTAGCCATGGTCCGCGAGCCGCTGCACGATGGCGCCGAAATCCAGCGAGCCGTCACCCGGCACGGTGAAGGCCCCTAGCGCCACGGCGTCGAGGAAGGATTGCTTGGTGCGGTCGAGCTTGTCGATCACGCCCATGCGCACGTCCTTCACATGCACATGGCTGATGCGCGCGTGGTGGTTGTCGATCGCGCGCAGGACGTCGCCGCCGGCAAAGGCCAGGTGCCCCGCATCGAGCAGCAGCGGTATGCCGGCTCCGGAATACTTCATGAAGGAATCGAGTTCCGGTTCGGTCTCGACGACCGCCGCCATGTGATGGTGATAGGAAAGCGGCATGCCCTGTTCGGCGCACCATTCGCCAAATTCGGTGAGGCGTTTCGCATAGGCCTTCATCTCGTCGTCCGAGAGCTTCGGCTTGGTTGCGAGCGGCTTCGAGCGGTCGCCCTGGATCGAGCGGCCGACCTCGCCATAGACGATGCAAGGCGCGTTCACCGCCTTGAACAGATCGATCATCGGCTGGATGCGATCCTTGTTCTTGCCCATGTCCTCATCGATCAGTGTGCCCGAGAACCAGCCGCCGCAAAGCGTCACGTCGGCCGCCTTCAGGATCGGCAGCATGACATCGGGATCGTTGGGAAACCGCCGGCCCATCTCCATGCCGGTGAAACCGGCCGAGCGCGACTGGCGCAAACACTCTTCCAGCGACACATCATCGCTGAGTTCCGCGAGATCGTCGTTCCACCACGCAATGGGGGACATGCCCAGTTTGGCTTTCAAGTCGTCACTCCAGTTTTCAGTTCGTGCTCACCCTCCCCGCGAGGGGAAAGGTGGGATTTGCCGGCGTTGGCATCAATCGCCAATGGTCTGCATCTGCCGTTTTTCGTCATAGGCCTTGCGCGCCGCGTTCACCTGGGCACGCGCCGAGACCTCCGGCACCGCAACATCCCACCAATGGCCGCCGGCATCGGTCGAAACCAGCGGATCGGTGTCGATGACCAGCACGGTGGTGCGGTTGTTCTTCCTTGCCTTTTCCAGGGCGTTTTCCAGCCCGGCGATCGATGGCACTTTCT
The DNA here is from genome assembly GCF_056404355.1 of Mesorhizobium sp. P2_D5. Taxonomy (NCBI): domain Bacteria; kingdom Pseudomonadati; phylum Pseudomonadota; class Alphaproteobacteria; order Hyphomicrobiales; family Phyllobacteriaceae; genus Mesorhizobium; species Mesorhizobium sp. P2_D5. The sequence goes on from NZ_JBFUEE010000001.1 coordinate 618,555, forward strand.
CGGCAATCGCCCCCATGCTCGCTGCATGCGCGGCGAAGTCGATATCGGGCAGGATTTCGTGGCGCGAGTCCTTCAGGAGATTGTTGAAGTTGGCGCCGCCGGTCGCCATCTGCAGCCGGTTGATGCAGCCATAGCCACGGTTGTCGAGCAGCACGATGGTCAGCTTGAGGCCGAGCATCACCGACGTGGCGATTTCGGAATTCAGCATAAGATAGGAGCCGTCGCCGATCATGACGACGATCTCCTCGTCAGGCTTCGCCATCTTGGTGCCAAGCCCGCCGGCAATCTCGTAGCCCATGGTCGAGAAGCCGTATTCGGCGTGGTAGGAGCCCGGCGCGCCCGCTTGCCACAGCTTGTGCAGTTCGCCGGGCAGGCCGCCGGCGGCGTGCAGCAGGGTTACGCCAGAGCCCATCGCGCGCTGCACGGCGCCGATCACCTGCGCGTCGGACGGGTAGGCGGCGTTGGTCGACGCCGTCACCTTGGCCGCCTCCACCTGCCAGGCCTTCTTGCCGGCGGCCGCATTGTCGGTCCAGCTTGCCGGCGCTTTCCAGTCCTTCAGCGCCGCGCCGAGTTCGGCCAGCCCCTCGGCCGCATCAGCGACCAGCGGCAGCGCCCGGTGCTTGCCGGCATCGAAAGGCTGCACGTTCAAGCCGATGATGGTCTTGCCGGAGTTCTTGAACAACGCCCACGAGCCGGTGGTGAAATCCTGCAGGCGCGTGCCGATGGCCAGCACGATATCGGCTTCCTCGGCCAGCCGGTTGGCGGCCGAGGTGCCGGTGACGCCGACCGCCGCCATGTTGAGCGGATGATCGTCCGGCAGCGAGGATTTGCCGCCTTGCGTCTCGCAGACCGGGATGCCGGCGCCCTGCACGAATTTCGCCAGCTCGTCCGAGGCCTGCGAATAAAGCACGCCGCCGCCGGCGATCACCAGCGGCTTCTTCGCCCCCTTGAGTGCTGCCACCGCCGCGGCAAGCTCGTGGCGGTCCGGCCGCGGCCGGCGCTGGTGCCAGACGCGCTCGGCAAAGAAGCTCTCGGGATAGTCATAGGCCTCGGCCTGCACGTCCTGGCAAAGCGACAGCGTCACTGGGCCGCAATCGGCCGGATCGGTCAGCACCTGCATGGCGCGGCTGAGCGCCGGGATGATCTGTTCGGGCCGCGTGATGCGGTCGAAATACCGCGACACCGGACGGAAGCAGTCATTGACCGTCGCCGTGCCGTCGGAGAAATCCTCGGCCTGCTGCAGCACCGGATCGGGAATGCGGTTGGCGAAGACATCGCCGGGCAGAAAAAGCACCGGCAGCCGGTTGACGTGGGCCAGTGCCGCAGCCGTCACCATGTTGAGCGCGCCGGGGCCGATCGACGAGGTCGCGGCCATGAAGCGGCGGCGGAAATTGGCCTTGGCATAGGCGATCGCCGCATGCGCCATCGCCTGTTCATTGTGGGCGCGGAAGGTCGGCAGTTCGTCGCGCACCTGATAGAGCGCTTCGCCGATGCCGGCGACATTGCCGTGGCCGAAGATCGCCCAGACACCGCCGAAGATCGGGACTTTCTTGCCGTCGATCTCGGTCATCTGCCTGCTGAGAAAGCGGGTCAGCGCCTGCGCCATCGTCAGGCGGATTGTCTTGCTCATGGTGTTTTTCCTCCGCAGTCCTATGCCGCGCCTTCTTATGCTGCTTTGCGGCCGCGCGCGGCAAGCCACGCTTCGGTCAACTGTTCGAAGCGCGAGGCCATGTCGGCGATCGCCTCGTCGTCCGACATCTTGCCGGCCAGCCATTGTTCGGCCGCGTGGACGAAGATGGTCCGGCCGACGGCAAACCCCTTAACGATGGGCGCCTTGGCGGTTGCGGCAAAAGCCGCTTCCAGCTCGTCCTGCGGCGCTTCCAGGCCAAGCAGCACGACACCCCGGCACCACGGATCGTGCTTCAGGATCACCGCTTCGATCTTTGCCCACGCCGCTGCCGAAGCCTGTGGTTCGAGCTTCCACCAGTCGGGCTTGATGCCGAGCGCATAGAGTTCCTCCAGCGCGCGCGGGATCGTCTTGTCGTCGAGCTTGCCGTGTTTTCCGGCGATGATCTCGACCAGCAATTCCCTGCCGACCTTGCGTGCGGCCTCGAACAGCGCGCGCAGCTTCTGCTGCTGCTCTTCCTTGAGCGCCGCCGGATCGTCGGGATGATAGAAGCACAGGCACTTGATGCAGTGATCGACCGGCCATTCGACGAGCTGCGAGCCGATGTCCTGCGAGAACTCGAAACGCAGCGGTCGCGATCCCGGCAATTCGACGGGCCGCCCGAGCCAGGCGAAGGGATGGCGGGAGAATTCGAACATCGCCTCGCGGCCATGCTTCTCGTCGATCAGCATGCCATAGCCGTCACGGCCGGCGGCGATCTTCGCCGCCGCCTTGACCGCCAGAACCTTGAAATCGCGGATGCGTGCGGGATCGGCACCGGCCTTCGCCGCCACATCCTCGAGTTGCACGCGATGATCGCAGGCGAGCGCCATCAGCGAGGGAACGTCGCGGCGACGGGTGGTCGCCCAATGGATGTGGTTGATCGCCTCGTCCTTGCGCAAGGCGAGATGCTTGCTGCCGTTCTTGAGGAAGAACTGCAACTCCTCGAAGGTCGGATATTCCGGCGCGCACAGCAGGCGCGACACGGCGAAGGCGCCGCAGGCATTGGCCCAGGTCGCCGCCGTCGCATGGTCTTCGCCGCCCAGCCAGCCGCGCAGGAAGCCCGACATGAAAGCGTCACCGGCGCCGAGCACATTGTAGATCTCGATCGGAAAGCCCTTGCCGACGACGCCGTCCTCGAGATCGTCGCTGATCGGCCCGTCATAGACGATGCAGCCCATGGCGCCCCGCTTCAAAACGATGGTCGCCGAAGACAGCGAGCGGATCGTCTTCAAGGCGCTCAGGCAATCATCGGCGCCCGACGCGATCATGATCTCTTCTTCGGTGCCGACGATCAGGTCGCAATCGGGCAGCACCGTCTTCAGTTGGGCCGAGACCCTGTCTGACTTGACATAGCGCTCGAACCCTTCGGCATGGCCGGCCAGACCCCAGAGGTTCGGCCGATAGTCGATGTCGAACACCACCTTGCCGCCCTTGGCCTTGATGATGCGGATTGCCTTGCGCTGGGCGGCATCGCTGTTGGGCCGGGAAAAATGCGTGCCGGTGACGACGATGGAGCGCGCCGAGGCGATGAAGGCCTCGTCGATGTCTTCCGGCGCCAGCGCCATGTCGGCGCAATCTGAGCGGTAGAAGATCATCGGCGACACGCCTTCATCCTCGACCGACAGCAGCACCAAGGCGGTCAGCCGCTCCTTGTCGGTCTTCAGCCCGTCGACGCAAACGCCTTCGCGCTTGAGCTGTTCGCGGATGAAGCGGCCCATCTGCTCGTCGCCGACGCGGGTGAGCAGGGCCGAGCGCAGGCCGAGCCTCGCCGTGCCGACCGAAATGTTGGCCGGGCAGCCGCCGACCGACTTGGCGAACGAGGTGATGTCCTCCAGCCGCGAGCCGATCTGCTGGCCATAAAGGTCGACGGAAGCGCGACCTATGGTGATGACGTCGAGCGGCGCCTGTTTTGCGTCCACGGCTTCGCTCATTGGAACCTCCCGTCAGTCTTGTTGTCTTGAGCAACGCATTTTGGGGTACACGCGCGAGCGGCAGCGTGGCGCCGGGAATATGAAATAATAATTCCAATCCATAGTCAATATGGAATGAGCATTCCCCAGTCTAAAATTGTCTTTGAGGTGCCTGCTAGGCCTTGCGCCTGCGGCCCGTGCTGCGCCGTTTTTCGCCGACGCCGACGGTCAGTGCCATGGCCAGCGCCATCGTCGCCGACAGCGAGCGGAAGCCGGCGAAATCGGCCTCGGCCACCTCGAACCAGATGCTGGCGAACTGGGCAAGCGGCGAAAACGAGCTGTCGGTGATGGCAACGATCGGCACGCCCTGTTCCGAAATGCTGCGCGCCTCCTCGATGGTCGCCGGCGCGTAGGGCGAGAAGCTGATGGCGATGACGGCGTCCGCCGGCGTCGCGAATGCGATCATCTCGGCGTTCAGCCCGGCGGCCGATTCGATAAGCTGGTTGCGGATCTTCAGCTTGCCCAGCGCATAGGCGATGTAGGACGCCACCGGATAGGAGCGGCGCTTGGCCAGCACATAGATGGTCTCCGCCTTCGCCAGCAGCGAAATCGCGTCTTCCAGATGCGCGTCGTCCAGCGTGCGCGAAATGTCGTTGAGCGAGGTGCTGGCGGCGGCGACGAAGCCATCGAAGATCGCCCGGTGACCGGCGGCGCCCTCAGCCTTGGCACGCAGCGCCTGCAGGCGTTCGTCATAGGACGAGTTGCGCTCGCGCAGCCTCTCGCGAAACACCTGCTGCAGGCTGGTGAAACCGTCGAAGCCAAGCTGCTGGGCAAAGCGGATCAGGGTCGACGGCTGCACGCCGGCCGAAGCGGCGATGCTGGCGGCGGTGCCGAAGGCGATGTCGTCGGGATTGTCGAGCGCGTAGGCGGCGATCTGGGCGATGCGCTTGGGCAGGCTTTCGCGCCGGTCCAGGATGGTGGCGCGCAGCGTCTCGAAGTCGCGAGGTACCCGTTCGTCCATCGTCGCTCTGTCCAGGCTCATCTATGGGTACCCTCTCTGCCCCATCATAGCGAGCCTGCGCAAGAACGCCATAAAAAATGAGGCAGACATTCCATTCCAAGAGAAAATGGACTAATTCATCCATCCAACGCTTCAGGCAGTGGAGAAATGGAAAATGGTCGGCGTCGGTCTCATCGGCACGGGTTTCATGGGCAAGTGTCACGCCATCGCATGGAGTGCCGTCGGCGCCGTCTTTCCCGACGTGCCCAAGCCCCGGCTCGTCCATCTCGGCGAGGTCAATGAGGACCTCGCCAGGCGCAAGGCCGGCGAGTTCGGCTTCGCCAAGGCGTCCGGCGACTGGCGCGCTGTCGTCAACGACCCGGATGTCGATATCGTCTCGCTGACCACGCCCAACCAGTTTCATCCGGAGATGGCCATCGCCATCCTCGAGGCCGGCAAGCATCTGTGGTGCGAAAAGCCTATGGCGCCGAGCTTCGCCGAGGCCGAAGCCATGGCGGCGGCGGCGAAGACGTCGGGTAAGGTCGCCGCCCTCGGCTACAACTACATCCAGAGCCCGGCCATCCGCCACATCGGCGCGCTTCTCGACGAGAAGGTCATCGGCGAGGTCAACCATCTGCGCATCGAGATGGACGAGGACTTCATGGCCGACCCGGAGGCGCTGTTCTTCTGGAAGCACGAAGCGGCTTCCGGTTATGGCGCGCTCGACGATTTCGCCGTGCATCCGCTGTCGCTGGTCTCAGCCCTGTTCGGCCGCGTCGCCAGCGTCATCTGCGACATGGCCAAGCCCTATGCCGACCGCAAGCTCGCCGCCGGCGGCCGCCGCGCGGTCGAGACCTACGACATCGCCAGCGTGCTGATGCATCTGGAAAACGGCATTGCCGGCACGCTGCTGGTCAACCGCTCGGCCTGGGGCCGCAAGGGTCGCATCGCCATCCAGATATTCGGCTCGAAGGGATCGATCCTGTTCGACCAGGAGCGGATGAACGAATTCCAGCTCTACCTCACCGCCGATCGTCCGACCGAGCAGGGTTATCGCACCATCCTGGTGGCGCCGCACCACAAGCCCTACGACGCCTTCCTGCCGGCGCCCGGCCATGGCCTCGGCTTCAACGATCTCAAGATCATCGAGTGCCACGAACTGTTGACGCGGCTGGCCGGCAAGCCGGCGCGGATCATCGAGTTCGCCGAAGGGCTGGAGATCGAGCGCACGGTGCATGCGATGGCGCGCTCGTTCGACGAAAAGCGCTGGGTGGATGTGAGGTAGTCCGCTTCGCGATGGATCGCCTCAGTTGCTTGCGGCCTGGGCGACGTTCGTCTCCCACCCATTCACCCAGACCTGCCGCAAGCGATCGCCTTCGCCCTTGAACCGTAGCCCCGTCGCCTGGCAATCCTCGATCCGGTCGCTGCGGAAATTGCGGATCGCCTGGCGCAACTCGCACCAGGCGACGATGTTGGCGGTTTCGGCGTAATAGATCAGCGCAATCGGGCGGATGAGGCGCTCGGAGGCGCGGCCATGCTCGTCGCGATAGGACAGGTCGAGCTTCTCCTCGTCGCGGATGGCGCGGCGCACCAGCGCCAGGTCGACCGCACCAACCGAGGGCGCGGCGAACCCCCACGCATGCAACGCATTGGCATCGAACGTCTGGCGCAAGGGCGGCGGCACCGCGCCGGCGATCTTGGCGCTGACGCGCTTGGCCGCCTGCTTGAGTTCGCTGTCCCCCGTGCGCTCCAATAGTGCCAGCGACAGAACGATCGCCTCCATTTCCTCGATCGAAAACATCAGCGGCGGCAGGTCGAAGCCGGGGCGCAGGATGTAGCCGATGCCACGCCCGCCCTCGATCGGCACGCGCATCGCCTGAAGTGCTGCAATATCGCGATAGACGGAGCGGACCGTCACCTCCAGCTTTTCGGCCATCATCGCCGCCGTCACCGGCTGCCGCGCCAGCCGCACGATCTGGATGATCTCGAACAGCCGTGACGCCTTGCGCATTTCCTCACCCGCTCCGTGCGCAACTGACACTACATCGTCAGTAGGGCTGCCCTATACGACTGCCTATCGATTTGAAAATCAACACATTCCGCAGCGGCTTGGCCGGGCGAGGCGACAGGCAACTGACATGGGCTATGCGGAAAATCTCTGGCTGTTCTTCCTCCTCCTGTTCGGCATCATCATCGTGCCCGGCATGGACATGCTTTTCGTGCTTGCCAATGCGCTGACCGGCGGAGGCAACAGAGGCCTCGCCGCGACCGGCGGCATCATGCTGGGCGGCATGGTGCATACGCTGAACGGCGCTGTCGGCGTCGGCCTGCTGATGCATTTCGTGCCGGTCCTCTACAATCCGCTGCTGATTGCCGGCGCCGCCTACATGGCCTTTATCGGCCTGACGCTGATGCGCAGCTCGATCAAGGTCGGCGACGGGGGGCCTGCCGGCAGCCGCTCCGCATGGAAGGCATTTCGCCAGGGGCTGGTGATCTGCCTGATCAATCCCAAGGCCTATCTTTTCGTCTTTGCGGTCTATCCGCAATTTCTCAAGCCCGCCTATGGTCCGATCTGGATACAGGCGGCCGTCATGGGATTGATGACGGTGGCCGTGCAGTTTGCCGTCTATGGCGGGCTTGCCGTCACCGCCGGGCGCAGCCGCAACCTGGTGGTCGCCAATCCCCGGGCGACCGCATTTGCCGGCCGGGCGGCCGGATTGCTGCTGGTTGCGGTGTCGGTGCTGACCGCCTGGCAAGGTTTGAAGGCGGCGTGAATTCCAGGCCCGAGCCTGAAACACCGCCGCCTTATACCCGGCCTGTCAGGCTGCCCCTTGGCGGCTGTCGATCATGGCGCGGCGTGCCGAGCGCCGCCCCTCGACCGCGCCGGCAAGGCCGTGCAGCACCGTCTCGGTGGTCGCCCAGTCGATGCAGCCATCGGTGATGCTCTGGCCATAGACGAGCGGCTTGCCGGGCACCACGTCCTGCCGGCCGGCGACGAGGTTGCTCTCGATCATCAGGCCAATGATGCGCTCGTCGCCCGCCGCCACCTGGCCCGCCACGTCGGCCGCGACCTTGGGCTGGTTCTCCGGCTTCTTGGCCGAGTTGGCGTGGCTGACATCGATCATCAGCCGAGGTACGACGCCGATGCGGGCGAGTTCGACCGAGGCCGCCTCGACGCTCGCCGCGTCATAGTTGGGCTGAACGCCGCCGCGCAGGATGACGTGGCAGTCTTCATTGCCGGTGGTCGTCGCGATGCCGCTGCGCCCGCCCTTGGTCACCGCCATGAAATGGTGCGGCTGGGCGGCCGATTTCACCGCCTCGGCGGCGATCCGCAGATTGCCGTCGGTGCCGTTCTTGAAGCCGACCGGGCAGGACAGGCCCGATGCCAGCTCGCGGTGGATCTGGCTCTCGGTCGTGCGCGCGCCGATGGCGCCCCAGGCGACGAGGTCGGCAATGTATTGCGGCGTGGTCATGTCGAGGAATTCGGTCGCCGCCGGCAGGCCGAGATTGTTGACGGCGGAGAGCACGTTGCGCGCCATCCGCAGCCCCTTGTCGATGTTGAAGCTGCCGTCGAGGTCGGGATCGTTGATCAGGCCCTTCCAGCCGACCGTCGTGCGCGGCTTCTCGAAATAGACCCGCATCACGATCTCGAGCCGGTCGGACAGGGTCTCGCGCAGCGCCGCCAGACGGCTGGCATAATCGACGGCCGCGACCGGATCGTGGATCGAACAGGGACCGACGATGACGAGCAGTCGATCGTCGGTCCCGTTCAAAATGGCGTGGGTTGCATTGCGTGACGCGGCAACGGTGCGCGTCGCCGTCAGCGTGCGCGGGATCTCCCGCATCACCTGGTCCGGCGTACTTTCCTTGACCCGAAGGTCATCTGTGGTGGTCAACACGGCTTTCTGCTCCTGATTGGGAGACCTGCCGGCTGAAACAAAAAAGCCGCCAGGTCTGGCGGCTGTTCGGATTTTGATGCTGCAATCTTCAGATCGAGCGCAATCCTCCCGCCGCCAGCGAGCTCCTAAAGTACCAATACGTGGCGGTCAGGTTGATCATGAGGCTCATATAGTCGAAGCGGAGGCGTTTGTCACGTCCCCCTCAATTTGAAATGTGCTCGTGGCCCTGCGGAAACCAGATGCCGCGTCGAAACCAGTTGGCTCCACCCATATTGGGCACGACGTGATTTTGTTCGAGATCGTTCATGTCCTTGATGATCTCGATGCTGACAATTTTCTCGGCGGACCCGAAGGCAAGCGCGAAGAGTTGCAGGGCATCGGCTTCCGAGCGGGCGGTGATGCCGACACCAAGATGGCCGCTTAGCGTGATCCAATATGGATGCATCAGAGATTCTCTTGCCACGCTCGCGGCGCCGGCCTTGTCACCTCGGACAGGACATTCGTATCGAGCAACAGCCTCACAGCAGCGGGGCACGCGGTTCGTCGCGCTGACGCTCAAGGTCGAGATCGAGGCTGCGCAGCGGCGACTCCAGCAAGAACTCGGCAAGCGTACCCTTGCGCGCGGTCTTGCGCCGCCATTCCTCGGCCGAGACAACAACCACGCTTGGCTTGCCGTTTCTGGTGATCGTCTGCGGCGAAGCCTGCGCGCAATCGATAACCACCGAGAGCCGGGCTTTTGCCTCGGCGACCGTCCAGATGGCACCCACTTTTGGCACAGGCGGCATCTCGACCTCCATGACCTTCTGACCATCTTGACTATGCGGCAATGGCGATGTAGCGGCAACAGGAGCCGAGCTGTTTCTGGACGTCAGGCCAGTTGCTGCTACTCGCCGATCACTCCGGCGATGTTCTGGTCGTAGTCGACCAGCGACCCGGTCATGACGCCGGCCTGCGGGCTGATCATATAGGTGATCAGCCGGGCGAGTTGCGCCGGCTTGACCAGTTGCCCCATCGGCTGCGCGGCCTCGGCCTTCTCCAGCCAGTCGTCCGGCGCGTCGTGCCATTTCTTCTGCACGATCGCCTCGCCCTCGGTGTCCATCCAGCCGGGCAGCACCGCGTTGCAGCGGATGCGGTTCCCTCGATAGGAGCTGGCGACATTCTTGGTCAGCGTCATCAGTGCGCCCTTGCTGGTCGAATAGGGCGTCAGGAAGGACTGGCCGGCATGCGCCGACATCGACAGCACGTTGACGATCGACCCCGGCGCCTTGCGCTCCAGGAGGTGGGCGACCAGCCCCTGCATCAGGAAGAAGGGTCCACGCACATTGGTGTCGAAGATCTGGTCGAAAAGCTCTTCGCTCGTCTCGACCAGCGAACCGCGTGCCGACGTTGCGGCGGCATTGACCAGCGCGTTGATGGTGCCGAAATGCGAGATTGCGGTCGCGACCGCGCGCTTGCAGTCGGCGACCTTCGAGACGTCGGCGCTGATGAAGATCGCGTCGACGCCTGCTTTCTTGAAATGGGCGACGGCCTTGTCGCCCTTGTCCTGCGAGCGCCCGATGAGCGCCAGCGCCCGGCAGCCCTCGTCCGCCAGCGCCTCGGCGACGGCAAAGCCGATGCCTTGCGCGCCGCCGGTGACGATGGCGCGCGTTTCATGATTGCGACCGGCTGATGTGCTCATCGCTGGGCTCCTGTACCTGGTGTTCTTTACTTTGCCGTGTCGAGACGGATGGTCTTGCCTGACGTCGCCGACTTCAGCGCTGCATCGGCAAGCTTCAGCGCCACGAGCCCGTCGGCGCCGCTTGGCGCCGCCTTCTTGCCTGACGTCGCGGCCGTGATGAAGGCAGCGATCTCGTTGGCATAGGCGTCGAGGTAACGGGTCATGAAGAAATCATGCAGCGGCGGGCGCGTATAGCCCTTCTCGTTGGCCAGCTCGATCGAGACCGGGCGCTGGTTTTCGGCCGCGATCATGCCTTTCGAACCATGCACCTCGATGCGCTGGTCGTAGCCATAGGTGGCGCGGCGCGAGTTGGAGATGACGGCCTGCTTGCCGGAAGCGGTCTCGAGGATGACGCTGACGCTATCGTAGTCGCCGGCTTCGCCGATCTTCTTGTCGACCAGCACCGAGGCGTGCGCACTGACCGCCACCGGCTCTTCGCCGAGCAGGAAGCGCGCCATGTCAAAATCATGGATGGTCATATCGCGAAAAATGCCGCCCGAGCGCTTGATGTAGTCGATCGGCGGCGCACCCGGATCGCGCGAGGTGATGGTCACCATCTCGACGGTGCCGATGGCGCCGTCGTCGATCGCCTTGCGCACGGCGGCGAAATGCGGGTCGAAGCGCCTGTTGAAGCCGACCATCAGCGTTGCCTTGGCCTTCTCGACCACGGCCAGGCACTTCTCGACGCGCTTGACGTCGAGGTCGATCGGCTTCTCGCAGAAGATCGCCTTGCCGGCCTTGGCGAAACGCTCGATCAGGTCGGCATGGGTGTCGGTCGGCGTGCAGATGACGACGGCGTCGATGTCCTTGGACTTTTCGATGGCGTCGATGCTGCGCACCTCGGCGCCATAGGCCGTCGCCAGCTCGGTCGCCGCCTTCTCGAAGGCGTCGGCGACGGCAACCAGTTTGGCCTGCGGGTTGGAGCCGACGGCGCGGGCGTGGACCTTGCCGATGCGGCCGGCACCGAGGAGGGCGAAGCGGAGTACCATGGAATGTCCTTTGAGGATGGTTCGAAGCAAGGCGCCGGTCATGGGCGCGGGTGATGTTCCGGTCAAGACGACATCGACAGGAAGGCGGTGACCACCGCCTCCTTGCCCGGCCCTAGGCCGCGAGTTCCGCCTCTCCGGTCTTGGCACCGGTGATGTAGGAGACGATATCGTTTCCGTCGGTGTCCTGCTTGCGCAGGTTGGCGACGATGCGGCCGCGGCGGAAGACGACGATGCGGTCGCAAAGGTCGAACACCTGGCGCATGTTGTGGCTGATCAGGATCAGCGGCTCGCCATTATCCTTCAGCGTGCGGATGATGTTTTCGACCTGCGCGGTCTCCTGCACGCCAAGGGCTGCCGTCGGCTCATCCATGATGATGAGCTTGGAGGCGAAGGTCGCGGTCCGGGCGATCGCCACGCACTGGCGCTGGCCGCCCGACATGTGGCGGATGGTGTTGGACAGATTGGGGATCTTCACCGCGGTGCGGACCAGTGCCGCCTCGGTCGCCTTGCGCATGTATTTGCGGTCCAGGATCGAGAACGGCCCGAGATTGAACAGCACCTTTTCGCGCCCGAGGAACAGGTTCGACGGCACGTCGAGGTCGTCGGCCAGCGCCAGGTTCTGGAACACCGTCTCGATGCCCGCCTCGCGCGCCGCGATCGGCCCGGTGAAGTTCACCTCCTTGCCGTCGAACCAGATCTTGCCCTCGGTGCGTTGCTCGACGGCGGTGATCTGGCGCACGAAGGTCGACTTGCCGGCGCCGTTGTCGCCCATGATTGCGACGTGTTCGCCCTTGCGCAGCTCGAAGTTAGCGCCTTCCAGCGCATGCACGCCGCCATAGCGCTTGGTCAGGTTTTCGGTCTTCAGGACGATGTCTGCCATGATCAAGCCCTCATTGCCCTAAGGCGTTGACGCCACTGGTCGAGAACGACTGCGCCGACGATGATCACGCCCTTGACCATCTCCTGGTAGTAGGCGTCGAGGCGCAGGAAGGTGAAGCCGGAGATGATGACGCCGAAGATCAGCGAGCCGATCACCGTGCCGACGATCGAGCCGCGGCCGCCCGACAAGGAGACGCCGCCGATCACCGCCATGGCGATCGCGTCGAGTTCGTACATCACGCCCATGCCCGACTGCGCGGTGAGGTTCTTGGAGCTCAGCACCACGGCGGCGAGCGCGGCGAGCACGCCGGCGATGACGTAGACGAGGATCTTGTGGTTGGCGATCTTGATGCCGGACATGCGCGCGGCGTCCTCGTTGGAGCCGATCGCGTAACAGTGCTTGCCGTACCGGGTGTAGGTCATGATCAGCTGGAACAGCACGGCCAGCGACAGGAAGATGATGACCGGCATCAGGCCTTTGCCGATTGCCGCGAAACTGTCGGTGGGAAACGAGATCGGCTGTCCCTTGGACCACCATTTGGCGATGCCACGCGCCGTCACCATCATGCCGAGCGTGGCGATGAATGGCGGAATGCGCGTGTAGGCGATCAAGGCGCCGTTGACCAGGCCGGCGAACAGCCCGCAGCTGATCGCGACCAGCAGCGGCACGATGACAGGCAGGTCGGTCCAGCCTTGCGCGAGGAACATCGCCTTGGGGTTGGGATTGCCGTTGACGGTCGCCACCTGGGCAAAACTCATGGCGATCATTGCGGTCGCGCCGACGATCGAACCCGAGGACAGGTCGATGCCGCCGGTGATGATCACTTGCGTCACGCCGATGGCAATGATGCCGACGATCGACACCTGCAGGATGATGATCTGCAGGCGTGCCTCGTTGAAGATCGCGCTGACGTCGCTGCGGGTGTTGAACAGGAAGCTGTCGCCGAGGAAGATCCGGCCGATCAGTTCGAAGACGACGACGAGGATGACAAGCGCCAGGAAAACGTTGATTTCGGCAGGCCACGCGCGCTTCTTCGCGTCGTAGCCGACCCCGCCGACGCCATGAGATGTCTGTGCCAAATCTTCTATCCTCCGTCAGCAGCGGTCGCCCTCGCTGCCTTGCCGGCGCTGAGGGAAAGGGGAGCGGCGCTCTGTGCGCCGCTCCTTATGTCCGCTGCTCAGTTCTTCTTCAGGAACTTGTCGATGTTCGCAGGCGTCACCAGCTGGAAGGGGACGTAGACCTTGTGTTCGACCTTCTCGCCCTTGGACAGTTTCAACGCCGCGTCCAGCGCGCCCGCGCCCTGGCCGGCCGCGTCCTGGAACACGGTTGCGTCAAGGTCGCCCGCCTGCATCGCTGCAAGCGCGTCCTGGGTGGCGTCGACGCCGCCGACCACGACCGACTTCATGTCGATGTTGGCGGCCTTCATGGCCTGGATGGCGCCGATGGCGCTCTCGTCATTGTTGGCGATGACGCCATCGAACGGCTTACCGGTCGACAGCCAGTTGGTCATCAGGTTCTGGGCCTCGTCGCGGTTCCAGTTCGACGTCTGCTTGTCGATGATCTTGATGAAGCTGCAATCCGGCGTGGCGATCACCTCTTCAATATCCTTGGTGCGCTGCACGGCGGCCTGGTTGGACAGCTCGCCCATGATCACATAGACATTGGCTTCCTTCTTGCCGGCTTCCTTGAACAGGCGGCAGACTTCCTTGGTCTCGAGCGTGCCGGAATCGGCCTCGTTCGAAGCGACGAAGGCCTGGTTTTCCGGCAGCTTGTCGACATTGACCGGTTCGCGGTTGACGTAGACCAGTGGGATCTTGGCGGCCGCCGCGGCGTCCGACATTGCCTGCGTGGCCGAGGTGTCGACCGGATTGACGATGATCGCGTCGACGCCGGAGGCGGCGAAGTTCTTGATCTGGTCAAGCTGCTTGGCGACGTCGTTCTGCGCGTCCTCGACCTGCAGCTCCACGCCACTCATGCCCTTGGCCTGCTCGATCATGCCGTTGCGCAGCACGGTCAGGAAGTTGTCGTCGAACTTGGCCATCGATACGCCGACCTTGGCGGCCATGGCGGATGAACTCATCAGCGCCGCGAAAGCGACGCCCAAAATCAGTTTCTTCATTGTGTTTCTCCTCCACATATTGGTGTCCGGTTGCACCGATCTATCCGGAATCCCCGATCTCCCCGGGGAATCTCTCCCGATGTTATTTCTGTCCCGGGTGACGTTTCCCGTTTGCTGGAACGTCAAACCATCTGTTTGAAACAGATGTTCCGGAACGAAAGAACCAAAATATATAGCTGGTGAAATATTTATTCCATTTTGCCTCCGGACGTCAAGGGAGATTCCAAAACCGGATGCGCGAATTTCGGATGATGGGCGCCTGCCACCTGTCACCAGCCCGACGATCAGCCGGGGCCTTCGCAAGCGTCGTCAAAGGCACCTCGGCCGAACCCGAAGGTCGAGAGCCTAGATGTTCTCGGGCAGATAGATGTCGAACGGCAGGAAGGTCTGGCCCGGAGCGTTCGCGGCGCCCGTTTCGATAGCATGTGCCATCAGATCGACCAGCTCGCGGCACAGCGCTGCCAGCGGCGTCGAGATCACCATCGTCAGGACGCCGTCCGCCAGGGCTGAACGCGATATGGCTGTGATCTCGTTGCAGATGACCGCGGGCATTTCGGCCGGCTTTGCTTGCCTGAGCGCGGCGACCGCGCCCTCCATACCGCCGCCGGCGACATAGCAGCCGACGAGATCGGGGTGGCGGCCGAGAAGGTCGAGCAGCGTGTCCTGCGTGATCTGGTTGGCTTCCAGGTTGACCAATGTCTCAAGCAAGGTGAATTCCGGCGCTTGCTCGCGAAAGAAGGAGCGAAAGCCGATCTCGCGCAACTCATGGCCATGGAAGCGATGGCTGCCGACGAACAGCGCGACCTTGCCCGGCCGTTTGGCGGCCTTCGAAACCATCCAGGCGGCGGTGCGGCCGACCTTGCGGTTGTCGAGGCCGACATAGCCCTCGCGAATGCCGGCGGCGAAGTCGGACAGCAGGGAAAACACGGGCAGCCCTTTCGCCTTCATCTCCTCGACGGCAACCGTCAGGGTCGGGTGATCCGGCCCGACCAAGGCAACGGCCCTGCATTTGGCCGCCAGCCTGCGCGCGCGTTCGACGATTTCATCGGGGGCCAGCGAGTCCGCGAAGTCGATGATGGCGACACCTCGGAAACGCGGCGACCGCGACACGGCGAGTTCAAGCTCGCGGGCGAACTCGCTGTAGAAGACATAATTGCCCTTGAGCAACAGGAAACCCAGCCGGTACTCCGGCAATTCATGGCGCATCCGCTGCTTGATCAGGCCGGCGGCGTGATAGCCGATCTCGGTTGCCGCCTCGTAGACGCGGCGTGCCGTGTCCTCGCGCACCGGCAGGCGGCTGTTGAGCACACGGTCCACCGTGGCAACGCTGACACCGGAGATGCGCGCCAGATCGGTGATGGTCGGCCGTTTTGCCATGCTTGCCTCATCGGATTGCTTGGCCCCGTCTTACATCATTCTGATAGGAAATGATAGAAACTATCTTTGTGATGTTGAGTCTAATCATGCGTCGGCGCTATTTTCAGCCTCGAAGCGTAGGAATATCGGGCATTCGCCTGGCGAATGCCCTGCCGAGGGAGGCAACCATGTCCACAGCGCCGTCCCGGCGTGACTACAGCCTGATCGGCCGCGACGCCAAGCTCGCCGTCGAGACCGGCCTGTCGGCGGCCGAGTGGTATCACACCGAGATCCCCCGCAAGCAGATGAAGGAGCTGATGCAGCGCTCCGACGGACCGGCGATCCGCGATACCATCATCTGGCTCGCCGCCCTGATCCTCAGCGGCGCCGGCGCCGCCTGGTTCTGGGGCACATGGTGGTGCGTGCCGTTCTTCTTCGTCTACGGCGTGCTCTACGGCTCATCCACCGATTCACGCTGGCATGAATGCGGCCACGGCACCGCCTTCCGGACGCAGTGGATGAATGATGTGGTCTACCAGATCGCCTGCTTCATGATCATGCGCAATCCGGTGACCTGGCGCTGGAGCCACACGCGCCACCACACCGACACCATCATCGTCGGCCGCGACCCGGAAATCTCGGTCATGCGGCCACCGGACCTGGCTCGCGTCGTCCTTGCCTTTGTCGGTGTGCTCGATGCCTGGCATGCGATGAGCGACATGCTGCGCAACGCGGCCGGCAACATCAGCGCGGCCGAAAAGACCTTCATTCCTCAACAGGAGCAGCCAAGGGCAATCCGCTTCGCCCGCATCTGGACGGCGATCTATGCCACCACCATCGCACTGGCGCTCTATACCGGTTCGTTCCTGCCCCTGATGTTGGTCGGCCTGCCCAGGCTCTATGGCGCCTGGCATCACGTCATGGTCGGGCTGTTGCAGCATGGCGGCCTGGCCGACAACGTCACCGACCACCGCCTCAACAGCCGCACCGTCTACATGAACCCGATCAGCCGATTCATCTATTGGAACATGAACTACCATGTCGAGCATCACATGTTTCCGATGGTGCCGTACCACGCGCTGCCGAAGCTGCATGAGCTGATCAAGCACGATTTGCCGGCGCCGACGACGTCGATCCTGGCCGGCTATCGCGAGATGATCCCAACCTTCCTGCGCCAGTTGCGCAACGAAGACTATTTCCTCAAGCGCGAGCTGCCGCCCACCGCCAGGCCATATCGCGAAGAATTCCACAACGATGCCGTCGCGGCGGCGGAGTGATCGTGCGGCTATCCGATTTCCACGGGAGGACTGAATGAGCGACTGGGTCGAGGCCTGTGCCGCAGGTGATATCGATGAAGAGGATGTGATGCGCTTCGATCATGGCGGCCGCACCTTCGCCATCTATCGCAGCCCGGACGATGACTATTTCGCCACCGACGGTCTATGCACCCACGAAAAGGTGCATCTCGCCGACGGCCTGGTGATGGACGACATCATCGAATGCCCCAAGCACAATGGCCGTTTCAACTACAAGACGGGGGACGCCCGCGGCGCGCCGGTATGCGTCAATCTCAGGACCTATCCGGTCAAGGTCGACGCCGGCAAAGTCCTCATCCAGATCGGATAACTGGTATGACACGAGGGATGGTCATCATCGGGGCCGGCGAATGCGGCGGGCGGGCAGCCTTGGCGTTGCGCGATCTCGGCTATGACGGTCCGGTGACACTGGTCGGCGACGAACCGCATCTGCCCTACGAGCGCCCGCCTCTGTCCAAGGAGGCGATGGCCAGCGAGGCGCCCGAAATCAAGGCGATTGCCAGTGATGAGTTGCTGGCTGAAAAATCGATCCACCATATCCATTCCGTCCAGGCCGTTGCGATCGACCCTGCGGCGCATATTGTGCGTCTGTCGGACGGTTCGGCCCTGCCTTACGACAAGCTGCTGCTCGCCACAGGTTCGACCCCGCGCAAGCTGCCGATGCCGGGATTGGGTTCGCGCTGCGTCTATCTCCGCACCTTCGCCGATGCGCTGGCCATTCGCGCCCATCTCAGCCCCGGCAAGCGTATCGCCATTGTCGGCGGCGGCTTCATCGGCCTCGAACTCGCCGCCGCGGCCCGCAAGCTCGGCGCTACGGTCACCGTCATCGAGGCGCAACCGCGCATCCTAATGCGCGGCGTGCCGGCCGAGATCGCCGAAATCATCCATGCTGCACATGTCGCCGAGGGCGTCGACATTCTGTGCGGCAACGGCATCGCATCCATCGTCGACGACGGCCAAGAGGTTCGCGTGACGCTTGCCGGCGGACGGGAGATATCAGCCGATCTCGCCGTTATCGGCATCGGCGCCGTGCCGGTGACCGGGCTGGCCGCCGAAGCAGGCCTGACGATCGACAACGGCATCGCCGTCGATGCCGAGCTACGCAGCAGCGATCCCGACATCTTTGCCGCCGGCGATTGCTGTTCGTTTCCGCTCGCCGTCTATGGTGGCCGCCGCGTGCGGCTGGAAGCCTGGCGCAATGCCCAGGAACAGGGCGCTCTGGCGGCAAGGAACATGCTGGGTGCCGGCGAGGCGCATGCGGCGGTGCCGTGGTTCTGGTCGGATCAATATGGTCTGTCCCTGCAGATCGCGGGGCTTTCCGACGAAGGCCGCAGCGTCGTGCGCCGCGATCTCGGCGACGGCGCCTTTATCCTCTTCCATCTGGGCGAAGACGGCAGGCTGGTGGCGGCCAGCGGCATCGGTCCCGGCAATGCGGTCGCCCGCGACATCAGGCTCGCCGAAATGCTGATCGGCAAACGGGCGAAACCGGCGCCGGAAGCCCTCAGCTCGCAGGCCATCAAGCTGAAGTCGTTGCTGGCGGCGTAGCGGAAGCTTCGGTGCAGGACGTCGGTTCCGGCTCAAAAGCCTGAAACCGCACCTTAGAAAAGCGCCTTCAGCTCCGGCAGCTTGTCGTTGACCAGCCAGCCGTAATAATTCTCCTCGGGCAGCTTTTCAGGCTCGCCGGCGGCGCGGCGCCTGTCATTCTCCGCCTTCAGCGCTTCGGCGCGCTGCTCCGGATTGCCGACATTGTAGAGCGTGGCCGTGAGCCCCGGATTTCCCGAAATGTCGAAGCCGGCAATGTTCTTGTAGGCGTCGATCGATTTCCGGATCGTCGCCGCGACGTAAGGCAGCGTCAGGTCGGGATCCATGATGGTCTTGTAGACCGAGTTGGGATCGGCGACGTCGAGCTTCGGCAAGCCCGAAACCTTGTGCACGAGATCGCTCATCTGCAAGGCCGTCAGCGGGTTGAGCTGGCCGAGGCCGAAGGTCTGGCCGGCATAGTAGGGCTGGAAGAAGGTGGCGCCGAAACGGTCGTCCGGGAAACTCTCGCCACCGACGCTTTTGCCGCGAAACGAATGGTTCCACACCTGCTCGCGGCATTCCCACAGATCATAGCTGTCCGGAACCCCAGCGCATTTCTTGAATTCCGGCCGCTGCACGAAATCGGTGATGTCCTCGCCGTCATAGGCGAAGGTCAGCTTGCTGGAGAGATAGGAAATCGCCTTGACGTAGTAGGTCTGCAGCCGGTCGTAGGCGTCGACATTGTAGGTGTGCTCGCCGACGATGGCGCCGACAATGTGCAGGGGATCAATGCCGTAGGCCGCGGCGGCCTTCTTGATCTTGCCGCGCAGATCGGCGTCGTTCTTCAGCAAGGCGTAGACCTTGCGATACTTCGCCTGGAAGGTGGTGTTGGTGGCCTGCGTGCGCCGGCTCGAAGCGCCGGGAATATCCGGCTGCTCGGCGTTGCGGTTTCCTGGCGGCACCAATGTCGCCGCATCGGCGGCGAACAGCGTCGCAGCCAGCGTCAAGCCGAGAATGCCCAGGATCAGTTTTTTCATGCGCCGCCGCCTGCAGATGTTGCCGCGCAAACTAGGTAGTGCTCTCTCTCGAGTCGAGAGCGCCCCATCCGGCGGCAAGACGAAAGGTGGCCAGATGGTGCCATCTGGCCACACATGATTCTGTTTGCCGGACTGTGTTGCAATGCATCGGCCCAAAAATCGGTATCGATTCTTGGAAAGCATGATGCTTCACTTTGAAGAAGCCGGCGCCGGAGTGACCCGGCGCCGTCCTTTAAAGGATGAATCGCGACAAATCTGTGTTTCTGGAGAGGTCGCCGACATGCTTTTCCACATAGGCGGCGTCGATGGTGACCGCAGTACCGTTGCGGTCGGGCGCGTCATAGGAGATCTCGTCCAGCACCCGCTCCATCACTGTCTGCAGCCGCCTTGCACCGATATTCTCAACGCTGGCATTGAGGTCGACGGCGATGCCGGCCAGCGAATCGATGGCGTCGTCGGTGAAGGTCAGGTCGACGCCTTCGGTCTTCATCAGGGCGATATACTGCTTGATCAGGCTGGCTTCGGTCTCGGTCAGGATGCGGACGAAATCGTCCTTCTCCAGCGCCCGCAATTCGACGCGGATCGGCAAGCGGCCCTGCAATTCCGGCAACAGGTCCGACGGCTTCGAGACATGGAACGCCCCGGAGGCGATGAACAGGATGTGGTCGGTCTTCAACGGCCCATATTTGGTCGCCACCGTGGTGCCTTCGATCAGCGGCAGCAGGTCGCGCTGCACGCCTTCGCGGGAAACGCCGGCGCCCATACCACCTTCACGCGACGCGATCTTGTCGATCTCGTCGAGGAAGACGATGCCGTCATTCTCCGTCGCGTCCAGCGCCCGGCGCACCACCTCCTCCTGGTCGAGCAGCTTGTCGGACTCGTCGCCGACCAGCAGCGCGTAGGATTCCTTGACCGTCGTCTTGCGCGTCTTGGTCTTCTTGCCGCCCATCGCCTTCGACAGCATGTCGTTGATGTTCAGCACGCCGATATTGGCGCCCGGCATGCCGGGAATCTCGAAGCCGGGCATGCCGCCATTGCCGGTGTCGGCTACTTCGATCTCGATCTCCTTGTCGTCGAGTTCGCCGTCGCGCAGCTTCTTGCGGAAGCTGTCGCGCGTCGCCGGGCTCGCCGTCTTGCCGACCAGCGCCTCCAGCACGCGTTCCTCGGCGTTGATGTGGGCGCGTGCCTTGACGTCCTCGCGCATCTTCTCGCGCACCAGGCCGATGGCGATCTCGACCAGGTCGCGGATGATCTGTTCGACATCGCGGCCGACATAGCCGACTTCGGTGAACTTGGTTGCCTCGACCTTGACGAAAGGCGCCCCGGCAAGGCGCGCAAGGCGACGTGAAATCTCGGTCTTGCCGACGCCCGTCGGCCCGATCATCAGGATGTTCTTCGGCATCACCTCTTCGCGCATCTGGCCTTCCAACTGCTGGCGGCGCCAGCGGTTGCGCAGGGCGATGGCCACGGCGCGCTTGGCGTCCTTCTGGCCGATGATGAAGCGGTCGAGTTCCGAAACGATTTCGCGGGGGGAGAATGTGCTCATATCACTAAATTCCACTTTGCCACTGCTTGATGGCCTCGAACGGATGCAGCAGCATGATCACGTTGAGTGTCAGATTGTCCCGGATGAGATAGCCGGTACCGAGTTCAAAGATGATGGCGAGGTTGACGATCACCCATATAGGTAGCCTTCGCGCCATCACAAATCCAAGCACCATGGCCAGTGTGTCGGACACCGAATTGATGATGCTGTCGCCGTAATAGTTGAGCGAGATCGTGCCGGCGCGGTAGCGCTCGATGATGAACGGGCTGTTTTCCAGCAACTCCCAGCCGCCTTCGATGAGGACCGCGAATGCCAGCCTCAAGCCGATCGGCGAACGCGGAAACAGGAACCGCGCCAGCGTATAGAACAGGAAGCCGTGGATGATGTGCGAGAACGTGTACCAGTCCGAAATGTGCTGGGAGTTCTCGGAACTGTTCACCACGCCGTGCCAGAGCTTGACGTAACCGCAGGTGCAGATCGGCGGATGACCCATGCCGTAAAGGGCTCCGGCCTGGAAGATGAGCAGGGCCAGCACAAGCAGCAGCCCCATTCGCCAGCTGTCTTCATAGGCCGAGTAGCTGTTGTCGTCGCCCGATGCATTCATGCCCTATTGCCTCTCTTCCGCGTCGCCGTCTCGACCATCACAAAGCCCGTCACGCCTTCAGCGGCGGTAGCCGGCGGATCACGGCCGCAGGCAAGGTGGGTTTGACGACAATCCGCCGGATACGCTGCCAGCCAGCCCCGAACACAATAATCAGCGCGCCGACAACGACCAGGATCAAGGCAAAAGGCGGGACGCCCGTCGAATCGGAGGCGGAATTCACCAGATAATAGATGCCCAGCGAGCCGAAGTAAGCCAACGTAGGAACCAGAAGCGAACGGCGGTCTATGCGCGACATAGAGGAAGCCAAGGATCAGGATCGTCAGCATAATGGTTGCATTGGCGTCAGGTGCGATATGTCCGAATACGACGTTCTGGCCGGTTGCCATGATAAAGAGCGGATGCACCAGCATGGGCGCCGAGACGACATGCAGCCAGAAAGCGCAATCGGACCAGATCTTGCGTCGATCCCTATCGTAAATGTCAAAAGCTACACCCGTTGCGAACACGATCAGGCCGCAGATCAGCGGCATGTAAAGTGCCGCTCGGAGCAATTCGGGAACATCCTCAAGGCGCGGCGGCGCAATCGCGCCCGTTGTCACACTGTCATAGAGGATTATCGCCGTTTGCAGGAAGGCAAGCAGTGTGAACGCGATGGCGATAGCCCCGGCAATGATGGGGACGCGAAAGCGCCAGAAATAGATCGCCGCCGCGATTATTCCTCCGCCCAGGAACAGATATCCGGCCCGGGACGCCGTCTGGCGCAACGCCAATAGCTGCCAGATAGTCTCCGGCTTGCGTATGCCGAAGCTGGCCTCCACTTGTAGCGCCAGAGCGACCAGAATGGCGGTCATGAAAATCAGCGCAAGCACGGACGACGATAATTTCATCCGGTGCT
This sequence comes from Mesorhizobium sp. P2_D5, assembly GCF_056404355.1. Classification (NCBI taxonomy): domain Bacteria; kingdom Pseudomonadati; phylum Pseudomonadota; class Alphaproteobacteria; order Hyphomicrobiales; family Phyllobacteriaceae; genus Mesorhizobium; species Mesorhizobium sp. P2_D5. The sequence continues at coordinate 641,013 of NZ_JBFUEE010000001.1, forward strand.
GACGCGTGACAATTTCGGCGAGCCCCCAGGCGAAAACCGCGAGGATGCCAGCGATCCAGAATGTCTGGCCTGGAAGCAAGGTGGTGAGGACAAAGAAGAAGCCGGCGCTGAGCAGGACTGTTCCCACGGTGACGAACAGATCGTTGCCGCCGCCGACCAGCCGCAGGTTTTCCTCGTCACCATCGTCATCGGCGCGCCTGCCCTCGGGGGTGAGAGCGACGGCGCGTTCCATGACCTCCAGCTGATCCCGCGTGATTTGCGAGATCAGACCTGCTGCGACTGCCTTGTCGAGTGTTTCAGCGCTGATCAACCGGCCTCCTGTGGTGCTTCGCGCGCCATCATCAGGGCTGGCCCGTATTCCGTTGTCCGGGTGTCAAAGGCGACAAAGCCGGCTTTCTCATAAGCGCGGATCGCTGGTGCATTGTTAGGATGCGGGTCGATGATGACGCGCGGCACGCCTTCCTCGAACAGCTGCTCGACGAATTGCCGCACGATCGCCGAGCCGTGGCCGAGGCCGATCAGCTCCGGCAGGCCGATCGACAGGTCGATGCCGAGTGTGCCGAACGGCTGGTCGGCATAGGGGTGGTCGTCTTCCAGATGCGGGTCGTAGCTCTGCAGGTAGGCGATCGGCTTGCCGTCGAGTTCGACGATCAGCGGCTCGACGGAAATGCTGTCGATATGGTCGCGAATCTCGGCGATTTCCGTCTCGGGGTCGTCCCACCACTGCGCGACATGCGGCTCGGCGAGCCAGCCGGCGATCATCGGCAGGTCCTTCTCGGTCACCGGCCGAAAATCATAAAGGATGGCCGGATCAACCGGCATCGAGCGTTTCGACGACGAAGTTGTTGTTGGTGTACACGCAGATGTCGGACGCGATCTGCATCGCCTTGCGGGCGATCTCCTCCGCGTCCTTGTCGGTGTCCATCAGCGCGCGTGCGGCGGCCAGCGCGTAGTTGCCGCCGGAGCCGATGGCCATGACGCCATATTCGGGTTCGAGCACGTCGCCGGTGCCGGTCAGCGCCAGTGAGGTCGACTTGTCGGCAACCAGCATCATTGCTTCCAGCCGGCGCAGGTAGCGGTCGGTACGCCAGTCCTTGGCGAGCTCGACACAGGCGCGCGTCAGCTGGTCGGGATATTGTTCGAGCTTGGCTTCCAGCCGCTCCAGCAGCGTGAAGGCATCGGCGGTAGCGCCGGCGAAACCGGCAATCACATTGCCGCCCTTGCCAATGCGGCGCACTTTCTTGGCGTTGCCCTTCATGATGGTCTGGCCAAGGCTGACCTGGCCGTCGCCGGCAATCACCACCTTGTTGCCCTTGCGCACCGTCACGATGGTCGTGGCGTGCATGGTCAGATTATCAGACATTTCCTGGCTCCGATTCGCGCCATCCCAAAAGGCGATTGGCGCGGTACGAGTGACTTGATCGGCCATATGTATGCATGGGCCCGGTGATTGCAAACGGCTCGATAGCGACCCGGATGGCAACTGGCAATCGCCGGATCATGCTGCTAGAAGGCTTTCGTTTTCAAGCTGGCGAAGGCTTGGAACGCATCAAACCCTGGGACAAGGACAAGATCATGTCGCCCCGTTCCGCCGAAGCAAGCCGCAAGACCAAGGAAACCGATATCGCTGTATCGGTCCATGTCGACGGCTCGGGCAAGTCAGACATTTCGACGGGCGTCGGTTTCTTCGACCATATGCTGGATCAGCTGTCGCGCCATTCCTTGATCGACATGACGGTCAGGGCCAAGGGCGATCTGCATATCGACGACCACCACACCGTCGAGGACACCGGCATCGCGCTCGGCCAGGCGCTGGCCAAAGCACTCGGCGAGCGGCGCGGCATCATGCGCTATGCCTCGATCGACCTTGCCATGGACGAGACGCTGACGCGCGCGGCGATCGACGTGTCCGGCAGGCCGTTCCTGGTCTGGAACGTTTCCTTCTCGTCGCCGAAGATAGGCACGTTCGACACCGAACTTGTGCGTGAATTCTTCCAGGCGCTGGCACAGAATGCCGGCATCACGCTGCACGTCACCAACCACTATGGCGCCAACAACCACCACATCGCCGAGACCTGCTTCAAGGCGGTGGCACGTGCGCTGCGCACAGCGCTCGAACGCGACCCGCGCCAGCCTGACGCGGTTCCTTCCACCAAGGGATCGTTGAAGGGATAAGGTCATGGCCATCTATGTCGTGATGGAACCGCCCGGCCGCAGCGAGAAGGCCGACGCAACGGCCTTTGTCCGCGACGGCTTCACCTGGATCGGATTCCTGGTGCCGCCGCTCTGGTTTGCCTGGCATCGGCTGTGGATCGAAGCCGCGCTCGCCTTCGTCGTCGCGGCCCTGCTTTCATTGCTTGGCGAAAAGCTCGGCCTCGGCCTGACCGGTTCGTTGCTGTCGCTGCTGGTTTCGCTCTATGTCGGGTTGGAGGGGCAAGGGCTGCGCATCGCGGCACTTCGCCGCCGCGGCTGGCATGAATGGGGCGTGGTCGAGGCCGGTCGGCTCGACGATGCCGACGGGCGCTACGCGTTGGAGGCGGAAGCATTTTCGGATCAAGCCGTGCCGGCGCCGCGCATGGTCCCGGATGCCGCCTTGGCGCGCCCGGCGCAGCCGGGCATGGCGCTGGGGCTGACTCACATTCCGGGAAGACCCTGACATGCGGGTTGCGATCATCGACTACGGCTCGGGCAATCTGCGCTCGGCCACCAAGGCCTTCGAGCGCGCCGCGGGTGAAGCCGGCATATCGGCTGAAATCGACCTGACCGCCGACGCCGAACGGGTCCGCACCGCCGACCGCATCGTCCTGCCCGGTGTCGGTGCCTATGCCGACTGCGCGGCCGGCTTGCGCGCCGTCGCCGGCATGTGGGAAGCGGTCGAGGAAGTCGCGATCCTCAAGGGCCGGCCTTTCCTTGGCATCTGCGTCGGCATGCAGCTGATGTCGCAGCGCGGCCTGGAAAAGACCGTGACCCACGGCTTTGGTTGGATCGCCGGCGACGTCAAGCAGATCATGCCGGCCGATCCGGCGCTGAAGATCCCACAGATCGGCTGGAACACGATCGAACTCAAGCGTCAACACCCCCTGTTTGCGGGCATTCCGACCGGAAACAGCGGACTGCATGCGTATTTCGTGCATTCCTACCATCTGGATGCGCGGAAGTCCGACGAGGTTCTGGCGGTCGCCGACTATGGCGGCCCGGTGACGGCCACCGTCGCCCGCGACAATCTCGTCGGCACGCAGTTCCATCCCGAAAAGAGCCAGGCGCTGGGCCTGGCGCTGATCACCAATTTCCTACGCTGGAGGCCCTGAAGAATCATGAGCAAGAAGGGCTATTGGATGGCTATGATCGATGTTCGCGATCCCGAAATGTACAAGCAGTACATCGAGGCGAATGCGGTGGCCTTTGCGAAATACGGCGCGAAATTCCCGGTGCGGGCCGGTCGCTACGAGAATCCCGAAGGACCGACCGGCAACCGTCATGTGCTGGTCGAGTTCGAATCCTACGACAAGGCGGTCGAATGCTATCATTCGCCGGAATATCAGCACGCCTCGAAGTTCCGGCTCGCCGCCTCGACCGGCCATTTCGTCATCGTTGAAGGCGCCTGAAAATTGATCCTGTTTCCAGCCATCGATCTCAAGGACGGCCAGTGCGTGCGCCTGAAGCACGGCGACATGGCGACCGCGACCATCTACAACGACGACCCGGCCGCCCAGGCAAAAGCCTTCGAGCAACAGGGCTTCGAATGGCTGCATGTCGTCGACCTCAATGGCGCCTTCAAGGGCCAGAGCGTCAACAGCGCGGCGGTCGGAGCCATCCTCAAGGCGACCAAGAACCCGGTCCAGCTCGGCGGTGGCATCCGCACGCTGGAGCAGATCGAAGACTGGCTCGACCGCGGGCTCGCCCGTGTCATCCTCGGCACGGTGGCGGTGCGCGATCCCGATCTGGTCAAGCAGGCCTGCAAGGCTTTTCCTGGCAAGGTGGCCGTCGGCATTGACGCCAAGGGCGGCAAGGTCGCCGTCGAGGGCTGGGCCGAGGCATCGAGCCTCGGTGTTATCGAACTGGCGAAGAAATTCGAAGGTGCCGGCGTTTCCGCCATCATCTACACCGACATCGACCGCGACGGCGTGCTGACCGGCATCAACTGGGATGCCACCATCGACCTCGCCGACGCCGTGTCCATTCCCGTCATTGCGTCCGGCGGCCTCGCCTCGATCGCCGACATCGTGCGTATGACCATGCCCGATGCGCAAAAGCTCGAAGGCGCGATCTCCGGCCGGGCGCTCTATGACGGCCGCATCGATCCGGCGGAGGCGCTGGCGATCCTGCAAGGCAGGCCGGCGGTGGAGACGCAGCGGTGAAGATCTCCATCATCCTGGCGTCCTATGACAGCGGCCACTATCATGGCGGCATGGGCCAGGGTCCCGACGCGTTGATATCCGGCGGGCTGGTCGAAGCCCTGACCATAGCCGGTCATGACGTTGTCGTCGAAGACATAGGCAGGGTAGGCGACGTCCAGGAGCGCGAGATCGCCACCGGCTTTGCCGTCTGCAACGCGGTCGCGGCCATGGTTCGCCTTGCTCGCGACAGCGGCCGCTTTCCCATTGTTCTCTCAGGAAATTGCCTGACCAGCGCCGGCGCGGTCGCTGGCGAAGGTGCCGATGCGATCGTCTGGGCCGACCAGCATGGCGATCTCAACACGCCCGAGACATCCGTCTATGGCTTTCTCGACGGCATGGCGCTGGCGACCGTGCTCGGCCTGTGCTGGCGCCCGATGGCGGCGGCCATTCCCGGGTTCCAGCCGATCGATCCGTCACGTTGCGTGCTCGTCAACGCACGCGATCTCGATCCGGCTGAAAAACAGCTTCTCGAGACATTGCCGATCCTTCGAACGGAATGTCCTGGAGTGGCCCAGGCGACCGAAAAGCTGAAGGCCGCCGGCGCCAAACGCATTCACATGCATCTCGATCTGGACGTGCACGATCCGGAGGAACTGCAGGCCAACCGTTACGTCAGTTCGGGCGGGCCGAACCCGGAACAGCTGCGCGGCGCGGCTTGCACCATGGCGCTTGCGTTGCCGGTCGTCGGCATCACCGTTTCCGCCTACGATCCGGCCTTCGACGCCAAGGGCGATGTTCCACCGCTGGTCGGCCAGCTGCTCAACGATCTCATCGCCACGATAGAGGGAAGGTGATGCTGAAAGCCCGTGTCATTCCGTGCCTCGACGTCAAGAACGGCCGTGTCGTCAAGGGCGTCAACTTCGTCGATCTCATCGACGCCGGCGATCCGGTCGAGGCGGCCAAGGCCTATGACGCGGCCGGCGCCGACGAGCTCTGCTTCCTCGACATAACGGCTTCATCGGACAATCGCGAGACCATCTTCGACGTCGTCGCCCGCACCGCCGAACAGTGCTTCATGCCGCTGACGGTCGGCGGTGGCGTGCGCCAGGTCGCCGACATCAGGAAGCTGCTTTTGGCCGGCGCCGACAAGGTGTCGATCAACACGGCGGCGGTGAAGAACCCGGATTTCGTCGCCGAGGCCGCCGACAAGTTCGGCAACCAGTGCATCGTCGTCGCCATCGACGCCAAGAAAGTATCCGGCGCCGGCGAAGCCGACCGCTGGGAGATCTTCACCCATGGCGGGCGCGAAAAAACCGGCATCGATGCGGTCGAATTCGCTCGGCTGATGGTCGATCGCGGCGCCGGCGAGATCCTGCTGACCTCGATGGACCGGGATGGCACCAAGGCTGGCTACGACATCGCACTGACCCGCGCGATTGCGGATGCGGTGCGCGCGCCGGTCATCGCTTCCGGCGGGGTCGGCACGCTCGATCACATGGTCGAAGGCATCCGCGACGGTCATGCCGGCGCGGTGCTGGCCGCCTCTATCTTCCATTTCGGCACCTACACGATAGGGCAGGCCAAGGCGCATATGGCCCAGGCCGGGCTGCCGATGCGGCTGGACTCGCCCGCGGATCGGCCCTAGAGGCTTTCCGGCTAAGAAAAGGCTCTAGGCGCCATGACCGAGTTTTCGCTCTCCGATCTGGAAAAAATCGTCAGGGAACGCGCCCATTCCGGTGACCCGGAGTCTTGGACGGCAAAGCTGTTCGCACGCGGCATCGACAAGGCGGCGCAGAAGCTCGGCGAAGAGGCGGTCGAGACGGTGATTGCCGCCGTCAAGGGCGACAAACAGGCTCTCGTTTCGGAAAGTGCCGATCTTATATATCATTGGCTCGTCGTTCTCGGCATCTCAGGGGTTCCGTTGAGCGACGTGCTCAGGGAACTCGAAGACCGCACCGGTCGTTCGGGCATTGCCGAGAAGGCGTCACGGCCCAAGGGCTGACCGTGAGGGAGGGCAGGTATCTCGATGGATCAGCTCGCGCCGACCGAGAAATATTCTCCCTTTCGTTTCTTCTCCGCCGAGCAATGGTCGCAATTCCGCGCCGACACGCCGCTGACGCTGAGCGAGGATGAATTCCGCCGCCTGCGCTCGCTCAACGACCCGGTCGACCTCGAAGAGGTCAAGCGCATCTACCTCTCGCTGTCGCGGCTCTTATCTGCGCATGTCGAGGCCAGCCAATTGCTGTTCAGGCAGCGCCAGGCCTTCTTCAACGCGGTCGACGTGGAAAAGACGCCGTTCATCATCGGGATTGCCGGCTCCGTCGCGGTCGGCAAATCGACCACCGCGCGCGTGTTGAAGGAGTTGCTGGCGCGCTGGCCGTCGAGCCCCAAGGTCGATCTCATCACCACCGACGGCTTCCTGCTGCCCAACGAGGTGCTGCGCCGCGAAAACCTGATGGAGCGCAAGGGTTTCCCCGACAGCTACGATGTCGGGGCACTGTTGCGCTTCCTCTCGGGCATCAAGTCGGCGCAGCGCAATGTCCGGGCGCCCGTCTATTCGCACCTGACCTATGACGTCATTCCCGGCGAGTTCGTCACCATCGACCGCCCCGACATCCTGATCTTCGAAGGCATCAATGTCCTGCAGCCCGGCAAGCTGCCGCAGGACGGCAAGATCGTGCCCTTCCTGTCGGACTTCTTCGACTTCGCCATCTATATCGATGCCGACGAGAAGCTGATCCATCAATGGTACACCGCCCGTTTCATGCGGCTGCGCGAGACCGCCTTTCGCAACCCGGATTCCTTCTTTCACCGCTATTCGCAGCTCTCGGAGGATTCGGCCCGCGCCATCGCCGAAGGCCTTTGGACCAACATCAATCTGAAGAATTTGCGTGAGAACATCCTGCCGACGCGGGCTCGCGCCGACCTCATCCTGCGCAAGGGCGCCGATCACCTGATCGAGGAAGTGGCGCTCAGGAAGCTGTGATGACGGCGCCCAGCGCCTCAATCTCCCGAAACTTCGTTCCTCCCAGCGGGAGTTGGTTTCGTCACCCGCCGCAGCGTTAGATTGATGCGGCCGCCATTCTTCAGGAGTGCCGAGGTCGAGGGGTAGATGCGGTCGACGCCGTGAAAGCTGAGGCGTCCTTCGCCGCCGAGCACCACGACGTCGCCGCTTTTCAGCCGGAACGACTTCGTGCCGCCCTCACGCGTCGTCTGGCCGACCCTGAACAGGCAATCGTCGCCCAGCGAAACGGAAACCACCGGTGCCGAAAAATCGGCCTCGTCGCGGTCCTGATGCAGGCCCATTTTGGCCTCCGGGGTATAGAAATTGACCAGGCACGCTTCCGGCGGACGTGGGTAGCCCGACACCTGCCGCCACAGCTCGAGCAGCCCGTCCGGAATTGACGGCCACGGCAATCCGGTCACCGGATGCGTCGGCTGGTAGCGATAGCCATGCTCCTTGTCGGTGACCCAGCCGAGCGGACCGCAATTGGTCATCCGCACGCTCATCTCCTTGCCGGTGCGTGGCATCGCCGGCACGAACAGCGGCGCCTGCTGCACGATGCCTCTCACCGCCTCGACCAGCGTTTCCTGCATGGTGCGAGACAGATAGGCCGGCATGTGGCGGACGCCTTTGGGCAGGACGAGCATGAGGCTCAATCACATTGGTCGTGCGAAAACATGATGCCATGACGGGTCACCGTCAGCGACCCGAAAACCGTATCTCCAGACGCTTCCGACGGCTTAGTCGTCGCCGACCCGGCCGCGCAGTTTCTTGATCGTGCCGCGTCCGGCCTTGCTCTTCAGCCGCCGCTCCACCGCGCCCTTCGACGGCCGCGTCTTCTTGCGTGGCGGCGGTGGCGGCTCGGCGGCCTTGGCGACCAGCGCCGTGAGTCTTGCCCGTGCGTCCGCCCGGTTCTGTTCCTGCGTGCGGAAGCGGCTTGCCTCGATGACGATGACGCCGTCCTTGGTGGCACGCTGGCCGGCAAGCTTGATCGTCCGCTCGCGCACGCGCTCCGAAAGGCCTGCTGCGTTGGCCGCGTCGAAGCGCAGCTGTACCGCCGTCGCCACTTTGTTGACGTTCTGGCCGCCCGGACCGGACGAGCGGATGAAGTCCTCGTGCAGGTCGCCCGGATGGATCACCGCATCGTCGGCAATGATGATGTCGTCGTCGCTCGCCATGCCGCAGTCATGGCGCGGCGGATCGAAAAAGAAAAGGCCCGATCGAAACCGGGCCTTTCAACGACAGGCTGAGTTCAGCCCAATGACGTGATTACTCCGCCGCTTCCTGCATGCGTGGCGCGGCACCCAGCACTACGGCGTCGACATGGCTTTCGAATTTCTCGAAGTTGACGGCGAACATGCCGACCAGCCTTGTCGCCTGCCGGTCGTAACCAGCCTTGTCGGCCCAGGTCGACCGCGGGTCGAGAATGGCGCTGTCGACGCCGCGAACCGCCACCGGCACCTCGAAACCGAAATGAGGGTCGGTGCGGAACTCGGCCGCCTTCAGCGAGCCGTCGAGTGCAGCCGCAAGCAATGCCCGCGTTGCCTTGATCGGCATCCGCTTGCCGGTACCGTAGGCGCCGCCGGTCCAGCCGGTGTTGACCAGCCAGCAGTCGGCGTCGTGGTGGGCGATCAGTTCGCGCAGCAAATTGCCGTATTCCGAGGGATGGCGCGGCATGAACGGCGCGCCGAAGCAGGTCGAAAACGTCGCTTCGGGTTCGGTCACGCCCTTTTCGGTTCCGGCCACCTTGGCGGTGTAGCCGGACAGAAAATGATACATCGCCTGCGCCGGGGTCAGCCGGGCGATCGGTGGCATCACGCCGAAGGCATCTGCGGTCAGCATGATGATGTTTTTCGGATGATTGGCGCGTCCCGTCTTGCTGGCATTGGGGATGAAATCCAGCGGATAGGCGCAGCGCGTGTTTTCGGTGAGCCTTCCGTCGTTGAAATCCGGCACGCCGTCGGCGTCGAGCACGACATTTTCCAGCACCGTTCCGAAGCGCTGCGTGGTGGCGAAGATTTCAGGCTCGGCTTCCGCCGACAGCTTGATCGTCTTGGCGTAGCAGCCGCCTTCGAAATTGAAGATGCCGTGCGGTCCCCAGCCATGCTCGTCGTCGCCGATCAGCGTGCGCGACGGATCGGCCGACAGCGTCGTCTTGCCGGTCCCCGACAGGCCGAAGAAGACGGCGGCGTCGCCGCTCGCACCCTCATTGGCCGAGCAATGCATCGGCATCACGCCTTTCGCCGGCAACAGATAGTTGAGCATGGTGAACACCGACTTCTTCATCTCGCCGGCATAGGAGGTGCCGCCGATCAGCACGATCTTGCGCGTCAGGTCGACAGCGATCACCGTTTCGGTACGGCTGCCGTGGCGGGCGGGATCGGCACGGAACGACGGCAGGTCGATGATGGTCATCTCGGGCACGAAATGATCAAGCTCGGCGGCATCCGGGCGGATGAGCAGATTGCGGATGAACAGCGAGTGCCAGGCGAGTTCGGTAACCACCCGGGTCGGCAGTTTCAGCCCTGCGTCGGCGCCGCCGACCAGATCCTGCACGTAGAGATCCTTGTCCGCGGCATGCGCGCGGAAATCGGCAAGCAGAAGGTCGAACTGGGCCGGCGAGATCGCCTTGTTGTTGTCCCACCAGATATGCGGCTCGGTGGCGCCGTCGCGCACGACGAATTTGTCCTTGGGCGACCGACCGGTGTGCTGGCCGGTCTCGGCGACCAGTGCGCCATGTGCGGTGAGCCGGGCCTCGCCGCGCCGGATCGATTCCTCGTAAAGGGCTGCCGCGCCGAAATTATAGCGCACCACGCCGGTGGTCTTCAGGCCGATATGATCGATCGCACAGGCAGAATTGCGTTTTCCGACTTCCGACATCAAGTGTCCCTCTTCGTTTTCCGCGTCTTTGCCGGCGTATATTCCGGCATGCCCACAAGCAGGCTGAGATCGTCAGAACCAGAAAAGCCAAATGATATCAAATCATTAATCGATTTAAAAATTTTGAAAGTTGTTTAAATCGTTTATATGTGCGAAAACTTTGGTGGTTGCCCAAAGGATTGGCAGTGTTCGTTCGTCCAATCCATATCGGGGTAGGATTGTGGCCGCCGGCAAGCCGCGCGTGACAGCGGACAAGGCCTATGCCACATTTTGTACCTAATTTGTCCTGCAAAAGCCCCTTCTCTACGAAAGAAGGGACAGCTCATGAGGGAGCCGCTTGAAATGGCAACAATCGCGCTTGTCGATGACGACCGCAACATTCTGACATCGGTGTCGATCGCCCTCGAATCCGAGGGGTACCGCGTCGAGACCTACACGGATGGTGCGTCTGCGCTGGAAGGGCTGGCGGCACGCCCGCCGAACCTTGCCATCCTCGACATCAAGATGCCGCGCATGGATGGCATGGAACTGCTGCGCCGGATGCGCCAGAAGTCCGACCTTCCGGTGATCTTCCTGACCTCAAAGGACGACGAGATCGACGAATTGTTCGGCCTCAAGATGGGCGCCGACGATTTCATCCGCAAGCCGTTCTCGCAGCGTCTGCTGGTCGAGCGGGTGCGCGCCGTGCTGCGCCGTGCCAGTGCCCGCGAGGCCGCGGCAAAGACGCCCAGCCAGCAGGCCCGGTCGCTCGAGCGCGGCCAGCTGGTCATGGACCAGGAGCGCCACACCTGCACCTGGAAGGGCGAGCCGGTGACGTTGACCGTCACCGAGTTCCTGATCCTGCACTCGCTGGCGCAGCGACCTGGTGTCGTAAAAAGCCGTGATGCGCTGATGGATTCGGCCTATGATGAACAGGTCTATGTCGACGACCGGACCATCGACAGCCACATCAAGCGGCTGCGCAAGAAGTTCAAGGCCGTCGACGACGACTTCGAGATGATCGAAACCCTTTACGGAGTCGGATACCGGTTCCGCGAAGCGTAAGTCGATCCATGTCGCCCAAAGTGATCCCGGTTTTGGGATAACGACATGCGTCAAAGCAAGGTAATGCATGTCGCCCAAAAGTGGGCCCGGTTTTGGGACAACGACATGCATCAAGGCAAAGACTAGGCGGGAGCTGCTATTCGATGGCAGTGGAAGCACAGCGAGCAAGACCGGCGGGCGCTGCGAGGCGGCCGTCGCGTATCATGCCGTCATTCCTGTCGAAAATCACGGTGCCGATGCGCCGCTTCCTCGGCCATCATATCTTTTCCAGCCTGACGCGGCGTATCCTCTTCCTCAACCTCGCCGGCCTGGCCGTCCTTGTCACCGGCATCCTCTATCTCAACACCTTCCGTGACGGGCTGATCGACGCCCGGGTCGAGAGCCTGATGACCCAGGGCGAGATCATCGCCGGTGCCATCGCCGCGTCGGCGACGGTCGAGACGGATTCGATCAGCATCGACCCGGAAAAGCTGCTCGAGCTGCAGGCCGGGGAAAGCCTCGGGCCGGGCTCCGACCAGCTCGACAATCTCGACTTCCCGATCAACCCGGAACGTGTCGCGCCGGTGCTGAGAAGGCTGATCTCGCCGACCCGGACGCGCGCCCGCATCTATGACCGCGACGCCAATCTGCTGCTCGATTCGCGCCATCTCTATTCGCGCGGCCAGATCCTGCGCTACGACCTACCGCCAGTCGAAGAGGAAGAGCCCGATCTGGTCGAGCGCATCCAGAAATTCGTCTTCGATTTCTTCCGCAACACCGAACTGCCGGTCTATCATGAGCAGCCGGGCGGCAATGGCGCCGCTTTCCCGGAAGTGGTCAAGGCGCTCACCGGCAGCCCGTCGACCATCGTGCGCGTCTCGGAACAGGGCGAGCAGATCGTTTCGGTGGCGGTGCCGATCCAGCGCTTCCGCGCCGTCCTCGGCGTGCTGATGCTGTCGACCGAAGGCGGCGATATCGACAAGATCGTCGCCGCCGAGCGCAAGGCGATCCTGCGCGTGTTCGGCATCGCGGCGCTTGTCACCGCCATCCTGTCGATGCTGCTCGCTTCCACCATTGCCAATCCGCTTCGCCGGCTGTCGGCGGCGGCCGTGCGGGTGCGGCGCGGCGTCAAGAGCCGCGAGGAAATCCCGGACTTTTCCGACCGCCAAGATGAGATCGGCAATCTGTCGATCGCCATACGCGACATGACCAACGCGCTCTACGCCCGCATCGAGGCGATCGAAAGCTTTGCGGCTGACGTGTCGCACGAATTGAAGAACCCGCTGACCTCGCTGCGCAGCGCGGTGGAAACCTTGCCGCTGGCCAAGAACGACAATTCGCGCAGCCGGTTGATGGATATTATCCAGCACGATGTCAGGCGGCTGGACCGGCTGATCACCGATATTTCCGACGCCTCCCGTCTTGATGCCGAACTGGCGCGCGAAGATGCAGGCACGGTCGACCTGAAGAAATTCATCACCGATCTCGTTGCCGTTTCGCGTGAAGCCACGCGCAACAAGAAGGCCGTCGAGATCGAGTTCAAGGTCGCCAAGCTGCCGCAGGGCGTCAAAGGCTATGTGGTCGTCGGTCATGATCTGCGCATCGGCCAGGTCATCACCAACCTGATCGAGAACGCCCGCTCCTTCGTTCCCGAGGACCATGGCCACATCAGCCTGTCGCTGGCGCGCGCCGGCAAGTTCAACATCGTCACCGTCGACGACAATGGTCCCGGCATTCGCGCCGACAATATCGACCGCATCTTCGAACGTTTCTACACCGACCGGCCCGCAGGCGAGGCGTTCGGCCAGAATTCGGGTCTTGGCCTGTCGATATCCAGGCAGATCGTCGAGGCCCATGGCGGCACCCTGACCGCCGAAAATATCCCCGGCACCAAGCCCGGCGAAATCAAGGGCGCACGCTTCGTCGTGACACTGCCGGCAGAAGCATGATCCCGGATAAGATCGCGCCTGATCCGGTTGCGCAGCCAGAAAACATTCACGGAACCGCGATCCTGATCGGAGAGCGCGGCGTCCTTATCACCGGGCCGTCCGGAGCCGGCAAGACGACGCTGGCGCTGACACTCCTGGACCATTGCCGCGCGCGCGGGCTGTTCTCGCGGCTGATTGGCGACGACAGGCTGCTTGCCGCAGCCCGCGCCGGGCGGCTGGTCTGTCGCGTGCCGGCGACCATCGCCGGTCTCGCCGAAGTACCTGGGTTCATGCCGTGCCCGCTGCCGTTCGAGCCGGGCGGAGTGATCGACCTGCATGTGAGGCTGGTGCCAAAGGCAGACATGGCCCGTTTCCAGGAGGAAATAAGCGAGCCGGTCGCAGGCTGCCCGGTGCCGCGTATCGATCTTGCCGAGCGCAACGCCGCCACTGCCCTGCCCGCCGTGATGGCGCGGCTGTCGATCGCGCCTTTTCTATGATCCGCTTGGGATTTCTTGCTGCAATGCGTCAAAATGGCATGGGCCCGCGCAATTTGGGGCTTGTCAACCGGCCGCGCGTCGACAAGATAGCGCTCCCGCCGCCTGGAATGGCTGGCGAGCATAATATGCGCCTGTGAAGCGGCGATGACGGGAGCCACCAAAGAATGATCGGACTCGTGCTTGTAACGCACGGTCAACTGGCCGCCGAGTTCCGACATGCCGTGGAACATGTCGTCGGGCCACAAGACAATTTCGAAACCGTGGCGATCGGCGCCGATGACGATATGGAGCAGCGTCGTCGCGACATCGTCGACGCCGTCGCCCGTGTCGACACCGGAACGGGCGTCATCGTGCTGACCGACATGTTCGGCGGCACCCCCTCCAACCTTGCCATTTCGGTAATGGAGTCCGGCCGCACCGAGGTGATAGCCGGCATGAACCTGCCGATGCTGATCAAGCTCTCCTCGATCCGCAAGGGCGACAACATGGCGGCCGCACTTGATGAGGCGCAGGCGGCCGGCCGCAAATACATCAACGTCGCCAGCCAGCTTTTGAGCAGCAAATGAACGCGCTGTCCCCGGAAGAAGATCAGATCGTCCGGGATTTTCCCATCATCAACCAGCGCGGCCTGCACGCGCGCGCCTCGGCGAAATTCGTCCAACTGGCGAGCGGCTTCGACGCTTCGGTGCATGTCGAGAAGGACGGCGTCAAGGTCGGCGGCACCTCGATCATGGGCCTGATGATGCTGGCGGCAAGCCCGGGCTACTCGATCCGTGTCACCGCCAGCGGGCCGCAGGCGCTGCAGGTCATCGACGCGCTGGAGCAATTGGTGGCATCCCGCTTCGGCGAGGAAAGCTGATCCTCTACATCGCCATAGCATGTCCGATGGACATGCAGGGATAAAGATTTCTTTATATCCCATTGTCGTCTGAGCCCCGATCTGCTAGTCAGACCGGCAATTCGCGCCCTTAGACGCGCCGACTGGCGTGGGCGCATCCGCAACCAATTCGCAGCAAGAATAATTCGCATCGGAGCACTGCCATGACGGGTAGCAAGGACTATATGGTCGCCGACATCTCGCTTGCCGGCTGGGGCCGCAAGGAAATCGAGATCGCCGAAACCGAAATGCCGGGCCTGATGGCCAGCCGCGAGGAGTTTGGCGACAAGAAGCCGCTCAAGGGCGCGCGCATCACCGGCTCGCTGCACATGACCATCCAGACGGCGGTGCTGATCGAGACGCTGAAGGCGCTCGGCGCCGATATCCGCTGGGCTTCCTGCAACATCTTCTCGACCCAGGACCATGCGGCCGCGGCCATCGCCGAGGCGGGTATCCCGGTGTTCGCCGTCAAGGGCGAGTCGCTCGAGGAGTATTGGGACTACACCGACAAGATCTTCCAGTGGACCGACGGCGGCACCTCCAACATGATCCTCGATGATGGCGGCGACGCCACCATGTACATCCTGATCGGCGCCCGCGCCGAGGCCGGCGAGGACGTGCTGTCCAACCCGCAGAGCGAGGAAGAGGAATACTTCTATGCCCAGGTGAAGAAGCGCCTGAAGGCTTCGCCTGGCTTCTTCACCAAGCAGAAGGCAGCGATCCGCGGCGTCACCGAAGAGACGACCACTGGCGTCAACCGGCTTTACCAGTTGCAGAAGAAGGGCCTGCTGCCCTTCCCCGCCATCAACGTCAACGACTCGGTCACTAAGTCGAAGTTCGACAACAAATATGGCTGCAAGGAATCGCTGGTAGACGGCATCCGTCGTGGCACCGACACCATGATGGCCGGCAAGGTCGCGGTTGTCTGCGGCTACGGCGACGTCGGCAAGGGCTCGTCGGCCTCGCTCAAGGGCGCCGGCGCCCGCGTCAAGGTCACCGAGGTCGACCCGATCTGCGCCCTGCAGGCGGCGATGGACGGTTTTGAAGTCGTCACGCTGGAAGATGCGGCACCCACCGCCGACATCGTCATCACCACCACCGGCAACAAGGACGTCGTCACCCTCGACCACATGCGCTCGATGAAGGACATGGTCATCGTCGGCAACATCGGTCACTTCGACAATGAGATCCAGGTGGCCTCGCTGCGCAACCTCAAATGGACCAACGTCAAGCCGCAGGTCGACATGATCACCTTCCCCGACGGCAAGCGGATGATCCTGCTGTCGGAAGGCCGGCTGCTCAATCTCGGCAACGCCACCGGTCATCCGAGCTTCGTCATGTCGGCCTCGTTCACCAACCAGGTGCTGGCCCAGATCGAGCTCTACACCAAGCCCGGCCAGTACGCGAACCAGGTCTATGTCCTGCCCAAGCATCTCGATGAAAAGGTCGCGCGCTTGCATCTCGACAAGCTTGGCGCCCGCCTGACCGAGTTGTCCGGTGAGCAGGCCGCCTATATCGGCGTGACTCAGCAGGGACCGTTCAAGCCGGAACACTACCGCTATTAACCAAAGCTAAAATTGCTACCAGATATTGATGCCGGGCGATTGACTTTTCGCCCGGCTTTATTTTTGCGCGCCGCCAGCCTTCACGGCGATTCGGCGAGGGTTTATTGTCAGGTGATTCGCGACGCTTCCGGCCCGAGAGGGGATCAAGAGAGGCGCGCATCAGGGCGGTCTTGCATTCAGGCGGCGGAGAGGACCAAGACATGCCGGGGCAACACCCGCACAGAGCGGGACGGGCCGTTTCCGGCGGCCAAGACGATTCGGGGGTTACTGGCTCCGCCTTGCAAGGCGGAAGCCTGTCATGGCGTGCTCGCGCGGCACTGTTCCTCGCCACGTCCGCTTTTGCCTGCCCCTTGGCCAATGTGGTTGCGCATGCCGAAGCCGCCGGCGTGACCACGGCCGGGATGTCGATCAGCGCGATCGAGGTCATGCAGCTTGCGGTGTTTGTCGGCGTGACCGGCGCGGCACTTCTGTCGGCCATCGTTCTCATCCGCGAAAGAGCCCGCACCTCGGCGGACAATGTCGAACTCAGGAGCCGCCTCGCCGACATCAACGCGGCCCTGCGGCGCTCGGAGGCGCTGCTCAATCTGCGCGACCAGCGCCTGGTCGTCTGGGCCGCGGAAAACAAGAAGCCCGAACTCATCGGCACATTGCCCGTGGAAAGCGGTGCCCCCGAGGACCGAGCCGCTTTCCTTGCTTTCGGCCGGTGGCTGATGCCGCGTTCGGCGGCGGCGCTCGAACATGCCGTCGCGGGATTGCGCGAGAAGGCGAAACACTTCGACCTCGTCATCGAATCGCAGGCCGGCGCACCGCTCGAAGTGCATGGCCGCAAAAGCGCAGCCCACGTGCTGGTTCGTTTCGTCTCGCTCTCGGAGACGCAGCGCAGCCAGGCCAGGCTGAAGATCGAGAACCAGCGGCTGGCGGCCGACCATGACACGATGATCGGCCTGCTCGACGCGTTGAACATGCCGGCATGGCTTCGCAGCGAGGATGGGCGGCTGAAGTGGGTCAACCGGGCCTATGCCGATGCGGTTGAAGCCGACAATGCCGAAGCCGCGGTTCGCGAGGCAAAGGAGTTCCTCGGCGGCCAGGCACGCGATGCGATTGCCGCCCAGCACAAGACGCATCCGGTCTTCGAACAGTCGCTTTCCACCGTGATCGAAGGCGATCGCCGTGTGTTTGCGGTCACCGATTTCGCCGGCGCGGATGGCTCGGCCGGCCTTGCCTGCGACACCAGTGCCATCGAGACCGTTCGCAGCGAGTACGAACGGACCGTCAGGAGCCACGCCGACACGCTCGACCAGCTCAACACGGCTGTCGCTATTTTTGACACCGACGAGAAATTGCGGTTCTTCAACCAGGCTTTCCAGAAGCTGTGGGGCCTCGACAGCGGCTTCCTGCACAGCGCTCCCGACAATGCTCTGCTGCTCGACCGGCTGCGCAGCTCGGGCAAGATCGCCGAACAGCCGGAATGGCGCCGCTGGAAGGAAGGCCTGCTCGGCGCTTACCGCGCCGTCGAATCGCAGGAACATTGGTGGCATCTGCCGGATGGCAAGACCATCCGCGTCGTCGCCAACCCGCAGCCCAAGGGCGGCGTGACCTGGGTGTTCGAGAACCTGACCGAGAAGATGGACCTCGAAAGCCGCTACCAGACAGCGGTGCGGGTGCAGGGCGAGACGCTCGACAATCTTGCCGAAGGCGTGGCGGTGTTCGGCCCCGATGGCAGGCTTCGTCTGTCGAACCCTGCCTTTGCCAAGCTCTGGGGCCTGAGCGGCGATGCGGCCAAGCCCAATGTGCACGTGTCCACGATCCGCGACCTTTGCGACCGGCAGGCGGCGGCGGACAGTCCCTGGCCGGGTTTCGTTGCCGCCATCACCGGGTTCGACGACGAGCGCCGCGACCGTCACGGCCAGACCGAACTCAACAATGGCAATGTGCTGAGCTATGCCATGATCCCGCTGCCCAACGGGCAAGTGATGATGACCTTCGTCGACGTCACCGACAGCGTCAACGTCGAGCGGGCGCTCAAGGACAAGAACGAGGCGCTGCAGAAATCCGATCAGCTCAAGAACGAATTCGTCCAGCACGTCTCCTATGAATTGCGCTCGCCGCTGACCAACATCATCGGCTTCACCGAACTTCTGTCGCTGCCGGCGACCGGCCCGCTGACGCAGAAGCAGCGCGAATATGTCGAGCATGTCGGATCGTCCTCCTCGGTCCTGCTCACCATCGTCAACGACATCCTCGACCTGGCGACGGTCGACGCCGGCATCATGCAGCTCGACATTTCAGAGGTGCATGTCGATCGCACCATCGCGGCCGCCGCCGAACTGGTGGCCGACCGGCTGGAAGAGCATTCGATCAGGCTCGAGGTTGACGCCACTGCTGCGCCGAAGACGTTCCACGGCGACGAGATCCGCGTCCGCCAGATCCTCTACAATCTGCTCAGCAACGCCGCCAACTATGCGCCGGAAGCCAGCACCATCCGGCTAACCTGCCGCCATCTGGCGGACGGGGTGGAATTCTCGGTTCATGACGACGGCCCCGGCATGCCGCCGGATTTGCTCGATTCGGTGTTCCGCCGTTTTGAGCCGCGTGCCAATGGCGGCCGCCGGCGCGGTGCCGGTCTCGGCCTGTCGATCGTCAAGAGCTTTGTCGAGCTGCATGGCGGCAGCGTTCGCATCGAAACCGGCAAGGACAAGGGCACGACCGTCATCTGCACTTTTCCCGACATGCCGGGCATCCGCGCCGCGGCCGAGTAGCGCGCTCGATGACGGGATTGGTGCTGGAGCGTTTACTCGCCGACGAGACACAGACAGCATTGCTGGGCGAGGATCTGGCGTTGTCTTTGCGACCAGGAGACGTCCTGGCGCTCAAGGGCGACCTCGGCGCCGGCAAGTCCACCCTGGCGCGAGCGTTGATCAGGGCTTTGGCCGACGATGCCGGTCTCGATGTTCCAAGCCCAACCTTCACGCTGGTGCAGAGCTACGACACCCGCATCCCGGTCCATCATTTCGATCTCTACCGCCTGTCCTCGGCGGCTGAGATTGACGAACTTGGTTTCGACGAAGCCCTGGCGCAAGGCGCTGCCCTGGTTGAATGGCCCGAACGAGCCGAAGGCTACCTGCCGAAAACCTCGGTTCTGATCGAACTCGTCCAGCATGGCGAGGGACGGCTGGCCCGGCTGTCGGGCGAGGGCGCCGCCTTCGACCGCGTGGCGCGATCGCTGGCCATGCGCGACTTTCTCCAAACTGCCGGATGGGGCGACGCAAGGCGCCGCCATTTCATCGGCGATGCCTCGGCCCGCTCCTACGAGATTGTCTCGCTTGCCGGCCGAAAGCCGCAGGTATTGATGAACTCGCCGCGGCTGGTTCTCGGGCCGCCGGTCCGCGACGGCAAGCCCTATGCCGAGATCGCTCACACCGCGCAGTCGGTCTCCGCCTTCGTCGCCATCGACCGAGCTTTGAAGGCGGGTGGGGTCAGCGTTCCGGAAATCCATGCCGAGGACCAGAATCAGGGGTTCCTGCTGCTCGAACATCTTGGTTCGGAAGGATTTCTCAACGGCGATGGCCAGCCGGTGGCCGCGCGTTATGCGGCGGCGGCGGAACTGCTGGCCATGATGCATGGCAGGAGTTGGCCGCAGCGCCTGGCAACGGGGCAGGGCGGCTTCCATGACGTGCCGCCTTTCGACCGCGATGCCATGATGATCGAAGCCGATTTGCTGGTCGACTGGTACGTGCCGGCCATATCAGGCAGCCCGGCCAGCGATGCCTTGCGTGCCGGTTACCACAAGGAATGGAACGCGCACCTCGACCGGCTGCAAGGCCGCGAAACCACGCTGATGCTGCGTGATTTCCATTCGCCCAACATCATCTGGCGCGGCGATCGAGCCAAGCATGATCGGCTGGGCATCGTCGATTTCCAGGACGCACTGATCGGTCCGTGCGCCTATGACGTCGCCTCGCTCGCCATGGACGCGCGTGTTACGATGTCGCCCGAGATCGAGAGAGAGACGCTCGACGCCTATGTCGCGGCGCGCCACGCAGCCGGCGCCTTCGACGAAGAAGGCTTCCTGGAATCCTACGCGATCATGGCGGCGCAGCGAAACTCCAAGATCCTCGGCATCTTCGTCCGCCTCGAAAAGCGCGACGGCAAGCCCTATTATCTGAAGCACCTGCCGCGCATCCGCGATTATCTGCGCCGGGCGCTGTCTCATCCGGCGCTGGCCAGCCTGCGGGAGTTCTACAACGCCAACGGTTTGCTGGAGGAGCGGGCACTGTGACAGCAAATCCGGACACAGCCATCGTGCTCGCCGCCGGGCTTGGCAAGCGCATGCGGCCGATCACCGACACCATTCCCAAGCCGCTGGTCAAGATCGCCGGCAAGACCTTGATCGACTGGGGGCTCGACAGCCTGGCCGCCGCCGGTGTCGGCAAGGCCGTCGTCAACGTCCATTATCTCCCCGAACAGATCGTTGCCCATGTCGCGGCGCGCCGCACGCCAAAAATCATCATCTCCGATGAGAGCGAAAAGCTGCTCGATTCCGCCGGCGGCATCGTCAAGGCGTTGCCGGAGCTGGGCGGAAAACCCTTCTACATCCTCAACGCCGATACCTTCTGGATCGACCAGGGTTCTCTCAATCTCGGCCGTCTTGCCCTTGCATGGGACGCTGCGAAAATGGATATTCTGCTGATGCTGGCGGATCTCCATCAGGCGACCGGACACTGCGGCAGCACCGATTTCCTGGTGGCGCCGGATGGTGGCTTGCGGCGATCAAAAGGTGATCCGGCCGGACTGATCTATGCCGGAGCGGCGATCGTCCATCCGCGCCTGTTCGAGGATGCCCAGTCCGGGCCGCACTCGCTCAACGCCTATTTCGACACCGCCATTGCTGCCGGCCGGCTGTTCGGCATGCCGATGCAGGGTCATTGGATCACCGTCGGCACGCCCGATGCCATTCCGCTCGCCGAGGCGGCCGTGGCTGGCGCGCTAGCCGAGTTGAAATGAGCGGCTCAAGCCGCGTTTTCTCAATTCCCTCCGGAGCGCCGTTCCTGCCGACGCTTGCCGAGGCGCTGCTAGCCGGGCGCCTTGTTCCGGGGTTCCGGTTTGACGGCGACCCGCTCGTTTTGGCCGACGTCACCATCTATGTGCCGACGCGGCGCGCGGCGCGCGCCTTGCGGGGTGTTTTCGTCGACAGCCTGGCGGCACGCGGCGGCGGCGGGTCGGCGATCCTGCCGGTCATCCGTCCGCTCGGCGAGTTCGATGAGGATGAGGCTGCATTCGAAACCGAGGCGTCCGCCGCCATCGACCTCGCGCCGCCGATTTCGGCAAGCGAACGCCTGTTGCTGCTGGCGCCGCTGGTCCGCGCCTGGAAACGCCGGCTGCCGGCGCATGTCGCGGCGCTCTTCGCCGAGGAGATCGTCATCCCTGCCTCTACCGCCGACGCGATCTGGCTGTCGCGCGATCTCGCCCGGCTGATGGATGAAATCGAGACGGAAGGCACGGATTGGGCCAAGCTCACCGGCCTGGTGACCGGTAACCTTGCCGGATGGTGGCAGGTGACGCTTGAATTTCTCGGCATCGTCACCGATGCGTGGCCGAAATTCCTTGAAGAACGCGATCGCTCCAACCCGGCCGCACATCGCAGCGCGCTGATCCGCGCTGAAGCCGCACGGCTGCAGCGCAATCCGCCAGCCGGGCCGGTCATCGCTGCGGGCTCGACCGGCTCGATACCGGCCACCGCCGAACTGCTTGCCGCGATTGCCCGCTTGCCCGGTGGCGCCATCGTGTTGCCCGGTCTCGACCGGACGCTGGACGAAGCGTCGTTCCAGGCAATCGCGGCGCCCGGCGCGCGTCCGGCCGTGCTCGGGCACCCGCAATACGGTCTCGCAAGGCTGATCGGCAAGATCGGTGTGCTGCGCGGCGATGTCGAGGAGATCGGCACAGCCGAGCCACGGCTTGCGCTCCGCGCCGCCCTGGTCGGCGAAGCGCTGCGGCCGGCCGAAACCACCGAATTGTGGGCCGAGACGCGCGAGGGCTTTTCAGCCTCCGACATTGCCGGGGCCTTTGCCGGTGTGACGCTGCTCGAAGCCGCCAGCGAACGCGATGAAGCCGTCGCGATCGCTGTTGCGCTCAAGCGCGCGGTCGAAGAGCCGGGCCAACGGGCGGCTCTCGTGACCGGTGACCGCGCGCTGGCGCGGCGCGTCTCGGTGGAACTCCTGCGGTTCGGCGTCGTCGCCGACGATTCCGGTGGCACGCCGCTCGCCAACACCCCGGCGGCCAGCCTGCTCGGCCTGGCGCTCGAGGCGGTGTACCGGCCAGGCGATCCGGTCGGCCTGCTGTCGCTGCTCAAACATCCGCTGCTTGGGCTTGGCCTCGAACGGGCCGATGTGCGCCACGCGGCGGAGCTGGTCGAACTGGTGGCGCTGCGCGGCGGCACCGGCCGCCCCGACATCGTTTCGCTTCCGGAACTGTTCGAAACCCGTCTCACCGGCCTTGCCAGCGGCAGCCGGCAGCCCTTCTGGTTTTCCCGTCTCACCCTGCGCTCCATCGAAGCCGCGAAGAATTTGCTCGAACGTCTCACACAGGCGCTGGCGCCGCTCGCGGCGTTTCGCGGCCAGGCGGACGCCGACCTTGGCGCGCTGGTCGGAGCAAGCATCGTGGCGCTCGAAAGTCTCGGCCGCACCGCCGATGGCGGCCTTGGCTTGCTCTATGCGGGTGACGCCGGCGAGAAGCTTGCCGAATTGCTGCGTGGGCTGGTCGCGGCTTCCGCGCCGCTCTCATTCGCTGCGGACGAGTGGCCCGACGTGATGGCGGCGCTGATCGCGCCTGAAATGGTCAAGCCGGCACAGGGAACCGACAGGAACATCGCCATCTGGGGCGCGCTGGAAGCGCGCTTGCAGGATGTAGACACGCTGGTCATCGGCGGGCTCAACGAGGGCGTGTGGCCGCGCAAGCCCGAGAGCGACCGCTTCATGTCGCGGCTGATGAAGACCGGCATCGATCTCGAACCACCCGAACGGCGCATCGGCCTTGCCGCGCATGATTTCCAGATGGCCTTGGGCGCGAAGAAGGTGGTGCTGGCCCGCTCGGCGCGTGCCGGCGACGCGCCTGCCGTGCCGTCGCGGTGGCTGCAGCGCCTGCTCACATTCATAGGCAACGACCAGGCGGTTGAACTGCGTCGGCGCGGCGAAGAATTGCTCGCCTGGGCACGCGCGCTCGACACCGGCCCAAGGCAGGATTTCGCACCGCGGCCACAGCCGAAGCCGCCTTTGTCGGTTCGCCCGAACCATTTCTCGGTCACCGAGATCGAGACCCTGCGCCGTGATCCCTACGCCGTCTATGCACGAAAAATTCTCGGCCTGATGCCGCTCGATCCGGTCATCCGCGACCCCGGTGCGGCCGAGCGCGGCACGCTGTTCCACGCCATCCTGCATCTGTTCTCGGCGCGCGTTGCCGATCCGCGCGCAGCCGACGCGCTCGCCGGCCTCATCGCTGCTGGCCGCGCCTGCTTTGCCGAAGCCGCACTTCCGGCCGATGTTGAGGCGGTGTGGTGGCCGCGTTTTGAGAAACTCGCCGCCAACATCATCGAGTGGGAGCGCACGCGCGCCGACGCGGTGATGCGGCGGCATGCCGAGGAGCGCGCCGGAAAGACCGTCGTCGGGCAGTCCGGCGTGACGCTGTCCGGCTATGCCGACCGCGTCGACCTGCTGGCCGGTGGGATGGCCGATATCTTGGACTACAAAACAGGTTCGTCGCCGTCCAAGGCACAGGCGCACACGCTGCTCGCACCGCAACTGGCGCTGGAGGGAGCGCTGCTCAGGCGGGGCGCCTTCAAGGATCTGGGCGCCCGCGAACCCTCGCAACTGGCCTTCGTGCGCCTGAAGCCGAATGGCGAGGTGTTCGAGGAATCGATCCTCGAACACAACCGCCAGCCACGCACCGCCACCGATCTCGCCGAAGAGGCCTGGGCGCGGCTGGAAAAGCTGTTGGTCCACTATGCCGACCCGGCGACCGGATATCTGTCGCGTGCGCTGCCGTTTCGCGAAGGCGAGACCGATGGCGATTACGACCATCTTGCCCGCGTGCTCGAATGGTCGGCCGGCGGCGATGCCGGCGACGAGGGAGGGGAGGCATGAAGAAGGCCTATCCCATCCCCACCGACACCGCGACCAGCCAGGCCCGCGCCGCCGACCCCCAGAATTCCGCCTGGGTGTCGGCCAATGCCGGCTCCGGCAAGACCCATGTGCTGGCCCAGCGCGTCATCCGGCTGCTGCTGCGCGGCACCGATCCGTCGAAGATCCTGTGCCTGACCTATACGCGCGCCGCCGCCGCCAACATGTCGAACCGGGTGTTTTCGACACTGTCAGAGTGGACGGCACTCGGCGACGCGGAGCTTGCGGCAAGGGTCGAAACGCTGGAAGGCCGCCGGCCCGATCTTGAGACCATGCGCCGGGCACGGCGCCTGTTTGCCGAGGCGCTGGAAACGCCCGGCGGGCTGAAGATCCAGACCATCCACGCTTTCTGCGAATCGGTGCTTCACCAGTTCCCGCTGGAGGCCAACATCCCGGCGCATTTCGAAATGCTCGATCCGGTGATGGAGGCGTCGCTGTTCGCCACCGCGCGCCGCGACATGATTTCCGGAACGGCCGCCGGCGACATGGACCTGGCCGAGGCGTTTGCCACCATTCTCGATCGTGGCGGTGAAGCCGGGCTCGATGCCTTGCTGGGCGAGATCGTGCGTAAGCGCGACGGCTTGCGCAATTTCATCGACATGATTGGGCGCGATGGCACGCGTTTCCAGGCGCTATTCGATGAATTCCATTTCCGCCCCGGCCAGACCGCCGAAGGCATAGCGGCATCGGTCTGGCCGTTACCGGGTTTCCTGCCCGACTATTTTGCCGGCTTCGCCCAGGCCGCGGATGCCACCGATGCCAGGACGGTGCTGAACAACATCTTGCCCTATGCGCGTCAGGCTTTTGCCGAGAGCGACCCGGTTCGCCGTCTGCAACTGCTTGCGAGGGCCTTTCTCAAGACCGATGGCAGCGCTTACGATCCGGCCAATGCCTTCAAGAAGGCTCTGGTCGATCGGCTGCCGGATCTGGCGGAACGGTATCTCTCGACGGCCAATGCCATCGTCGAAACGGTCGACAGGCTGGCACTGTTCCGGATGCTGGAAGGCACGCGCGCCGCGTTGACCATCGCCGACTGGCTGATCGCCCGCTACGAGGTGTTGAAGCGCAGCCGCGGCTTTCTCGACTTCAACGACCTGATCACCCGCACGGTCAATCTGCTGGCGCGGCCCGACGCCGGCCCCTGGGTGCAGTACAAGCTCGACCAGGGCATCGACCACATCCTGCTCGACGAGGCGCAGGACACCAGCCCGGATCAATGGGAAGTGGTGAAGCGGCTGGCGGAAGAGTTCTTTGCCGGCTTCGGCGCCCGCGACAGGGTCCATCGCACGGTCTTTGCCGTCGGTGACGAAAAGCAGTCGATCTATTCCTTTCAGGGCGCCGCGCCGGACTCCTTCGCCGACAGCCGGCTGTTGTTTGCGGGACGGGTGCGTGATGCCGAGGCGTCCTTCGCCGACCTCAAGCTGACCTGGTCGTTCCGCTCGACCGACGATGTTCTGACCGCGGTCGATCGCGTCTTTGCCGATCCTGTCGTGCGGCGCGGCATCAGCCATGATCCTGATCCGCTGCGCCACCAGGCGATCCGCACCGATGCGCCGGGCTATGTCGAGGTCTGGCCGTCCGTCGGTGCCGACGTCGTCGACGAGCCCGACGACTGGACGCAAGCCATCGACCATGCCCATGCACCGGCGGTGCGCGTTGCCGAGCATGTCGCGGCGACCATTGCCGGCTGGATCGGCGCCGGCGAGATCGTCGAAGGCCGTGGCAAGCGGCTGCGGCCGGGCGACGTGCTGGTGCTGGTGCGCAAGCGCGATCGCTTCGTCCACGCTCTGACCCGGGCGCTCAAACGCCGCGACATTCCGGTCGCCGGCGCCGACCGGCTGAGCCTGCCCGGACACATTGCGGTCAAGGACCTGATCGCGCTCGGCCATCTCCTCATCCAGCCGCAGGACGATCTGTCGCTCGCCGCCGTTCTGCGCAGCCCGATCTTCGATCTGCCGGAGGAGGGGCTTTTTGCGCTTGCGGCGGAGAGGCCGACCGGCCTGTCGCTGTTTGCATCGCTGCGCGCCCATGCCGGCGAGAGCGAGGCTTTGGCGGCGGTCGTCACCCAGCTCGACATCTGGACGAACGACGCCGCCTTCAAGCCGGTGTTCGAGTTTTACGCCGGCCTGTTGGCACGCGATGGCGTGCGCAAGAGGATGATCGCGCGGCTCGGTCCTGAGGCCGGCGACATTCTCGACGAGTTCCTGAGCTTCTGCCTTGCCGAGGAGCGAACCGGCCTGCCGGGGCTGGAAGCCTTCCTGTCGACGCTGGAGAATACCGGCCCCGAGATCAAGCGCGAGATGGATCAGACCCGCGACGAGGTCCGCGTCATGACCGTGCACGCGGCCAAGGGCCTAGAGGCGCCGGTCGTGTTCCTGGTCGATGGCGGTTCGGCGCCGTTCAGCGACCAGCATCTGCCGCGCCTGATGCCTTTCGAAGGCTCGGGCTGGGACGGCAAGGGCTATCTCTGGCGCTCGGCCAGCGACGTCGCCAATGGGTTTTCCAAGGCTGCGGCGGTGCGGGCACGGGAACTCGCCGACGACGAATACCGCCGGCTGCTCTATGTCGGCATGACCCGCGCCGAGGACCGGCTGATCGTCTGCGGCTATCACGGCAAGCGGGCGCCGAACACCGGCACCTGGCATTCGATCGTCAGCCGAGCGTTGATCGGCGCGCCTGAGAGCGTGGAGCGCCCGCACCCCGCCGGCGGCGATCCGGTGCATCGTTTTCACGTCACCAACCTGCCGCCCGTCGCACCGGTTTCCAGCGAGCAGGCGCGGCAAGCGCACAGTTTCGGGCCACTGCCGACGACCCTGTTCCGGCCCTTGCCGCCTTTCGAGGATTTGCCGCGTCCGCTGTCGCCATCCGGCGCCTCGGCGCTCATCGACGAAGGCAAGGAAGCGGTGGTCGCCAAGGCTTCGCCGGTGCTCGATGCCGATGCCGAGCCAGGCTTTGCCGTGCTGCGCGGGCTCGCTTTGCACAAATTACTGCAGATGTTGCCGGGCATTGCCGAGGCCGAACGCGAGGGCGCGGCGCAACGCTACCTCGCCCGCACCGGAGGGCAATGGCCTGCCGGCGAGCGCGAAAAGGCCCTGGCGTCGGTCACCACCATCCTTGCCGATCCCGGCCTCGGTCCGCTGTTTGCGCCATCGTCGCGCGCCGAGGTCGCGATCATGGGCAGCCTGGAGGTCAAGGGCAAAAAGCGTTCGATTTCCGGCAAGATCGACCGGCTGGCGGTGACGCCGGACGCGGTCTCGATCGTCGACTACAAGACCAACCGGCCGGCACCCGCCTCCCTGGCCGAAGTCCCGACGGCCTATGTCCTGCAGCTCGCCCTCTATCGAGCCCTGCTGCAGCCGCTTTATCCCGGACGCGCGGTCAAGGCGGCCTTGCTGTTCACCGAAGCGCCGCGGCTGATCGAACTGCCGGCCGGTGCCATGGATGACGCCCTTGCTCGACTCACAGGAGCGTGACACAACACCTGCTTGAAGAAGGGCGCGATCACCACCACATTTGGTGCGACAAAACTTTCGAAAGGATTTTCCGCATGACCACCGTCAAGGTCGACAAGAGCAATTTCCAGGCCGATGTGCTTAACGCCAACGTACCGGTCGTCGTCGATTTCTGGGCGGAATGGTGCGGTCCGTGCAAGATGATCGCTCCGGCGCTCGAAGACATCGCCACTGAACTCGGCGCCAAGGTGAAGATCGCCAAGCTGAACATCGACGAGAATCCCGAGCTCGCCGCGCAGTTCGGCGTGCGCTCGATCCCAACGCTGATGATCTTCAAGGGCGGCGAAGTGGCCGACATGAAGGTTGGCGCCGCACCCAAGACCGCGCTGTCGCACTGGATTAATGGCAGCCTCGCCTGATCCGTCCCAAATTCCTGACATCAAGCCCGGCCTCGCGCCGGGCTTTTTGTTGGCGTCATCGGTGGGTGGTTCTGGCCCTCACGCCTGCGCACTCCATGTCTTCTGTTGTCACGAGAAGCAAGGAGAACGCCCATGACCGGATCCGCCAAGGCCACCGTCTTCATCGACAATGAGCGTGTCATCGTCACCGAGTATCGCTTTGCGCCCGGCGACAACACCGGCTGGCACCGCCACGGCCACGATTATGTCGTCGTGCCGCTGATGGACGGCAAGGTGAAGCTGTTGACCAAGGACGGCGAATCCTTCGCCGAGATGAAGAAGGGCGCGCCCTATTTTCGCAAGGAGGGCGTCGAACACGACGTCATCAACGCCAATGAGGGCGAATACGCCTTCATCGAGATCGAGTTGAAGTAACCGCGAAGGCCATCGGGCGGCAGGCGCCATCACCAGTCGGCGATACGATCGCCTCCGGCGAATTGCGCACTTTTTTCGGTATACTCGAACAGTTCTATCTTCACGCCGTTGGGGTCGCGAATCCAGGCCTGGTAGGTGTCGTCGCAGGCGAGTTTCTTTGCCGTGACGTCGACGCCCTTCGACCTGATATGGGCGATCGCTGCATCGATGCTTTCCACTTCGAGGCAGAAGTGGTTGATCTGGTTCAGGTCGCCATAGCTGGCCCCGTCCTTTTGGAACACCTCGACGTGGCTGCGACCGCTGCAATCGAGGTAGAACCCGAAAATCTTGCCGTCGCGCAGGAAATTGAACTGGGTGTCCATGCCGAGGACATCGCGATAGAAGCTTCGCGTCGCCTCCAGATCATTGGCGAAGATGCAGACGTGAGCGAGCTGCTTGACCTTGATCATGACTGCTCCTTGCGGTGATCGCCGAAAGCCGAACTCAGGTCGGGGGCGTGCCGTTTTCGGCGAGCACCGCACCGGCCAGATAGAGCGAACCGCCGATCAGGATGCGCGGCGCCGGGCCGTCCCATGTGTCGCGCAGCAACATCAGCGCGCTGGCAACGGAACTCACCGGTTCGGCCGTCAGCCCGGCTTCCGTCGCGCGGATCGCCAGTTCGTCGTTCGGCACGCCGGCGTCGCTGAGGCTCACCGGCACCGTGTAGACATGCCGGGCGAGGCCCTTGAAGGCGCGGAAATAGCCGCTCTGGTCCTTGGTGTTGATCATGCCCGAGATGAGGAAGAGCGGACGCGGGTTCTTTTCTTCCTGCTCGGCGAGCGCTTCCGCAACCACCACGCCGGCGCCCGGATTGTGGCCGCCGTCGAGCCAGATGTCGGCGCCCTTCGGCGCCAGTTCGGCCAGCCGGCCCTGCGCCAGCTTCTGCATTCGGCCGGGCCAGGCGACGCTGGTCATGGCCTTCTCGGCGGCGCGATGGCTGATCTCGAAGCCGGCCGCTTTGACCGCCGCGATCGCCGCCGCCGCATTGGCGAACTGGTGACGCCCGGGCAGCCGTGGCGGCGGCAGGTCCATCAAGCCGTCTTCGTCCTGGTAGACCATGCGGCCATTCTCCTCGAAGGCGAGGAAATCCTGGCCGTAGACGAAGGTCGGACATTCAAGCCGCTCGGCGGTCTCGATCAGCACCTGCAGTGCCGTCTCGCTTTCCTGTGCGCCGATGACCACCGGGCAGCCGCGCTTGATGATGCCGGCCTTTTCAGCGGCGATCAGTTCGACACGGTCGCCGAGATAGGCCTCGTGGTCGAGCGACACCGGCATGATCACCGACACGGCCGGCTCCTTGATGACATTGGTGGCATCGAAACGGCCGCCGAGCCCGACCTCGATGATGGCGGCATCGGCCTGGTGTTCGGAAAACAGCAGGAAGGTGACGGCGGTGAGGATCTCGAAGACAGTGATATGCTCGCCTTCATTGGCCCTGGCGACACGGGCGATGGCATCGGCGAACACCCTGTCGTCGACCAGCCTGCCGCCGCCATCGGCGGCCAGCCGGTAACGCTCGTGCCAGTTCACCAGATGCGGCGAGGTGTGGACATGGACACGATAGTCCGCCGCCTCGAGCAGTGCGCGTGAAAACGCGGCGCACGAGCCTTTGCCGTTGGTGCCGGCGATATGGATGACCGGTGGCAGCCGGTCCTGCGGGTCATCGAGCCGCTCCAGCAACCGTGAAATGCGGTCGAGCGAAAGGTCGAAGCCTTTCGGGTGAAGCGCCATCAGGGCTTCGATTTCGCGGTCGGCGGCAAGCGTTTTCATGGCACAATCCTGGCCCATGGCCCAGGAACCAGAATCGGTTTCACAATGGCCATGGCAATCAAAAAGCTACAGCGCGCCACGGACACGGCGCAATCGCGGTTCGCGGCGAAGAGTGTCGCGTCAGGCTTGTGGCCGCGCCTCGGCCGGAATTGTCGCCGGCGGCAGGATTTCCGGCTCAAGCGGCTTTTGCTCCTCCGGCAGCTTGAGCAGCATCTTCAGCAGCCGTGCGATGGTCTGGCGCATCTCCAGGCGCGACACCACCATGTCGACCATGCCGTGTTCCATCAGGTATTCGGAGCGCTGGAACCCGTCGGGCAGCTTTTCCCGGATGGTCTGTTCGATGACACGCGGCCCGGCAAAGCCGATAAGCGCGCCGGGCTCGGCGATGTGCACGTCGCCCAGCATGGCGTAGGAGGCGGTGACGCCGCCGGTGGTCGGATTGGTCAAGACGACGATATAGGGCAGGCCGGCTTCCTTCAGCCGGTCGACACCAACCGTGGTGCGCGGCAACTGCATCAGCGACAGGATGCCTTCCTGCATGCGGGCGCCGCCAGAGGCGGCGAACAGGATCAGCGGCCGCTTGCGCTGCAAGGCGACTTCGAAACCGTGCACGATGGCGTCACCCGCGGCCATGCCGAGCGAGCCGCCCATGAAGGCGAAGTCCTGCACGGTCACTACCACCGGCAGGCCTTCGACGGTCCCCAGCGCGTTGATGATGGCGTCTTCCAAGCCGGTCTTGGCCTTTGCGTCCTTCAGCCGGTCGACATAGCGCTTCTCGTCGCGGAACTTCAGCGGATCCTGCATGACCTTGGGGTTGTCCAGGGTCTCGTACTTGCCGTTGTCGAAGAAGAACTTCAGCCGCTCCTTGGCCGAGATCTTCATATGGTGGCCGGAGGACGGAATGACGAACTGGTTGGATTCCAGATCCTTGTGGAACACCATCTCGCCGGTCTCCGGATCCTTGATCCAGAGATTCTCGGGCATGTCGGTGCGCCGGCCGAGCATCGAATTGATCTTCGGGCGAACGTAATTGGTGATCCAGTTCATCGCTTCGGCTCCTGTCCTGACGAAGAGTCCCGGTTTTGGGATAACGGCATGCACAAAACCAGAGGTAGGAAAACTATTCGGCAGCAGCAAGGCGGGCCGAGCGCACGCCTTGCGCTAGGCCGCTGACCAGCGTGGCGACGGCTTCGGCCGGGTCGGCGGTCTTTTGGCCCTTCGGTCCCAGCACATTGGCCACCGCGTTGACGATCGCGGTGCCGACGACGACGCCATCGGCATTGGCACCGATCACGCGGGCCTGCTCGGCGGTCTTGACGCCGAAGCCGACGCAGACCGGCAGATCGGTGTGACCCTTGATGCGTTGCACCGCCGCCGCCACCTTGCCGGTGTCGGCCAGCGCCGAACCGGTGATGCCGGTCATTGACACATAGTAGACAAAACCCGACGTGTTCTGCAGCACCTTGGGCAGGCGCTTATCATCGGTGGTCGGCGTTGCCAGCCGGATGAAGTTGATGCCGGCCTTGAGCGCCGGAATGCACAATTCCTCGTCCATTTCCGGCGGCAGGTCGACGACGATCAGCCCATCGATGCCGCTGGCGATCGCGTCCTTGAGGAAGCGGTCGACGCCATAGATGTAGATCGGATTGTAATAGCCCATCAGCACGATCGGCGTTTCATTGTCTCCGGCACGGAATTCCGAGGCCATCTTCAGCGTCTTGACCAGCGTCTGGCCCCCTTTCAGCGCCCTCAGGCCCGCTGCCTGGATCGCCGGGCCGTCGGCCATCGGATCGGAGAACGGCATGCCGAGCTCGATGACGTCGGCGCCTGCTCCAGGCAGTGCCTTCATGATCGACAGCGACGTCTCATAGTCGGGGTCGCCACCCATGAAATAGGTGACGAGTGCCGGGCGGCCCTCGGTCTTCAGCTTGGCCATGCGGCGGTCGATGCGGGTGGTCATGATCAGATCTCCATGCCCAGCATGCTGGCAACCGTGTGCACGTCCTTGTCGCCACGGCCGGACAGGTTGACGATGACGATCTGGTCCTTGTCCATGGCCGGCACGATCTTCACCGCGTGCGCAATGGCGTGCGCCGATTCCAGCGCCGGGATGATGCCTTCGACGCGCGTCGTCAGCTTGAAGGCCTCCAGCGCCTCGTCGTCGAGGATCGGCACATATTCGACGCGGCCGGAATCGCGCAGCCAGGAATGCTCCGGCCCGACGCCGGGATAATCGAGACCGGCAGAGATCGAATGGCCGTCCATGATCTGGCCGTCGGAATTCTGCAGGAGATAGGTGCGGTTGCCGTGCAGCACGCCAGGCGCGCCGGCGCTCATCGAGGCGCAGTGCTCGATGCCGTCGAGACCACGGCCGCCGGCCTCGATGCCGATGATGCGAACGTCCTTGTCGTCGAGGAAGGGATGGAACAGGCCGATGGCGTTCGAGCCGCCGCCGACACAGGCGATGATGGTGTCCGGCAGCCGGCCTTCCTGCTCGAGGATCTGGGCGCGCGCTTCGGTGCCGATCACCGACTGGAAGTCGCGCACCAGTTCCGGATAAGGATGCGGTCCAGCGGCGGTGCCGATCAGGTAATAAGTGTCCTCGACATTGGTCACCCAGTCGCGCAACGCCTCGTTCATGGCGTCCTTCAGCGTGCCGTGGCCGGCGGTCACCGGCCGCACTTCGGCGCCGAGCAGCTTCATGCGGAAGACGTTCGGGCTTTGGCGGGCGACGTCTGTCGCGCCCATATAGACGACGCAGGGAAAGCCGAAGCGGGCCGCGACGGTGGCAGACGCCACGCCATGCTGGCCGGCGCCCGTCTCGGCGATGATGCGCTTCTTGCCCATGCGCTTGGCCAGCAGGATCTGGCCGAGGCAGTTGTTGATCTTGTGCGAGCCGGTGTGGTTCAGATCCTCGCGCTTGAAGTAGACTTTTGCACCACCGAGATGCCTGGTCAGCCCTTCCGCGAAATAGAGCTTCGACGGCCGCCCGGCATAGTGGGTCGAAAGGTCGGTGAGTTCAGCCTTGAAATCCGGATCGTTCTTGACCTCGTTCCAGTGCCGCTCAAGGTCGAGGATCAGCGGCATCAGCGTTTCGGCGACGAAACGACCGCCAAAAATGCCGAACATGCCCTGTTCGTCGGGTCCGGTACGGAAGGAATTGGGTGTCGCCGGCTTGTCCATCGCCGATCTCCTGGTCTCGATGTGGGGGCATGTCCTTGCCGGAAAACCGGTTCCCACTTTTCCGGGACATGCTCTGGTTTGAGCCGGTCAGGCGGCGCGGTTGTCGCGCGCTGCCCTGACGGCCCGGAAAAACTGTTCGATCAGCGCCGGATCCTTGACGCCCCGCGCGCTTTCCACGCCTGAGGAAATGTCTATTCCGGGCGGGTTGGCAAGCCGAAGGGCATCGCCGATATTGGCGGCGTTGAGCCCACCGGAAAGCATGTAATCGACGCCGGCGTCAAGGCCGGTGAGGATGCGCCAGTCGTAGGCCACGCCATTGCCGCCGGGCAGCTCGGAGCCCTTTGGGGGCTTGGCGTCGAACAGGAAGTGGTCCGCAATGCCGATAAACGGCTTTGTCCGTTCGAGGTCGGTGGCCTCGCTGACCGACAGCGCCTTCATCACCGGCAAGCCGTAGCGGGCTTTTACCTCGGCCACGCGCTCCGGCGTTTCCGAGCCGTGCAGCTGCAGCATGTCGGGCTGCATCGCTGGCACGATCTCATCCAGGAAGGCGTCGCTGGCATCCACGGTGACGGCCACCGCTTTTGCCTTGCCGCGCGCCGCCTCGCGCAAGCGGCCAGCCTCGGCCGGCTCGACATAGCGCGGGCTTTTGGCGAAGAAGATAAACCCGACGTGGCTGGCGCCGCCGGCCAGCGCCGCGGCCATTGCCACGTCGGTCTTCAAGCCGCAAATCTTGATGTCGAGCGCCATGGCGCGGGGATTGGCATGAAAAGCGCCAAGAGTCGAGAAAAAGCATGCTGTTTGCCGGCAAGGCCAAAGGCGCTACCTATTGAAGGACAGGGACACAAGGCGGGAGCAAGACCATGGCTGACAGAACCGTTGCCGAACTCAGGCAGAAGATCGCGCAGGCGCGCGAGGTCATCGCCCATCTGATGGACAAGGCCGCCTTCAACGGCGCCGAAGCCCATCGCGCGCTGGATTATTTCGGCGGGGATCAATTCGACGGCAACTTCCTGCCGTGGCCGCATCATGGCGATGAGGGACTGCGACCGGAGGAGCTCAACGCGGCGAATGACGATTGAGCGCAATGCCGAGGTCAGATGTCAGTGAAGGGTCTCTCCTTGCAGTGCGCGGCGCAACCCATACACAGCTTCTGATGGAAAGTCGTGGCGAACCCATTTTTCCTTGTACCCTTCCAGCCCATGGGTATTGAGAACCTGACTCGCTGCTGCCAAAACCGCCTCAGCGAACTCCTGCAATGGACATACCGCCTCAAGTCTTACAATGCCTGCTTCATCCGGCTCTTCTGACCAGGTTTCCCCAAACTCCAGTATGCGAACCCTGATCGTGTCGCCTTGTGGCTCAAGGACAAAGCGGCATTCTCCCGGCTCGTCGTAGAAGTGAGCAACTGAATAGTTCGCACCGTCGACGATAGCGCGTGTAGCCTCGATCAACTCGAGCAAGGCATCGCCCAAATAGGATGCTTCAACGCTGGCCGCGCTGCCGTCGATAGCTACATCGCAGTCGGCCCAGCCCGCGTCAGCCACCCGATAGTCGATCTTAACGGCCATGCCCTACTCGAACGCAATTGCTTGCAGCGCGCCCCCATTGCGCTTCAGCCAGGCCTTGCAGCGCTCGGTGTCCGGGCAAAGCTGTTCGCACAGTTTCCAGAATTTCGGACCGTGGTTCATCTCCTTGAGATGCGCCACTTCATGCGCGACGAGGTAGTTTATGACAGGCGAAGGCGCCATCATGATGCGCCAGGAAAACGACAGATTGCCGTCGGAGGTGCAGGAGCCCCAGCGGCTCGACGTGTCCTTGAAGCGGATCGCCTTGGCGCGCTTGCCCAGCGCCAGCGTGTGTTTGCCCACCAGCTTCTCGATCTCGCGCTTGGCCTCGCGCTTGAGGAAATCGGCGATGCGGCGCGGCAGGTGCACGCGGTCGCCATGCACGATCAGCAGCGGACCGCGCTCGTCGCTCGATATGGTCACCGTGCCGCGCTTCGAAGGCTCATGGACGATGCGGTGCGGCACGCCGCGTACGGGGATCTTGATGCCCGGCCGCACCTGCGGCCGGGCCGGTACCTTGGCCAGCCGCTGCTCCAGCCAGTCCTGGTGACGGTCGAGGAACTTCTCCACCTCGCCGCGGCGCAGGCCCGGCGGCACGGTGATGCGCAGGCCCTTACCGCCCGAATCGATGCGCAGCGTCAGCCTCCTTGCGCGGTCGTTCTCGACGATCTTGAGCGGCAAGGTACGGCCGGCGACGCAATATTCGCGCTCCACGACGGGCGTGGCCTTGGGCTTTGTCAGATTGCGGAAGAATCCGAGGGTCATGGCGGGACGATACGCGATTCGAGAAAAACGAATAGAACAAAAAAGAAACGGCGCCGCTCGCGCGACGCCGTCATCATACCTTGGCCTGTCGCCGGGCCTCAGTCGTCAAGCAGGTTCGAGCCCTTGCCACGCTTCGTGGTGGTCGTCCCGGTGCTCGGGTCGGTCTTCGTCGGAGCCGTCGACTTGTTGCGGTTGGCCATGAAGCGGTCGAACTCGTCCTGGTCCTTGGCACGGCGCAATTCGCGGGCGTAGTCGTCGAACTCGGTCAGCATCTCGTCGAGCTTGCGGCGTTCCTCGGCGAGGCGCTCCAGTTCCTTTTCGCGCCAGTCGTCGAAAGCGACGTTGCCGGTGCGGGCGGAGCCGTGGCCCCAGCGCGCCGCCTTGTCGGAACCGCGGCGGCAGCCGGCGAAGATGCCGTCGGTGGCGCGGTTGACGTCACGCTTGAAACCATCGAGGCGGTCGCCCCAGATGATGTAGGCAAGCATGGCGAAGCCGAGTGGCCAGAACACCATGAAACCGATCACCATCAACGCGATGGTTGCCGGCGTCCAGGCCGGGCGGATCAATGCAGATGTGTTCATTTTCTCCCATTCCTTCGGTTGGAGACAGCCAAGATCCGGCTGCGTGGAATCGAAATGGGAAGGAGAAAACGACGATTCAAGACAATATCGGCCAAAACCGGACAAGCTCATGAAATGATTATCGCTTTTCGAGCGTATCGAAGAAAAGCACGACCAGCCATGAGGAACAGTGGCAATGCCGCCGGCGGTGCTATGGTTTGATGCATCGGCGGGGAACCTATTCCTTTCAAAAATCCAGTGGCGCGTTGTCGACGACCTCCTTCATGACGAAGAACGTCCTCGTCTGGCGAACGCCGGGCAATGCGATCAACTGATCCCCGTGGATCCGGTTGAAGTCCGCCATGTCGCCGACCCTGATCTTCAGAAAATAGTCGAAGTCGCCTGCCACCAGATGGCAATCAAGAATGAACTTCAGTTTCGCGACTGCCTTCTCGAATTCCGCGAAACTTTCCGGGGTCGAGCGGTCGAGGACGACGCCAACCATCACCAGCGCGCCTCTGTCGACCTTCTGCGGTGTCACCACTGCCCTGACATGGCTGATGTAGCCTTCATCGAACAAGCGTTGCGTGCGGCGGTGGCACGTCGCCGGGCTGACAGCAACCGACTGCGCCAGCTCCGCATTGGTCAGCCGCCCATTGTCCTGGAGCAGGCGCAACATTTTGAGGTCGATCCGGTCGAGTGATGCCTTCATGGAAGATTCTTCCGTTATTGAGGCGAGTCATCGAAGTAATATAGCATTTTAGCGTCAGAAAGTTCGATTTCTGGCATTTTCCACTCGATCTTTGAGAGCACCTTTCAAGCCAAAACTGGTAGTGTTTCCAGCATCAAAATCACAATCAGAGGAGGATCTCTCATGTTGGAGAAGTTCGAACGTTATCCGCTCACATTTGGACCGACCCATATCGAGAAACTGGATCGGCTCAGCGCTCATCTCGGCGGCAAGGTCGATCTCTACGCCAAGCGGGAAGATTGCAATTCCGGCCTCGCCTTCGGCGGCAACAAGCTGCGCAAGCTCGAATACATCATCCCGGACGCGATCGCCTCAAACACCGACACGCTGGTTTCGATCGGTGGCGTACAATCCAACCATACGCGCATGGTGGCAGCCGTGGCGGCGAAAATCGGCATGAAATGCCGCCTCGTGCAGGAAAGCTGGGTGCCCCACGAGGACGCCGTCTATGATCGCGTCGGCAACATCCTTTTGAGCCGGATCATGGGCGCCGATGTCCAGATGGTCGATGAGGGTTTCGACATCGGAATCAGGGAAAGCTGGGAACAGGCGATCGCCGATGTGAAAGCCAAGGGTGGCAAACCTTATCCGATTCCGGCCGGGGCGTCGGTGCATAAATATGGCGGCCTAGGCTATGTCGGCTTCGCCGAAGAGGTGCGCGCGCAGGAGAAGGAACTCGGCCTTGCCTTCGACTACATCGTCGTCTGTACCGTCACCGGCTCGACCCATGCCGGCATGGTGGTCGGCTTCGCCAAGGACGGTCGCGAGCGCAAGGTAATCGGCATCGACGCATCCTGCACCCCGGCGCAGACCAAAGCGCAAGTGCTGGACATCGTGCGGACCACGGCGACGCTGGTCGAACTCGGCAAGGAACTCGGTGAAGACGATGTGATCCTCATCGAGGATTATGCCTACCCGGTCTACGGCGTGCCCTCGCAGGAGACGAAGGAAGCGATCCGTCTCTGCGCGCGCCTTGAAGGCATGATCACCGATCCTGTCTACGAGGGAAAATCCATGCAGGGCATGATCGACCTCGTTAGGAAGGGCTATTTCCCAGAAGGGTCGAAGGTGCTCTACGCCCACCTTGGCGGCGCTCCAGCCATCAACGGCTATGCTTATACGTTTCGCAATGGCTGAATGCCCGCAGGGCGTGGCAGGTGACCTCTGACGACCATCCCGCCCGCCGCAGCATGTTGCGGTGGATGGGAAGGGGAAAGGCGGCGATTTAGGACAATGTCCGCCAAATCCGGACAAGCGGCTGAAACGACTGCCGCATTTTGAGTTCTTCGAGGAAAAGCACGATCATCCCGGCGACCAGGCCCCAGAATGCCGCACCGACGCCGAACAGCGTCAAACCCGAAGCGGTGACGGCAAAGGTGACGGTGGCGGCCATACGGTGACCTTCGTCCTTGAGCGCGATCGACAGGGCGTTGGCAAGCGGCGCCATCAACGCGAGACCCGCCACCAGCACGATCAGGCTCTGCGGCAGGACGGCGAAGATCGCCACCAGCGACGCACCGAAGATGGCGAAGACAAGATAGGCGAGCGCATAGAACGGGCCGGTCTTCCAGCGTTCGGCGGGGTCGGGGTGGACGTCCGGCCCGGTGCAGATCGCCGCCGAGATCGCAGCCAGATTGGTGGTCGAGCCGCCAAACGGCGCCGACAGCAGCGAAAACAGGCCGGTGACGCCGATCAGCGGGCCGGGCTCCGGGTGATAGCCGGCGGCGCGCAGCACGGCGAGGCCGGACAGGTTTTGGGAAGCCATGGTGACGAGGTACAGCGGCAGCGCCAGGCCGATGGTCGCGGCGACGCTGAAGTGCGGCGCGATCAGCGTCAGCGTCGACAGTTCCGGTGTCGGCAAGCCGCCGACGCGGCCGGTCAAGAAAGCGGCGAGGCCGCCGCCGATCAGCACCACCAGCACCGACACCGCCGGATTGAACAGGCGAATGACGAAGAAGGCCGCGATCAGCGGCAGGATCAGCCAGGGATCGGCGGGGATGGCCTTAATCGCGTTGATGGCGAAGCTGACGAGGATGCCGGCCAGCATGCCCGATGCCACCGACGGCGGGATCCTGGCGATCAGCCGTGTCAGCGGTCCGAACAGGCCGGTGGCGATCAAGAGGATGCCGGTGACGATGAAGGCGCCGACCGCTTCGCCCATCGAGAAGCTGCTCGACGCGGCGATCAGCGCCAGGCCCGGTGTCGACCAGGCGGTGATGACCGGCATCTTCGTGCGCCAGGACAGCCACAGGCATTCGATTGCCATCGCCAGGCAGATCGCCGTCACCCAGCTCGCGGTCTCGATCTGTGTCGCGCCGACCGCCTTGGCGGCGGCGATGACGATGGCCAGCGTGCCGCCGAAGCCGACGATTGCCGCGACAAAAGCGGATATCGGAATGGAAAGGCGCATCAGTTTCCCCTCTGCGCCATGGCGTCGACTGCCCGCACCAACATGTCGAGATCCTGGGGACGCGACAGGCGGTGGTCGCCCTCGGGGATCAGCGACAGGGTCACGTCGTCGGACGGCAGCCGGCTGACCAGCTTCAGCGCGTGGCTTGCCGGCACGTCCGCATCGGCCAGCCCCTGCAATATGTGCACCGGGCAATGCGTGTCGATCGGGCCTGTCATCACCAGGTTGTTGCGTCCATCCTCGATCAGCGCGCTTGTGTAGATGTAAGGCTCGGCGGAATAGTCCGACGGCTCCTCGAAGAAGCCTTTTTCGGCGAGCGCGCGTTTCTGCGCCTTGGTCAGCGCCGGCTCGACCAGCTCAGCGGTAAAATCGGGCGCCGGCGCCAGCAGCACCAGACCCGCGACATTGCTGTCGCCCGCCTTGCGCAATTCCTGCACCATGCGCAGCGCAATCCAGGCGCCCATCGAGGAGCCGACCAGGATCTGCTTGCCCTGGGTGAAATGCCGGAACACGGCGAGGCTCTGCGAAAGCCATTTCGAAATGGTGCCGTCCGCAAAGGCGCCACCGGATTCGCCATGACCGGAATAGTCGTGGCGCAGGAAGGCGCGGCCTTCTCTTGCCGTCCAGTCCGACAGCGTCTGCGCCTTCGTGCCCAGCATGTCGGACTTGTAGCCGCCGAGCCAGACGATGCCGGGCGCGGCACCTGTCGTATGGCGCACCGCGATGCTCGATCCGTCGACATCCAGAAAGACAGGAGGCGTGTCGGTCATGATTTCTTCCTCACGCCCGTCTTTTGGCGCACGGCGTCTTGTGGCACAGCCAGTGGCGTGGCGAAAAGTGCTCGCGATGGTTCTTTGTTTGGTGCAGGGCAGTGATCAGGGTGATTTCCTGTCAATGCTGTGCTATTGACTTCGCCCGCGCGCTTACCACATTGGCGCGTCCACGCATCAATATCCGCAAACCCTGAACGAAACGGCCAAGGAGACCACGACCATTCGCAGACCTTTCAAAGCAGCGGCGCCGACCAAGGATGGCCCGCGCTCCAACCGTGACATCCGGGTTCCCCGGGTCCAGCTTATCGACGCCGAAGGCCAGAACCGCGGCGATGTTTCAATCAACGACGCATTGCTGCTCGCCGAAGAGGCTGGGCTCGATCTCGTCGAGATATCGCCCAATGCGGTGCCCCCCGTCGTAAAAATCCTCGATCTCGGCAAGTTGAAATACGCCAACCAGAAGAAGGCGGCCGAGGCGCGCAAGAACCAGAAGGTCATCGAGATCAAGGAGATCAAGATGCGCCCCAACATCGACAGCCATGACTACGAGACCAAGATGAAGGCGGTTCGCCGCTTCTTCGAGGAGGGCGACAAGGTCAAGCTGACTTTGCGTTTCCGTGGCCGCGAGATGGCGCATATGGAACTCGGCATGCAGCTTTTGAACAAGGTTCGCGAGGAAGTGGCGACCATTGCCAAGGTCGAAGCGGAACCGAAGCTCGAAGGCCGCCAGATGATGATGGTGCTGGCGCCGCGCTAGGGGTGCAGTGAGATTGTGGTCAGGCGCCGTTTGCAGGCCGGCATCACCTGAACGTCAACACATCGAGATCACGATGACGTCAGGCTTGGTCACCGCGCTCTAAATCCGCCTGAATTGTAGTACAGGGCGTCCCGGCGATCGGCGGGACGCCTGCTTCCTGGCCACAGCTGCGATCGCTGGCTCTGTTTTCATGTATGTCGTCTTCCCAAAACCGGGGCCACTTTTGGGCGACATGCATTAGGCTCCTCGACGATCGGATTCCTCCCTTGGACAAAGAACTCAAATACGGGCTGGGTAACTACCAGCGCACGCGCAGAATAGTGCTTGCCGTGCTCGTGGTCGTGTTGTTCGCCGCACTGCTGTTTGGCCAATCGACCTTCCCGCCCGATACCGCGATGCATGAGACGATCGAGATGTTCGGCGTGCTGCTGATTTTTCTCGGCATCGTCGGCCGCCTTTGGTCGACGCTCTATATAGGCGGGCGCAAATCTTCCGAAGTTGTGACGGGCGGACCCTATTCGATGACCCGCAATCCGCTCTATGTGTTCTCGACCGTGGCCGCGGCCGGCGTCGGCGCGCAGATCGGTTCGTTCTCCGGCATCATTCTCTTTGCTGTGCTGTGCGCGGGTGCCTTCCATATCGTCATCCTGCGGGAGGAGAAATTCCTCAAGGAAGCGCTTGGTGCGCCCTATCAGGCCTATCTGGCGAGGGTGCCGCGCTTCTTTCCGAACCTTTCCCTCTACCAGGAGGGCGATACGGGCAGCTTCAAGCCGCGCCTGCTGTTGACCACGCTGCTCGATGGCCTGGTGTTCCTGATGGCGCTGCCGGCCTTCGAACTGATCGACGGCGCCCAGCAGTCGGGCATGCTGCCGGTCTGGTTCACACTTCCCTGATCGAGGGCGGAGCATTCCGCGAACGAGCGGCGCAGTGGGTGTTGCACAGCCGCCTGCTTTGACGTATAGGACCGCGTTCCAAAAAACCGCCCGGCAGGGCATGCCGTGGCGGTTTCATTTGCTTTTCGGGCTTTGGTCGGCCTGAAGCGAACAAAACAAGAGGTGCTGCGTGCCAGAGGCACGGACAGCGACC
The DNA here is from genome assembly GCF_056404355.1 of Mesorhizobium sp. P2_D5. Lineage (NCBI taxonomy): Bacteria > Pseudomonadati > Pseudomonadota > Alphaproteobacteria > Hyphomicrobiales > Phyllobacteriaceae > Mesorhizobium > Mesorhizobium sp. P2_D5. Next base: position 683,239 of record NZ_JBFUEE010000001.1, read on the forward strand.
TCATAGAAACGGAGTAGCAAAATGCCCAAGATGAAGACCAAGTCCGCCGCCAAAAAGCGGTTCAAGATCACAGGTACGGGTAAAGTCCTGTCGGCTGCAGCCGGCAAGCGTCACGGCATGATCAAGCGTTCCAATAAGTTCATTCGAAATGCCCGCGGCACGATGGTTCTGGCTGAACCGGATGGCAAGAAGGTCATCAAGAATTTTCTGCCGAACGGCCTCTAAGGCATTCGGTCCGGACACGCATTTGTTTTACGCAATTCCGAACGGAAAACCGCTAGGCACTTTTCCTGGAATTGCTTTTAAGGAGATCATGACATGGCACGCGTAAAGAGAGGCGTCACCTCGCACGCCAAGCACAAGAAGGTCCTGAAAGCCGCCAAAGGCTTCTACGGCCGCCGCAAGAACACCATCCGCATCGCCAAGCAGGCGGTGGAAAAGTCGCTGCAGTACGCTTACCGCGACCGCAAGAACCGCAAGCGCTCGTTCCGCGCCCTGTGGATCCAGCGCATCAACGCCGCGACCCATGAGCACGGCCTGACCTATGGCCGCTTCATCGACGGCCTCAACAAGGCCGGCATCGAGATCGATCGCAAGATCCTGTCGGACATGGCCATCCATGAGCCGCAGGCTTTCGCCGCACTCGTGGCCAAGGCCAAGGTTGCGCTCGAATATCTGAAGAACACCACGCCGAACGCTTTTGAAAGCGCTGTCGCCTAAGCCAGCGCTTCCCAAGCATTCGAAATTCTGATTTGGGGAACCCGCGCTGGCACGGCTGGCGCGGGTTTTTCTTATGCCTTTTGTCGGGTCTGGAACATGAGTGACATGGAAACTCTCGAAAATTCCCTGATGGCTGATATCGCATCGGCCGCGGACGAGGCCTCGATCGAGGCAGTACGCGTTTCGGCGCTGGGCAAGAAGGGCTCGGTTTCCGAGATGCTGAAGACGCTTGGCGCGATGAGCGCCGAGGAGCGCCAGCTCAAGGGCCCTGTTATCAACGGCCTCAAGAACCGCGTCACTGATGCACTCTCGCTGCGTCGGGCCGAGCTGAAGGATGTGGCGATCACCGCCCGCCTGGCCGCCGAAAAGGTCGACGTGACGCTGCCCGTACGGCAGTCGCCGGCCGAGCGCGGCCGCATCCATCCGATCAGCCAGGTCATCGACGAGATCGCGGCGATCTTCGGCGACCTCGGCTTCTCGATCGCCGAGGGCCCGGACATCGAGACCGACTATTACAATTTCACCGCGCTGAATTTTCCGGAAGGTCATCCGGCGCGCGAGATGCACGACACCTTCTTCTTCCAGCCGGACGAGAAGGGCGATCGCAAGCTTTTGCGCACCCACACCTCGCCGGTGCAGATCCGCACGATGGAGACGAAAAAGCCGCCGATCCGCATCGTCATTCCGGGCAAGACCTACCGGCAGGATTCGGACGCCACCCACTCGCCGATGTTCCATCAGGTCGAGGGGCTGGTGATCGACAAGACGGCCAACGTCGCCAACATGAAGTGGGTGCTGGAGGAGTTCTGCAAGGCCTTCTTCGAAGTGCCCTCGGTCAAGATGCGGTTCCGGCCGTCCTTCTTCCCGTTCACCGAACCGAGCCTCGAGGTCGACATCCAGTGCGACCGTTCGCGGCCCGGCGAAGTGCGCTTCGGCGAAGGCTCCGACTGGATGGAGATCCTCGGCTGCGGCATGGTGCATCCCAATGTGCTGCGCCATGGCGGGCTCGACCCGGACGAATACCAGGGCTTTGCCTGGGGCATGGGCATCGACCGCATCGCCATGCTGAAATACGGCATGCCGGACCTGCGCGCCTTCTTCGATGCCGACGTGCGCTGGCTGTCGCATTACGGATTCAGGCCGCTCGACATGCCGACGCTGTTCGGAGGCTTGAGCGCATGACAGCCGCCCACGCCGGCGGCTGCCGCTGCGGCGCCGTGCGGTTCGAGGCCTCGGCCGGACCGCACCACGTCAGCTATTGCCATTGCGGCGATTGCCGGCGGGCGAGCGGTGCGCCGGTATCGGCCTTTGTCGGCTTCCTGGTCGGTCAGGTGGCGTTCACCGGCAAGGCACTGAAGATGTATGAGAACGGGCCGGTGACGCGCTCGTTCTGCGGCGTCTGCGGCTCGCCGATCGCCTATGTCGACGAGCGGCTGGAGGACGTCATCTATTTCACGCTCGGCGCCATGGACATGCCGGCCGATTTCCCGCCGACGCTGCATGCCTATGTCAGCGAGAAGCTTCCCTTCCTGCAAATATCCGACGATCTGCCGAGACATCTGAAAACAAGCGTCAAAAGACCAGACGGAACAGTCCCATGAAATTCACCCTCTCCTGGCTCAAGGACCACCTCGAGACCGACGCCACCCTCGACGAGATCGTCGAGCGGCTGACCTCGATCGGCCTCGAAGTCGAGCATGTCGACGACAAGTCGAGCCTGAAACCGTTCGTCATCGCCAAGGTGTTGACGGCGGTGCAGCATCCCGATGCCGACCGGCTGCGCGTGCTCTCTGTCGACACAGGCGACGGCAAGCCACCGGTGCAAGTCGTCTGCGGCGCGCCGAACGCCCGCGCGGGCCTGATCGGCGCCTTTGCCGCGCCCGGCGCCTATGTGCCCGGCATCGACGTGACGCTGACGGTCGGTAAGATCAGGGGCGTCGAAAGCCACGGCATGATGTGTTCGGAGCGCGAGTTGGAGCTTTCCGACGAGCACAACGGCATCATTGACCTGCCTGAAGATGCGCCTGTCGGCACCAGCTTTGCTGCCTATGCGCATCTCGACGATCCGGTCATCGAGATCAACCTGACGCCCAACCGGCCGGACGCGACCAGCGTCTACGGCATCGCCAGGGACCTGGCGGCGAGCGGGCTTGGCACGTTGAAGAGCACTGCGATCGACGCGATCCCGGGCAAGGGCGAGACGCCGGTCAAGGTCACGATCGAAGCACCAGAGCTCTGCCCTGGTTTCGCGCTGCGGCTGGTGCGTGGCGTCAAGAACGGCCCATCACCGAAATGGCTGCAGCAGCGGTTGATCGCCATTGGGCTGCGGCCGATCAGTGCGCTGGTCGACATCACCAACTATGTCACCTTCGACCGCGGCCGGCCGCTGCATGTGTTCGACGCCAGGAAGGTTGCCGGCAACTTGACCGTGCGGCGCGCGCGCGATGGCGAAAAGGTGCAGGCACTCGACGGCCGCGAATACACGCTGACGCCGGAGATGTGCGTCATTGCCGATGAGGATGGCGTCGAGTCGATCGCCGGCATCATGGGCGGCGAGCATTCGGGCTGCGACGAAAACACGTCGGACGTGCTGATCGAATCGGCTCTCTGGGATCCGATCACCACCGCCCGCACCGGCCGCACGCTCGGCATCATCACCGACGCGCGCTACCGCTTCGAGCGCGGCGTCGACCCTGAATTCATGGTGCCCGGCGTCGTGCTGGCGACCAGGCTGGTGCTCGATTTCTGCGGCGGCACGCCGACCGAGATCGAAGTGACCGGCTATGCCGGCTACCAACCCAAGATCGTTTCCTTCCCGCTGTCGGAAGTGAAGCGGCTGACGGGCATCGAGGTGCCAAGGGCGGAAAGCCTTGATATCCTGTCGCGCCTCGGCTTCGAGGCGCAGGGCTCGGGCGATGTTGTCGACGTCGCCGTGCCGTCCTGGCGCCCCGATGTCGATGGCAAGGCCGACCTGGTCGAAGAGGTCATGCGCATCCACGGCGTCGACAACATCGCGCCGCAGCCGCTTGGCGCGCATCACGCTGTCAATGCGAGGATCCTCACCACGCTGCAGGTCCGCACCCGCACGGCCAAGCGCGCGCTTGCCGTGCGCGGGATGATGGAGGCGGTCACCTGGTCGTTCATTCCGGCCAGGCACGCCGAACTGTTCGGCGGCGGCCAGACGGCACTGAAGCTTGCCAACCCGATCGCTGCCGACATGTCCGACATGCGGCCGTCGCTGCTGCCGGGGCTGATCGCCGCTGCCCAGCGCAACGCCGACAGGGGCATCGGCGACGTCGCTTTGTTCGAAGTGTCGGGCACCTATGAGGGCGACGGCGCCGACCAGCAGCGGCGCGTTGCTGCCGGCGTCCGGCGCGGCACCGCCAAGCTCGATGGCTCCGGTCGCAACTGGGCCGGCAATTCAGGCGCGGTCGGCGTATTCGATGCCAAGGCCGATGCGATCGCCGCGCTCGAAGGCTGCGGCGCGCCGGTCGACCGATTGCAGGTCGAGGCCGGCGGACCGGCCTGGTATCACCCTGGCCGCTCCGGCACGATCAAGCTCGGGCCGAAGACCGTGCTCGGCACCTTCGGCGAGTTCCATCCCAAGACGCTGGAAGGGCTCGATGTCTCCGGTCCGCTCTGCGGCTTCGAAGTGTTCGTCGACGCCGTGCCCGAGCCGAAGGCCAAGCCGACCAAAACCAAGCCGAAGCTCGAACTGTCCGCCTTCCAGGCGGTCAAGCGCGATTTCGCTTTCGTCGTCGACAGGACGGTCGAAGCCGGCACGCTGGTGCGCGCGGCACTCGCCGCCGACAAGAAGCTGATCACCGCTGTCTCGGTCTTCGATATTTTCGAAGGTGCATCACTCGGCGAAGGCAAGAAGTCGATCGCCATCGAGGTGTCGATCCAGCCGGTCGAAAAGACGCTGACCGACGAGGATTTCGAAGCCCTGGCCAAGCGCATCATCGAGAATGTCTGCAAGCAGACGGGTGGCGTGCTCAGGACCTAGAACGGATGCCATGATGGCTCACACCAACGAGCTTTCCACCACTTGGCTGGCAACGCATATCGGGACGATCGACGGCTTCCTGGATGATCAGGAATGCGCGGACCTGATCGCTGACAGCGAACGGCGCGGTTTCGAGGCAGCCAGGGTGAACAGCGCCGGCGGTGCGACCGTCGTGAAGGAGCTTCGCAACAACGACCGGGTTGTCTTTGACGACGAGGACCTTGCGGATCTGCTCTTTGCGCGGGCGCGCCCACTGCTCTATCGCGGCCTTGGCGACTGGCGGCTGACGGGACTGAACGAGCGTTTCCGATTCTACAGATACGGACCCGGCCAGAAGTTCGATTGGCACAATGACGGCTATTTCGAGCGCAATGCGTCGGAGCGCAGCCAGTTCACCTTCATGATCTATCTCTCGGATGGATTTGATGGCGGCGGGACTTCGTTTCGGGGCGAGATGCCGGGCTATGACGGCACGAACCTCGTGGTGAAACCCAGGAAAGGCATGGCGTTGGCCTTCTATCACCCGATCGAGCATCGCGGCGACGAGGTGCTTTCGGGGTGCAAATATGTCATCCGGACTGACGTGATGTACAAGCGCCAATGACAGCGCAATGAGCTAAGGGATTGCAGGCAAGTGGCGAATCGCCCTCCAAAGGGCGATGGACCATTTGCGCTATTCCGGGCTCCCGTTCGAGGCACAACGCGCGGCGTTTCTGGACATTGTGTCGAGAGATGCGTTGCTGAGTGATGCTCTGGGTCGGGCGCGGCGTCTTGCCTTGCCCGACTGGCTGCTGGTCTCCGGCGCGCTCTACAACACCGTCTGGAACGAGCTTACCGGCAAGCCGTCGGGTTACGGCATCAGGGATGTCGACCTGTTCTACTTCGATGACAGCGACCTCTCCTATGAGGCTGAGGATGGCGTGATCGCCGCTGCCGCTCCGGTCTTCGCCGGGCTGCCGCTGCCGGTCGAGGTGCGCAACCAGGCCCGTGTCCATCTCTGGTATCCTCTGAAGTTCGGACAGCCGTGCCCGCGCTACACGAGTTCCAGCGACTCGGTCCGCCACTTCGCCTCCAAAACCGACGCGGTCGGCGTCCGTTTCGACGCGGATGGGCAGCTTGACCTCGTGGCGCCGTTTGGCCTCGACGACATCTTCTCGTTTCGCATCACACCGAACCGGATGATGGACAACCGCCAGACGCATGAGGCCAAGGGCGCGCGTGCGAGGGCCTGCTGGCCGGAGATCACTGTCTATCCTTGGTGATGTCGGCGGGACAGAGGGGGTGTTTCGCGCCAACGTCTCGCACCTCCACGCGGTGCAAAAAGGAGGCGCCGCAGCGCCCCCTTTCAACTATCCGGCGGTGACTAAGCTCACCCATTCACAAGCGCCAGCAACTCCTCGGTGTAGCGCTTGCCGGTCACCTTATCCGGCGACAGCGCCTCGCCGATCGTTTGCACTTCGGCCGCGCTCAGCTCGATCCCGGCCGCCGCCGTGTTCTGTTCCAGATGGCGGATTTTCCGCGCGCCGGGGATCGGCACGATGAAATCGCCCTGGTGCAGCACCCACGCCAGCGCCAGCTGCGCCGAGGTCACGCCCTTTTCAGCCGCCATTTTCTCCAGCGTGGCGATGACAGCGGCGTTGGCCGCCATGGCGTCGGCCTGGAAGCGCGGCTGGCCACGGCGCCAGTCGTCGTCGCTCAAAGTCTCGGGCTTGGCGATCGTGCCGGTCAACAGACCACGGCCGAGCGGGCTGTAGGGGACGAAGCCGATGCCGAGTTCGCGGCAGACGGCGAGCACCTCGTCCTCCGGATCACGGCTCCACAGCGAGTATTCGCTTTGCACGGCCGACATCGGATGCACGGCATGCGCCCGGCGGATGGTTGCCGCACTCGCCTCCGACAGGCCGAGCGCCCGCACCTTGCCTTCGCGCACCAGTTCGGCCATGGCGCCGACCGTGTCCTCGATCGGCACGTTGGGATCGACGCGATGCTGGTAGTAGAGGTCGATGACATCGGTGCCAAGCCGCTTCAGCGACGCCTCGGCGACCGCCTTGACATGTTCGGGGCGGCTGTCGACGCCGGCTATGCGGTCGATGCCGGTGCCTTCCTCCAAAATCTTGAAGCCGAATTTGGTGGCGATGGTCACCTTGTCACGAACCGACTTCAGCGCCTTGCCGAGCAGGATCTCGTTCTCGTAGGGGCCATAGACTTCCGCCGTATCGAAGAAGTTGACGCCGATCTCGACGGCGCGGTGCAGGGTGGCGATCGCCTCGGCCTCCGCCTGGCCGCCATAGACAAAACTCATGCCCATGCAGCCGAGGCCGACGGGATAGACGTTCAATTCAGTTCCTAGCTTGCGGGTTTGCATCACGCGTCTCCTTGTTGCGATGCTTAACGCGTCGACAACGCGCTTTAAGTCTTAAGCATGTCGTTGCCCCCAAAACCGCTGCGCGCTTTTGGGCGACATGCATGGGGAGATAGCGCCTTGCTTTCCGTTCGATAATCGTCTCTCTTTTGCACGGCTTGTTCCAAGAAATAGATCAATGAATCGAACGAACCTCTCCCAACTCGTGGTGTTGGCCACCGTCGCCCGATGCGCCAGCTTTCGCGGGGCCGCCCGCGAACTTGGCATCGCGCCTTCGGCGGTCAGCCATGCGGTGTCCAGCCTGGAGGCGAGGCTGGGCGTTCGTCTTCTGGCCCGCAGCACCCGCAGCGTCGCCCCGACCGAGGAGGGCGCGCAGCTGCTTGAACGGTTGCGGCCGGCACTTTCCGAGATCGACCTTGCACTGGAGACGGCGGTCGAGGCGCGCGACCGGCCGGCCGGCAATCTTCGGCTCAGCGTACCGCGCACCGCCGCCCATCTGGTGTTGACGCCACGGCTCGGTGCGTTCGCGGCGGTCTATCCCGACATCGTGTTGGAGATCGTCATCGAGGATCGTTTCACCGATGTCGTCGAAGGTGGTTTCGACGCCGGTGTGCGACTTGGTGAGAGCTTGCAGCGCGACATGATCGCGGTGCGCATCGGGCCGGACATTCGTGGCGCGGTGGTCGGCGCGCCGTCTTATTTCAAAACCATGCCCAGGCCACACCACCCGCGTGAGCTTGCCGGTCATCGCTGCATCCGCTTCCGCTTCTCCAGTGGCATCCTCTACCGGTGGGAGTTCGAGAAGGGCGGCGAGGCGATCGAGATGGCCGTGCAGGGACCGCTTGTCCTCGATGAGGACCATCTGATCGCCCAAACGGCCGTCGATGGTGCCGGGCTAGCCTTTGTCTTCGAGGATTATGTCGCCACGCCGCTCGCCGACGGCCGACTGATCCGCGTGCTGGAGGACTGGTGCCCGCCTTTCGATGGGTTCTTCGTCTACTATCCCAGCCGCCGCCAGATGCGGCCGGCGCTGCGCGCCTTCGTCGATTTTTTCAAGGTGAGCGGATAACTTCACCCTCGCCCTTGTTGGGAGGGTCGCGCAGCAACTGCCGCAAGGCGGCTTTTGCGAAGCGGGGGATCTCGTAGGGCGCAGGGTGAAGCGAAGGAAGAAAGTCCCCCCGGCATTCGTTCACGTCCCATGCAGGCATCGATTACCAACAGCACGACCCGGTATGGCTGGGGTGCGATCATTCTTCACTGGCTTATTGCGCTGATCTTCATCGGCCAGTTCGGGCTCGGCTTCATCATGGTGCGGCTGGCCAGCCAGCGCACTGCCTTCGAACTGATCCAGCTGCACAAATCCTTCGGCTTTCTGCTGCTCGGATTGGTGATCCTGCGCATCGCCTGGCGCTTCGGCAATGCGGCGCCGGCGCTGCCGCGCTCGGTTGGAACCTTGGAGCGGCGGGCCGCGCCACTCGCTCACATTGCGCTCTACGCGTTTCAACTGGCCCTGCCCTTGTCCGGCTGGGCGCTGGTGTCGGTGTCGATGCTGGAGATCCCCAGCCTGCCGTTCAACCTTTTCCTCATGCCGAACCTGCCGCTGGCCGAATCGGATGCGGCCGAAAGCTTCTGGGCGTCAGCGCATTGGTATCTCGCCTATGCCGGCATGGCCCTGGTCGTGCTGCATGTCGCGGCGGCGCTGCGTCATCATTTCCAGCTCAAGGATGGCGTGCTCACACGCATGATCACGCCTTCGTCAGAGGACAGTGCGGAATAGAGCGGCCGGGTCATTCGTTCATTGGGTGAGGGCGCGCAGGAAATGCGCTGCCTACAACAAGGAACACCTCAATGTACACGCGTATCCTCGGATTTGCGGCGGTCGCCGTTTGCTTTGCCATGCCGGCTTCAGCGGCAATCGCGCTTGGTGATGCCGCCGGCAGTTACGCGATCAGCCCGGCCAACTCCTCGATCCACTTTTCCATCGGCAAGGTCGGTGGCGGCGGCCTCGATGGCGCCTTCGGCCGCTTCAAAGGCTCGATCCGCATCGACAACAGCGACGTCGCCCGCTCGCAGGTCAATTTCACCATATTTCCCGAAAGCGTCGGTACCGGCCAGGGCCGCATCGATGCCTTCCTGCGCTCGGACGCGGTGTTCGATGCCGCCGACAGCCCTGAGATCCAGTTCCGCTCGACCAGCGTGACCCGCACCAGCGACACCACGGCCCTCGTCAGCGGCCGCCTGACGGCGCGCGGCAAGACGTTTCCGGAAGAATTCACGGCCCAGCTTGGCGACCTCAAGGCCGGCACGATAAAATTCCATGTCACCGGCAAGGTGCTCAGGTCACGCTACGGCATGGATGTCGGCACGCCTATCTATTCCAACATCGTCGCCTTCGACATGACGCTGACGGGCAAACGGGGCTGATCCAGGCAGTCCTGGTCATTGGCTTTTCCTGAGATTTCGGGCAAACCTCGTCGCCTGCAATCGCTATGGAGAAGCCTGATGTTTCGATGGGGTGTGTTGTCGACGGCCAAGATCGGCCGCGAGCAGTTGTTGCCGGCAATGGTCGACGCGGAGAACGGTGTTCTGTCGGCGATCGCCAGCCGCGACCTGTCGAAGGCCAAGGCCTTGGCTGAGCGCTTCGGCGCGCGCCATGCATTCGGCTCCTATGAGGACCTGCTCGCCTCCAGCGAGGTCGACGGCGTCTACATCCCGCTGCCGACCTCCCAACACGTCGAATGGACGGCCAAGGCGATCGAGGCCGGCAAGCACGTGCTGGTCGAAAAGCCGCTGGCGCTCGACGCCAAGGACATCCTGCCGCTAATCAAGCTGCGCGATGCCAAGAAGGTGCTGGTCTGCGAGGCCTTCATGGTCATCTACCACCCGCAATGGATCAAGGTGCGCGATCTCATCGCCAGCGGCGCGATCGGCCGCCTGCGCCACGTCCAGGGCGCCTTCTCCTATTACAATGTCGACCCCGACAACATGCGCAACAAGCTCGATCTCGGCGGCGGCGCGCTGCCCGACATCGGCGTCTACCCGACCGTCTCGACGCGCTTTTCCACCGGCAAGGAGCCGCTGCGCGTCCAGGCGACGATAGAGCGCGACAAGACATTCGGCACCGACATCTATTCCTCGATCCGCGCCGATTTCGGCGACTTCGAGCTGTCCTTCTACCTGTCGACGCAGATGGCGGCGCGCCAGGTCATGGTGTTCCATGGCGAGAAGGGGTTCATCGAGGTGTTTTCGCCCTTCAACGCCGGGCTCTACGACCATCACCGCGTCGAACTGCACAACCAGAACCACACGGAGGCGCAGGTATTCCGCTTTCCCGGCACCCAGCAGTACCGGCTGGAGGTCGAGACCTTCGCTCGGGCCGCACAGGGTGGCAAGGAGCGGGTCTTCACTCTGGAGGAATCCGTGCTCAACCAGAAGGTCATCGACGCCATCTTCCGCGCTGGCGGCAAGGAAGGTTGGGAAGCCGTCTAGCCAGCCCTTTGTTCGACGCAATTCCGGAGGGAAAACCGTTCACGCTGGAATTGCTTTAGCCGGCAAATGGGGAGGGGAAAGATGGCTGACGATGCGGACGTGATCATTGTCGGCGCTGGCCTTGCCGGGCTGGTCGCCGCCGCCGAGCTTGCCGAGGCCGGCAAGAGAACCGTCATCGTCGACCAGGAGCCGGAACAGTCGCTCGGCGGCCAGGCGTTCTGGTCGTTCGGCGGGCTCTTCCTCGTCGATTCGCCCGAGCAGCGGCGCATGCGCATCCGCGATTCGCATGACCTGGCGCTCGAAGACTGGCTGGGCACCGCCGCTTTCGACCGCCCGGAAGATTACTGGCCGCGCAAATGGGCCGAAGCCTATGTCGGCTTCGCCGCCGGCGAGAAGCGCTCATGGCTGATGCAGCGCGGCCTGAAATTCTTCCCCGTCGTCGGTTGGGCCGAGCGTGGCGGTGGCAATGCCATCGGCCATGGCAATTCGGTGCCGCGCTTTCACGTCACTTGGGGCACCGGCCCCGGCGTGCTTGAACCCTTCGTCCAGCGCGTCCGCGAAGCCGAGAAAAGCGGGCTGATCCGCTTCAAATTCCGCCACAGGGTCAACGAATTGACCCGCACGGGCGCCACCGTCGACGGCGTGCGTGGCGACATCCTGCAGCCGAGCACCGTCGAGCGTGGCCACAAGAGCTCGCGCGACATATCAGGCGATTTCGAGCTTCATGCGCAAGCCGTTATTGTCGCCTCCGGCGGCATTGGCGCCAATCACCAGCTTGTCCGGGAAAACTGGCCGCAGCGGCTGGGCGCGGCACCCAAGCGCATGATCACGGGCGTGCCCGATCATGTCGACGGCCGCATGCTGGCGATCACCGAAGCGGCCGGCGGCAGCGTCATCAATCGCGACCGTATGTGGCACTATGTCGAGGGCATCAAGAACTGGGCGCCGATCTGGACCGATCATGCGATCCGCATCCTGCCCGGCCCGTCATCGCTGTGGCTCGATGCCAGGGGCAAGCGCCTGCCGGTGCCGCTCTATCCCGGCTTCGACACGCTGGGCACGCTCAACCACATCATGAGTACCGGCTTCGACTATTCCTGGTTCATCCTGACCAGGAAGATCATCCAGAAGGAGTTCGCGCTGTCGGGCTCCGAACAGAACCCCGACCTGACCGGCAAGAGCTGGCGTCAGGTGCTCGGCCGCGCCACGTCGGGCATTCCGGGCCCGGTGAAGGCGTTTATGGAGAAGGGCGAGGATTTCATCGTCGAGGCCGACCTGCCGAAGCTGGTCGCCCGTATGAACGCACTGGCCGGCGGCGAGCCGCTGCTCGAACTCGCAAAGGTCGAGCGCGAGATCCGCGCCCGCGACCGGCAGCTCGACAATCCGTTCTCCAAGGACATGCAGATCACCGCCCTGCGCGGCGCCCGCGCCTATCTCGGCGACAAACTGATCCGCACGGCCAAGCCGCACAAGATGCTCGACCCGGCAAACGGTCCGTTGATCGCGGTCCGCCTCAACATCCTGACCCGCAAGACGCTGGGCGGCCTGGAGACCGATCTCGACAGCCGCGTACTGGGTGCCGACGGCCAGCCGGTGGCAGGGCTTTATGCCGTTGGCGAGGCCGCAGGTTTCGGTGGCGGCGGTGTGCATGGCTACGCGGCGCTTGAAGGCACGTTCCTCGGCGGCTGCATCTTTTCCGGCCGCAGCGCCGGTCGGGCGGCCGCCGCAGTGGCGTGAAACGGCGACAACGCGATCCGATTTCCAGCCCTGGGTCCCACATACGCCCAGGCGATAAACATATGACTTTTTTATATTTTTCAGTTTTCGGCCGCCTCGAATACAAATGCGGATCCTTTTATCTTTCTGAGTGCGGCCGGTCCTGAGCCGCTGCAGGCAGTCACCACCTCGTGGCGACAGTTAAGAGAGAAAGAAGTCTTCGATGTTCCTCTCAGACGGGCTCTATCTGCCCACCCATCGTCCGCTGCCGGCGTCGCAGCTTGAGCAAGCGCGGCGTGCTGCCAACAACAATCGCAGGCCGGTCAGACTGGTCGCGCCCTTCACTCCGACATGGTGGCTCCTGGTCGCCGGCGGCTTGCTGGTCGCCGCCACCATCGCTGCTCAAGTTTCCTGATCGCAAAGCAGAAGATTATCATGCAACGTTCTCATATCCCCTCTGACGGAAACGCCCTTCACCGTTTCGTGGTCGGGCGCGACGGCGAAGGCCACTGGATCGCGCGCGACGAAGAAGGCATGACCGGCGGTGTTTTCGCCGACAGGACCTCGGCTGTTCGTTTCGCCACGATGGAAAGCGGTCATCAGGCCGGCGCGATACGCTTCGCCCCGGCAAGCGTGTGCCTTTCCCTCTTCAACTGATCCTGTTTCCGGCTGCTTTCACCGTTCCGGAACGTCTGACCATGGACACGTCCAACACTGCCGATCTGGCCGGATTGTTCGATCGTCTCCCGCATGTCGGCAGGCTGCTCGAACACCAGCTGTGGGAGGCCGCACGCGGCCTGTCGCTCGACAGATCGTCCCAGCAAGGCCGGCGGTTTGCCGGCCTGGTCGAGGCCGGCGCCACGCTCGACGCCGTCCTCCTGCTCGTCGCCCTCTCGAAACCGGAGCGCTCGGTTTCGTCGCTCAGCAGGATCGGCGAGCGATGGTTTTGCACCATTCAAACCCCGCCTGTAGCGACGCCGGGCAACGCCTGCATAGCCGAAGCGGAACATACCGATCTGGCTGCAGCGGTGCTCTCGGCTTTGCTTCTTACGCACGTCGAACAGGCGGCGTCCTCAAACAATCACCAAGGAGAATTTGATTGCCATGACACCCGAACAAGCACGAACGCGCCTGACCGGAGCGATGACCGCGCTGGTAACGCCATTCACCGACGGCGAGGTCGACCTGAAGCAACTGACCACGCTGCTGCGCTGGCAGATCGAACAAGGGATCAACGGGCTGGTGCCGTGCGGCACCACCGGTGAGTCCCCGACCTTATCGTGGGAGGAGCGCCTCGACATCATCGCGCTCTGCGTGAAAATTGCCGCGGGCAGGGTGCCGATCATCGCCGGCACCGGGACGAACAGCACCGAGACGACGATTGCTCTTTCGACAGCCGCCGAGGCTTTCGGGGCCGACGCTGCCCTCATCGTCACGCCCTACTACAACAGGCCGAGCCAGGAGGGGATATTCCGCCACTTCGAAGCGGTCGCCAGCAAGGTCAAGATACCGATAATCGTCTACAACGTCCCGGCCCGGACCGGTGTCGACCTGTCGCAGGAGACGGTCGAGCGCCTGGCGCAGATTCCAACCATCGTCGGCATCAAGGACGCCACTGGCGATGTGAACCGCCTGTCCTCGCTGCCCGCCGTGCTGAGGCGCCGTTTCATTTGCCTGTCCGGCCACGACTCCACGTCTTTCGGCTTCAACTCGATGGGCGGGCGTGGCACGATCTCCGTGGTCTCCAACGTCGCCCCGCGACTGTGCGTCGAGATGCATGATGCCTGCCGGCAAGACGACCACCACACCGCTCGGGCCATCCATCATCGCTTGCGGCCACTCATCGCGGCGCTCGAGCTGGAGAGCAATCCGGTACCGGTCAAGTACGCCCTGCATCTGGCGCTGGGGCTGAGCCCGGACGTCCGCTTGCCAATGACCCCTGTCCGTCCTGAAACTGCGACGGCAATTCGAGAGGCGATGGTGACTTTGAACGAAGGTGGACCCAGCGCAATGCAATCAGGACGGATTGCGGTCGCGCCTGCTCAGCAGCGGTTTTGATGGAGCGGCCTTGCCGTCGGCGGCATAAACCAGGCCCGGTTGGACGATCCATTCGCCAGCCCGCAGCGCTTCGACATCGAAACGCCCATCGGCGTCGCGCGTTGCAACGCCGACATAGCGATATCGGGATCCGCTCGCATCGATGACCGTATCGGCGATCGGATGGCCGGCGAGCCGGCCGATGATCGCGCCTTGTTCTCTGAGGTTTGCCAGGACGAAATATTCCGTAGGCACCCTGCGGCTGACCCTGGAGGTCAGCCAGACTGAATGTGTTCTCATGGTCCTTGAAGCCAGTCTGTCGTTCCGGCCGCCGTCGAGCGGCGGCCCGGAAGTACTTAATCGCTGGCCGCATAGGAATTCGAGAGCAGGTTTTGGCCTGAATTATATACGCCGCATATGGATGACGGCGCTCAGGGGACCCATTCGCCCGTTCCCAAAGCGGCTACCGCATCGACGATCCGCGTAAAGCTGGCGCGGGCGCGGCCGACCGTGTGCCGGGCTCGCAGATAGCCATGCACCAGCCCAGGTTCCTCGAACCAATATGCCCGTCCGCCGGCGGCGGCGACGCGTGCGCGATAGGCTTCGCCGTCTGATGACAGCGGGTCGCACTCGGCAGTGATCAGCACCGTCGGCGGCAGATTGGCGAAGTCGCCATCGGCGAGCGGCGACAGCGTGATGTCACCGGTCCCATCCACGCCGCCGGTGCGGACGTTCTTGTAGAATTCCAGGTCGCGCACGGTCAGCATCGGCGCCTCGGCATGCGTCACATAAGAGCCGCGCGAGCGGTCGCCGCCGAGCCCGGGATAGATCAGCACCTGCCCGATCGGCTTGCGCTGATGGCCGCGTGTCGCATGGCTGACGGCAGCGGCAAGATTGCCGCCGGCGCTGTCGCCGCAAAGCACGATGGGATGGTCGCGATTGGCGGTGGCCCATTCGAAGGCGCTCATCACGTCGTCGAAGGCCGCCGGATGCAGGTGCTCCGGCGCCAGCCGGTAGTCGACCGAAACCACCTCATAGCCGGTGCGGCCGCAGAGCTCGGCGCAGACATCGTCATGGCTGTCCAGCCCGCCGAGGATGAAGCCGCCGCCATGGAAGTAAAGCACCGTCGCCTTTGCCTGCGGCGCGCTTTGGTAGATGCGGATCGGGATATCATTGGTGGGCGTTGCAATGGCAGAGGTTTCGACCGCAACACCCTCGGGATAGCCGGCAAAGAATTCGCGGCACATGCGGTCATAGATCTCCCGCTGCTGCGCGATCGTGTAGTCGATCGTATCAGGCGGATAATAGGAATTGGTCCGCTCGATGAAGGCCCAGGTCTCGGCGTCGATGAGGGCTTTGTAGTCGGTCATGGGGCCGCCACTACTTCCCCTTCCAAACCGGCTCGCGTTTCTCGGCGAAAGCGCGAAAACCTTCCATATTGTCCTCGGAGCCATAGAGGGCATCGACGGTCGGCAACTGGCGGCGCGTTACCTTGTTCATCGCGTCCTGGAAGGTGAGCGCCTCGGCCACCCGCGCCGTCTCCTTGATTGCGGCAAACACCAGCGGCGGGCCGCCGGCGAGCAACCGGGCGATCTCCCAGACACGGTCCTCGAGCTTCTCCTTCGGCAGCACTTCGTTGACCAGACCCCAGCGATGCGCCTCCGCGACATCCATCCACCGGCCGGTGAGCAAAAGGTCCATGGCCACGTGATAGGGGATGCGCTTCGGCAGCTTGATCGTCGCGGCATCGGCCAGCGTGCCGGCGCGGATCTCGGGCAGCGCGAAGGAGGAATGATCGGAGGCGTAGATCAGATCGCACGACAGCGCCAGCTCGAAGCCGCCGCCGACTGCCATGCCGTTGACGCAAGCGATGACAGGCTTGTTGAGGTCGCGCAGCTCCTGCAGGCCGGCAAAGCCGCCGACGCCATAATCGCCGTCGACCGCATCGCCGCCGGCAGCCGCCTTCAGATCCCAGCCGGCGCAGAAGAACTTGTCGCCGGCGGTCTTGACGATGGCAACGCGCAGGTCCGGATCGTCGCGAAATGCCTTGAACGTCTCGCCCATCAGCCGCGAGGTCTTGAGGTCGATGGCGTTGGCCTTGGGCCGGTCGAGCGTGACCTCGAGGATGGTGCCCTCGCGACGGGTCGAAATGACGTCAGCCATTCTTCTTGTCTCCCAGCACCAGCAGCGCGTCGGCGATCCAGGCGCCCTTGCCTTCGGTGCAGACGATCAGCGGGTTGATGTCGAGTTCCTCGATCTCGCCGGCATTCTGCTGCACGAAGGCGGCAATGCCCGAGATAGCCTCGATGGCCGCGGCGACATCGGCTTTCGGCCGGCCACGATAGCCTTCGAGCAGCGGGAACAGTTTGAGGCCGCGCAACGCTGCCTCGATGTCGTCGCGGGTTGCCGGCAGCATCAGCGTGACGCTGTCGCGCAACAACTCGACCAACACGCCGCCGGTGCCCAGCGTCATCACCGCGCCGAACATCGGATCACGGGTGAAGCCGACGATCAGTTCGGCGACGCCGTCGCGCACCATGCGCTCGACATAGAGGCCGGTGCCGAGCGGCAGCAGGTCATGCGCTGCCGTGCTGACGGATTCGGCGTCCTTGAGGTTGAGCCTGACAGCACCGACCTCGGATTTGTGGGTGACGCCCAGCGCCTTCAGCGCCACCGGAAAGCCGAGCGCCATCGAGGAGATCACCGCCTCGACGGCATTGGCGGCGCGTTCGCCCTTGGGCACTGGCAGGCCGGCCTTGATCAGCCGCGATTTCGCCTCGGCCTCGTCGGGCGTGATGTGGTCGCCACCGGGCGCACCGGAGGCGGACGTGTCGATCGGCTGCGCCTGCGGTTCGCGCCATGCCCAGCCGATGAAGGCTGCCGCCTGGGCGGCGTCCATGGCCTCGGAAATGCCGAACAACGGCACCATGCCACGCGCCATCAGTCCGGCCGTGTATTCTTCCGGCAGGTTCTCGGGCAGTGAGGAGACGATGGCGCCTTGCGCTTTGTTGGTCTTCAGCGCCGATTCGAAGGCACGCAACGTCGCCCACCAATCGGTGTCCGAGCAGCGGTCGGGGCGCGGAAAGTCCAGCACCAGCATGTTGAGATCGAAACCGCCCGACACCATGGCGGTGAAGGTGGCGGTCATCGCCGGCTCGTTGTTCCAGATGAAGGTGTGGTAGTCGAGCGGGTTGGCCACCGCCACCAACGGCCCGAGCGTCGATTTGACATGAGCGCGGTGCGAACCGGTCAGGTCAGGGAAATTGACCCAGCGGCCTTCGGCGCTGTCGGCCATGACGGAGGCCTCGCCGCCCGAGCAGCTCATCGACGACAGACGATAACCGGGCAGCGGACCAGTGACGTGCAGCAGCTTCAGCGCCTCGATGAAGGCGGGGATGGAATCGACGCGGGCAATGCCGAGCCGCCTCAGGAAGGCTCCCGAGGCCGCGTCCGAACCGGCCAGCGAGGCGGTGTGCGAGACTGTCGCCTGCCGCGCCTGTTCGGAACGTCCGACTTTCATGGCGATGATCGGCTTCTTCAGCTCGCGCGCCCGGGCCGCCAGCCGTTCGAAACCGGCTACCGAATCGAAGGCCTCGATATGCAGTCCGAGCGACGTGACCCGCTCGTCCTCGATCAGGCCAAGCGCCATTTCGGACAGGCCGGTCTGCGCCTGGTTGCCGGCGGTCATGAGGAAGGCGATCGGCAGGCCGCGCTTCTGCATCGTCATGTTGATGGCGATGTTGGACGACTGGGTGATGATGGCGACGCCCTTGCCGCCCTCGGCCAGCCTGATGCCGCCATGCTGGTCGGGCCACAGCAGTGCGCCATCGGCATAATTGATCAGGCCATAGCAATTCGGCCCGATGATCGGCATCTGGCCCGCCGCCGCGACGAGCTCGGCCTGCAGCCGTTCGCCGTCGTCGTCATAGGCTTCGGTCTCGAGGAAGCCTGCGGCAAAGCAGACGGCGCCGCCGGCACCGCGCTCGGCCAGCGCCTTGACCACCTCGATGGTCAGGTGGCGATTGACGCCGACAAAGGTGGCATCAGGCGCGCCGGGCAGATCGGCCACCGAACGATAGGCCTTGCGGCCGGCCACCTCGTCCTTGTTCGGGTGTACCGGCCAGATCTCGCCGGCAAAGCCCATCTTGATCGATTGCGCGACGACGGCGGCAGCCTGCGCACCGCCGAAGACGGCGATCGACTTCGGCCGCAGGAGACGTTCGAGTTTATGCATGATGGTTTTCTCGTTGGAGCATGATCTCGGGACAAACGAGATAGTTTGTCCGAGAAAACCGGATACCACTTTTCGCGATCATGCTCAGGCTCCAAACGGGCGCAGCAGCGCCCGTGAAATGATGTGGCGCTGGATCTCGGACGTGCCTTCCCAGATACGCTCGACGCGCGCGTCGCGCCAGATACGCTCCAGCGGCAGGTCGTCCATCAGCCCCATGCCGCCATGAATCTGGATCGCTTCGTCGGCGACGAAAGCAAGCATTTCGGTGGCCTTCAGTTTGGCCATGGCCATGTCCTGATCGGTGACGGTGCCCTGATCGTACTTCCAGCCGGCTTCGAACACCATCAGGTCAGCCGCCTTCAGTTCCGTCGCCATGTCGGCAAGCTTGAACGACACGCCCTGGAACTTGCCGATCTGCTGGCCGAACTGCTGGCGCTGCGCGGCATACTCGACGGCATGGCCAAGCGCCCGCTCGGCGCGGCCGAGGCAGGTGGCCCCGACCTGCAGCCGGGTGGCGCCGAGCCAGGAATTGGCGACGTCAAATCCCTTATGGACCTCGCCGAGCACCTGGCTCGCGGGAAGCCGGCAATCATCGAATTCGAGGATGGCGTTGGTGTAGCCGCGATGCGAGACGTTGCGATAGCCGTCGCGCACGGCAAAGCCCTTGGTGCCCTTGTCGACGAAAAAGGCGGTGATCTTCTTGCGCTTGCCGCGAGGCGAATCCTCTTCGCCCGAGGCCATGAAGACGATGGCGAAATCGGCGAGATCGGCATGGCTGATGAAGTGCTTGGTGCCGTTCAGCACCCAGTCGTCGCCATCCTGCACCGCGGTCGCCTTCATGCCGCGCAGATCGGAACCGGCGCCCGGCTCGGTCATCGCCAGGCAGTCCCATTTCTCGCCACGGATGCAAGGGAACAGATATTTTTCGCGCTGCTCCGGCGTGCCGGCCAAAAGGATGTTGGACGGCCGCGCCACGCAGGTCCAATGCAGGGCATAGTTGGCGCGGCCGAGCTCCTTTTCATAAAGCAGCCAGGTCACCGTATCGAGCCCGGCGCCACCGACGTCCGCCGGCATGTTGGCGGCGTACAGGCCGGCTTCGATCGCCTTGACCTTGATCTCCTCGATGAGTTCGCGGCGCAGCACGCCGGTGCGCTCGACCTCGCGCTCATGCGGATAAAGCTCGTTTTCGACGAAGGCACGCGTCGTCTCGACGATGAGTTTCTGTTCCTCCGACAGCCCGAAATCCATGGGGTCAGCCCTTCTTCTTGCCGGTCTTTTTCTTCGGCTTGCTTGCCTTGGCCTTCTCTGCCGCCCTGGAGGCGGTCGGCTTCTTCGCCGCCAGCTTGGCCAACTGCTTGGTATAGTCCTTGTGCAAGGCGCCAGCGCCCCAGCCTTTGCCTTTGTTCTGCTTCGACAGCGCGTCCATGATGGCGACCAGATTGTCGTCGCGGATCTTTTCCAGCTCGCGGATCGACAGCCCATGCGCCTGGTCGTCCGACTGCGTTGCGATCAGGTCGACCAATTCGTCGTTGAACTCTGGCACGTCCATCAGCTTGGTCCACGGCCATTTCAGGCACGGACCGAACTGCGCCATGAAGTGGCGCATGCCGGCCTCGCCGCCGGCGACGCGATAGACCTGGAACATGCCCATCTGCGCCCAGCGCAGGCCGAAGCCATAGCGCATGATGTCGTCGAGTTCCTCAACGGTGCAAATGCCGTCCTTGATCAGCCACAGCGCCTCGCGCCATGCCGCTTCGAGCAGGCGGTCACCGACGAAGGCTTCGATTTCCTTGCGGATGACGACAGGTTTCATGCCGATCGAGGCGTAGATCTCCTTGGCGACTTCGATCGCTTCGGGAAAGGTCTGCTCGCCGCCGACGATCTCGACCAGCGGCAGCAGATAGACCGGGTTGAACGGATGGCCGACGACCAGCCGCTCAGGGTGCTTCTTCATCGCCACCTGCATGTCGGTCGGCTTGATGCCGGAGGTCGAGGAGCCGACAATGGCATTGGCTGGTGCGTGGGCATCGATCTCGGCCAGCACGCGGTGCTTGAGGTCGAGCCGTTCCGGCACGCTTTCCTGGATGAAATCTGCGTCGGCGACCGCCTCGGCGATGGTCTTGGCAAAGGTCAGCCGGCCCTCTTTCGGCAGGCCGCCGGGCACCATCTGCTTATAGGCGCGGCGCGCTCCCTTCATCACTTCGTTGACCTTGCGCGACGCTTCCGGATCGGGATCGAAGATCGAAACGTCGATGCCGTTGAGCAGCAGGCGCGCCACCCAGCCGGCGCCGATGACACCGCCGCCGATGGCGGCCGCCTTGTTGATGATGCTCATGCTTAGGCTCCGGTTCTCTTGGTGGCGGTTTCAGAATCGAGGAGGGGCACGCGCTCGCCGGCGCGGATCACGGACGGGTCATAGGCCTTGCGGGCAAAGACTTCGAGCACGGACGGCCGGAAGAATTCGATTGGCAGCGTGTCATAGTCGGGGTCGAAACTCGACTGGTCCCAGCGTTCGCAAAACGCATCGCAATCGTCGAAATAGGCGTGGCCGGCAAAGCGGTCGCGGGCGTGGCGGTTCCCACCAAGATGATGGGCATAGTAGAGCCGCTGGAAGTCGCCATGCTTCTCCACCACCCAGGTGCATTGCTCGCGCACGAAGGGTTTCAGGATCGAAGCGGCATATTCATCGTGATTGTAGGGCGCGTAGATGTCGCCGATGTCGTGCAGCAGCGCGCAGGCGATCCAGTCGGTGTCGGCGCCATCGCGCCAGGCGCGCGTCGCCGCCTGCAGCGAATGGCCGAGCCGGGTGATCTTGTAGCCCGACAGGCCTTCATCGAGCTGGACCAGCGCGTCGAGCAGCCGCTCGCCGGTCTTTGCCGCATAGTCGATCTCATGCGCGGTCAGGAACTCGTAGTCGTGCCTGTCGCCATCCTTCATCGCGGTGAACTTGACGGTAGTCATGCCGACCTCCCAGCGAATTAGTCTTCTTGTTTGAGCATGATCTCTGGACAAACCGTTTCGTTTGTCCGGGAAAACCGGTTCCCATTTTTCGGGATCATGCTCATGCCGCTATCGGCGCCCGCTTGGTCAGGTTCAGCTTCTTGCGCACTTCTTCGGGCCCGAGAATCCTGGCGCCCAGATTGGTGACGATGCTGGCGGCACGCTCTACTAGCTGTGCATTGGTTGCCAGCACGCCCTTGTCGAGCCAGAGATTGTCTTCCAGCCCGACGCGGACATTGCCGCCGGCAAGCACCGCTGCGGCTGCATAGGCCATCTGGTTGCGGCCGATGGCAAAGGCCGACCAGTTCCAGGTCGACGGCACATTGTTGACCATGGCCATGAAGGTGTTGAGATCGTCAGGCGCACCCCACGGCACGCCCATGCAGAGCTGCACTAGGGCATCCGGGTTCAGCACCTTTTCCTCGACCAGCTGCTTGGCGAACCACAGATGACCGGTGTCGAAGGCCTCGATCTCCGGCTTGACGCCGAGCGCCGTCATCATGCCTCCCATGGCGCGCAGCATGCCGGGCGTGTTGGTCATGACATAGTCGGCCTCTGCGAAATTCATGGTGCCGCAGTCGAGCGTGCAGATTTCCGGCAGGCACTGGCGCACATGTTCCATGCGGTTGGTGGCGCCGCCCATGTCGGTGCCTTTTTCATTCAAAGGCAGCGGTGCTTCGGGCGAGCCGAACACCATGTCGCCGCCCATGCCGGCGGTCAGGTTCAGGATGACGTCGACGTTTGCCGCGCGGATGCGCTCTGTCACTTCGCGGTAGAGATGCACGTCGCGACGAGGTTTGCCTGTTTCGGGGTCGCGCACATGGCAATGCACGATCGCGGCACCCGCCTTAGCCGCGTCGATGGCCGAATCGGCGATCTGCTTGGGCGAGCGCGGCACATGCGGGCTGCGGTCCTGCGAGCCACCGGACCCGGTCACGGCACAGGTAATGAAGACCTCACGGTTCATCGCGAGCGGCATCGAATTCTCCTCCCAATCGAAACAACCATGCATGCCGCCCAAAAGTGGCAACCGGTTTTGGGACACCGACATGCATAAGAACTAACCAACATTGCCTGACTTGCCGGAAACTGTTTTGCCTTTTACGAAGGGCATATGATAAAAAGCGAAAAATCCGACATCTTTCGCGCGGAGCGCCTGCCGCTCAAGGTGACGCTGCTGGTGTTTTCCGGCTCGTCGATCATGTGCGTCGCGTCGGCAGTCGATCCCTTGCGCGCCGCCAACCGCATCTCCGGCGAGACCCTCTTCGATTTCAAGCTGGTCTCGGTCACCGGCGAGGCTCCAGTCACCACGTGCGGCCTGCCGGTGGCGGTCAGTGGCCGCTTCGACGCGGCCGATCCAACCGACGTGCTTGTCGTCGTCGCCGGCTTCGGCACACAGAACTACGCAACGTCGGCTCTGTTGTCAGGCCTGCGCCGGGCGGCACGGACGGCGCGTGCCTGCGGCGGCGTCGAGGCCGGTACCTGGCTGGTAGCGCGCGCCGGCCTGCTGGAAGGGCGCAGCGCCACCACCCACTGGGAGGATATGGAGGATTTTTCGTCGGCCTTTCCCGGCGTCGATGTCCGCCCGGACCGCTATGTCATCGACGGACCGGTCTTCACCTCAGGCGGCGCGTCGCCGACCTTCGACCTGATGCTGCATCTCATTCGCACGCGCCTCGGCATGGCGGTGGCGCTCGATGTCGCCAGCGTCTTCATCTACGACCAGGCACGCGCCGCCACCGATGCCCAGCCGCTGGTCTCGCTCGGCCGGCTCGATGGCTATGATCCACGGCTGGCGCAAGCCATCCGATTGATGGAATCGCATGTCGACCAGCCGCTGACCATAGAAGCGGTGGCCAAGCGCGCCGGCGTGACGGCGCGGACACTGGAAAGCATCTTTCGCAAGTCGATCGGCGAGACGCCGGGTGCCTACTATCTCAGGCTTCGGCTGGGGGCGGCGCGCCGGCTGGTGGTCGACACCAGGGTGGCGATGGCCGATATTGCCGGGCGGACCGGATTTTCGTCCGCTGCGGCGTTTTCGAGGGCGTTTTCACGGGCTTTTGGCGAGGCGCCAGTCAGAGTACGGCGCGGTTGGTGAGTATCCAGTCGGTCGCGGCGGCGAGGTCATCTACCACCGCCGTGGGCGCCGGATTGAAACGTGTTTCGTCGTTTGGGCGATACTTGCCTGTCCGCACAAGCAGCGCCGCACCAAGCCCGGCGCGCAGCGCGCCGGCGACATCGCTCTCGGCATCGTCGCCGACCATGACCGCATCGGCGGTCGGGCAGTTCATATTGGCAAGCGCCGAAAGAAAGAAGTCCGGTGACGGCTTGCCGAGCACGACAGGGCTTCGGCCACTGGCGAATTCGAGGGCGGCAACGAAGGCGCCGGTGTCCAGGCTAAGCAGACCGTCTGCATCCTTGAAGGTGCGATTGGTGGCGAGCGCCACAAAATCGGCGCCGGCCACCAGCTCGCGGAACGCCCGGTTGAGCCTGGCATGATCGAAGGCTTCGCCTGCATCTCCGACGATGACGGCCCGCCCATTTGCGCCGTCCAGTCCGGAAAACTCAGGCTCCAGGTTGGGATGGACGAGCAGATGCGGTGTGAGGCCGTGCCTGCGCAGCCATTCGACGGCGGCATGCGCCGGCGTCAGCAATTCCTCTTCTCCAACCTCGACGCCGAGGGCGGTAAGTTGCGCGATGATTGCCTTGTGTGTTGAGCGAGTTGTGTTGCTGACAAAGCGGAGCGGCAAGCCCGCATTGCGCAGGCGATCGATTGCCGAGACAGCGCCCGCTATCGGGGTGTCGCCATTGTAGACGACACCCAAAAGGTCCAGAAGCACCGCGCGTACCATCGGCGAAGGATGACGAAACAGGCTCCGTTCGTCAAACCACAGGGACCTTCAAGCGACATCGCGGCTTTCGTGGACAATGCGCGAGCGCATGCTCTTGGCCAGCACTGTTTCAAGTCGCGCGGCAACCGCGCGATCCCATTCGTTTGTGCGCTGCGTGCCGTCTTTCGGATGCGGCATTGCCATCAGCCGGTCGATGATCGATCCGGCCTCGCCAGGTGAGAGCAGGGCGTCGATTTCACGTTCGTTCTGCATATCGGTTCGCCTCCTTCTTCCTTCCCGCCACGAGCCAGTCTTATACGAGATACGTGACGGCAGTTTGAAGGCAAGAGCGAGGTCATTGAAGGGCGGTAGAGGGCAGAACCGTGTCGTCGGAGCCAGCCTTGCGCAAAGTCGTTCCCGCGTCTGGCCAGGCCAGGTCGGAGACGTCTACAGCCGCTTCTCGAACAGCACGGTGGTGAAGCCGCTGTCCCATTCGTCGTCGGGGTAGCGATCTTTCTCGGCATAGCCAACCGCTTTGTAGAGCGTCTGGCTGCGCAGGTTGAACGTGTCGGTTTCCAGCCGCGCCTGCGCAAATCCGGCGGCGCCAATCGCCTGTTCGGCATGGGAAAGCAGCTTGCGGCCGACACCTTGCCCTTGGCGCGACGCCATGACGTGCAGGGCTTCGATGAAGTCCGCGCGCCAATGGATCAGGCCGGCGACGTCGCCATCGATCTCGGCAACGGCAAATTCCGGCCAGCTCTGGTCGACGTAGCGCCCGCCAGTATCCAATTCGACGTAGCGCTGCGCCGATTTCTGAGTGATGTTCGGCAGCCAGGTGCCTTGGAATGTTTCCTGTAGCACCTGCTTCAACGCCGGGATGTCGGTTGCCTGCGCCCGGCGCACGATGATTCGATCTCTGCCATCTCCTCCTCCTGCCAGCCGCCGCGTCGCCTTTTCGGCGGCGCGGCACCTTGAACTCGCACAGGCCAACAAAGATCCGTGACTAGCAGAAGGCGACCACGGCTGCTTTCAGCCAGAGGTGGTGGATGTCGGTCCAGAGATCAGGCTTCACACGTACCGGTTGACGATGTTTTCCAGCAGTTCCTGGCGGCCGGACCTTGGCTGTGGCTCGATCTTCTTCTTGACGACGCGCTCGGCGATCTCTTCCAGCGTGCGCTTGCCGGCAAGCATCGCCTTGCCCTCGGCCGTGTTCCAGCCGGCGTAACGTTCTGCCAGAGGTGCGGACAGCGCCTTGTGCTCGACCATGCGGGCTGCGGCTTTCAGGCCGCGCGCGCACGAATCCATGCCGCCGATGTGGCCGATCAGCAGATCCTGCGGGTCGAGCGATTGGCGGCGCAGCTTGGCATCGAAATTGGTGCCGCCGGTCTTGAAGCCGCCGGCCTGCAGGACCTGGTAATAGGCCAGCGCCATTTCCGGCACGTTGTTGGGGAACTGGTCGGTATCCCAGCCCGACTGGTAGTCGTTGCGGTTCATGTCGATCGAACCGAAAATGCCGAGCGCATTGGCCAGCGCCAGCTCGTGCTCGAAGGAATGGCCGGCCAGGATGGCGTGGCCCTGCTCGATGTTGACCTTGACCTCCTTCTCCAGCCCGAAGCGTTTGAGGAAGCCATAGACCGTCGCGACATCATAGTCGTACTGATGCTTGGTCGGCTCCTGCGGCTTCGGCTCGATCAGGATCGTGCCCTTGAAGCCTATCTTGTGCTTGTAGTCGACGACCAAGCTGAGGAAGCGGCCGGCCTGTTCCTGCTCGCGGGCAAGGTCGGTGTTGAGCAGTGTCTCATAGCCCTCGCGGCCACCCCACAGCACGTAATTCTCGCCCTTCAGCCGCTTGGTGACGTCGATGCAGCTTTTCACCGTCGCCGCCGCATAGGCAAACACATCCGGATCGGGATTGGTGGCGGCGCCCGACATGAAGCGGCGATTGGAGAACAGGTTCGCCGTGCCCCACAAGAGCTTGACGCCGGTCTGCTTCATCTTGGTGGCGAAATAGTCCGCGATCTCGTCGAGGCGTGTCGCACTTTCGGAAAAGTCCTTGCCCTCGGGCCTCACATCGGCGTCGTGGAAGCAGAAATAGGGCGCGCCGAGCAGCGAGAACATTTCGAAGGCGACATCGGCCTTGAGCTTCGCCAGTTCCATCGTGTCGACGCCGCCCGCTTTCGGGAACCACGGACGGTCGAAGGTCTGCCCGCCGAACGGGTCGCCGCCCGGCCAGGCGAAGGAATGCCAGTAGGCGACGGCGAAACGCAGATGGTCTTCCAGCCGCTTGCCGGCCACCACCTCGTCGGGATTGTAGAACCGGTAAGCGAGCGGATTGGTCGAATCCGGCCCCTCATACTTGATCTGTTTGATGTCGCCGAAAAATCCGCTGCTCATGATCTTTGTCCTCTCTCGAATAGTTCGCCCTGATTACCTCAGGCGTAATTGGTTTCGTTCTTCCGCCGGTCGAAAAGGCTCATGTCAAAACCGTCAAACGAAGGAGACAGACCATGACCAACCTCATCAAGATCGCCGAAGGCTACATCAGCGCCTGGAACGAGAGCGACGCGGATCGCCGGGTCGAATTGCTCAAGGCGACCTTCACCGAAGACGTCAGCTATCGCGATCCGCTGATGCAGGGCGACGGCCATGCAGGCGTCGCGGCGCTGATCGACGGCGTGCAGCAGCGCTTTGCCGGCTTCCGGTTCTCGCTGAAGGGCACGCCGGACGGTTTTGCCGACACCATCCGCTTCTCGTGGAACCTTGGCCCGGAAGGCACTCCCTCCATCATCGAAGGCACCGACATCGGCGTCATCGAGAACGGCCGCCTGAAGAACGTCACTGGCTTTCTCGACAAGGTGCCGGCGCAATAACGCCGCCCTGGCAGACCGCGGCGTGGGCGAGAACGCAGTCACGCCGTGGCCACCTTGATCGCCGGATACAGCGCCCGGTAGCGCTGATAGGCATCGGCATAGACGCTGCCGAGTGCCGCATCCGGTTCGATCGTGGCATCCGTCCTGGGTGCCGTGCAGATGCTGAGGGGATCGGCACCCGTCGCCGCGAGCAGGCCAAGCCGCGCCGCGCCGAAGGCGGCGCCGAAATCGCCATCGGCGGGAATATCGACGGGCAGGCCAAGCGCGGTGGCGATCGCTTTCAGCCAGTAGCGCGACCGCGAACCGCCGCCGATCGCCGTCACCCGCGTCAAGGTCGTGCCGGCTGTGGCGAGTGCCTCGAGACTGTCGCGGAAGGCAAAGGCGACGCCTTCGAGCACGGCCTGCGTCAGCACCACGCGGCTCGATTCATGCGCCAATCCGGTGAACGCGCCGCGGATGGCGGCATCATTGTAGGGCGTGCGCTCGCCCGACAGATAGGGCAGGAAGGACACGCCGCTCGGCGCCTTCAGCATATCGCCGAGCTCGGCGGTCAGTTCGCCCGCGCCTTTGCCGGTGATCTCCGCCAGCCAATTCAGCGAATCGGTCGCCGACAGGATGACGCCCATCTGATGCCAGGTGTTCGGAAGCGCATGGCAGAACGTGTGGACGGCGCTTGCCGGGTTGGGCAGATAGGAAGCATTGGCGGCAAACAGCACACCCGATGTGCCGAGCGAGACAAAGGCGTGGCCTGCACCGACCGTGCCCATGCCGCATGCCGAAGCCGCATTGTCGCCAGCGCCGCCGGCGATCGGGATGCCGGCCTGCATGCCCCATTTCGAGGCCAGTTCGCTGCGCAGGGCCCCGGCCTTCTGTGTGCCCTCGACCAGCGACGGCATCTGCTTCTCGTCGAGCGATGTCGCCGCGAGCAGGTCCGCACTCCAGCGCCGCTTGCCGACATCGAGCCAGGAGGTGCCGGCCGAATCCGACATTTCCGAAATGTACTCACCCGAAAGCCAGAGCCGAAGGAAATCCTTGGGCAGCAGCACTTTTGCGACCTTGGCGAAGACCGCGGGCTCGTTGTTCTTCACCCAGGCAAGTTTCGGCGCGGTGAAGCCTGGAAAGACGATGTTGCCGGTCAGCTGGCGAAAGCGCGGGTCGGCGTCCAGCGCCGCCGCCTCGGCATGGCTGCGCGTGTCGTTCCACAGGATGCAGGGCCGCAGCACCTCGTCGGCGGAATCGAGCAAGGTCGCGCCATGCATCTGTCCCGACAGGCCGATGCCCTTCACCGCGGCGAGCTGGCTTGGGTGGGAAGCCTTCAGTTCGGCAATTGCTTCTTCGCAAGCGCGTATCCAGTGAGACGGATCCTGTTCCGACCAGCCCGGATGCGGCCGCGACACGTCGAGCGATGCGTGACCGGAGCCGATGACAGTCTGCCCGGCATCGATCAGCAGCGCCTTGACGCCCGATGTCCCGAGATCGAGGCCGAGATACATGATTTCCTCCCATGCCATTAATTTTTTCGGATCTCGAAAAAATCTGGCTTGGCCAGTTTTTAAGACAAGATCCGCTTCGGGTCAATTCTCTGACAAATCGGCGGCGCGCCGCGAAAGCAGCACTGACAGCGGACTGTCCGGCCGCGCCATCGAACGCTCGGCCGTGAGCGCCCTGGCGAGCGCGCCGTCGCCGGCCCGCAATGCCGCTTCGATCAGCGTCAGGTCGATGACGTCGCGCTGTGCGTGGCTGCCGCCGAAGCGGTTGGCGATCGCCCGGATCGGCCGTATCAGCTGCACGGTCTCGGTGTAGTTGGCCTCGCCGAATGCCTTGATTGCCAGCGTCAGCGGATGGCCGACATCCCGCGTGAAGGCGACGTTGTCGCCGCTGCCATGCATCGCCTCGCGCTGCGCCTCGAGCAAGGTCCGCGCTGGGGTGCCGAGCCCGGCGCCAACGAAGGCCATCATCGCATGCGCATCGTTGAAGGCATAATCGCCGGCGCCGGCCTTGGGCCAATTGGCGGCGAGCGCCGTCCAGCGGTCACCGACATCGATGCCGCCGAGATGCAGCCGCCACAGGATCGCCGACGCATCGACCATGTTCAGCGCCATAGCCGATGGCGTGCCATAGATCGGTCCATCATAGAGCGCCAGCACCTGGTCGGTCTCAGCGAGATCGTAGTGGAACAGCGCCAGGTGCCACCAATTGTGCACCTGCAGGAAGCTCTCCCTTGTCCAGGCCTCGGGATTGGCGCGCATCCAGGCGATGCCGTCCCTTTGCCGGCTTTGCATTTCCATGACATGCGCGACCGCATGCTGCGCCCAGCCGTCGCGCGGCTCGATCTCGACCGCCGCGCGGCCAAGCTTTTCGGCCCTGGTGTAGTCGCCCATTTCCTCCAGCCCGAAGGCCTGCATGCCGAGAATGCCATGATAACCGGGCATATCGCTCCGCCAGGACGGCAAAGCGCGGGCGATGCGGTCACGCAACATGCGCGCATTGCCTGTGAAGAAGTCGATCTGGTGCCCGACCTGCAGCGCCAGCGCGTCGAGCGGGGTCTCGATGGCGATATCCTCGAGAACCCTGGCGGCGTCATGCCAGCGCCCGTTGGCGAGGTGGCCGAGGGCCAAGACATGCGCCTCTTCGCGCGGCGTCGCGGCGAGCGGCAGCGCCGCCTCGTGGCAAGCCCTGGCTACCGCCGTCGCGTCACGCTCGGTGGCGAGGCCGAAGAGATAGCCTTTGAAGACATGCGCCATGACGAAACCGGGATCCGCCGATATGGCACGGTCGATGGAGGCGACGGGATCGCCGATGAAGCACAGTAGTTCACGCACGGCCTGGCTGTAGGGCGTGAACCCCGCCTCCGTTGCGCCCGAAAGTGTTAGATCCAATGCGTCCCTGATGGCCATGCAATGTCCTTTGATCGGCTTGCGATGAGCCTCGATCCTTCGGCCCAAGGCGATCCTAAAGCATGGGCCACAGACTCGCCAACCGGTACATTTTCCAGGGCAATCTCGGCTTCAGCGTCAAATGGTGAAGCCGAAATTTTCTCCATTGTCCCTAATTGCCCGAACGCATCGCCACCGTGGCGATGCCGGCGCCGACCAGCAGCGTGCCGCCGGTGCGGTTGAAGATGCGGATCGCCTTGGGATTGCGCACGACGTTGCGTGCGCGCGCCGCGATCAGCGCATAGCCGAAGGCATTGGCGAAGGCGAGCGCCAGGAAGGTCGTCTCGAAGATCAGCATCTGCGTCCAGAAATCGGCATGCCGGTCGAGGAACTGCGGCAGGAAGGCGACGAAGAAGGTGATGCTTTTCGGGTTGAGCGCGGTGACCAGCCAGGCATGCGCCATCATCTTGGCCGAGGACACCACATCGGTGCGCGGTTCGGCTTTCAGCGCGCCGCCGGCGCGAAACAATTTCACGCCGAGATAGATCAGATAGCCGGCGCCGATCAGCTTCAGGACGGTGAAGACGGTCGCCGAAGCGGCCAGCAGCGCGCCGATGCCCAGCATCGACAGCGTCATGGCGGTGAAGTCGCCGAGCGCCACGCCGACCGCCATCGGCAAGGCGGTACGCCAGCCTTGGCCCAGCGCGTAGGACACGACCAGAAGGATGGTCGGACCTGGAATGATGAGAAGGATCGTCGATGCGGCAGTGAAGGCGGCCCAGTTTTCGAAGGACATGCTCGTCTCCTTTGAGCGTAAAGAAGAGGATAAATCCTTGGCAGCGGGAGAATGTAAAGGGTGATTTCCTAATTTCGCCAACGGCAGGTCGGTGTCAGTTCGCGCCACTCAGTGTGTTCACGATATCGGCCAGGCTGACATCGGCACCGAGAACGATTGCTGCTGCGGCAATGGCCGCGGCAAAAAGCTTGATGTCGGTTTTTAAGGTCTTGCACATGGATCCCCCTCGGTAGCCGCCTGCAGGGGTAGGAAGCGCCGGCGCCGGGAATATGGCCTGACGGAGACCTTTTTGTGCAGCAGCCCTTCGGTCGGCGGTCGGGCGGCGGCTCGAACGCCAGCAAGGCAGCGCGCAAACGCAGGCTGCGCAAGGCCTTCACGCTTTATCAACCATGAATGATGAAAATGCGTTTCATCCGGCCGGACCGTGCTTCCCGCCGACAGCGTAGGGTTTGGGTATATGCGTGAGTTGCCGCAAGGTCTGATGCCGCCGCGAAACGGCGACGCAATCGAAACCGATCATCATCTTTCCCGTCGCACCATCCTGTCCGGCGCAGGGGCATTGGCTCTGCTCAGCGCTGCCGGCTGCTCGACCTCGGGCGGCGGTCTGCCGATGCTGGATCTCGACGATACGGTCACCGGCTCAGTGCCGATCCGGCCGAGCATCAGCGTTGACAAGCACATCACCAGCCCCGACCTGATGTATGCGGGGCTGACCGATGGCGGCTTCAACGTGCCGGAAGTGCCCTATCTGAAGGTCAAGCCGGAATTCCGCCGCCAGATCGTCGTCGACACGACCGGCGAGGCGCCCGGCACCATCGTCGTCCACCTGCAGGAGCGCATGCTCTATCTCGTCCAGCCGGGCGGTGAAGCCATCCGCTACGGAGTCGGCATTGGCAAGGACGGCTTCCGCTGGTCCGGCCGCGCCAACATCCAGTACGGCAGGGAATGGCCGACCTGGACGCCGCCGCCCGAAATGATTGCCCGCAAGCCGGAGCTGGTGAAATGGCAGTCCGGCCAGCCCGGCGGCCTCACCAACCCGCTTGGCGCCCGGGCGCTCTATATCTATCAGGATGGCAAGGACACCGGCTATCGCATCCACGGTTCGCCCGAATGGTGGAGCATCGGCCAGGCGATGTCGTCGGGCTGCGTGCGCCTGATCAACCAGGACATCATCGACCTCTACAGCCGCGTCTCCAAGAAAAACCCGGTCGTCGTCATGTGACTCTGCCGGCCGCCGGTGCGGCCGCTTCTCTTTCTGTTCGAGCATGATCTCTGGCGAAAGCCGGTTCCCACCCTCGGGCCGGGGGCATGCTTTTCGGGATCATGCTCTGGTTCTCCCGTTGCGCGATGGCGAAAGACAGGCGAATGTGCCTGCGAATTTCATCGCTCGGGAGACGTCAGGAATGGCCGGAACTTTCGTTATCGCGCAGGGCGGCGGCCCGACCGCCGTCATCAACCAGACAGTGGTCGGGGCGACGTTGGAGATCCGCAAGCGGCATCCCGGCGCCAAGGTGCTCGGCTCCATTCACGGCGTGCGCGGCATTCGTGACGGCAACTATGTTGACCTCTCCGCCATCCCGGAAGACCGGCTGCGGCTGATCGCCGGCACGCCAAGTGCGGCCCTCGGCTCGACTCGCGACAAGCCGGACGCCGCCTATTGCGAGGTTATCCTGAACGGGCTGAAGAAGGCCGGCGCCGACGCCTTCATCTACATCGGCGGCAATGACACGTCCGGCACGCAGCAGATCCTGACCGACGCCGCCGGCGGCACGATCGCTTTCGTCCATGCACCGAAAACCATCGACAATGATCTCGAGGAGAACGATCACACGCCGGGCTTCATCTCGGCGGCCGAGTTCGTCGCTGGCGCCTTCCTGTCCGTCGACCTCGATTTCCGCGCTCTGCCCGGCATCTATGTCGGCATCGTCATGGGCCGTCACGCCGGCTTCCTCACGGCCGCTGCCGCGGCCTGGCAACTCGACCCCGACAGCGGCCCACACCTCGTCTACGTGCCGGAGCGCCCATTCTCCGCGGCCGGCTTCATCGACGACGTGCGCGCCACGCTCGACCGCCACAAGCGCTGTATCGTCGCCGTGTCGGAAGGTGTCAGCACCGCCGATGGCAAGGCGCTGGTCGAAAGCCTGGTGCCGCCGGAGAAGCTCGAGCGCGACGCGCACGGCAACGTCAAGCTGTCGGGCAGCGACCTGCCGGCCGCACTTGAGCGCGCGCTGGCCGAAGGCCTGCCCGGCAAGCGGGCCCGCGTCGATGCACTCGGCTACATGCCGCGCGGCTATATCGGCGCCATCAGCGCTGTCGACGCGCAGGAGGCGTTTGATGCCGGCGCTTTTGCGGTCAGCGTCGCTGAACAGGGTGGCGGCTCGGTGGCGCTGCAATATGACGGCGCCAAAACGGTGCTGAAGAAGGTGCCGTTGAAGAACGTCGCCGGCAAGACCCGCCATATGCCCGACGATTTCATGAAGCCCGATGTCAATCAGCTGTCCGAGGCCGGCATGGCCTATCTCAAGCGGCTGGTGCCGGAAAAATACAAGGTCGGGAAGCCGTTCGTCTGATGCCGGCTTGTACGTGATGCCGGGCTCACACGTGATGCCGGGCTCACACTTGATGCCGGGCTGGTTCAGCAAGAGCATCGTCGACGAGAAGACGTCGATGCTGACCGAGCCGTTCGTGCACGAATACGTGCGCGCCAACATCTGGCATCTGCGCGGCCGCGATGTCGACCTTCTGGTCGACACCGGCATGGGCATCTGTCCGCTGGCGCCGGAGATCGAGTTGTCCGACGGCAAGCCGCTGCTCGTCGTCGCAACCCATATCCATCTCGACCATGTCGGATCGCTGCACGAGTTCCCGTTGCGGGCCGGGCCAAGGATGAGTGCCGCGCAGTTCGAGACCATGGATGACGCCGCGACCTATGCCTACATGCTCCACGACCTTGAAGGTGCCGTCTCGAAACTGCCCGCGCCGGGCTGGAAGGCAGGCGATTACAGGATCCCCTCAGCGCCATTGACGCGAACCCTTGACGAGGGCGACGTGATCGATCTCGGCGACCGTCAGTTTCGCGTGCTGCACCTGCCCGGACATTCGCCGGATTCGATCGCGCTGCTCGACGAGGCCGATGGCCTGTTCTTCAGCGGCGACGCCATCTACGACGACACGTTGATCGACGACCTGCCGGACTCCGATCGAACAGCCTATCGCCGCACGATGCAGCGCCTGCTCGACGTCCCGATCCGCATCGGCCATGGCGGCCACGGGCCGAGCTTCGACGGCAAGCGCATGCACGACATCGCCACAGCATATCTCGGGCGAACCGACGCGATCTGATCCCTCTGCGGGGCTGGGAAGACCGTCTTGCCGCCACCCCACGACATTGTGACCGGCCGCCGTCTGGAAATTAAATCTTCGTAAGGTCGCCTGAAAACCCTAAATCGGGCCAATCGGCACCCTAGATGCAGGGCTGTCGATCCGGTCGGCTGCCATGCAAGGCGAGACGGGCAATCGCGACCCTCGACACGCGGGATGGCCAGTTTCCAAGAGAGGCGGCCACAGCGCAGGATCAACTCTCGCCCGGACAAACGACCATGTCAGATATCATTCGCAGACATCGCGTCGCGGCCTCGCTGGGCGCTGCGCTGATAATATCTCCCTTTGTCATCTCTTTCGCTCAAAGTGCGAGCAACGCCGTTCCGACAACCCAGACACCTGTCGCCGGCATCGCTGCACCCAACGGCTCGTTCGCTCCCATCGTGGCCGCCGACAAGCCCGCGGTGGTGACAGTTACCACCGTCATGAAGGCGCAGCCGGAAAGCACGGACGACGGCATGCCTCTCGGCAACTCGCCGTTCGACGAGTATTTCCGTCAGTTCTTCGGCGACCAGGGCATGCCCGCTCCACAGGCCCCGCCGCAGCAGGCTCCGCGTGCCGAGGCGCTCGGTTCAGGCTTCATCGTCGCTGCCGATGGCACCATCGTCACCAACAATCACGTCGTCGATGGCGCCTCTTCCATCAAGGTAACGCTCGACGACGGCACCGAGCTTCCCGCCAAGCTCGTCGGCCGCGATGCCAAGAACGATCTCGCCGTGCTCAAGATCAAATCCGACAAGCCCTTGCCGACCGTCAAATGGGGCGATTCCGACAGGCTGATGACCGGCGACCAAGTGCTGGCAATCGGCAATCCGTTCGGCATCGGCACCACAGTCACGGCGGGCATTGTGTCAGCACGCGGCCGCGATCTGCACAGCGGGCCGTTCGACGACTTCATTCAGATCGACGCGCCGATCAATCATGGCAATTCCGGCGGTCCGCTGGTCGATGTCAGCGGCAATGTCGTCGGCATCAACACGGCGATCTATTCGCCCAATGGCGGCAGTGTCGGCGTCGGCTTCGCCATCCCGTCCGACCAGGCCCAGAAGGTGGTCGCCAAGCTGATGAAGGATGGCTCCATCCAGTATGGCTACCTCGGTGTCGAGATACAGCCGGTGACGCCGGATGTGGCCAGCGCCATCGGGCTCGACCATCCTGGCGGCGCGCTGGTTTCGCAGGTCAATGAAGGCTCGCCGGCTGCGAAGGCCGGCGTCGAGACCGGCGACGTCATCACCAGCTTTGCCGGACAGGATGTGAAGGATCCCAAGGACCTGTCGCGGGCCGTCGCCGATGTCGCGCCGGGCGCCAGGGAGACGCTGGATATCTGGCGCAAGGGCAAGGCCATGGATATTTCCGTCGACGTCGGGCTCAACGGCGACGATGTTAAGACCGCATCCGTGACCGACGGGTCCGGCGCGCCGAGTACCGAGCAGGGCTCGCGCGTCCCGGCAATCGGGCTTGGCCTGATGGACATCACCCCTGATGTCCGCCAGGAGTTGAACCTGGCTGCCAATCAGCATGGCGCCCTGGTCGCAAGCGTCAATCCCGACAAACCGGCCTCGGCCTCGGGCATCCAGCCCGGCGACATCATCGTTGCCGTCAATCAGGCGCCGGTGAAAACCGCCAGGCAAGTGACGCAGGCGATCGCCCAAGCCGGCAAGTCCGGCCGCAAATCGGTGCTTCTGCTGGTCGAGCGCGAGGGCAGCCAGATCTATGTCGCGGTGCCGTTTGCCAATGGCTGACGCCGGGGCGCTGACGTGAAGGCAGCGATCGGCGGGCGCGGCGACGCCGGCCCGCCGATCCTGTCCATCAAGATTTCGGTTGCCCGCCACGTCATCTTCGAGAACATTGCATAAGGCCGATAGTGGCCCGATGCAGGGGGGATTGCCGCGATGGTCACCCGAGGGTTTTCTTCAGGACGGCGCCCGCCGATCGACGGCGATGCGCGCATCCCGCCCGGGCAATATCTCGAGCAGGGATTTCCGGTCCTGTCAGCCGGCCCGACGCCGCGGGTGCGCACCGAGGACTGGTCGTTCACGCTGAAGCACGGGCCGCGGCCGATCAAGAAATGGAACTGGGCCGAGTTCAACGCGCTGCCCTTGACCAAGATGACGCGCGACATCCATTGCGTGACCGCATGGACAAAATTCGACACGCCATGGCAAGGCGTGCTTGTTGACGACATCCTCGCCGATGCCGGCATCGAGCCGCCGACCGCCTTCACGCTGGCGCATTCCTTCGACGGCTATTCCACCAACGTGCCGACCAAGGACCTCACCGCCGGCAAGGCGATGGTGGCTCTGCTTTACGAAGGCAAGCCGATCACGCCTGACCATGGCGGCCCGGCGCGGCTGCTGGTGCCGCATCTCTATTTCTGGAAATCGGCCAAATGGCTGAACGGCCTGCAGTTCACCGAGCGCGATGAGCCGGGTTTCTGGGAATTGCGCGGCTATCACATCTATGGCGACCCTTGGCGCGAGCAGCGCTACACGAACGATCCATGAGCGACGCTGCGGCAGTGCAATCGCCCTGGCAGACAGTCAGGATCGTCCGTATCGAAAAGCGCACGCCGCGTGTCACCAGCTTCTTTTTCCAGCCATCGCGGCCTTTCACCTATCTTGCCGGTCAGCATGTCGACGTCAGGCTGACGGCGCCGGACGGCTATCAGGCGCGCCGCTCTTATTCCATTGCCTCCGCGCCCGGAGATGGCGGGGTGATCGAACTGGCGATCGAAAAACTCGACGATGGCGAGGTCTCGCCCTTTTTCCACGACGTCGCAGCAATTGGCGACGAGGTCGAACTGCGCGGGCCGCTCGGCGGGCATTTCATCTGGCCCGATGTCGATAGCGGGCCGGTTTTGCTGGTCGGGGGTGGTTCGGGCGTCGTGCCTTTGATGGCGATGGTCCGTCACCGCGCCAGGCGCAATTCGGTAGTGCCCGTCACCCTGGTCTTTTCAGCGCGGATCTGGGACGAGGTGATTTTTCGTGACGAACTGGTTGCCCTCGACGATCGCAAGGACGGCTTCGACCTGGTGCTGACCCTGACGCGCGAAGCCGCACGCCGTCCAGCCGATTATTCGCGGCGGGTGGACGTTGCCATGATGGTGCAATCCATGGCGCACCTGCCCGGACCGCCTGATATCGCCTTCGTCTGCGGCTCCAACGCCTTCGTTTCGGCCGCCGCCCAAGCGCTGATCGATGCCGGCGTCGCAGCGGAGATCATCCGCACCGAGCGCTACGGAGTTTGAACGGACACGGCATTTCGAGAGGTTTCCCGTGTCGTCGTTCTG
The DNA here is from genome assembly GCF_056404355.1 of Mesorhizobium sp. P2_D5. Taxonomy (NCBI): domain Bacteria; kingdom Pseudomonadati; phylum Pseudomonadota; class Alphaproteobacteria; order Hyphomicrobiales; family Phyllobacteriaceae; genus Mesorhizobium; species Mesorhizobium sp. P2_D5. Next base: position 720,846 of record NZ_JBFUEE010000001.1, read on the forward strand.
AGCCTTGGCATCGCCCGGCGGTCACGCCTCGATTTCGAGCGCAGAAAGCGGCTTCGAGCAGCAGGCGAGGATAAAGCCGTCGTCGATTTCGTGATCGAGGATGCCACCATTGTGGCTCATCTCGACATCGCCGGCGACCTTCTTCACCTTGCAGGTTCCGCAGAGGCCGAACTCGCAGGCGGCGGGTATCCGCACGCCCGAGGCGCGAGCCGTCTGCAGCACGGTCTGGCCGGCGACGCATTCGGCCTCGACATCCGAGAGCGAAAACCGGATCGGCGTCGCGGCTTCGACGACAATCGCGGCGCCGTCTTCCGCCGGCGAGGTGAATGGTGCCGGGATCTCCTCCACGACAGGCGCCGCAAAGCTCTCCTGATGGTATTTCGTCATGTCGAAGCCGGCGGCGTCCAGCATGCCGCGCACGGCGCGCATGAAGGGATCGGGGCCGCAGCAGAAGATTTCACGCTCGCGGAAATCGGGCGCCAGCAAGGGCAGCCGGATCGCGTCGATGCGGCCCATATGGCCGAACCAGCCCTCGCGGCTGGACCGCTCCTCGATCATGAAGCCGAGCGACAGGCCCGGCATGCGGCTGCCGAGCAGTTCGAGTTCCTTGCGGAAAATGATCTCTTCCGGGCGCCGCGCGCAATTGACGAAGCCGACATCGGTCCATGGCGCGCAGTCGTTCAGCCAGCGCAGCATCGACATCATCGGCGTCACGCCCGAGCCGGCTGAAATGAACAGGTACTTGGCGGCCGGGTGGCTGTGCAGCGAAAAGTCGCCTGTCGGCCCATAGGCCTTGACGTGCGAGCCCGGCGTCAGATGGTCGAACATCCAGCGTGTGCCGATGCTGCCCGCTTGAGCCTTGATCGTCACCGCGATCGAGAACGGCCGCGATGGCGACGACGACAGCGTATAGGTGCGCATCAGCGGCCCGTCGGCGGTCGGCAGTTCCAGCGTCACGAACTGGCCGGGCTTGTAGCGGAACCAGGTCTGGTTGTCGGAGCGGAAGGTGAAGGTCTTCACATCAGGCGCTTCGTCGCTGACGCCGATCACCTCCAGCACCTGGAGCCGGTCGTTCCAGGGCGTCATCTGGTCGAGATGGCGATAGAGGCCGAGATCCGTCATCGCATTCATCCTCTTGTCCTCACTCTTGCCCTGTGCATGTCGAGTTCCCAAAACCGCTGCGCACTTTTGGGCGACATGCACTATGCAACGCTGCGCAGCGCCGGCCGGCCGCCTTCGGCAAGGCGCGGGCCGATGAACGACGCGTACCACTCGACGAACTGGATGACGCCACCCTCATGCAGCTCCGAATAAGGGCCGGGCTCGTAGGCAGGCGACAGGATGCCGAAGGCGTTTTCCTCGACGATCCGCCGGTCCTGGTCGTTGGTCTCGGTCCAGACGTGGGTGAGTTCGTCGAGATCGTAATCGATGCCTTCGACCGCATCCTTGTGAACCAGCCATTTGGTCGTCACCGCGGTCTCCGTGGCGCTGATCGGCAACACCCGGAAGGTGACGGCGTGGTCGCCCAGAATGTGGTTCCAGGTCGTCGGATAGTGATAGAGCAGCAAGGAACCGATGCGGTCGGTCGAAACGCTGTCGGACAGGTTCTTCTTGACCGCACGCTTTCCCGTCATCGTGTAGCTGACGGCATCGCGCAGCAGCGGCGCGCGGGTGGCGCGGTACTGTCCGGCCGGATCGATGCGGAATTTGCTCGGCAGGCCGGCCGCTTCGCATTTCGCCCAGTGCGCAAGCATTTCCGGGTCGCTGTCGGCGCCTTGCACGCCGGTCACCGTGGGTGCCTCTGGAAAAGTCTTGCAGAGCTCCGGATGATTGCCGGCGCAATGATAGCACTCGCGGTTGTTTTCCCAGACCAGCTTCCAGTTGCCCTTCTCGACAATGGTCGATTCGAACGCCACCTTGGCCTCGCGCAGCCGGTGCGGCAAAAGGTAGGGCTCGATCATCGCGCGCATCGGTGCGAAATCCGCCGGCTCCTTGGCCAGGCAGATGAAAATGTAGCCGCCGACGCTTTCACAGGCGACGGGCTTTAAGCCGAACTGGCTCTTGTCGAAACCGTCGGCCATCTGCCTGGCAAACAAGAGCCTTCCGTCCAACTCGTAGGTCCATTGGTGATAGGGGCAGACCAGCTTTGCCGCCGTGCCCTTGTCGGAATTGCAGACGCGGCTGCCGCGATGGCGGCAGGAATTGTGGAAGGCGTTGATATTGCCCTTCTGGTCGCGGACAAGCACGACTGGATAGTCGCCAATCTGCGCCGTGATGTAGCTGCCCGGCTTCGGCAGCTCGCAATCATGACCGATGAACAGCCAGTCGCGATACCAGATCAGCTCCATGTCGAGCTTGAAATAGTCTGGATCGGTGTAGAAGGGCTGTCCTAGCGAAAAGCCTTGCCGCCGGCCACTCAAGAGCCTCAGCATGTCGTTGCGAGCATCCATGTCCTGTCCTCGTTTCTAAGGACTGAACTGGTGGTGACGGAGGAAGGATTGGACGCAGGCCGGCGATGCGCCGGACATGCACTATCCGCCTCTTGACCGCCCACCGCGATCAGTCGAGTCTAGACATCTCGGGCTGGTTTCCGGGCTCTGGAGTTGTCCTTGCGGACCATCGCGACACCTTCCCAGGCTGACGCCCAGTGGTCTCCCGTTGCGACTTGAACTCCACCACCGTTGCGGGGGCAGCGCCGGATTCTGACCGGCTTCCCAATTCTCCGCCTCGTCGTCACGAAGCGGCACCTGAGATGACATGATCTAATCACGATCGCGGGCGCGTCATCGGCATGAAAACGACATCGTATCCATGCGGCGCGACACGCTTGCGAAACGTTCCGGTCGGTGATCGCGAAGCGGAAGCCTTTCTCTTGGGCAACCATAGCCGGCTCCAATCTCGCCGAAACCGACCCCTTGCCAGGAAGCAGAAAAGGTTAACGGTATCGAAAAGTGACTATTAGCTGCCGCTAAAATCGAACCGAACGGTTCGTTTCTGTTGACTGTGCGTGCAGGACTTGTGAACGCTGGGCCTCCGACACAGTTGGTGATCGGGGTACCTGTTTCGTACAACTCTTTGATATGAATTAGAAAAACATTGAGTGTGGAAACCCCTGGCGCAATTTCAAGTGGTGGATTCTTGGTCCACGCGGAACAACTTCGTGATTGGAAATGGCTGGATGGCTCTCCCACATCGGGGCTGTCCGAACGACGCGATTTCTTCCCAAGACACGCCGCTAGACGGACGGCAAAAATAAGAAATACTGGAGTACCAAAAAATGAAAAAGATCATCCTCACTGCCGCCGCCCTTCTGGCCATTTCCGGCAGCGCCTTCGCGAACAGCGACCACTATGGTTCGAATGCCCCGGCAGCCACCGCTGCTGTCGACAGCTCGTACACTGCTTCGACCAAGAAGTCGGAGCCGGCTGCTCAGACGCCTGCCCAGGGTAGCAACCGTAACCTCTTCGGCAATAACTAACAGCCGATTCCCAGAAGGCGGCGGGCTCTCCCGCCGTCTTGGCGAAATCCAGAATTCAGGAGATTTGAAATGAAGAAGATCATGCTTGCTGCCGCCGCCGTCGTGGCGATCTCCGGCAGCGCTTTCGCCGCCAGCGACAACTACGGTTCGAATGGCGCCAACCAGCCTGCCGTCGGTTCGGTTGACAACTCTCAAACGGGCTCGATCCGCAACAGCGGTGGTTTCGTCGGCAAGCTGCTCAATTCGTCGGGTGACGTAGAGAAGTCCGCCCCTCAGAGCGCCGACCGCGACCTCTTCGGCAATCGCTAACAGCCGAAGTTGATTTCCAAAAAAGAGCGGCGGGCCTGGCCCGCCGCTCTTTTCGTGTCGAGACTTGGTTCTGTCTCAAGCCGCCTTTACTTCCGGCTGACGGAGCGAGAAGGAGTGCCCGTCCGCGTCGAAGATGTGAAGGTCGTTGGCGTCCGCGCTCAGCCGCAGCGTCGCACCGCGCTTGACCTCGACATTGCCAGGCAGCTTGGTCACCAGCGGCAGCTCGGCGCGGCCGATGTCGACATAGACAAGCTGGACTTCGCCGAGTTGTTCGACATAGTCGACCGTTCCCTCGAACAGATACTCCGTGCCGCTGGCGATGATCAGATCTTCCGGCCGCACGCCGAAACTCACCGCGGCACCCTTTGCCGAAGCCGGCGTTGCGATCGGCACGCTTGCCTTGCGGCCGCCGACATGGCTGACGACGGTCGGGTTTCCGGTCTTGTCGATGGTCGCCGGCAGGATGTTCATGGCCGGCGAGCCGATGAACTGGGCGACAAACAAATTGCCGGGCTTCTTGTAGAGGTCCATCGGCGTGCCGACCTGCTCGATATGGCCTTCCTTGAGCACCACGATGCGATCGGCCAGCGTCATCGCCTCGACCTGGTCGTGGGTGACGTAGATCATGGTCGTGTTGGGCATCGATTCCTTGAGTTTGGCGATCTCGATGCGGGTGGCGACACGCAGCGCCGCGTCAAGGTTCGACAGCGGCTCGTCGAACAGGAACACCTTCGGGTTGCGCACGATGGCGCGGCCGATGGCGACGCGCTGGCGCTGGCCGCCCGACATGGCCTTGGGCAGGCGATCGAGATATTTGGTCAGCTGCAGGATTTCCGCGGCCTGCTTCACGCGGCGGTCGATCTCGGCCTTGTTCTCCTTGCCGATCTTCATCGAGAACGCCATGTTGTCGTACACCGTCATGTGCGGGTAGAGCGCGTAGGACTGGAACACCATGGCGATGCCCCGCTTCGACGGCGGCACGTCGTTGACGACCTCGCCGGCGATCTTGAGTTCGCCGGAGGTGATTTCCTCCAGCCCGGCGATCGACCTCAGCAATGTCGACTTGCCGCAGCCCGACGGGCCGACAAAGACGATGAACTCGCCCGACTTTATATCGAGGTCGATGCCGTGGAGAATGTTCAGATTGCCGTAGGACTTCTTCACTTGTCTTAGCGTGACATCGGCCATTGGTTTCCTCCCAGTGATTTGAAATTCAAGTGATCTGAAGTTCAGTCGATGCGCCCAAACCAGGCGCCGTAGCCGTTGAGCTGTATGGAACCGCTGCTCGCCTGCCCCGAAAATCCGTGTCCCGGCAAAGGTTGCAGCGATCGGTTGCCAAGCTCAATCCTGGTTGGCTTGGCTGCCAGATTGAAGACGCAGACGACCTGCTCATTGCCTGCGCGGCGTGTGAAGGCGACGGTGTCGCCCTCGCTTTCGATGAATGTGATGTCGCCCTTGGCCAGCGCCGGATGGGCACGGCGGAAGGTGAGAAAGCGCCGGTAGTGCTCGAGCAGCGAGCTCTCGTCGCCCTGCTGGACATTGACCGCTTGCGACAGGTGCTTGGCCGGCACCGGCAGCCATGGCTTGGCCGAGGAGAAGCCGCCATTCCTGGCGCTGCCGTCCCACACCATCGGCGTGCGGCAGCCGTCGCGGCCCTTGAATTCCGGCCAGAAGCGGATGCCGTAGGGGTCCTGCAAATCCTCGAAGTGGAGGTCGGCCTCACCGAGCCCAAGCTCCTCGCCCTGGTAGATGCAGACCGAGCCACGCAGCGACATCAGCAGCGCCGAGATGACCTTGAGATAGGCGGTCGTGTCGGCTTCGCCTGCCGCCCAGCGCGAGGCCGGGCGCATCACGTCATGGTTGGAAAAGGCCCAGCACGACCAGCCGTCGCTGGCGACCTTGCCGAACGATTCCAGCACCGAGCGGACCTTGGCCGCGCTGATCTTTTCCGGCGCCAGGAAGTCGAACGAGTAGCACATGTGCACGCGCTTGCCGCCGGCGGTATAGGCCGCCACCACTTCCAACCCACGTTGCGAATCGCCGACTTCGCCGACCGCCGCGGTGGCCGGATACTCATCGAGCAGGGCGCGGAAGCGTTCGAGGAAGCCGAGGTTTTCCGGACGGCTCTTGTCGTAGAGATGGTCCTGGTAGTTGTAGGGATTGACCGCGGGTGCGGTCTGGTCGTTGCGCTGCTCGGGCGGCAGCGGCGGATTGTTCTCCAGGCCCTGGCTGTGGAAGTAGAAATTGATGGTGTCGAGCCGGAAGCCGTCGACGCCGCGCTCCAGCCAGAAGCGGGTGACGTCGAGCAGCGCGTTCTGGACCTCATGGTTGTGGAAGTTGAGATCGGGCTGCTCGGCCAGGAAGTTGTGCAGGTAATATTGCTGGCGGCTGGTGTCCCATTGCCAGGCCGAGCCGCCGAAGATCGACAGCCAGTTGTTGGGCGGCGTGCCGTCCGGCCTGGCGTCCGCCCAGACATACCAGTCTGCCTTCGCGTTGGTGCGGCTCGAACGGCTTTCCTTGAACCATGGGTGGTTGTCGGCAGTGTGCGACAGCACCTCGTCGATCATCACCTTCAAGCCCAGCCTGTGTGCCTCGGCGGTCAGCGCGTCGAAGTCGGCCAGCGTGCCGAACATCGGATCGACGTCGCAGTAATCGGTGACGTCGTAACCGAAATCCTTCATCGGCGATTTGAAGAACGGCGAGATCCAGATGGCATCCGCACCGAGTGCCGCGATGTAGGGGAGCCGGCCGATGATGCCCTTCAGGTCGCCGATGCCGTCGCCGTTCGAGTCCTGGTAGCTGCGCGGATAGATCTGGTAGATCACCGCACCTCGCCACCAGTCGCGATCGACGGCGAGGTCAGGCTTCGAACTGGCCTTCAAAGCGGATTGCATGGTCTCAGCCTCCTTTCACCGAGCCGGCAAGCAGCCCGCGGACAAAATAGCGCTGCAGCGAGAAGAACACGATCAGCGGCACGATGATGGTCACGAAAGCCGATGTCGTAAGGATCTCCCAGTCGCCGCCACGTGAGCCAAGCAGCGCGTTGAGCTTGGCGGTCAGCACGATCTGGTCTGCCTCCGTACCCAGGAAAACCATCGCGACCAGCAGATCGTTCCATACCCACAGGAATTGGAAGATGGCAAACGAGGCCAGCACCGGGAACGACAGCGGCAGCACGATCTTGACGAAGATCTCGAAATCGCTGGCGCCGTCGATGCGCGCCGATTCCATGATTTCGCGCGGCAGGCCGGCAATGTAGCTGCGCAACAGGTAGATGGCGAAGGGCAGGCCGAAGCCGGTATGCGCCAGCCAGATGCCGAGATAGGTTTTCGACGGCATGCCGAAGAAGGCGCCGACGCCGTTGTAGAGCTTCAACAGCGGGATCAGCGACATCTGCAGCGGCACCACCAGCAGGCCGATGATGACCGCGATCAGCAGCGCTCGGCCGGGAAAGCGCATCCAGGCCAGTGCATAGGCGGCAAAGGCGGCGATCAGGATCGGGATGACGGTCGCCGGTATGGTGACAGTCAGCGAATTCATGAACGACCGTCCGATGCCTTCCGAGAACAGCACAGTCTTGTAGTTGTCGGTGGTGAATTTAGGTGGCGCCGACGAGGCATAATAGACGCGCTGGCCGCGATCGCCTTCGAAGGCCTTCGGCGATTGCATGATGAAACTGCCGTCGGCATTGAGCTGCAGGGTGACGCCGTCGCCGAGATCGGCCGATGTGCCGGCGGGGTATTGCGTCGGTGCTGCCGACTTGACACCGAAAGCGCTGATGTTGCGGACAGGGCTGTTGCCGAAGATGTTGCCCTTAAGGACGAACTTGCCGTCCTTTTCGACTTGCATCGAGGCAGCCGGCAGCCGGCCGGCTTCCGTCTGGGTGGAACTGGAGAACGAATTCCACCAGCCCGAGGCGATGATCTGGTCCTTGTCACGCAGCGACGAGACCAGGATGCCGAGCGTCGGTATGGTCCAGATGGCGACGAAGATGAGGACGGCAATATGGACGCCGAAGCGGCTGGCGAAGGAATTTCCGGTCGCAACGGCCATCTTAATGTCCTCCCGTCTCTTTGTTCGCCTGGCGGATGTTCCAGACCATGATCGGAATGACCGCGATCATGATGATGATGGCGATGGTGGCGCCGCGGCCGAAATCGCCGCCGCCACGGAACATCCAGTCGAACATCAGGTTGGCCAGCACCTGGCTGTTCCACTGGCCGTTGGTCATGGTCAGCACGATGTCGAACACTTTGAGCACCAGGATGGTGATCGTCGTCCAGACGACGGCGATGGTGCCCCAGATCTGCGGTACCATGATCTTCCAGAAGATCTGGAACGGATTGGCGCCGTCGATGACGGCGGCTTCCAGAGTTTCTTCCGGGATGCCGCGCAAGGCCGAAGACAGGATGACCATGGCAAAGCCGGTCTGGATCCAGATCAGGATCACCATCAGGAAGAAATTGTTCCAGAACGGCAGTGATATCCAGACCTGCGGCTGGCCACCGAAATGCTGGATGATGGCATTAAGCAGGCCGATCTGGGTCTGGCCCTCGCCACGGTACTCGTAGATGAATTTCCAGATGACGCTGGCGCCGACGAAGGAGATCGCCAACGGCAGGAAGATCAGGCTCTTGGCGACCGTGCCCCACCAGATCTTGTCGGTGAGCACGGCGATGATCAGCCCGAGGAAGGTGCAGGCGGCCGGCACCACAGCCAGCCAGACGATGTTGTTGAGGATCGAGTTGCGGAACTCGCGATCGCCGAAGGCCCATTCATAGTTGGCGAGGCCGACGAAGTTTATGCCGCCGCGATCGAGGAACGACAGCCGCAGCGTCTCGACCACTGGATAGATGAGGTAGATGGTCAGGATGATCATCGCCGGACCGACGAACAGCCACGGCCTGACCAGCCCTTGCCGGCGCAGATTGTCGATGGCAGCAGCGCCGGCGACGCCGCGCGACGGGAATATCAGGTCGACCAGCTTGTTGGCGCCCCAGAAATAGGCGACGCAACCGCCGACCCCGACGATGATGACGAATATGGCCGAGAAAATCTGAGCCGCCATGGGTCCCTCTCCCTGCGCATGATCCCGACAAGGAATGACCTTGGTGACGGGACCAGGCGCCGATTCAGTTGTTGGAGCGTCGTCGGCGGCGGAAACCTGCTCGCATGCCGATCGCGCTTTATGTCAATGCGCTCATGACGAATGGCTGCGGCACAGGCCGCCGTCGGATCCGGGCCGGTAGGGTCCGGATCCAGTGCGAGAATGGCAGGCTCGGCCGTTTGATCGCCGAGCCGGACAGGCCCCTGCTTGCCGGCCGCTACTTGATCGCGTCCCAGCTCTTCTGAATGTCGGTGGCGACATCCTGCGCGGACTTGCCGCCGACCAGGTCGATCATGCCGGTCCAGAAGGCGCCGGCGCCGATCTTGCCCGGCATCAGGTCGGAACCGTCGAAGCGGAAGGTCGAGGCATTGGCGAGGATTTCGCCCTGCTTCCTCAGAGCGTCGCTGGCATAGGCAGCCTTGTTGACACCCTTGAACGGCGTCACGAAACCGCCCTCGGCCATCCAGATCTCGTGAGCGAGCGGCATCTTCAGGAATTCGATGAAGGCGCGCGCGGCCTTTGAGTCCTTGGTGATCATCGCCAGCGTACCGGCGCCGAGCACGGGCGTGCCCAGTTCAGGCTTGGAGGCATAGGGCGGGAAGTAGAAGAAGTCCGCATCCTGGCCGACCTTGGTGCCTTCCGGGAAGAAGGTCGGGATGAACGACGCCTGATGGTGCAGGTAGCACTTCGGCGGCACTGAGAAGAGGCCCTTCGGGCTGTCGCGGAAATCGGTCGCCGCAACCGCCTTGGCGCCGCCGTCGACCATCTTGTCGTCGGTCGCGATCTTGCCGAAGATGTCGATGGCGTTCACCACGGCGGGATCGTTGAACGGGATCTCGTTCTTCACCCATTTGTCGTAGACGTCAGGCGCCTGGGTCCGCAGCATCAGGTCTTCGACCCAGTCGGTCGCCGGCCAGCCGGTGGCGCCGCCGGAGCCGAGGCCGATGCACCACGGCTTGCCGCCATCGGCGATGATCTTCTTTTCGAGATCGGCGAGTTCTTCCTGCGTCTTCGGCACCTTGTAGCCGGCTTCCTCGAAATTATCGGGCGAGTACCAGACCAGCGACTTCACGTCGGCCTTGTAGGGGAAGGCGAAGAAGCCCGGCTTGCCGTCCTTGTCCTTGAAGGTGCCGAGGTCGACCCACGACTGGCCCGCGCCGTAATTGTCCTTGACCCATTTGGCGGTGTCGTCGCCCAGTGGCGTCAGCAGGCCCTTCGATGCCAGGTCCTGGATCAGGCCCGGCTGCGGCAACACGGCGATGTTGGGCGGACTGCCGGCCTGCGTGTCGATGACGATCTGCTGCTCATAGTTCTCCGAGGAGGAGTATTTGATCTCGACGCCGGTGGCTTCAGAGAAGTAGTCGAGAACGCCGCGCACCAGGCCTTCGTCCTCACCGCGCCACGGTCCGAAGATCGACAGCGTCTCACCCTTGAGATCGACTTTCTTGAGCTCTTCGTAATTCGCCCAGTTGAAGCGGGGATCCTCGCCCGGCTTGAACTTCAGTTCGGCATACGCGGGCGCGTTCAGGGCGAGCGTGGCAAACGCAGCACCCAGCAAAAGCATTTTCTTCATCGGTATTCCTCCCAGTGGGCCACAAACACCGGACGGAACCTCCATTCCGCCCGCCGACGCCGCAGGACTGTGACTCAGTCGGAAAGGAACCGCAACCTTTCGAAGAGTCTTCCAAAGCGCTTTGGCTTTTTTGATCTCGCCATTGAATCGCTCGGAAGTCAAGAGGGTGACCGGCTAATCGATTTGATATTGAGCTGGCGACGTGTAAAAAGTGCGCTGCAACATGTATTTATGGCGGTGCAGCAGCAATTTTTGTTTCAAACTCGCCCAAAGCGCGCCTATGCTTGTCTTCATATCGCTGCGTCCCGCGTGGCGCTCGGATCCAATCGAATTAAAGCGCTTTGAGGCGCGGAGGCCTCCTGTGAACCTCAAGCAGCTCGCCCATATGCTGGCGCTTTCGCAGACCACGGTAAGTCGTGCCTTGAACGGCTATCCCGAGGTCAACGAAGAGACGCGCCGGCGGGTGATGGATGCCGCCAAGCGCCACGGCTATCGTCCCAACCCCAGCGCACGCCGGCTGGCGACCGGCAAGACCGGCATGATCGGCTATGTCCTGCCGACCGGTGCGTCCGTCGACATCGATCCGCATTTCGTCGAGTTCCTGTCCGGCCTCGGCGACTATGCCCGCTCGCATGAATTGGACCTGGTGCTGTCGCCGGCCGACGCCGACGACCAGGAAACGACCTACCGGCGCATCGTCGCCAACCGGCAGGTCGACGCCGTCTATATCTCCTCGCCGAGACCCGCCGACCGCCGCGTGGCGCTGGTGAACACGCTCGGCATTCCCTTCATCGTCCATGGCCGCAGCGAAGGCTTCGATTTCGACTATCCGTTCACCGACATCGACAATGAAGGCGCCTTTCACGAGGCGTCGCGGCTGCTGATCCAGCTCGGCCACCGGCGGCTGGCCCTGATCAACGGTGACGACCGCGAGACCTTTGCCATCCATCGCGAGCGCGGCGTTCGTCGGGCGCTGGCGGCGAGCGGGCTGGCATTGGGCGAACGCCATGTCTGCTCGGTGGTCATGACCGAGGAGAACGGCTATCGCGCCACCAGGCGCTTGCTGGAGGCGGGCGATGCGCCGACAGCAATCGTCTGCTCCAGCCTGATCATGGCGCTGGGCGTCGTGCGCGCTGTGCGCGATCTCGGCCTTACCATTCCAGGCGACATGTCGCTGATTGCCCATGACGACGTTTTCCCCTGGCTGAGGCCGGAGAACTTCTCCGTGCCGCTGTCGACGACGCGCTCGTCGATCCGTCTCGCCGGCGCGCGCGTCGCCGAACGGCTGGCGGCACGGATCTCGGGGCTGGAAGAGGGCGCCCGCGGCGAGGTCTGGCCGGTCGACCTGGTGGTCAGGGGATCGGTCGCCGGCGCGCCGGCCTAGGGACCGGACAACTCCGAACGACGGTTGGCCGGCGTCTCAGGCCGGGGATTTGAGGTGATCGATGAAGGCGCGCAGCTTCGGCAAGACCTGGCGCTTGCCGGGATGATAGAGGAAGACGCCCGGCGTCGAGCCGGCAACGTCGTCCAGTACCGACTTGAGTTTTCCTTCGGCTATAGGACCTTCGGCGACGGGTCGAGGCGTCTGCGCCAGCCCGACACCCTGCATGGCGGCCCCAAGCAACGTCGGATAGTCGTGTGCGATCAGCGGGCCTGAGACCATCGCCTCGATCGCCTCGTTGCCGTCGACGAAGGACCAGGGCGCGATCGCGCCGTTCGAACGGCGCAAGCGCAAGCAGGCGTGGTGGCGCAAGTCGTCGACACGCTCGGGGCGGCCGTGGCGCTCGAGATAGCCAGGGCTGCCGACGACCACGAACGCGAACGGCGGCGTGAGCCGCACCGCCACCATGTCAGCCGCGATGAACTGGCCAAGGCGGATACCGGCATCGAACCCGCCGGTCGCGAGATCGACCATCTCGTCGCTCGCGGCGATCTCCAGCTCGATCTCGGGATAGGCTCGGCAGAACGATGCGATCATCGGCTCCAGGATCAACGGCACGACGGCGCGGGGCACGGACAGGCGCAGCAGCCCGGTCGGCCGCTGGCTGGCGTCGCGCACCGCCTCGCCGGCAGCGACGAGTTCCTCGAAGGCAGGGCCGGCACGGTCGAGGAACCGTTGGCCAGGCTCGGTCAAGCCGACGCTGCGCGTCGTGCGGACGAACAGCGCCGTGCCCATACGCGCTTCCAGCGCGCGCACCGCCTGGCTCACGGCGGACGGTGTCACGCCGAGGTCCGCGGCGGCACGGCGGAAGTTGCGGTGCCTGGCGACAGCCAGGAACGCCTCGACGCCCTCCAGTGCACCGTGTCGGACTGTGTAGTTCTGCTTCATGGGTTGTTGTGATTACAGCGGATAGTCGAATTATGGAAGCGGGCTTAGGTATGAGGTGAAGCCAGGAGACATCTTGCAATGACCGATGAACTTGATGGGGTGCGCGACCACTATCGCGCGACCGGCCTGACTGAGCGGCTGAAGACGGTGCTGGCCGCCCTTGGTCCGGATGATCAGCTTCTCACGCCCCAGCAATTGGGCGCCCTTGACCAATTTCATACCCGTGGGCTCGCCGCCACCGCCGAGCTCGCCCAATTGACGGGGATCGCCGCCGGCATGTCAGTACTGGACGTCGGTTCGGGCATCGGCGGGCCGGCGCGCTTCCTGGCCGCGACCTATGGTTGCCGGGTCACTGGCGTGGATATCAGCGAGCCTTTCGTGGATGCCGCGCGTTATCTGACCGACCGCACGGGACAGAGCGGGCAGCTGTCGTTCCAGACCGCCAGTGCACTGGAGCTCCCATTCGATGATGGCGGTTTCGACATCGTGCTGCTGCAGCATGTGGCGATGAACATCTCCGACCGGGCGCAGCTCTATCGCCAGATACGGCGCGTGCTGAAGCCAGGCGGCAGGTTTGCCACCTTCGACGTCGTGTCGGGCGTCGGCGAGCCACGCTATCCGCTCCCCTGGGCGCGAACGCCGGCGACGAGCTTTCTCCTGACAATCAGTGCGACGCGCGAAGCGATCGAACCAGCCGGCTTCCGCATATTGGCATGGCAAGACGACACCGAGGTCGCCAAGGCCTGGTTCGCACAGCTCCGCGTTTCGGGACCGCCGCCTTCGCCAAATCTCGGCGTGGTGATGGGGCAGGACTTCGCGGAGCTTGCGGCCAACCTGGGACGAAATCTCATGGAAGGGCGGCTCGGCGTCCTGACCGCGGTGTTCGAGGTTGTGTGAACCAACCGTTGAGGAGGTCAAATGTCTACAGAAGTCCTGTTCCAAACCCATCTCGTTCTGGGCTATGTCGCGTGGCTGCTTTGCCTCCGTGCCTACGGTCTGCCGTGGCTGAGATCGATGGACAGGGTCGCGGCGCAACGCGCTATTGCTACCTTGCACAGCTTCCGCTTCTTCGGGCTCGTCTTCCTCGTCCCGGGCGTCGTCAGCCCCGATCTGCCGGCCAGCTTCGCCGTGTTCGCCGCCTATGGCGACTTCGCAACCGGGGTGCTGGCCATGCTGTCGCTGCTCACGGTGAGGATACCTCAGCTGTTCTGGGCGTTCGTCGTCGCCTTCAATCTCGTCGGGATAGTTGACCTCATCATCGACTATTACCATGCCGTCCAGATCGACCTTCCCGCTCGCGCGGGGGAATTGGGCGCCACCTACGCGATCCCGGTCATCTATGTTCCGCTGCTGATGATCACGCACATCGCCGCATTCTATTTTCTGGCGCGTCCCAAACCGCGACTTGAGCCGTCGCGGACTACTCCTTCGCCGCCTCGGCGGCCTTGATGTCGAGCAGGCCGTAGCCGAAATCATTGTCGCGCCCCTTGGGGCCGAGATCCCTGGCCGTTGCCGCCAGCGCCTTCTCGATGCCGTCGGCCGAGCGGTCGGGCGCGGCATGGATGAGATTGGCAATGGCGCCGGTCACGATCGCTGCCGCGAACGAGGTGCCGGTGACCACGTCCGAGCCGGCGCCGCTCGGCGCCACCATCTCGACGCCAGGCGCCGAGATGAAGACATAGGCTCCGCGATTGGCCTGCGGCATCAGCCCATCCTTGGCGTCGGTGGCGGTCACCGCGATGACGCCGTCGAATGCCGCCGGGTAGCCATAGGGCGCCTTCGGCCCGTTGTTGCCGGCGGCGGCGACCAGCACGATGCCGAGCGCCCGCGCATTGCGGCAGGCGACTCCGAGCAGGTCGTTCTTCGGTCCGACGAAGCTCATGTTGATGATGCGTACGTCCTGGCTCGCCGCCCAGTCGAGGGCCGACAGGATGACGTCCATGGTCGACTTGCCGCCCTCGAAGGCGCGGGCGTGATAGATCCTGGCGCCGGGCGCCATGCCCTCCAGCGCGCCGACGCCAGCGATCAGCCCGTCGACCGAAGTGCCGTGATCGCGCTTTTCGATCGGCACGTCGGGCATGGCGTCGAACTGCCCGGCGATTACGCCTGAGAGCGCCGGATTGCTGTCGTCGATACCGGTGTCGATCACCGCGATGCGGACGTTTTCGCCGCTGGCCTGTTTGGAATCGAGCGCGATGCGCTCGAAGGCATAATTGACGATGTTGGCGGCCTGCTGCAGCGAATAGACATGGTTGGGTTCGCGTCGCTGGGTGCGGCCGTCGGCGGCCAATTGCGCCAGCACGACGCCGACGGGGCGGCCGTCGGGAATGCCGAACCGCACCAGCGTGGTGCCAAGCAGCAGCGACTGGCGCTGCGAGCGCACCTGGAGGCCGTAGGACGCGGCGATCTGCTGCACCGCGCCGGCATCGCCGTCGACTGTCACCAGCACCTCGTCCGGCACGAAATCGCCGGCCACCGCGCGCGGCGGCAGAACGGCGATGAGATCGGTCGGCGAGACGATCGGGCCGCCAGGCGGCGGGCCGGCCTGGCTGTCGGCAGGCGGCGTCGCCGGATCCGACCGTGGTGTCGGCGGCAGTGCCGGGGGGGCAACCGGATTGGGGAACAGGTCGACGATCAGGGCTGGCAGGAAAACAGCGCCGGGCTGCGCCGCGCCCGATCCGTTCTTTGTGTCGCTGCCATCCTTGGCGCAGTCGGCGCTTGCCGCATTGCTCGCGTCGCTGCAGTCGATTTTCGTCGGATCGGGGTTGGTGGCGTTGGTCTGCGCCGACGCAGGCACGGCGGCGATTGTCATCGCCGCCGCCAGGATTGCCGCAAATCGAATGACCGCCGCCTCAGCCGCCATCAACCGGTTTCCTTCCCTCGATCACAGTCTCGGTGAAAGGCTGGGCGGCAATAAGGCCGAGCTGCTTGGTGTAGTCGGCGGCGTTGGCGGCGGGAATACCAAGCCGGAACACGCCATCGGCGGTCGGTCCGCCGATGATCTTCAGCCCGTTATTGCCCAGAAAGCCCGAAATATCGGACATCCTTGCATCCGGCTTGAACTTGACCAGGGCGAACGGCATTTTCGCCAGATCGCCTTCCGCCCCGGCAATCTCGAAATCCTTACCCTTGCCGCCGGGCTGAACAAACGACTGCACGATGATCAGCGCCAGCAGAACCGCGGCCGCCGCCCAGGCGACACCGACCGGCACCGCCATGAAGCGGCCCCATGCCTGCGCCAGCCAGGACGCGCCCGCGGACGCGCGTGCAGGTCCGGCCTCGGCGTCGAGCGCTTTGGCGAAGCGGCTCAGCGCATCGGCCGGCGGGCGGATCGCTTCGTTGGCGGCGGTGGTGCCGGAGAATTCGGCTTCGGCCTCGCCAAGGGCGGCCAGCGCCGCGGGATCGCTGGCCAGCCATTCCTCGACGGCTTCCAGGTCCGAGCCTTCCAGCGAGCCGTTCAGATAGAACGGCAGCAGCGTTTCCATTTCGTCGCGGCGCGACATCTTTTCAGCGGCGCTCATGGCCACCCCCTGTCGTAACCGGCGGCCTTCAGGGCCTCGCCGAGTTTCTTGCGGGCGTAGAACATTCGGGTCTTGACGGTCGCGACCGGAATGCCGAGCACCTCGCCGATCTCGCCCACCGACTGCCCATGATAATAGGCAAGATCGATCACCGTGCGGTGCTCTTCCGGCAACGCGTCGACGAAGCGTCGCAGGGCGGCAGCCTTGTCTTCCTTCATGGTGACGACTTCCGGCGTGTCGGCGCTGTCGGGCACCGCGGCGGCAGCCTCGTCGTCGATCCAGTCTTCCTTTTTCTTGCGCAGCGAAGACAGCGCCTTGAACCGGGCGATGCCGAGCAGCCATGTCGAGACTTCGGAGCGCCCCTCGAAGGCTGGCGCCTGCCGCCACAGTTCGAGGAACACCTCGTTCGCGATGTCGTCTGCCATCATTTCCGATCCCGTCTGGCGCGCCACGAAGCGGTAGACCCGCGCGTGGTGACGCATGAACAGGAGCCGCACGGCGGCACGGTCGCCCTTCGCGACCCGGTCGACAAGAGCGCGATCGGTCTCCGTCGCTGCCGTCATGGCCGGTCGAGCCGCCTGGCTCCTGTCTGCTCTGTCGCTGATCGGTCCAAAAAGGTTCATCCTCCGCCAAGGAATTCGCGGAGGCTAACCGAAGAGTCGGGCGGTTGCCAGACCATCCCTTCTCCACGTTCCTGTACCGGAGAAGGTGTCGGCAGGCGGATGAGGGGCGGCGTCGGCGTTCGCTATTTATTTTCAATGTTGGCGTGCGTCGCCGGCACCCCTTCAGTCCAGGAAAGACTTGGCCTTCATTGTCGCCGGCACCGGCACCCCGAGGCGGCTCAAGATGGTCGGCGCCAGTTGCAGCTGGTCGAGCAGCGTCTCGGCCTGCGGACCCTTGCCGGGCCCGAAATAATACAGCGCGAAATCCTGCATCTCGTCGTCATGGCCGCCATGGTGGCCGCGATCGGTCTGGCCGTGGTCGGCGGTGACCATGACCTCGTAGCCAGCCTCGATCCAGCGCGGCAGGAAGGCGGCCAGCATGCCGTCCATCGCATAGACGGCATGATCCATCTCGTGACAGTCATGGCCGAAGCGGTGGCCCATCGAGTCCAGCGTACAGGTGTGCAGGATGCCGTAATCGATGCCGTGGCGCCTGGTCAGCATGGTCAGCGTCGCGAACAAATCGACGTCGCTCGGCGTCATCTGGTTGCGAAGATTGTAGCCGGTCATGGTGTGGAACCGCCCATGCGTGATCGGTCCACCCGGCTCGTCGAATTCCATGTCCTCGACCAGGTCGAAGGGATGGGCGCGGAAGAATTCCGACCAATAGGAATGGGTCACCGCACCCGTCTTGCCACCAGCCTTGCTGACTTCGGAGAAGATGTCGGGTTGTTCGACGCGGAACCGGTTCTCGTTGGACAGGATGCCATGCACCTGCGGCGAAACCCCGGTGTGGATCGAGGCGTAGCAGCAGGCGGAGGTCGACGGCAGCACCGAGCGCATCTTCCAGACGCTTGCCTCGCCCGATTGCACCCAGCCCTCGAGATTGCCCATCAGCCGGCGCCAGTTCCTGTAGGGGACGCCATCGAGGATGATCAGCAAAAGTTTTGTCTTGAGCGCCACGGGCGGCTCCCTGCGATTGACCAGTTGAAATCAGAACGCCGTGCACCGCTGGGCACACGGCGTTCCGTTTATGAACCAAGGATAGGCTAGGCGGTCAGCCAGCACGCGCCAAGGGCATAACCGTCCATCATCTCGCCGTTCGGGTTCTTGACGTAGCCGGCGATCTTGTTGGTGGCGGCAGCGTCGATGAACTGGTTGAAGAACGGCACGATCAGCCCGCCTTCGTCGCGCACCAGCACCGCCATGTCGTGGTAGATCGCCTTGCGCTTGGCCTGGTCGAGTTCGGCGCGGGCGGTGAACAGCATCTTGTCAAATTCCGGCCGCTTGAAACGCGTGTCGTTCCAGTCGGCGGTCGAGACATAACCGGTGGAATACATCTGGTCCTGCGTCGGCCGCCCACCCCAATAGGAGAGCGAGAAGGGCTGCTTGTTCCAGACCTCCGACCAGTAGCCGTCGCCGGGCTCTCGCTTGATCTCGATCTTGATGCCGGCCTTGGCGCAGGACTGCTGGTAGAGCTGGGCCGCATCGACGGCGCCTGGGAAGGCGACGTCGGAGGTGCGCAGCAGGATCGAGCCGCTGTGGCCGGACTTCTTGTAGGCTGCCGCAGCCTTTTCCGGGTCGAACTTACGCTGTTCGATATCGCTCGAAAACAGCGGATAGGCTTCGTTGATCGGGAAGTCGTTACCGACCGAGCCATAGCCGCGCAGGATCTTCTCCAGCAATTCATCGCGGTCCATGGCCAGCTTCAGCGCCATCCTCAGGTCGCTGTTGTCGAAGGGCGCGGTGTCGCAGAACATGTTGAACGGATAGTAGCCTCGGCCCGACACGTTCTCGATGGTGACGCCGGGGATGCGCTTGACCAGATCGACCACTTTCGGCTCGACGCGGTTGATCAGCTGCACCTGTCCACCTTGCAAGGCAGCCAGCCGCGCGGTCGCGTCGTTGATGACGACGATCTCGATCTGGTCGGCATGGCCCAGCTTGTCGCCCTGCCAGTAATTGGCGAAGCGCTCGCCGCCATGGCGCACGCCGGGCTGGTTGACGGTGACCTTGTAAGGCCCGGCGCTGATGCCGGCGTTGGGATTGTCCTTGCCGCCATTCGGCTGGATGACAAGGTGGTAGTCGGCCATCAGATAGGGGAAGTCGGCATCGGCGTCGCCGAGCGTGACGATCACTTCCTTGCCGCTCGGCTTGATGGCTTTGATGTTCTTCAGCACGCCGAGCGCGCCCGATTTCGATTTTTCGTCGGCGTGGCGCTCAAGCGTGGCCGCGACATCCTCGGCGGTTACGGTTTTGCCGTTGTGGAATTCGATGCCGTCGCGCACCTTGATGGTCCAGGTCTTGGCGTCATCGGAAGCACCGATCTCCTCGGCGATCAGGTTCTGGACGCCGCCTTCGGGTGTTAGGCGCACGAGGAATTCGCCCCACTGCTTGCCGAAATTGTAGGTGACCTGGCTGAGGTTCAGCGCCGGGTCGAGGCTGTTGGTCGATTCGCCGCCTTGCAGTCCGGCCTTGATGATGCCGCCCTTGACCGGCGTCTGGGCGAAGGCCTTGCCGGCCAACGTCGTGGCCAGTGCCGCCGAGACGCCAAGTGCCGCGGTACGGCCGAGGAAGTCGCGACGCGATATCCGGCCCTGTCCGGCGAGTTCAGCGAGATGGTCGAGTTCAGTGTTCATGTCCTACCCCCTTTTCTAAAACAACGTCACACGGGCGGCGCCCGTCCAAAGGGACGTGTGGCAATCTAGTGTTGCATGCGGATGACGGCAGGCGTGCCTGGACCAGCGGGTCGGGTCTATCCCTGCTCTGACGCAGTTCCGGACGGGAAACGGCGCACACTTTTCCCGGAATTGCCCTAGTTTCCCGCGCTCGCCATGCGCCGTCCCTTGATCGCCTTTTCCAGCCAGCCGATCTCCATCTCTGGCACCGACGACAGGAGAAGGTCGGTATAGTCGTCGAAGGGCGGGCTCAACACCTTGCTCTTCGGGCCATAGCGCACCACTTCGCCGCGATACATCACCGCGATCGAATCGGCGATCGACTTCACCGTGGCGAGGTCATGGGTGATGAACAGATAGGCGACGTTCTCCTCCTTCTGCAGCTCGAGCAGCAGCTTCAGGATGCCATGCGCAACCAGCGGGTCGAGCGCCGATGTCACCTCGTCGCAGATGATCAGCTTCGGCTTGGCGGCGAGCGAACGGGCGATGCAGACGCGCTGCTTCTGGCCGCCGGAAAGCTCGGCCGGGTAGCGATCGGAAAAGCCCTTGCCCATCTCGATCTTGTCGAGCAGTTCGGCGACGCGTTTGTCGCGCTCGCGGCCGCGTATGCCGAAATAGAATTCCAGCGGCCGGCCGATAATGGTGCCGACGGTCTGGCGCGGGTTCATCGCCACGTCGGCCATCTGGTAGATCATCTGCAACTGACGCAGATCCTCCTTCGGCCGGTCGGCCAGCCGGTTTGCCAGCGGGCGCCCATCGAAGGTGACGGTTCCTTCTTCCGGCGGCAAAAGCCCGGTGATGGCGCGCGCCAGCGTCGACTTGCCGGAGCCGGATTCGCCGACCACGGCCAGCGTCTGGCCCGGATAGATGTCGACCGAGACGTTCTTCAGCACCTTGATATGGCTGCGGCCATAGGCGGCGGTGACGTTCTTCACCGACAGGAACGGCGTCGTGCCGGGCTTCTGCTCGGCGTGCTCGATCTCATGCACCGACACCAGCGCGTTGGTGTACTCCTGGCGAGGCTCCTTGATGATCTGGCGCGTGCCACCCCATTCGACCAGCCGGCCATGGCGCAGCACCATGATCTCGTCCGAGACCTGAGCGACGACGGCAAGGTCGTGGGTGATGTAGAGCGCCGCCACATGCGTGTCGCGGATGGCGTCCTTGATCGCAGCCAGCACGTCGATCTGCGTCGTCACGTCGAGCGCCGTGGTCGGTTCGTCGAAGACGATCAGGTCCGGCTCGGAGCAGAGCGCCATCGCCGTCATCACGCGCTGCAGCTGGCCGCCCGAGACCTGGTGCGGAAAGCGCTCGCCGATGGTTTCGGGGTTGGGCAGGCTGAGCTTCTTGAACAGCGCAACGGCGCGCTTCTCCGCCTCGGCGCGTGTCGCCGTACCGTGCAGCAGGGTGGCTTCCACCACCTGGTCCATCAGCTTGTGCGCCGGGTTGAAGGCGGCGGCCGCCGATTGCGCGACGTAGCAGACCTCACGGCCGCGAAGCTTGCGGAAGCCGTCCTTGCCGCCCTTGAGGATGTCGCGGCCGTTGAGGATCACCTCGCCGCCGGTGATGCGCACGCCACCGCGGCCATAGCCCATGGACGAGAGGCCGATGGTCGACTTGCCGGCGCCGGATTCGCCGATCAGGCCAAGCACCTTGCCCTTTTGCAGAGTCAGCGAGACGTCGTGCACCAGCACGATGTTCTTCGGCGGCTCGCCTGGCGGGAAGACAGTGGCTTCGATGCGCAGATTGCGGATGTCGAGCAGGAGGCCAGAGTTCGCTTTGCTGTCAGCCATCACCCGCGTCCTCCCTTCAGGCTGGTCGTCCGGTTGAGCACCCAGTCCGCAACCAGGTTGACGGAAATCGCCAGCATGGCGATTGCCGCCGCCGGGATGAGCGCGGCTGCGATGCCGAAGACGATGCCGTCCTTGTTTTCCTTGACCATGCCGCCCCAGTCCGCATCCGGCGGCTGGACGCCAAGGCCGAGGAACGACAGCGTCGACAGGAACAGCACGGCATAGATGAAACGCAGGCCGAGTTCCGAAACCAGCGGCGACAGCGCGTTGGGCAGGATCTCGCGGAAAATGATCCAGGCGCTGCCTTCGCCGCGCAGCTTCGCCGCCTCGACGTAGTCCATGACGTTGATGTCGACGGCGACGGCCCGTGACAGGCGATAGACGCGGGTCGAGTCCAGAACGCCCATCACCAGGATCAGCGTCACCAGGTTGGTCGGCAGCACGGAGAGCACGACGAGGGCCATGATCAGCGTCGGGATCGACATCAGGAGATCGACGAGGCGCGACAAAAGCGTGTCGAACCAGCCGCCGAACACCGCCGCCGAGAAACCGAGGATGGCGCCGAGCGAGAACGACAGGGCGGTGGCAAGCACGGCGATGAACAGCGTGATGCGAGCGCCGTAGATCATGCGCGACAGGAGATCACGACCGAGATTGTCGGTGCCGAGCCAATGCGTTGCCGACATCGGTTCCCAGACGTCGCCGACGATCTCGCCATTGCCGTGCGGCGCGATCCAGGGTGCGAAGAGCGCCGCCAGCACGAACAGTGACGTCAGCACGATGCCGATCAGCGCGGGGATGGGGATGCGTTTGATATCGAGCATATCCGCCCCCTATTTTGGATGTCTGAGGCGCGGATTGGCGACGATAGCCCCTATGTCCGCAATGATGTTCAGGCTGATGTAGACGGCGGCGAAGATCAGGCCGACCGCTTGCACCACCGGCACATCGCGCTTGGTGACGTGGTCGACGAGATACTGCCCCATGCCCGGGTAGACGAAGATCACCTCGACCACGACGACGCCGACGATGAGATAGGCGAGGTTGAGCATCACGACGTTGATGATAGGCGCGATCGCGTTGGGGAAGGCGTGCCTGCGGATGACGTTGAATGCTGACAGGCCTTTCAGTTCGGCCGTCTCGACATAGGCCGACTGCATGACGTTGAGGATCGCCGCGCGCGTCATGCGCATCATGTGGGCCAGCACCACCAGCGTCAGCGCTGTCGCCGGCAAGGCGATCGCCTGCATGCGCTCGCCGAACGGCATGCCGTCATAGACGGTCGAAATGCCGGGGAAGATCTGCCATTTCACGGCAAAGAAATAGACCAGCACATAGCCGATGAAGAATTCGGGAAACGAGGTCGAGGCCAGCGCCAGTCCGGAGATCAGCTTGTCGACCCAGCCATTGCGGTAGCGCACCGCGATCAGCCCGAGGATAATCGCCAGCGGCACGGCGACGATCGCCGCCCAGAAGGCGAGAAACAGCGTGTTCCACAGCCGGTCCTTGATCGACGTCGCGATGT
This sequence comes from Mesorhizobium sp. P2_D5, assembly GCF_056404355.1. Lineage (NCBI taxonomy): Bacteria > Pseudomonadati > Pseudomonadota > Alphaproteobacteria > Hyphomicrobiales > Phyllobacteriaceae > Mesorhizobium > Mesorhizobium sp. P2_D5. The sequence goes on from NZ_JBFUEE010000001.1 coordinate 743,821, forward strand.
CCTGGCCGCTCGTCATGGCTGTGCCAAGATCGCCGGTGAGCACGCCGCCGAGCCAGCGGAAATACCTGATATAGGCCGGATCGTTGAGGCCGAGCTGCTCGCGCAAATTGGCGAGCGACTCCGGTGTTGCCGATTGCCCGAGAATGGCTTGCGCGACGTCGCCGGGCAGGATCTGGGTGCCGGCGAAGATCAGGACCGAAACGGCCAACAACAGGACGATGCCCAGCGCAACGCGCTGGGCAATTAGCTTCAGGATGGGTGAAGACATATCCGCAAAGCCGGGCTCAGGCCTGGAGCCAGCACTTCGCCAGGGCGTAGCCGTTCATCAATTCCTGATGCGGATCATCGACCCAGCCATCGACCTTGGCGCCGGTCGCATCGATGAACTGGTTGAACATCGGCAGGATCAGGCCGCCCTCGTCGCGCACCAGGACAGCCATGTCATGGTACATCTGCTTGCGCTTGGTCTCGTCGAGTTCGGCGCGCGCCGCCAGCACCATCTTGTCGAAGTCCGGACGCTTGAAACGCGTGTCGTTCCAGTCGGCGGTCGACAGATAGGCGGTCGAGTACATCTGGTCCTGCGTCGAGCGGCCGCCCCAGTAGGAGGCGCAGAAGGGCTGCTTGTTCCAGACCTCGTTCCAGTAGCCGTCGCCGGGCTCGCGCTTGAGCTCGATCTTGATGCCGGCCTTGGCCGCGCTCTGCTGGAACAGCTGCGAGGCATCGACAGCGCCCGGGAAGGCGACGTCCGAGGTCCTCAGCAGCACGGTGCCGTCGTGACCCGACTTCTTGTAGTGGAACTTGGCCTTGTCGGGATCGTACTTGCGCTGCTCGATCTCCGTGAACAGCGGATAGGACGAATTGATCGGGAAGTCGTTGCCGAGCGAGCCGTAGCCGCGCAGGATCTTGTCCAGCATTTCCTCGCGGTCGATGGCCAGCTTGAGTGCCATGCGCAGATCGTTGTTGTCGAATGGTGCCGTGTTGCAGTGCATGATGAACACGTAGTGGCCAGGACCCGCGTGGTTGCGGATGGTGACGCCCGGCAGGCGCTTGATCAGGTCGACGATCTTCGGCTCGACGCGGTTGATCATGTTGACCTGGCCGCCCTGCAGGGCCGCCGTGCGGGCGGTCGCATCGTTGATGACGATGACTTCGATCTGGTCGGCATGGCCCATCTTGTCGCCCTGCCAGTAATTGGCGAAGCGCTCGCCGCCATGGCGTACGCCGGGCTCGTTGGTCTTGACCACGTACGGGCCGGCCGAGATGCCGGCATCCGGCTTGTCCTTGCCGCCGTTCGGCTGCACGATCAGGTGATAGTCGCTGAGCAGATAGGGCAGGTCGGCGTTGGCCTCCTTCAGCGTCAGCACCACTTCCTTGCCGTTTGCCTTGATGGTCTCGATGCCCTTCATGTAGCCGAGCGCGCCGGATTTCGACTTTTCGTCCGAATGGCGCTCGAGGGTCGCGGCGACGTCTGCCGCGGTCACCGTCTTGCCATTGTGGAATTCGACGCCGTCGCGGATCTTCAACGTCCACACCTTGGCGTCGTCCGAGGAGCCGATCTCCTCGGCGATGCGGTTCTCAAGCTTGCCTTCCGGCGACAGCTCGACGATCATTTCGCCCCAGCACTTGCCGAAGGCGAACGGCACCTGCGTCATCATCAGCGCCGGATCGAGGCTGTTGGTGGATTCGCCGCCGACGAGGCCGGCCTTCAGCGTGCCGCCCTTGATTGGGCCGGCAGCGCGCGCCGCACCTGAAAGCAGCGAGTTGGCGAAGGTCGCGGTGACGCCGAGTGCTGCCGCCCGACCGAGAAAATCGCGACGGCTCAACTTGCCGGAAGCGACTCGCCGGCTAAGGAATTCCAGTTCGTTTGACATGTTGAGTTCCTCACTCTGTTGGTTCGACTCTGCGGTCGTTTTTCTTGTTTCTTGTGAGGAGAATAATGACCGCAAGGGAAAGCGGTAAGCAAGACCGAATGCGACATGCCGTGGCGTAAATCGTACGTCGCATTTGGACCAACCAAATCCGTGGTCACAGGAGGACGCGCGGCACCCTTTCCTCGAAGTTACGCTCGAAAACGAGAGTTTCGCCCTCATAGGCCTCGATTCTGGCGCTGAGGATGAAGTTTTGCGCGTCCGATCGCATTTCCGCGAATGTCTCGGTGCGCACCGACCATCCATTTCGCGACAGGGTCTGCGTCCAGTGCGTTTTTCCAGAGGCCGCCAGGGGATCGTCCGGATGGATCGTCCAGATCTCGCGGGCGATGCTGCCATTGGCCAGGCCATGGGCAAGATCGCGCACCTTGCCAAAATCATCCGTTATGGAAAGCGTCACAATTCCGGTCTTCTCGTCGCGATCGACATGACGCTCGGAATTGGCGGCGCGGATCGTCTCGGTCGCCCAGGGAGTGGCGCTTTCCGGCTCGGCAAACGTCACTTCGTTGCCTGTCGCCAGCGGCCGCAGCGGCAGGGCCAGCACGGCGGCCGACAAGGCGAGCCGAACCGGCTCCGGCGACGGCCAGATCATCGGCCAATAGGTATTCGACACGGCAATGCGCAGATGGTGGCCTGCCGGCACGCGATAGGCGCATTGATCGAGCACCACGCGCGCCGACACGGTTTCGCCCGGTACCAGCGCCTCGGGGAATTCGTGCGAATTGCGATGTGTCAGATTGAGCACGCCGTAGGAAATCAGTTCCGGGGCACCGTCAGGGTGCACGTCGCACAGCCGGATCGCGATGTTGGCCTGCGGTCGGTCGGAGGACAGCCGCACCTCGACTTCGGGCGCGCCGACGATGTCGATCGCCTCAGTGAGTTCCGGCTGGTCAAAACACACCGACAAAGCGTCATCGGGGCGCTGGTCGCCGGGCAGTTCGGGGCCGAAGGTGAACGGAAAATACTCGCCGCCGGCAAGGCCGCAACTCTGCGGCGAAGCAACGATGGCGGGCTTGCTACCGTCGGAGACAAGCTCGATCGATTGCGTCTTGATGGCAGGCGACGGCCATTCCTGCTCAGCCACCCAGCGACCGGGCCGCTTGGGATGCCAGCGCGCGGGGCGGACACTGTCCATGACATAGGCACGATAGGCTGGATCGACCTCGACACCAGTGTCGATATCCTTCAGCCAGCGGTCCCACCAGCGCAGGGCCTCCTGCAGGAAACCGATGCGCGGTGTGGGTGCCGCGTAATGCGGGTATTTGTGGATCCACGGTCCGATGATGCCCTTCACCGGCGCTTCGATGTTGGTGGCCAGATGCGAGACGGTGTTGCGGTAGCCGTCGTGCCAGCCGCCGATCGACAGCACGGCGGCCTGGATGGCGGAATAATCCTCGCAGATTGAGCCGCGCTTCCAATAGGCGTCGCGGTGCTGGTGCTTCAGCCACAGCGGCGCGAGAAAAGGCTGGTTCTCCAGCCGGGTCAGCCAAAGGTCGCGCCACCTTTTGTCGCCGGTGAAGAGCGGGTCCGGCGGCCGCGACGAATAGGACAGCATGGTCGACGCCCAGCCGAAATTCTCGATCAGCAGGCAACCGCCCTTGTAGTGGATATCGTCGGCATAGCGGTCGGAGGTCGAGCACAGGCTGATAACCGCCTTCAGCGCCGGGGGCTGCTTGGCCGCCACCTGCAGGCAGTTGAAGCCGCCCCAGGAAATGCCCATCATGCCGACATTGCCGTTGCACCAGGGCTGCGAAGCCGCCCAGGCGATGACGTCGCAGGCGTCCTGCAATTCCTGTTCGGAATATTCGTCGTCCATCAGCCCTTCGGAATCGCCATTGCCGCGCATGTCGACGCGGATCGAGGCGTAGCCGTGGCCGGCGAAATAGGGATGCGTCAGCTGATCGCGGAGAATGGTGCCGTCCCGCTTGCGGTAGGGCAGGTGCTCGAGGATCGCCGGCACCGGATCGTCGCCGGCGTCTTCCGGCATCCAGACCCTCGCCGACAGCCGGCAGCCGTCCGGCATGACAATCCCCATTACTGGAAATTCGACGACTTTGCGGGGGAACTCGGTGACAATTTTCATGCGGGACTCCAGGATCGCCAGATGATGGAGCCCGTGGCATCGCGTCGTGGGCCAGCCAACGAATTCGGCTGGTCAGTCCGCGTCAATTCAGCGGAATGTCGTTGTCGCCCTTGCTCGCTTGGTAGGCGCCGGACAGGTCGTCATAGCGTGCCGAGATCTCGCCGATGCGCGTTTCCAGCCGCTGGCGCTCGGCCTCGGGGAGTGACCGTACCAATCTGCGGATCGAAAAGCTCTTCCAGTAGGCATTCTCGGCATTGTAGCCGCCGGGATCGAGGGTGAAGACTTCCTTGAGAATCTTCAGATCATGCGGGATGGCGAAGCTGTCGCGCGAATCCTCATGGCTGAACAGATAGTAGAAATTGTCGAAGCCGGTCCAGGTGATCGCCGATAGGCAGAGCGAGCAGGGTTCATGCGTGGCGATGAAGATGGCGTCTTTCGTATCGACGCGCTCGGCCTTTGGCATTTCATAGAAGCGCTTCAGGCAATGCACCTCGCCATGCCAGAGCGGGTTTTCGATCTCGTTGTTGGTTTCGGCCAGTACCAGCGAACGGTCGTCCTTTCGCAGGATCGCCGCGCCGAACAGCTTGTTGCCATGGGCAACACCGTCGGCCGTCTTCGGCACGATGTCGTGCTCGATCACGTCGAGCAGGCGGTCGATCAGGGAAATGTCGGTCATTACAAGCTCTCGTCGGGGAGATGGATCTCGTAGGCGTGCGAGAAATGGAATTCTTCCAGGTTGGAACCGTCGCCGCCGCGGTCGACGATCAGGAAATCCTGCGCCTCGCCGAGCGGCGTCAGCACGCCGTGCCAGAGGTTGCGGGAATAGTTGATGCCTTGTCCGGGCGCGGTGATGAAGGCCTGCGGTTCACCCGGTCCCCCATCGCCGTCGTGGCAGACGACGACAAGGAACGGCCGGGGCGACAGCGGAATGAAAGCCTGGCTGCCGAATGGATGGCGCTCGACCATGGTCAGCTTTAGCGGCAATTCGTAAGGCGTGCCGCGCACCATCGAGATCAGCACGCGGGCGTTCGGCCCTGTCGCTTGCGCCGTGGCAAGATCGTGGTAGCGCTCGGCCTTGCCGCCATTGATCGGGTAGTGATTGTCGCCGCCCATGTCGATGACGTCGCCGAAGGCGGCAAAGCTCTCGCGGGTCAGCGGCCGCGCGACGATGCGGGTCACGGCGCCCGCCTAGCAATGCCGGCACCGCCGAGCTTGGCGTGGCGGTTGACGTCCTTGTAGAGCAGATAGCGGAATTTGCCCGGGCCGCCGGCATAGCAGGCCTGGGGGCAGAAGGCGCGCAGCCACATGAAGTCGCCGGCCTCGACCTCGACCCAGTCCTGGTTGAGGCGGTAGACCGCCTTGCCTTCCAGCACATAAAGCCCGTGCTCCATGACATGCGTCTCGGCGAAGGGAATGACCGCGCCGGGCTCGAGCGTCACGATGGTCATGTGCATGTCGTGGCGCAAATCGGCAGGATCGACGAAACGGGTCGTCGCCCAGCGGCCTTCGGTGCCGGGCATCGGCGTTGGCGCGATGTCCTGTTCGTTGGTGAAGAAGGCTTCCGGCGCCTCTAGACCGTCGACCGCCTCGTAAGCCTTGCGGATCCAATGGAAGCGGACCTCGGTCTTGCTCTCGTTGCGAACCGTCCAGGCGCTGGCCGGCGGTAGGAAGGCGAAGCCGCCCGGTCTGAGCACATGCTTCTTGCCGGCAAGCAGAACGGTCAACTCGCCTTCGACCACGAACAAGGCCCCTTCGGCGCCTGCATCGGGCTCCGGCCTCTCGCTGCCGCCACCGGGCGCGACCTCGACAATGTATTGCGAAAACGTCTCGGCAAAGCCGGACAGCGGCCGCGACAATATCCAGACGCGGGTCTTGTCCCAGAACGGCAAGGCGCTGGTGACGATGTCCTGCATCACCCCCTTGGGGATGACGGCATAGGCCTCGGTGAAGACGGCGCGGCCGGTCAGCAGCTCACTCTGGCCAGGGTGGCCGCCATGCGGCGCGTAATAGGTTCGGTCGGGCATCCTGATCGTATCCATGGGTTAAACCTATTGCGGAAGCATGTCCTTGAGGCGGAGCAGCGCGATGCGCTCGACCTGTTTGCAGGCGGTGTCGAATTCAACGCCGCGGCTGTTGCCGATGCGTGCCTCGAATTCCGCCAGGATCTCCTCCTTGGTCTTGCCTTTCACCGCGATGATGAACGGGAAGCCGAAGGTGGTGACGTATGCGGCATTGAGCTTGGAAAACAGTTCGCGCTCCTTGTCGGTCAGCGCGTCGAGTCCGGCTGAGGCCTGTTCCTTGGTCGATTCCGCCGTCAGCCGTTTGGCCTTGGCCAGTTTGCCGGCAAGGTCGGGATGGGCGTTGAGCACTGAAAGCCGCTCGGCCTCGCTTGCGGAACGGAAGACGCGGCAAAGCGCGTTGTGCAGGCCGCCGGATGAGTCATGCGCCGGGCCCAGCTCCAACTCGAAGGCGCGTTCGGCGATCCAGGGCGAATGCTCGAAGACACCGCCGAAAGTGTGGACGAACGTCTCGAATTCCATCTTGGACGGTCTGAGTGCTGCGGGTCGATAGGGGTGGTTTTCTTGCCAGTGGCGGGCGATATCGATGCGCCGTGCCAGCCAGACCTTGTCGTGCGACTTCACGTAGTCGACGAAGCGCTTCAGCGCCGCCACCCGGCCCGGCCGCCCGACGAGGCGGCAATGCAGGCCGATGTTCATCATGCGCGGCCGGCCGGCCTTGCCCTCGGCATAGAGCGTGTCGAAACTGTCCTTCAGATAGGCAAAGAACTGGTCGCCTGAATTGAAGCCTTGTGGCGTCGCGAAGCGCATGTCGTTGGCGTCGAGCGTGTAGGGGATGATGAGCTGGGCGCCTCCTTCGTGCTCGAACCAATAGGGCAGCTCGTCGTCATAGGTGTCCGACACATAGGCGAAGCCGCCTTCCTCAGCCACAAGCAGCACCGTGTTGACCGATGTGCGCCCCGTGTACCAGCCGGTCGGGCGCTGGCCTGTCACCTCGTAGTGCAGGCTGATCGCCGCTTCGAGGTCGCGGCGCTCGTCCTCGGCGCTGTGGTCGCGATAGTCGATCCATCTCAGCCCGTGCGACGCGATCTCCCAGCCGGCTTCCTGCATCGCCGTGACCTGGTCGGGCGAGCGGGCGAGCGCGGTGGCGACGCCGTAGCAGGTCACCGGCACCTCGGCCTCGGTGAACAGCCTGAGCAGCCGCCAGAAACCGGCGCGGGCGCCGTATTCGTAGATTGATTCCATGTTCCAGTGGCGCTGGCCCACCCAGGGTGCGGCGCCGACGATCTCCGACAGGAAGGCTTCCGAAGCCTTGTCGCCGTGGAGCACGCAGTTCTCGCCGCCCTCTTCGTAGTTGACGACGAACTGCACGGCGACATGCGCACCACCAGGCCATTTCGGATCCGGCGGATTGGCTCCATAGCCGCGCATGTCTCTGATGTAACGCATCGTCCCTCCCGCCGGGCATTGCCCGATGTATGATCAGGATATCGAAAGGGCTGCTCGCGCATTCCCCCGAAAATTTTTGAAAGTGTTTTTGTCGCACTCCGCTCGACCGGGACTTATGCATCGCCTTTAATTGGCGCACAATTCATCAGCAATGTTCGACTGTACCGGGCCAGTTCGCTCGTACAGGAAATGGGAGGCGGCCAGTGGCAGAAACGTCGAAAGCCGATGGCGGGCGTCTGACGACCCATGTCCTCGACACCGCGACCGGCAGGCCGGCGGCGGGATTGTCGATCGCGCTCTATCACCTCGAGGGCGATACGCGCACACATCTGAAGACCGTCGTCACCAATGATGATGGCCGTTGCGACGCACCGCTGCTTGCCGGCGCCGAGTTCCGCGCCGGCGAATATGAACTGATCTTTGCCGCGGGCGACTATTTGCGCCAGCAGGGGACGAAATTGCCCAAGCCGGCCTTTCTCGACGTGATACCGATCCGCTTCGGCATGGCCGAACCCGTGCACTATCATGTGCCGCTGCTCGTCTCGCCCTACGGCTATTCGACCTACAGGGGGAGCTGACGCATGGCCAAGGTCCGTATCCGCAACGAGATACGCTTCATTCTCAATGGCAGGGGCGTCGCGCTTTCGTCGGTGGCGCCAGACGCGACCTTGCTCGACTGGCTGCGGCTCGACCGTTCGCTGCGCGGCACCAAGGAAGGCTGCGCCGAGGGCGATTGCGGCGCCTGCACCGTGCTGGTCGGAAAGCTCTCGGCAGGCGGTCTCGTCTATGAAAGCGTCAACGCCTGCATCCGCTTCCTCGGCTCGCTGGACGGCACCCATGTCGTGACTGTCGAGCATTTGCGCGGTCTTCCCGGCCAGTTGCACCCGGTGCAGCAGGCGATGGTCGATTTCCATGGCTCGCAGTGCGGCTTCTGCACGCCGGGCTTCGTCATGTCGCTCTATGGCCTGTGGATGAGGTCGCCCGACCCGTCGAATGAAGCCATCGAAAAGGCGCTGCAAGGCAATCTCTGCCGCTGCACAGGCTACGAGGCGATCATGCGCGCGGCCCGCGCCATCTCCAGCTACGGCAAGGCGGCGAAGGACCCGCTGGCGGTCGAGCGCAAGACAATCACGGCAAGGCTCCAGGCCATGCATGACGGCGCGCGGATCGAGATCGGCGTCGGCAAGGAGCGGCTCGTCGTGCCGGCCAACGTCGACGATTTCGCCGCCGTGCTTGACAAGGAACCCGGCGCCACCATCGTTGCCGGCTCGACCGATGTCGGCCTGTGGGTGACCAAGCACATGCGCGATATTTCGCCGGCGGTCTTCATCGGTGATCTCGACGGGCTTTGCACCATCGCCGAAGCCAACGGCGTCATCACCATCGGCGCCGGCGTCACCTACACCGACGCGTTCTCGACGCTCGCCAAGCGCATCCCGGCGATGGGGCCGCTGTTCGATCGCATCGGTGGCGATCAGGTGCGCAACATGGGCACCATCGGCGGCAACATCGCCAACGGTTCGCCGATCGGCGATACGCCACCGCCCCTGATCGCGCTCGGCGCGCGCCTGACGCTGCGCAAGGGCAAGAAGCGGCGGACGATCCCACTGGAAACCTTCTTTGTCGCCTATGGCAAGCAGGACCGACAGCCTGGCGAGTTCGTCGAGGCGGTGCACGTTCCCATCCCCGCCAAAGGCACGAAATTCGCTGTCCACAAGATCACCAAGCGCCGCGATGAGGACATCACGGCTGCCCTTGGCGCCTTCTTCCTGAACCTGGCCAAGGATGGCACGGTCGCCGATGTGCGCATCGCCTATGGCGGCATGGCGGCGATACCGAAGCGGGCGTCGGCTGTCGAAAAAGCGCTGGTCGGCAAGCCGTGGACCGAACAGACGGTTGTGACTGCGATGGCAAAGTATGCTGATGATTTCACCCCGCTGACAGACATGCGGGCCTCGGCCGAATATCGCGCCCTGGCGGCGCGCAACCTTTTGCTGCGCTTCTTCGCCGAGACCAGCGGCACCAGGGAGCCGATCCAGGTTTCAAGGCACGAGGCGGCATGATGAACAAGCACGCCACCCCCAATCCCAAGGCCGAAAAGATCACCGGCGGCGTCGCCACCGACCAGCGGCATGATTCGGGCCACAAGCATGTCAGCGGCACCGCCGTCTACATCGACGACATGCCGGAACCGGCCGGCACGCTGCATGGCTGCCTTGGGCTTTCGGCTGCCACCCATGCCACCATCACCAGCATGGACCTGTCGGCTGTGCGCACCGCCCCCGGGGTCGTCGACGTGCTGACGGCCAAAGATGTGCCTGGCGAAAACGACATTTCGCCGACGGGGCGCCATGATGAGCCGGTGCTGGCTGACGGCAAGGTGCAGTTCTACGGCCAGCCGATCTTCTGCGTCATTGCCGAGACGCGCGAGCAGGCACGCCGCGCCACCAGGCTGGCCAAGGTCGAATATAAGGAATTGCCTTTCGTCACCGACATCGGCGAACTTGATCCCCGTAAGGACAAGCTAGTCACGCCGCCACTGACCCTGAAGCGCGGCGACGCCGCGGCAGCGATCAAGGCCGCGCCCCGCCGGCTCAAAGGCCAGATGCGCGTCGGCGGTCAGGAGCACTTCTATCTCGAGGGCCATATCGCCATGGCCGTGCCCGGCGAGGACGAGGACGTCACCATCTATTCCTCGACCCAGCATCCGAGCGAAGTCCAGCACATGGTCAGCCATGCGCTCGGCGTGCCGAGCAACGCCATCACGGTGGAAATCCGCCGCATGGGCGGCGGGTTCGGCGGCAAGGAAACGCAAGGCAACCAGTTTGCGGCATTGGCCGCCATCGCCGCGAAAAAGCACCATCGCGCCGTGAAAATCCGGCCCGACCGCGACGACGACATGATCGCCACCGGCAAGCGTCATGACTTCCTCGTCGACTACGAAGTCGGCTTCGATGACGAGGGCAACATTCTCGGCGTCGATTTCATGTTCGCGGCGCGCTGCGGCTTCTCCTCGGACCTGTCGGGTCCGGTGACCGATCGCGCGCTGTTCCACTGTGACAACACCTATTTCTGGCCGGCGGTGCATGCACAGTCAGCGCCGCTCTACACCAACACCGTGTCGAACACCGCTTTCCGTGGTTTCGGCGGTCCACAAGGCATGGTCGGCGCCGAGCGCGTCATCGACGAGGTTGCCTTCGCCGTCGGCAAGGATCCGCTCGAAATTCGTAAGAAGAATTTTTACGGCACAAGCGACCGCAATATCACGCCCTACCACCAGACGGTCGAGGACAACATCATACAGCGCATCGTCGCCGAGCTTGAGCAAAGCGCCAGCTATGCGCGGCGGCGGCGCGAGATATCGGCCTTCAATGCCAACAGCCGTTTCATCAAGCGTGGCCTGGCGCTGACGCCGGTCAAGTTCGGCATCTCGTTCACGGCCACGCACTACAACCAGGCCGGCGCGCTGGTGCATGTCTACACCGATGGCTCGGTGCATCTGAACCACGGCGGCACGGAGATGGGGCAGGGCCTCTACGTCAAGGTGGCGCAAGTGGTGGCGGAAGAGTTCCAGATCGATCTCGATCAGGTGAAGATCACCGCGACGACGACCGGCAAGGTGCCGAACACCTCGGCCACCGCAGCGTCATCCGGTTCCGATCTCAACGGCATGGCGGCGCAGAATGGCGCTCGCCAGATCAAGGATCGGTTGACCGATTTCGCGGCCGAAAAATATCAGGTGCCGCGCGACCAGGTGCTGTTCCTGCCCAACCGGGTGCGCATCGGCAACCAGGAGATCGCCTTCGCCGACCTCGTCAAACAGGCATATATGGCCCGTATCCAGCTTTCGGCGGCGGGCTTTTACAAAACGCCAAAGATCCACTGGAACCGTGACAAGGGCCAGGGCCGCCCCTTCTACTACTTCGCTTATGGCGCCTCCTGCTCGGAAGTCTCGGTCGACACGCTGACCGGCGAGTACATGGTCGAGCGCACCGACATATTGCATGACACGGGCCGCTCGCTGAACCGCGCCATCGATATCGGCCAGATCGAGGGCGGCTTCATCCAGGGCATGGGCTGGCTGACGACCGAGGAACTGTGGTGGGACGGCAAGGGCCGGCTGCGCACGCACGCGCCCTCGACCTACAAGATCCCGCTGGCGTCGGACCGGCCGAAGATCTTCAACGTCACCTTGGCCGACTGGCCGGAAGCAAGCGAGCCGACGATCCACCGCTCCAAGGCAGTCGGTGAACCGCCGTTCCCCCTCGGCATGTCGGTGCTGCACGCGCTGTCGGACGCGGTGGCCAGCGTCGCCGACCACAGGATCTGCCCGCGTCTCGATGCGCCGGCGACGCCGGAACGGGTGTTGATGGCGATCGAGCGGCTGAAGAACGAGGTCAAGACCGCCTGAAATCGGCAAAACGTGCAATTCAGGCCGAAAAAGCCTACATTTCCCATTCGGGAACGTGAGAAATGAACTCGAAAGTGCAAAGTCTGAAAGCCTTTCTCAGTACCGCCGGCCGGGTTGCCCTGGTCGAAGTGGCGGGCACCAAGGGCTCGACGCCACGCGAGAAGGGCGCCTTGATGCTCGTCTCGCAGGCGACGATTCTTGGCACGATCGGCGGCGGCCAGCTCGAATACATGGCGATCGACAAGGCGCGGCAGATGCTTGTCTCCCCCTCAAGGGATGCCCGCATCGAGGTTGACGAGGTCTGCGCGACCTTAGACGTGCCGCTCGGCCCCGAGATCGGCCAATGCTGTGGCGGGCGCGTCGAAGTGTTGATCCGGCTCGTTGACGCAGGGCTGGCAGCCGAGCTGGTTGCATCGGCTGAGACAGAAGAGGCACACCTGCCCTATGTCTATATCTTCGGCGGCGGCCATGTCGGCCAGGCGCTGGCCTCCGCGGTGGCCCTTCTCCCTGTGCACGCCGTCGTCATCGAGACGCGGGCCGAGGCGCTCGAAGGCATGCCGGAAACCGTCGAGACCCGGTTGACGCCGATGCCCGAAGCGATGGTGCGCGATGCGCCGGCCGGCACCGCTTTCGCCATCCTCACCCACGACCATGCGCTGGATTTCCTGATCGTCGCCGAAGCGTTGAAGCGCAACGATACCGCCTATGTCGGCATGATCGGCTCGAAGACCAAGAAAGCGACGTTCAAGAACTGGTTCCTGAAATCGGCGGACGGCAGCGAGGCCGAGTTTGCCCGCTTCGTCTCGCCGATCGGCGGCGATGCCGTCAAGGACAAGCGCCCGCCTGTCATCGCCGCACTCGCGGCCGCAGAAATCATGACCGCGATGGTCATTCACAGCGCAGCGTCAAACGCCGGTCGTCAGGTCCAGCGTGACAGGGTGTTAGCCGGATAATCTTACATCGCAGCTACATCGGCCGCTTCAAGCCCAGATGGTCGCGCAGCGTGCGGCCTTCATAATCCTTGCGAAAAAGGCCACGCCGCTGCAGTTCCGGCACGACGAGTGTCGCAAAGGCATCGAGTTCGCCGGGGAAATATGAGGGCATGACGTTGAAGCCGTCGGCAGCACCTCCTTCGAACCGCGCCTGCAGCTCGTCGGCGATCTCGGCCGCCGTTCCGACGATGCGCCAGTGGCCGCGGGCGCCGGCGAAATGCCGCGCCAGCTGGCGGATGGAGAGGTTGTCGCGGCGCGACTGCTCGATGACCAGCGCTTGCCGGCTCTGCATGCCTTCGCTGGGCGGCAGCTCGGGCAGCGGCCCATCGATCGGATAGCGCCACAGATCGGCGATGCTGAGGTAGCTGGACAGCAGCGCAACGCCGACATCGTCGGGGATCAGCTCCTGCAATTCCTCGTATTTTTCCTGGGCCTGCGCCGCGGTTTCAGCCACTACTGGTGCGACGCCGGGCATGATCTTGATGTCGTCGGGCTCTCGCCCATAGGCCACCAGGCGCCCCTTGAGATCGTCGTAGAAGGCCTTCGCTTCCTCGAAGGTCTGCGCCGCCGTGAACACCACATCGGCGGTGCGGGCGGCAAGGTCGCGGCCGACATCCGAGGCGCCGGCCTGAACTAGCACCGGTGCGCCCTGCGGCGAACGCGGCAGATCGAGCGGATCCCTCACCGAAAAGCTCTGGCCATCGTGACCGGGAGCCCCATCTGGATTGCCGCGCCAAAGTCCGGTGACCACATCAGCGAACTCACGCGCCCGCTCGTAGCGATCGGCATGCGGCCGCAAGCCGGTCGAACCGAAATTGGCGGCCTCGATGGGACTGGCCGAAGTGACCAGATTCCAGCCGGCCCGACCGCCGCTCAGATGGTCGAGCGACAGGAAGGTCCGCGCCAGGCCGTAGGGCTCGTTGTAGCTTGTCGACGCGGTGGAGACGAGGCCGATGCGGCTGGTCTGGACGGCCAGCGCCGACAGAAGGCTGATCGGCTCGAAGCCGATCGAGCGCGAGGTCTGGCTGGCGATGGCGACATTGGCTTCGCGCAGGCCGGCGGCATCCTCGCAGAAGACCATATCGAACTTCGCCGCCTCCGCTGTGCGCGCCAGCTGGATGTAATGGTCGATGTCGATGCCGGCGGTCACATGTGCGTTGGGATGGCGCCAGGCGGCGATATGATGGCCTGTCGCCCACAGGAAGGCGCCAAGCTTCATCTGGCGGGAAGCGGCGGTCATCGATCACCTCCGCCGGCAATCCCAAGATGCGACCGCAAATTTGTCCCGCGATAGCTTTCTCGAAACAGGCCGCGTCGCCGCAGCGCCGGCAAAACCATATCGACAAAATTGTCGAGTGCCGAAAGCTCCGCCGGCATCTGCATGTTGAACCCATCGCAGCTTTTCGACCGGAACATGTCGTCGAGACGATCGGCGGTGACGGCAAGCTTTTCATCAATGACGTGCGAGACATTCATCAGCACCTTCACGACATCCGGGTCGCGTCCGCAGGCGGCAACGCGGCGCTTCAGATCGTCATGGCGGGTTTTCACGCTCTCGATCGGTTCGCTGTCCAGCAGGACGGCATCGGCGGTGCGAGCGGCAATGTCCATGTCTGCCGCTGACAGGCCGGACAGCACCAGCACCGGCGTATCCTGTGGCGAGCGCGCGACGTTCAGCGGCCCGCGCACCGAAAAGAATTCGCCCCTGTGGTCGAGCAGGTGCATCTTTTCGGGATCGTGGAAGCGGCCGCCGCTCTTGTCGAACTTGAGCGCGTCTTCGTCCCAGCCTTGCCACAAGCCCTGAACGATGGCGAAATATTCCTCGCTGCGGCGGCGAAAATCGTCAGCGGAAAACCCGTCCGGGCGGCTGAAATTGGCTGCCTCACGCGGGGCCTGCGCCATCGTCGCGTTCCAGCCAGCGCGGCCATGGCTGATGATGTCGAGCGAAGCAAAACGGCGCGCCAGATTGTAGGGCTGGTGGGCAACCGTCGAGGCCGCCGCGACCAGCCCGATCGTGATCGTTACCGTCGCCAGCGCGGCCACCAAGGTCGTCGCTTCGAAGGGCATCGTCGCGGCATCGCTGCCGGAAGCCGGCGCGGAATCGGCGAAAATCACCATGTCCAGACCGGCCACTTCGGCCCTTTGGACAAACCGCGCCAGAAGGCTGAAGTCCGGCTCGGCTCCTGGCGATGGCTCGGAGGTTCCCGGAAGCGGTGAAACGGCAAGATGCATTGTGGCGCCGTTGTCCATCGATGGTCCCTGCAAGGCGAAATACCATCGGAACTATGTTCGTCACGTCCAGCGATGGCAACCGCCGGCGCTGGGCCAACTGCCGGTCACTTGCTTGCCAGCCATCACTTTCGAACCAGCCTTGCTTGCCAGCCAACCCTTACTTGCCAGCGAGAAGATCTTTGATCAGCCGTTGGCAGCGCTCGGCCATGAAGTCGAGCAGCAGCCGCACCTTGGGGTCCTGCAGCTTCTTGTGCGGATAGACGGCGGCGAACTGCACCGGCGTCGGCGGCGTGTTGCTAAGGATCACCTTCAGCCGCCGGTCGCGGATGAACGGCTCGACCTCAAAGCGCGGCTTGTTGATGATGCCGCGGCCGGACAGCGCCCAGCCGGTCAGCACGTCGCCATCGTCGGTGTCGTAGGGCCCGTGCACCTCGAATTTCTGCTGGCCGGTGGGGGTCTGCAACGTCCACACATATTCGCGCGCGCCGGAATAGCGCAGCATCAGGCAGTCGTGCTTCTTGCCGATCAGTTCCTGCGGCTCAACGGGTTCGCCGCGCGCTTCCAGATACTTCGGCGCTGCCACCAGTACGCGTTCGCATTCCATGATGCCGCGCATCCTGAGGCTGGAATCCTCGATGATGCCGAGCCGGAAGGCGACGTCGATGCCTTCCTTCATGATATCGACATTGTGGTCCGAGAGCCTCAGCCGCACTTCGATGTCGGGATATTTGTCGTGGAAATCGGGGATGCCCGAGGCCACCAGCCGGCGGCCGAGGCCGAGCGGTGCCGTCACGCGGATGGTGCCGCGCGGTTGTCCGGACAGTGCCGAAACGGCGGCTTCCGCTTCGGTGATCGCCTCCAGCACCTGCTTGGCGCCCGAATAGAAAACCGTGCCATGCTCGGTCGGCATCAATTGCCGTGTGGTGCGGTTGAACAGCCGCACGCCCAGATGCTTCTCCAGCTCCTTGATGCGGTTGGAGGCGACCGCCGGCGAAATGCGCATGTCGCGGCCTGCCGCCGACAAATTGCCGAGCTCGACGACGCGAACGAAGACGGCGATGTTGTCGAGATAGGCCATGCGGTTTCGTGGCTCTCATCCAGCTGCGTTCAACAACCTAGTATTTTCCATTTTTTTTTGAAAGTCATCGCGCACCTCGCCTCTTTCCGTTTGCGCGCGACACCGTAAAGTCGCGTCATCGGCAGGGACGACTTCAATGATGGATTTCGCGATTTTCTGGGACTGGCTGAGCTTCGCCGTGCGTTGGCTGCATGTCATCACCGGCATCGCCTGGATCGGTTCGTCTTTCTACTTCGTGGCGCTCGATCTCGGCCTGCGGCAGCGCCCTGGCATGCCTGTCGGCGCCTTCGGCGAGGAATGGCAGGTGCATGGCGGCGGCTTTTACCACATCCAGAAATATCTGGTGGCGCCGGCCGAGATGCCTGAGCACCTGACCTGGTTCAAATGGGAATCCTACGCCACCTGGCTGTCCGGTTTTGCGATGCTGTGCGTCGTCTATTATGCCGGAGCCGATCTGTTCCTGATCGATCCCAATGTGTTGCCAATGTCGGTGCCGGTCGGCATCTTGCTGTCGCTGGCGACGATCGGCGTCGGCTGGGTGGTCTATGACCTGCTGTGCCGTTCGCCGCTGGGAAAAAGCGACACCGGCCTGATGCTGGTGCTCTACTGCGTGCTGGTGTTCATCGCCTGGGGCCTCACCCATCTGTTCACCGGCCGTGCCGCCTTCCTGCATCTCGGCGCCATCACCGCGACGATCATGTCGGCCAACGTCTTCATGGTCATCATCCCCAACCAGAAGATCGTTGTTGCCGACCTCATCGCCGGCCGCAAGCCCGATCCGAAATACGGCAAGATCGCCAAGCAGCGCTCCCTGCACAACAACTACCTGACGCTGCCTGTGCTGTTCCTGATGCTGTCGAACCACTATCCGCTGGCGTTTGGCACGCAGTTCAACTGGGTCATCGCCTCGCTGGTGTTCATCATCGGCGTGCTGATCCGGCACTATTTCAACAGCGTCCATGCGCGCAAGGGTAACCCGACCTGGACCTGGCTGGGAGCCGTTGTCCTGTTCATCATCATCATCTGGCTGTCGACCGCGCCGAAGGTGCTGACCGGCGAGCCGAAAGAATCGGCCGCCGCGCAGATCTATGTCGCATCAGCGCATTTCCCGGCCGTGCGCGATACCGTGCTTGGCCGCTGCTCGATGTGCCACGCGGCGGAGCCGGTCTATGAGGGTATCTACCACGCGCCAAAGGGGGTGATGCTCGACACCGACGCCGACATCGCCAACCATGCCCGCGAGATCTATCTGCAGGCCGGCCGCAGCCACGCCATGCCGCCGGCCAACGTCTCGCAGATTACCGACAAGGAACGGGCGCTGCTGGTGGCCTGGTTCGAAGGCGCAGGGAAATAGCATGACCTCGACACTTCTGCGCGGCCGCACGCTGTCCTTCGTGCGCTGGCCGCAAACCATCGATGACCATTCCGCCTGGCGCTACGAGGAGGATGGTGGCCTGCTGATCCGCGACGGCCGGATCGTCGCCGCCGGTGCCTATGCAGACGTCGAGAAACAGGCAGGCGACGCAGCGAAAAAGATCGACCATCGGCCGCATCTGCTGCTGCCGGGCTTCATAGACGCGCATGTGCATTTCCCGCAGATGCAGATCATCGCCTCCTATGGCGCCGAACTGCTCGACTGGTTGAACACCTATACCTTCCCGGAAGAGACGAAATTCGCCAATGCGCAGCATGGCCGCCGCGTCGCACGGCTGTTCCTCGACGAGATGGTGCGCCACGGCACCACGACGGTGGCCGCCTACTGCTCGGTGCACAAGGCATCCGCCGAGGCCTTCTTTGCCGAATCGCATGACCGCAACATGCTCAACATTGCCGGCAAGGTGATGATGGACCGCAATGCACCCGACGGTGTGCTCGACACGCCGCAATCCGGCTACGACGACAGCAAGGCCCTGATCGCGCAATGGCACGGCAAGGGTCGCCAGCACTATGCGATCACACCGCGCTTCGCCATCACCTCGTCACCGGAACAGATGGAGATGGCCGGCGCGCTGTGCCGGGAGTACCCCGACCTGCACATGCAGACGCACCTGTCGGAAAACCACGCCGAAATCGCCTTCACCCAGGAACTCTATCCGTGGTCGCGCGACTACACCGACGTTTACGAGCACTTTGGGCTGTTGGGGACAAAGAGCCTGTTCGGCCATTGCATCCATCTGTCGGACCGTGAGGCGGATGCGCTGTCGGACAGCGGTTCGGTGGCGGTGTTCTGTCCGACCTCGAACCTGTTCCTCGGCTCCGGCCTGTTCGGCTACCAGCGCCTTCGCCGCCGCGACAAACCGATCCGGATCGCCGCCGCCACCGATGTCGGCGGCGGCACCAACTATTCCATGCTGCGCACCATGGACGAAGGCTACAAGGTGATTGCGCTGAATGGCGAGAAGCTCAATCCCTTCCAGTCCTTCTGGCAGATGACGCGCGGCAATGCCGAGGCGCTGTCGGTGGCGGAAAAGGTCGGCTCGCTGGATGAAGGCAGCGACGCCGACATCGTCGTACTCGATGCCAGGGCTACATCGGCGATGCGGCTCAGGATGGAAACGGTCGAGACGCTGGCACAGGAATTGTTTCTCTTGCAGACGCTGGGCGACGATCGCGCCGTGCGCGAGGTCTATGTGGCCGGGCGAGCGGCCAAATCCGACATGGCGATTTAGGCACCCTCCGATGTGTTTCCTTGCTTGACCCGGCGGCAGCCATCGGTCAAAGCGTGCGGCGAAGTTGACAGGGGAACGACATGGCCGTTGCCGAAGACATCGCTCTGATCACGAGACAGGAAGACGTTCTTGTCTTTCCCGCCTTCGATGAGGCCGTGGCCTTCAAGATCGGCTCGGCCATCCGTGATCGAGCCTTGGCCGAGAACCTGCCTGTTATCGTCGACATCAGGACTTTCGACCGCCCGCTGTTCTATGCCGCGATGCCAGGTTCGAACGCCTCCAATCCCGACTGGGCGCGGCGCAAGATCAATGTGGTCAAGCGGTTCCTGAAAAGCACCTACCGCATGGTGCTGGAACAACAGCGCCCCGATCGCACCTTCAAGATCGGCGAAGGGCTGGATATTGCTGATTATGTGCTGGCCGGAGGTGGTTTCCCGGTCACGGTCAAGGGCGCCGGCGTCATCGGTGTGATCGCCGTTTCCGGCCTGCCGGAGCGCCAGGATCACGGCGTCGTCGTCGAGGCACTTTGCGATCATTTGGGCATCGACAAGCGCGGTCTGGCACTGCCCCCGGAAGAACAATGAGCGACCCCAAGACGTTCCTCACCTCCATCTTCAACGCCGCCGTCGCCGCCGCCGATCCGGAGCGAACCATCCGGGATCATTTGCCGGCGAGGCCCAAGGGCCGCACCATCGTCATTGGCGCGGGAAAAGGCTCCGCGCAGATGGCAGCGGCCTTCGAGAAGGTCTGGGACGGGCCGATCGAGGGGCTGGTCGTCACCCGCTACGGTTATGGCGCGACATGCGAGCGCATCGAGATCATCGAGGCGGCGCATCCGGTGCCGGACGCCGCGGGCCTGGAAGCCTCGCAACGCCTGCTCGCCAAGGTCCAAGGGCTGACAGCGGATGATCTAGTCGTGGCGCTGATTTCCGGCGGTGGTTCGGCGCTTTTGCCATCGCCCGCCGGCAGCCTGACGCTGGCCGACGAGATTGCCGTCAATGAGGCGCTCCTCGCGTCTGGTGCGCCGATCGCAGCGATGAACACCATCCGCAAACATCTTTCCACCATCAAGGGTGGACGGTTGGCTGCCGCCGCCTGGCCGGCCAAGGTGGTGTCCCTGGTCGTTTCCGACATTCCCGGCGACAATCCTGCCCTGGTTGCCTCCGGTCCGACCGTGCCGGATACCGGCAGCCGTCAAGACGCGATGGCGTCGATTGCAGCCTATGGGATGAAACTGCCGGCTGCGGTGATGGCGCATATCAGCACGCCTGCCGCCGATGCACCAAACCTCAATGATCCCTGCTTTTCACGCAACGAGGTGCATCTGATTGCCTCGGCCGGCGTCTCGCTCGAAGCAGCGGCCACTGAGGCGAAACGGCAAGGCATCGAAGCCGTCATCCTTTCCGATGCCATCGAAGGCGAGGCGCGTGAGGTCGGCGGCGTCCATGCGGCCATCGCGCGCGAAGTGGCGACGCGCAACCGGCCATTCGCAAAGCCAGTGCTGATCCTGTCCGGTGGCGAGACGACAGTGACCTTGCGCGCAAAAGGCAAGGGCGGCCGCAATTCGGAATTCCTGCTCGCCTTCGCCATCGGCATCAACGGCGCGCAAGGCATTCACGCGCTCGCCGCCGACACAGACGGCATCGACGGTTCGGAAAACAATGCCGGGGCCTTCGCCGACGGTTCGACCGTGTCGCGCATGCGCGCGGCCGGCGTCGACGCCAAGGCGATGCTTGCGGGCAACAATGCCTGGACGGCCTTCAATGCGATAGGCGATCTATTCGTACCCGGCCCGACTGGCACGAATGTAAACGACCTGCGGGCAATTCTGATCCGGTAACCTCAAGCGGCCATCAGCCGCTTCACCTGCTTCATGTCTTGCAGGAACCGCTGGCGTTCAGCTTCCTTGTCCGCGGGCTCTTGGATGCGCAGGATAAAGGAGGGGTGGATGGTGATGAAGACACGCAAGCCGTCCTCGCGTTCGATCACCTGGCCGCGCATTTTTGTCACCGGGATCGCCTTGCCAAGCAGCGACAAGGCCGCCGTTGCGCCGAGTGCCACGGCCAGATTCGGCTTGATCAGCTCGAACTCCTTGTCTGTCCACCAGCGGCAGGCCTGAACCTCGCCGGCATTCGGTTTGGAATGGATGCGCCGCTTGCCGCGCGGCTCGAACTTGAAGTGCTTGACTGCATTGGTGACGTAGACCTTCTGGCGGTCAACCCCCGCGTCGTCGAGGATCGCATCGAACACCTTGCCCGCCGGGCCGACAAAAGGTTTGCCGGCCAGATCCTCCTGGTCGCCGGGCTGTTCGCCGACGAAGATCACCTTGGCGCCGTCAGGCCCTTCGCCGAACACTGTCTGCGTGGCGTCGCGCCAAAGCGGGCAGCGCCGGCAACCTTTTGCCGCCTCTCGCAATTCGGAAATGGTGTTGGCGGCCTGATCTTCCAGGGCCTCAGCCGGCTCATTCTTCGGCCAATGCTTTGCCTGCAGCCTGGCGTGGTGCGGCGCGGGTGTCGTTGGCATTCTGGCAATCATGTCCTTAGCGGCCTTGTCCGCTCCCGAGATCAGTTCTGGAATGAGCGAGGCCTCGGGAAGGTTCCGCCAATATTTCTTAGGCATCTCCTTCTGCATGGCTTTCACCTTCAGCCGCGCCGGGTTGAAGATGTTCTCGAAATAGGTGCGCCACAGGGCTTCGGTATCGTCCTGCGCCGGCGCATCGCCCTTGACGGCGCCAGGCCCGATCGCCAGCCTGTCGCCATCCCAGTCGGCAGAGGCATGCGGCGTCAAAATGGTCCAGCGCATGCCGGTGAAGCGCCTGACGAAGAAAGCCGCGTTGCGCTCGACGATGAAATGATCCGGCTCGAACCAGGCAACATAGCGCTCCTCGTCACCGTCGCCGATCTTCCGGAAGCGTACGAAGGCGCGCATCTTGTGGATGTCGCGCCGCACCGCTTTCTCCATGGTTTCGAGACGCCTGATGTCTGGATCCGATGCAATTGCCAGCAGCTTCGGCTCTGTGCGCAGCCGCCAGAGCAACCGGTAGAGAAAAGCGAACCGGCCGGGGTCTGAATGGCAGAAGGCGATTTCGGCATGCTCGACGAAGTCGCGCGGCACCACCAGTTGCACGCCCGCAGGCAGGTCGGGCAAATCGGTTTGATTGGAGCCCGGCTCGACATGCCAGCTGATGTCATCGGGCCCGACTTCATTCAGGGCCAGCCGGCGTGCCGCGTCGCGCCAGCCGGAAAAGTCGGTCTCCGCGTCGAGCCGAACCGTATATCTGGCAAGATCGAGCTGTGCCGGTCGCATGGTCAAAACAGGGACAGTTGTTCGCAGGAACGCACGATCTTGCCGCGCAAACCGGCTTTGTCGGTGAGCGCGCCCGGCGACCAGCCTTCGGCGACGATGAATGGCCTGAGCTTGGCGATCGACTGGCAGAGACGGCCGATATCTTCCAGCCGCAGCCGCCGGTGACGTCGGGTCTCCAGGATTTTGGCGATCACCTTGGTGCCGAGACCGGGCACGCGCAACAATGCCTCTCGATCAGCGCGGTTGATATCCACGGGGAACCGTCCCCGGTTGCGCAGCGCCCACGCCAGTTTCGGATCGATGGCGAGGTCGAGCATGCCGTCGCTGCTGCCGGCCAGGATCTCCGGCTGCGAAAATCCGTAAAACCGCATCAGCCAGTCGGCTTGGTAGAGCCGGTGTTCGCGCATCAGCGGCGGTTTCTGCAAGGGCAGGGACGACGACGAATCCGGGATCGGGCTGAACGCGGAATAATAGACGCGCCGCAGATGGTAACTGCCATAGAGCCGCGCGCTGGTATGAAGGATGCCGTCATCGGTGGTGCTGTCGGCGCCGACGATCATCTGCGTCGACTGCCCACCCGGCGCGAAGCGTTCGCGCTTTTTGGTCCTCAGCGTCGGCTCGGCCTTTTCCTCCATCTTCTCGCGCAGCCTGGCCATCGAAAGCCGGATCGTTTCCGGCTTCTTTTCCGGCGCCAGTTTTTTGACGCCCTCATCGGTGGGCAGTTCGACATTGATCGACAGCCGGTCGGCGTAGAGGCCTGCTTTCTCGACCAGTTCCGCCGAACTTTCCGGAATGGTCTTCAAATGGATATAGCCGGAGAACTTCTCTTCCAGTCGCAGCCTTCGCGCCACCTCGACCATCTCGCCCATCGTCTCGTCGGGCGAGCGGATGACGCCTGAGGACAGGAAAAGGCCCTCGATGTAGTTGCGCCGGTAGAAATCCATGGTCAGCTTCACCACCTCGTCAACGGTGAAACGGGTGCGCCGCACATTCGACGACGAGCGGTTGATGCAATAGCTGCAATCGTAGATGCAGAAATTGGTCAGCAGGATTTTCAGCAGTGAAATGCAGCGCCCATCCGGCGCATAGGAATGGCAGATGCCCATGCCTTCGGTGGAGCCGATCCCGCCGGATTTCAGGGAATCCTTTTTCGCCGCGCCCGATGAGGCGCAGGAGGCGTCGTACTTGGCGGCATCGGACAGGATCGCTAGCTTTTCGCGGACGGTAAGTGCGCTCATATGTTCATGATATGTTCTTGAAGGCGGGCGCGCCACCTCATTTGATGGAGGCGGCGAAAAAGTGATCGCCGCCTGATCAAAAAGCTCTCAGACCTCGTGCAGGTAGAGGTGATAATCCAGTTCGCTCACCGTGCGCGCCACGCGCAGGTACTCGGACTGCTTGATCGCCACGAAGGTGCGGTGCAGGTCTTCGCCGAGCGCGCCCTTCAGGAAGCTGGATGCTCGCGCGGCCTCGATGGCGGCGCGCCAGTCGACCGGCATGGTCGTGCGCGTCACCGCTGCCTCATAGCCGTTGCCGGTGGTTTCCGGGCCGGGATCGAGACCTTCGTCGAGACCTTTGATGATGCCGGCGAGCACTGTAGCGGCGATCAGATAGGGGTTGGCGTCGACGCCCGAGGGCCGGTGCTCGATGCGCCGGTTCTTCGCGTCGCCGGCCGGCACGCGCAGCGCCACCGAGCGGTTGTTGACGCCCCAGGTCGGCGCCACCGGCGCATAGGATTGCGAGACGAAGCGCCGCCAGGAATTGGCATGCGGCGCAAACACCAGCATCGATTCGGCCATCGTCTGGATCAGGCCGCCAAGGCCGCGCAGCAGCGGCAGCGACCAGCTCTCGCCGCCGGCTTCGGCAAAGACGTTTCGGCCCGCTCTGTCCTGCAGCGAGACGTGGAAATGCATGCCTGAGCCGGCATATTTTTCGATTGGCTTGGCCATGAAACAGGCGGTGACGCCGTGTCGGCGCGCCTGTGCCCGCACCAGCCGCTTCAGCATGACCAAGTCGTCTGCCGCCCGCATCACGTCCTTGCGGTAATTCAGCGTCAATTCGTACTGGCCAGGCGCATATTCGGAAATCACCGTCTCGGCCGGAATGCCTTGTGCCTTGGCAGCCGCATAGATGTCGGAGAACAGCGGCTCCATGCCGTGCAGGTGATCGACGGAATAGACTTCTGTCTTGCCCGAGACGCGGCCGTCGAGCACGGCGCGCGCCGGCTGCACCTTGCCGTCGGCATCGCGCTCGTTGGCCAGGAGAAAAAATTCCAGCTCGAAGGCGCCGGCGGGATGAAGACCCTTGGCGGCCAGGATCGCCACTTGCCGTGCCAGCGCCAGGCGCGGATCCGACGACATCGGCTGGCCGTCGAGGTGATACATCTCCATCAGCAACTGGCCGCGTGGCGGGTTCGTGCCGTAGAGCGGCACCAGCGTGCCGGGGATAGGCCAGGCCCTGAGGTCGCCGTCACCGGTTGTCCAGATCAGCCCGGTTTCGTGCACATCCTCGCCGGTGATATCGAGGCCGAGGATCGAGATCGGCATGTGCCGGCCGCCCTCGAAGATGCTTTTCAGCTCATGCCGGCGCACGATCTTGCCGCGGCCGACGCCATTGGCGTCGGTCAGCACGATATCGAAGGCCTCGATCTCGGGATGGGCCTCGAGGAAGGCTTGCGCCTCGGTGGGCGTCGAGCCCGAAGGTGAGGTCATGATCTGTCCGGCTTTGCTTGGCGCGCCCATGTGTTAGCCGCTTGTCTCATGCCGCAAGCTTCGCCGCAACCGCGCCGAAGGCGGAGATCAGCCGGTTGACCTGGGCGCCGGTGGTCGCCGGCGAGATCAGCATCATGTTGTGGAAGGGCGCAATCAGCACGCCGCGATTGACCAGCGCGACATGGATGGCGGCTTCCAGTTCCGGCGCATGCGCCGTCTCGGCCTCGCCGCCATTCCGCAGCGGGCCGGGCGCGCAGATGAACTCGACGCGGGCGCCGACGCGGGCAACATGCCAGGGCAAGCGATAACGGTCGATGACGCCGGTCAGCCCGGCGTCGAGCCGCCGCGCCAGATGGTCCATGCGGGCATAATTGTCTTCGGTCATCACCTCTTCGAGCGTGGCGCGCATCGCCGCAAACTGCAGCGGATTGGCCGAGAGCGTCGTGCCCATGCCGGAATAGCCCGGCTCCTTTTCCCTGTTGTAGGCCGCATAGCGCGAGGCGACACCGTCGCTCATGCCCCACACACTGGCGGGCACACCGCCGGCGATCGGCTTGCCCAGCACGAAGAAGTCCGGGTCCAGCCCGTATTTCCTGGTGTAACCGCCCAGGCCTGTCGAGATGGTGTGCGTCTCGTCGATCAGCAGCAGCGTACCGGCTTCACGCGTCAGCCTGCGCAACGCGTCATGGAAGCCCGGATCGGCCAGCACCATGCAGGAGTTGGTCAGCACCGGCTCGGCAATGACGCAGGCGACATCCTTGTCCCCAAGCGCGGCCCCCAGTGCGGCGACATCGTTGAATTCGATCACCTTCGCCGTGCGGGTCAGGTCGCGGAATTCGCCCGCCAGTCCCGGCCGGTTGACCGGAACACCATCCACCAGCCGCACCATCGTCTCATCGACCGAGCCGTGATAGCAGCCGTTGAAGACCAGGATCTTTTCGCGTCCGGTGACGGCGCGGGCGACCCGTAGCGCAAAGCGGTTGGCATCGGTCGCCGTCGTCGCGATCTGCCAGAACGGCAGGCCGAAATGCTGCTGCAGCAGCGGGCCGATGGCGAGTGCGTCTTCGGAGGGCAGCATATAGGTCAGGCCACGTCCGGCCTGGCGGCGGATGGCGCGCGCCACCGGCGGCGGCGAATGACCGAACATCGAGCCTGTGTCGCCAAGGCAGAAATCGTCGAGCCTGATACCGTCGATATCGGTGATGGTGGCGCCCCTGGCTCTGTCGACCAGGATCGGAAACGGCGTCGGCCAGTCGTTCATCCAGTGCATCGGCACGCCGCCGAAGAAGCCAGGCAGGCCATTGCCGACCTTCGCCTGTGATTTCGGCCGCGCCTTGCGGAAGGCTGCCGCCTCGGTCTCGCGCAGGTCGGCAATGCGATCACGATCGATGCCGCCGATGGACGTCCTTGAACTGCCGCTATGCATGAAAACCCCCCTGGTCGTCCCTCTTAGCCAATCCATGTCCGCGACCGCAATCGGCCGCGCGTCTGTCCTGCATTGGCTCAGCCGCTGGTGGCAACGCTTGACGCTGATCCGGAAGTCAGCGCCAATGTGGACGGCATTGGGCCTACGCGGGGGGAAAAATGCGAACGATCATCTGCGCGGCAGCGCTGTTCCTGTCGGCCAATATGGCCCGCGCCTCCGGTGGCATCTGGTGCAATGTCGACGATGCGGCGGTGGCATTCGAGGTCGGCGCCGGTGTCACCAGAGGCATGGGCGGCCCGACTTTCAACTTTCGCGGCGACCTCGAAATCAAGGCAAGGCCCGCTGACGACCATCTGCGCAAGACCGTGTTCGAGGATGCCAACCTCACCCAATACTGGCTCGACGACAAGGATCTGCGGCTGAACATCTATCATGAGCACGAGGTGGCCCAGACCTTCAGCTCCGTCGAACTGACGATCCTGACCAAGGCCAGCGATGAAGGTGTCTATGACGGGCAGTACACGCTTGCCGTCTATGACAGCACCGCCGACAAGGACGGCGATGGCAAGACCACCGATCTGACCGGCAAGGTATCCTGCGGCGCCGAGTGATCCCAGACCAGGGTGTGTTGAGATTCAGGTCAGGCCGAGCCGAAAATGATGGCTTTCGAGAACCGGAGCGGAGCGGACGTTCGGGTCCGTGAGCACCGGAAGCGCAGAGAGCTGTCGTTTGCAGGCCGGCCTCACCTGAATTTCAGCACACCTTACGCCGTGATGTCGATGACGCCGCAATCGCCGGCCGCACTGCCGAAGGCGACGCGGCGCTCTTCCTTGTCCCACATCATCGAGGTGATGGCGCCCTTGCCCTGTCGCCGCAACAGCACTTCCTTGGCATCGGAAAAGCGTACCGCCATCACCATGCCGTCATCATAGCCGACGGCGACGACATCCTGGCTCGGGTGGCAGGCGACTGCCGTCACCATGGCGTTGCCGCGCGTGCCGAGTTCCAGGGGCGCCTTGCCCATCGGGCCGTCCTTGCCTGAAAACGGCCAGACGATCGCCGCCGGTGCACCGGAACTCGCCAGCCACTTGCCTTTCGCGCTCCATGACAGGCTTTTGACCTTGCCGGGATAGCCGCTCATACGCATGTGTTTGCCGTCGGCAAGCTTCCAGCCGTGCAGGGCGTTCTCCTGCATCGTGGTGACTAGGAACGCACCGTCGGGCGAGAAGGTGATGCCGGTATGGGCGCCGGCCCATTCGAGCTCCGCCGGCTTACCTTCGGTGGCCGGGAAATGCAGCGTCGCGCCATTGTAGCGGGCAACACCGAAGCGCATGCCCTTGGGCGAGAACGCCAACCCCTCGACCGAACGCGGATGGGCAAATTCCCTGGTCTTGCCGTCGGCGAAGCGCACGAAGGCGGTCTTGCCCGTCGCATAGGCAACCGCGCCCTGCGGTCCGGCTGCGACGCTGGTGATCCATTTTTTCCCGGCGCTGGCCAGTTCCTGGACGTCGCCGCCCGCGGTGACAGAGGAAATCTTGCCATCCTCGCCGCCTGTGATCAGCCGGTCATTGGCCGCATCGTGGAAGGCGGCGAGCAGCCCGTCATTGGCCTCAATGGTCTTGTGACCATGGTCGAGCCGATGGACGGCACCATCGGCCAGCGCGAAATGCGGCACGTCGCCGAGGAAGACGGCGGCGACGCAATGGCCTTCGAGATCAAGCGGGGCGACGGTGGGCATCTACAACTATTCCATTCGAGATTTCTGTTTGGGCCTCTTCCGTCTCAATCACGGGCGACCGCGCTCGTTTCCTTCTCCCCCTGTGGGAGAAGGTGGATTGGCGCGCAGCGCCAAGACGGTTGAGGGGTGCTGGACGGATTGCGGTTTGCCAAGCTGGAACACCCCTCATCCGACCGAGCTTCGCCCGGCTTCCTTCTCCCACAAGGGGAGAAGGAAGGCCAGCGCTAGCGCCAGAAACTGATTAGGAAATCAGGCAGCCTGGCAGGCGTCAAAGCTCTTCTTCAGCCGCTCGGCATCGAGTTCGCGGCCGATGAACACCAGCCGGCTCTCATGCTTCTCGCCGTCTTTCCAGGCGCGCTGGTGGTCACCCTCGATGATCATGTGCACGCCCTGGATGACATAGCGCTCGTCATCGCCCTTGAGCGCGATGATGCCCTTCAGGCGCAGGATGTTGGGGCCTTCCATCTGGGTGATCTTCTCGATCCACGGGAAGAACTTTTTCGGGTCCATCTCGCCGCCGCGCAGCGACACCGACTGCACCGTCACGTCATGGATGTCGGAAGGATGCGCGTGATGGTGGTGGTCATGCCCATTATGGTCATGATCATGATGGTCGTGGTCGTGGTCGTGGTCGTGGTCGTGATCGTCATGCGCCTCGAGGAAATGCGGATCGTTTTCCAGCGCCCTTGAAAGGTCGAAGGCGCCGCGGTCAAGCACTTCCGTCAAGGCGACGCCGGCGCGCGTCGTGCGATGGATCTTCGCCGCCGGATTGATGGCACGGATCGTCGCTTCGACCTTGGCGAGTTCTTCGGGGGTGACGAGGTCGGTCTTGTTGAGCACGACGACGTCGGCGAAGGCGATCTGGTCCTCGGCTTCCCTGGAATCCTTGAGCCGCAGCGGCAGATGCTTGGCATCGACCAGCGCCACCACCGCGTCGAGCCTGGTCTTGGAGCGCACATCGTCGTCCATGAAGAAGGTCTGCGCCACCGGCACCGGATCGGCGAGGCCGGTGGTCTCGACCACGATGGCGTCGAAACGGCCGGGCCGGCGCATCAGGCCTTCGACGACGCGGATCAGGTCGCCGCGCACCGTGCAGCAGACGCAGCCATTGTTCATCTCGTAGATTTCCTCGTCGGATTCGACGATCAGTTCGTTGTCGATGCCGATTTCGCCGAACTCGTTGACGATGACGGCGTAGCGCTTGCCGTGGTTTTCCGACAGGATGCGGTTGAGCAGCGTCGTCTTGCCGGCGCCGAGATAGCCGGTGAGAACGGTTACGGGGATCTGCGTCTGTGCGTCGCTCATGACTTGCCTCGAAAAATCTGGGCCTTGAAAGGCCTCGAAAAGGGATTGTCGGCTCCATATAGGACGTGTGCCGGGCTTTTGCACGAGGCAAACCGATGGGCCAAACCGGCTTGCCGGCATTGCCGAATTTTCATTGGCGGGAGCCGCCGTCACAGCCTAGATCAGGAGACGGGGGCCAATTCGAGAGGCACGATATGTCCGGAAAGCCATTCTCCATCTCATTGAGCCGGCGCAAGGCGCTCGGCTTGATCGCGGTGACTGCCGGAGGTGGTGCCTTCCTGCCGGCCGCGGCAATCGCCGCCCAGTCTTCGTCCTATGCCGGGCTGACCCTGTTCCAATCCGGCGCCGGCGTTTGTGCCATCACGCCCGAGGTGACCGAAGGGCCGTTCTATTTCGACCCGAAACTCGAACGTGCCGATGTCACTGAAGGCAAAAAGGGCGTTGCCCTCACTGTAAGGCTGCAGGTTGTCGACGCGACCTGCCGCCCGCTTGCCGGCGCCCGCGTCGACATCTGGCATTGCGATGCGCAAGGTGCCTATTCGGGCTACCCGGGACAAGGTGACGGCCGTGATGTCGACACGTCGGGCCAGACGTTCCTGCGTGGCTGGCAGAAGACCGATGCAAGCGGCATCGTTTCCTTCGCCACCATCTATCCCGGCTGGTATCACGGCCGCACCACCCATATCCATTTCAAGGTCTTCCCTGATGAGAATTCGGTGATGACCGGGCAGTTGTTCTTCCCCGACAGCGTCAGCGACCAGATCTTCACCACTGTCGCGCCATACAACGACAGGCCCGGCAAGCGTGACACCTCGAACGCCGGCGACGGCATCGCCAGGCAGGCCGGACCGCTGTCGCGGGCCGCACTGCACGAGGTGGAGGATGCCTATCAAGCACTGATGATCGTGGCAGTGAAGCCCGGCTGAGCGACATTCCCTCACGCATCTGGTCCGCGGCGAAAACTCCGCTCGCGAAAAGTCGTTTGTCATCTAACTGAAATAAACATCTGGCATTAGCCACGGCGGACACCGCAATGCTTGCCGGCAAAGCTGTTTGGAGCGCCGGAATCTTTTTGATAGTCGATTGCCAACCGGCCGGCTGAGTCTATGCTGACCGCACCGGTACGGCCGAAGAGGGATGACCATGGCCAAGGCGGACAAGACTGCAACAATGAGCCGGCTGCATTCGGCAGCAAGGCTGGCAAGAACCGCGCTTGCGGCGCGGCTTCTGGCACACGGCTTCTATGCCGGCCAGGACCAGATCATGCTGGCGCTCGACCGTGAAGACGGCCAGACGCCGGGTAATCTCGCCGGACGCCTCGGCGTGCGCCCGCCAACCATCACCAAAACCATCAACCGCCTGCAGGCGCAGGGCTTTCTGGAAAAGCGCGCCTCCTCGGCCGATGCTCGCCAGGCCCATATTTTCCTCACCGACACGGGCCGCGACATCATCCACGCTATCGAGAAATCGGTGAAGAAGACCGAAAAGCAGGCGCTGAAGGGCCTCGACAAGAAGGACCAGAAGGCACTGTTCAAGCTGCTTGCCCGTATCGAGGCCAACCTCTCGAATGAGGAATTGGTGTTGATCGACGACGACGCCGAGACGGACGACTGATCGCCTGGTCCCGGCGCAACAATCAAGCCGCCTCCGTTGCAGTGCCTTGGATCAGCGACGACCAGCGTCCCGGCGTCATGCCATACGCCTTCTTGAATTGCCTGATGAAATGGCTTTGGTCGCTAAAGCCGGCCTCGATGGCGATCTGCGCCAAGGGCTCGCCGGCGGCAATCATCCGCCGCGCGCTCTGAAGCCGGCGCATCACCAGGAAGCGATGCGGGCTGGTGCAGAAGGCGGCCCGGAAATGCCGTGACAAGGCATAGCGGTCGAGCCCAGTGATCGCCTCCAGTTCGCCCGAGCAGACGGGGCGGCCGAAATTCTCCGTGAGATAGTCGCGGGCCAGCGCAGCCGCCCGCCACGCCGTCCTGGCAATCGGCTTCGCCGGCTGGCCGGCATGCCGGGTCAGGCTTTGCATCAACTGGGTGAGGAAGTCGGCAACGAACAGCTCGTCGAGTTCCTCCTCCAGCGGCCCCAGCGCCGAAAGCAGCGTCGTGCAGAAGCTATCGTCCGTCAGCACGCCGTCCCTGACAAAGGGCAAAGACGCGCCGCCAAGGCAGTCGAGCATCAACGACGGTTCCAGGTAGAGCATCCTGTAGCGCAATCCGTCCTCGGTGCCGGCACCACCGTCATGCAATTCGTCGGGATGCAGCACGATGATCTGGCCAGGCAGGCTGTGGCGCGTCGCGCCGAGGTAGCGAAACCGCTGTACGCCGTGCAGCGTCACCCCGATCGCATAGGTGTCGTGGCGATGCAGGTCGAAGGCGCTGCCATGGAACCGCGCCTCGATCCGCTCCATGCCGGCAGGGTCGGAGGCGGAGATGATGCGGTTCTCCGCCGCGTCAACGCACAAACGTCCAAGACCCTCGAAGGCCTGGCTGTTTAGATCGTGCGACATCTTCTCCTTCAGCCTCGTATCGGGGCACAGCTCGAATGGTCAATGTCTCATGTTCGATACGAAATTTGCAATCGTGCTCCGGCAGGATCTGCCGGTCTGGCAGAAACTCAACGTCACCGCCTTCCTGACCAGCGGCATCGTCGCCCAATTCCCGGACATCATCGGCGAACCCTACCGCGACCGCGCCGGCAATCTCTACAATCCGCTGTCGATCCAGCCGGTCATCGTGCTGTCCGCCGACCAGGCAACGCTGGCCGCAATCAACCGGCGCACGCTGGAGCGTGGCGTGACAACCTCGCTCTATGTCGAGGAGATGTTCGCGACCGGCCACGACGCGGCCAACCGTGCAGTCTTTGCCGAATTCGCACCTGAAGACGCAAAGGTGGTCGGTATCGCGCTTCGCGCCGAGAAGAAGGTGGTCGACAAGATCACCAAGGGCGCCCGGATGCACGACTAGGGTGCGCTGAATATGCCGGCCTGATCGGGGGTTTCGACGCACCTTCGCTCCAAAAGACTAAGCCTGCCGGGCGCTGATGTTGTGCCAGCCGGCTTTGGCGTGGTGGCAGCCGACAATTGGCTTGCCGGCAAGCGGCATTTCCCGCAAAGGTGGGCTCCAGCCCAGCTTCCCATCCGGCCTGCAAGTGAGTGCTCCCCAAAGACATCCAGAAAGCGCAACGCCCCCGGTGGCGATCCTCTGCATGCTTTCCACCTACATCTTCTTCACCTTCCTCGACACCAGCAGCAAATATCTCGTCCTGGCCGGCGTATCCGTACTGATCGTCGCCTGGGTGCGATTTGCCGTGCATGTGGTGCTGGTCGGCACGCTTTTGCGCGGCTGGCGCCAACCGGTACGGTTTCGCCCGGTCAACCTGCCGGCCCATGTCCTGCGCGGTCTGTTCCTGTTCGGCTCGACCATGTTCAACATCCTGGCGCTACGCTCCCTGCAACTGGCCGAAACCACCTCGATCTATTTCTTCGGGCCGATGGTGATCACCGCACTTGCCGGCCCGCTGCTTGGCGAATGGGCCGGCTGGCGGCGCTGGCTGGCGATCCTGACCGCTTTCGCCGGGGTTCTGATCATCACCCGGCCAGGCGTCGGCGTTTTCGGCATCGGACATCTCTTCGCGCTCGGCTCGATGCTGTCGAACTGCTTTTACGTCATCATGACGCGCCGCATGTCGGCGAGGGAGACGTCGGAAAGCCTGATCCTGTTTTCGGCACTGGCGCCGGCGGTGCTACTTTTGCCCCTGCTGCCGTTTTCGTTTTCCCTGCCGCATGATGGCTGGCACTGGTTCGTCCTGCTCATGCTTGGCGTGTTCGGCGGCGTCGGCCACTGGCTGCTGGTCCAGGCCTACCGGCTTGCGACGACCACCGCATTGGCGCCCTATCCCTATTCGCAGATGGTGTGGATGATCATTTCCGGCTGGATCGTCTTCAAGCAGTTCCCTGACCGTTGGACATTGGTCGGCGCCGCGATCATCGTCGCCAGCGGCCTCTACATCGTTCATCGCGAGCATCGGCTTCGGCTGCAGAGCCGAGCGGCCTCCGATGTCGAAGCGGAGGCGTTGGCAAAAAAACTTTGATTTACTGCCGATCGATGGCATAACGCCGCCTTTAAACTGTTTAATGCATGTGGGAACCGGTTTCGGGACAACGACATGCATAGGGACTGAAGCCGGTCGGGGAGCACAGGTCGCTGGCACAGAAAATCAAGCTTTCGACGATCGCGGATGCGCTCGGCGTCTCCACGGCCACGGTGTCACTGGCGCTGCGCGACAGTCCACTGGTCGCCGGCACCACCCGCGACCGCATCAAGGAACATGCCCGCGCCATCGGCTATATCTATAACCGGCGCGCCGCCAGCCTGCGCACCTCGCGTTCGGGCATTGTCGGGGTCGTCGTCCACGACATCATGAATCCGTTCTTCGCCGAGATCCTGCGCTCGATCGAAAGCGAACTCGACCGCAGCCGCCAGACCTTCATCCTGTCCAACCATTATGACCAGCTCGAGAAGCAGCGCACCTTCATCGATACGCTGCTGCAGCTGGGCGCCGACGGCGTCATCATGTCGCCGGCCATCGGCACGCCGGCTTCCGACATCCTGATGGCCGAGGAGAACGGCCTGCCGGCGGTGCTGATCGCACGCACGGTCGAGGGTGCCGATGTGCCGGTCTTTCGCGGCGACGATGCCTATGGCACCGGGCTCGCCACCAACCATCTGATCTCGCTCGGCCACAAGCGCATCGCCATGATCGGCGGCACCGACCAGACCTCGACCGGCCGCGATCGCTACCAGGGCTATGTCAACGCCATGGAGGCGGCCGGGCTTGAGGTCAGGCCGTCCTGGCGCATCGCCGGCCCACGCACCAAGCAAGCCGGCTTCGAGGCCGCCGGGCAGTTCCTAGCGCTGAAGGACAAGCCGACGGCCGCCTGCTGCTGGAACGACCTTGTCGCCATCGGCCTGATGAACGGCATCGCGCGTGCCGGCCTGGTGCCGGGCGTCGACATCTCGGTCACCGGCTATGACGATCTCGAAGAGGCGGCAATTGCGACGCCTGCGCTGACCACCGTCTGGAACGGCCAGCGCGAGGTTGGACGCCGCGCCGCCAGTGCGCTGCTGGACAAGTTGAACGGGCAGACGGTGCGGCCGTCGCAGGAACTGATCAAGCCGGAACTGCATGTGCGCCAGTCGACCGGCAAGCCGGTGGAGCGTGCATGACCAAGGCCGAGCAATTGCAGACCGTCGCCATTCTGGTGCCGGGCGATTTCAACGATCATGCCATCAAGCGCATCGACAGCACCTTCAAGCGAGTCAAGATCGAACGAGCCGATCCGGCGCTGGTCACCGACGAGATGCGCAGCAACGTGCGTGGCATTGCCTCGTTCGCCGGCATCAATGCGGCGATGATGGATGCATTGCCCAATCTCGAACTCATCGCCTCCTTCGGCGTCGGCTATGATTCGGTTGATGTCGGCCATGCGGCCGCCAAAAACATCATGGTCACCAACACGCCCGACGTGTTGACCGAAGAGGTTGCCGACACCACCATCGGGCTGCTGATCAACACCATCCGCGACCTGCCGCGCGCCGAGACCTGGCTGCGTGACGGCAGCTGGCTGCGCAAGGGCAACTATCCGCTGAGCCGGCTGACCTTGCGTGGCCGCAAGGTCGGTATTTTCGGCATGGGCCGAATCGGCCAAGCGGTTGCCCGGCGGCTGGAAGCTTTTGGCCTGTCGGTCGCCTATCACAATCGGCGCCGGGTCGAAGGCTTGAGCTACCAGTACCACCCGACATTGAAGGGCCTCGCCGAAGCGGTCGACACGCTGATTTCGGTGGCGCCCGGCGGCGCCTCGACGGAGAAGGCGGTCAATGCCGAAATCCTGTCGGCGCTCGGCGCCAACGGCGTCTTCGTCAACATCGGCCGCGGCAGCACGGTCGACGAGACAGCGCTGGCGGCAGCGCTCGCCAATGGCACCATCGCCGCCGCAGGGCTCGATGTCTTTGCCGACGAGCCGAACGTGCCCAAGGCGCTGCTCCACGCACCGAACACCTCGCTGTTGCCGCATGTCGGCTCGGCCTCGGACCATACACGGCGCGCAATGGCGGATCTGTGCGTCGACAATCTGGTCTCCTGGTTCACCGAACGGCGGCCGCTGACGCCGGTGCCGGAGACTGTGAATGTGAAGGCCAAAGCTATTCCAGGAAAAGCGTGAAGCGCCTTTCCGTCCGGACAGGCGGCAGGTTGCCACACTTATTAACGTCCGCTTAACCATCTGAAATCATTCTTTATCCTGTCCGTGTTCGAGGATGAAGAATGATAAAAACGCTTTCCCTCGTGACAGCTGCCGCCGCGCTGTTTGGGAGCTTTCATCTGCTTCACGACGGCGGCGGTGAAAGTGCCGCCGATGCGGTCGCACCATCCAACAGCTACAGGCTGGTGGCCAATGGCGACCAAGGCAACTGCGCGGTCACGCGCGGTGCGTCGGTTTCGGATGACCTGTCGCTGTTGACGATGGGGCCGAACTGCCGCCGGCTCTTGCCCGGCATCGAGCGGGCAAAGTTCTGGCGCCAGGAACAGGACGGCACGGTCGCCTTCAGCGCCAATGGCGTCGATCCGATCGTCACCTTCGCGGTTGCTGACGGTGACGGCTACGAATCCTATGCGCCGGCCGCACCATTGCTGTCGCTGGCGGCGACAGGTGATTTTAGGGACTGATTATTCCGCTGCGGCGCGCGCACCGGCTTTCGCCACGGCGTGCAGCCGCACGGCATCGCCGAAGGCACGGAAAATCTTGACCGAGTTGCTGTCCGAGTTGACCCAATATTCCGGATGCCATTGCACGCCGACGGCGAAGGCGCGGGAGTCGCGCACCGAAACCGCCTCGACCGTGCCGTCGCCGGCGACCGCCTCGATCTGCAGTTTCGAGCCCAGCCGGTCGATCGCCTGGCGGTGCAACGAATTGACCTTGATGTCTCCGGCGCCGAACACGCCGGCCAGGCAGCTGCCCGGCTTGATCGAAATGGTCTGGTGGATGGCGAAGCGCTCATCCTGATTGTCGCTCACCGGCGCGCGGTGGTCGAACGAACCCTCGCGCTCCTGGATCTCGGTGCCCAGCGTGCCACCGAGCGCCACGTTCATTTCCTGGATACCGCGGCAGATGGCGAGCAGCGGTACGCCGCGCTCTATCGCCCTGCGAATCAGCGGGAGCGTGGTGGCGTCGCGCGCCGGGTCGTAGGGGCCATTGGCCTCGCTAGCGTCGCCGCCATAGAGCGAGGGGTGCACATTGGATTTCGACCCGGTGACCATGACCCCGTCGACCGACGAGAGAAGTTCGTCGAAGTCGAGCCTGTCGCCGAACGATGGCACCAGCACCGGAAACACGCCGGCACCGGCAATCGCCGCCTCCAGATATTGCTGCGGGGCGGCATGCCAGGTGTAGTTGTCGAACTGACGTACGTCGGTCGATATGGCGACGAGCGGCTGATGCATTTTGGCTCTGTTTTCCATCTGCAAAGGATGTCCTGCCTCCAAAATAGGCGATCCGCCGCCATTTTTCCATGACAAGTTTCACGTGTCGCATGGGCCACGAAACAGCCTGTTAGACTATAGTTGCAAGGCGGCTGGGCCGCGCCGTCAAATCGGGCCGCCGCGCTGGACTCGACCTCTTGCCTGTGTATTGTTTCGCGCCAACCGACACGGAAGCGAGGATTTTCCGAACGTCGGTCTGTCTGGTCCAAAAGGGAGGAACTTCATGGATCGTCGTTCATTCATTCGCAAGGCTGGTGTTACTGGCGTCGGTGCTGCGGCGGCGGCGGCCACGCTCGCGGCGCCGGCAATAGCCCAGTCCAATCCCAAGGTGACGTGGCGGCTTGCGTCGTCCTTCCCGAAGTCGCTCGACACCATCTATGGCGGCGCCGAGGTGTTCTCCAAAATGCTGTCGGAAGCCACCGATGGCAACTTCCAGGTCCAGGTCTTTGCCGCCGGCGAACTCGTGCCTGGCCTGCAGGCCGCCGACGCCACCACGGCCGGCACGGTCGAGGCCTGCCACACGGTGGCATATTATTACTGGGGCAAGGACCCGACATGGGCGCTCGGTGCGGCGGTTCCCTTTTCGCTCAACGCGCGCGGCATGAACGCCTGGCACTACCATGGCGGCGGCATCGACCTGTTCAACGAGTTTCTCGCCACGCAGGGCCTTTTCGGCCTGCCGGGCGGCAACACCGGCGTGCAGATGGGTGGCTGGTTCCGCAAGGAGATCAACACGGTCGCCGACCTGTCCGGCCTCAAGATGCGCATCGGCGGCTTTGCCGGCAAGGTGGTGCAGAAGCTCGGCGTCGTGCCGCAGCAGATCGCCGGCGGCGACATCTATCCGGCGCTGGAAAAAGGCACCATCGACGCCGCCGAATGGGTCGGCCCGTATGACGACGAGAAGCTCGGCTTCTACAAGGTGGCGCCCTACTACTACTACCCCGGCTGGTGGGAAGGCGGTCCGACCGTCCACCTGATGTTCAACAAGGCGAAATACGACGAGCTTTCGCCGGCTTACAAGTCACTGCTG
Organism: Mesorhizobium sp. P2_D5; assembly: GCF_056404355.1. NCBI lineage: Bacteria > Pseudomonadati > Pseudomonadota > Alphaproteobacteria > Hyphomicrobiales > Phyllobacteriaceae > Mesorhizobium > Mesorhizobium sp. P2_D5. Next base: position 781,736 of record NZ_JBFUEE010000001.1, read on the forward strand.
CGCACCGCCGCCCAGGCTACCGATGCCAACATGCTGCAGAAGTACGATTATCTGAACCCGGCAGCGGTGAAGCGGCTTGTGGCCGGTGGTGCGAAGCTGCGCCCATTCAGCCAGGAGATCATGTCCGCCTGCTTCGAAAAGGCCAACGAGGTCTATGCCGAAATGGAGGCCTCCAACGCGCCGTTCAAGAAGATCTGGGAATCGATCAAGGGCTTCCGCAAGGAGCACTATCTCTGGGCGCAGGTGGCCGAATACAATTACGACACCTTCATGATGGTCCAGCAGCGCAACGGCAAGCTTTAGCCCTGTAAACCACTCCAATGTATTCATTCCAGGACCCCGGGCCTGTTCGCCCGGGGTCCTTCTTTCAGGCTGGCGAGGAACTCACCTCGATCAGTATTCCGCCTGGCGCAAGGCAGTAGAAGGTGGTCGAATTGACGCCGCCTCGCGTCAGCTCCTGGACTTCGCCAGGCGCGAGGCCCGCATCGGCAAGCTCGGCCTGCTTTGCGTGCACAATGTCCGGTTTGCCGACGATGAAGCCGACGTGAAAACCATCGGGATATCTGGCCGTCTCTCCCTTGCCCGGCATCATCAGGTTGAGGATGAAGCCATCCGTTCCGCGTAGAACCGCGAAGGCATCCTTGCCGCGCATGGCGACAAGCTCGAAGCCGAAATGGCTGGTGAAGAAGCCGGCAAGAGCCGCGACTTCGGTGGCAATGAGATTGGCATGGTTCAGTTTCATGGTCCTTTGTCCTGTCGTTGGTTGAAGCGTTGACAGGCGTGGCTGCAGACCGTGAACCGGCGGGGCCGTGGCATCAGGAAATCCGGACATGACCCAACCGGCTCGCGGGTTTTGGCCTCGCTTGCCGGCCGTGGGTTCTCCCGCAAATCATGCGGTGAACAGGCCTCCGTTCAACAACGGAAGAGACCGGACTACCGAACCGGTCATGTCTTTTTCGGCGCGTACCCAATAACCGATCGATGGGTTGCCGGCAAGCGCGCACGGCCAAGGCGCAGCCGCTCAGCCCGCGTGCGGCACCACCAGCACCTTGACCTCGCCGGGCGCCGGCGGATTGGCGATCACCGCTGCCGCGTTTTCGAGCGCCACCTGCCTGGAGATCAGCCGGTCGATCTCGATTGCGCCCGATGCAATGAGTTCGGCGGCGCGGCGATGCGTGTAGGGATTGAGGAAGGAGCCGAGCACTTTCAATTCCCGGAACAGCAGGTCGAAAGGCTCGAATTCCGCCTTCATGCCTTGCGGCGTCACGCCGACGATGACGACCTTGCCGCCGGCGCGGGCCAGCCGCATCGACTGCTCGACGGTCTCCCGCACGCCCGCGCATTCGAAGACGACGTCGACACCGCCTGGCGCCAGGCCCGTTGCCCCGGCGACGGCACTGATGACATCGGCGGCGGTCGGATCGACCGTCGCCGTGGCCCCGAGATCTTCGGCGAGCGCGCGCCGCGAGGCCTGCCTGGTCGACAGGATGATGGTCGTGGCCCCGGCCAGGCGCGCCAGCTGCACGGTGAGCAGGCCGATGACGCCGCCGCCAAGCACGGCCACCGATCTGCCTGGCCTGATCTCGGCCAGGTCCACGCCATGCAGGCAACAGCCGAGCGGTTCGCAGAAGGCACCATGCGTCGGCTTCAGGTCGGCAGGCAGGATGAAGGCCTGCTTCTGCGGCAAGGCAAGGTATTCGGCAAAGCCGCCATCGCGATGAATGCCGATGGCGCGCAGGTTGCTGCAGAGGTTGACCCGCCCTGCATGACAGTGCGCGCAACGCCCGCAGGCGATGTTGGGGTCGCCGGTGACGCGGTCGCCAACGGCAAAGTCGGATACGGATTTTCCGAGTGCCTCGACGATGCCGGAGAATTCATGCCCGGGCGTCACCGGCGGCGTGCACGGGAATTCGCCGTGGAACAGATGCCGGTCCGTGCCGCAGACGCCGCAGGCTTCAACGCGCACCAGAAGCTCATCCGGCCCGATGTCGGGCTTGTCGACCTCGCGCAGCGCGATGCTGCCCACCGCTTCCAGCCGCACCGCTTTCATGATCCTGGCCATGCCGGGTTCAGTTGAAGCTTGGCGGTTGCGACAGGTCCGGCTGCGGTGCCGCCGGTTTGGCCGGCGGCGTGTCGCCGAAATTCGGTGGTTGCGACAGATCAGGGGCGGCAGGAGCGGCCGGCGCCGAGCCGCCGTCGGCCGGCGGTGTGCCAAGCGGCGACAGGCCGGGGACTTCCGGCACCTTGTAGTCGATCGTGCCGGGATCGACCACCGTGCCCTTGTAATGCATCACCATCTGCGGGAAGGCGATGGTCAGCCCGATCATGATCACCTGGATGCAGACGAAGGGCACCGCGCCCCAATAGATCTGCCCGGTGGTCACCGGCGCGATCTGTTTGCCGGTGATGCGGTCGAGATAGGGCACGCGCGCGGCGACCGAGCGCAGGTAGAACAGCGCGAAGCCGAAGGGCGGGTGCATGAAGCTGGTCTGCATGTTGACGCCCAGAAGCACGCCGAACCAGATCAGGTCGATGCCGAGCTTGTCTGCGGCCGGCGCCAGCAGTGGCACGATGATGAAGGCGAGTTCGAAGAAGTCGAGGAAGAACGCCAGGAAGAAGACCAGCATGTTGACGCCGATCAGGAAGCCGACTTCGCCACCCGGCAGCGAGGTCAGCAGGTGCTCGACCCAGATGTGGCCGTTGACGCCGTAGAAGGTGAGCGAGAACACCCGCGCGCCGATCAGGATGAACAGGACGAAGGACGACAGCCGCGTCGTCGAGGTCAAGGCCTGCTTGACCACGTCCAGCGACAGCCGCCCCTTTGCCGCCGCCATGATCAAGGCTCCGACAGAACCCATGGCGCCGCCCTCCGTTGGGGTGGCGATGCCGAGGAAGATGGTGCCGAGCACCAGGAAGATCAGCGCCAGTGGCGGGATCAGAACGATGATCACCTGCTGTGCCAGCCTGGACATCATGTTGAAGTTCAGGCGTTTGTCGGCAATTGCCACGACGTAGATGAAGAGCACGCCGGCGGTGGCGCCGAGAATGTCGGCATTGTCGCCATGCGCCGGCGCGAGATAGCGATACGCTGCATAGGAAACCGCCAACGTGACCAGCAATGCCGCCAGCAGCGACAGAACGCCGTGGCCGAGCGTGCGGGCCTCCAGCGGCAGCGCCGGCACCGATGCCGGCCGGACGATCGACATGATCAGGATGTAAAGCGCGTAAAGGCCGGTCAGCACCAGGCCCGGGATCAGCGCGCCCGCATACATGTCGCCGACCGAGCGGCCGAGCTGGTCGGCCAGCACGATCAGCACCAGCGACGGCGGGATGATCTGGGCGAGCGTGCCGGATGCCGCGATGACACCGGATGCCAGCCGGCGGTCATAGCCGTAGCGCAGCATGATCGGCAGCGAGATCAGGCCCATGGCGATGACGGACGCCGCCACCACACCGGTGGTTGCCGCCAGCAGTGCACCGACGAAGATCACCGCATAGGCAAGTCCGCCGCGGATCGGTCCGAACAGCTGGCCGATCGTGTCGAGCAGGTCTTCGGCCATGCCCGATCGCTCGAGCACGATGCCCATGAAGGTGAAGAACGGAATGGCAAGCAGCGTGTCGTTCGACATCACCCGGCTGCCGTAGAAATTATCCGGCAGGGCGTGCAGAAGCGGCCAGGCGAGATTGATCGATCCACCGGAATAGGGCGAGAGAAGCACGCCGATGAAGAAGAACATCAAGCCGTTGGCGGCCAGCGAAAACGCGACGGGGTAGCCGATCAGCAGGAAGATGATCAGCGAGGCGAACATGATCGGCGCCATGTTCTGGGCGATCAACTCCATCATGAGCGCACCCCGTCGGCCAGCGCCTTGGCTTCGAGTTCGGCCTGCTCATGTGCCGATATGAACGGATTGGGGTCGTCCATATCGCCGCGCATGATGGCGATCTTCTTGATGATCTCGGAGATGCCCTGCAGAGCGAGCAGGAAAAAGCCGACCAGCAGGATGGCCTTGGCCGGCCAGATGATCAGTCCGCCGGAATTGTTGGACATCTCGCCGCTGCGAAACGACAGCGACACATAGGGAACGAAATAGATCACCATCAGCGTCACGAATGGCATCAGGAAGAGGATGTGGCCGAGCAGGTCGATCCAGTGCTGCACGCGGCGCGAAAACATGCCGTAGACGATGTCGATGCGGATATGTTCGTTCTGCTTCAGCGTATAGGCGGCAGCCAGCATGAAGGCGGCGCCGAACAGATACCACTGCAGCTCCAGCCAGGCATTCGAGGATATGTCGAAGATCTTGCGGATGATGGCGTTGGCGGCGCTGACCAGGATCGCCAGCAGAATTAGCCACGACACCCATTTGCCGATGAATTCGTTCGCGCGATCAATGGTCCTGGATAGAGCGAGAAGCCCTGCCATGCATTCCTCCCAGTGCCGGAGGCGTGCCGGCTTCCCCCTCAGGTCCGTCACGCCGCGTGGTCCAACGGTATGCCGCGCGTGGATTGACGGGTCAACAAGGTGGAGGCAGCAAACGTCATCGCATCGGAGGGCAGGTCCGGATATTGGCGCTCTGCCCCAGCGTCATGCAACCAAAGTCTGATGGTTTCAGGCGATTTTGCTGGTGTCGCGGCCGGCGCCGATCAGCACCAGCATGGCGACCAGGAACAGATACATCCAGGCGTCGCGCCATTCGACCGGGAAATACCCGGCCCACAGCGATTCGGCCATGCCGAAGGCGGCCGCACCGAGCGCTGCGCGCGGCGGCGAGAGATAGCCGCCGACCGCGGTCACGAACAGGATCTTCAAGCCGTAGACCAGGCCTGACCCGAAGCTGACGTTGCCGTAATAGAGGCCGGCCATGACGCCGGCCAGTGCAGCGCAGAAACCGCCGAACAGCACCGCATGCCGGAACACCGCGCGCACGTCGACACCGCACATGGCGGCCGCCTTGGGATCGTCGGAGACGGCGCGCCAGCGCCGGCCGAAGCTCGAACGGGCAAATGCCCACGCAGCCAGCACGATTGCAGCCAGCACCACCGCGCAGTCGATGAGCTGGATGAGCGTCAGCGTTGCCTTGAAGGTTGCGTCCTGCGCGAAAACGACGGGCTGTGCCAGCATCGGCGGCAGCCACAGATCATGCGTGTCGGCGGCGATACGGCTTGCTTCCGACAACAAAAGCAGGATGCCGAGCGTCGTCACCACGATCGCATTGGGCGAGCGGTCGGCCAACGGTTCGAAGACGCTGCGCGACAGCACGTAGCTGACCAGCGCGGAATACAGGAAAGCCGCGGCGACGCCGAGTCCCACCGCAGCCAGCAGCGTCAGCCACAGCACCTGATAGCCGAAAGCCGCGGTGAGGATCATCGTCTGGCCGCAAAACGCAAACAGTGCGCCATAGGCAAGATTGGTGCGGTGCAGGATGCCGTTGGTCAGCACGTAGCCGAAGGCGAGCAGCGCGTAGAGCGCCCCCGAATGCAGCCCGTTCAGCACCTGCTGGAAAAAATAGAGCATGCAAAACCCTCGGATCATGCCGTCCCGAAGCAACGGTTTTGACGACGACATGTTCAAAAAGGCTGCGGGAACCGCATCCTCACGAAGGTTTGCATCGCTGAATCTAACTTGTCAAATGCGATTTATCGGTTAGATTTCGAGCATGACGGTATCCTGGACCCCGCACCGCTTCACCGGCGGCCTGCTTGCGCTCGACACGGCGAACACCGTGGTGCTGCGCGGCGATCCGGAGAAAACGTTCGACCGCTTCGATGATCCGGCCGAGATCGCCCGCTTTGCCGACGCGGCGAGCGGCTTTCGCGCCGCCGAACTGGGCGACCGGCAACTGGCGGTATCGTCGCCCGTCGCAATCGCGCCCGTCGTGCTGTCGATCCGCGAGGCGACGGACCGACTGTTTCGTGGCGCGGTTTCGAAAGGCACGGTTGCCACCGCCGATCTGCCCGGGTTCTTGAGCGCCTGCGCGGAGGGGCTGGCTGGCAGCCAGACTGAAATCGGGGCGCCGGGGAGGCCGTTCGGCGACCCGGTGACACCGATCGCCTTCGAGGCGGCGCTGGCGGTTTCCGCCCTGTCGCTGCTGCGCGACGACACCGTCGCAAGGCTGAGGATCTGTCCCAACTGCACCTGGCTGTTCGTCGACAGAAGCCGCAATTCCAGCCGTCTTTGGTGCGACATGGCGGTATGCGGCAACCGTCAGAAGGCAAGTCGTCACTATCGTCGCCGCCGCATGGCGGCCAATGAGGTCAAGGATGCTTAGAAGTCTTTCCCGCTCGATCGTTGTCGGCGCTGCATTGATTGCCGCCGTTGCGCTCGGTGCCTGCCGCGATACCGGCAACGACGAAGGCAAGCTGTTCGAGATTTCCGGCAAGATATTCGTCTTCAACTACCGTCTCGCCAGGGCGACCTATGTCGTCACGCTGCGGCCGCTAAAGCCAATGGGAGACGGCCAGGTGGCGGTCGCCAGCTTCCAGGATCCCGCCGGCGGCGCGCCTTTGATGGTCGAGCAGAAGGTCTGGCCGAAGCTCGACAAGGTGACCCTTGAGAGCCCGGCCCTGACCTGCGTCGTCAAGAACAAGCCCTATGCGATCGCCATCAGCATCAAGGGCGCCGATGGCGCCATCCTGCAAAAGATCGACACCACGTTGATGTCGACGGAGGACCAGTCGGTGCTGCCCGACCGGCCGCTGGTCATCGATCAGCTCTACACGGCCAATCCCGATCTCGTCGGCCATCCCGACGGCAAGTTGCCGGGTGAACCGAAGCCGGATTGCTCCAAAGGCATCTGACGCGCAGAAATTTAGTGCGCTAGGCAGCGTCCGTGGAGTGGTTTCGCACCCAATTCGAGATCGCCTCGGACCGTTCGTTGCGGGTTGCCTGGTACCTTCGATTTTGTTTGACCTGCCTTGCAAGGGGAGAAAGGATGCGTCATCCGACTCCGAACGTTGGCTGCCTGCTTCCACGCGGCCTCCGCAGAGGAAATGCCTGATGACGCTGCACGATGTCGCGCTCGACGACAAGTTCGACCTCGCAAAGGAGCGCATCTTCCTGTCCGGTGCGCAGGCGGTCATCCGCATGCTTCTGATGCAGCGCGAGCGCGACCGTCGCGCCGGCCTCAACACGGCGGGCTTCGTTTCCGGCTATCGCGGCTCGCCGCTCGGCGGGCTCGACATGCAGTTGTGGAAGGCCAAGACGCATCTGGCCCAGGCCGACATCGTCTTCCAACCCGGCCTCAACGAGGAGCTTGCCGCCACCGCTTGCTGGGGATCGCAGCAGGCGGAACTGCTGGGCGAGGGCACCCATGATGGTGTCTTTTCGGTCTGGTACGGCAAGGGGCCGGGCGTGGATCGTTCGGGTGACGTGTTCCGCCACGCCAATCTCGCCGGCTCGTCCAAACATGGCGGTGTGCTCGCCCTGATGGGCGACGACCACATGGCCGAATCATCGACCAACGCGCACGCCACCGAATTCCTGTTCGTCGACACCATGGTGCCGATCCTCAATCCGGCCGGCGTCCAGGAGATCATCGATTACGGCCTCTACGGCTTTGCCATGTCGCGCTTTGCCGGCACTTGGGCGGCCATCAAATGCGTCAAGGACAACATCGAATCGACGGCTTCGGTCGATGCCTCGCTCGAACGGCTGAACATCGTCGTGCCCGATTTCGACATGCCGCCCGGCGGTCTCAATATCCGCCACGAGATCGACATGCTCGGCCAGGAGGAGCGGCTGCATGAATACAAGCGCGCCGCTGCCTCCGCCTTTATCCATGCCAACGGGCTGAACCGCATCGTCTATTTGGGCGGCCGCAACCCGAAGCTCGGCATCATCACACTGGGCAAGAGCTATCTCGATGTCCGCCAGGCGTTGGAGGACATCGGCATCGACGAGGCGGCCGCCAACCGCATTGGCGTGCGGCTGTTCAAGGTCGGCTGTCCCTGGCCGCTCGACCTGCAGCATATCGCCGACTTTGCCCGCGGCCTCGACACCATCGTCGTCGTCGAGGAGAAGCGCTCGCTGATCGAGGTGCAACTGCGTGAAAGCCTTTACGGCACCGCCTCGCAGCCGGTCATTGTCGGCAAGAAGGACGAGCGCGGCGACTGGCTGTTTCCAGCCAAGGGTGCGCTCGACCCCAACGAGATCGCCATCGCGCTTGGCGAGCGGATCGTGCGGACGATCGGACCGTCGGACGAGATTTCGGCGCGGGTGGCAAAGCTGCGCCAGTTCCAGGCGATGTTGGCGGATGCCACCGACATCGGCTCGCGCACCCCGTTCTTCTGTTCCGGCTGTCCGCACAATTCCTCGACCAAGGTGCCGGACGGCTCGATCGCCGCTGCCGGCATCGGTTGCCACTTCATGGCGCTGTGGATGGACCGCAACACCCTCGGCTTCACCGCGATGGGCGGCGAGGGCGCGCAATGGGTTGGCCAGGCGCCGTTCTCGAAGCGCGACCACATCTTCCAGAATCTCGGCGACGGCACCTACAACCATTCCGGCACGCTAGCGATCCGCTTCGCACTGTCGACCGACGCCAACATCACCTACAAGATCCTCTACAACGACGCCGTCGCCATGACCGGCGGCCAGCCGCACGAAGGCGGCCTGACCGTCGACATGATCGCCAGGCAAGTGCGCGCCGAAGGGATCAACCGCATCGCGATCGTCACCGACGAGCCGGACAAATATGCCGGCAAGGCCGAATTCCCAGTCGGCGCCACCATCCATCACCGCGACGACCTCGATCTCGTCCAGCGCGAGCTGCGCGGCGTCAAAGGCGTGTCGGTGCTGCTTTACGACCAGACCTGCGCGGCCGAAAAGCGCCGCCGCCGCAAGCGCGGCACCTTTCCCGATCCCGACAAGCGGGTCTTCATCAACGAACTGGTCTGCGAAGGCTGCGGCGATTGCGGCGTGCAGTCGAACTGCGTTTCGATCCAGCCGGTCGAGACCGAATTCGGCCGCAAGCGCAGGATCGACCAGTCGAGCTGCAACAAGGATTTCTCCTGCGTCAACGGCTTTTGCCCGTCCTTCGTCACCGTGCACGGCGCCAAGATCCGCAAGGCCGAGGGGACGGCCGGCAAGGCCGACCCGCTGGACGGCGTGCCGACGCCCGCCGAATTCCCGCTTGGCGAGCAGGGCTGGGCGGCGATCATCGATGGCGTCGGCGGCACCGGCGTCGTCACCGTCGGTGCGGTGCTCGGAATGGCGGCCCATCTCGAGGACAAGGGCTGCGGCATGATCGACATGGCCGGCCTCGCGCAGAAGGGCGGCTCGGTGTTCACCCATGTCCGCATCGCCCGCACCCCGGACGACATCCATGCCATCCGTGTCTCGGCCGGCAAGGCCGATCTCGTGCTTGGCTGCGATCTCGTCGTGTCGGGCGCCAAGAAAGTGCTGACGGCGGTGCGCGAGGGCCACACCATCTTTCTCGCCAACACCGCCGAGATCATGCCCGGCGAATTTGCCCGGTCGGCCGATTTCTCGTTGCCGATCGAGCGCCTGAAGAAGGCGATCCGCGCCGCCGCCGGCGACGGCAAGGCGCATTTCTTCGACGCCACGCGCACGGCCACCGCGCTGTTCGGCAATTCGCTCGGCGCCAACATGTTCATGCTCGGCTTTGCCTTCCAGCACGGCGGCTTGCCGCTTTCGGCCGAAGCTGTCGAGAAGGCGATTGAGCTCAATGGCGAAGCCGTGGCGATGAACATCGCCGCCTTCCGCTGGGGCCGCCGTGCCGCCCATCAGCCGGATTTCGTGCGCGGCCTCGTCGCCCAGCCGGGCAAGACCGGGCAGGCCGCGGCGATCGCCGAGACGCTGGATGACATCATTGCCCGCCGCGTTGCTTTCCTGACCGTCTACCAGAATGCCGCCTACGGCAGGCGTTATGCCGAAAGGATCGCCGTCCTGCGCACCGCCGAAGCCAAGGCCGTGCCCGGTTCGACCGCGGTGTCGGAGGCTGCCGCCAGGAACCTGTTCAAGCTGATGGCCATAAAGGACGAGTACGAGGTGGCGCGGCTCTACACCGATGGTTCCTTCGCCGCCGAATTGGGCAAGCAGTTCCAGAGCTACGAGAAACTCGAATTCCATCTCGCCCCGCCGATCATGGGCCGCCGCGGCAATGACGGCACACCGAGGAAATCGAGCTTCGGCCCCTGGATGATGAAGGGTTTTCGCCTACTGGCGGCGATGAAAGGTGTGCGCGGCACCGCCTTCGACCTGTTCGGCTACACCGCCGAGCGGCGCATGGAGCGGCAACTTCTTGTGCAGTACGAGGCGGATCTGGACCTCGTCGCCAGATCGCTGGCGCCGGCCGGGGTCGATGCGGCAATTGCCCTGGCCTCGGTGCCGGCTCTCATTCGCGGCTATGGCCACGTCCGCCAGGCCAGCGCCGAAAAGGCGGCCGGCGAACGCAAAAGGCTGCTCGAACGTCTGTCGAACACGTCGGCACGGCCGAAACTTCAAGCTGCCGAATGATCGATACGCCTTGTTTACCTGAAGCCCAGTTTCCCAGCCGATCCTGCATCTGCGCGCCCTCGGCAACCGAGCCGAAACCACTGTTCTAAGCCTTTCTTAAGGCGGACGTGGCATGACAGGGCTTAGCGTTGGGCCGACGATATGGGCAGGACAAAGACCGAAAACATCCCACCGGATGTTTATATCCAGTTTGTGCGGTCGTTGTTCGACAACGCCCACATGCTGGTGATTGGCGGCGTGTGCTACTGGATCCTCGGATTCATGATCTACTTTCGCACGCACAATCCATTGTTCCTGGCTTTCTCCTTTACTCTACTGTCCATCAGCCTCTTCCGTTACTTCGGCATTCGCGCCTTCCGCAAGGCGGGCGGTGTCATAGCCAATGTCGACGAGGCGCGGCGGTGGGAGCGCAACTACATCCTCAAGGGCAGCCTGCAGGGCCTCGGGTTGGGCGCGCTCTGCTTCATTTCGATCTATGTGTACCCTGACCCCTTTGCCGAACTGGCCGCGACGTCGCTGGCCATTGCCACCCTGGTCACGGTTGTTGGCCGGAACTACGGATCTCCGCGCATGGTGCGGATTTTTTCCGTGACCTTCATTGGTCCGGCGGCACTTGCACTCTTGCTGCGCATGGATGTCCCTTCGGTCGTTCTCGGGTTGATGATCATCCCGTTGACTTTCATCACCATCAACAGCGCCGATCACGTCCGCAACGTGCTTTTCTCGGCCGTCATTGGCCACAAGGAAGCGAGGAAGCTCGCCCTCAGGTTCGATCGCGCCCTCAACACCATGTCGCACGGCCTTGTCATGCTCGGCCCCAACGGCCGCGTGGCGGTGGCCAATGCCGAGGCCGCGCATTTGATGTCGCTCAAGTCGCCGGATGCGCTGCTCGGGCGGTCGATCCACGGTCTGTTGATGCGCGGTGTCGCCGGCGGCATGCTGGCGCCGAAGGATTGCCGCTATATCGAGGCCCAGTTGACGCGCGCCCTGCGCGAAGGCCGCGACCGCAAGGTGCTGGTTTCGCTCGCCAACGGCCAGCACTATGAATTCTCGGCTCGCGAGGGCAGCCAGGAGTTGGGCGTCATTACCTTCGAGGACGTCACCGCCCGTGTCGAGGCGGAAGACAAGATCCGCTTCATGGCCCGCTACGACAACCTCACCGGCCTGCCCAACCGCGCCTATTTCCACGAACTGGTCGGCGAGGCCATGGCGTCCGGCGACGGCGACCGTCTCTGCGGGCTGGCAGTGCTCGACCTCGACGATTTCAAGAGCGTCAACGACACGCTTGGGCACCCGATCGGCGACGGGTTGATCTACGCCGTCGCCGAGCGCCTTGCCGCCATTGCCGGGCAAGGCATCACGGTCAGCCGTTTCGGCGGCGACGAATTCATGATCTTCTTCGACCGCGTCGAGGACGAGAGCCATCTGACCGGCCAGCTCGACGAGATTTTCGCCGGCCTGCAGGGGGAGGTCGACGTCGCCGGTCACGGGCTGCGCATCCAGGCCAGCGGCGGCGCGGTGCTGTCGCGGGTCAAGGATACCGATGTCGACGCCATGATCGTCAAGGCGGACCTGGCGCTCTACAAGGCCAAGGAACTCGGCAAGAACAGCTGGCGGCTGTTCGAGGCCTCGATGGATGCCGCCTTCCGCAACCGTCAGCTGATGAAGGCAGATCTGCGCACCGCCGTGGAAAGCAAGGCCCTGCGGGTGGTCTATCAGCCGATCGTGGCGATGAGCACCATGCGTATCGCCAGCTGCGAGGCGCTGTGCCGGTGGGATCATCCAGATCTCGGGCCGATCTCGCCCAGCATCTTCATTCCGCTGGCCGAGGAAATGGGCATCATTTCCGAGATCAGCACCTTCGTGCTGCAGGCGGCCTGCACCGAATGCGCCAAATGGCCGGACCAGACGACCGTCTCGGTCAATCTCTCCGCCAAGGATTTCCGCAGCCGCGACGTCGTCCAGAAGGTTCGTGATGCGTTGACCAGCTCCGGCCTCGCCGCCGGCCGGCTGGAGATCGAGGTCACCGAAACGGCGTTGCTCGACGACAAGTCGCTGACGCGCCAGTACATCGAGGAGCTGAAGCAGCTTGGCGTGCGCATTGCGCTCGACGATTTCGGCACCGGCTATTCGAGCCTGAGTTACCTGCACAAGCTGCCGCTCGACAAGATCAAGATCGACCGTTCGTTCCTGATAGACGTCACTCAGAACAGCCGCTCGCTCGAACTGCTCAAGGGCATTGTCAATCTGTCACGGCCGCTCGGACTTTCCGTGACCGTCGAAGGTGTAGAGACCTTCGAGCAGCTCAAGATCCTGGCCTTGCAGGTCAAACCGGATCTCGTGCAAGGCTTCCTCTTCGGCGCCGCGCTTAGTGCGTCGGGTATCGAGACGATGTCGAGTGCCACCTGGCCATTCGTCGCTGATCTGCTTCTCACCGGCAAGCGGACAGCCAGTTAGTATCCTGCTTTTCGAAGTTGGCTCTTGGCAGCCTCCTCCTCACTCGAGTTATTCATCAGTAGACATTTCCAAACGGACGCCCGGCCGTTAACGTTAACAGAAGGTAAATGAACAATATCGGAATTTCAGCTTGTGTCTCATTTCAGCTCGAATAGCCTATCCGCAGGCGGGATTTTCGAGGACAGACAATGGATGCTGCACGGGCTGTAGGGAGTGCGTCTGGCGGGGTCAGCACGGCTGGGGATTCGGTGTTGAACCGATCGATCATGCAACTGCTGGAGCATGTCGATTATCGCCTTATTACAGGAGGCGAGGATCTGGAGGCGATCTACCGACTTCGCTATAAATCCTACCTGCGCTCAGGCATGTGCGGTCCGATCGCCAGCGGTATGTTCGAGGACCGCTGGGACAATCTTCCCAATTCCTACCGGTTCGGTGTCTATTGCTATGGCGAATTGGTCAGCACGATCCGCTTCCATTACATTTCCAGCGAGCACCCGTATTCGCCCTCCGTCGATGCCTATCCGGAAATACTGATCGAGCGACTTGCCCGCGGAGAAACCTTCATCGACGGAACCCGGTTCGCAACCGATCCCGATAGCGCGCCGGCGCCCGGAGTGCTGCCTTTTCTGACACTCAGGCTTGCCATGGTGGCCTCGCGCTACTTTGGCCAGGACTCGGTCCTTACGCCGGTCAAGATCGAGCATTCCAATTTTTATGCCCGTTACTTCAATGCCGTGCAGAGGACTGAGGGCAAAGAGTTTCCTGGCGTTCTTACTCCGATCGCACTGTTCGAAATCCCTGCCGGCGAAAACATGCGCCTGACACTCGAACGGTTCCCATTCTTCAGGTCGACGCCGACCGAACAGCGGCTGATGTTTGCCAATCCGGCCATCAACCGACTGACACCCTTGTCCATCGTGCCGACAGCGAAATATTATCGCGAAGCCGCCTGAGACCGCGCGATTTTCGCGAAGCGCCTGGACCTTTCCGGCCACTTCTGCGTTCTGGATGACGTCAAGGGCGCTGCCGCGCCCCGGGCATCGCCGCGAAGTCTTTGAAGGAACCCGACATGCACATCTCGCAGCTCGCGCTCACGCCGCTCATCTCGCTGATCGCCGGCGTGCTGATTCTCATTATGCCTCGGCTGTTGAACTACATTGTCGCGCTCTATCTGATCGTCGTCGGTCTTCTCGGGCTTTTCCCCCATCTTGCCGGCTGAAGCGTCCGTCAGCCGGCGAAGAAACGCAGCGTCGCGGCGACGATCGCCTCGGGCGCATCTTCCTGCGTGAGATGGGCTGATGTCGCCGAAAATGTGAAATTATCACAGCGCGTTCAGTTCCGCTGACAGGGTCGCCGGTGCCGCCTGTGGTCGGGTTCGGGGAGCCGGCTTCAATTTTCCTTTGAGGCAGTTGTCGGCTGCGATGCGGCAATAGCGCCATTGCTCTCGGCTCGGCTTTTCGCTATGTGCCTGAAAGATGTCTTCGAAGGGGTATTGCTATGGCTGATCACACGCCGACCGGTCCTGTCGAACTGGGCGCGAAGATGGACTATGCCGAGCATGACCGCACCTATGCGGGCTTTCTCATGCTGGCCAAATACGGATCGCTCTTTTGCGGCGCCATACTCCTGGCGATGGCTTTCGGCTTCTTTGCGGGCGGCTTCTTTTCGGCGACCATCCTGTTCATTCTGATTCTGGCCGCCGGCGCCTTTATCCTCCGATAGATTTTTCCGACACCTTGTCCACGGCGCCGCCGCGAGGCCGGTCGGCGTCTTGCGGGAAACAGCTTCCGGCCGAAAGGATCATGCGGTGGGACAGACGGTTTTCATCCCTCGTGAACTCGATGCCAACGAGCCGCGCGTAGCGGCTTCGCCCGACACGGTGAAACGGCTGGCGGGGCTTGGCTTCGATGTCGTCGTCGAGACCGGTGCCGGCACGAGGTCGCGCATCCCCAACGAGGAATTCGCCAAGGCCGGTGCCGCCATCGGCAAGGCCGGCGATGTCGCAAAGGCCGATGTGGTGCTGAAGGTCCGCCGGCCGACGGATACCGAGCTGAAGGGCTACAAGCCCGGTACGGCTGTCATCGCTATCATGGATCCCTATGGCAATGATGCCGCCGTGGCGGCCCTGGCAAAAGCGGGTGTCACCGCTTTTTCGATGGAGTTCATGCCGCGCATCACCCGCGCCCAGTCGATGGACGTGCTTTCCTCGCAGGCCAATCTCGCCGGCTACCAGGCGGTGATCGACGGCGCTTCGGAATACGATCGCGCCTTGCCGATGATGATGACGGCGGCGGGCACGGTGCCGGCGGCGAAGGTCTTCATCATGGGCGTCGGCGTCGCCGGCCT
Organism: Mesorhizobium sp. P2_D5; assembly: GCF_056404355.1. Taxonomy (NCBI): domain Bacteria; kingdom Pseudomonadati; phylum Pseudomonadota; class Alphaproteobacteria; order Hyphomicrobiales; family Phyllobacteriaceae; genus Mesorhizobium; species Mesorhizobium sp. P2_D5. Next base: position 797,022 of record NZ_JBFUEE010000001.1, read on the forward strand.
GCAGGCGATCGCCACCGCGCGTCGCCTCGGTGCGGTCGTCACCGCCACAGACGTGCGTCCCGCCGCCAAGGAACAGGTCGCCTCGCTCGGCGCAAAATTCCTGGCGGTCGAGGACGACGAATTCAAGGCGGCCGAGACGGCAGGCGGCTACGCCAAGGAAATGTCGAAGGAATATCAGGCCAAGCAGGCGGCACTCACCGCCGAGCACATCGCCAAGCAGGACATCGTCATCACCACGGCGTTGATCCCCGGCCGGCCGGCGCCGAAGCTGGTGTCGGCGGCCATGGTCGCCTCGATGAAGCCGGGCTCGGTGCTCGTCGATCTGGCGGTCGAGCGCGGCGGCAATGTCGAGGGCGCTGAAGCCGGCAAGGTCGTCACCACGGCCAACAACGTCAAGATCGTTGGCCATCTCAACGTGCCGGGCCGGGTCGCCGCATCCGCCTCGCTGCTTTACGCCAAGAACCTGTTCGCTTTCCTCGAGACGCTGGTCGACAAGACGACGAAGACGCTTGCGATCAACCGCGATGACGACCTGGTCAAGGCAACGATGCTCACCGATGGCGGCAAGGTGGTCCATCCGGCCTTCGCCAAGGCCGACCAGCAGCCTCATGTCGAGCCCGCCGCGATCCCGGCCACCACCATGGTCGCCGATGCTTCGGCCAAGCCGGCTGCAAAGAAGGCCGCGCCCAAGAAACCGGCCGCACCCAAGTCGCCCTCGTCGAAGTCGAAAGGCATTGCGTGATGGATCAGACCTTGCAGAAAGCCCTCGACCAGCTCGACCAGGCCTCCGCCGCCGTTCGGCTGGCGGTACAGAACATGGCGACGGCGCCCGGCGGCGCTGAAGCTGCGGGTGATGCCGCGCACGCCCTGTCGGGTGGTGCCATCGATCCCTTTGTCTTCCGCTTCGCCATCTTCGTGCTGGCGATCTTCGTCGGCTACTACGTCGTCTGGTCGGTGACCCCGGCTTTGCACACGCCGCTGATGGCCGTTACCAACGCCATTTCCTCGGTCATCGTCGTCGGCGCCTTGCTTGCCGTCGGCATCGCCGCCTCCGGCATTGCCGCCGGCTTCGGCTTCGTCGCGCTTATGCTGGTGTCGGTCAACATCTTCGGCGGCTTCCTCGTCACCCAGCGCATGCTGGCCATGTACAAGAAGAAGGACAAGTAGAGCGCCATGAACGCCAACTTCGCGTCCTTCCTCTATCTGGTCTCCGGCGTCCTGTTCATCATGGCGCTGCGTGGCCTGTCGCATCCGACCACCAGCCGCCAGGGCAACCTCTACGGCATGATCGGCATGGGCATCGCCATCGCCACCACGCTGGCGCTGGCAACTCCGTCGGCCGGCCGTTTCGGTTTGATCGTGCTTGGCCTTGCCATCGGCGGCGGCGTCGGCGCCATCACCGCGCGCCGCATCGCCATGACCTCGATGCCGCAGCTGGTCGCCGCCTTCCACTCGCTGGTCGGTCTTGCCGCCGTCATGGTGGCCGCCGCGGCCATCTATGCGCCGGAAAGCTTCGGCATCGGCACGGCAGGCGACATCCATGCCCAGGCGCTGATCGAGATGAGCCTTGGCGTCGCCATCGGCGCCATCACCTTCACCGGCTCGGTCATCGCCTTCCTGAAGCTAGACGGACGCATGTCGGGCAAGCCGATCATGATCGGCGCCCGCCACTTCATCAACGCCGCACTCGGCATCGCGCTGATCGTGCTGATCGTGCTTCTGGTCACGACGGAATCGAAGCTGGTGTTCTGGCTGATCGTCGCCGCCTCGCTGGTGCTGGGTATCCTGCTCATCATTCCGATCGGCGGCGCCGACATGCCGGTCGTCGTCTCGATGCTCAACTCCTATTCCGGCTGGGCGGCTGCCGCACTCGGCTTCACGCTTGGCAATCTGGCGCTGATCATCACCGGCGCGCTGGTCGGCTCGTCCGGCGCGATCCTGTCCTACATCATGTGCAAGGGCATGAACCGCTCGTTCATCTCGGTCATCCTTGGCGGCTTCGGCGGCGAGACGGCGGCGGCGGCCGACGACGGCATCGAGCGCACAGTCAAGCAAGGTTCGGCCGACGATGCGGCCTATCTGATGATGAACGCGCAGAAGGTCATCATCGTGCCCGGCTACGGCATGGCGGTGGCCCAGGCGCAACATGCGCTGCGCGAAATGGCCGACAAGCTCAAGGCCAACGGCGTCGACGTCAAGTACGCCATTCATCCTGTCGCAGGCCGCATGCCTGGCCACATGAACGTGCTCTTGGCCGAGGCCAACGTGCCGTACGACGAGGTGTTCGAGCTCGAGGACATCAACTCCGAATTCGCGCAGGCCGATGTCGCCTACGTCATCGGTGCCAACGACGTCACCAACCCGTCCGCCCGCGACGACAAGTCGTCGCCGATCTACGGCATGCCGATCCTCGACGTCGACAAGGCCCGCACCTGCCTGTTCGTCAAGCGCTCGCTCGGCTCCGGCTATGCCGGCATCGACAACACGCTGTTCTACAAGGACGGCACCATGATGCTGCTCGGCGACGCCAAGAAGATGACCGAGGAGATCGTCAAGGCCATGGATCACTGATCAGGGGATCAGCACTGAGATGCGCCAAGAAACGCCCGGCCTCGCGCCGGGCTTTTTCTTGGCTTGACGGCGGTTTCGGGGCTACGATGACGAATGCCCGTCCCGTCGACGGGATTGTCGTCAACGGAGACGTTGGTGCCCGACCCCTTCGCATCGCCGGCCACCCCAAAAGCGCCGCGCAAGCTCAGCCAGGCGGTGGTGATCGTGCATGGCATGGGCGAACAGCGGCCCATGGATACGCTGCGGGGCTTTGTTCAGGCGGTCTGGAGCCATGACCCCGCCCGTGCGCCGTTTTATGCCCATGTCGCCGATCCGGTCGACCCCGCTGGCGCGAAGATCAACCAGAGCTGGATCACACCCGACAGCCGGACAAATTCGTACGAACTTCGCCGCATCACGACGCCTTACGATGTCGATGGCCGTCGCACCGATTTCTACGAGCTTTACTGGGCCGACATCACGCAAGGCACGACACGGGGCCGGCTCGCGGCCTGGGTGACGAACCTGCTGTGGCGCAAGCCCGCGGACATTCCGCGCGACGCCCGCAAGCTCTATCTCGTCACCCTCTTTGCGGTCATCGTCGTCCTGTGCGCGACGCTGGCGCTGGCGACATCGGTTTGGCAAGGCTACATGTCCTGGGCCGCCGGCGTGCTCGTCACGATCCTGGCCTCATTCGTCATCTGGTCGGTCGACCGGTTCGGCCTTCCCTATTTCGGCGATGTCGCCGCCTATGTGCGCGCGGAAGCGGCGACGGTCGAGAAGCGCGCGCTGATCCGCGAGCGTGGCCTCAGGCTGCTGAAGCGCCTGATGTTGGACGATACCTACGACCGGATCGTGCTCGTCTCGCACAGTCTGGGATCGATGATCGCCTATGATCTCTTGCAGATATTGTGGGCCGATTTCAGGCCCCGAAAACTGGAGGCCATCCGCGACAAGGCGAAACTCAAAGCGATCCGCGCCATCGACAAGGCGACGCTCAGTTCCGACGGTTCCGCGTGGCCCGATAGGCTGGACGACCTCGCCGGTTTGCGGCGTGATCAGTGGGAGCTCTACCGACAGCTGCGCACGAAAGATGCCGACCATCCGCTGCCATGGAAGATCAGCGATTTCGTCACGCTCGGCAGTCCGCTGACCCACAGCGAGTTTCTGGTGACGTATGACCTCACCGAGTTCCGGCGCGGCATCGCAGAGCGCCTGCTCTCAGCCTGTCCGCCAATCGCCGAAGGGGTCGCAGCCGGAGGCACTACCCTCTATCAGGAAGGGCGCAGTCCGTCAGGCAAACCGGAACGGGCGGTGCATCATGGCGCGGTGTTTGCCGCAACGCGATGGACCAACATCTTCGACAGGGGCAATGGCTGGCTGACCGGCGACCCGATTTCCGGGCCGATGACCGAGAATTTCGGCCCCGGCGTGGAGAACGTCCAGGTCGAGCTGCGCGGCTCCCTCGGCCGCATCTTCACGCACACGCTCTATTGGTCGCTGGCGGCAACCGGCGTCGAGGTCGCCGCGTCGGCCGGCGTTGTGCCGCGCACGCATCTTGCCGTGCTGCGCGACGCTGTGGATCTTGGCCGTAAGCTGGAGCCAAGCCAAGCGCCGGCGACTGCCAAACGATAAGAACAGAGAGATCCCCCCGCGCTGCATGGCAATTCAAACAGAAATCCACTCCGGGCTTGGCCCGGAGTGGATTGATTTTGCTTCGGCCCCAGAATCAGCGGCCGGTCAGGAACACCGCCTCCTCGTCGTCGCGCTGCCTGCCGCCGAGGGCCGCCGCAGCACTTGCGATGAAGGCACCGATGGCCAGCGACAGCGCACCAAGCAGCGCAAAGGTCGCGCTCCCCTTCCTGGCGGTGTCGGCAGCCTGCTGCGCCTTGACCTTGGCGTCCTGAGCCTTGGCAAGGATCGCGTCGACCCGCGCCTTGGCATCTGCCTCCGAAAGGCCGGTGCGGGCAGCGACCAGTTGCGTCAGATAGGTCTTGTCGTCGGCCGAAATCTCGCCTGCCGCAACGCCGGCGATCAGGATGCGCGAGGCTTGCCCGACCGCGGCGGCATTACTGTCCGGATTGGCTACTGCGAGCTTGCTTGCATCGGCCGGGCGGAACAGCGAATCCACCAGATAAGACGTCGCATTGTCGGTCGAAACACCGCCGGCGGAAGCACCCGCCGACGCGCCCATGGCGGCACCCGAAGCGACGGTCGAGACCGCCTGCACGCCTGACCCCAGCGCAGCGGAGAGGGCCGAGCCAAGCACCCCGACGACGAGCAAGGTGGCCAGCGCCCAGGCGAGGAAGCCGTGGGCGGTGTCGCGGAAATAGACCTCGTCGGTATGGATGCCGACCCATTTGGTGCGCAGGCGCCCTGCAAGGTAGCCGCCGACACCGGAGGACAGCCATTGCACGACGATCAGCCAGATCGCGGTGGACACCGCGAAGGTGGTGACCGACGCGCCTGAGCCCGACCAGGGTGACACCATGGTGAGACCGAGCCCTGAGCCGAGCAGCATCAGGATCAAGGTCAACGTCGAGGCCGCGAAGGCACCGGCGATGATCGGTCCCCAGCTGACGGCAGGAGTGGAGGATTCAGTGGAAGCGGAAACGTCGACAGCCGATAGGGTGGACTGCATGAATTTCCCCCCTACCGTAAGAAAAGCATGATCAGAATGATGATTGGAATCGGGATTCCAAGTAGCCAGAGCAAGATACCGCGTCCCATGAAGGCCTCCTGTGAGAAATTGTGATCGATACTGTCACAATGTCCCTCGGGGACTTCCGTTCCGGCGGGTTATGAAATGATTTTGTTTGCCTCGGATGGAACAAATTGGCGCGCCGCAGCGCGCCAATGCCGGAGATCAATATCCAGGGAGATCAAATATCCAGGTTGGCGACCGACAGCGCGTTGTCCTGGATGAATTCGCGCCGGGGCTCGACCTCGTCGCCCATCAGCCGCGAGAACAGACTGTCCGCGTCGGTGGCGTCGTTGACCTTGACCTGCAGCAACGAGCGCACGTTCGGGTCGAGCGTGGTCTCCCAGAGCTGCTCGGCGTTCATCTCGCCGAGACCCTTGTAGCGCTGCATGGTCAGCCCCTTGCGGCCGGTCGCAAAGACCGCGTTGAGCAGCGCCAGCGGCCCCGAGATGGTTTCGGCGACATCCTTGCGGCGCAGCACCGGCGGCGTCCCGTAGACCTCGCTGAGGCGCTGTGCGTAGCGGTCGAGCTGGCGGGCATCGGCCGAATTGATCAGCGCCAGGTCGAGATGCGCGTATTCCTTGACGCTGCGCACCGTACGCTCGAACACATAGCCGCCGACGCCTTCGTTCGAGGTTGACATGCGGCCGGTCCAGCCGCGCTCGGTGTCCTCGGCGATGATGTCGAGGCGTTTTGCGATCCGCTCCGCCATGGCATCGGCGCGGCCGAGATCTGTGAAGACGTCGGGGTTGAGCCCGCCGGCGATCGCCGCCTGTTCGACCACGCCTCTGTTGTAGCGCGTGTGCAGCCCGTTGATCAGCTGCCGCACCGCCAGCGCATCGTCGATGGCGCTGCGCAGGTCCTGTCCGGTGCGAACTTCGCCCGAGCCCAGAGAAAGCGACGCTTCTTCGAGCCCCGAGCCGATCAGGAACTCCTCGAAGGCGCTCTCGTCCTTGATGTATTGCGAGCTCTTGCCGCGCGTCACTTTGTAGAGCGGCGGCTGGGCGATGTAGAGATGGCCGCGCTCGATCAGTTCCGGCATCTGCCGGAAGAAGAAGGTGAGCAGCAAGGTGCGGATGTGGGCGCCGTCGACGTCGGCGTCGGTCATCAGGATGATCTTGTGGTAGCGCAGCTTGTCGGCGTTGAACTCGTCCTTGCCGATCGAGGTGCCGAGCGCTGTGATCAGCGTGCCGATCATGTCGGAGCCGAGCATGCGGTCGAAGCGAGCCCGTTCGACATTGAGGATCTTGCCGCGCAGCGGCAGGATCGCCTGGTTCTGGCGCGAACGGCCGCCCTTGGCCGAGCCGCCGGCGGAATCGCCCTCGACGATGAAGATTTCGGATTTCGCCGGGTCGCGTTCCTGGCAGTCGGCCAGCTTGCCGGGCAGCGAGGTGACGCCGAGCGAGCTCTTGCGGGTGATGTCGCGCGCCTTGCGCGCGGCTTCGCGCGCAGCCGCGGCCTGGATCACTTTCTCGATGACCACCTTGCCCTCGCTCGGGTGTTCTTCCAGCCAGGTGCCGAGCGCTTCGTTGACCAGCCCTTCGACCACCGGACGGACCTCTGAAGAGACCAGCTTGTCCTTGGTCTGCGAGGAGAACTTTGGATCGGGTACCTTGACCGACAGCACCGCTGTCAGGCCCTCGCGGCAGTCGTCGCCGATCAGCGAGACCTTTTCCTTCTTGGTCAGGCCCGAGGAGTCGCCATAGCCGGTGATCTGACGGGTCAGCGCACCGCGGAAACCGGCCAGATGGGTGCCGCCGTCGCGTTGCGGGATGTTGTTGGTGAAGGCCAGCACGTTCTCGTGGTAGCTGTCGTTCCACCACATCGCCACTTCGACGGTGATGCCGTCGCGCTCGGCCTTGATGGCGACCGGCTTGTCGATCAGCGGTTTCTTGACGCGGTCGAGATATTTGACGAACTCTTCCAGCCCGCCATCATAATGCAGCTCGTGGCGCACGATGTCGGCATGGCGGGCATCGGTCAAAACGATGCGCACGCCGGAATTGAGGAAGGCGAGTTCGCGCAGCCGGTGTTCCAGCGTGCCGAAGTCGAATTCGACCATGGTGAAGGTTTCGGCCGACGGGAAGAAGGTGATCTCGCTGCCGCTGCGCCCTTCGTAGGTGCCGGCAACCTTGTGCTGCTCGTAGGTGCCGGTCGCCTTCAGCGGCGCGTCGGCATTGCCGTGCGTGAAGCTCATCTCGAAGATCTGGCCGTTGCGGCGGATCTTCAATTTCAGCCATGCCGAAAGCGCGTTGACCACCGAGACGCCGACGCCATGCAGTCCGCCCGACACCTTGTAGGAATTCTGGTCGAACTTGCCGCCGGCATGCAGCTGCGTCATGATCACTTCGGCCGCGGAAATGCCTTCGCCGGTGTGGATATCGGTCGGAATGCCGCGGCCATTGTCGATCACGGTGACCGAACCATCGGGGTTGAGCGTCACCGTGACGAGGTCGGCATGACCGGCCAGGGCCTCGTCGATAGCGTTGTCGACCACCTCGTAGACCATGTGATGCAGGCCGGAACCGTCGTCGGTGTCGCCGATATACATGCCGGGGCGTTTGCGGACAGCATCCAACCCCTTCAAAACCTTGATGGAATCGGCGCCGTATTCGGCTTCAGCGCCGTTGTTGTTGTCGATCTGATCGCTCATGAAAACCTATTGTCTGGATGCCGCTTGCACGGTGCTGAAAATCGGCACCGAATCGCGCCTCTGATATTGTCTAGATATAGGCGCTAAAGGCGGTTTTTCCAAGGTTTGCAGGCATTTCCGGGGTGAATCCCGAGCCGGCAGCCGGCTATTTTTTTCGAGCGCCGGATTTGGCGAGAAGGCTGCGCAAATGTTTGATCATGAATTTGTCTCCGGGCGCCAGCCGCCCCGTGCGGTCGAGCTCCAGCGTTAGGTTGAGCGCCGTGGTCAGCGCGGCCTTCGGATCCCTCGCCACATAGGCATAGGCGACGTAGGCGCGCGCCAGATCGATTTGCCAGATCGCATTGTTCGGATCGGACTGGGCCAATTTCTGGGCAATAGCGAGGCTGGCCTCGAAGGCCGCCTTGGAACCCTCAAAGTGACGTCGGTCGGTTTCCAGATACCCGATCTTCTGCAGGGTGATCGAAATATCGCGTTGCCAGTTCAAATTGGCAGAATCCAGCTTGGCCAGCCGGTCGGCAATAGCAAGGCTGTCCTGATAGTTTTGCAGGGCGCCGCTGGCATTGCCTTGCACCCTAAGCACCTCGGCGACCCGCTCGAGGCACACCGACAGGTCGCGCTGCCAGTCCGTGTTGCCGGGATCGATGGCGGCAAGGTCGCGCGCCGTGGCCAGCGCCTGCTGGTGGGCCTCCAGCGCGAGCGGCCAATCCTTCTGGTCGCTGTAAGCATTGCCGATTTTGGAGTAACCGATCGACAGGTCGCGCTTCAAGTCGGTATTGTTGGGGTCGCGGCGCGCCAAGTCTTCGGCGATCGCCTGGCTCTTGTTGAAGGCTACGAGCGCACCGGCGGCGTCGCCGCGCTCCCGCAGCAGATCACCGATCTTGGTTTGGCTGACTGAGACAGCGCGTTGGCGCCGCGTGTCATCGGGCTTGTTCTCGGCCAGCGCCAACCGAATTCTCAGGCTCTCTTCCAACGCTGTCTGGGCGCCGTCCAACTGACCGGCAGTACGGGCAAGGTCGCCGATTTCGTCATAGGTGATTGTCAGATCATTGAGCAGATCGGCGCGGCCCGGCTCCGAATCGGCCAACTGTTGCTTGATCGAGAGGCTTTGCTGATAGGCTTGGGCCGCGGCGTTCACATCGCCTTGCGTCGCCAGCACGTTGCCGATCTTGTCGTTGGCCATGGCAAGATCACCGAGCCAGTCCTTCTTGTCCGGCACGCTTGTGGTCAGGTCCTGCAGCATGTCCCTGGCCGACTCATAGTTTTCCAGGGAGGTTGGCAGGTCGCCTTGCGCCATCCTTGTGTTGGCGAGCTTGATATGGCTGATGGCGAGATCGCGCTTGACGCTGGGATCGGTTTCCTGAAGCGATCGCTGCTCGAGGTTGGCCAACAGTGCGGAAAAGGCGCGGCCGGCCGCGTCGCTATTGCCGACCGTCGTATAGAGAACTCCGAGTTCCTCCAGCGTGCGGCTCTGGCGGTCGGCCTGTTCCAGGCTGAGCGAGGTCTGCCCGGCCTCGCCATACAGCGCCAGCACGAATTCGTAGCCGTTGATGGCTGCCGCATAGTTCAGGTCGGCGCGCGCCGCGCCTGCCGACAGGAATACCGTTGCGGCCTGCGACAGCGTGCGGTCGACGAAATTCACCTTCAGTGCGTTGCGCGACACCTCGTCGATATTGGCCGCTTCCGTCAGCTTTGCCTGCGCTGCGTCGAAGGCGCCGAGCGACAGCTGCTCTTCGGCCTGCCGACGCAATTCCGTCACTCGCGGATCATCGGCCGCGAGCGTCTTCATCTCGCTGCGCACCTTGACGAAGGCGTCGGCCGCTTCACGCAGCCGGGTATTCAGGCTGTCCGCTGACAAATTGCCGGTGTCGGAACCGATCAGCGCGCCATAGAGCGGCGCCAGCGGCATGTCGGCGTCGCTGGCGATCTGCTCGACCTGGCCGCGCATGTCCGGCGTCACGTCGGCCATGGCGAGCAGCAGGCGTTCGCGCTCCGGCAGCTGTTCCTTGGCCGCCGCGGCAAAGAACAGTTTGGGCAGGCCGCTCTCGACGTAAGGCAGCTGTTTTCCGCGCGACAGGTCATAGACCTCCTGCTGCACCAAAGTCAGCACCGAGCGGATCTCGAGACCGTCGGTGCCGAGATATTTGGCCAGTGCCGTCGTAAACGGCGAATTCTGGCCGGTTCCGTCGGCAGCCGTCTCGCCGGGGGCGGCCGAGAAGGCGAACAGGATGTTTTCCGCGCGGCCAATCCGGCCAAGTCCCGGCTTGACCTTGTCGGCAACATCCTTTGCCAGTGAGGTCGCGCCTCGCCCTTCGCTGCTGCTTCCCGAGAAGGGATCGCTGCGGCATGCGTCGAGCACGATCAGCCCGACCCTTGCGGTGGCGGCGACCGTGTCGCGCACTTCCTCCAGCGGCAGGCTGGTCTTCTGCAGCGCATCGAGCGAAGAGGCGTCGGCATCGATCGGCAGCAGCCGGTTGTCGCCTGAGATTTCGACGCCATGGCCGGAGAAGTAGACCAGCGCCACGTCGGCGCCTTTCGCATCCTCGCGAAAATCGTCGAGCGCGCGGCGCATGCGTCGGAGATCGCGGTTGGTTTCGAGAACGACCTCGAAGCCGAGCTTCTTCAGCGACGCTTCCATCGCCTCGCCGTCATTGATGGGATTGGCGAGCGGCCGGACCAGACGGTAGTCGTCGTCGGCGATGACCAGCGCCACGCGCCGCTCCGCCACCGCGGTGGCGGTGGTCGTAAGCATCAGCAGCAAGGCAAACAGCAAGCGCAAGTCGAACCGCCCCCGGCGCAGTCGTTCGCCAACCATTCCACCTCTTTATGGCGCGAGCAAGCCGGGTTTTTGGGCCGAAAACCGGCTCCTTCAGGCCGTCCGCATCGGCTTCAGGGCCTCACTCCAGCGCAACAGCTCGTCCAGCATGGCCGTGGTTGCGCCCTGCACCTGCTCGCTGGCCCGGTAAGAGCCGTCATGCTCGAGCAGTTTCTGATAGAGCGGCAAGGAAACCGCTTCGGAGATTGGCATTACGCCCACCGAAGTCAGCAGCGGCTTGAGCGCTTGCGCCGCGCGCAGGCCGCCGGAGACGCCACCATAGCTGAAGATGGCGGCGGGTTTGTATTTCCACTCGCGTGCGGATAGTCGATCGCGTTGATGATCGCCGGAGCGGCGAAATAATTGTATTCCGGCGCCACGAAGACGAAGGCGTCGGCGGCATCGATCGCCTTCGACCAGGCCTTGGTGTGGTCGTTCTGATAGTTGCCGAGCTTGGGGTGATGCGGCTCGTCCAGAACCGGCAGATTGAACGCGGCGATGTCGGTCAGCACCGGTTCGAATTTCCCGTGCTTGCGTGCGAATGCCTCCAGCCATTTGGCAAAAACCGGTCCGGCACGGCCGGGCCGCGTGCTGCCGATGATGATGTTCAACTGGTGCTTCAAGGCGGGCTCCTTCGATTGGCGGTATCTGTTGGTGACTGTCACTACGGCAGGGCGTCCTGGGGGACAAGGCGAGGTCGCCGGCAGAACGGTCACGATCAGATGAACACACGATCTGAGTTCGCGTCTTGGCTGCCGAGGTTTCGGTCTGCGTTTCGGTCACATGGACGCCTGGATTGCCAGCCACTACATTGAGGTATCAGCGGAGCACTCCATGGACGTCCAGCCCGCCCCCTTCGTTCCCCCGGCGCCAAAGCCGCGCACGACGCCGCCCTCGACGCTGGAGATGATCCGCATCGTCTACCGCAATCCGCTCGAACTGTGGGGCGAGCATACCTACAACCAGCCCTGGATTTCGGTTAATGGCATTGGTGGACATCTGGTCGTTGCCAACGATCCCGGCCTCATCCGCCACGTGCTGGTCGACAACGCCAAGAACTACAAGATGGCGACGGTGCGCCAGAAGATCCTGCGGCCGATCCTGCGCGACGGCCTGCTGACCGCCGAGGGCGAGGTCTGGAAGCGTTCGCGCAAGGCCATGGCGCCGGTGTTCACGCCGCGCCACATCTTCGGCTTCGCCGAGCCGATGCTCAGGCGCACGCAAGAGTTCGTCGCCCGCTACGAGGGTGGCGGCACGTCCGACATCGCCCATGACATGACGCTGCTCACCTATGACATCCTGGCCGAGACGCTGTTTTCCGGCGAGATCGCTGGCCAGCCGGGCAGTTTTGCCAATGAGATCGACCGGCTGTTCGAGACCATGGGCCGCGTCGATCCGCTCGACCTGTTGCGCGCCCCCGATTGGCTGCCACGGCTCACCCGCATCCGTGGTCGCAAGACCATGGCCTATTTCCGCAAGATCGTCACCGACACGGTCAAGATGCGCGAACAGAAATTCAAGCGCGACCCCGATGCCGTCCCACAGGATTTCCTGACGCTCCTGCTCAAGGCCGAGGGGCCCGACGGGCTGACGCGGGCCGAGGTCGAGGACAACATCATCACCTTCATCGGCGCCGGCCACGAGACCACGGCGCGTGCACTCGGCTGGACGCTTTACTGTCTCGCGGAATCGCCATGGGAGCGCGACAGGGTCGAGCAGGAGATAGACCGGGTGCTGGCGCGCGAGCCCGATCCGACGAAATGGCTCGATGCCATGCCGTTCACGCGTGCGGCTTTCGACGAGGCGCTCAGGCTCTATCCGCCGGCGCCGTCGATCAATCGCGAGCCGATCGAGCCGGAAATGTGGAAGGATCTTTACATCCCGAAATACGCTGCGGTGCTGGTCATGCCATGGGTCGTCCATCGCCACAGGAAGTTGTGGGACCGCCCTGACGCCTTTATGCCGGAGCGCTTCCACCCGGGAAACCGCGAGAAGATCGATCGCTTCCAGTATCTGCCGTTTGGCGCGGGCCCACGCGTCTGCATCGGTGCCAGCTTCGCCATGCAGGAGGCGATCATCGCGCTCGCCATCATGCTGTCGCGCTTCCGCTTCGACACCACGGCCGAGACGAAACCCTGGCCGGTGCAGAAGCTGACCACGCAGCCGCAAGGCGGTTTGCCGATGCAGGTCACGGCGCGCTAGCGATGCACTGACTTATGCTGCGGGCTTGCGCTGTTGGAACTGGCCGGCGGCGCGGAAGCGCCAGAGGTAGCTGGGCAGGATCGTGGCGATCGATTGCGGCTGGATGCCGAGCCCGACCAATGTCCGGTTAGCCTTGGCCGCCGCGTCCGAAACGATGTTGTGCTCGCGCAGCTGCATCACCTGGTCCTTGGTCAGCAGCGGATTGGGTAGGAGCCCGAGGATCGAGGCCTGCATATTCGCCACCCACCACGGCACCGGCACCAGCAGGCGCTTGCGTTCGGTCACGTCTAGCAGTTCTTCCATGCACCCCTTGAAGGTCAGCACCTTGGGGCCGCCAAGCTCGTAGATCTGGCCGCCATCGACCTTGCCGTCGACCGAGCGCGCCACGGCTTCGGCGACGTCGCCGACATAGACCGGCTGGAACTTGGTCTGCCCGCCGCCGATCAGCGGCAGCACCGGCGAATAGCGCGCCATATTGGCGAAGCGGTTGAAGAAGCTGTCCTCGGGCCCGAAAATGATCGACGGCCGGAAGATCACGGCGTCCCTGATCGTCTCCAGGACGGCCTTTTCGCCAAGCGCCTTGGTGCGTGCGTAGTCCGATCCGGAGTCCAGATCGGCACCAAGCGCTGAAATATGGGTAAGGCCGGCGCCGACGGCGCGCGCCGCTTCGGCCACCGCGCGGGCGCCGAACTCATGCACCGTGGAGAACTTCTGCCGGCCGCTCTGATGCAGGATGGCGACCAGATTGACGACATGGTCGGCACCTTGCACGGCGCGGTCGACCGACCAGCGGACGCGCACATTGGCCTGCACCGGCTGGATCTGACCGACATTGCCGAGCGGCTGCAGATGGCCGGCGAGATCGGGCCGCCGGCAGGCGACCCGGATGCGATAGCCGCGCTTGGCCAGCGCGCGCACGACATGGCGGCCGACAAAGCCTGAGCCGCCAAAGACGACGACGAGCTTTGGGGTCTGCAGGATTTCGGTCATGGCTGGCTCCGGCGCTCGCAAGCTTGGCTGAAGCCGTTTCATAATCCGTTTCGCGCCAAAGGCAAAGGGCGACGCGTGGTCGCGTCACCCCTGTTTCGATCTGTTAGAACGCCTTGCCGATGCGGGCGTCGACCGAGTGGCGGTTGCCGCCACGAATGACGAAGAAGAGCAGGATCGCGGCCCACAGAAGCGACTTCTCGGCACCCGAAAAGCCCTGGCTCATCGTGACCCAGTGGAACCAGACCGTGACCAGCAGCACGAACAGGCCAGCAAAGGCGGCCGGCCGCGTCAAAAAGCCGATGGCAATGAAGACGCCGCCGAAGAATTCCGTGCAGGCCAGAAGCAACGACCACAAGGCGCCGGGATAGAAGCCGAGGCCCTCGACCATCTCGGCGGCGCCGAAAGGATTGGTGATCTTCTGCGAGCCATGGATGGCCAGGAACGCACCGGCGACGACGCGAAGAACGGTTTCACCGGCGTCATGCAGCGACGAATACAGGCGGCCAAGCACTGGAATGATCAGCTTGCCGCGGGAGGCGTCAGTGGTCACGGACATCGTAGCTCCTGCTTTTTGTGATAATCCCTTGCAAACGCCCGATGGCTCCCATCAAGTCAAGTTAACAAAAGTTAACTTTGACCGTCATGTTTTGGCGCCATAGAACAAAGTACAGAAAACCCCGCCGCAGCGGGGTTTTCCGGGTGACATCATGCGAAGCCAGGGGCCGACGGAGCGGCCTGACCTGAGACGGTATCAGGAGGGCGTGAAGCAAGTACGCCCACCCCAGCCCTGGACATCCGACATGGTGCCGCCAACCTTCTTGCAGGCCGCGATGAAATCGGCGCTGCAGTTGGCGAATTTTGCATGGCCGTTCTTGCAGTAATGATCCTCGGTGGCGCCGCCGCCCGGAGCGGTGATGACGCCGGGCGCCGACGGTTTGACCGGCGCGGCCTTCAAGGAGGCAGCCTGTGTGGCGCCCATGAACGAGCCGAGAAGAAGGACGGCGGTCAGCATGGTGAGCTTGGTGTTGGTCATGGCAATTTCCTTTTGATTTGGGTGGGTTTTCGAGGCGCAAAGGGACATCCCCTGCGTGAAACAGGCTTTCGCTTTCGGTTTGCTGTTCCCCTCGGTGTGGATCGGGCAAGCTCGCCTTGCCCTGGACATAGCTGGGTCGCTGCGATGCGCTGAAAGGTTCAGCAGCACGCAAAGAAAATTTGCACCGCAGCTCGCCTTGGGCGGGCAGTCTTCAGATAACTAGCTGATAAATAAGCGGATTATTCAGGAAGAATAACGTGCGGCGAATTCGGAAATGCGCTGCACCACCGCCTTTGGCGCGGTGATGCCCCGCGCCTGTGCCTTCTCGGCGGCTTCGGCCCGGGCACGCCCTGGCACATGCACGCCGAAGCGCCGCCGCAGCCGGTCGAGCTGGTCCTTCATGCGCTGCTCGAAATCGGGATCGAGCAGCTTGGGCTCGACGGCAAGCACGAACAGCCCGGTTCCTGGACTGTCCGGCCCGCCGGTGAACCATGGCGCGTCGAGCGACCAGTTGGCGCCTGACAGGCCCGCCGCCAGCACTTCGACCATCAGCGCGATGTTGGCGCCGCGCTGGCCGCCGAAGGCAAGCATGGCGCCCTTCATGGCTGCGGCCGGATCGGTGGTCGGGTTGCCGCTGGCATCCAGCGCCCAGCCTTCGGGGATCTTTTTGCCGTCTTCCGCCGCCTTGCGGATGTTGACGAAGGCGGTGGCGCTCGACGACTGGTCGATGACCAGCGGCGCGCCGTCGGCGGCAGGTGCTGCAAACGACATCGGGTTGGTGCAGTAGACCGGCTTGACCGAGCCCGAGCCGGCGAGCACCGCCGGGCCATTGGTGGCGGCGAACGACACCAGCCCAAGTTCTGCCAGCCTGCCGGTGAAGTAGCCGAGCGCGCCGCATGTATAGGCGTTCTTCTGCGAGAAGATGGCGACACCGAACAGCTTTGCCGCCTTGGCGAGGTCGTCGATGGTGCGGTCGAAGCCTGTATGCGCCAGCCCGCCGCGCGCGTCGGAGAGATAGACCGCCAGCGCCGGCCTGGTGATCACCGGGTCGGCATTGCCGTCGATGCGTCCGGCTTCAAGCGCCTCGAGATAATCGATGAAATGCGAGAGCCCGACGGTCGAAAGCCCTTCCGACTCGGCGGCGATGATCGAGGCGGTGAGCGATTGCGCCGCTTCCTCATTGGCGCCGGCGCCAAGCGCCGCCATCCGGCAAAGTCCTTTTGCCTGGTCGAGACTGAGTTGCATCATGGCTGCCTCTAAGCGAGTAGGGAGTGGTGGCTAGTGAATAGAGGATGCGGCGCGCCGCTTCTACCCGCTATTCGCTGCTGGCTGCTCGCTAGCCGATCTTGTTGGGGATCCGCGCCTCGATCCTGCTAAAGGCGAAGACCAGTATGCCGGTGATCGTCATGTAGATCAGGGCCAGCAGCAGCAAGGGTTCGTAGGTCAGGTAGGTATCCTGCCGCACCTTGGACGAAACGGCGAAGATATCGATGACGCTGATCGTCGCCACCAGTGGCGTCGACTTCAATTGCAGCACGGTTTCGCCAGTAAGCGTCGGCAGCGCACGATAGAATGCTTGTGGCAGCCAGATGCGCCGAAATGTCTTCCAGCGGGTCATGCCGAAGGCGCGGGCGGCCTCGACCTGGCCCTTGGGAACGCCGGCAAAGGCGCCGCGCATCACCTCACCCTCATACCCGGCGAAAGACAAGGTCAATGCCAGCACGCCATAAGGCCAGGCTTGCCGCAGATACGGCCACATCCAGGATTCGCGGATCCACGGGTATTGCGGAAACAGCGAGCCGAGGCCGTAATAGAGCAGCCACAACTGGATCAGCAGCGGCGTGCCCCGGATCACCGTGCAGAAGACCTTGGCCGGTGCGGCGAACCAGAAGGAGCCGGTCGCCTGCGCCAGCCCAAGCGGCACGGCGAGCAGGAAGCCCAGCACACAGGTGACGGCCAGGATCCACAGCGAGCGCCAGATGCCCAGCAATCCCATTTCATAATACTGCGGCAGCCAGTCCCACCGCATGAAAAAGGTGGCTCCCAGAACCAGCCCCAACGCCACAAGGATCAGCACAATGCGGTGCGGCTGCAACCACAGCGACGTTCGCGCGACGATATTGATGATGGCTGTTTCACCAGTCATCAGCGCGCCTCCTTGAGCGAAGGCATGCCGCGCCGCGACCAGGCCTCGATACGGCCGATGATCAGATTGGAAAACAGCGACAGCAGCAGATAGAGCACGCCGGCGGCAAAAAAGAAGGTGAAATAGGCTTTGGTGACGCCCGCGGCCTGCCGCGTTGCCAGCGCCAGTTCATAGAAGCCGACGACCGCCAGCAGCGCGGTGTCCTTGGTGGCGATCAGCCAGAGATTGGCGAGGCCCGGTATGGCGAAGGGCAGCATGGCCGGCAAGGTGATGCGCCGCAGCAGCAGGCCGGGAGACATTCCATAGGCGCGGGCGGCTTCGATCTGGCCTTGCGGAATGGCCAGGATCGCGCCGCGTATCACTTCGGTCGAATAGGCGCCCTGGACAAATCCGAGCACGGCGATGCCGGCGGCAAGGCCGCTGATGTCGACGCGCTGATAACCCATTGCTGTCAGCGCCTGGTTGATCAGGTCGGTTCCGGCATAATACAGCAGCAGGATCAGCACCAGTTCGGGCACGGCGCGCACGATGGTGGTGTAGACGGCCAGGAGATCGCGTACCACCGGCCCGCCATAGAGCTTGCCATAGGCGCCTCCGGTGCCGATCAGAAGGCCGAGGCACGTGGCGCCCAGCGCGATCTCGATCGAATGGAGCAATCCAACCAAGAGAGCTCCGCCCCAGCCCGGCGGGTAGGGCGAGAGAAGCTCGATGATGCCGGCCGCGGAGGCCGAAAGAAGTGCGTCGATCAGCGTCGTCCCCGAATTGCTGGCGTCAGCCGCTGTCAATTCTCGTCAGCGGAAAGCGTGCGTGGACAGGTTCCGGCGAAACCGCACGGCGCGATGCCGTGCGGTTGTTGCTCATGCGTGGGCGATGTCAGTTCGACTGCGTCGGGCCGCCGTAAATGTCGAAATCGAAGTACTTCTTCGAGATTTCGTCATACTTGCCGTTGGCGCGGATGGCCTTGATGCCGGCGTTGATCTTGTCCTTCAGCTCGGTGTCCTCCTTGCGCACGCCGGCGCCGACGCCCGGTCCGAGCACTTCATCGTCCGGAGCCACCATGCCCTTGAGGTCGCAGCACGCCTTGCCCTGGTCCGACTTGAGGAATTCGCCAAGCGCGATGGAATCGGCCTGCACCGCGTCGAGACGGCCGGCGGCGAGATCGTTGTTGGCCTCGTCCTGGGTCTGGTATTCCTTGATCTCGGCCGCCTCGGTGAAGTGCTTCTTGGCGTAGACGGCATGCACGGTCGAGACCTGAACCCCGACGACCTTGCCCTTGAGGTCCGCGGGAGCGGGCCCGAATTTCTGGTCCTTGGGACCGATGATCGCGGTTGGCGTGTTGTAATATTTGTCGGAGAAGTCGATCGTCTTCTGGCGCTCGGCGGTGATCGACATCGAGCTGGCGATGACATCGATCTTCTTTGTCGTCAGCGCCGGGATGATGCCGTCCCAGGCAACCGGGGTGATGACGCAGTCGAGTTTCTCTTCGGCGCAGACGGCGTCGATGAAATCGATCTCCCAGCCAACCCACTTGCCCGAAGCATCAGGCGAGGTGAAGGGTGGATAGGGCTCGGCGGCGACGCCGATCTTGACCGGATCGGCCTTGGCCACGCCCATGGCGGCGACGCCCAGCAGCAGCGCTGCGGCAAATGTCTTCAGAACAGTCTTCATTTCACGACTCCCAGTTTGTTGTTGGTTCCCGGTTTTCTTCCGTCTCGGCCTGTCCTAGCCGATGTTGCGGATGAACTGTTTGAGCCTTTCGGATCTGGGCGCGCCGAAGATCTGCTCCGGCGGTCCTTCTTCCTCGACCAATCCATTGTAGAGATAGACGACATGCGTCGCGACCTCGCGGGCGAACTTCATCTCGTGGGTGACCAGCACCATGGTGCGGCCTTCGCGCGCCAGGTCGCCGATCACCTTCAGCACTTCGCCGACCAGTTCGGGATCGAGCGCCGAAGTCGGCTCGTCGAACAGCATGACGCGCGGATTGATGGCCAGCGCCCGGGCGATCGCGGCGCGCTGCTGCTGGCCGCCCGACAGATAGGCCGGATAGACGTCGCGCTTTTCGGCCAGGCCGACGCGCGCGAGCAGCTTCTCGGCCTCGCGGATCGCCACATCGCGCTGGATGCCAAGCACGTGCACGGGAACCTCGATGACGTTCTCGATCAGCGTCATGTGGCTCCACAGGTTGAAGTTCTGGAACACCATGCCGAGCTTGGAGCGGATGCGCTCGATCTGCTTGCGGTCGGCCGGAACCGTGTGGCCGTGGCTGTCGGCCCTCAGCTTGATCTCCTCGCCATTGACGCGGATGATGCCGCTGGTCGGGTTCTCCAGGCAGTTGATGCAGCGCAGTAATGTCGATTTGCCCGAACCCGAGCCGCCGATGATGGCGATGACCTCGCCGTCGCGCGCCGACAGCGAGACGCCTTTCAGCACATGCAGCTCACCGAACCGCTTGTGCAGGTTCTCGACATGGATGGCTTCGGCGGCGCCGTCCTGCGCCGTGTGTTTCAGTACGGGGACGGCGCTTTGCGCCATCATCCCTTCGACGCTCCGCGGAGTGGTCGAGCCCGTCGCTGCTGGATTCTTTTACCCATTACCCGTCACTGGACAGAGTTCCCGTTCTCAAGATGGACCGTTCCGCTTGCCTCCGTCAACCATGGTTTTTGGACTATTGATCACAGCTTGCCGTAGTGGTTAGTGGCGGCAACGGACGTGTCGGGAGAATTGAGTGGGCAAATCATACGGGTCGCAGTCCATGGCCGGACCGCTGAAACGCGTGCTTATGCGGTCCGCCGCCAGCGCCATGCGTGATGCCAGGGCGCAGGAGTGGCACTACGGCCCGGGCTTCGAGCCGGGAAAGGCGGCTGCCCAGCATGAGCGATTGACGCAGCTGGTTTCTGCCTCCGGCGCCGAGGTCGAATGGCTGACGGATGCCAACGACGGGCTGGCCGATTCGGTCTTCACCCATGATCCTTCGCTGATGACCGATCACGGCGCGATCATTCTTGCCATGGGCAAGGCGCTGCGCCGGACCGAGCCCGGCCTGCACGAAGCAGCCTACGAGCGACTTGGCATTCCCATCCTCGGCCGCATCGATGATCCGGGCCAGGTGGAAGGCGGGGACTGTGTCTGGGTGGATGCGAACACGCTGGCGGTCGGCCGTGGCGTGCGCACCAACCAGGATGGTATCCAGCAGCTCGCCAACCTGCTTTCGCCTAGGGGGATTTCGGTTTTTGGCTTCGATCTGCCGCTCTGGCACGGCGAGGAGGCCTGCCTGCACCTGATGTCGGTGATCAGTCCGCTTGCCGATGATCTGGCGCTGGTCTACGCGCCTCTGCTGCCGGCCGCCTTCTACCAGATGCTGAAGGGGCGCGGCATCACGCTGGTCGAGGGCGATGCAGATGAGTTCCATGCTTCCAACGGGCTCAGTCTCAATGTGCTGCCGACGGCGCCACGCCAGGTGATCGCCGTCGCCGGCTTCCCCAGGACGGCGGCTGCCATGCAGGCGGCCGGCTGCACGGTTTCCACCTTCGAGGCGGATGCGCTGTGCATCGCTTGCGAGGGTGGCCCGACCTGCCTGACGCGACCGGTACTGCGCCAATGACCACCATCGGGACCACCATTGGGAACACCATAGGGACGACTGTCGGCGAGGCGCTCATTTCGCTGCTCGAAGCCCATGGCGTCGACACGGTCTTCGGCATTCCCGGCGTGCACACGGTCGAACTTTACCGGGGGCTGGCGCGCTCGAATATCCGCCACGTCACGCCGCGCCACGAGCAGGGTGCCGGCTTCATGGCCGACGGCTATGCACGCGCCAGCGGCAGGCCGGGCGTCGCCTTCGTCATCACCGGACCGGGGCTCACCAACACCATCACCGCCATGGGGCAGGCGCGTGCCGATTCGGTGCCGATGCTGGTGATCTCAGGCGTCAACGCGACGCCGACGCTCGGCAAGGGCCTGGGTCATCTGCATGAACTGCCCGACCAGCGCGGCATGATGGAGAAGGTGGCGCTCTCTTCGCAGCGGGTCACCGACGCTAGTGAATTGCCTGGCGCGCTGGCGCAGGCCTTCGCGCTGTTTTCATCGGCCCGGCCCGGTCCGGTGCACATCGAAATCCCGACCGACGTCATGGTCAAGCCGGCGGATGGCATCACCGCCATGCTGAGCAATGCAGCACCGCCTGCGCCCTCCGGCGCGGCAATTGCCAGCGCGGCCAAACTCATCGCCGCGGCGCGCGCTCCGTTGATCCTGGCCGGCGGCGGCGCCAAACGCGCCGAAGCGCCATTGCGGCGTCTGGCCGAACAGCTTGGGGCGCCGGTCGTCGAGACAGCCAATGCGCGCGGCCTCCTGCATGCCCATCCGCTTTGCGTGCCGGCCAGTCCAAGCCTCAAGGCAGTGCGGGCGCTGATGGCGCAAGCGGATCTGGTCATTGCCGCCGGCACCGAGTTCGGCCCCACCGACTATGACGGCTACAGCGATGGCGGGTTCGTCCTGCCCGCCAATCTGATCCGCATCGATATCGGCGCGGACCAATTGGCCCGCCGCCCGGCGACGGTTTCGATTCAGGCCGATTGCGCCGAGGCGCTCGAAGCGCTGCTCCTGGAAATCAGCCATGTCCCGGCAAGCGAGGGCGGACCATCACGCGCCGCCGCAGCACGAGAGGCGGCTTTTGCCGAGATCAGTCCGACGATGCAGTCACAGGTGCGCGCCGTGGAAGTGATCCGCGACGCACTACCGGGCGCGCTCATCGTCGGCGATTCGACGCAGCCGATCTATGCCGCCAATCTCTACTACGACCATGATCGCCCCGGCGGCTGGTTCAACGCCGCCACCGGCTTCGGCGCGCTCGGCTACGGCCCGCCGGCGGCGATCGGAGCCGCCCTTGCCGTGCCCGATGCGCCGGTCGTTTGCCTCACGGGGGATGGCGGCTTCCAGTTTACGCTACCGGAACTGGGCGCCGCACTTGATGCCCAGGCAGCGGTCATCTTCGTCGTCTGGAACAATCGCGGCTACCGCGAGATCGAAACCTCGATGCTCGATGTCGGCGTCGAGCCTGTCGGCGTGTCGCCGGCGCCGCCGGATTTCTGCAAGCTGGCCGAAGCCTATGGCCTTGGCGCCGAACGGCTTGCCGATATCGACGCCTTGGCGGACGCGTTGAAACGCGCCCGGGCAACCGGACTGCCGCGCGTCATCGAAATCACTGTCGACTGAAGAGTGGCGGCGCAACGTGCTTCATGTGCCTCAGCCGGCATGGACCCGGCTGGCCGACAGGCTGATGCATGCAAAGACGCAACAACTGCCATGTCGAGATATCAGTTGAGTGATGGTGCGAAAGGCGCGACGCTCTGCGTCGGGCGGCGTAACAAGCGACACAATCAAAAAAATAACAGGAGCGGTCCAGGATGACGGAAACACTTGAAGGCAGGCACATTGTCGTGACCGGAGGCACCGGGGCGCTCGGTGGTGCGGTCGTCGGCAAACTGCTGAGTGAGGGCGCGATCTGCCATGTGCCCAATGCCCATGCCGCGGCGCCCGGGCATTTCCCCTTTGCCGAGCACGACCGCGTCAAGCTGGTGCACAATGTCGATCTCTCGGACTCCGCCAAGGTCGAGGCGTTCTACAGCCAGGTTCCAGGTCTGTGGGGCTCGATCCATCTGGCCGGCGGCTTCACCGCGGCACCGGTGGAAAAGATCGAGTCGGCATCCTTTGCCGAGATGATGGACACCAACGCACGCACCGCCTTCCTGTGCTGCCGTGCGGCAGTGCGCTCGATGCTGGCGTCGGACATCGCGGGCCGCATCGTCAATGTCACAGCGCGCGCCGGGCTCGACCCGCGGCGCGGCAGCGGCATGGTTGCCTACGCCGCCAGCAAGGCCGCGGTAGCGGCGATGACTGTGGCGATGGCCGAGGAGTTGAAAGGCAAGGGCATCCTGGTCAATGCCGTGGCGCCATCGACGCTCGATACGCCGGCAAACCGCGCCGATATGCCGGATGCCGACGTCACCAGATGGGTCAGTCTCGAAGCGGCCGCCGAAGCCATTGCCTATCTCGCCTCGCCAGCCAATCAGGCGATGAGCGGAACGCTGGTGCCGCTCTACGGCAGGGCCTGAGCAGAAGCCGTCGAAACAGGGCAGGTGGCCTCCGATCCGTCGGCGTTGCGGTAGCGGTAGAGCCGCAGCGGCGAGGAAGCATCCGTCGGACACTCCTTGAGCCATGATGGCGGGTGGCCCTCCATCAGCGCTGCCGCGAATGGATAGATGGTTTCGAGATCTGGCGACGGTGGGCCTCTCCACCCGCAAAGGGCGACATGCGTCGCCTTGGACGCATCGAGAAACGAGCGCGGGTCGGCGGTCGAGGGATCAAGGAAGCGATAGCTCCGTTCGATCCCTTGAGCCGACGGGTGATTGGGGATTGTCACCACCTTGGGACCTTCGGCAAGAGCAAGAAAATGCGCTCCGATCAACGGTGGCGTCAGAACGACGGCGCCTGCCGGCCAACCCTGTCGCGGCTCAATGTGCCTGAGATCGCAGCTGTCGGCGAACTCGCCGGCTGGAATGGCTGCCTGCGATGGTCTTGCCGACAGCTGGTACAGCGCCATCGCCGCGGACAGAACCAGACCGGGCAGGATCAACGCGTATCTTCGCGATGCCACCGGCACGCGTGACTTCAAATAGCGCCCCAGTCCCGCATCCGGTGGCAGGAAACTCGCCAGCACGAAGGTCAGACCGATGCCGGAAAAGACCGGAAGATAGCGAAAGTAGCGGAAGTAGCCGATCGCCAGCGCCAGCGAGAGCAGCGAGAACAGCGCCAGGATGACAAGCGGCCGGCTTCGGCTCCGCGGATTGGGGCAGATGACTGCCGGGGCGAGCGCGCCGACGAACAGCAACGCCATGCTGGGAAAGCTGTCCGACAAAACGAAATCAGGGCGCCGGAACAGGCTCAGTTCCTGAGGGATCCTGTTGAGCATGTTGTCGCGTACATAGGCGTCGAGCGAAGCATAAGGGCCGGCCAGGCATTGCGGGAACAACACCACCAGCGCCGCCGCGCTGGCGGCCGCGAACACCAGCAAGATTGCCGTCCGCGTCGCCCATCCGCCGCGCCGGCCGACAAGCAAAGGCACCACGGCAAATGAAAGCCCGGCCGCGACGAGTGCCGTCACATGCGGTGTCGAATAGGTGTCGCATCTGACGTCGGAATAGGCTGAAGGCGGCACGATCGTGGCGAACAGCCCGAGCCCGCCCAGGGCCAATGCCAGCCCGAAGCCAGCGATCCTGTCGGCACCCCGTTCGCGGCCGAAGATCCAGTCAAAGGCATAGACCGCCATCACCAGCGCATAGAACGGTGCGAACTCGGCGCTGATCGCAAGCGCCAAGGCCGCCAGTAGCCCGTTGATGAAGGCAGCGAAGCGGTTCTGCGACAACATCAAGACCAGGGCCGCGAGCAGAAGCAGTATTTGCAGATTGTGGTAGTCGATCCGTCCCGGGGCATATTCGAAAAAGCTGCGCGCGGCAAAGATCAGAGCCAGCGGCAATGCAACGGCCGGGTTGGCAAAGCCCACTGCGATCACCAGCCGATTGTAGAAATAGAGCGCCGGCGCAAGCAGCAGCAGCGGCACGGCAAAGCTTGCCATCGTCAGCGCCGGCTCGAAGCCGGCAAACGGCATCAGCAGACGCGCGAAGGCGGCATAGGGCAGGTCCACTATCCATGGCCAATGCGAGACATAAGGCTCTGGCTGGGCAACACCGGGCAGCATCCGGTCGAAGATGTTGCCCGTTTCAAGCAAGGTGCGGACTTCATGCAGTTTGACCAGGTCGTCCACGTCGCCGTTGAGCTGGAAGCCCAGGGACCAGAGGACGGCCATCAAGATCGCCATTCCGCAAAAGCAGAACAAGGCCGGTGACCCGATGTAGAGACGCGGCAACCACGAAGAGCCCGTAGCGGGACAATCGTCGTCATTGCGCATGGAAAGCCTCTCCTCGGACCACTGGCAAATACCCGAGGAAGTTTATCTTACCGTAAAGAAAAACCCCGCCGGATCGCTCCGGCGGGGCTTGAACTGACCACCGCGCAGGGCGGCGGGGGCAGATGACTTAGCTGCCCTGCTTCTTCAGCGCGGCACCCAGGATGTCGCCCAGCGAAGCGCCGGAGTCGGTCGAGCCGTACTGGGCGACCGCTTCCTTCTCTTCGGCGATTTCCAACGCCTTGATCGAGACCTGCAGCTTGCGTGTCTTCTTGTCGAAGGCGATGACGCGCGCGTCGACCTTCTGGCCGACGGTGAAGCGCTCGGGGCGCTGCTCGTCGCGGTCACGGCTCAGATCGGAGCGCTTGATGAAGGTCTCGATGCCGCTGTCGACCAGCCGCACTTCCAGACCGCCATCCTTGACGCCGATGACTTCGCAGGTGACGACCGCGTTCTTGCGCAGTTCGCCGCTCGTCGCTGCTTCGCCGACCGTATCCTTGGCCAGCTGCTTGATGCCGAGCGAGATGCGCTCCTTGTCGATGTCGACGTCGAGCACCTGCGCCTTGACCATGTCGCCGCGATTGTACTCTTCGATGACCTGCTCGCCCGGACGGGTCCAGTCGAGATCGGAGAGATGGACCATACCGTCCACATCGCCTTCGAGGCCGATGAACAGGCCGAACTCGGTCTTGTTCTTGACCTCGCCCTCGACCTGGCTGCCGACCGGATGGCTGCTGGCGAAAGCCTGCCACGGATTCTCGAGCGTCTGCTTGAGGCCGAGCGAGATACGGCGCTTGGCCGGATCGACTTCGAGCACCACCACGTCGACTTCCTGGGTCGTCGACAGGATCTTGCCGGGATGCACGTTCTTCTTCGTCCACGACATTTCCGAAACGTGGATGAGGCCTTCGATGCCCGGCTCCAGCTCGACGAACGCGCCGTAGTCGGTGATGTTGGTGACGGTACCCTTGATCTTCTTGCCGATCGGGAACTTGGTGCCGATCTCGGACCACGGATCGCTCTCGAGCTGCTTCATGCCGAGCGAGATGCGGTGGGTTTCCTGGTTGATGCGGATGATCTGCACCTTGACCGTCTGACCGATATTGAGGATTTCGGTCGGATGGTTGACGCGGCGCCATGCCATGTCGGTGACATGCAGCAGGCCATCGATGCCGCCGAGGTCGACGAACGCACCGTAGTCGGTGATGTTCTTGACGACGCCTTCGACAACCTGGCCTTCTTCGAGGTTCTGCACGATTTCCGAACGCTGTTCGGCGCGGCTCTCCTCGAGCACGGTGCGGCGCGACACCACGATGTTGCCGCGGCGGCGATCCATCTTGAGGATCTCGAAGGGCTGCGGGTTGTGCATCAACGGCGAGACGTCGCGGATCGGGCGGATATCGACCTGGCTGCGCGGCAGGAAGGCCACGGCGCCGTCGAGGTCGACGGTGAAGCCGCCCTTGACCTGGTTGAAGATGACGCCTTCGACGCGCTCACCCTTGGTGAACTTCTCTTCGAGACGGACCCAGCTCTCTTCGCGGCGGGCCTTCTCACGGCTGAGCATCGCTTCGCCAAGCGCGTTCTCGATGCGCTCGACATAGACTTCGACGGTGTCACCGACCTTGAGGGTGGTGTCCTTGCCCTTGACGCCGAATTCCTTCAGCGGCACGCGGCCTTCGACCTTGAGGCCGACGTCGATGATGGCCATGTCCTTTTCGATGGCCGTGATCGTGCCCTTGACGACCTGGCCTTCGCCGGAATGACCCGTTGTGAATGATTCTTCGAGCAGGCTCGCGAAATCGTCGCGAGTGGGATTTGCAGCTGACATTGTTTCTCCTGGAGTGCCCCGCTTCTGTCGCGGGACGGGCGCCGTGGGTTAGCGTTGCGTTGGCCTGCCGGCGTTCCGGGCTACAAAAAGCCCTGGGCCGCTCTTTAAGCGGCAATTCCGGCGCATGAAGAATGCTGGCAGGCTGGTTCGTGCCCGATATGGGTATTTTCTTCGCCTCCGGCAACGGAAACACGAGGGAAAAACCCGGCTCAGGCCTTGTCTCTCTTGGCCAGCACGTCGTCGATGATCGCCATGGCCGCAAGAAACGCGGCTTCTATAGCCATTTCGCTGGTATCAAGCAAGTGCGCGTCTGCCGCCGGCTTCAAGGGCGAGTCGGCGCGGCCCATGTCTCGCTCATCACGGCGCACGATATCGGCGAGGATCTCGGTGAAATCGGCGGTGCCGCCGATGCTCTCGATCTCGGCCAGTCGCCGCCGCGCCCGCACCTCGGCGCTCGCCGTCACATAGAGTTTTATATCGGCATCGGGGCAGACGACGGTGCCGATGTCGCGGCCGTCGAGGACGGCGCCCGGCGGTGTCGTGGCGAATGCGCGCTGCTTTTCCACCAGGATGCGCCGCACGGTCGGGAACACCGCGACCTTCGAGGCCGCCTCGCCGACCGCATGCGCCGACAGCACCGACCGGTCGAGCTTCGCCAGATTGACCTGGCGTGCAGCGGTTTCGGCCGCCGAGACATTGTCGAGCGGCAGCGCGTGCTGGATCAGCGCGTAGGCCACCGCGCGATAGGTAAGGCCAGTGTCGAGCAGGTTCAGACGGTAATGGTCGGCAAGTCGCCGAGCCAGCGTGCCTTTTCCGGCGCCGGCCGGGCCGTCGATGGCGATGGTGAAGACGTGTGTCATTGGTGGGCTACCGTGACTGAGATCGAAGAGCGCAGCGGTCCAGACAAGCGTTGCATTCCTTCGCGCTGTCCCTCCGACCTTCCCGTTCGGTCCCAATCTCCCAGGGTTGCTGCCATCAACCGTTACCCAATCTCCGCGCCCAGCCCCTTCATCAGCCCCATGAATTCCGGAAAACTGGTTGCGATCATCGCCTGGTCGTCGATGGTGACGGGCTTTTCCGTCGCCAGCCCCATGACCAGAAAGCTCATGGCGATGCGGTGGTCGAGATGGGTCTGCACCGTCGTGTCCTGGCCGTTGGGATGGCGGCCAAGTCCCTTGCCGCCCGGTTTGCCGCGCACGGCGAGGGAAGCCTCGCCCTCGGTGCAGTCGACGCCGTTGATCTTCAGCCCGTTGGCGACGGCCGACAGCCGGTCGGATTCCTTCACCCGCAGCTCTTCCAGCCCCTGCATCAGCGTTTCGCCCTCGGCGAAGCTGGCGGCAACCGCAAGCACGGGATATTCGTCGATCATCGACGGCGCCCGCTCGGGCGGCACGGTGACGCCTTTCAGTTCGGAATAACGCACGCGCAGGTCGGCGACATCCTCGCCGCCGGCATTGCGCGGATTGAGGATCTCGATCTTGCCGCCCATTTCCTGCAGCGTCAAAAGCAGGCCGGTGCGGGTCGGGTTCATCAGCACATTCTCGATCGTGATGTCGGAGTCCGGTACGATCAGTGCCGCCACCAGCGGGAAGCCGGCCGAGGACGGGTCGCCCGGCACCGCGATCGTCTGGCCGGTCAGTCTGCCCTGGCCTTCGATGAAGATGTGGCGCACGCCGCGCTCGTCGGTCTCCACCGACAGATTGGCGCCAAAGCCCTTCAGCATCTTTTCGGTGTGGTCGCGCGTCATGACAGGCTCTATGACGGTGGTGATGCCCGGCGTGTTGAGACCGGCGAGCAGCACCGCCGACTTGACCTGCGCCGAGGCCATCGGCACGCGGTAGGTGATGGGTGCGGCGTGCTTCGGCCCATGCAGCGTGATCGGCATGCGGTCGCCGGGCGTCGCCTTCAGCACCTGAACGCCCATCTGGCGCAAGGGTTCGAGCACGCGGCCCATCGGCCGGCCCGACAGCGAAGCGTCGCCGATGAAGGTCGTTTCCATGTCATAGGTACCGACCAGGCCCATGGTCAGCCGCGAGCCAGTACCGGCATTGCCGAAGTCGAGCGGGCCTTCCGGCTGCAGCAGCGCGCCATTGCCGGTGCCGCGGATCACCCACTCGGCGCCGCGCTTCTCGATATGAGCGCCCATTGCCTTCATGGCCGCACCGGTGCGCATCACGTCCTCGCCTTCGAGTAGGCCGGTGATGCGGGTCTCGCCAGAGGCGAGGCCGCCAAACATGAAGGAGCGGTGCGAGATCGACTTGTCGCCCGGCACGCGCGCCGTGCCGGCAAGGGCTGGTGATTTGCGGGCGGTGGCCGACTTTGGGGCGGCGGCGTGAGACATGGAATTTCCCTGGACGGAATGCCGGCGGGCCGGCGCTTTTCATTTGTTGCGGCGGTCTCGTATCACGGCGGGCCGAAATGGTCATCCCCCATGGTCGTCCCCCATGGTCGTCATCGACGCGAGGCCTTTCATTGCATGGTTTTGTGACGCCGGCTTTTCGCTTTGACAGCGCTGCAAACTGTGGTTAAGGGGACCACTCTTTTATTGACGAGGCTTGCCGTGGCAAAAACCGAACTTGGCATAAAGCGCATCGACCCGGAGACGGGTCGAAAATTCTACGACCTGAACAAGGACCCGATCGTCTCGCCCTACACCGGCAAGACCTATCCGCGTTCCTATTTCGAGGAAGGCAAGATCGCCGCCCTCGAGGAGGAAGAGGAAGTGGCTGAGAAGGAAGTGGACGCCGAGGACGAAGAGGGCGTTGAAGTCGTCTCGCTCGAAGAGGCCGACGAGGACGTCAAGGCTGACGATCTGCCGGATCTCGGCGACGACGAGGACGATGTCGACCTCGGCGACGACGAAGATGACACCTTCCTTGCCGACGAAGAAGAAGAAGACGACGACGTTGCCGACATGATCGGCGTCGGCGACGACGACGACGAGGTCTGATCGGCCTTGAAAGCAGGCGTTTGCCAGCTTTCGTGGCCTGTGAAGAAAAAGCCGCTCCTGAAGGCTTGATATTGACGAAAGGCGGGGTTAGAAGCCGCCTGCACTAACGGCGCGGTCTCCAACCCACGCCGGATCTCTTCGCCGGAAACGGCGCCGGTTGACTGCCGGAAGTGGGGCCATAGCTCAGTTGGGAGAGCGCTTGAATGGCATTCAAGAGGTCGTCGGTTCGATTCCGATTGGCTCCACCAAGTTCCCTCTAGACCATTGATTTTCCTGGAAAGCCTTGATTTCAAGGCTCTATTCTACGCACGTGGTCGAAGCACTTTCCCACCATCTTCGAAGCCGTTCAATCGGCTACTGAATGCGATCGATTTGGGATGAAACCTTGCCCTTTCGAGCAGGCAGACCAATTGAACAGCCGCGAGCGGGTATGGGGAGCGTTCGATTTCCTTCCCGCATGCGCTCATTTCGAGTAATGCTACGACTGGGCGCCTTCCGATCGCGCGGGGACGGTGCTGTTAGGTGGCGGCGTGACCGTGATCGGCTTTGATTGCAGCGTTTGCCATCTAGGATTGCGTGCTTCGAGGCTGGAACATGGAACACAGGCTCGCGGCGGTGCTGGCAGCCGACATGGCTGGATACTCTCGGCTCATGGAAGCCGACGAGAGGGGCACGCTTGCGCGGCTCAAAACGCACCGGATCGAACTCATTGATCCGGCAATCGCCAAGAACCAGGGCCACATCATCAAAACCACCGGTGACGGCATGCTGGTCGAGTTCCAGAGCGTGGCAGATGCCGTGCGCTGCGCGGCGGAGGTGCAGATCCGCATGCGCCGCCGCAACGCCGACGTACCGGAAGCCGGACGCATTCAGTTTCGGATCGGCATCAATCTCGGCGACATCATCTTCGATGAGGGCGACATTTATGGCGACGGCGTGAATGTCGCCGCCCGGCTGGAGCAGATGGCCGAAGTCGGCGGGGTGTGCGTCACCCAGGCCGTGTACGAACAGGTCTTCGATCGGCTCGAAATCAGGTTCGAGGACCTTGGCGAGAAGGCCCTGAAGAACATCTCTCGCCCGATACGGGTCTGGCGCGCGGTGCTGGACGATGCAGCCGATCCGCGAGTGGGGGACAGCTCGGCCCGGCACAGCGTGGTGAAGCCGTCGATCGCGGTCCTGCCTTTCGCCAACATGAGCGGCGAATCCGAACAGGAATTTTTCGTTGATGGTCTGACCGAGGACATCATCACGGAACTTTCGCGACGGCACGAGCTGTTCGTCATCTCGCGCAACTCCACCTTCGTCTACAAAGGGCAGTCGGTTAACCTTCGTGAAATTGCCCGGAAGCTGGGGGCGCAATTCCTGGTGGAGGGCAGCGTCCGCAAATCGGGCGGGCAGCTCAGGGTGACGGCGCAGCTGATCGATACCGCCACCGATACGCACATCTGGGCCGAGCGATACGACCGCAAGCTCGACGATGTCTTCGCCATTCAGGACGAGCTGACCGCAGCGATCGTGGCCACGCTGCCAGGCCGCGTCGAAGCCGCGCAGCAGGATGTCGTGGCGCGCAAAACACCCGCCAACATGGCAGCATACGAATGCGTGCTCGCGGCCAAGGTCCGCCACCATCGCAGCAGTCGAGCCGAGAATGAGGAGGCGCTGAAGCTGGTGACACGAGCGCTGGAACTCGACCCCGAATACGCCCATGCCCATGCCTGGCGGGGCTGCATCCTGGGGCAAGCTTGGGGCTACGGCTGGTGCGCCGATAAGGACGCCGCTTTCGACGAAGTCGTCCGTGAGCTTGAGTTGGCGCAGGCACTGGACAGCAACGATGCGGACGTCCAACGGATATTGGCGGCCATCAGCATCAGCCGCAATGATCTGACGAAGGCTCGGCACCACCAGGAGCGGGCACTCGCCCTCAATCCAAACTACGATCTCGTCGTGGTCCAGCACGGCGAGCTTTTGACTTGGCTCGGTCACCCCAAGGAAGGGGCCGACTGGATCCGCAAGGCGATGCGGTTGAACCCTCACCACCCAGAACGCTTCTGGAGCCATCTTGGGAAAGCTCACTTTACAGCCCACGAATATCCCGAAGCAATCGAGGCCTTCATGCATCTGTCGAAGATGGATGCCAACCAACACGCTTTTGTCGCGGCGGCCTATCACTGGCTGGGCGATCGGACCGCTGCGTCCGCTCACCTCGCTCAAATAGACAAGGTCGATCCGGAATTTACGATTGATGCGTTGGTCTCTACCCTGCACTACGAGAACGAGGCGGATCTTCATCACCTGATTGATGGACTGAAGTCATCCGAAGCGGCGCAGGTGAAAGCGTAGCCATCACCACTCGGCGAAGGAGCCATCCTTGTGGCGCCAGATTGGGTTGCGCCAGCGGTGGCCTTCCTTGGCGCGCTCCTTGACGTAGTCCTCGTCGATCTCGACGCCGAGGCCGGGGCCATCGGGAATGGCGACATAACCATCCTCGTAGCGGAAGACATCCTTGTTGGCGGCATAGTCGAGCAGGTCGTTGGCGGCGTTGTAGTGGATGCCGAGGCTCTGCTCCTGGATGAAGCAGTTGTAGCTCACCGCATCGAGCTGCAGGCAGGCGGCAAGCGCGATCGGCCCGAGCGGGCAGTGCGGCGCCACCGCGACATCATAGGCCTCGGCCATGGCCGCGATCTTGCGGCATTCGGTGATGCCGCCGGCATGCGAAAGGTCGGGCTGGATGATGTCGACGACGCCTTGCTCGAACACCGACTTGAAGTCCCAGCGGCTGTAGAGCCGCTCACCCAAAGCAATCGGCGTCGAGCCAAGGGCGGCGATTTCCTTCAGCGCCTCGCGGTTTTCGCTCAGCACCGGCTCCTCGATGAACATCAGCCTGTAGGGCTCGAGCTCCTTGACCAGGATGCGCGCCATCGGCCGGTGCACGCGGCCATGGAAATCGACGGCGATGCCGATGTTGGGGCCGACGGCCTCGCGCACCATGGCGACCCGCTCGACCGCGGCATCTATCCTGTCATGGCTATCGACGATCTGCAGTTCCTCGGTGCCGTTCATCTTGAGCGCCAGGAAGCCGCGCGCCACCACTTCCAGGGCGCCGGCGGCGACCTCAGCCGGACGGTCGCCGCCGATCCAGGAATAGACCTTGATGCTGTCGCGCAACTTGCCGCCGAGCAGTTCATGCACGGGCACGCCGAGCGCCTTGCCCTTGATGTCCCACAGCGCCTGGTCGATGCCGGCGATGGCGCTCATCAGGATCGGTCCGCCACGGTAGAAGCCGCCGCGATGCATCACCGTCCAGTGGTCCTCGATCAGGCGCGGATCCTTGCCGATGAGATAATCGCCAAGCTCCTTGACCGCCGCCTCGACGGTCAGCGCCCGGCCTTCGACGACCGGCTCACCCCAGCCGGTGACGCCGGCATCGGTCTCGATCTTCAGGAACAGCCAGCGCGGTGGAACGATGTAGGTGGTGAGCGAGATGATTTTCATGCGCTGTCTCAGTTGTTCTTGAGTTTCTTGGCGCTGACGAGGTCGCGCGCCGCAAGGTCGAGGATCTTGTTTGCCGCCCCACGCGCCGACTCGGCGTCGCGCATGCGCAGCGCCTCGACCACCTCGCGGTGCGCCGCCACCGCTTCCAGGCGCCGTTCGAGTGAAATCGTCGCCGTCGCCTCCAGCGAGAATTTGAGCCCCGTATCGATCAGGTTGCCGATCTGGCGAAAGATCGGGTTGTGGCTCGCGGCATAGACGATCTGGTGGAAAGCGATGTCGCTGCGCGAGAAAGCGGCGCGATCCTCGCCGGCGCTGGCCATGCCGCGCCACGCCGCTTCGAGATCGGCGATCTCCTGCAGCGTCGCGCGTGTCGCGGCAAGCTCGGCGACCAGCGGTTCGATGGCCCGGCGTGTCTCCAGGATGGCGTCGAAGAGCTTGTCGTCCAGCGCGTGCGGTGCGTGCCAGGCCAGCACCTGCGGGTCGATGATGTTCCAGTCGTCCTCGTTGCAGACGATGGTGCCGACGCGCGGCCGCGACAACACCAGCCCCTTGGCGGCCAGCACCTTCAGCGCCTCGCGGATGACGGTGCGGCTGACGCCGTACTCGACGCCAAGTTCGTTTTCGGTCGGCAAGGAGGACCCGGCCGGGTAGCGGCCGGAAAAGATGTCCGAGGCCATCGCCTTGGTCACGTCGGGCATGACGCGCGGGCGACGGGTGGTCGCACCCTCCGGGGCTTTCTTCGAAATTTCGGTCACCTTAGCCCTCCTCCAAGGCGGCGAACCTGCGAGTTCGCGCAACCGGCCCGGCATTAGCGGATGCAAACGAGTTGCGCCAGCGATCGTTGGTCAGAGCATGTACCTTAATTATCATACCAGATCAATTGACGAGTATGATAAAAGCGAATAGAAACACCGACACCCGGGCTGAGCGCCCGGCCTATCGCTGGGAGGTAATCATGCGACTTTTGAAGACCGCGCTCGTCGCGGGCGCCCTTGCCGTGCTGTCCGTCACGACGATCGCTTCTGCCTATGCTCAGGACACCAAGATCGGTTTCATCGTCAAACAGCCCGAGGAACCGTGGTTCCAGGACGAATGGAAGTTCGCCGACCAGGCAGCCAAGGAAAAGGGCTTCACCCTCGTCAAGATCGGCGCCGAGGACGGTGAGAAGCTGATGTCGGCGATCGACAATCTCGGCGCCCAGGGCGCCCAGGGCTTCATCGTCTGCACGCCGGATGTGAAGCTCGGACCTGGCATCGTCGCCAAGGCCGCCGCCAACAATCTCAAGCTGATGACCGTCGACGACCGTCTGGTCGGTGCCGACGGCAAGGCGCTGGAAGACGTGCCCCATATGGGCATCTCGGCCACCAAGATCGGCGAGGCCGTCGGCCAGGCGATCGTTGATGAAATGAAGGCGCGCGGCTGGAAGGCCGACGAGGTTGGCGCCATCCGCGTCTCCTATGATCAGCTGCCGACGGCGGTCGATCGTGTCGAAGGCGCCATCTCGGTGCTGAAGGCGAACGGCTTCAAGGCCGAGAACATCTTCGACGCCCCGCAGGCCAAGACCGACACGGAAGCCGCGCTGAATGCCGCGACGGTCGTGCTCAATGCGCATGCCGACATCAAGAAATGGATCTCCTTCGGCCTCAACGACGAAGCCGTGCTGGGCGCCGTGCGCGCCTCCGAGAGCGTCGGCATCCCGGCCGACGGCATGATCGGCGTCGGCATCGGCGGCGCGGATTCGGCGATCAACGAGTTCAAGAAGCCGGCCGCCACCGGCTTTGTCGGCACCGTGATCATCTCGCCGAAGCGCCATGGCTATGAGACGGCGCTCAACATGTACGACTGGGTTGCCAACAACAAGGAGCCGGAGAAGCTGATCCTGACCTCCGGCGCGCTGGCCAAGCGCGACGACTATCAGAAGGTCCGCCAGGGCCTCGGCATCGAGTAATCCTCCCTGTACAAACAGGCGGCGGCTCATCCCGCCGCCTGTTTGTCATGGCACAACAGGGATCGACGCCCGTGTCCTTTCTCGACTTTTCGCGCATCACCAAGACCTATCCGGGCGTCAAGGCGCTGTCGGACGTCTCGTTCGGCGTCGACAAGGGCGCCGTGCATGGCCTGAT
Source organism: Mesorhizobium sp. P2_D5 (assembly GCF_056404355.1). Taxonomy (NCBI): domain Bacteria; kingdom Pseudomonadati; phylum Pseudomonadota; class Alphaproteobacteria; order Hyphomicrobiales; family Phyllobacteriaceae; genus Mesorhizobium; species Mesorhizobium sp. P2_D5. Next base: position 832,465 of record NZ_JBFUEE010000001.1, read on the forward strand.
GGGCGAGAACGGCGCGGGCAAATCCACCCTGATCAAGATCCTGTCCGGCGACCAGCATGCCGACACGGGTGAGATAAGCATCGACGGCAAGGTCCAGGCCTATGCCTCGACCCGGGATGCCTTCGACAATGGCGTCATCGTCATTCACCAGGAACTGCAGCTCGTTCCCGAGCTCACCGTTGCCGAAAACCTCAGCCTCGGCCGCTTTCCCGCCAGCGCCGGCATCATCGCGCGCACCAGGATGCTGGACGACGTCGGCGCCAAGTTGAAATCGGCCGGCATCGACATCGACATGCGCCGCAAGGTCAAGACGCTGTCCATCGGCGAACGCCAGATGGTCGAGATCGCCAAGGCGATCATGCTCGACGCGCGCGTCATAGCACTGGACGAGCCGACCTCGTCGCTATCGTCGCGCGAAAGCGAAATCCTGTTTGCCCTGATCGATCGGCTGCGCGGCGAGGGCAAGGTCATCATCTACGTATCGCACCGATTGGATGAGGTGTTCCGGCTTTGCGACAGCCTGACCGTGCTGCGCGACGGCAAGCTGGCGGCGCACCACATTTCGCTCAAGGACGTCACCCGCGACCAGGTCGTCGCCGAAATGGTCGGCCGCGAAATCTCGGACATTTGGGGCTTTCGCCCCCGCAAGGCAGGCGATATCAGACTGAAGATCGAGGCCCTGTCAGGGGCAAAGCTGCGGACGCCTGCCAGCTTCGAGGCTCGTGCCGGCGAGATCGTCGGCTTCTTCGGCCTGATCGGCGCCGGGCGCTCGGAACTGATGCGGTTGGTCTTCGGCGCCGATCCGCGCTCGGGCGGCGCCATCACCGTCGACGGCAAGGGTATCCACGCCTCCGATCCGCATGGCGCGATCCGGGCCGGCGTCGTGCTGTGCTCGGAAGACCGCAAGCATGACGGCATCATCCAGGGCCGCTCGATCGAGGAGAACATCAACATCTCGTCACGCCGCCATCACACACGCTTTGGCGTGCTCAACCGCGCCAGCGAGATCGCGACCGCCGAAACATTCATCAAGAAGCTCAAGGTGCGCACGCCGTCGCGCAAGCAGGACATCATCAACCTCTCCGGCGGCAACCAGCAGAAGGTCATCCTCGGCCGCTGGCTGTCCGAGCAAGGTGTGCGGGTTCTCATCGTCGACGAGCCGACGCGTGGCATCGACGTCGGCGCCAAATCGGAAATCTACGAACTGCTCTACCAGCTTGCCGAGGACGGCATGGCGATCGTCGTCGTCTCGTCCGAATTGCCGGAGGTGATGGGCATCTGCGACCGCATCCTGGTGATGTGCGGTGGCCGCATCAGCGCGGAACTTAACCGCAACCAGTTCGCCGAGAAGGCGATCCTGGCCGCCGCCCTTCCCGACAAGAAAACCCCCGACGCGATCGCATCCTGAGGACCCTGCCATGACCGACCGGTTGAAGAAGATCCTGCTCGGCGAACAGGGCCTCGTCGTCATCTTCGTCGTTGCCTTCGCGCTGGTGTCGGCTCTGGTGCCGAACTTCCTCACCGACCGCAACATGCTCGGCCTGCTGCAGTCGGTGGTCACTGTCGGCATCGTCGCCTGCACCATGATGTTCTGCCTCGCGGCGCGCGACTTCGACCTGTCGGTCGGCTCTATCGTCGCCTTTGCCGGGATGGTCGCGGTGATGGCGTCGAACGTCACCGGTTCGATCCTGCTTGGCCTTCTGGCGGCAATCGCCTGCGGCGCCTTCGTCGGCTTCATCAACGGCGTCGTCATCGCGAAATTCCGCATCAACGCGCTGATCACCACCCTGGCCACCATGCAGATCGTGCGCGGCCTTGCGCTGATCGCATCCGACGGCCGCGCCGTTGGCATCAACAGCCCGGATTTTTACCAGCTGGCGCTGTCGAAACTGCTCGGCATACCGACGCCGATCTGGGTGCTGGCCGTTCTCTTCGGCATCTTCGGCTTTGTCTTGAACCGCACCGTCTTCGGCAAGAACACGCTGGCCATCGGCGGCAATCCGGAGGCCTCGCGGCTGGCCGGCGTCAATGTTGACAGGACGCGCATCTGGATCTTTACGCTCCAGGGCGTCGTCTGCGGCATCGCCGGCATCCTGCTCGCGTCACGCATCACCTCCGGCCAGCCCAACGCGGCGGTCGGCCTTGAGCTTTCGGTCATCTCGGCCTGCGTGCTCGGCGGCGTCTCGCTCGCCGGCGGCCGCGCCACCATGTCGGGCGTCATCGTCGGCGTGCTGATCATGGGCATCGCCGAAAACGCCATGAACCTGCTCAACATCCCGGCCTTCTACCAGTACATCGTGCGCGGCGTTATCTTGCTCCTGGCGGTGCTGCTCGACAATCTGCGCTCGTCGGCACTGGGCCGACGTTGACCGTCCTCGACTGGAGCAAGAAAGATGGCTGAGCGCCTGTCCGGCAAACGCATCTTCCTGACGGGGGCCGCGCAAGGCATCGGGCTCGCAATTGCCGAAGCCTGTTTGGCCGAGGGAGCAAGACTGTTCCTGGTCGACCGCGACGGCGCGCTGCTGGACAAGACCGTCGCGAGCCTCGTCGCACCGCAAGGCCATGTCGGGCATACCGCCGCCGACATCAGCGATGGGGCGGCGATTGCCGCGGCGGTCAGCCGGGCAAACGATGAAATCGGTACGATCAACGCGCTGATCAACAATGCCGGGGTCAATGTGTTCTCGACGCCGCTCGACACCAGCGAGGAGGAGTGGAACCGCAATTTCGATGTCAACGTCAAGGGCGCCTGGAATTGTAGCAAGGCAGTCTTGCCGGGCATGATCGCAAGCGGCGGTGGCGTCATCCTCAACATCGCCTCGACGCACAGCTTCACCATCATTCCGCATACTTTCCCCTATCCCGTCGCCAAGCACGCGCTGCTCGGACTGACCAAATCGCTGGCGCTCGAATATGCGGCGCAGGGCGTGCGCGTGAACGCGCTGGCGCCGGGCTATGTCGAGACGCAGAAGGCCATCGACTACTGGAACAGTTTTCCTGATCCGGTGGCAGCGCGCGCCGACACCATGGCGCTGCATCCCGGCGGCCGCATCGCCTCGACGCACGAGATCGCGCTCGCCGCGGTGTTCATGATTTCCGACGAGTGCCCGTTCATGAACGCGGCCACCCTCGTCGTCGATGGTGGGCTGAGCCAGCTGCAGCATCCCGCCTGAGTGCCGGGGAAAGATCATAGCCAAGAGACGATCGCAGCACGGCTTCGGCGATTTGGGCAAGGGTTGAACCGGGTCGGCGCCACCACCTGAGGAGAGAAATTCTAATCGCCGTCGCGGATTTGGAATAAACTAACTCTACAGAATTTATAGAATAAGCAATCTGCACTGGCGATCTGGTTTCCACACGGACAGGACCCCGCCATGCCCAACCTTTTGCGCTCGCCCTCAATTCCGTCTGGCATAGTCGGCCAATGTCGTCAGACCGCGGGAGGCAGGTCATGACCCGGGACATCCCTGACCGCATCAAGGTGCTCTGGTTCCTGCCGACGCATGGCGACAGCCGCTATCTCGGCACATCGGAAGGCGGCAGGGCCGTCGACCTGCCCTATCTGACGCAAGTGGCAAAGGCAGCCGACACGCTGGGTTATTATGGCGTACTGTTGCCGACCGGCCGGGCCTGCGAGGATTCCTGGGTGATCGCCTCGGCTCTGGTGCCGGCGACCGAGCGGTTGCGCTTCCTTGTCGCCGTGCGGCCCGGCCTGCAATCGCCGACGCTCGCCGCGCGCATGACCACGACGCTCGACCGCATCTCCAACGGCCGTTTGCTGATCAACGTCGTCACCGGCGGTGACCCGCTGGAGAACAAGGGGGACGGCATCTTCCTGTCGCACGCCGAGCGCTACGAGGTGACTCAGGAATTCCTGCAGATCTACAAGCGCGTGCTGAGCGGCGAGACGGTCGAGCATGAAGGCAAGCATTTCCGCATCGAGGATGGCCGGCTGTTGTTTCCGCCGGTGCAGACGCCGTACCCGCCGCTCTATTTCGGCGGCTCCTCCGACGCCGGATCCGTGGTGGCAGCGCAGGAGATCGACAAATACCTGACTTGGGGCGAGCCGCCCGCCGATGTCGAGCGCAAGCTGGACACGGTGCGTGAACTGGCCGAGAAGGCCGGCCGCAAGCTCTCCTTCGGCATTCGCCTGCATGTCATCGCGCGCGAGACGACCGAACAGGCCTGGGCCGCGGCGGACAGCCTGATCAGCCGGCTCGACGATGCGACGATCGCCTCGGCGCAGAAGGTCTTTGCCCGCATGGATTCGGTCGGCCAGGCGCGGATGAGCGCACTGCACGGCGGCAACCGCGCCAAGCTCGAGATTGCACCCAATCTGTGGGCCGGTGTCGGCCTGGTGCGCGGCGGCGCTGGAACAGCGCTTGTCGGCGACCCCGACACGATTGCCGAGCGCATCGACGAGTACCGGCGCCTCGGCATCGATACTTTCATCCTGTCTGGCTATCCGCATCTCGAAGAAGCCTACCGCTTCGGCGAATTGGTGCTGCCGAAACTGCCCACCGATCATCCGGTGAAGCACGCCGGCTCGTCGGTCAACACCGGCCCGTTCGGCGAGACCATTGCCGGCGACCACCGGCCGAAGTCACTCGCCAGCGCCTCGTGAACGCGCTTCCTCCAGCCCGTCGGTTGCGCGTTGCCATCATCGGCGGCGGCTTTTCCGGTGCCGCGGTGGCCTGGCATCTGGCGCAGGCATCTCGACCGGAGCGCCTGTCGATTTCCGTGATCGAGCCGCGACCGGCGCTCGGCGGCGGCCTTGCCTATTCCAGCGAGGAGCCCGCGCACCGGGTCAATGTCCCGGCAGTCAGGATGAGCATGGCTCCCGATGATCCGCAGCATTTTGCGCGCTGGTTGAGCCGTGATGGGGAACTCGAACGCGATCCGGACGCCATCTGGAAGAATGGCGACGCCTATCCGCGTCGGCGCGTGTTCGGTCGTTACGTCGCCGAGCACCTCGCTCCCTGGCTCGGTTCGGGCGCGGTGCGTCATGTCAACGGTCTCGCCAAACATGTGGCACCTGACGCAGATGGCAGGGGTTGGACCGTGCACACCACCAGCGGGCCGGTCGCCGCTGACATCGTCGTCCTGGCGGCGACGCATCCGCTGCCCAATGTTCCCGCCGCACTGGCCTCCTTGGCGGAGGCGCCGGGGTTCATCGCCGATCCGTACGCTCCTGCAGCACTTGCCGGGATCGGCCGGGAAGCGTCGGTGCTGATCGTCGGCTCCGGACTGACCTCGGCCGACATGGTTGCCGAACTCGATCGTCGCGAGCATCGCGGCCGCATCCTGGCGCTGTCTCGCCGCGGGCTGCGCTCGCGCGGCCACCCTGACATCAGGGGTGAGGCCTTCGGCGACTTTGCGTCCGAGCCGGCCGCGACGGCGCTGCTTCTGCTCAAGACCATCCGAACGACGCTGGCAGCGGCACAGGCAGCCAATGTCAACTGGCAGTCCGTCTTCGACCAGCTGCGCCAGCAGGGACCGGTGCTGTGGGCAGGACTTGCCCCGCCCGAGCGGGCAAGGTTGGTCCGCCAGCTGCGCGTATTCTGGGACGTGCATCGCTTCAGGATCGCACCGCAGGTCGCGGCCGTGCTCGACCGCCGCCATGCAGCCGGCACATTCGACAACATCGCCGCCAGGCTTGTCGCATCGAACCACGAGGACGGCAGCCTGGCGGTCAGCTTTCAACGGCGCGGGCAGACGCGGATCGAGACGGCCCGCTTCGACGCGGTCATCAACACCACCGGCCCGGCGCATGGGCAGGCACTGCAGCTCAACCCGGCACTGCGCTCGCTGACCGAGGCAGGGCTGATCGGAGCCGACCCCTACGGGCTCGGTATCGAGACAAGTCGCGACAGCCGCGCCGTCGGCCGGGACGGCAGGGTGGTCACGACGCTCTTTGTCGCCGGTCCGCTGGCACGGGGGACTTTCGGCGAACTCATGGGCCTGCCGGAGGTTGCCCGCCATGCCCAGGCTGTCGCGGCCGAGATTGCAAAGTTGCTCGACACGCCAGCCGAGGCCGTCGGCGCCACTGCCGGACACGGTCGGGTCGCGGGCTGACAATCGAAGCCGGGTTGGCCGCGCAAAATTGGTATTTCCGTCCCGCGAGGGCTTCAAAAACGGAAAATCCTTCTTTGTATATATATTCTATAAACATAATAAATATTGGCGAAACCCGGCTGCGGTCGGATCGATCAACGACACGGCCTGAAGGGGAGACAGTTCATGGCACACGCAGAGACCGACGCGATCAAATTCGCCTACTGGGTGCCCAATGTTTCGGGCGGCCTGGTGATCTCCAACATCGAGCAGCGCACCAACCATTCGGCTGAATACAATCGCAAGCTGGCGCAGATCGCCGAGAAGGCCGGCTTCGACTATGCGCTCAGCCAGATCCGTTTCACCGCCGGCTACGGCGCCGACGAGCAGCATGAATCGGTGGCGTTCAGCCATGACCTGCTGGCGGCGACCACCACGCTCAAGGTCATAGCGGCGATCCTGCCCGGACCGTGGAATCCGGCGCTGGCGGCCAAGCAGATCGCCACCATCAGCTACCTGACCAACGGCCGCGTCGCCATCAACCTCGTTTCCGGCTGGTTCCGTGGCGAGTTCCACGCCATCGGCGAGCATTGGCTCGACCATGACGAGCGCTATCGCCGCTCGGAGGAATTCATCCGTTCGCTGCGCGGAATATGGACGCAGGACAGCTTCACCTTCCGTGGCGATTTCTATCGCTTCAACGAATATTCGCTGAAGCCGAAGCCGCCGCATCCGCTGCCCGAAATCTTCCAGGGCGGCTCGTCGCGCGCCGCGCGCGACATGGCATCGCGCGTTTCGGACTGGTACTTCACCAATGGCAACACACCGACCGAGATCGCCAAACAGGTGGATGACATCCAGGCCAAGGCAAAGGCCAACAACCATTCGGTCAAGGTCGGCGTCAATGCCTTCGCCATCGTCCGCGAAACCGAGGACGAGGCGAAGGCGGTGCTCGCCGAAATCATCGCCAAGGCCAATCCCGAAGCGGTCAACGCCTTTGGCCATGAGGTCAAGAATGCCGGCAAGGCCTCGCCGGAAGGTGAGGGCAATTGGGCGAAATCGTCCTTCGACGATCTGGTCCAGTACAATGACGGCTTCCGCTCGAACCTGATCGGCACGCCGAGGCAGGTCGCCGAGCGCATCGTCGACCTGAAGCGCGCCGGCGCCGATCTCATCCTGCTCGGCTTCCTGCACTTCCAGGAAGAGGTCGAGTATTTCGGCAAGCATGTCATCCCGCTCGTTCGCGAGCTGGAAGACAGCGAGGCGGCAGCCTCGCTGGCGGCGGAATAGCCACCCTGAAAGGTTGGCCGGACAGGCGCCGGCCAACCCACGAATGAAGCTTGCCCGGCGCGCTCGATCCTTCGAGCGGCAGCGAGGATTTGCGCGCCTGAGGGTGCAATCGAGGACGATTGGAATGCCGTTGCCAAGTTATGCCCTCGGAGCGATGGAGGCTTCGGTCTATGCGCCGGAAATCTTGGCGCGCGGCCTGCCGTCAACCCTGCCGCCAGTGCAGCCAGCCGAAGACCGCGCCGAGCACACAGGGCTTGCCGCGCAAGCCGCCCCACTGCTTTCACTTCAGGGCATCGGCCTGTCGTTTGGCGGCGTCGTCGCACTGGCCGATATCGACCTGTCGGTTCTATCAGGCGAGATCCGCGCCATCATCGGCCCGAACGGCGCCGGCAAGAGCTCGCTGATCAACGTCATCAGCGGCGTCTACCGGCCGGATCGCGGTCATGTCCTGCTCGACGGGATCAGTCACGCCCAGGTCCCGACGCAGCGGCTGGCGCATCTCGGCGTCGCCAGGACCTTCCAGAACCTTGCCCTGTTCAAGGGCCTCAGCGTCCTCGACAATGTCGCCTCAGGCCTTGCCTACAAGGTCGGCTCCAACTTTGCCGGCCAGGTGCTCGGCATCGGCCGCTCGCGCGGCGAGCAGCGCGACACTCTGAGCCGCGCCGATCAGATCCTCGAATTCCTCGACCTCACCGCCGTTCGCGATCGTCTTGTCGGCACCTTGCCGTACGGATTGCAGAAGCGGGTCGAACTTGCCCGCGCGCTGGTCGCGCAGCCGCGCCTGCTTTTGCTCGACGAACCGATGGCCGGCATGACCGCGAGCGAAAAGAGCGAGATGGCGGGCTTCGTGCGTGCCGCGCGCGACCGCTTCGCCACCACCGTCGTGCTGATCGAGCATGATGTCGGCGTCGTCATGGGCCTGTCCGACCGCATCGCCGTTCTCGACTACGGCCGCAAGATCGCCGACGCCACGCCCGACGAAGTCAGGAACGACCAGCGCGTCATCGATGCCTATCTCGGCGTCGCCTCGGACAATGAGGATGGGGCAGGCATATGATCGCCGACTTCGATTATCAGTTCTTCATCGAAGTGCTCGTCGGTGGCCTGCTCTCCGGCGTCATGTACTCGCTGGTCGCCATCGGCTTCGTGCTGATCTACAAGACCTCAGGCGTGCTCAATTTCGCGCAAGGCGCGCTGCTCCTGTTCGCGGCGCTCACCTTCGTCAGCCTGGTCGAACGCGGCATCCCCTTCGCGCTGGCGCTGGTGGTCACCTTCACCATCATGGTGGCGATCGGCATCGCCATCGAGCGCACCGTGCTGCGGCCTCTCACCAACAAGCCGCCGATCACGCTGTTCATGGCCACGCTTGGCCTCTCCTACATCATCGAGGGCGCCGCCCAGTTGATCTGGGGCACGCAGGTCCACGGCCTCGATCTCGGCATCGAGGACGTGCCGCTGGAAATCGGCGGCGTGCTGATCAGCCAGTTCGATATCTTTGCCGCCGTGGTGGCCGCCGGCATGGTTCTGCTTTTGTCGTTGTTCTTCCGCTACACCCGCATCGGCCTCAGCTTTCGCGCCGTCGCCGACGACCAGTTCGCGGCCCTCGCGGTTGGCCTGCGCCTGCCCTTGATCTGGGGCACCGTCTGGGCGGCGGCCGGCCTCGTCGCGCTGGTGGCAGGTTTGCTCTGGGGGGCTCGCCTTGGCGTGCAGTTCTCGCTGTCCCTGGTGGTGCTGAAGGCGCTGCCGGTGCTGGTGCTCGGCGGCTTCGATTCCATCCTCGGCGCCATCGTCGGCGGACTGCTGATCGGCGCCAGCGAAAAGCTCGCCGAGGTCTATATCGGCGACTATTTCGGCGGCGGCATCGAGAGCTGGTTCGCCTATGTCGTCGCGCTCGTCTTCCTCTTGATCCGTCCTTCCGGCCTGTTCGGCCAGAAGCTCGTCGAAAGGATCTGAGCCATGACCGCGATACCAAGCGATTTCTCCTCCGCGCCGGTGCTGCCGAAATGGACCGCGCCCGTCCTGCTGCTCGCCTTCGCCTACGGCGTCGTGCCATTGATTGGCTCGAGCTACCTGTTCGAGGCCATCCTGCTGCCGTTCCTGGCGCTCAGCCTCGCCGGCGTGGGCTTGAATATCCTGACCGGCTATGCCGGCCAGGTTTCGCTGGGCAGCGCCGCCTTCATGGCGGCGGGCGCCTTCGCCGCCTATAATTTCAACCTGCGGGTCGAGGGCCTGCCGCTGATCGGCAGCATTGTCCTGGCCGGTCTGGTCGCGGCCGCGATCGGCATCGTCTTCGGCCTGCCGAGCCTGCGGCTGAAGGGCTTCTATCTCGCGGTTTCGACGCTTGCCGCACAGTTCTTTGTCCAGTGGGCGCTGACCAAGTTCAGCTGGTTCTCCAACGACTCGGCGTCCGGCATCATCGATGCGCCAAGACTATCAATAGCCGGCTACGCTCTCGATGGCGCCGTCGGCCGTTATCTCTTCGCGCTGACCATCGTCGCCGTCCTCACCTTCCTTGCTTATCGGCTGGTGTCGTCACAGACCGGGCGCAACTTCATCGCCATCCGCGACAATGAAACCGCCGCCCGCATCATCGGCATCCCGGTCCTGAAGACCAAGCTTCTGGCCTTCGCCATCTCGTCCTTCATCATCGGCGTCGCCGGCGTCATCTGGGCCTTCGCCTATCTGCGGACCGTCGAGCCGGATGGTTTCGACCTCGATCGCTCGTTCCAGATCCTGTTCATCATCATCATCGGTGGCCTGGCCTCGATCCGCGGCGCCTTCTTCGGTGCCGCCCTCATCGTGGTCTTTCCGCTCGCTCTGTCTCGCCTCGGCGGCTTTCTGCTCGGCGATCTCTTTGACTCGGGTGTGCTCGACATGAGCCAGCGCATCGTGCTGGGCGCGCTCATCATCCTGTTTCTGATCCTCGAACCCGACGGGCTGGTGGCGCTGTGGGACAGGATCCGAAGACGGCTCCTGTTCGCCTGGCAGTCGACATGAGCTGATCCGGGGCAACCGCCCCGAACTGAAAATGAACCAGAGGCCGGACCCAAGACGGCCCATACCGGGAGTACCCTAGCCATGACCTTCCTGAGCACCATCAAGGCGGCGGCGCTGTCCGCGGCGATGATCGTGTCGGTGGCCTTGCCCGCCGCCCACGCCGACGAGCAATATTTCCCGTTGCAAAGCTACCGCGTCGGGCCCTATGCGGCCGGCGGCACCGGCTTCTTCGGCGGCTTCATCGACTATCTCAATCTCATCAACATCCGCGACGGCGGCGTCAACGGGGTCAAGCTGACCTGGGACGAATGCGAGACCCAGTATGAGGTCGAGCGCGGCGTCGAGTGCTACGAACGGCAGAAGAGCCATGCCGGCGCCGCCGCCTGGAACCCGCTCTCGGTCGGCATCGCCTATGCCATGATCGACCGCATCACCGCCGACAAGGTGCCGCTGATCACCGTCAACCACGGCCGTACCGACTCAACCGACGGCCGTGTCTTCCCTTACGTCTTTCCGCTGCTTCTCAATCCCTACAGCGAGACGTCCGGCATCGTGAACTACATCGCCTCGAAGGAGGGCGGCATCGACAAGCTCAAGGGCAAGAAGATCGTCGTGCTCTATCACGGCTCGCCTTACGGGAAGGAGACCATCCCGATCTACGAGCTGCTGGCGCAGAAATACGGCTTCACCGTGCAGCAGATCGAGGTGCCGCATCCCGGCAACGAGCAGCAGTCGCAGTGGCTGACCATCCGCCGCGCCAAGCCGGACTTCGTCGTCCTGCGCGGCTGGGGCGTGATGAACCCGGTGGCGTTGAAGACGGCGGTCAAGGTCGGTTATCCCGTCGACCATATCGTCGGCAATGTCTGGTCGAATTCGGAAGAGGACGTGATCCCGGCCGGCGACGCCGCCAAGGGCTACACCGCCATCACCACGCAGGCCTCCGGCAACTCCTATCCGGTGGTGCAGGAGATCGTGAAGACGGTCTACGACGCCGGCAAGGGCAATCTGGAAGACAAGTCGCGCATCGGCTCGGTCTATCACAACCTCGGCATCGTCAACGGCATCCTCAATGTCGAGGCGATCCGCGTCGCGCAGGAGAAGTTCGGCCATCGCACGCTGACCGGCGACGAGGTCCGCTGGGGCTTCGAGCACCTCAAGCTTGATCCGGCCAAGGTCGAGGCGCTCGGCGCCAAGGACCTGTTCCACTCGATCAATGTCAGCTGGGACAATCACGAGGGCGAGGGCTACGTGACCTTCCAGCAGTGGGACGGCAAGAAATGGAATGTCGTCTCCGACTGGATCGCGCCGGACTGGGCTCTGCTGCGGCCGATCATCGAGAAGTCTGCCGAGGCTTATGCCGCCGAGAAAGGCATCAAGCTGCGGACCGCCGATGACGCCGATGCCGTGACCACCAACTGACCAACCCAAGCCGGGCGTCACGGCCAGTTTTCCGCGACGCCCGGCCCATTTCCGGTTTTCGAACCACGGGAAGTAAGAGCCCATGCCGAACGATGACGTCATTCTTGTCGTGGACGCAGTTCATGCGACCTACAACCACGCCATCACCGCGTTGCACGGCGTCAGCTTCGAGCTAAGGCGCGGCGAGATCCTGGCGCTGCTCGGCGCCAACGGCGCCGGCAAGACCACCACGCTGAAGGCCGTCTCCAACCTGCTGCCGGCTGAGCGCGGTCAGGTCAATGCCGGTACCATCCGCTATGACGGCAGCGATGTCTCGCGCCGCCAGCCGGGAGATCTGGTGCGCGCCGGACTGGTGCAGGTGCTGGAAGGCCGGCACTGTTTCAAGAGCCTCACCGTCGAGGAGAACCTGGTCGCCGGCGGCATCGGCCGCAGCGGTCGCCGCGCCGAGATCAACGGGGATCTCGAGCGGATCTACGGCTATTTTCCCCGTCTCAAGGAGAAGCGCCGGACCCTGTCCGGCCTCACCTCTGGGGGCGAGCAGCAGATGACGGCCATCGGCCGGGCGCTGATGTCGCGGCCGCGTCTTCTGGTTCTCGACGAACCCTCGATGGGGCTCGCGCCGCTCATCGTCCAGGATATTTTCCAGACGCTCCGGAAACTCAATCGCGAGACCGGCCTGTCGATCCTCGTCGCCGAGCAGAACTCGGCGGTCGCGCTTAGATATGCCGACCATGCCACGGTCCTCGAAAACGGCGTCTCCGTCCTCTCCGGTGCGGCTGCCGAGCTTCGCCAGCGCGAGGATGTGCGGGCCTTCTACCTGGGGCAACAGGCATCGCCGGCCGCCAAATCAGCTCATCTTCATGCCGTTGCCTGAACCGAAATCTAAAGGAACAGTGAAATGACCGTCTCGACCGTCAAGACCGACCACGCCTCCGCCGCCGTGCCGCCAGTCGCAAGGCCAACCGCGTCGGCGCACATCGTCAAGGACGACGCCGAGGCGATTGCCATCGCTCAAGCGCTCGCCGCCGAATTCGCTAGGGATTCTTCCCGGCGCGACCGCGAGCGGATCTGGCCCGTTGCCGAACTCGATGCGTTTTCGCAAAGCGGCCTGTGGTCGATCAATGTGCCGAAGGCATTCGGTGGTCCCGAATTGTCCTATGCCACCCTCGCCAGGGTGATCGAGATCATCTCGGCGGCGGATTCCTCGATCGGCCAGGTTGCGCAGAACCATCTTGGTGTCGTCGCCGCCATTCGTACGGTGTCGGATGCGGATCAGCAGAAGCTGCTGTTCGCCGAAGTGCTGAAGGGCACGCGGTTCGGCAACGCCTTTTCCGAGTTCGGCTCCAAGCGCGCCGCCGATTTCGAGACCCGCTTCACTGATGCCGGCGATCATGTCGTCGTCAACGGCCGGAAATTCTATTCGTCCGGCGCGCTGCTCGCTCATCTGGTGCCGATCGTGGCGCTCGATGACGAGGGCCGTGCCTGGTATGCGATCGCCGACCGCGCCGCGCCTGGCCTGACGGTCATCGACGACTGGTCGAGCTTCGGCCAGCGCACGACGCTGTCCGGCACAGTCATCATCGACAATGTCAAGGTGCCGAAGACGCATCTGGTGCCCGGCTACAAGGGCTATGACAAGCCGACCGCCGACGGCGCCATCTTCCAGATCATCCAGGTGGCGGTGGACACCGGCATCGCCCAGGCGGCGATCGACGAGACGGTCAGTTTCGTCAGGACCAAGAGCCGCGCCTGGATCGACAGCGGCGTCGACAATGCCTGGGACGATCCCTACACCATCCAGGCCATCGGCGACCTGACGCTGCGCCTGCACGCTGCGCAGGCGCTGCTGGAAAAGGCCGGCCTGGCGATAGACCGGGCGGTGGCCGAGCCGACCGCCGAGACGGTGGCGCATGCGCAGGTCGTCACCGCCGAGGCGAAGATACTGTCGACGGAAATCGCCATCGCCGCCACCAACAAGCTGTTCGAACTGGCGGGAACCCGCTCGACGCTGGCCGAGCACAATCTCGACCGGCATTGGCGCAACGCCCGCACGCACACGCTGCACGATCCGGTGCGCTGGAAATACTCCATCCTCGGTAAGTATTTCCTCAACGGCGAAAATCCGCCGCTGCACGCCTGGAGCTGATTTTTCCACCGGCGGGCACAGGTTCGCCGCATCAGACATCGATCATCAAGAGGCCCACTGCCATGTCAAATCCAACAGTCGTCGGCTTTTCCGGCAACATCACCCTGCCGTCAAAGACGCGCGCCTTCGTCGATCTGGTCACCAGGGACATAGCAGCCCGCCACGGCCTGTCGGCGAGCACCTATGATATCGAGGATCTCGGTCCGTCGCTGGGAACGGCAAGATGGGCTCGCGATCTCGACAGCCAGGCGCGCCCAATCCTCGAGGAAATCCTCGCTGCCGACGTGCTCGTCGTGGGGTCGCCGACCTACAAGGGCAGCTATACCGGCCTGTTCAAGCACTTCTTCGACCTGATCGATCCGGCCGCGTTGCGGGGAAAGCCCATCCTGTTGACCGCGACCGGCGGTGGCGAGCGCCACGCCTTGATCGTCGAGCACCAGCTGCGGCCGCTGTTCGGCTTCTTCGAGGCCTTCACGCTGCCCACCGCCGTCTACGCCACCGACAAGGATTTTACCGACGGCGTGCTGCGCTCCGATGCCATCCTGAAGCGTGCGGCGCAGGCGGTGGACGAGGTCTGCTTCGTGCTGGCCAACCGTTCGGCTGGAAGGATCGCCGCCGAGTAGCATTCCGTCGGCGGATTGCGACGATAATTCCTGTGGGCGGTAGTCTCGCTTACGCGCAATTTACGACCGCCCGCTACATCTGTTCCTGTCTGATTCGTCTGAGACAGGAACGTCATGAGCAAAGCCCTCACATCCTTCGCACTGGTCGCGGTGCTGACCGCCTTGCTCATGGCGTTGAGCCTGGCTGTCGCCAGGCACGGCTATCCCTATGGCGCGATCGGCGTCAGGCGGCTCGATGGTATTGCCGATGCCGGAACGTTCATTCCGCTTGCCGCGGTCTATTTCTTCAGCGCCCTGCTGATGATGATCCTGCCGATCAGGGCGGCCAGCATCGTTCTCACCCATGCCGCCGATGCGGTCTTCTGGACCGTGATCGTGCTGTTTGCCGCCATCGTCGGCTGTCTCGCTGCCAGATGGGCCTTCGGCCAGGGCAGCGCCGTGTGGGCGCTGCTCAACTGGCGGTTCCTGTTTGCCGCAGCGATCGTCGGTTGCCACTTCGTCATGAACGAGCTGCGCCGCAATGTGCTGCTGCGCAGCCTGTTCTTCGTGGTTTTTGCCGCCGCGACGCTGGCCTGCCTGTTCTGGTCCTTCTCGCTCTGACCAGAGCATAGCCGGCTAGTTTCCTGACCCGACGCTGATGTTGCTGGCCGCCGTTGCCATCCATGTCCAGAGATAGGCGGCAAGCCCGCGATCGACATGGATGCGCAGCCTGCCCTGATGGCGATAGACGATGGCGCTTATGCCGGCGTAGGAAAGCGCTGCGCTGGCACTCGCTTGCTTGGCATCGAGTGTCGTCCCGCGCGCGATGAAAGCGTCGAGCGCCGAGCCCTCGACCTCGAACACCTGCAGCCCGGCGCTGACCGCCGTCACCGCGAAGCCTTCTGCGTGCCAGCCCATCGCGACGGCGAGTGGGCTGTTCGACACGACGAGCAGCCGGTCGCGCGCCAGCCGCGCCGCATAGCGGTCGCCTTGCGCTGTGCGAAAGGCACCGACCCCATTTCCGTCCAGGCCGGACGCCCGCGACCAGGCGTCGAGGTCGCCGCTGACCAGCAACTGATTGAGGCCGGCGGTCGCGCGCGCCACGAGGCCGGGTGCCGTGATGACCGCCGACTGCCAGTCGGGCGCGACGGACCATTTTTCAGCCAGATCACGCATGCAGCCGGTCTCCTGCCGGGTCGAAGGCGCAAGGCGCGGCAATCGTCGCCTTGCTGACCTTGCCGAGGTGCTGGATGTCGATCGTCTCGCCGTGGCGGGCGGCGCCGCGTTCGATCAGCCCAAGTGCGACCGGACGACCGAGTGCTGGGCTCTGGTAGCTCGAGGTGACAAAGCCCTGGCTGCGCAATCTGCCGTCGCTCCGCCTGACGCCATGCGCGCCGGTCGGCAGCGGCGCTTCGCCTTGAGGCACCGTCAGTCCGACAAGCTGCATGCGGTCGCCGCGCGAAGCCTCCTCGGTGAACAACGAGCGGCGGCCGACGAATTCGCCCTGACGTTTGGCGCGCGGACCATCGACGCCGAGGTCATGCGGCAGCGTGGTGCCGTCAGTGTCCTTGCCAATGACGATAAACCCCTTCTCGGCCCGCAGGATCATCAATGCCTCGAGGCCGATGACAACCGCGTCGAACGCCTGGCCGGCATGGCGCAGGTGCGCCCACAGCGGCTCGGCGCGATCAGCCCGGATGGAGATCTCGTAGCTCCTGTCGCCGGTGAAGCTGACGCGGGCGATGCGGACCTCGTCACTGGCATAGGAGCCATGGCTGACCGCCATATGCGGCAGGTCGGCATCGTCGAGCGAGAGGCCGAGATCCAGCGTTTCGAGCAACTTCCGGGCGTTAGGCCCGGAAACGGTCAGCGTCGCCATTTCGGCGGTGGCGTTGTGGATGTAGACGGCGCCGCGCCCGAAGCGGTCCTGGCGCCACTCCTCGAGCCGCGCATG
This sequence comes from Mesorhizobium sp. P2_D5, assembly GCF_056404355.1. NCBI lineage: Bacteria > Pseudomonadati > Pseudomonadota > Alphaproteobacteria > Hyphomicrobiales > Phyllobacteriaceae > Mesorhizobium > Mesorhizobium sp. P2_D5. The sequence continues at coordinate 848,927 of NZ_JBFUEE010000001.1, forward strand.
CACTGCAGCGACATGCGAGGACGAGCACGACACCACGAAGCGATGCTCGTCAAGCCTCACCAGCACACCGTCATCGAAGACCACGCCATTCTCCGACAGCATGAAGCCATAGCGGCAGCGGCCGGGTTTCAGCGTCGACATGGTGTTGTAGTAGATGAAATCGACGAATTCGGCCGCCTTGGGTCCGATCACCTCGATCTTGCCGAGCGTTGAACCATCGAACAGCGCGACCGACTGGCGAGCGCGCCGCGCCTCGTCCGCGATGGAGCGTTCCGCATCGGCGTTGCCGCCATAGTGAGCCGGGCGCAGCCAGCCGCCATACTCCTGGAAGACGGCGCCGCTGGCACGATGCACGCTCTCCAGCGGCAGCCGGCGCACTGGCGCCATCAGTTCGCCGGCGCGCGTGCCAGCGAAGCTCGCCAGCGGCACCGGCGTGAACGGCGGGCGATAGGTGGTGGTGCCGACCTCCGGCACCGTCCGGCCGGTGATCCCGGCCATCAGCGCTAGACCCGGCAGGTTGGAGGTCTTGCCCTGGTCGGTTGCCATGCCGAGCGTCGTGTAGCGCTTCAGATGTTCGACCGAGACGAAGTTTTCGCGTGCCGCCAGTTCGACGTCCTTCACCGTCACGTCGTTCTGGTAGTCGATCCAGATGCGTCCCTTCGAGCCGGGCATCGGCCATACCGCGAGAATGCCGCCCGTCGCTTCCGGCCCGGTGCTGCGCGGCACCGCTGTCGTGGTCTGGCCGAGCGATGCAATCGCCTTGCCGGCGCCTGCAAACACCTCCGACAAGGAAACCGCACCGGCTGCGGCGCCGGCCACGGCGATACCATCGACCGGGTCGCCCGGCAGGAAGGCGGCGCGCGCCTCGCTCCAGGCGAGCTTGCCCCTGGCCTGGCCGAAGAGATGAATGGTCGGCGACCAGCCACCCGAAACCAGCACGCAATCGGCATCCAGCCTGGTGCCGTCATCGAGGGTCACGGCTTGGACACGCAACCTGCCCTGCGCGGCGGCGAGGCTGCGTCCCGCGATCAGCCGGACATTGGCAGGCCCGGCGGGCGTGTCGTCGCGCCGCAGATCGACAAGCGTGACTTCGGCGCCGGCCGTGGCGAGCGCCTCCGCCACTTCATAGGCGCTGTCATTGTTCGTGGCGATGACGATCCTGCGGCCGACCAGCACCGCATGCCGCCTGAGATAGGCGAGTGCGGCATCCGCCGACATGATGCCCGGCAGGTCGTTGTTGGCGAAGGGCAGCGGCCGCTCGATGGCGCCGGTCGCCAGCACGATCTGGCGCGGCCTGACCCGCCACAGCGTGTCCGGCCGTCCGTCGCGATGGCGCTGGTTCAGGCCGACCAGATTGTGGTCGTAGACGCCGAAGGCGGTGGTCGAAGACAGGACCAGGTGACCGGCCGCGGCAAGCTCCGCAACCACCTCCTCGATCCAGTCGGCGACCGGCTTGCCGTCGATCTCACCAGTCCGGTGGCCGAGCGATCCGCCTGGCCTCAGTTGGTCGTCGACCAGCGTGACGGTGAGACCCGCGCCGGCCGCCAGCCTTGCCGCCGCCAACCCGGCCGGTCCCGCGCCCACCACCAGCACGTCGCAATGGTGGTTGATCTGGTCGGCTGTGCCCTGCGATGTCCAGTCCGTATCGACCGTGCCCAGTCCCGCCATGGCGCGGATGCGCGGCTCGAACATGTGCCAGTCGGGCCACATGAAGGTCTTGTAGTAAAACGCCGCTGGAATGAAGCGGGAGAAGCGATCGAGGAAGGCGTTGCGGTCGGCCAGTGCGGTTGGCGTGGCGTTGACGCTTTTCGCCACCAGCCCGTCGCGCGCCGCCTCGGTCGTGGCCCGCGTGTTCGGCGTCGCCGGCACGCTGCCGCCGATGTCGACCAGTGCGTTCGGTTCCTCGACGCCGGCGCCCCAGATGCCGCGCGGCCGGTGATACTTGAAGCTGCGGCCGACGACCGCGACATCGCCGGCCAGCAGCGCCGAAGCGATGGTGTCACCGGCAAAGCCGTGCACGGTGGCGCCGTCGAAGCTGAAGCGGATCGGCCGCGACCGGTCGATGGCGCTACCGCCGGTGGCGAGGCGCGAGGCGGTCACGCCGCGTGCTCCCCACCAAGAGCGGTTGAGGACACCACCGTGTGGGTGACGGTGTCACGTTCCATGACGAAGAACTCGCCGCAGTTCATATGCACCCAGATTTCGCGCGCGGTGCCTTTCGGGTTGGAACGCAGATAGAGGTAATCAGCCCAGCGCCCGACCGACACATCGACGCCATCCGGCCGCGTGTTGCCGGCATCGCCGCCATAGTGGAACTCGGTCTCGTCGCGCGGGCCGCAGAACGGGCAAGGGAAAAGCTGCATAAAGTCCTCTTAATGCGCGATGCCAGAGCCGGCCGCTTCGTCGATCAGCCGCCCACTGGCGAAGCGATCCAGGTCGAACGGACGGCTGATGTCGTTGTGCTTGCCTGTTGCCAGCAATTGCGCCAGCAGCGTGCCGCCGGCGGGGATGGCCTTGAAGCCCCCCGTGCCCCAGCCGCAATTGAGGAACAGGCCGGGCAATGGCGATTCACTGATGATGGGCGAGGAGTCCGGCACGACATCGACGATCCCTGCCCATTGCCGCATCAGCTTCAACTGGCCGAAGATCGGGAACATCTCCAGCACGCCGGCAATCACCGTCTCCAAGGAGGGCAGATTGCCGCGCTGCGCATAGGAGGGGATGCGGTCGAGCCCGCCGCCGATGACAATCTCGCCCTTGTCCGACTGGCTGACATAGACGCCTGTGCCGGGCGACAGCACCACCGTGTCGAGGATCGGCTTGACCGGTTCGGAAACGCAGGCCTGCAGCGCGTAGGAGTTGATCGGCAGGCGAAAGCCGGCCTTGGCCGCCAGCACCGAGGAATGTCCGGCGACCGCCATGCCGGTGCGGTCGGCACGGATCGCGCCCCGCGTCGTCTGGACGCCGCGGCAGCGGCCGCCCTCGATGATGAAATCGGTGATCTCGCAGTTCTGGATGATGTCGACGCCGAGCCGGCTCGCCGCCCGCGCGTAACCCCAGGCGACCGCGTCATGGCGCGCCGTACCGGCCCGGCCTTGCCAGATGCCGCCGAACACCGGGAAGCGCGCATCGGTTGAGAAATTGTAGATCGGCGCCACCCGGCGCACATCCTCGGGCGAAAACAGCTCCGCATCGATTCCGTTGATCTGCATGGCGTTGACGGTGCGCGCCCCAACCTCCATTTCGGCGGTGCTGTGACAAAGATTGACCATGCCGCGCTGCGACAGCATGACATTGTAGTTCAGATCCCTGGACAACCCCTCGTAGAGCCGGTGCGCCAGCCCATAGAGCTCTACGCTTTCCGGATAATAGTAATTGGAGCGTACCACGGTGGTGTTGCGGCCGGTGTTGCCGCCACCGATCCAGCCCTTTTCCAGCACTGCAACCCGGCTGATATTATGGTTCCTTGCCAGGTAGTAAGCTGTCGCCAGCCCATGGCCGCCGCCGCCAATGACGATCGCGTCATAGGATGGCTTCGGTTCGGGCGATCGCCAAGCGGGCTGCCAGCCGGTCTGGCCGACCAGACCCTCCTTGAAGAGCGACAAAGCGGAATAAATTCTGGTCATGGCGTGCCGGGCAAGCTGCTCTCTCAGTTTAAAGCGTAATGGTATTGTACATATATGTCTAGTACGCCTGTCCATCGTGCACGTAGTGGATAGGTGCTAGCGTTTGCGCGAAATCGTCTCCTCGACGTAGCGCGAGAACGCCTCGACATCCTCTGCCAAAGGCTCCTGGCCGGTGAAGCTGCGCAGATACAAGGCGACCTGAGCCAGGCGGCTGCTCATTGGCTCGTTGAGTTCGAGGGAGTAATAGCCGATCTGCATGAAATAGAGCACGCGGGCGCGCACGAACGCGTCTTCTTCGTCATAGCCGTGACGCACGAACATGTCGCGAATGGCATCGACGCGCTCCTCATCGGCCTCGTCGAGCGCGCGCCTGATGGCAGGCGAGCGACGGGCCCAGGCCCTGATCGCGAAATCGAGCTGCGGATCGAACAGCCTTTCGTCCACCCAGCACTCGAAGATGCTCATTACCCCGCGGATCACGGTCGCGGAGGGCCGTCTGGCGCGTTCGACGATGAACCTGGTGTTGGTCTGCCGCCAGTAGTCCAGCAACTGGTCGAGCAGGTCCTGACGGCTCTTGAAATACCAGTAGAAGCTGGAGCGCGAGACGTCGAGCTTCTGGCCAAGGGTCAGCACGCGGACGCGTTCGACACCATCCGAGATCAACGTTTCGAGCGCAAGCTTGAGCCAGTCTTCGCGGGTGGCCTTGATGTTTCCGGTGGCGCCGGCGCGCTGGATCGTCGTATCTGTGGCTTCCATAGGCACGACGCATGACACGCTGCATCAGGCAAATCAAGGCTATGGACACTTCTGTCCAGGTCAATTCGGCCTGGCCCGGATGATGCCTCACGTATGGCGCTGTCGCCGCCGCGCCATCGGCATGATGCCAGGCCTGGGATTTTGTCGCGGGCGGCCAGCCCACTGCATGCTTTCCCGAAAGGCAATTGTCTGGCAAATACCAATTCAGACAGACGCCGCCGCGCGGCCAACCAGCAGGAAGACAAGACATGACCCTGTTTCGACAGAACCTAATCGATGGCGAATGGGTCGGCGACGCCGGCTCCCGCAACATCAACCCTTCGGACACCGGCGATGTCGTCGGCGACTATGCCTCGGCGGGTGCCGCGCAGGCGGGGCAGGCAATCGCTGCCGCAAAGGCCGCGTTTCCGGCATGGTCCCGGTCTGGTCCGCTGGCGCGCCACGCAGTGCTGAAAAAGGCCTCGGACGAGATTATGGCGCGCAAGGACGAGATCGGCCGCAATTTGGCGCGTGAGGAAGGCAAGACACTGGCCGAAGGCATCGGCGAGACCATTCGCGCCGCCCAGATATTCGATTTCTTCGCCGGCGAAACATTGCGCTTGTCAGGCGAGGTCGTGCCAAGCGTGCGGCCGGGCGTTGGCGTCGAGATCACCCGGGAAGCCGTCGGCGTGGTCGGCATCATCACGCCGTGGAATTTCCCGATCGCCATTCCGGCCTGGAAGATCGCTCCGGCGCTCGCCCATGGCAACACGGTCGTCTTCAAGCCGGCGGAGCTGGTTCCCGAGAGCGCCTGGTCCATCGTCGACATCCTGCATCGCGCCGGCCTGCCGAAGGGCGTGCTCAATCTCGTCATGGGCAAGGGCTCGGTCGTTGGTCAGGCCATGCTCGACAGTCCAGATGTCAACGCTATCAGCTTCACCGGTTCGGTCGGCACGGGCAAGCGCGTCGCCGCCGCAAGCGTCGAGCACATGCGCAAGTTCCAGCTCGAAATGGGCGGCAAGAACCCGCTGGTCGTGCTTGACGATGCCGACCTTGCGGTCGCCGTCGATTGTGCGCTCAACGGTGCCTTCTTCTCGACCGGCCAGCGCTGCACGGCTTCGTCCAGGCTGATCGTGACCGACGCCATCCATGACCGTTTTGTCGATGCCCTCAAGGATCGCATGGGCAAGCTGGTCGTCGGCGACGCTCTCGACGCGCAGACCCAGATCGGCCCGGTCGTCGACGCGACCCAATTGAAGCAGGACGAGGATTATATTGCCATCGGCGTCAGGGAAGGCGCCACGCTCGCCTTCGGCGGCGAACGGCTCGACCGCAAGACGCCCGGCTTCTATCTCAACCCGGCCCTGCTGACCGAAGCCACCAATGCCATGCGCAGCTCGCGCGAGGAGATTTTCGGCCCTGTGGCGAGCGTCATCCGCGTCAAGGACTATGACGAGGCGCTTTCCGTCGCCAACGACACGCCCTTCGGGCTGACCTCGGGCATCTGCACCACGAGCCTCAAGCACGCCACGCACTTCAAGCGCAATTCGGAGGCCGGCATGGTGATGGTCAACCTGCCGACGGCGGGCGTCGATTTCCATGTTCCCTTCGGCGGCCGCAAGGGGTCGAGCTACGGCCCGCGCGAACAGGGCCGCTATGCCATGGAATTCTACACCACGGTGAAGACCGCCTATACCTTCGCAGGCTGATCGGCCACCCTGCCGATCATGCCGGCGATACGGCAACATCAAGAACACCGGACCGGCGCGCGGCGATGACATTGCGAGACCTGACCTGGCTCAATCCGCCGCCGCACCATGCCATCGACGGCGATACAGTTCGTGTGCGCACCGGCAAGGAGACCGATTTCTGGCGCGAGACCTTCTACGATTTCTGGCGCGACAACGGCCACTTCCTCTACCGTAAGGTCGAGGGCGATTTCACCGCCGAAGTCACTGTCGAAGGGCGCTACGAGGTGCTCTACGATCAGGCCGGATTGATGGTCCGGCTCAGCGAAACGCACTGGATCAAGGCCGGTATCGAATACACCGACGGCGTTATGTATTTTTCCGTCGTCGTCACCAACGATGCCTCGGACTGGTCGCTGGCCACCATTCCAGCCAGCCCGCACGGTGTGCGGATCCGCTTGACCCGTCATGCCGAGACGATCCGCATCCAGTATCTCGATGCTTCCGACGGCCGCTGGAAGCCGGTGCGGCTCGCCTATTTTCCGATCTCGAAGGTGGTCGATGTCGGCATGATGTGCTGTTCGCCGCAACGCGAAGGTTTTGAGGTCACGTTCTCCGGCTTTTCGGTCGGCCCGCCGATAGCGCGGGAACTGCACGACTGAAGCCTGCGCTTCTGCGCCTCAATCACCCACCAGCCTCGTCCAGCCCCAGCCCGTCGCGAACGGCGTTGCGGATGGCTCGCGGACCGAACCTGGCCCAGACCGCCTGATGTGCGCGGATGCGTTGCTTTGCTCTGCGTTCAGCGTCCAGGCAAAGTCCGACCGCCATGTCGGCAAGCACTTCATCGGAAACCGACAGCAGCAGCTCCTGGTTCTCGACAAAGCCAAGCCCCTCTGCCGCCAGCGGTGTCGCGATTACCGGCACGCCCCAGGCCATCGCCTCCAGGATCTTGATGCGCGTGCCGCCGCCTGCCACAAGCGGGATGATGGTAAGATGCGCCCTGGACAGGAGCGGCGCCATGGTTTCCGGGTCTTCGACGAGCTCCACCCCTTGCAATCCGGCCAGCGCCCGCACTGCAGGCTTCGGCCTGCGCCCGGCAATAATCAGCGTCGCCGCCGGAAAAGCCGCCTGGATTCGAGGAAATATGATGCCGGCTAATCTCTTGGCGGCATCGACATTTGGCGGATAGTCGAGATGGCCGACGAACAGGATCACCGGAGAGTCATTGTCAGCCGCATCCTGGGCGCGCAGCGTTTCGGGGATATCGCCGGTGTGGGGAATTCCGTTAGGAACGACGTCGACCGGCACCTTGTGCGGGAAAAGGGTCATCAGCCTTGCGCGGTCCTCGTTCGAGCAGACCCATACCCTGTCGACGAGGGAAAGCGCCTTTCCTTCGAGGCGCCTGATGGCAATGGCCGTGGCAAGCCTGGCCGCGGCGGATCGCGCCTTGTCGGCGCGATGCAATTGTCCCGCCAGGTCGGACTCGACATTGTGCATGTCGAGGATGAGCTGTTTCGCCAGGGGTCTCAAAGGCTGCAGCAGCTTGAACAGGCCTATGCCCTCGACCACAATTGTGTCCGGGCGGAAGTCTCGAACGAGGGCCTCGAGCCGCGTCAGGGCAGAGCGCGAAATGCGATGTTCTGCCCTTATGCGCCACCAGCCGATCGAACCGGTACGAGCTTCGCCTTCGTTCGACAGGGCCTCGATGCGGATCGACGGATCGACTGCTTTCACAGCCTGCGGCCGCACCGATGCCAGGCAGACGGGTCCGAACGCCGCTGCCGCCACGGCATTGCGGTGGTTGCGCAGATCGGTGCCGGACTGCGGCGGAAAGGCCGGATCGTGCGACACGACCAGCACACGCCGTTCGGCGCTCCGAGGCTCTGTTCCAGACGGCATTCCAGACCGTTCCGCAATCACAAAAGGGGTTCGACTTGTTTAGCTGAACGGCGCTTTCGTCAAGCGGCGGATATACATTGGATGTCTGGTGCAGCAACATGGCGGCGGGCCACAGGGGTCACCGCCTGGACCACGCCAGCCAGCGCGCCGACAACCGCTTCCACAGCGAGGTGAACCGGGTTCGCCGGTAAGCGTCTCCGGCCATCTTTATGCCTCGTGCCTGCGTCGGGAAGGGATGGATGACGTCGGCAAGCGCGTGCAGTCCCATACCGGATTTGATGGCGAGCGACACCGCATTGATCATCTCGCCTGCATGGCTGGCGACGACCGTGGCACCCAGGATGCGATCCGACCCTTCCTTGACGTGGATTTTGACAAAGCCCTCCTCCTCGCCGTCCATGACCGCACGCGCGACGTCGTGCATCAGCACCGTATAGGTCTTGACCGGGATGCCATCCTGGCGCGCCTGTGCCGGATAGAGGCCGACATGGGCAATTTCCGGATCGGTATAGGTGCACCACGGCACGACCAGCTGGCTCACCCTCTTGCGCCCGAGGAACAGGGCGTTCTGCACGACGATGCGGGCCGTTGCCTCCGCGATATGGGTGAATTTGTAGTCGAGGCAGACATCGCCCGCCGCATAGACGCGCGGATTTGTGGTCCGCAGATAATCGTCGACCTTGATGCCGTTGGCATCGTATGCCACCCCGGCGTTTTCCAAGTCGAGACCGTCGACATTGGGCGAACGGCCGATGCCGGTGATGATCTCGTCGACGGAAATCGTCGTCGTGTCGTCGTCCCGCAGCAGGTCGGCGAGCTTCTTGCCGCCTGCCGTCCGTACCGCCACAACCTCGGTGTTGAGCCGAACCTCGACCCCTTCGCGCGCCAGCGCATCCGAAAGGACCTGGGCGGCGTCGCGCTCCTCGCCGGGCAGGAACATCGGGTCCCGCTGGGCCAGGATGACTTTCGCACCCAGCAGGCAGAAGGCCTGCGCCGCCTCGCAACCGAGCGGCCCGCCGCCGATGACCAGAAGCCGTGGCGGGCAGGCTGTGAGGTTGAACACGGTCTCGTTGCTGAGATAACCGGCTTCGGCCAGCCCCGGAATCGTCGGCAGGCTCGCACGGGCACCTGTCGCGACCAGCGCCTTCTTGAAACGCAGCGTCTTGCCGGCGACCATGACCGCGTCCAGTCCGGCAAACCGCGCTTCGCCGAAAAAGACATCGATGCCTTCCGAGGCGATGGTCGCGGCCGAATCGGCGCGGCTGATCCGCTGCCGGATTTGCCGCATCCGCCTCATGGCCCGCTGGAAGTCGACGTGAAGACGGTCCGGCGTGTCGCCGCCAAAACTTTCGGCATCGCGCATATCGGCATAGAGCCTGGCCGTGCGGATGACCGACTTCGACGGGATGCAGCCGACATTGACGCAGGCTCCGCCGATCAGGTTGCGCTCGATCAGCGCGACCTTTGCGCCGAGGCCGGCCGCGTCGCGGGCGGCGGTCAGCCCGGCCGGCCCGGCGCCGATAACGACGAGGTTGTAGGGACCGTCCGGCTCCGGGTTCTTCCAGTGCGGTGGATGGGCGTGCTGGATCAGCTCGACGTCATTGCGGTCGACAGGGAAGGCGGCAGTCCGGTCACGCGCCATCGCCGTCATCCCTCGACAGCCATCCACCCGTGAAGCCCGCCTTGCGCAAGCCGCGACGGATGTGCTGGTTGGAGCGCATCAGTTTCCAGACCAGGCGCGAGCGGTGGTTCTCGATCATCATCACCACAATGCCCTGGTCCAGACCGTAGTGGCCTTCCGACACCCAACCGTTGCGGCCGAATTTTCGCCGGTTCGCCAGTGTCGGGTTGAAGCCGCTCGGCAGCCGGAAATTGTCGACCACCTCGGGGTAGCGATCCCCGAGATGGCGCAGCGCCGCCAGGCAGATCTCCGGCGCGAAAGGCAGTGACGCGGGGTAGGACCATGGGGCGATCGTCCCGTCATCCGGCCCGAACGGAGCGCCACGCGCGGCATAGCCGGAAAACCGGCGACGCTGACGCTCCACGCTGGTGCGAAAGCCGCCGGGCCCGTCGCCTGCCGAAAGTCCCCACAGGTTCTCGTCGTAACCCCCATAGCCATAGGGGTTGTGTCGCGCATAGTCGCGGTGGAGGTAGGTCGAGCGGCGGCTGTTTTCGAAATAGTCCGAATTCTTCTCGCGCATGAAAGCGTCGCGGATGCCGGCGAAATCGATCCAGGCATGCGAGAACTGGTGCATGAACAGCGGTCCGCCATAGAGCACGTCGTAGCCGTAGATGTTTTCCCACTGGTAGGTGGCCGTCCAACCTTCGTAGCTGTCGCCGGAGGTCGGGCTGTCGGGCGAGGCCATCGACAGCACATAGAGGATCGTCGCTTCGTTGTAGCCTTCCCAGCCATAGTGGAGAAAGCCGCTCTTCGGCTTCCAGCCCTGCCGCAAGGTCGGACTGCTGCCTTGCGCCCACCGCCAGTCGACACGCCGGTAGAGTGTCTCGGCCAGCCGGCGGATTTCGGTTTCCTCGTCATCGTCACCGGAGAAATAGGCGCCCGCCACCAGCACGCCGGCGATCAGCAATGCCGTATCCACCATCGACAGTTCGCAGCGCCAGACGCGCAGGCCGGTCCGCATGTCGAGAAAGTGGTAGTAGAAGCCTTTGTGGCCGGTGACGTCGTCGCCATTGCCTTGCGTGGAGGTCGAGAAGAAGCGCAGTGCAGCAAGGGTCAGTTTCACCGCCGCCTCGCGTGTCATCCAGCCGCGCTCGACGCCAATCGGATAGCAGGACAGGGCGAAACCGACGACGGCGATGCTGGCCGGCGAATTCGGCCGCGACGTATCGGCGACCAGCCCGTTCTCCGCGTTCACATTCTCCAGGAAATAGTCGAAGGCCGCACGCTGGTAGCGATCCAGAAGCTCGTCATCGGACAGCGCGGCGGGTTCGGCCCTAAGCAAACGATGCACACTCCAGCCTGACCGCTGCAGGTTCCGCCGGTCGCATGGCGAGCCCATGGCAGGTCATCGCGCATGCCGAACAGTCACTCGGTCTCATGGCTTTCCCATATCTTTCTTGCGTTCTCGTCGATTCGGGCGTTGGCAATCATACGCGTGTAGCGCTCCCTTCGTTGCCCCCGTCACGCAGAATTGTAGCTGTATCCGCCGACGCAGGGAATGGTCCGGTGGATGGCGCTGTCACATCGCCACCGACGGAAAGGCACGTCGACGCAGGAGCATCTATCGGTCCACCTGGTGCTGGAAGAACTGCAGGAACAGTTCCCGCTCGGTGGTGATGTCGAGTTTTTCGTAGATGCGGCGGCGATGGTTCTTCACGGTGCCGACGGTGATGCCGAGGCGCTCGGCGATGTTCGCCGTCGGGTGGCCGGCCAGGATCAGCTGGACCAGTTCCCGCTCGCGCAGCGACAGTTCCGGCCACAGGCTTGCCGGGATGGTCGGCTCCTGCCGGGGCGAGGCACCGGGGCCGGTCGGTGCTGAGGTGCGGGAGAACTCGGTTCCGCGCGCCTTGATGTCGAGCGCATGCAACGCCTCGAACACCGGCAGCCGCTCGTCCAGCAGGGCGATCTCGCTGTCCTTGAATGCGGTGGTCGAGCGGTCGAGGAAGATGCCGAGGCACCAGTCGCCGCCATCGGCCAGCATGATGCCAACCTCGTCGCAGATTTCCGACTGCGCCAGGAAGCCGGCTATGTACTGGCCGCGCTTGGCCGCGTCGTCGGCAAGCCGCTTCAGCGGCATGATGCCGAGCCTTCGCTCGCGCCGCCACGAGGCATAGAACGGGTCGAAGACGTAGTAGCTGGCGAGATAGCGCTGCACCATCTCGTCCGAGAAGCGCCGGTGCTTGACGAATTCCGGTGTCTGCGTCGCCGAATAGCGCGTCACGGTGACGAGGTCGTGCGCGATGTCCGCGCCGATCAGGTCGATCAGGCAATCGACATGCCTGTCCGTGCCGGTGGCGGCGATCGCTTTGGCGAGCGGCGCCCAGATGGTCCCCATGCGCATGCCCTTTTCTCGGCGATGTCGGTCAGCCCGTCATTGTGTCTTTAGGCATATGGCGCGAGGCCACCCGTCGAATCTAGCCTAGCGACAACTTAGACCAGATTCCGAGGCGACCGTGACCCAGCCCAACCTCACCAGCCCCATCGTTGGCAATTCGCCAATCATTGGCAATCCAATTGTCATCGGTATCGACGCCGGCGGCACCATGACCGACACGATCCTTGTCGATCAGGACGGCCACTTCAAGATCGGCAAGTCGGCGACCACGCCGAAGAACGAAGCCGAAGGTTTCCTCGCTTCGGCCGAGGACGCGGCGGACGCCTGGGGCATCTCGCTGGAGCAGCTGTTTTCCGGCGTCAATGTCGTGCTCTATTCCGGTACCGGCATGCTCAACACGCTGCTGTCGCGCACCGGGCGCCGGCTCGGCCTGATCACCACCAAGGGCCTCGAGGACATGATCCTGATGGGTCGCGGCCTGCAGGCCTGGGCCGACTATTCCTACGCCGACCGGCTGCATGCGGTCACCCACCATCATCCCGATCCGCTGGTGCCGCGCCGCCGTACCCATGGCGTTACCGAACGCATCGACCAGTTCGGCGACATCGTGCTGCCGCTCTACGAGCATGAGGTCGCGGCGGCCGCGAAAAAGCTGATCGCCGACAAGGTCGAGGCGATCTGCATCATGACGATCTTCTCGCACGTCAATCCGGTGCACGAGAAGCGCATTGCCGAGATCTGCCGCGAGGAGATCGAGAAGGCCGGCGCCGAGATCACCGTCTACACCAGCCACGAAGTCCGCCCTGTCATCCGCGAGCAGTCGCGGCTGAACTCGGTGCTGATCGAGGCCTACGCCACCTCGCGCGGCCGCAAGCAGCTCAAGGGGATCGAGGACGTCTCGAAGAAATACGGCTTCAAATATGGGGTGCAGACGCTGCTCTCCTTCGGCGGCCTGACCTCGATCAATCATCCGCGCCTGCATGAAACCATGATCTCAGGCCCGATCGGCGGCATTCTCGGTGCGGCCTATGTCGGCAAGCTGATCGGCAATGACTCGCTGATCTGCTCGGACATGGGTGGCACTTCCTTCGACATGGGGGTCATCACGCGCGGCCAGACGCGGATCGAGAACGAGCCGCTGATGGACCGTTTCAAACTCAACGTGCCGACGCTGCATCTCGACACCATTGGTGCCGGCGCCGGCATGATCCTCAAGGTCGATCCGCTGACCAAAAAAGTCAGCCTAGGGCCGGAAAGCGCCGGCTCCGATCCCGGCCCGATCTGCTTCGCCAAGGGCGGTACCGAGCCGACCATCGCCGATTGCGACGCCATTCTCGGTCGGCTGAACCCGTATTACTTCCTCGGCGGCAAGGTCGTGCTGCAGGTCGAGAAGGCCCGCAAGGCTTTCGAGGAAAAGTGCGCCAACGTGCTCGGCGTCGGTGTCGAGGAGGCCGCCGAAGGCATGATCGACATGCTGGAGGCCGACGCCAACAACGCGCTGCGCCGCGTCATCTCGGGCCAGGGCATCCATCCGTCGGAATTCACGCTGCTGTCCTATGGCGGCTCTGGCCCGCTGCATCTGGCCGGCTGCTCCAGGGGCATCGGCTTCAAGGACATCATCACCTTCCAGTTCGCCGCCGCCTTCTCCGCCTTCGGCTGCACCACGGCCGATTTCATGCGCCGGCATTCGGTGTCGACGCAGCACGACATCCCCTCGCGCGCCGACGAGCCGACGCTTGCCGCTTTCGGCGCCAAGGTCACCACGGTCTGGAACGATCTGACCAAGGCCGCGGTCGACGAGATGATCGCCGACGGCCACGCGCGCGAAAAGATCAGGACCGTGCCGTTCCTGATGATGCGCTACACCGGCCAGCTCGAGGACGTCGAAGTGATGGCGCCGCTCGCCGAAGTCAATTCGGCCGACGACATGCGCAAGGTGCTCGACGAGTTCGAGGCGGTCTATGCCAAGGTCAACCACCGCGTGTCGCGCTATGGCGAGGCCGGGTTCACCATCACCGAACTCGGCCTGATCGCCACCGCCGACAAGGTCAAGCCGGTGCTGCTCAAGCGGCCGCTCGGTGCCTCCAATCCGGCTGCCGCCCACAAGGGCGTGCGCGAGGCCTATATCGGTGGGCGCTGGCACAAGGCCAACCTCTACGAGATGGATCTCTTGCAACCCGGCCATGAGGTGATCGGGCCCGCCATCATCGAACATCCCGCCACGACGCTCGTCGTCCACCCGCAAGATCGCGTCCATGTCGATGAATGGACGCTGCTGCACTACACCCACGCTTGAGAGGGCGATCGCCATGTTGGACAAACCTGCCTCGGCCCTGCGCCTTCGCGAAAGACTGCTCGATTCCGAGCGGCTGATGGAAGAGACCGGCTGCTATGACGGCATCACGGAACTCACGCTGCGCAACCAGGATCCGTTGAAATTCGAGACCCTGCACACCAAGCTGCGCGCCTATTGCGTCTCGGCACGTGAAATGGCCCGGCGCATCTCGGCCTCGCCTGGCGTGCGCGAGGTCGGCGAGATGGTGGTCGCCATCTACACTCCCGAGGGCGACGCCATCGCGCTGTCCAACGGGATAATGGTGCATGTCCACACGATGAGCCGCTTCATCAAATGGATGATCAAGAACAATTACGAGGAAAACCCGCGCATCCGCGAAGGCGATATCTTCGCCAACAACGATGCCTTCATCGGCACCGTGCAGGTGCCCGACGTCATGGACGTGGTGCCGATCTTCCATGAGGGCACCCTGGTCGGCTGGGCCGGTGCCGTCTGCCACGAGCTCGAGGCCGGCGGCATCACGCCCGGCGGCGACGTCTGCCTGGCGCAGGAGCGCTTCACCGAAGGCCTGTTCGTATGCGCCGAAAAGATTGGTGAGAACGACGAGATCCGCCGCGACTACGTCATCCGCTGCGAGCGCAATCTGCGCATGCCGATCTACTGGGTGCTGGACGAGAAGGCCAAGGTCGCCTCCTGCATCGACATGCGCGAAAGCGTCAAGCAGCTGATCTCCGAGATCGGCCTCGACTACTGGATGAAGGTGTCGAAGGAGTTCATCGAGGAAGGCCGCCGCGCGCAGCTTGCCCGCACCCGCCAGCTCACCGTGCCCGGCATCTATCGCGGCCACACCTTCTATGGCCACGTCACGGCAGGCAAGCCCGGCTTCCAGCTGCTCGGCGATCCGGATTGGCTCTACAACATCCCGATCGAGATGGAGATCACCACCGACGGCAAGATCACCATGGACTTCGAGGGCACCCAGCCCTGGGGCTACCATTCGATGAACTGCACGCCGGCCGGCATGGATGGCGGCATGTTCGTGACCTTGACCCAGCACATGAATTTCGAAGGCCTGGTCAATGACGGCGCCTGGATGGCGACCGAGCTGAAACTGCCGCACGGCACCTGGACCAACCCCGACAACGAGATGGTGGCGACAGCCACATCATGGGCGCTGCTGCTGCCGGCCTATGGCGTGTTCCAGCGGCTGCTGTCGCGCAGCTTCATTGCCCGTGGTTTCGTCGAGGAGGCCTTCGTCGGCCAGGTCAACAGCCCGATGATCGAGATGGGCGGCGAAAGCCAGTACGGCACACCGTTCGGCATGGCACACTTCGAATGCGCCGCCGCCGGCTCCGGCGCTCTGGCCATCAAGGATGGCCTCGACACCGCCTATGTCGGCTGGAACCCGGAATCCGACATGGGCAACATCGAGGTCTGGGAACAGTCGATGCCGATGGTCTATATCGGCCGCTCGATCGTGCCGAATTCCGGCGGCGCCGGCAAATATCGCGGCGGCTGTTCCTTCGTCTCGACCTGGCTGATCAACAAGACCCCGCATCTGCGGCTCCACACCTCGGAGCACTCTTCGCGCGTGTTCGACAATGGCGGCATGTGCGGCGGCTATCCGGCGCCGACCTGCCAGAAGCACCGCGCCGTGCGCAATTCCAACATCCATGAACTGGCGGCCAGGGGCGAACCGCTGGCGCATGCGCCAGGCATCGACCCGCTTGTGTCGGACTATGAGAAGAACATTGGCGGCGACCATGTCGTGGTCGAGGGCCCCTACATCACCTCGCCGCACAAGGAGGGCGATATCTTCAGCCATTCCTACAATGGCGGCGGCGGCTACGGCGACGTGCTGGAGCGCGATCCGATCAAGACGGCCTGGGATGTCGAGAACGGTTTTCTCACCCGCGAAGCGGCGGACAGCGTGTTCGGCATCGTGCTGAAGGACGATGAGGACGGTTATCCCAAAGCCGATATCGATGCGACCGTGACGCGTCGTGCCGCCATGCGCAAAGAGCGGCTGGCGAAAGCAATCCCGGTGGCGGACTGGATCGCCACCGAGCGAGGCAGGGTCGAAAAGGCCGACTTCGCGCCTGAGGTGAAGAAAATGTACGCCAGCGCGATCAAGCTGTCGTCGCGCTTCACCAAGGATTTCAGTGATTTCTGGAACGTCGACGCCAAGTATATCTTCACGCCGGGAGCAAAGCCATGACCTCGTACAGCAAGGAAGTCATCCGCGATCTGGCTACCGGCCAGCTGCCCTGGCTGCAGACGCGGCGCATCATGAGTGCCTACAAGGACGATGACCGCTTCTTCAAGATGGTCGCCGTCTATCAGGACCGTGTGGCCTGGAAGGATCCGATCCTGCTGCCGGTCTCGGATCACCTGTTCATCTGCCAGAGCGGCGATGAGCGGATAACCCGCTGCGAGTGCGGCCACTCCTTCGGCGACTACCGCAAGAACTGGAAGCTCAACGCCGCCATCAACGTGCGCAACACCGAGCAATCCCTGCGCGAGATCTATCCGAACAGCGATCTTCCCGATCCCGAATGGATGGAAATCCGCGAATTCATCTGCCCGCAGTGCGGTACCTTGCACGAGGTCGAGGCGGCGGCGCCGGGATATCCGATCGTGCATGATTTCGAACCCGATCTCGAAGGCTTTTATCGCGAATGGCTGGGCAAACCACTTTGACGGCAGTGATCTTGTGAGCCGCGTTGCAGGCAAGGTAGCCTGGCTGCCTGCACCGAATTGTCTTGGAGACCACGCCTGATGACAAACCTTTCCGGCCGCAGCGCGATCATCACCGGCGGGTTTTCCGGAATGGGCTTTGCCATTGCCACGGCACTGGCTGAGGCTGGCGCCAATGTCGCCGTCGGCTCCTACATTGCGCCCGCCGGCGCCGACAAATCCGATGCCGCCTATTATCCCGGCGCCGACGAAATCGAACGCGTGCGCGCAGCTCTTGCCGCCCATGGCACCAGGGTTCACGCCGCCCATCTCGACGTGCGCGACAGCGACGTCACCAACGGTTTCGCGGCGGAAGCCGAAGCCGCTATCGGCCCCGCCGACATATTGGTCAACGCCGCCGGCACCACCGCCGAGCAGCCGGTCTGCGGCCACTCCGACGCGCTGTGGGACAAGATCGTCGACACCAATCTGAACGGCGCCTTCCGCGTCACCCGTGCCGTGCTGCCCGGCATGATCGGGCGCGGCTGGGGCCGTATCGTCAACATCGGCTCGACCGCCGCCTCCGTCGGCTGGAAGGACAACCCGGCCTATTGCGCTTCCAAGGCCGGCCTGCTCGGCCTGACCCGCTGCGTGGCGCTGGAAGGGGCGGCGCATGGCGTCACCTGCGTCATGATCAGCCCGACCTGGGTCGAGACCGAACTGATGCGCCGCAACGTGGCGCAGGTCGTCGAGCGCGAAGGCAAGGGGCGCACGGCGGAGCAAGCCATGGCCGAAATCGCCAGCGGCAACCCGCAGCAGCGCCTGCTGCAGCCACAGGAGATCGCGGCTCTTGCCGTCTTCCTGTGCTCGGAGCTGGCCAAGGGCATCACCATGGAAAACATACAGATCACCGGCGGAGCACTGTGGTAGCGCTGATCCAGGCAGCTGTGACCGGACAAGCGCCGGCCTGATCTCGGCAATCGCCTCGCTGTAAGACAAGGTGACCGGATTTGCCATTGAGCGCCGGGCGCGATAGGTTATATTGCACTGCACAATGGAGACGCCGTTTATTGCACGCCCTTGTTTGCGGATATGCCGACTGGCCCACGGCCTGCCGGCCTTGGGTCGCGCCGGCGGGACTCTGAGATGAAGATTCCAAAGTCCCTGCTGGTCGATCCCGAGAAGAATTCGGTCTATGGCAGTTTTGCCGTTGCCGTCTCGATCTGGGCATTTTCCTATTCGGTCATTTTCGGCCAGATCCTGATCCTCGCCTACTACGCGGTCTGGCTGCCGCTCATCCTGGTCGACTACCGGCGGTTCCTGCGGCACCTGTCCAGTGCCTGGCTGCCACTGCTGTTTGCCGCCTATGTCTGCTTCTCGGTCTTCTGGTCGCAGGCGCCCGGCGTCACGGCGAGGACGTCGATCCAGTATTTTTCCCATATCGCCTGCGCCTACGTCGCGGCGCGCACCGTCAGTGTGCGCACATTGACCATAGGCGCCCTGATCGGGATATTTGTCGTCCTGCTCTATTCGCTGCGGGTCGGAAACTATTCCGAGGACGTTCTCGACGGTACCTACAACTTCGTCGGCGCTTTCGCCTCCAAGAACCAGATTGGCTTTGTCGCCTCGCTCGGCATCTACTTCTGCGTCGTTTTCGTTGCTTTTTACAGGCGCGGCTGGCGGAGCGTCATCCTGGCGGTGCCTATCGTGCTGTTGTCGGCCTATCTGCTGGTCATTGCGCATTCCGCCACCTCGATGGCCTCGATACCGGCGGTCCTGGCGCTAGTCGCGCTTCTTACCATGAGCAAGCTGCTGTCGCGGCGCTATCGGCGGGTGATCTTCCTGATCGGCGCCGGCCTGCTGGTCGTGGTTGCCTTCGTCGCCTTGAATCTCGGGCTGATGGACTTCGTCCTTGGCCTCTTCGGCAAGGATTCGACGCTCACCGGGCGGACCTATCTGTGGGAGCAGGGCTGGAACGCCGTGCAGAAAGCACCGATTCTCGGCCTCGGCTATGCCGCCTATTGGGTGCAGGGCTTCGCCGAAGCCGAGCGGCTGTGGAACGAATTCTACATCACCACCCGCACCGGCTTCCATTTCCACAACACCTATATCGAAGCCCTCGTCGAACTCGGCTTCGTCGGAGCGACGCTGGTCTCGCTGATCATGCTGCGCACGCTCTATGGCCATGTCTCGGCGGTGATCTTCAAGGCATGGCAAGCGGATTCGGTGATTCTCTTCGGCGTGATGGTGCTGCTCCTGATCCGCTCCTTCGTCGAGGTCGAGATTCTCAACCCCTACATCATGGGCTCCTTCCTGATGTATTTCAGCTTCTTCAAGCTGGCGCGGCTGCCGGTCACCCGCACGCGGTGGAGCCCCGCTTTCGAGCAGGCCGAGGCGGCCAAGAGAGAGGCCGCCTGGCCCCGGCATGTGAATGGTCCGGCGGCCGCCAACCCGTCCTGAGCCAGTGCATGGCGCTCAAACTGCGCAGCAATTTTGAAATGCATAAAAACAAAGGCTTGAAGTGCGTCGCATGAATCCCTTCAAACGCGACGCGCTTTATCGTTTCGCAGGCTGAAGCCGGGCCAAAGGTGGCTTCGCCTGGGAGCCTTCGCCCAGGCAGGCCTGGCGCAAGGCGGGATCCATCCCTGGCGGGAAGGATCGAAACACCGGATCGTGCTGGGGGTTTCCGGGGTCTGCGGGCTGGGGGCTACTGGCTGGTCAACGGCGCCAGCTTGACCTTGATCACGTCGCCGGGCAGCACCGGCGTATCTTCCTTCGCCGAGATTTCGCTGCTCTTGCCGTCGACGACCCGCACCAGTGCGTAGAGCAGGCTGGGTTGCTGGTCGGTGTCACTGGCGGACCTCATCGAGGGATCGCTTGCCTGGGCCATCAGGCCTTTCTGCATATTCACCTTGAGCGCGGCCTCGTTGAGGTCGGCTTCGGTCTGCTGCCGGTCGGTGGCGAGATTTGAACTCAAGGTGTTCTGGGCATCGATGGCGTCCTGCGTCGCCTTGCTGATCGCCTGCTTGGCGGTGAGGATGGCCGTTTCGTAGTCCAGGATCTTGCCCTGCAGGTCGGCGACGGACTGCCGCGAATCGAGCAGCCGGGCGTTGGCGATCAGGCCTTTCTGGGCCAGCGGGCCGATGCTGGTGAGCTGCTGCTGTGCCAGGTCAACCTGCTGCTGCTGGTTGACGATCTTCTTCTGCAGCGACTCGATTTCGGACTGCAGAACCCCCTTCAGATCGCTGAGCGCCTCAAGCTTCAGCTTCAGCGCCTTCTGGTCGGACGTCAGGATCGTCATCTCGTCTGCGACGATGGCTGGCAACCGCGGATCGCCCTCGGCCTCCTTCGGCACCTCGAAACTCGCTTTGCCGGCCATATCGGCATCGATGCGGGCGCGCTTGACGAGCAGCCGAATGCGCTGGTCGTCAGAGATATCGAAATTGCCCTTGGCGGTGACCAGGTCCTTGCCGAGCTGCGGGCCGTAGTCGGCGTTTCGCCTGATGCCACCGGCGACACTGATGGCCTTCAGCACCGTCAGCTCGGGCACATAGGGAAATTGGCCGGGGTTCTGGACTTCGCCCGAAATGTAGAATGGCCGGTACTGCGCCATTTCGACGGAGGCTTCGGGCTTGTCCGACAGAGCGAGCTTGCGTTGCAATGCCTGGCCGATCGCCGCTGCGATTTCCGACGTGGTCTTGCCGGATGCCGGAAGCTCGCCGGCAAACGGAACCGACAGCGTGCCGGATGGGCCAACCGTGTACTCGCCATTCACCGCCGACCAGTCACGGAATGTGCCTTCGACCGTCTGCCATTCGGCAACGCGGATGGTGAGTTTGTCCTGCGATCCGAGACGGTATTCGTCGGCCGCGGCGATGTGGGGGATGACCAGCGACATGGCAACGCATGTGGCCATCAAACGCGCCCGCCGCAGCCGGCCGGAAACCGGGCCGCTGCGAAGGGCTTCAAACATATCTGTTTTCAACTGAAAGTTCCGATCCGCTTTAGCCCCATCGCCCGATGATGCTTGCCGCGAAAGCCTGGCATCGCGGCGGTCAGTAAGAACCGCGTGACATCCAGACGGCGGGGACGGTCTTGATGATGATGCGAACGTCCTCGAACAGCGACCAGTTCTCGACATAGTGGCGATCGAAGGCGACGCGGCTGTCATAGGAGACGTCGTTGCGACCGCTGACTTGCCACAGGCCGGTCAGGCCCGGGCGGGATTTCAGATAATAGACGGCGGAGGTGCCATAGATCTCGAGCTCGTCGCGCACGACCGGACGCGGCCCGACAAGGCTCATGTCGCCTTGCAGGATGTTGATGATCTGCGGCAGCTCATCGAGGCTGAGTTTCCTCAAGACCGCTCCGACGCGGGTGACGCGCGGATCGCTCTTCAGCTTGCGGGTCGCCACCCATTCCGCGTTGGCGTCCGGGTTGGTTGCGAGATAAGCGGCCAGCACCTTGTCGCCATCGGGAACCATGGTGCGGAACTTCAGGCACGGAAAAATCCGTCCCCCGCGTCCGATTCGCCTGTGGCCGTAAAAAATCGATCCGCCGTCGGAAAGTTTGACGAGCAGAGCGATCATAACAAACAGCGGGCTGAGAGCGATCAAGCCAATCAGTGATCCGGTGATATCGAAGCTGCGTTTGAGCAGGCCGCCGATCGGCGGCGGAAAATCGATGTCGACCTGCGAAAAGCCCGCTGTGGCCGACTTGGCAACGTCCCTCATGCCGTAAACTCCATGCGTGAACGAATGGTTCGCCGCAAGATACCAAAAAAATGTTGCAGCGCAACACACAATTTACCAACCGGTTGAAATAGTCGCGTCATGAATTGACTAAATAATAAGCTAGCCATGCACAAATTTCGGGATATTTAGCACATTTGTGACAATAAATGGGCAAACCCCAAAAAATAAAGGCCTTTTTGGGGCGGTTCTTAGGCGGGCTGTCCTGCGGGGTACGGCGCGGAGCACAATAGTGCTTTAGCAGAGCTCGATACTCAAGGCAAATCCCATAAAATACTACTTAATATTGTTTCTTTTACTCAAGAATGGCGACCATTCGAGGTCGGTTCAAATCCCTTTGCGTGCATTGCAGCATGGCCGAATCGATCGCAAAAGCTCAATCAAAAATATCCGGAGTTGCCCTTGCCGCCTACTGCTCGCCTTAATAGAATTGCAAATTATACCTGTCACAGTGGCGACAGGTAGAAAAGGCCGGAAGCAACCGGCCGAGAGCGGGCGACCTTAACAAGCCCGCATGACAAGGGACGGCGCTCGGGTGGGGCAATCGTTATATAGACCCGAGCCGGTTTATGGGCTGTTGGGTATGGCACTTCCAAAATTCATCGTCGGGATGATTTTCGCTCTTTCAATCGTCGTTGCCTGGTCCTGGCTAGGCGGCGCTTCGATCGGTACGACGCTGATCCGCGTCATCATCTGCGCAATTATCATTCAGGCGGGCTATTTCGTGCTCGTCTATGCCATGATCGCCAGAAGCCCGCCGACGCCGGCCGACATGGCTCGCGACGCGGAGAGAAAGCTGAATGCGCCCGAGGTGGCCGAAGGCGAGAAGCTGGGCAGCGCCAGGCGAAGCCTACACTAACCAGAAGCCTGCCAGCCCTCACGCGACGTTAGCGGGCTGGCTCTCGGACTGTTCGCCCAAAAGCATCCGCGACAATCGGCTGCCGGCTTTTTCCTTCAGCCGCTGATACTGCCCGACTTCGACGACTCGGCCGTTTTCCATCGCCACCACCCAGTCGGCGAAGGCAATCATCGACGGCCGGTGCGCGATGGTCAGGATCGTCATGGTGCCGCGCAATCCGTCAATCGACTGGGCGATCAGCGACTGGTTCTGCCAGTCGAGCGCGCTGGTGGCCTCGTCCAGGATGAGCAGGGACGGCTTGCGCAGCAGCGCGCGCGCAAGCGCAATGCGCTGGCGTTCGCCGCCCGAAAGCCGCACGCCGCGGTCGCCGACCACCGTCTCGAGCCCGATGTCGAGCCGTTCGACGAATTCGCCGGCGTGCGCCGAGCGCAGCGCGGTCCACAGATCGTCATCGCTGGCTTGCGGCGCGGCAAGGCGCAGGTTCGCCGCGATCGTGTCATGCAGCAGGAACACGTCCTGCGGCACATAGGCCACCTGATCGCGCCAGCGGCGCCGGTTGCCGGCATCGATCTCGACGCCATCGACGAGCATCGTGCCGGCGGTCGGCTCGAGCAGGCCGAGCAGAATGTCGGCGATCGTGCTCTTGCCCGAGCCGGAGGGGCCGATCAGCGCGGTGACCTTGCCGGCCGGCAGGCCGAAGGTGATGTCCCTGACGACCATCTTGGCCGGGTCGTCGCTATAGCCGAAACAGACGTCCCCGATGTTGAGGCCGGTTGCCAGAGACAGCTTGCCGCCGTCGCTGGTTTCGGCATCGCCCGGCTCGCGTTCGGCGTCGAAACGCGCCTGCATGCCGCGCATCGCCGTATAGGCGGGCAGATTGATCAAGACCTGCTGGGCCTGCGTCTGCATGTCCATGAAGCGCGGCGCGATTCGCATGAAAACCAGCAGCAGGACGACGATCTCGGCCAGCGACAGGTTGAAGCGGACCAGTGCCACATAGATGAACAGGCTCAAACCAACGACGCTCGCCACCTGGAACACCGCGGTGCCGATCGTGCTGTTGCGCACATAGTCGACATTGTCGGCCTTCATCTTTTCGAGCGTCGCTTGCAGCTGTGCGAAATAGGTCGCCTCGACATTCAGGCTCTTGGCCACCTTGATGCCGCCCAGGAATTCCGAAACCGTCCGGTACTGATCCTGGCGATTGGCGGTCAGAACCCGGCCAAAGGCGGTGGCCCGCGATCGAAACGGCTGCAGCGCCACGAACATCACGATGCCGATAATGACCGCAAACAGCGTCATCGCCGACGAGATGAACACTGAAACCAGCAGATAGCCGGCCAGGAGCACGGCGATCTGCACCAGCATCAACAGCGAGAAGGCAGCGCCCTGGACGCGGTCGATATCGCCGGTCAGGGCATGGTCGAGATCGGAACTGCGCATGCGCGTGAAGACGCCCCAGCGTGCCTTGCCGATGCTCTCGAACAGATTCATGCGCACGCGGTTGATGAAATCGAACAGCAGTTTGGCCATGTAGACCGACTTGAAGCGGTTGAACGCCGCCTGCACGGCAACAAGCCCGACCAGCAGGCAAAGCACGGTCGTCAGTTGCAGCGTTCCGTCCGGCACCAGCCAGCGTACGAAATCATTGTTCGGCAGCTTGACCGCAAAATCCTGGTCGGGGCGTCCGACCAGATGCAGCAGCGGCACCAGCAGCAGGATGGAGATACCTTCGGTCAGGCTGCCGAGGATCAGGAAGAGCAGCGCCGTCCAGGTTCGCCGGCCGCCGATCTGGGCAATGGCGGCGCCGAATGCGGCAACGTCTCGAAACAGCGACAGGCGAAGGATTGAGAACTTCGACATGATTGCGCTCACGACCGCATACGATCAGTCGCCAGATTCCCGGCCGCCAGATCCCTTTCGATCATGTCCACGGCCTCACCGATCCTGTCGAGGCCCGTCGGGACTTCGAGGCGTCGAACGCCGACATGGTCAGCCAGCCGCGCGCATTGCCGAAGATGCACTTCTGCAAGATCGCTTGGCAGGGCCGCGCGGCCGAACCGCGTCACATAGGAGAATTTGATGATGGCCGGCAGGGCGGCGATGCCGGGCAACGGCGTGATGGCAGCCTTTTCGCCGCGCTCGAGGATATAGATCCTGGTCGCAGGCACCCTGTTGCCGGAAAAGGCGCCATTCAGGCGATGCTGCATCTTGTCGATTGCCGGATGCACTTGCGGTCGCACCTCGGCTTCTCCGAGCGAGATCGCCGCCGCGGCGTCGGCTGCCAGCTTGATCTGCGGAAAACCCGGAACGATCATCGGCTGACCCGGATTGGCGAGGTCCAGCGCCACGACATCATCGGTAAGCAGGTCGTGTCCGGCCCGGATCATCGCGCTTGCCGTCGTCGACTTGCCGGCGCCCTTGTCGCCCATGAAGATGGCGCTCGTGCCGGCGACCGCAATGGCACTGGCGTGCAGGACGAGCAGGCCGCGCCGATGCAGCAGCAGCGCCATCACCGGACCCAGCAGTGGAAACGCGATCAGCGTGTCGTCGACGCCGGGCGCGGGTTCGACGTCGATGCGGCAGCCATCGCTGATCAGGAATGTGCCGACGGCATGCCATGCGAGATATTGCCGCTCCGCTTCGAACCGAAACTCGGTCGCGGCTTCCAAGCCGGGTTTCGGCAGGTCGATCGGGCCGACGGCGATCACGACGTCCGCCGCCCCAGGCGCCGTCGGCTCCAGTTCGGGCAACGTCACCTCGGATGCGATGGTCAGGCCATAGGCGCGGTAGAAGCGGCGCTCTCTCGTGATCCGGCTATGCGGGCGGTGATGATCACTGTATGCGGCGAGCGGCTCATTGCGCGGCATCATGCGGAGCTCCCGCTGTGCTGGAGCTGCCGCAGCCAGAGCGACAGCGATGCCGAGCGCCAGACATACTGGACATCCAAAGGCGCCGCCCGATCGGGCTGACGCAGCAGCCGCGCATAGGCAGCACCCACCTGGGGGAGATTGACGTAGGGCGCGATGCGGCTCGCATCCGAGATCAGCAGCTGTTCCAAGAGGTCGCGGTGGTTGCGCAGCATGCCGTTGACGAGATTGGCGGTGAAGTCGATCTTGTCGCGCCGCCACTGAACCGCTGCCGGCAGCACGCCTTCCATGGCGCGGCGCAGCACATAGCGACCAAAGCCGTGGCTGAGCTTTTCCTCACCGGGCAGGCCGAGGCAGAACTCGACCAGCGGCTTGTCCCAGAACGGATAGCGCGGCTCGACGCCGAAATTGGCGGCAGCCTTGTCGAGAACCTCGAAAGCATGCGGGACATAACCATTCGACAGGATCCAGCGATGGCTCAAGGCGTCGCTGGCCTGGACGCCGGGCGGCATGTATCCGGCTCGGTGAAATCGGTCCACAAGCTCGGTGCGCCTGGCCAGGTCCGGATTGACCAGGTCGCGCCAGCCTCGGCCGCGCGGCGCCTGCGCCGGCCTGCGTATCCTGTTCAGGATGCGGTTCGCCATATGCCTCAGTCTCGCGATCCGCCAGGCCGGCCCGTAGAGGGTCAGGAACTGGAAATACAGGCCCAGCGTGCTGTCGCCATAGGTGTCGGAGGCGCTGCGGATCTCACGCCACAGATCCATCCATCGGCCGGCGTTGGCAAGCTCATGCAGATGGCCATGACCTTGTGAAACGACCTCGTCGCCGCCATGGCCGTCCAGCAGCACCTTGATGCCCTTTGTGCCGGCAGTCCGGTAGATGCCGCGGGTCAGCGTCAGGCCCGGCGCCAGGAACGTCCCTTCCTGCTCTTCCAGCACCCGTTCGAACTCGGCGAATGGCGCATAGTTGCCGACTGGAATCAGCGTTCCGTCGACCTTCTGCTGATCCAGCACCGCATCGATGAACGGGCGCTCGTCCATCGACGAGCCCTTTTCGAAAATTAGCGAGAAGGTGGGCAGCCTCGGCTTGCGCTCGGCGGCGTTCTGCAGGCCGGCGACACAGGCGATCGAGGAGGAATCGAGGCCGCCGCTCAGCATCGCGCCGACCGCCGAGGTTCCCCGCATGCGATTGCGCACCGATTGCGAGAACAGATGGGCGAATTCCTCAGGCGCATCCGACCGTATCGGTCGTTGCGACGGCTCGATCTGCCAGTAACGGCGCAGCACCACCTGTTGGCCGGTGACGGTTAGGCTGTGGCGCGCCGGCAAGCTGAAGATGTCGCTGTAGGGTGTCGCCTGCGGGTCATCGGGAAGCCCGGCCAGAAACCCGGAGATCTGGTGCTCGGAGACATGTCCGCCAACCCCCTCGACGCCAAGGATCGGCCCGATCTCCGACGCAAAGGCAAAACGCCGATCCGCCGCATGGTAGTAGAACGGTTTGACCCCGAAATGGTCGCGCGCGCAAAACAGCAGCTGCCGCTCGGCATCCCAGATGGCGAATGCGAAATCGCCTTGCAGATGCACGGGGCAGGCTTCGCCCCAACGCAGATAGGCCCGCATCAGCAAGGTCGCATCGGCGACCGACCTGTCGCGGATGCCCAGCCTTGCCAGCAGCTCGTCACGGTTGTCGAGCCTGCAGTCGGCGGTGATGGCGAGCTTGCCGTCGGCCATCGTCAGCGGACCGGGGCCGGCTTCATCGGTGGTGTTGAGCCAGGCGTGGCCAAGCGCGATGCCGGTGTCCAGCCACCACGAATTTCCGTCGGGGCCGCGATGGCGCATGCGCGCCAGCATCTGCTGGATATCGGCCGCCGCGACCGCCGGTGTGTGCCCCCGGGCCGCTGCCGCGTGCCCCTGTCGAAGCAGGATTCCGGCCACGCCGCTCATCAGTTGCCGTGGTCGACCAGATGGGCGAAACCGTCGATCGATCCGCCAAGCACGATATGATTGTCGCTGACCAGCCAGGCATGCGCCTTGAGTTGCTCGCCCGTGCCGCGTTCGATGCCGATGCGTATCTTCGAGGCATTGCCCTGTCGAGCAAGCATGTATTGACCCGAAAGCGCCTGGGTCAGGCACGTGGCGTAGGGAACGAAACGGGCCGCTGCGGCAACCCCCCAAGCGACGCGCCGCAGTTCGCCCATGCTGGCGCACTGTCGCGCGTCAAGCCGCGTCACCAGGCTGCGAACACGGTTGTAGGACAACAGTGTCAGTCCCAGCCGAACCGCCGCGACCACGAGCAGGCAGCGGCTAAGGAAGATCATTTCCGAGCCGCTCAGGGAGAGAATGCCAAACAGGCTTCGCCGGCCTTGCCGGCGCCTTTTCTGCTGGGGGCTCCTTTCGGTCGCGGGTTCCTGCCGCAAAACCATGGCCTTGTGCGGAACCTGCTTAGACAAGTTCCTCATGATCAAGCCTCGCAAGCCCGTTATCGGCCAGGCCCTTCAGCAGTGCCTCGACGTCGGCCTGGCAGCGCTCTGGATCGACGTTGTAGCGCGCAAGCACCGCACTGCGGATCTCCGCGATCGACTTGGGCTCCTGGATCAAATCCCAGATGAAGGCGCCGACGCCGTTCAGGCTGTAATAGATGTTGGATTTCAGATTGAGGAGCGCCAGGCCATCGCCGAACTCGCAAGCCACGGCATCCTTGGTCGCACTCACACGAGCGTGGTCGGCTGAATATCGGTCGGCCAAATCCTGTTCGGCCAACTCCTGGCCGGATTGCTTCCAGTTCATCCCAAAACCTCGCTTACACTACGCTTCGCAGTTCCAGGCAATGAAAGGGGAGTCGGAGGCAGTGCCCCCGACTCTCTTATTTTTTAAACCCAGAGACCCAACGTCATCACTCTGGAGTAATTGCGATAGGCTTCAGGAAAACGTCAGGTCGCCGATCGGCGTATGCGCGGGGAAAGACGCGTCGATCGCCGTGCTGCCGCCGCCGCCCTGGGTGATGGTTTCGATCGAACCATGCACCGTCAGGCTTGGCGTCTCGTATTCTTGCTTTTCAACATTCTGTTCCATTTTACTCTCCAATATGGACTGGAAACGGCTTGTCGAGTGCCGTCAGCACTTGCATGCTGCAGCGCAATAGCTGCATGGCAGCATTTATGAGTCAAGCCTGATTTACCAGGCATTAATCAATTACGGGTTGCGCGAGCACCTTATGTGTGGGTCATGCCTAAAATATGACATCTTCTAGACCGATTCCCTATGTTTGGCGACCATGACGATGCCGATTCTTTAAGCATTTGATTTTGCTTGAATAAAACATTTGCGAAGTGCCTTTATTTTAGGCATCCCTAATAGGGTGAACTGAGCCGGCAAATCCATGGTGAGGCAAGCTGAAAACGCCTTGTTAGGGGCGGTATTTCAACAGCGGTTTTGACCGGCTTTTCAGAAGTGTCGGTAAACGCTCAGGTTGCAAAATTCTGCACTGCAAAAGGAAAGGCTTTACGCCATCAAGGATTTTGGTGATGCTTGCTTCGCACTTGCAGCATACGCGCCGCGCAAATCGCTTTTTTTGGGAGACTGTGCGCTAAATGGCCTTGCCGGATGGTTCCTATGAACGACTGCGCGCCGCCGATTGTGCCGACGAGGTTGCCTATGTGCGGGCCTGCCTGCGGTTGTATTTCGCCGGGGCAGGAGCCACCACTGGCGACGTATCGATGCCCGGCCCTGGCGGTGCCAATGTTGCCGACATCGCCAGGCTGAACAAGGTCGCGACGTTTGTCCTCAAGGCCCTGTCACGCGCGCCTGTCAGTGACGGACCGCCCGAGCTTTTCCATTGGCTGGACAGCTACCGCAGGAGGACGGTTTCGATGAACGCGTCCTGCATCATGGATTCGATGGCAATCCATGACGTGCTGCGTGAAAGCCGGATTGATTTCGTCTTTCTGAAGGGTCCGTTCCAGCAGCAGCTTCTCTACGACGACCACTTCATGAAGCCCTCGGGCGATGTCGACATTCTGGTCTCGCCGGTCGGCTATTTCAAGGCGCGGGATGCGCTGCGCTCGATCGGCTACGAGGTCGCCGGCAAGTCGCGCTCCGTCTGGTGGGTTCGCTTCCTCGGCGAACAGCATATGACGCGTGGCAACGGACCGAGGCAGTCCACCGTCGATCTCCACTACCGCCTCCAGCAGCCCGGCTCGCCGAGCCCGCGCGACGCGGACGGGTTTCTGCGGCGAAAGCGGCAGGTCGAAATCGCCGGTGGGACGGTGCCGTTCACCTCGGCCGCCGACACGCTGCTTTTGTCCTGCATCAGCGTCGCCAAGGCACTGTTCAACCGGGAACCCTGCGCGGGCTATGTCTGTGACGTGCGCGCCAGCGCCAGCCGCCTCGACGAGACGGACCAGCGGCATGTGCTCGATGCCGCGGTAGCGCAGGGACTGGACGATACGCTGCTGCTCGGTATACGCGCAGCCGATGTACTGCTCGGCGGTGGCGGCACGCTGCTGTCGGAGCGTGCGACGCGCATCCTGTCACGCATCGGCAACGAGGACCTGCTCAACATGGTCATGGCGCCGTGGCTGTCGTCGCTTCGGTGGCCGCAGCGGCGAACGGTGCTGTGGGAACTGTGCGGTCGCGCGCCGGTCCGCTATCTGGCGGAAGCTGGTTGGGCGGCGTCCGCTGACATCAGCCGCCGCATCTTTGAACGGCCGGGCGGTCGTTGAATGAACACAGATTTGGCGCTGGTGGCAATCGGGCATCGAACGGGTACGGGGCGAACACAAATCGATATCACCTGTACGAGAGGCTAATCCATGTCGATGACGAAATCCCAGGTCTGCGTGATCATCGCGGCCAAGAACGCGGCGGCGACAATCGCCGTCGCCATCGCGTCCGCGTTGCGCGAACCGGAAGTGGCGGAGGTCGTCGTCGTCGACGACGCGTCCACCGACGACACCGCGGCCGTCGCGCGGTCCGCCGACGACGGCAGCGGCCGGCTTGCGGTGATGCGCCTCGATGTCAATCGCGGCCCCTCCTACGCTCGCAACGCCGCGATCGCCAGTTCGAGATCGCCGTTCATCAGCATTCTCGACGCCGACGATTTTTTCCTCGAAGGCCGGTTTCGCAACCTGTTTGCCGTCGCCGACTGGGATTTCGCGGCGGACAACATCATGCTCATCAGGGATGATGCGACCGGCGACGCGACGAAAATCGTGGCCCCGCAATTTGCCGCGGATCCGGAATTCCTCGATTTCGAGAGCTTCGTCGAAGGTAATATTTCCAGGCGCCGCGTGCAAAGGGGCGAACTGGGCTTCCTCAAGCCGGTGATCAGCCGCGCCTTCCTCGATCGCCATGGATTGCGCTATGACGAGAGCCTGCGGCTCGGCGAGGATTATGAACTCTACGCCCGCGCTGTCGCCTGCGGGGCGCGCTTCAAGGTCATCCGCTCGTGTGGCTACGGCGCCATCGTCCGCGCCGATTCGCTCAGCGGCCGCCACAAGACGCAGGACCTGAAGCGTCTGGCCGATGCCGATCTGGCGCTGCTGGCGATCGACAGTCTGCCGGAAGGCTCGAAAGCGGTGCTGAGACGGCACGAGCGGCACGTGCGCGACAAATACCGGCTGCGCAATTTCCTCGACGTCAAGGCCGAGCGCGGGCTGGCATCGGCAGCGGCCTACGCATTCGCCAGCCAATCCAACCTCGTCCCCATCGTCCAGGGCGTGGCTTTCGACAAGATCGAGGCGCTGTTTCGCCGCGTCGGCCTCGTGTCCAGGCACAAGCACGTGCCGCCATTGCGTTTTTTGATGGCCGGCACCAGCACCGGCAAGGAGCGGTGAAACTGTCCGTTTCGTCCGGGTTGACCCGCCGGCGACAAGTTGATCGCGCAAACCATTTCGGTCGGATTTATGAGTTTACGAACTGGGTGGTTGCCTCTCGGCCCAGACGATGGCAGTCTATGTTGCGGTGCAGCAAATTGGACGACAAGCCGAACTGGCCCCCGATCGGATTGGTCTGATGTCTCTCCCTCAGGGGAGCAGGACAGAGCAGTATGAGTTTTTTGAGCCCCGGCTGCGGGGATCGGCCAGAAGCCCGGCCCATAGGCCGGCGATGACAGGAATCTGAGTTCATGGCTTCGATATTCGGTTTCAGATCCAGGGATCCGGCCCGTGACCGGCAGACCGATGGTTCACGCCTTGATCGCCTGGCAAAGCTGTTTGAGCAGATCGCGGTCGAGATCGAGGCCGAGAGAGCCGGGTTGGAGAATCGCTATCGGACGAAGGCGACCAACGCCGCTTTCCTGGTCGAAGCGATGGAGAACGGTTCCACCTCAGACCGCCGGTCATCCGAAGTCAGCGCACTGACGAAGTCGATCCTGAATTGCGAACGCCGCATCGCGGAGCTGTCGCGCCAGAACGGCATGATGAAAGAACTCCGTCATTCGCTGGATACGGTCTTCGACGAGAATGCGGCGTCCGATTCGGCCACCGCAGCCGCCGAGTACACCAGGCCGGCGGGCGCTGGCAGAGGTTGAAAGTGAAGGTTCGCAATTGCTGCAACAGATTTGATGCGAGGCAGGACAAGGTCAGGGGAGGGTCAAGCAGGAGGTCAAGGTTGGCCCGTTCAGGAAGTGGTTCGAACGTCGACTTTGGGTTGGGGATGCACAGCACAAAGGTGAGTTTGGTATGAATTCGAATCCGAAGACTACGTCCACCATCGCAGCCGGCGGAACGCCGTTCACAAGCCAGGCCAGACAAGCCGGCCTCAAGCGGCTGAGTGCGATCAGCGCGTTGCTGCTCGTCGCTCTTGGGAGTTTGGTGACGGCTCCTGCCCACGCCCAGGACATTCAGTCGTCGCCTTCATTCGTCGATGATTTCACCAGCTTCGATCGTGCACGCTGGTATGTTTCCGACGGTTGGTCGAACGGCAGTCATCAAAACTGCACCTGGTCGAAAGGCCTGGTCGCGCTGTCCGACGGCGTGCTGTCGCTCGGCTTCGAAAAGCAGAAGCTGAAGGACCGCGACTACGCTTGCGGCGAGATCCAGACCAAGCAGCGCTTCGGCTACGGCACCTATGAGGCGCGGATAAAGACCGACACCGGCTCCGGTCTCAATGCGGCTTTCTTCTCCTATATCGGTCCGTCCGACAAGCAGCCCTGGGATGAGATCGACTTCGAGGTCCTGACCAAGGACACCTCCAAGGTGCAGGTCAACGCCTACATCGCCGGCAAGGGCAACAATGAGAAGCTGGTCGACGTGGCGGGCGGCACCGACAAGGCCTTCAACGACTATGCCTTCGTCTGGCAGAAAGATAGCTTGCGCTGGTATGTCAACGGCCAGCTGGTCAACACGATCACCGATCCGGCTAAATTGCCGACGCATGCCCAGAAGATATTCTTCAGCCTTTGGGGCAGCGACAAGATGACCGGTTGGATGGGAGCGTTCGCCGATCCAGGTCGCAAGCTCACGCTGCAGATCGATCGCGTGGCGTTCACGGCCTTGGGCGAGCCCTGTCAGTTTCCAGAATCGCTGGCATGCAGCATAAAGTAGTTGGGAAAGTCGATTTGAACTGGCCGGGCCGAGAGCGGTCCGCTGCCTTGCATGGGAATGAACTCGAATGAATTTGACGGTCTTTGGAATTGGCTATGTCGGTCTCGTGCAGGCAGCGGTGCTTGCCGAAGTCGGGCACCAGGTGGTGTGCGTCGACATCGACGCCAACAAGGTCGAGCGGCTCAACCAGGGGTTCGTTCCGATTTTCGAGCCCGGGCTCGAAAGCCTCGTCAAGGAGAACCATGCCGCTGGCCGCATCAAGTTCACCACCGACGCAGCGGCCGCGGTCAGGCACGGCGAAATCCAGATGATCGCGGTCGGCACGCCGCCGGGCGAGGACGGTTCGGCCGATCTCAAATATGTGCTGGCGGTCGCCGAGACCATCGGCCGTGAGATGGACACCCCCAAGATCATCGTCGGCAAGTCGACCGTGCCGGTCGGCACCTGCGAAAAGGTGAAGGCCAGGGTCGCCGAGACGCTGAAGAAAAGAGGGCGCGAGGACCTGTCCTTCGACGTCGCTTCGAATCCGGAATTCCTCAAGGAGGGTTCCGCGGTTGCCGATTGCATGAAGCCCGACCGCATCATCGTCGGCACCGACAGCGAGGGCACCGAAGCGGTGATGCGCGAGCTCTACGCTCCCTTCAACCGCAACCACGAGAAGATGATCGTGATGGACGTGCGCAGCGCCGAATTCACCAAATACGCCGCCAATTGCATGCTGGCGACCAAGATCAGCTTCATGAACGAGATGGCCAACCTGGCCGAGCAGCTCGGCGCCGACATCGAGGAGGTCCGCAAGGGCATCGGCAGCGATCCGCGCATCGGCTACCACTTCATCTATCCGGGGCTTGGCTATGGCGGCTCGTGCTTCCCCAAGGATGTGCGCGCGCTGATCAAGACCGCCGAAGGTGTCAAGTTCGACGCCAAGCTGCTGCGCGCTGTCGAGGAACGCAACAACGAGCAGAAATCCGTCCTGTTCGACAAGGTGAATCGCTATTTCAAGGGCAATCTCAAGGGCAAGACCTTTGCGCTATGGGGGCTGGCCTTCAAGCCCAACACCGACGACATGCGCGAGGCGCCCGCCCGCACGCTGATGGAGGCGCTGTGGAACGCCGGCGCCAAAGTGCAGGCCTATGACCCCGAGGCGATGCAGGAATGCCAGCACATATACGGGCTGCGCGACGACCTGTTGTTGTGCGGCACCAAGGAAGCCGCGCTGCGCGGCGCCGATGCGCTGCTGATCGCCACCGAATGGAAGAGTTTCCGCGCGCCGTCCTTCGACGCGATGAAGGATGCGCTGACCACGCCGATCATCTTCGATGGCCGCAACCTCTATGACCCCAAGGTCATCGCCCGCCACGGCATCGAATATCACTCGATCGGCAGAATGGCGGCATGAGGCCGGCAGCGAAGAGCCGGAAGCGGAATCCGGCGGGTGCGCCCGGCGCCTCAAGGAGTTGTGGCTGATGGTGCTGGACGTAAAGCCCGAGCAAATCACCAGCGATCATTTCGATCTCGTCGCGATCGGTTCCGGCTTCGGCTCGGCCTTCTTCCTGCATGAGTTCGCCAAGCGCCGAAAGGCACGCGTCCTGGTGCTCGAATGGGGCCGGCACAACACCCATGAATGGCAGCTCCAGCAGAATGCCAACACCGACATCGACGACGAGACGACCTACAAGACCAATTCCGACAAGCCGTGGAATTACACCATCGGACTGGGGGGTGGAACGAACTGCTGGTTCGCGCAGACGCCAAGGTTCCATCCCAATGACTTCAGGCTGAAAAGCACCTACGGCATCGGCAATGACTGGCCGATCAGCTATGACGACGTCGAACCGTTCTACTGCGACGCCGAAGACATCATGTCGATCTCCGGCGATCCCGACATGGCGGCGATGCTGCCGCGCTCGAAGCCGTTCCCGCAACCGCCGCATCGCATGTCGACGCCGGACCGGATGATGAAGGCGGCGCAGCCCGGTCAGCATTTCGTCATGCCGACGGCGCGGGCGCGGGTGCCGACCGCGCAGCGCACCTCATGCTGTGCCAACCTGCGCTGCTGGCTGTGTCCGGTCGACGCCAAATTCACCGTCAACAACGGCTTGATGCATGTCTTCGAGCATCCCGACATTTCGGTTTGCCTCGGTGCGGAGGTACGGCGGCTCGATCATGTCGGCGGCACGGTCCGCTCGGTCACGTTCATGCATGACGGCAAGGAATACCAGGTCAGCGGCGACCTTTTCATTCTCGGTGCCAATGCCATCCAGAGCGCGGCGATCATGCTGCGGTCCGGCCTGGGCGGCGAATTCGTCGGCCGCGGCCTGCACGAATCATACGGCTGGAACTTCGAGGTCTATCTCGACGGTGTCGACAATTTCGACGGCAGCACCATCACCACCGGCCTGAACTTCGGCCTCTATGACGGTCCGCACAGATCGGAGCATGCGGCGGCACTGGTCTATTTCGAGAACCGCTGGCAGCACGGAATGCGTGCCGAAAAGGGGCGGCTGCGCCAGGCGCTGCCGCTCGTCGTGGTCACCGAAAACCTGCTCGACCACGAAAATTTCGTCACCCTCGACGAAGACGACAACGCCTTCGTCAACTTCAAGGCGCCGTCGGACTACGCGGTCAAGGGCATGGCCCGCGCGCTGGAGAAATTGCCTGACCTTCTGGCTCCGCTGCCGGTCGAAAAGCTATTCGATCGCGGCATCCGGCCAACCGAATCGCACGTCCAGGGCACGCTGAGGATGGGAACCGGCCCGGCCGATTCGGTCATCGACAGCGACATGATCCATCACCAGTTGAGAAACCTGGTTGTCGTCGGCACCAGCACCTATCCGAGCTGTTCCTGCGCCAACCCGAGCCTGACCGCCGCGGCCCTCTCCCTGAGGGCGGCGAGCCGCATGGCGTGAGAGGAGGGCATCTGATGATCGAAGTTTCCAGACGCTCGGCCTTGGCCGTCGTGGCCGGTGGGGTGGTGTCGACGGGCGTTGCCTTTGCTGCCGTCAGCTCGTTTTCCGATGAGGACCTGGTGCGCGTCACCCTCGAAAAATACCTCGGCAGGCTCAACATCCGTATCGAGCATCTGCAGCAGTTCGTGCTGGAGTTCCGCAACCGGAACCCGTGGATATTTCCCAGTGACAAGCTTAGCGACGCCGTCACCCTGGTCGAGGAGCTCAAATTGGGCACCGTCCGCCGCCTCCTGCCGCAGGAGAAGCGGGAAGATCTGATCCAATTCGATCGCTGGGTCATCGCCGAATTCCATATGCTGACGGACTACGCATGGCGCAGTTCGCCCAATGACCCGATCCGGTTTACCGGCTGGCAATCCTGTACCAACCCGTTCGCGAATCTGGAGCCGCCGAAACTCGCCTGACGTCGAAAGCGAGGCGCCGCCGGTTGCCTCGGAACGAAATACGATATGCGACAAGGAGCCCGATCCCATGAAAGTCCTTTTTGCAGGTGGCAGCGGCTATCCACCCGAGTTCAGCGGCGGCGTTCAGTCGAGCACGCACCATCTGGCCGAACAGTTGATCGAACATGGCCACGAAGCCGCTGTGCTCGCCGCCCTGTTCGGCGATGGTGTCTTCGGCTTGAAGGCGCGCGCCAAGATGAAGCTGTTGCGGCAACCGGCGGTCATCGACAGCTATCCCGGCTATCCGGTGGTACGGGCCTGGTTTCCCTGGGAAGCGGCGGCCTTTGCCGTCGACAGGCTGAAGCCGGATGTGGCCGTCGTCCAGTGTCACAAATCGGTTCCGATCGGCAAGGCGCTGCAGGCGGAGGGCGTGCCTTTGGTCGTCTATCTCCGCAATGTCGAATTCCATGAACTGGGCGGCGACCTGCGCGAACTGCGTTCTGCACTATACATCGCGAATTCCGAGTTCACCGCGCGCACCTACAAGAACGAGTTCGACATCAACGCGACGGTGATCCCGCCGACCATCAATCCGGCGCATTACAGCACGCCGACCACGGGCCAGTTTGTCACGCTGATCAATCCGTATGAGGAAAAGGGTTTTGAGCTTGCGGTGCGCATTGCCGGCGCCTGCCCCGAGATACCGTTCCTGTTCGTCGAAAGCTGGAAGCTGGAAGACGATCATCGGGCGCGGATCGAACAGACGATCGCGCCTTTGGGTAATGTCGTGCTGGAGAACCGCACCAGCGACATGAAGACGGTTTACGGCCGCACCAAGATCCTGCTTGCTCCCAGCAAATGGGAAGAGGCCTGGGGCCGCGTCGCGTCGGAAGCCCATTGCAGCGGAATCCCGGTTGTCGGCTCGCGGCGTGGCGGCCTGCCCGAGGCGATCGGCTCAGGTGGCGTGGTGCTCGACTACGATGCACCGCTCGCCGACTGGGTCGCGGCCGTCAGGCGGCTGTGGAACGACAGCCAGGAATATGACCGGGTCTCGGGCCTCGCGCGCAGCTTCGCCGGGCGGCCGGAACTGGAACCCGACCGCCAGTTCATCACCTTCTTCTCGATCGTGGACAGGGCGATACAGCAGCGCGGGCGGCAAGCCGCTTAACCCAGGCTCGCGGCGCCAGCCGCGTAGCAACCAACTCGCGGCAAGCCTGGTGGCGTCGTGCGGATCAGGCCGGGCGTTTGACCCGGCTCTTCAGCGTCTCGTAACCGCGCGCACCGAGCAGGGCGCGGGCAAGAGTCTTGGCGGCGCTTTTGCGGCCCTCTTGCGAGTTGATCTGCCGCAGCCTTGCCGGCAGGTTGCGGGCCGCCTGGCCAAGTGCCGGCAGCGACAGCGCGTCGGGAAAACTCACCATATGCGTTTCGACGCACAGCACCGGCTTGCCGGACAGTTCGGTGATCCTCAGCGCCTGCTCGTGCTCGCTTTCGATGAACAGGATGGCATCGGATTTGCGGTAGAAATCGGCCTTGAAACTGCCATGCGCGCCAAGCCGCTGCCGCTCCGCCTTGCTCGGCAGATCGAGCATGATCAGCTGGTCGTATTTGATCTCGTGCTTGGCGAGCCATACCTCGGTCAGCGCGCGATATTTCTCCAGCCGGCTGGTAACCAGCCAGCCGATCTTGTGGGTCGCAACATGGAGAGGCCGCGCCTCGCTGAGGAATTTCTCATAGGCCGGGCCATCGTCGTTTTCGGCTTCGGTCGGATCGAGGCACAGCACGCCGTCAATGTCGACGCAGCATTGCGCCAGGAATTTGTGATGCATGAAATTCCACTGGAACATGCGCGGATGCGGCACGACCTCGAAGACGACATCGGTCTCCTGATGCTGCGGCTGCAGGCCGAACACCGCGGCAAAGGTGAAATCGGCCTCGATGCCGGCAGTCTCGATGCGCGAGCGTGCATCGCGCATGGCGTTGCCGCCGGCGACGCTGTCGTCGATCACCAGCACCTTGCGCATTTCGGAGACCTTGCGGTCGAGTGCCGCCCGGCGCTTGGTGATGCCCGATGTGTAGATCCGCCCGGCCAGGAAGCTGTCCAGATCGGTCATCGGAATGTTTGCCGCCAGGCTCACCAGCGTCGCCGCGAGCACACCGCTTCTGGGAACGCCGACGACCAGGTCGATGTCACGCGGCAGCCGGTGCAGGCCCCTGACGATGGCGTCGTTCATGTCGGAAATCGATCGGTAGTGCATAGGGTCAGACCTGGTCCTGGAGTGAATGTCCGTACCTGTCGAGGTCGCGCAAACTATTGCGCCTCGCGTGGTGCTGCTGCGGGCAGCCTTGCCGGCAGCATCTTCAAGGCCTCGCGCAGGGCTTCGCGGCCGGATGCGAATGCCAAGGCGACGACGATGGTGATCAGATAGGCGAGAACGGCGCCGCTGGCCAAGCCAATGACATGCTGCTGCGGCAGCACCGGCTTCATGAACCAGATGGCGGCCAGCGCCAGATGGGCGCCAAGCACGAACGGCGTTGCCGCACGGAGCACGTGGTGCGCCTGGAGCGGACCGCTCTTGCCGACATAGAGCCACAGGAACGGCGTCCTCAGATACTCGCTGATCGCATAGGCAATCGCCACGCCCACCGCGCCATAGGGCAGGCCGAGCGCGAAGGCCAGCACCGACGTCACGGCCGTTATGATGCCCCAGCGCATGAAATCGCCGGAGCGGCCCTGGCTGACGAAAAGCCATCCCGCCGGATTGTTGAGCGGCTGCAGCAGCCCGGCAAAGCCGAGCGCCAGGAAAATGTCGGCGCTCGCGCGCCATTGCTCGCCGAGCACGAAGGGGATCAGCACGTCCGACATCGCGGTGGCGAAGGCGACGCCGGGAAGCGCCACCAGCAGGATCAGCGGCATGACGCGCAGATAGGCACTGCGGTAGCGGTCCGGCTCGTCCTTCAGCCTGGACAGCGCCGGAACCATCACCTTCGACAACGGATTGGTGATCTGGCTCAGCGGAAACAAAAGCAGCTTGTAGGCGCGGTCATAAAGGCCGAGCTGGGCTTCGCCCCAGTATTTGCCGATCAGCACATTGTCGAGGTTGCGGGCAAAGAAATTGGCGAAGTTGAAGCCGGTGATGCCGGCACCGAAATGGATCAGTTCGCTGATTCCGGCGACCTTGCGCGGCAGGCCGGGACGCCAGCGCGAGCTTGCCCAGTAGCAGAGCGTCGGCAGCACGGAACCGGTCAGCGTGCCGGCAAACAACGCCCAATAGGAGCGGTCGATGAAGGTCCAGGCGATCGATACGGCGAGCCCCACGACGGCGCTGGCGACGTCGATGACGGCCAGCCGGCCGAACTGCATGCGGCGCGTCAAAAGCGCCAGGTGCTGGGCGCCCAACCCATAGGCCATGATCTGCAGCCCGAACGCCGCCACCAGGCCGGCCACGCGCGGCTCGCCATAGAAAGCGGCGACCAGAGGGGCGGCACCCGCAAGCACGCAGGCCAGAATCGCGCTGACGGCCACATTGATCCAGAAGAGGTAGTTCACTTCCTCATGCCGGATGCCGCTC
Source organism: Mesorhizobium sp. P2_D5 (assembly GCF_056404355.1). Taxonomy (NCBI): domain Bacteria; kingdom Pseudomonadati; phylum Pseudomonadota; class Alphaproteobacteria; order Hyphomicrobiales; family Phyllobacteriaceae; genus Mesorhizobium; species Mesorhizobium sp. P2_D5. The sequence goes on from NZ_JBFUEE010000001.1 coordinate 888,807, forward strand.
TTCTGGATTGTCGCCTGGGTCAGGCCGAAATCCTGGAACAGCGCGATGAAGGCCAGCACCGGCGCGCACATCGCCACGACGCCGAAATCCTGCGGCGACAAAAGCCGCGACAGCACGATGACGGATATGATCTGTGTCGCGACGCGCACCGATTGCGCCATGGCCGTGACAACCGCACCGCGCCCAACGGATTTGCGCAGGGAGCCTTCCGGCGGATCGAATGCATTGGCTTCCAAATTCAGGATTCCTGACTTTTGTGCGGATTTCCGACCCCGAAAAAATCCACCACCGCCGCCAACGACAAACTACGGCAATAATTTTGCAGTGCAACAGAAAAGGTGGATCGTCGCGCCAAAAATGTTGCGATGCAGCAAGAGCTGTACTAGGTTCTCCTTGGGTGGGCCAACAGCGGTCGAGTTTTCATGCTGCATGTCTTGTACCTTGTGCACGACGTCTCCGATCCGGCCGTGCGCCGGAGGATCATAATGCTCAGGGCAGGTGGGGCCGAGGTCACGTTGGCCGGCTTCCGTCGCACCACAAATCCGATTGCGGATATCGAGGGATTGCGGCCGATCGACCTTGGCGCGACGCGTGACGGGCGATTCGGCCAGCGGCTCGCGGCGGTCGCCAAGGCGGCGGTTTCGATCGGCTCCAGGCTTGGCGGCATGCCCAGGCCCGATCTCATCATTGCGCGCAACCTGGAAATGCTGGCGCTTGCCCGCCGTGCCAGATCCGCCTTCGGTGCATCGGTTCCGATCGTGTACGAGTGCCTCGACATTCATCGCCTTGTGCTTCGCAAAGATGTCCTGGGCAAGGCGTTGCGCGCGGTCGAACGCCTTCTGGCCAGGGACGTGAAGCTGCTGGTGACCAGTTCGCCTGCCTTCATCGCCAATTATTTCAAGCCGTTCGGCCAGGTCGCGGCGCCGATCGAACTGGTCGAGAACAAGTATTTCGAGGCAGCCGCGATTTTGCCCGGCAGCCCTGAAGCGCCCGTTAGCCCTGAGGCGGTTGAGAGTCCCGTCGGACCGCCATGGCGAATCGGCTGGTTCGGCGCGCTGCGCTGCCGCCGCTCGCTCGAACTGCTGGCCGATTTCTCCCGCCGGATGGAGGGACGCGTCGAGATCGTGCTGCGCGGCCGTCCGGCTCTGTCCGAATTCCCGGATTTCCATGCCTTCGTCGAATCAGAGCCGTGGCTCTCGTTTGGCGGGCCCTATCGCAACCCGGAGGACATGGCGTCGATCTATGGCGATGTCCATTTTTCCTGGGCGATCGATTTCTTCGAAGCGGGACAGAACTCCGAATGGCTCCTGCCCAACCGCCTCTACGAAGGCTGCCGCTTCGGCGCGGTGCCGATCTCGATGGGGGACACCGAAACCGGGCGGTTCCTCAGCAAACAGGATATCGGCATTCTCTTGCCGGAGGCTTCGCCCGAGGCGCTCGAAGCGACGCTTGGCAAGATGGATGAGCATCGTTTCGCCGGGTTGAAGGCGCATGTTCTTGCCCGCAACCCGAGGACCTGGAGCTACGACCGCAGCGATTGCCGGGCGCTTGTCGAGCGGCTGCGCAGCCTGACCGCCGTATCGGGTTCGTTTGCAGCTGAGGCGTTGGCATAGGATGGCTGAACATGGACAGAGGCTGATGACGCAGACTAAAAAAACTTCATCCAGCCTGATCGTTATTCCGTGCCTGAACGAAGCGGCCCATATCGGCGCGCTGCTCGATCAACTGCGCCCTGCCGCGGCAAGGCTTGGCGGCAGGATCATCGTCGCCGATGGCGGCAGCACCGACGGCACGCTGGCTATCGTCAAGGACGTCGCAAGCAAGGATCCGCGCGTTATCCTGCTTCACAACGAACGGCGCATCCAGAGCGCGGCGATAAACCTCGCCGTCGGTACCTTCGGCGAAGGCGCCGACTATCTCATCCGCATCGATGCGCATGGCGGCTATCCCGACGACTATTGCGACCGGCTGGTCGAGGAGGCATTGGCCACCGGAGCGGATTCGGTTGTCGTTTCGATGCTGACCAGCGGCAGCAGCACCGTGCAGAAGGCTGCCGCGGCGGCGCAGAATTCCAAGCTCGGCACCGGCGGCTCCAAGCACCGGCACCGCTCCGCCGGAGAGTGGGTCGATCACGGCCATCACGCGCTGATCAGGATATCGGCGTTCGGTTCTGTCGGCGGCTATGACGAGACGTTCAGCCACAACGAGGATGCCGAGCTCGACTACAGGCTGAGACAGGCCGGCTACAAGATCTGGATGAGCGGCAAGACGCATATGATCTACTACCCGCGCACCTCGCTCAGCGGCCTCTATTTCCAGTATCTCGGCTATGGCCGCGGCCGCGCCAAGAATGTGCTGAAGCACCGCGTCATCCCGAAGGTCCGGCAGATGGTGCCGCTCCTGGTGTTTCCGGTCGTGCTGCTGGCGGCGCTCTCATTCGTGCACTGGCTGGCGGCGGTGCCGCTGCTCCTGTGGGCCTCGGTGTGCCAGGGTTACGGCCTGTGGACGGCCATCCGCCAGCGCAATGCCGACATCGCGCTGGCCGGCGTCTCGGCGATGGTCATGCACCTTGGCTGGTCGATCGGCTTCTGGCTGCAGCTTCTCGGCCTCGGGTCGCGGCGCGGGGTGGCGTGATGGCCAAGAAGCTCAGCATCGACATCGGCGTCTGCACGTTCCGGCGGCCGGAGCTGGCCGACACGCTGCGCTCGCTCGACACCATGGAGATGCCGGCGGGGTTCGATATCAGCATCATCGTCGCCGACAATGACGACACGCCGACCGCCCGCGACCTGGTGACGGCGCTGTCGCGGGAATTGACGGTGCCGGTCCGCTATCAGCATTGCCCGGCGCGCAACATTTCGATCGCCCGCAACGCTTGCCTCGACGCCAGCACAGCGGATTTCGTCGCTTTCATCGACGATGACGAGACGGCCACGCCGCGCTGGCTCGCCGAACTGGCCGCAGTGGCGCAAGCCAGCGGAGCGGCCGCCGTGCTCGGCCCGGTCCGGGCGCGTTATCGCGCGGATGCGCCGGACTGGATGCGGCGCGGCGATTTCCATTCGACCTTGCCCGTCTGGGTTCGCGGCGAGATCCAGACCGGCTACACCTGCAACGTTCTGCTCCGCATGGGGTCGGACAGCCTGCGCGGCCGCCGCTTCAGCCTGGCGCGCGGCCAGACCGGCGGCGAGGACACCGAGTTCTTCGACCAGATGCACAAAGCGGGCGGCCGCATCGTCTTTTCGCCCGACGCCTGGGTCGACGAGGTGGTGCCGCGCTCAAGGGCGGCATTCGACTGGCTCGGGCGCCGCCGCTTCCGCGTCGGGCAGACGCACGGGCATCTTCTGGGGCGCAACGCGCGCGGCATCGCCCTGGTCAAGCAGGTTGGCTTGGCGTCGGCAAAGGCCATCTATTGCTTCGCCTCTGCGCTTCCGGTCGTCGTCAGCCCGGTTCGAAGGAACCGCAGCGTGCTGCGCGGCATTATGCATATCGGTGTCGTCAGCGGCCTTGTCGGCATCCGCGAAATCCGTCTCTACGGCCAGCCTTCGCCGCAGGAAGGGGGCAAGCGTGCAGCCTGACGTCAGCTTTGTCATCGCCGCCTATAACGCCGAGGCGACCCTCGACCGGGCGATCACGAGCGCCATCGCGCAGAAAAACGTCAGCGTCGAAATCATCGTCATCGACGACAAGTCGCGCGACGCGACGCTCGACGTGGCGCGGGCCTATCCGCAAGATATCGTTCGCGTCGTCGCCCTGGCCAGCAATCGCGGTCCCGGCGGCGCCAGGAATGCCGGGCTCGATGTCGCCCGCGGCAGATGGATCGCGGTTCTCGATTCCGACGACGCCGTTTTTCCCGACCGCATCGCGGCCATGATCGCCCGCGCCGAAAAGGCGGGCGCCGAGATCGCCGTCGACAATTTGCAGGTCATTCGCGAGGACGGTGTCGTCGAGGACGCGATGTTTCCAACGCGCTATCTGGAGGATTTGAGCGAAATCTCGCTGGCCAGCTACATCGCCGGCAACGTCGTTTTCGAATCGAAATTCAATCTCGGCTACCTCAAGCCGATCTTCCAGCGCGCGTTCCTGAACGAAAACGAGCTTCGCTATGATGAAAAACTGAGCATCGGCGAAGATTACATCCTGCTCGCCAACGCCTTGGCCAAGGGCGGCAAATGCGTGGTCGAGCCGACGACCGGCTATGCCTATCATATCCGCAGCGGCTCCATCTCCCGGGTGCTCGAGCTTCACCACGTCGAAGCGATGCGCAAGGCAGATGCCGTGTTCGCTCAAACCCATTCGATGGACGAGGCCGCGCAAGTCGCGTTCGCCCGGCGCAGCCGCAGCCTGCGCAAGGCCGCATCGTTCCTGTCTATGGTTCAGCACATCAAGGCGCGGTCCCCGCTCAAGGCGATCCGGACTGCGCTCAGCGACCCGGCGGCGGTCAGGCATTTGGGCATGCCGATCGCCGTGCGGTTGCGAAGAGTAGCGGCGCAGTTTGCCGTTGGGGTGGGGAGGTGAAGATGCAGGCACATGAAGGGATTTTTCGTGGCTTGTGAATGGACTGAAGTCGATCTCCTCAGAAGGAATTTGCGATGAAGAAAATCAGGAAGGCCGTGATACCGGTGGCAGGACTTGGAACAAGGTTCCTGCCGGCGACCAAGTCGATGCCGAAGGAAATGCTCCCCGTCGTCGACAGGCCTGTCGTGCAATATGCGGTGGACGAGGCCTTCGAGGCGGGCATCGAGCACATCGTGTTCGTCACCGGCCGCAACAAGGCGGTCATCGAGGACTATTTCGACCTGCATCCGGAATTGATCGGAACCCTGGAGCAGACCGGCAAGAAGACCCAGCTGGAGGCGCTCGAAAGCATGCTGCCGGTGGCCGGCGCCACCTCCTTCATCCGCCAGCAATCGCCGCAAGGCCTCGGCCATGCCGTCTGGTGCGCGCGCGAAGTCATCGGCAACGAGCCCTTCGCCTTGCTGTTGCCGGACATGGTGTCGTTCGGTGGCCGCGGATGCCTGGCCGAGATCGTCGATCTCTATGCTGAAACCGGCGGCAACGTCATCGCCGTCGAGCGCTGCGATCCGACCGAGACCAACAAATACGGCATCGTCGGCCGTGGCGCCGATATCGGCGGCGGCTTCGAGGTGACGGCCATGGTCGAAAAGCCCGCGCCGGCCAACGCGCCGTCGAACTTCTACATCAACGGCCGCTACATCCTGCAGCCCGAGATTTTCGCGCTTCTGGGCAATCAACAGCGCGGCGCCGGCAACGAGATCCAGTTGACGGATGCCATGGTCCGGCTGTCGCGGGATCAGGCGTTCTTCGCCCAGCCGTTCAAGGGTCGCATGTTCGACTGCGGTTCGAAGGAAGGGTTCATCCAGGCCAACATCGCCTTCGCGCTGGCGCGCGACGACATGAAGGGCCCGATTTTCGAGATGCTTCAGGAGTTCGTCCGGTCGCATGAACGCCAGGAAGAAGCCGCATAATGCCCATGTTTCGGGAGCATTTACAGATGGCCGGCGACGCGGGGCGATAGCTCCCGCACCGCCTGGCACGAAGTTTGCGTTTTGTTGCGCAATGCTCCCGATCTTCGCGGCTGTGCAAGCCACGGCATGATCCCGAAAAATGACTACGGGTTTTCGGAAAAGATCATGTTCAAACGCTGAGATGGATCCCCATCCCGATCATCGGGATGGAACAGGCTCTGGAATTGGACCGAAGATGAATTATGCCAACTTTCCTCTCGACAAGAGGATGCCATTGCCGAATTCGGACGCTGGAGACGGCGAAGACTTCATCGACATCGAGCGGCTGCTTGGTATGGCCGCACGGCAAGCCAAGGTGGTTGCCGTGTGCGCCGTCATCGGTCTCTTTCTAGGCCTGCTCTATCTGCAGACCACGCCGCCCCAATATCAGTCGGTCTCAAGCGTGCTGATCGACGAGGGCTTGAACAAGATCGTCGACGACATCTCGGCGGCGTCGACAACCATGCAGACCGATTCCGCCATCCTGAGCCAGATCGAGATCCTGACCTCGACGCGGCTTGCCGCCGTGGTCGTCGACAAGCTGAAGCTCGACCAGAACGATGCCTTCCTGAATCCGCCCGTATCGGCTCTGGCAAGGGGCGTCGGTCTGATCCGGGGCCTGATCCAGTATGTTCGCCCCAGCCCCGTCATGCCGGGCGTCGGTGACATCAGCAAGCTCGACCCCGCCGCCCGCGATGCGCTGATCGCCACGTCCCGTCGCGACTACGCGATCCTCAAGCTGCAGAACGAGGTGCGGGCAGAGCGCACGGGGCGAAGCTACGTCATCGCCCTCGGCTATCAGTCGACGGATCCGGCTCTGGCCCACGCGATCACCAAAGCCTATGCCGATGCCTATCTTGCCGATCAGCTCGATGCCAGCTTCGACGCCACCGAGCGGGCGGCGGTCTGGCTGCAGGGCCGGTTGACGGAATTGCGCGAGAGCTCGCAGGCGGCATCGCTCGCGGTCGAGAAATTCAGGGCCGAACATGGCCTGGCCGCCAACAGCGATGGCCAGTTGATGAGCGACAAGCAACTGTCCGATCTCAACGCCCAGCTCATCGTCGCGCAGGCTGACACCGCACGCGCCAGTGCCCGCTACCAGCAGTACAAGGCGATTGTCGAAAGCGGCTCCGACAACGCTTTCAAGGATGCCGCCATATCAAGCGACCAGCCGAGCAGCTCGGTCATCGCGGCGCTCAAGACCCGCTACCTCACAGTCTCCAAGCGGCTGCAGGACGTCGAGGCGAATTTCGGCGCCCAGCATCCGCAGGCGTTGGCGCTTGCCAAGGAGAAGGCCGACATATCGACGCAGATCTTCGGCGAACTGAAGCAGCTGACCGAAAGCTATCGCAACGAATATGAAGTGGCGCTGGCGCGCGAGACCGCGCTCAGGGCCAATGTCGCGGCCGCGCAAGGCAAGAGTTCCGTCGACAACCAGACGCAAGTCAAGCTGCGTGAACTCGATCAGCAGGCGACGGCGCTCACCACGCTCTATCAGACATTCCTCGGCCGCTACGAGGAGGCCGCGCAGCAGCAATCCTTCCCGGTTGGCAAGATCCGCATCATCTCGGACGCCTCGATGCCGCTCTCCGCGTCAAGCCCACGCACGATCATCGTGATTGGACTTTCGCTGGTGCTTGGCACGCTGATGGGCGCCGGCTTCGGCGGCCTGAATGAATTCAACGAGCGTTTCTTCAGGACCGGCGAGGAAGTGCGCGACCGTGTCGGGCTGAAATTCCTCGGCTATCTGCCGACGATCGGCGGCAAGCTGAGCAAGGAAGAAAAGCCCGGCGATACCCAGGTGGATGACAAGACCGCCAGATCGCTGTCGTCCGCCGAAAGGCGGGCGCGCATGCGGGTGAGCATCGATTCGCCTGCGTCGATGTTCTCCGAAACGCTGCGCAGCGCCAAGATCGCCTTCGACGTCGTGATGGAAGGGCAAGGCAGCCGCGTTATCGGCATCGTCTCGGTGCTTCCCGGCGAGGGTAAGTCGACGGTCGCGGCAAATCTCGCCGGATTGCTTGCCGCCAACGGCGCCAAGACGCTGCTCATCGACGGCGACCTGCGCAACCCCGGCCTCAGCCGTGGTCTCGGCATGGAAGCCGAGCAAGGTTTGATGGAAGCCGTGGTCAACGGCCAGGCGTGGCAGTCCGTTGGCAAGATCGACCGGCAGACGAAGCTGGCCATCATCCCGGCCGTGTCGCGCGGTCACTTCTCGCACACCAGCGAACTTCTCTCCTCGGCCGGGATGCGGCGCTTCATCGACAACGCCAAGGAGACCTTCGAATACATCGTCGTCGATCTGCCGCCGCTCGGACCGGTGGTCGATGCCAAGGCATTCGCGCCGCTGGTCGACGGGTTTGTGCTCGTCACCGAATGGGGGCGCACGCCCCGCGCGATGGTGAGGTCGATGCTGGAATCCGAACCCTATGTTGCCAACAAGATCATCGGGGCGGTGCTGAACAAGGTCGATCTGAAGAAGCTGGCCAAATACGGATCGTTCGGCGGCTCCGAGAAATTCTTCGACAAATACTCGACCTACTATCTGGAAAAGTCGGAAGTGCGCAGCAAGGCAAAGGCAACGGTCTGACGGTGTTCGAGTAGGCCCTTTCGAAAGAGCATTGCGTTGAAACAGGGCCGGTCGACGCGCCCTGAATCTTCGCTTTATGCATGCCCCAAACGCCGCGCGCTTTGGGTGATGCATTAGGAGCGGATCAGCCTCTAGAGCACATGAATCAGCCTACTTCGCGGGTCGGGCGATTCCTGTGGCCGTCGGCTCTGGAAGGCCGCAGTGCCGAGCCGGGCCTCGGAGACCTGCGGATGAACAGTCGCGACTACGCCGCCTTGAGCCGATAGCGGAAAACGGTGTGGTCGAGCAGCAGCCGGATGCGTGGTTCGGCCTCGGTCGCCACCAGCCAGCTTGCCGCGATCATCGTCGCGCCGACGATCACCATCGAGAAGAGATGCGGCAGTCCCGCGCGGACCAGGACGCCGAGCAGGGCCGCGCCGACGACGTCGTGCAGGAGGTAGAGCGGATAGGTCATCAGGCCGATCCGGCGCCAGCCGCTCCAGGAGAGATCGAGCCGAAGCGACCACGCCATCAGCCCGACCCCTGCTAGGAAAATGAGGATCGGCGGCGCGAACGGCATCTCTTGCCCGACCTTCAGGATGTGAACGTCGACCGAACTGGCGATCTGCAGCACGCCGCCGCCCAGAAACAGGGCGCAGAAGGCAAGGCGAGCCGTCGTCACCGCCTTGAAGCGCATCAGCCACAACATGACGCCGGTCGCGAAGAAAACGCCGTGATGCACCAGCAAAAGGTCGAGCGTGCGTGTCTCGGCAAGGTCGGCCCAGCCGAGTGGGTAATAGAGGCACCAGAAAAGCGTGCTGACCAGTCCGATGGCGACGGCCACCATTTCCATCTGATGGAAGCGGCCAAGCCGCAGCAAGGTCCAGACGATGGCATAGAAGGCAATCTCGATGCCGAGCGTCCAGTAGACGCTGTCCACCCAGGGTGCGTAGGGAACGAACAGGCCGGTGCGAACCAGCCTGTCGACGGCATCGGTCGGCCAGCTCAGGCCGACGATCAAAAGCACGACCGCGGTGACGGGTGCGCAGATCCAGACCGCCGGCGCCAGTCGTTTCACCCTTGCTTCGAAAAACCGCAGCGGCGTCGATCTCTCGGCGCTGAAGGCGATGACGAAGCCGCTGATGACGAAGAAGATCTGGACGCCGACCCAGCCGGATTCGACCCAGGCGCCTATCGCCGGTTGCGCGGGAATGCCGCCCGTGGCGCGTGCCGAAACGCCGTCCGGAAATGCCCACACCCAGAAGCCGTAGTGGTAGACCATGACCATGACGGCGGCGAGGAACCGCAGGATGTCGACGCCGCCAAATGTGATTTTCTTCTGCTGAGCCATACCGCCTCGCCGGATGGCCCCCCGATCGAGGGTGTAAGGTGGATTGCTGCATTGCACAACAAAAGATTGCGGCGTCGACCTTGCCGATTTTCCTAAACCACGATCCCTCGCTCCCTCAAGGCGGCGGTTATCTCGTCGAGGATCAGCGGATCGTCGATGGTTGCCGGCATCGTCCATTCTTCCTTGTCGGCGATCTTCTGCATGGTGCCGCGCAGGATCTTGCCCGAACGTGTCTTGGGCAGGCGCTTGATCGTCACCACCGTCTTGAAGGCGGCGACCGGGCCGATGCGTTCGCGCACCAGGCCGACCACTTCGCTTTCGATGGCGCCGGTTTCGCGCGAAACGCCTGCATTCAGCACCACAAAGCCGAGCGGTACCTGGCCCTTCATGGTATCGGCGATGCCGATGACGGCGCATTCGGCAACATCGGGATGCGCGGAAAGCACTTCCTCCATGGCTCCGGTCGACAACCGGTGGCCGGCGACATTGATGATGTCGTCGGTGCGGGCCATGACGTAGAGATAGCCATCCTCGTCGACCATGCCGGCATCCGCCGTCTTGTAGAAGCTGGGGAACTCGTCGAGATAGGCTTGGCGAAACCGCGCATCGGCATTCCACAACGTCGGCAGGCAGCCGGCCGGCAGCGGCAGCTTGACCACCACATTGCCCAGCGTGCCGCGCGGCACTTCGTGGCCGGCATCGTCAAGGACGCGAATGTCGTAGCCGGGCATCGGCACGCCGGGCGAGCCATATTTCACCGGCAGGAGGCCGAGGCCGGCGGGATTGATCGTCATCGGCGAGCCAGTCTCGGTCTGCCACCAATGGTCGACCACCGGCACGTTGAGCTTCTGCTCCGCCCATTTGATGGTTTCGGGGTCGGCGCGCTCGCCGGCAAGGAACAGCGTGCGGAATTTCGACAGGTCGTATTTCGGAATGAACTCGCCCTTCGGATCCTGTCCCTTGATGGCCCGAAACGCGGTCGGCGCGGTGAACAGCGCGACGACGCCATGCTCAGCTATCACCCGCCAGTAGGTGCCGGCATCGGGCGTGCCGATCGGCTTGCCTTCGAACAGCACGCTGGTGCAGCCATGCAGCAGCGGCCCATAGACGATATAGGAATGGCCGACCACCCAGCCGACGTCGGAGGCTGCCCAGAACACCTCGCCCGGCTTGACGCCGAACTCGTTATCCATCGTCCATTTGAGCGCGACCATGTGGCCGCCATTGTCGCGCACGATGCCCTTGGGCTGGCCGGTCGTACCCGATGTGTAGATGATGTAGAGCGGGTCGGTGGCAAGCACCGGAACGCAGTCGACATTGGCGCCGGCTGCCCGTTCGCGGGCGACGGCATCGGCATAGTCGATGTCGAAATGCTCTTTCAATTCGCAGGGCAACTGGTCGCGCTGCAGGATCAGGCAGCCGTCCGGCTTGTGGCGGGAAATCTCGATCGCTCTGTCGAGCAGCGGCTTGTAGGCAACGACGCGGCCCGGCTCCAGCCCGCAAGAGGCCGAGATGATCAGCTTCGGCTTGGCGTCGTCGATGCGGGTGGCAAGCTCATGCGAGGCAAAGCCGCCGAAGACGACCGAATGCACGGCGCCAATGCGGGCGCAGGCCAGCATGGCGAAGGCGGCCTCCGGCACCATCGGCATGTAGATGATGACGCGGTCGCCCTTGCCGATGCCGCGGTTCTTCAGCACCGAGGTCAGTGCGACCACCTCGCGCTTCAGTTCGGCATAGGTGAATTTCTTGATCGTTCCGGTGATGGCGCTGTCATGGATCAGCGCGATCTGCTCGGCGCGTCCGCCCGCGACGTGGCGGTCGATGGCATTGTAGCAGGTGTTGCAGGTCGCGCCGGTAAACCAGCGGCCGTAGACGCCGGCCGTGGCATCGAACACGTTGTCATAGGGCGAATACCAGTCGATGGCATCGGCCGCCTCCGCCCAGAACCTTTCCGGATCGCGTTTCCAGCCGTCATAGACCTCGTGATAGCGTGAAGTCATCCGACACCTCCCCAGGAATGTTTTTCTTCCCACCAGATAGCGCGCTCTAACCTTGGCCGCAAATGTGCGCCATTGTGCGGCCGGCATCGATCTGGCGCTTGGGGGCAAGCTGCGATGAAATTGCGATATCGGATTGGAGCGGCCGTGCTGGCGGCGCTGTCATTGACGGCCGCGTCCGCCGCCTGGGCTGGCGATGCCTCGGCCCGGCGCATCATCGGCTTTTCGCCCGACGGCAACTATTTCGCCTTCGAGCAATATGGAACGCTCGACGCCGGCGCTTCGAACTCCGGCTATTCGCAAATCGACATCATCGACACCCGTGCCGACGCCTTCGTTGGCGGCAAGCCGATCCTCGTCGTCGACGAGTCCGAGGAGGCGACACTGACCCTCGAACAGGCAAGGGCACAGGCCGCCGCCAAGGCGGCGCCCATCCTTGCCAAATATGCCATCGCATCGCGCGGCGAGCAGACGGCCTCCGACAAGTTCACCTTTCCCGATGAGATGGTTGCCTACAACGACATTTCCCGCCTCGAGCAGGTATCGCAGAAATGGCTTTCGCCGCTCTATGACCAACTCGACATTTCGACCATCCAGCTCGACCAGATCCTGGCCAGCAGCACCACAGACTGTTCAGCGAGTTTCGACGCCACACAGCAAGGCGACATATCGGGCAAGGCGCTCGGCTTCCGGCTGACGCTGCAAGGGCAGGACGGCAAGCCCTTCAAGGTCCTGCATGAAGACAAGACCGTGCCGGGGTCGAGGAATTGCCCGACCTCCTACAGCCTCTCGGAATCCTACGAATTCACCCCGGCCGGCAAGCCCGCCGTCATTGTGGTGCTGGTGCAGCGCTTCAGCCAGGGCTTCGAGGGCCGCGACCGCCGCTTCATTGCGGTGACCGGCCAACCGCGCTGACAAAGTCGATTGCTCTAGATCGGCAAAGCCACAAGCATGAGGCCGATGCCACCGAAGATCAAAATGGCTGTCGCCAGGGCTTTTCTGTGACGTTCGAAGCTCGTCGGAGCCCGCTCCCAATTGTAACGCATACGCTATCTCCCGAAGGCCCGAGGAGTCTTTACCTTACTTAGGGGAAGAAAAGCAACGGTCTGGCCCGGACGGGTCGGGCGCTCCCGCATCGCGAAGAAGACTATTTCTGGGACGATACCTGCTGGAAGCCGGCGGCGGGCGTGTTCCCGCCGCCGGCTTCCAGAAGATTACATGCCCCAGCGCAGCGCCGCCGTATGCACCGGCGCATCCCAGAACGCGGCCGTTTCCGCGTCGAGCATGGTCAGCGTGATCGAGCAGCCGGCCATGTCCAGTGAGGTCACATAGGAGCCGACCAGCGAACGGGTCACCGTCACGCCATGCTTCTCGAAAATCCGCCGCGCGCTGTTGTACATGAGGTAGAGCTCCATCAGCGGCGTGCCGCCAAAACCGTTGACGAACAGCAGCGCCGGGCCCTTGGCTCCGTCGCCGAGATCGCCGACGATCGCGGCACAAATTTCCTCGGCAATGGCATCGGCGCTTTTCAATGTGTCTCGTCGCCGTCCGGGCTCGCCGTGGATGCCGACGCCGAACTCCATCTCGCCGTCGCCGATGTCGAAAGTCGGCTTGCCGGCGGCCGGCACGGTGCAACTGGTCAGCGCCACGCCCATCGAGCGGGTAGCAGCGTTGACGCGTTCGCCCAACGCCTTCAGCGGCGCCAGCGCCAGGCCATGCTCGGCCGCCGCGCCGACGATCTTTTCCACCACCAGCGTGCCGGCGACGCCGCGCCGGCCGGTCGTGTAGGACGAATTCTCGACGGCGACATCGTCATTGGTGACGATTTGCACGACGCCTTCCGACATTTCAGCCGCCATCTCGAAGTTCATCACATCGCCCTCATAATTCTTGACGATGAACAGGCAGCCGGCGCCGGTGTCGACGGCTTCCGCCGCCGCCAGCATCTGGTCCGGCGTCGGCGAGGTGAACACCTGGCCGGGGCAGGCGGCGTCGAGCATGCCGTGACCGACAAAGCCGCCATGCAGCGGCTCGTGGCCGGAGCCGCCGCCGGAGATCAGCGCTACTTTGCCCGGCCGCAAGGTCTTGCGGCGGACGAATTTATGTTCCTCGCCAAGCACCAGGATGTCGGCATGGGCGGCAACGAAGCCGTCGAGGCTTTCGGTCAGCACCGTGTCCAGCGAATTCATAAATTTCTTCACGGCCGTCTCCTCCCGAAATGGGCCTTGTTGAACCGCTCTGACGGATCAACCACCCTTGCCGGTGATGCTGGTGATCTTCTGGATAAAATCATTCACTGCCCGATCGAGTGCAGCGTTCTGCTTGTCGTCGCCGAAATCGGGCACGATGAGCGAAACATGCCGCGTCTTGCGCATGCCTGCCGCGACAGACATTTTTCCCGGATGCGCCTGGTGGTAGGCGGCAAGAAACTGATCGCGCTCGGCCGGGCTGAAATGGCAGACCGAAAAGATCGAAGGCAAATGCTTTGACGGAATCGGGATCGAATAGGCCGGGCTGGAGATCTGCGTGACGAAGCTGCGGTGCTTGCCAAGCGCATCGGCAAGCCGCTGGCGCATGCCGGACGGTCGCTGGTCGATGACATGCGACAGGATCGTCTTATAAGCGCGGATCGCCTCTTCGGAACCGGCTTCAGGTATCTTGTCGATCATGCCGGCCGCGCCTGGATAGAAACGTCCGCGATCGCCGCCTTGGCCATGGCGAGTTGCGCCGGAGCGACGGACAGATCGCGCAGGCCGGCCTCGAGCAGCGATGGGATCGCGGTGGGGTCACCGCCGGCATCGCCGCACAGGCTGACCGGGATTTCTTCGCGCAGGCCAAACGCGGTGACCGCGGCGACCAGCCGCAGCACGGCTGGATGACGGACCGAGTTGAGGTGCGCCACCAGAGCGTTGTCGCGGGCGGCTGCCATGACATATTGGGTGAGGTCGTTGGAGCCGATCGAGAAAAAGGCGGCCTCGGTAAAGGCCTCAGGCGCGATCGCCATCGACGGCACCTCGACCATGATGCCGAGCGGTGGCATCTTTTGCGCGATGCCGCGCGCGGCGAGCTCTGCCTGCTCTTCGGCGAACATCGCCGCTGCCTGTCTGTATTCCTCCACAATGGCGATCATCGGGAACATCACTTTCAGACTGCCATGGACGGCGGCGCGCAGCAGTGCCCGGATTTGTACACGAAACACTTCCGGCCGCGCCAGCGACAGCCTGATGCCGCGCAGGCCGAGGAACGGATTGCCTTCCTCGACGGTAAAGCCGGGCACTGGCTTGTCGCCGCCGGCATCGACGGTGCGGATCGTCACCGGCTTGTCGCCGGCCCAGTCCAGCACCTTGCGATAGGCGCGATACTGCGTTTCCTCATCGGGCAACGTCTTGCCGAACAGGAATTCGGTGCGCATCAGGCCGACACCGTCGCAGGTGGCGATGTCGATGCCGTCGACGTCGGACGGGTCGGCGATGTTGACCTGCACCCGCACCGCTATGCCGGTCCTGGTCACCGCCGGCCGCGCCAGAAAAATCCCGGCCCGGTCGCGGCGCGCCGAGAACAACGACGACGATTGGCGAAAGGCGTCGATCTCGGCCTTGGAAGGTGACAGCACGATGCCGCCATGTTCGGCATCGAGCAGTGCTATGCCGGCAAGATTGGCGGGCGCGTTGCCAAGATCCACCACCCCAAGCCCCACGACCATGGGCACGCCACGCGAGCGCGCCAGCATGGCGACGTGGCTCGCCGTGCTGCCCGCCTTCAGCGCGATGCCGCCACCGCCGCTCCAGTCGGTTTCGAGAAAACGCGTCGGCGCGATGTCCGCGCCGTAGAGGATGGCGCCGGACGGTGCTTGAACCCCGCCATCCTCGGTCAGCGCGCGCAGCACCTGGTCCCTGATGTCGCGTATGTCGGCCGCACGGGCGCGGAAATAATCTTGATCCGAGGTCTCGTAGCCAGCGATTTCCACATCCAGCGCCTGTCGCCATGCCGCATCGGCGGGGTGTCCAGAGGCAATCGCAGCAAAAGCCGGGCCGCTCAACGCGTCGTCCTCCAGCATCGCGATCTGAAATTCGAGGATGTCGGCGGCGTCACCGTCAGCGATTTTGATCAATCCAGCGAGACGGCTCGTCGCGACATCGATTGCGGTCTCGAGCGCAGCCTTCTCGTCGGCAGCATTTTCCTTGCAGGCGTAGGCAATTGCAATCTGGTCGAGGTCGAACAGCGGTCCCTCGGCATACCCGGCCGAGGCCGAAATGCCTTGCAGCCTAAGCGGTTCGGACATGGTCCGCGCCTTCGTCGAAATCGCGCCGCACCAGTTCGACCAGTGCGTCGACGGCATCATTGGCGCCATCGCCGCTGGCGCGAATGTGCAGTACCGTGCCCTTCGGCGCCTTGGTGGCCATCACCTTGACGATGCTCTTGGCGTCGAACCATGGCCCATTGGCGGCCAGTGCTATTTCCACCTCGGCGGCGAAGGTCTTGGCCAGCTTGGTGAACTTCACCGAAGGACGCGCATGCAGACCCACCTCGTGGGTGATCAGGACGGTCGCTTCGGCGGATGCGGACATGTCTTTAAAGTTCCCGTTCGTTCACGACGGCGACAATTCGTGCGCCGTCGCCACCACTTCCCGCAGCGAGGCGCCGCCGGACGCCTCGGTCGCCGCCATCACCGCGCCTTCGACGATCGGCGCGTTGCAGACGATGATCTTCTGCGCACGCGGCTCGCCGATCATCTCCACCGCCATTTCGCTGTTGGTCTCGGCACCGCCGAGATCGACCAGGATGGCGACGCCGGCTTCCGACCAGGCCCTGTCGATGGCGCTCATGATTGCCTCGACATTGGTGCCGAGCCCGCCATGGCCGTTTCCGCCGCACCATGCAAGCGGCACTTCGTCGCCCACCATCTGCCGCACCATGTCGGCCGTGCCCTCGGCGACGAGCGGCGAATGCGAAACGATGACGATGCCGACATTGCTCATGCGCTTTCCTCGACGGTTTTCGCCACTGTCCGCACCAGAAGCGCGGTTGAGCGCGCACCGGCATCCATATGGCCGATCGAACGGTCGCCAAGGAACGAGGCGCGGCCACGCTGGGCCTTCATCGGCACGGTTGCTTCGGCGGCCGCGTCGGCGCTGTCGGCGATCTCCGCCGCCGTCTTTCCCTGAAGCAGCGCCTCATGCACAGGCTGCAGCACGTCGAGCATCGTCTTCTGCCCGACCTGCGATTTGCCCCGCGCCGCCACGGCTTCGATGGCCTTGCCGAAAGCCAAGGTCAGACTGGCGCGGTCGGGCGCGGCAGAAATTTCCTTGCCGAGCGCCATGAACAAGGTGCCGAACAGCGGACCCGAAGCGCCGCCGACCGTCATCACCAGCTTGGTGCCGATCGCCTTCAGTGCCTCGGGCAGCGGTTTGGCGGCAAACGCCTCGGCCTCGCTGCGTACGGCCTCGAAACCGCGCTTCATGTTCAGCCCGTGGTCGCCGTCGCCGATCGCCTGGTCCAGCGCCGTCAACTCCTCGGCGTGAGCGGCAATCGTATCCGCGGCCGCCACGATCAGCCTGGAAAGGTTCAACGCCGCCATGTCAGCCAAATTCCTGGTTCCCACCCTGCCGGCAGTAGCGAAAGAATTTTCATTCGACAACTGTAGCATGCGTCAGGCCGCTGCAAGCAGCGCGGCCGCGGCCGCAAAGGCCTCGGCCACCGCATGGGCGCCGGGGTCGACCACGCCCTGCAGCTTGCTGCCGACATAGGCGGACCGCCCGGCTTTCGCCCGGTCCATGGCGGACGTGGCCTCGGCACCGCGTCGAGCCGCTGTTGCCGCTTCCCCCAGGCCGCCGGCGTCGAGCGCTTTCAGGGCAGGCTCGAGGGCATCGATCATGGTGCGGTCGCCGACCTCCGCGCCGCCATAGAAAGTCATCCGTTCGAGACCGGCAAGCAGCGCCTTGGCCACGCTGGCGCCGCCGTCCAGGGCCTGCGCCGCCGCGGTGAAGAAGATCGACAGCAGCACCCCGCTGGAGCCGCCCATGGACGCGCTCAGAATGTCGCCCACCGCGCCAAGGGTGGCCGCAGGATCGGCAAGCGGCAGCGTATCAAGCCGCTCGAGCACGCTGCGCGCGCCTGTCGCCACCGTCGAACCGGTGTCGCCGTCTCCCGCCTTGGCGTCCAGCCCGTTCAAAGTGCCTTCGAGCGCGATCAGCTTTTCGCAGATGCTGACGACAAGGCGCCGGGTGCGGGCATCCTGGCTGGGTTTGCGCGCCGCGCCTTCAGCAGCTGGTTTCGCGATGGGCACGACAGAGGGCGATACAACAGGCTTTGCCGGCATCCAGGCGTGCGGACCAACCGGCGCCAGCAGGGCTTTCTCGCGTACGGCGTCGAGCCGGATCAGCGACAGCGAGAGGCCGTTCATGTTGAGCGCCGTCATCAACGGTCCTGGGCCGATCGTGAGCTTGATGGATTTGGCCAGCGGCGAAGCAAGCACCGCATTGGCGACCAGCGACATTTCGAGCGGCGGTACTGAACCGAGATTGTTGATCAGCAGGGCATGGCTGGCCGCAGGATCGAGCCGTGCCGCAAGCCGCTCCGCCATGATCGCGACCAGTCTGTCCGCGCTTTGCACGGCGATCCGCTCCACGCCCGGCTCGCCATGGATGCCGAGGCCGAGCTCGCCGTCGTTCTCGCCAAATCTGTCTTCGTGCGGCTGGCCTGGTATCGAGCAGGACGACAGTGACATGCCGAGCGACACGATGTCCTTCGCCGCGGCTCGCGCGGCCGCCGCGATATCAGCCAGATCGTGGCCGGCTTCCGACAGATGGCCTGATATCTTGTGCACGAACAGGGTGCCGGCAACGCCGCGCGGCTGGGCAATGTCGGGGAGCGCGATATCGTCGGCGACGATCACCATCTCGACGCGAAAGCCTTCGGCGCGCGCCTTCTCGGCCGCCAGACCGAAATTGAGGCGGTCGCCGGTATAGTTCTTGACGATCAGCAGGCAGCCGGCCGGGCCGGTCACGGCGCGAATGGCCGCCAGCACCGCTTCGACGCTTGGCGAGGCAAAGATCTCGCCCGAGACCGCCGCCGTCAGCATGCCCTTGCCGACGAAGCCGGCATGTGACGGCTCGTGCCCGGCGCCGCCGCCGGAGACGACGCTGACGTTGGTCTTGTCCCAGTCGGCGCGCAGGACGACCTTGATCTCGGGATAGCCATCGAGACGCGCGAGGTCGCCTGCGCCAATGGTCCGCAAGAGGCCGTCCAGCGCCTCGGTGACGATCGTTTCCCTGCGATTGAAAAAGTGCTTCATCGAATTCGTCCAGTCACTTGTCTGCAGTCATCAATCAGAAGCCGGTGTTGACCCCTTGGCAGGGAAACACCGAAAACCGTTCATATCAGCCTTTGTCCGTCGGCACCAAAATAGAGCGGCGACCGGTAGCGGATCACCACCCTGTCGCCTTGCCCCAGATCCGTTTCGGGATCGGTCAGCGTCACCAGCTTCCTGGCCCCCACCGTCACATGCAGGTGGTTCTGGTCGCCAAGATGCTCGACCCAGTCGACGACGCCGTCGGCATGGCCATTCGCGGCCTTCTCGATCGACAGATGTTCGGTGCGTGCACCGATCGTCTTGGTGCCGGCCGGTGCGCCGCCATCGGGCAGCAGCCCGGTTGGCAATAGATTGATCGCCGGCTGGCCGAGCCTGGCCGCGACATGCAGGTTTGCCGGCTCCGAATAGATCGTACGGGGCGAGCCGATCTGCACCAGCACGCCATCGGCAAGGATGCCGATGCGGTCGGCCATCGTCATAGCCTCGATCTGGTCATGCGTGACATAGAGCATGGTGGCGCCGAGTTCGGCCTGGATGCGTTTAAGTTCGAGCCTGAGATCCGCCCGCAACTTGGCATCGAGCGACGACAGCGGCTCGTCCATCAGATAGATGGAAGGCTTGCGCACCAGCGCACGGCCGATGGCGACGCGCTGCATTTCGCCACCCGACAGCTTGGTCGAGCGGTTGGCGAGCTTGTGGTGGATGCGCACCATTTTCGCCACCTCCTCGACCCGGCGGCGGATCTGTTCTTCCGGCATTCTTCGTGCCGGCGAGCGCAGCGGGAAGGCAAGGTTGTCGAAAACCGACAGATGCGGATAGAGCGAGTATTGCTGGAACACGAAGGCGGTGTCGCGCTCGGCCGGCGACAGCGTCGTGGCATTGTGGCCGCCGATTTCGATGGTGCCGGCATCCGGCCGCTCCAGCCCGGCGATCAGCCGCAGCGTCGTCGTCTTGCCGGCGCCGGTCGGCCCGAGCAGCACGACGAACTCACCATCGGCGATGGAGAGGTCGAGACCGTTGACGGCGACATGGTCGCCAAAACTCTTGCTCACATTCTTGATGTGCACGTCAGCCATGCTGTGCCCTCCGCTCCGAGGCGGCATCGTGGATCGCGGTTCTCACCGCGCGGCCCGATCCTTTCTCGAACAGTGACAGCCGCGCGCTGCTCAGCGTCAGGCCGACATGGTCGCCGGTCGAGAGCCGGATTTCGGCCGGCACCCGGGCCTTGATGATGCCGTCCGCCGTCTCCACCGCGACGATCTGTGTGGTGCCGAGATATTCGGTGCCGTAGATTGCGCCACGCAGCTTGGAGTTGTCGTCGAAGCGGATATGTTCCGGACGGATGCCCAGCGCCATGTCGGCCGGGGCGATATCCTCGCGCACTTCCGGCACCGCGACCTTCGCGCCCTGGACGATGATTTCCTTCACGCCCTTTGCCAGTCCACCGCCGAAGCCCAGGAAATTCATCGGCGGCGAGCCGATGAAATCGGCGACGAACATGGTCGCCGGCCGGTCGTAGATCTCGCGCGGCGTGCCGAACTGTTCGATGACGCCATGGTTCATCACCGCGATCTTGTCGGCCATCGACATCGCTTCCATCTGGTCGTGCGTGACATAGACGGTGGTGGCGTGGATGCGGTTGTGCAGTTCGCGCAACTCATGGACCATCAAATCGCGGAACTCGGTATCAAGGGTCCCGAGCGGCTCGTCCATCAGGAAGCACTTTGGCCGCCGCACGATGGCGCGGCCGAGCGCCACCCGCTGGCGGTCGCCACCGGCGAGGCCTGAGACGGATTTGTTGAGCAGATGGTCGATGCGCAGAAGCTTGGCCGTCTCTTCGACGCGCTGGCGAATCTCGGCTGACGGCATGCCTTGCGCCAGCAGCGGGAAGCCGATGTTCTTGCGCACGTTCATGTGCGGGTAGAGCGCGAACAGCTGGAAGACGAAGGCGATGTCGCGCTCGCGCGCCCGCAGCATGGTGACGTCGTCTCCGCCAAGCAGGATCTGCCCGCCTGTCGGCAGTTCGAGCCCGGCGATCATGCGCAGCGTCGTCGTCTTGCCGCAGCCCGACGGTCCGAGCATGACGAAGAACTCGCCATCCTCGACGACGAAGTTGGAATCCTGCACGGCGACGAAATCGCCGAAGGCCTTTCTCAGGTGCTGAACGCGAATTTCGGCCATGGCTATTCCGGGAACTTCGAGACGATGATGAACATCACGGTGCCGGCGAGCATGGTGATGAAGGAATAGGTATAGAGCGACAGCGCGAAGGGCTGGAACAGCATCAGGAAGCCGAGGGCGATCAGCACCGTGGCGATGTTTTCCATCAGCCCGCGCCTGGCCCAGACCGGCCAGCGCGATTTGCGTTTCTGAGGGCTGGTCAAGCTCATTTGCGCACCGCGCCGAAGGTGATGCCGCGCAGCAATTGCTTGCGAAGCAGGATGGTGAAGACGAGGATCGGCACCAGGAAGATGGTCGTGCCGGCCGCCACCGCCGGCCAGTCCTGGCCGCCTTCGCCGATGATGGTCGGGATGAAGGGCGGCGCGGTCTGCGCCGTGCCCGAGGTCAAAAGGGCAGCGAAGGCATATTCGTTCCAGGCGAAGATCAGGCAGAAGATGGCGGTGGCGGCAATGCCGGTGGTCGCTTGCGGCAGCACGGTGCGCCAGAAGGCCTGCAGCCGCGTATAGCCGTCGATCATCGCCGCCTCCTCATATTCGCGCGGGATCTCGTCGATGAAGCCTTTCAAGAGCCACACCGCCAGTGAAACATTGACCGCTGTATAGAGCAGGATCATGCCGAGCGCGGTGTCGGACAGGCCAAGCTCGCGGTACATCAGGTAGATGGGAATCGCGACGGCGATTGGCGGCATCATGCGCGTCGACAGGATGAAGAATAGGAGGTCGTCGGCGAGCGGCACCTTGAAGCGCGAGAAACCATAGGCCGACAGCGTGCCAAGGAAGACGGCGCAGAAGGTCGAGCCAAAGGCGATGATCAGCGAATTGACGAAGCGCGGCAGGAAGTTGGACGGGCCGGCGATCACCATGTTGCGCTTGCGCGTGGTCTCGTCGCAGAAGCCCGTCGCCGGACCCAGCGAGTTGATGTATTCCGGCGTCTGCCGGGTGCGCGTCGTGAACAGGTTGCAGTAGCCCTCAAGGCTCGGCTGGAACAGCAGTTTCGGCGGATAGGCAATCGAGTCCGGCGGCGTCTTGAAGCTGGTGGCGAAGATCCACAGCAGCGGCACGATCGAGATCAGCGCGTAGGCGATGATGATCGCGCCGGCGATGCGCTTCGAATTTGCCGAAGGTGCGACGACCGAGTGGGCAGTGGTCAGGCTCATCTCTGCTTCACCTTGTTGAGCGCCTTGACGTAGATGTTGGCGAGACCGAACACCGCGACGAACAGGATGATGGCGAAGGCCGAGGAATAGCCCGTCCGCCAGCTCTCGAAAGCCTGGCGTTTCAGCGTGATCGAGGCGACCTCGGTGGTCGAGCCCGGCCCGCCGCCGGTGAGCAGATTGACCATGTCGAACATCTTGAAGTTCTCGATGCCGCGAAACAGCACCGCCAGCATGATGAAAGGCAACGCCATCGGCAGTGTGATCGACCAGAACTGCCGCCAGTTGGAGGCGCGGTCGACCTCGGCCGCCTCATAGATGTATTCGGGGATCGAGCGCAGCCCGGCGAGGCAGATCAGCATCACGTAGGGCGTCCACATCCAGGTGTCGACGATGATGATCGACCATGGCGCCAGCGACACGTTGGAGAGCATCTGGATGTTTGTTGGCGGGATGCCGGTGACGAAGGAAATGGCATAGGCGAACAGGCCGATCTGCGGCTCGTATAGGAAGCGCCAGAAATTGCCGACCACCGCCGGCGACAGCATCATCGGAACCAGGATGAGGGTCGTCCAGAACGCGTGGCCACGGAACTTTCTGTCGATCAGCCACGCCAGCGTGAAGCCGATGAGCGTCTGCAGCAGGATGGTCCAGAACACGAAATGCGCCGTCGTCTGCATGGCGATCCAGATATCCTTATCGGCGAGGATGCGCTGGTAGTTGGCAAAGCCGAGATTCTTCACCACCTCGTTCGGGCGGTTGGCCCGAAAATTGGTGAACGACAGATAGATCGCCCAGAACAGCGGGAAGATGTTGATGGCGAGCAGCAACAGGATCGTCGGCGAGATGAACAGCCAGGCGAGGCCCTTGTCGCTGATGCCCCGGACCTTGCGGGCCAACGGCTCCGGGGTCGCCCGGGCAACGTTCTCCGCGGTCCGATTGAGCATGGTCAGTCCTGCTTCGGTCACTTGGGTCGTCTCTGTCATGGAATTTATCTGAACTGCGTCCCGTGCCAAGGTGGCACGGGACGCCTGGGCCTAGCTCGGGAGGAGCCTGTTACATCTTGCCGTCGTCCTGGAAGACCTGCGTCCAGTCCTTGACCAGGCCGTCGAGGGCATCCTTGGCCGAACCCTGGCCGGCAACGACATAGTCATGGAAGCGCTTCTGCGACGCCTGCAGCAGCGGCGCATAGCTGGGCTCGGCCCAGAAGTCCTTCACGATCGCCATCGAGTCGAGGAAGGTCTGCGCATAGGGCTGGCTGGCCGGGAACTTCGGGTCCTTGACCACCGCATTGAGGCAGGAATAGCCACCGAGCGACCACCATTTGGCCTGCACATCCTTGTTGGCGAACCACTTGATGTATTTCAGCGCCGATTCCTGCTTGTCGGAATAGGACACCACGGAGATGCCCTGGCCGCCGAGCTGGGCGAACTGATCGCCGTCAGGCCCCTTGGGGTTGACGAAGTAACCGATCTTGTCGCCGCCGACATTCTCGTCCTTCTGCAGGCCCGGCCATGTGAAGGCGAAGTTCATGTGCATCGCCACCTGGCCGGATTTGAAGGCATCGACGCCTTCGCCCATGTAGCTGTTCGAGGCGCCCGGAGGGGTGCAGCAATCATAGAGCGCCTTGTAGAACTCCAGCCCCTTTACCGACTTGTCGGAATTGACGAAGCCTTCCATTTCGTAGGGCTTCTTCGGGTTCTCGTACTGGAAGCCGTAGCTGTAAAGCACGTCCATGGCGCCCATGGTGATGCCTTCCGAGCCGCGCTCGGTGTAGATCGAGGCGCCATAGACGGTCTTGCCGTCGACCTGCCGCTTCTGGAAGAACTCGGCGATCTGCTTCAGCTGGTCGAAGGTGGTCGGCGGGCCGAGATCCCAGCCGTACTTCTCCTTGAACTCCTTCTGCAGCTCCGGCTTGGAGAACCAGTCCTTGCGATAGGTCCAGCCGACGACGTCGCCCATGGCCGGCAGCGCCCAGTAGTTCGGCGTGTTCTTCGGCCATTCCGAATAGCCGACGACGGTTGCCGGCACGAAGTCGTCCATGCTGATCTTCTCCTTGTCGAAGAAGTCGTTCAGCTTGACGTAGTGGCCGTTCTCGGCGGCGCCGCCGATCCACTGGCTGTCGCCGATGATCAGGTCGCACAGCTTGCCGTGCGAGTTCAGCTCGTTGAGGAAACGGTCGGCATAGTTGGTCCACGGCACGAATTCGAATTTCATGCCGATGCCGGTTTCCTTGGTAAAATCCTTGGACAGTTCGACAAGTGCGTTCGCCGGGTCCCAGGCGGCCCAGCACAGCGTCAGGTCTTCAGCGTGCGCGACATTCGACACGGCTGTCGACGTTGTAATCGCCGAGGCCAGTCCCAACGCCAGTTTCAAGCTCGATTTCATGCCTTCCTCCCATTTGCGAAACGCGTCCGGATGACGGTTTCAAGAGCTCCAAACCCCTCTCCTCAGGGGCCCAAACATGGCGGCGCGGCAGCGCTGCAGATGTTTAGTAATTTGTTTAGTGATGCAATTTTTACTAAACAACGCAAGCGAATTCGTTGCTGCGCCGCAGCATGCTTGCGGCGGTGCCTGAAAACGTTGGGAAAAGCGTGTATCGCGGATCCTATTGTGGAAGCCGCGCAGGCCGGGCCCGGCCAGACTCGAAGGTCGTCTCGGCTCTCAGTCGACCCGTTTGGTGCTCACCATGACCGGCCGGATCGCCGGTGCCGGCGGCAGCAGCGCGCGGATGTCGGCGAACGGAAACACAGGTTCGAAGCGGAAGGCCTCGGCCAATGAACCCTGTGCGCCGTTGCACTGGCCTGAACGAAAAAGGTTTTGCGTTCGCGCGCCGTCGACGAAGCGCTCCGGATCCTGCGACTGATGCATGCGGATCGCCTTGGCCTTGACGTCGGCATGCGCGGAAATATCGACATAGTGCGTCGGCGAAAAACCGGTGCCGCCGAGCGTGTCGGCGTGCAGCACCGGCACCACGAAAGAAGCCGCGATGCGCACGCCGTCCGACAGCGCGCGGTGGTCGCCATGATAGTCGTTCGGCGCATGGGTGATCGCCAGGTCCGGGCCGATCTCGCCGATCAGCGCCTTCACCGCCGCGATCAGCGCCGCATCGGCTACCAGCGCACCATCCGGGAAGTCGAGAAAGCGCGGCGTGGCCCCAAGCAGGCCTGCCGCTTGGCTCGCCTCCTTGCGCCGCGCCCGGGCAAGCGCGCCGGGATCTCCCTTGCCGCCCTTGGCCCCATCGGTGGCTATGGCAAAAGTGAGTTCTGCGCCTTGCGCGGCATAGGCGGCCATCGTACCGAACATGAAGATCTCGATGTCGTCCGGATGCGCACCGAGCGCCAATATCTTCAAGCCACTCTCTCCCCGGAAATGAAAAAACGTGACGAACGGAATCCTGCTCGCCCTGATCGCCTATGCAAGCTATTCGGGCAGCGATGCCGTTGTCAAAAGCCTCGGCGGACAGTTCACGGTCTTCGAGATCGGTTTCTTCACGACGCTGTTTGCCGGCTTCTTTCTCTTCTTTACGCGGCCGGCGGGTGAGCGCTGGCGTGATTTTGGGCGCACCAGCCGGCCCTGGGCGGTGCAGGCGCGCGCCTGGGCGGGCATCGCGTCCGGCGTGCTTAGCGTCTACGCTTTCACCACCATCCCGCTGGCGGAAGTCTATGCGCTGGTCTTTCTGGCGCCGCTCTGCGTCACCATCCTCTCCACCATCGTCCTCAAGGAAAAGGTCGGTCCATGGCGATGGCTGGCGGTGGTCGCCGGTTTCGCCGGTGTCATGCTGGTGGTGCGACCGGGGTTTCGCGAGCTCAATCTCGGCCATCTTGCCGCCTTCGGCGTTGCCTTCCTCGCCGCCGCCAGCGTCATCCTGATGCGCTCGCTGGCACAGCAGGAAAAGCGCACGACCATGCTGGGTGTGCTGATCGGCTACGGCCTGTTGTTCAACGGCGTTGGGGCCGCCGCCACCTCGTTCACCGTTCCGGACGGCAAGCAGCTGGTGTGGCTGGTGATGGCGGGTGCCTTCACCGCTTGCGGCCAGTTGCTGCAGCTGCTGGCGGTCAAATATGCGCCCGCCAACCGGATCGCACCGACGCATTATTCGCAGATCGTCTGGGCGGTCATCCTCGGCGCGCTGTTCTTCCAGGAATACCCCGACTGGCTGTCGCTGGTCGGCCTCGCGGTCGTCGGCGGCTCCGGCTTGCTGACCATGGTGCGTGAGGAAGCGCGCCTCGGCACGGTGCGCTGGAACCCGTTTTCCCGCACCCGGCTTTGAACCTGTCACGGTTGCACGGCGACCGCGACCGCTGATATGCGGACGCGATGACGACAAAACCCTTGCCGGAGCTTCCCGTATCCGCTGTGCTGCCGGCGCTGAGTGAAGCGCTGGCCGAACGCAACAGCGCCGTGCTGGTGGCGCCGCCCGGCGCCGGCAAGACGACGCTGGTGCCGCTGGCGCTGCTCGGGGCGCCCTGGCTGGGGGCCGGCAAGATCGTTCTGCTCGAACCGCGCCGGCTCGCGGCCCGCGCCGCCGCCCGCCGCATGGCCGAATTGCTCGGCGAGGAGCCCGGCGCCGCCGTCGGCTACGCCATGCGCATGGAGAACCGCACCTCGGCCAAGACCAGGATACTGGTCGTCACCGAAGGCGTGCTGGCGCGTATGGTCCTCGATGACCCCGAACTGCCCGGCGTCTCGGCGGTGATCTTCGACGAATTCCACGAGCGTTCGCTCGATGGCGATTTCGGCCTCGCGCTGGCGCTCGATGTGCAAGGCGCGCTGCGGCCGGATCTGCGGGTTCTGGTGATGTCGGCGACGCTCGATGGCGCCCGCGTCGCAAAGCTGCTGTCCGACGCATCGGTGATCGAGAGCGAGGGCCGCGCCTTCCCCGTCGACATCCGCTACGACGAGCGTCCGGCCGGCGTTGCCATCGAGGACGCCATGGCCAGGGCGATCCGTGTGGCGCTTGCCGACGAAAGCGGCAGCGTGCTCGCCTTCCTGCCTGGCCAACGCGAGATCGAGCGCACCGCCGAGCGGCTGGCCGGCAAGGTTGGCGCCGACACCGATATCGTGCCGCTCTACGGCATGCTCGACGGCAAGGCGCAGGACGCTGCGATCAAGCCGGCGCCTGCTGGCCGCCGCAAGGTGGTGCTGGCCACCTCTATCGCCGAAACCTCCATCACCATCGACGGTGTGCGCGTGGTCATCGATTCCGGCCTGTCACGGCTGCCACGCTACGAGCCGGCCAGCGGCCTCACCCGGCTGGAAACCGTGCGCGTCAGCAAGGCGTCCGCCGACCAGCGCGCCGGCCGTGCCGGGCGCACGCAGCCAGGCGTCGCCATGCGGCTGTGGCGGGCCGAGCAGACCGCTGCGCTCCCCGCCTTCACGCCACCGGAAATCCTCGAGGCCGACCTTTCCAGCCTGTTGCTCGACTGCGCCGCCTTCGGTGTCGCCGATCCCATCAGCCTCGCCTTCCTCGATCCGCCGCCCGCTCCGGCGCTCAACGAGGCAAGGCTGCTGCTGCGGGCGCTGGATGCCGTTGACGAGGCCGGCCGCCTCACGGACGCGGGCATGGCGATGCGCAAGCTCGCTCTGCCGGTGCGGCTCGCGCATATGGTCGCCGAGGCCGCCAGGAGTGGCCATGCCGGCGAGGCGGCCATGTTTGCCGTGCTGCTGACGGAACGTGGACTTGGCGGCGACGGCGCCGATCTGGAGCGACGGCTGATGCGCTTTCGCTCCGAGCGATCGCCGCGCGCCACCGCCGCGCGCCAGCTCGCCGAGCGGCTGGCGAGACAGGCCGGCGGGGCGAAGAACGGCGGGACCGTTTCCGCCGGCGCGCTTCTGATCCACGCCTGGCCCGATCGCGTCGCCAAGGCGCGCGGCGAGCGCGGCCGTTTCGTGTTGGCCAACGGTTCCGGCGCCATGCTCGACGCTCCCGACCCGCTGGCCGGCGAGCCGTTTCTGGTCGTCGCCGACCTGCAGGGCAAGGCGCAGAATGCGCGCATCACGGCGGCTGCGGCAATTGGCGAGGACGATGTCCGCGCAGCACTTGCCGACAGGATCGAAACGCGCAGGCAAACCAGCTTCGACCGCGACAAGCGCGCCGTGCGTGTGCGCGAGACCGTGCGCCTTGGCGCCATCACCCTTTCCGAGCGTATGCTGCCGCCGCCAACCGGCGCTGCTGCCGATCGAGCCATCCTCGACGCCTTGCGCGAGCATGGGCTGTCGCTGCTGACCTGGGGCAAGGAGGCGCAAACGCTGCGCCAGCGGCTCTCCTGGCTGCACCGTGGCCTCGGAGCGCCGTGGCCGGACATGTCGGATGCCCCCCTCATCGAGCGCCTCGACGACTGGCTGCTGCCGTTCCTGTCCGGCGCGGCATCCTTTGCCGCCATCGATCCGGGCGTCGTCGCGGCGGGGCTGGCCACGCTCGTGCCGCATGACTTGCAGCGCAGGATCGAAGCGCTGGCGCCAACCCATTTCGACGCCCCGTCGGGCAGCCATGTACCGATCCGCTATGACGGCGAATGGCCGGTGCTGGCTGTGCGCGTGCAGGAGCTGTTCGGCCTCGACCGCCATCCTGCCATCGCCAACGGCACGGTGCCGCTGACGCTCGAGCTCCTGTCGCCGGCGCACCGGCCGATCCAGACGACGCGCGACCTGCCCGGCTTCTGGCGCGGCTCCTGGGCCGATGTGCGCGCCGACATGCGCGGCCGCTATCCCAAGCATGTCTGGCCGGAAAATCCGCTGCTCGCCGCCGCTACGGCCCGCGCCAAGCCCAGAGCATGATCCCAAAAGGTGGGAACCGGTTTTTGGAAAAGATCATGCTCAAACAAGAAGTAGAGCTCCAATCCGGCTCCTCGGATTGGTGCGGTACCTAGCGTTCACCGTCCCGCGGCTGTAATCCATCACCATGATCAACGTTTTGCGTTCGCCCGATTTCCAGCAGAGCCAGAGACTGCGCCTCAACACGCTGATCAGGTTGCGCTGGCTTGCCATCGTCGGTCAGAGCGTGACGGTGCTCGTCGTCGCCTATGGCCTGAAGTTTCCGCTGCCGGTCAGCCTCTGCTTCGCCCTGATCGCCTGTTCGGCGTGGATGAACCTGTTTCTCGCCTTTCGCTTTCCGGCGGCGCACCGGCTGACCCCGCTCGCGGCCTTTGGCATCCTCATCTTCGACAGCCTGCAGCTTGCCGGCCTGCTTTACATGACCGGTGGCCTCACCAACCCGTTCTCGCTGCTGATGACCGTGCCCGTCGTCATTTCGGCCACCTCGCTGCCCCTGCGCCTGACCGCCATCCTCGGCGGACTGGTGATGACGGCGGCGACCTTGCTGGTCTTCGTCCATCTGCCGCTGCCCTGGCATGAAGGCGCGCCGTTAGAGATGCCCTTCATCTACGTCGCCGGCATCTGGATGGCGGTGCTGTCCTCGATCGCCTTCACCGCTATATACGCCTTCCGGGTGGCCGCCGAAGCGCGGCTTCTGGCCAATGCGCTTGCCGCCACCGAACTGGTGCTTCAGCGCGAGCAGCACCTGTCGGCGCTGGACGGGCTGGCGGCGGCCGCCGCGCACGAGCTTGGCACGCCGCTCGCCACCATCACGCTTGTTGTCAAGGAGATGGAAAAGGCGCTCGGCAACGATCCCAAATACGGCGAGGACGTCAAGCTGCTGCGCTCGCAGAGCGAGCGCTGCCGCGAGATCCTCAAGCGCCTGACCAGCCTGTCGTCCGAGGGCGAGGCGCATCTTTCCCGGTTGCCGCTGACCTCGCTGGTCGAGGAGGTCACCGCCCCGCACCGCGACTTCGGCATCTCGATCAAGCTTCGGCCTGGCGAGCGCATCGGCCCCGAACCGGTCGGGCGCCGCAATCCGGGCGTCATCTACGGCCTTGGCAACCTGGTCGAGAACGCCGTCGATTTCGCCCGCAAGAGCGTCACCGTGAGCTGGAGTTGGGACGACACCATTGTGGCCTTCTCGATCATCGATGACGGGCCGGGGTTCCCGGCCGAGATCATCGACCGTATCGGCGAGCCCTATATGTCGACGCGCCAGGGCACGGAAGCCGGCGGCGGCCTGGGGCTGGGCCTGTTCATCGCCAAGACGCTGCTCGAACGCTCCGGCGCGACGCTCGATTTCCGCAATTCGAGCGGCCTGGGCGAGGGCGCCGTGGTACAGATATCGTGGCCGCGCGGTGTGTTCCTCAATCCGGAAATCACCTCGGCCAGCATGTTCGACACCGCCTGAGAGCCTTGCAAGGGCTCGAAAAATTGGACAATGAGGCTCAGGAACTATATCTGCGTGGAATTAAGGCAGCAGGAATTTTGAGACCATGACAGGCGACGAAAACATTGGCGCAATGGTGGAAGGCGAGGACACCTCGCTGCTCATCGTCGATGACGACAAGCCGTTCCTCACGCGCCTGGCCCGCGCCATGGAAACCAGGGGCTTCGTGGTCGAGACGGCCGAGAGCGTCGAGGAGGCGGTCGGCAAGGCGCGTGCCAACCCGCCCGCCTATGCCGTGGTCGACATGCGGCTCGGCGACGGCAATGGTCTCGACGTGGTTGCCGCCATCCGTGAGAAGCGCGACGATTCCCGCACCATCATTCTGACCGGCTACGGCAACATCGCCACCGCGGTGACGGCGGTGAAGCTCGGCGCCGTCGATTATCTCTCCAAACCGGCCGATGCCGATGACATCTTCGCCGCGCTCACCCGGACGGCGGGCGAGCGGGCAGCGCCTCCGGAAAACCCGATGTCGGCCGATCGCGTCCGCTGGGAGCATATCCAGCGCGTCTATGAGATGTGCGAGCGCAACGTCTCCGAGACCGCGCGCCGGCTCAACATGCATCGCCGCACCTTGCAGCGGATCCTGGCCAAGCGCGCGCCGCGCTGAGTTGGCGCAATACGCGGGGCAAATGGCTTCGGATCAATGACGGTTTCCAACTCTTGGCCGTGACCACCAATTGTCGAAGCAAGCCCCGCCCCTCATTGCCCTGCCGGGCATTTCTCCCCGTATAGTGACGGGGAGAAAGGGGCCGGCCGCAAAGCCGGTGCCTTTCTTGCAACGCTGATAAATTGGCGAAACCATTGATGACAGCGTCCCTCTCCCCGTCACTATACGGGGAGAGGATGCCGGCAGGCAGGTGAGGGGCGGCGCCAGCGCTCGGAAAATGACGCCGGCCAATAGGCGGCACGACGGAGGCGACATGCAGGACTTGAAGCAGCGGCCGGTTTCCGTCTTCCGCGAGTTTCTCGATAGCGAGGCGGCCGGCGGCATCGTCCTGATGGTGGCCGCCGCACTGGCCCTGATCGTTGCCAACTCGCCTCTCTCCGAAACCTATTTCTCCGCTCTCCACGCCTATCTCGGCCCGCTCAGCGTCTCGCACTGGGTCAATGACGGGCTGATGGCGGTGTTCTTCCTGCTTGTCGGGCTGGAGATCAAGCGCGAGGTGCTGGACGGCCAGCTCTCGACCTGGCCGCGCCGCGTCCTGCCCGGCATCGCCGCAGCCGGCGGCATGGTGGTTCCAGCACTCGTCTACGTCGCGATCAACCGCAACAATGCGGCGGCCCTGTCCGGCTGGGCGATCCCGACCGCCACCGACATCGCCTTCGCGCTCGGCGTGCTGTCGCTGCTCGGCAGCCGTGTGCCGGCCTCGCTGAGAGTCTTCCTCACCGCGCTTGCCATCATCGATGATCTCGGTGCCGTCATCATCATCGCCGTCTTCTACAGCAGCGGGCTGTCATCAGCTTATCTTGGTGCCGCCTTCGCCGTCATTGCCGTGCTCGTCGTGCTCAACCGCATGCGGGTGATGACGCTGCTGCCCTATCTCGTGCTCGGCGCCGTTCTGTGGGTGCTGGTGCTGAAATCCGGCGTCCATGCCACGCTTGCCGGCGTGGCGCTGGCGTTGACCATTCCGCTCGAACGCTCTGCCGGGATCCGCCACGATCTCGACCATTCGCCGCTGCACCGGCTCGAGCATGGCCTGCACAGGATCGTGCCCTTTGTCGTCATCCCGATCTTCGGCTTTGCCAATGCCGGCGTTTCGCTCGCCGGCCTGAGCTTTGGCGCGCTGGTCGAGCCGTTGACGCTGGGTGTCGCCGCCGGCCTCGTCGTCGGCAAGCTGGTCGGCGTCTTCGGCTCCTCGGCACTTGCCATCCGCTTCGGCCTTGCCGACCTGCCGGCCCATGCCGGCTGGTCGCACTTGATCGGCATCTCGCTGCTGTGTGGCATCGGCTTCACCATGAGCCTGTTCATCGGCCTGCTCGCCTTCGCCAGCGACGCGGCACTCCAGGACGCGGTCAAGGTCGGCATCCTCGCCGGCTCCTTCATCGCCGCCCTCCTCGGCGCCGCCGTGTTGTTGATGGCGCCGGCGGCGAGTGCCGTGGACGAGAGCGAAGAGTAGGGCTGGCCCCGCATTTTCTGGGTTTTGCGAACTACTCGCTCTCCCCCTCCAGCGCCGGCACCGACACGCCGGCAAGCTCAGCCGCCAGCAGCCGCGAGGCGCCGGCTCGCGCGATCCGCAGCATCAGCGCCTTGCGCGTCGCCGCCGCCATGCGGTGCTCCGGCGCATCGCGCAGGATTTCGGCGCCGTAGCCGTCGGAGAGGATGAAGCCGCACTCCTCGGGAAAGATCTCCGAGGGCACGCCGGGATGAGTGGCGAAGAAGAAGCGGTCGGAGTGCAGCCGGTAGTCGGGCCATTTGCGGTCGACCCGGAAATCCTCGACCGAGGACTTGATCTCGATGATCCAGATGTCGCCCTGCCGCGTCAGCGCGACGAGGTCGGCACGGCGGCCGGTGGCCAGCGACAGTTCGGGCAGCACATGCGCGCCCATCTCCATCAACAACCGCTGCACGCCGCGCCGCACCAGCATGGCGCGCTCCGACTGGCGACCGTCGATAAGCGGGTTTTGCAGAATCGGCGAGATGATTGGCATGGCGGCACCATGCCAGATTTTGTTCACGGTTTGAACCTGTTTTATGGGAGCGATTGTATCTTTGACAGACCCATTGGCGAAATCCACGGTGCGCTGATATGAAAAGCGCATGGGGCTTATCGAGTTTCTTCAAGCTAATTGGGCTGCGGTAATGGCCGCGCCGTGGGTGTTCGTAACCCTAGCTGTCCTGTTCGCCGGTGGCGGGTGGGCGATCGGCCGGTTCATGTACGGCGAACGCATTGAAAATCTCAAAAGCCGGTTGGAACGCCGTGACGAGACAATAACGGAACTGAAGTTGCGTCTCGACCATCCTAAGTTGCCTGCCACACCACCGACGCCGATGCCACCTAAGCTAACGCTGCCGTCGCTGCCACCGAAGATTGACAAGACCACACCCGCTCCAGCCCCTGCTCCGGCCCCTGTCGAGAATGGGAATGTGACATCGCTACGCGATATGCTCACTCGCAGGCGTCGGTATTTCAATTTCAAACCCGATGCGCGCAAGCCAATCACCTTTCTAGAGAATGGCTCTATTGGAGATGGCAACAACGCCAACGAATTTCGTTGGGTGTTCGAAGGCGATCTGCTGGCGATCTATCGCCTCGACGGTCATCTACAAAACGTCTTTCGGCCCAATCCCGACAAGAGCCGATTTGAATATTCTCCCGACATCCGCGCCCACGGCCTAAAAGATCAATTCATTGAATTGCGGGATGGGCTGCCGGCTATCCGCCTCTAGGAGGGCTTCACCGGCCTCGTCCCGTTCCATCGATGATTGCGCATCGGTAAGGGCTATATGGGTTGACCAGAACGTTGATTTGCGAGCCCGCCTTGCTGGCAGTGCAGACGGGCACCAACCACGGACTGGTTTCGATGCGGTAGACCTTTCCATCAAACACATATTGCAGCAGATAGCGGTTAGGCCCCTCGCCACCGTCAATAAACTTCAGAACTTCAGCGGCTGTCGGCACCCAGTCCCTTGTGTGGTTCCGCAGCCAGTTTTGATGGATGAATACGACGGCAAGTAATATAGCCCCGCAGACGAGGAAGGCCAGAAGGAATGCCATCGAAGCCGCTCAGCTTGACTCTTTGCCGCCCTTCCTATCGTCCTTAGGCGGCGGTGCCTTCGCTACCTTCTTCAACACGCGGTCAAAGGCTTCCTCGGACTGGTCGGTTTCCAGCTTCCACGCGGCTCCTTTGAATTTCTGATACTGTTGTTTCTCTTGCGACTCAGTTGCCATTACGGCCTCCAATGCAGTCTCCGGACGACGATCTTATCAGAAATATCTACATCGACGAAAGCAGCCAGAACCAGCACCGGTTCCTGGTTCTCGGTGGTATCATTGCATCGCGCTACGCAGCCGAACGCTTGAACGTTTCGTGCGGCATTATCCGTCGTGAAGGGTTGCCCGGTTCAGAGTTGAAATGGACGAAAGTTTCGTCGGCTAAGCTCGATCTATATAGACGAATCGTAGATCAGTTCTTCGTGGGCGAGTGGTACGGCGGCCCCGTCGAATTCCATTGTCTCGTTGTCGAAATGGCACGCCGAAACGAACACGCATTCAACGGCGGCAATCGAGAAATTGGCTTCAACAAGGAGATCTACCAACTCCTGATGAAATTCGGTCGCGTCTACGGCAACCGCCTTTTCCATGTCTACCCGGACAAGCGCGAGACGAACACGCCATTGGAAGAAATTCGGTTGATGCTGAACAGGGGGATCAAAAAGAAAGGAGACCGGCGCGACTGGCCTTTTCGCAGGCTTCATTTCCGTAGCTCGCACGATGAGCCGCTATTGCAGATGACTGATTTGCTCATCGGCGCGGTAGCATTCCACCTAAACGGGCACAGGAAGGCCGCCGGCGCATCTCCCGCGAAGTGCTGGCTGTCGGACTACATACTGGACAGCGCGCGTGTTCTGGACGTGACGCGCGACACCGCCATGCAGGGCAAATTCACTATTTGGCACAGGAAGATGAGAGGCGTCCCCCGGCCCTAGCTTTCGCCTCCGTCTTGGACGGGTTCCCTACACTTGGCAGGGGTTTCGGGCCGAGGGAGAGCTACAATATAGGTGGTTTCGCCTTAAGACTCAACGCTTATTCCGTTTCCGAAACGGTTGGCCTTTCCACAGGGGAAGCTTCAATTGGACGGGCTTCCGATAGTGATACGGTGTTCGTGTGGACCACGCCGCGAACGTATTAGAGAGCGTGCCCAAGCCTCCCCCGATGACCGCTACCATCTCTGTGAGCATTTAATGACGTTCTATCGAACGATCATTCCCCATATGAAGTTCGAGGCCTACCAGAGATACAGATGGCGGTGTTTCTTCGTGCCCAAGGGCACGAGTTCAATCGAGAAAGGCCGATAGAAGGTCTTCAGGTGCTTCGTTGGTAGAGGCGCTACGATGAATGGCGGCCTAGCCAATTCGCCCGGCCCTATGGGAGTGGCCGGTACGGTCGGGGTGCTTGGTGTTGGGGGTAGGCCGCACCGGCCACTGCGGGATCAGGCTTTTGGGATCGTCCCCCGCACTGCCCAAGCTATAGGCACATTAGCGATATCTCAACTAAGACTGAAGTCCCAGACACGCCCTGCCCAGCCGTAGGGCAGCCGCTACCCACGATACGCGTGCATTGATCGGCCTTGGGGTGTACCCTTCAGGACTGCGCTGCCAGCCGCATACTGGCTTTCTCCCGAGGAGGCATTCTTATGACCGCGTACAAAGTCGGTTATCTCATTGGCAGCCTCGCCAAGGGCTCAATCAACCGGAAGCTGGCCAAGGCGCTCGTGAACTTGGCGCCAGCCGAACTCTCGATGGCCGAAATCCCGTTCAAGGACCTGCCGCTGTACAGCTACGACTACGACGCTGATTTCCCTCCGCCGGCAAAGGCATTCAAGGAAGCGCTCGCCGGGATCGAAGCCGTGTTGTTCGTCACGCCGGAATACAACCGCTCAATCCCAGGTGGGCTCAAGAACGCGATCGACTGGGCGAGCCGACCCTACGGCCACAACTCGTTCACCCGAAAACCGTCGGCGGTCATCGGCACCTCGCCGGGTTCGATCGGCACCGCGTTGGCGCAGCAAAGCCTTCGCGGCGTTCTTGGCTTCTGCAACTCCCCGCAGATGAACTCGATCGAGGCTTACATCCAGTTCAAACCCGGCCTGATCACCGATGAAGGCGAGGTCACCGACGCCGGGACCGAGGAGTTCCTGCGCGACTACATGATGCAATTCCATGGCTTCATCACTCGGGTCTATACCGCCTTGGCCACATAAGCAGGACACCCTCGCGGCCGGAAGCCCAAGGCCACGAATCCATAGATTGGAGAATGCCCTTCTTTCCATGCCGATACCGGTCCGGTAGCTTATCTGGATGGACGTTCTGGATTGGTTGGCCCGCTGGTACGAAGCACAACCGCTAAGCTAGGGGCGTCCGATGAGCGAGAACGCCGATCTTATGATCTAACCCGGATGCACCCAAAAGAAGTCAGGCATTGGTCCTTGAAAGCCTGAACTTGTGGAGCTTATCGTCGCTTCCATGGGGACGGGTGACGCGACATCGAACAGCAACGAAGGCGAACAGCTGTGGGCCTTCGACCTTGACGCTCTGCGCGAGGCCTTTGGAAAGTCTGTTCAGGAACATAAGATCACAGCGGACGATTGGGCGGAACACGCCAATCAGTTCGTCGAAAAACAAAGAGATCGTCCGCGCGAACCGACTTGATACGCCGGGTGGCCGGAGCGATCTTGGGAATGCCCAGCCGCCCGTCTCCATCAAAAGCCGTTGCACGCCGCGCCGCACCAGCATGGCGCGCTCGGGCCACTGACAGGCCGACTCTGTGGGCCAATTGAGAAGCGGGCTTCAATCATCCAGCCAGTATGCTCGAAAACAGCCAAATTGGGGCGCGATCCCACGCCGCCGTTTGGCGTCGAATTCCATCTCGGACAGTGCCTGGGGTGAGCTGTTCCCGGTGACATCTGGCACGATGGTGTACCCTTCCGCGACCAACTGCAGGCACATTTCCTGGTAGTGCCTTTTGAAGCCGTTCTTGATCTTGTTCCGCGGATACCGCCGCCCGTGCATGCATTCCTGGCTCAGGATGTCGGAATACCGCAGGGCGCTGGCCATTCTTACTTTTTCTTCGAAGATCGGCTTGTAAGGCTGTTTGTCCTTGGACCAGCATCGTCCTGCCGACGCGACCAGCGCCGCGGCCACCAGGCCTGCCAGGAACTTCCCCACTCAGGTCCCTTCCGACCAAGGACATGTGCATTAGCCCCGGTTAATATTACGGCAAATCCTACTGGTTTCCAAATGATGCTCCCGCTGGACGCATAGCGCCTATGCGGCCGTCGAAGCATCCTTGCCGCTGGGCAGCGCAGCCCCGGCCATGTCATCCAGGATCGGGCAGTCCGGCCGGTCGTCCCCGTGGCAGGCGTGGATCAGCGTCTGCAGGGTCGAACGCATCGACTGCAATTCGCGCACCTTTTCCTCGATCGCCCTGACATGGGCGGCGGCGATCTCGCGCACGTCGTGGCTGGCGCGGCTTCGATCCTTGTAGAGCGCCATCAGCTGGCGGCAATCGTCGATGGAAAAGCCGAGGTTGCGCGCGCGGCGCAGAAAGGCAAGCCGGTGGATATCGTCGCCCGAATAGTCGCGGTAGCCGTTGGCGGCACGCGCAGGGGCGATCAGGCCGATCTCCTCATAGTAGCGGATGGTCTTGGCCGGCAGGCCTGAATGGTGGGCGGCGTCACCGACATTCATGACGATTTTCCTTGATTTTTAACGGGCTTGCGGACGGGGCCATTGAATTTCCTTCACAATCCTGTGAGGCCTGTTGCCGAAATGCCATAGTAATGCGCTTACCAGCAGGTAAGCCTCCGCATATAGGCATCGCGTGCTTGGCAAGCAAAGCAAATGCCAGCATGAATGACAGTGAGAAAGCGGCCGACTCGTGCCGCTGAAGTTGGGGCGGGGCGCCGGATCATCTTATGCGCATGAAGTCGTTTGCAATCGTCGCCGCATTGGCGCTTTCCACTGCTATCGCCGGTTGCAGCAGCATCGGCATGCGGATTTTCTCCAACGACTACGGTGCGGTCACCGACGCCGGTTACCAGCTGCCGCGCATCCCGATCGAGAAGGTGCCGATGAGGTATCATCGGCAGGAGGTGGACTACGACACCAAGGAAAAGCCGGGCACCATCATCGTCGATACGCAGAACAAGTTCCTCTACTTCGTCGAGGGTGATGGCCTGGCGATGCGCTACGGCATCGGCGTGGGTCGCGAAGGCTTCGAATGGCACGGCACCGCCCACATCGCGCTGAAGCGCGAATGGCCGACCTGGACGCCGCCTTCGCAGATGATCCACCGCCAGCCGGAACTGGCCAAGTTTGCCGGCGGCATGGAGCCGGGCCTGAAGAACCCGCTCGGCGCCCGCGCCATGTACCTGTTCAACAAGGGCGGCGACATGGGCTATCGCCTGCATGGCAGCCCGGAGTGGAATTCGATCGGCAAGGCAATGTCGTCAGGCTGCATCCGCCTGATGAACCAGGACATTATCGACCTTTATGACCGCACCTCGGTGGGCGCCAAGGTCATTGTTCTTTAGGCCATGATCCCGAAAACCGGTACCGGTTTTCGGCAAAATCATGATCAGATAGAGACGCCTTTCATGCGCGGACCGTCTAGGCAACAACGGACGTCCCAAACAGAAAACCGGGCAATTCGGCCCGGTTTTTTGTTATTTGCGCCTGTTTTTTGCGTTTTATGAATCTGTTTTGCCGGCAAAGCGTCCGGCGGACAATCAGGAAACCTGCTCGACCTGCTGCACTTCCGGCACGAAGTGGCGCAGGAGATTCTGGATACCGTGCTTCAGCGTCGCCGTCGAAGACGGGCAGCCGGCGCAGGCGCCCTTCATGTGCAGGAACACCGTGCCGTTCTCGAAGCCGCGGAAGGTGATGTCGCCGCCATCCTGGGCGACCGCAGGGCGCACCCGCGTGTCGAGCAGTTCCTTGATGGTGATGACGAGTTCCTCGTCGGCCTTGTCGTAGAACTCACCCGTCAGGCTGGTCTCGGCGGCGGGGCCGGCTTTGACCATGACCGGCGCGCCGGACATGAAATGCTCCATGATGGCGCCAAGAATCGCCGGCTTCAGATGCTGCCAGTCGGGGCCGTCCTTGGTCACGGTAATGAAATCGTAGCCGAAGAAAACACCGGTAACTCCGGGGATCTCGAACAGCCGGCCAGCCAGCGGCGAGGCGGTGGCGGCGCTGTCGGCATCGCGGAAATCGGCGGTGCCTTCCAGAAGCACTTCCTTGCCGGGCAGGAATTTCAGCGTCGCCGGATTTGGCGTCGATTCGGTCTGGATGAACATGGCCGTCTCCGTGCCCGTTTCGGGCAACCAGTTTGGAATAGTTCTAAATAGGCTCTATTGGCTGGACATTCAAGCGAAACGCATCGCCGGAACGGCTGGCTGGCGGAATGTTTTTGCGACCTGCGATGCGCTTTGAGGTGCGATTCAGGTCTGGCCGTTTGCAGGCCGGCATCACCCGAATATCGATACATTTCAGGCGAGGCTGTCGATCTCCTCGTCCGACAGGTTCTGCGGCACCACGGTCACCGGGATCGGGAATGCGGCACCCTTGCCGGCCACGGCGCCGACCAGCGGTCCGGGACCTTCCTTGCCGGCGCCGGCGGCCAGCACCAGGATGGCGATGTCCTGGTCTTCCTCGATCAGCTTGTGGATCTCTTCGGTCGGCTTGCCTTCGCGCACCACCATCTCCGGCTCCATGCCGAGCTTCTGGCGTACCTTGTTGGCATAACCGTCGAGCGCGGCGCGCGCCGTGGCATTGGCCTCCTCGCGCATGATCTTCTCGACACCCAGCCAGTGCTGGAAATCGTCCGGCTCGATCACATAGAGCAGCACCAGCATGCCGTTGGTACTCTGCGCCCGCTTCGAGGCGTAGGCGACGGCGCGCTCGCATTCCGGCGTGTCGTCGATGATCGCCAGGAACTTGCGGCGATGGCCGGCTTCGCGGCTGAGGCGTTTGGAGACCATGTCTACGTACTCGGTGTCATTGCTGCCGCAATCTGCCACTGCCGCAGACCGGCGGCAAGCCGCCGGCCTTATGCCAGTGTGGTGCAGTGCACCCGATGTTGGGATCAGCTCTGCAGCAGCCCGATGATGTCGCGCACGGTTTTCATCGTTGCCTCTGCGAGCACACCGGCGCGCTCGCCGCCATCCCTTAGCACCGCGTCGACATAAGCGCGGTCATCGGAAATGCGGCGCATCTCGCTGGCGATCGGCGCCAGCTTCTCCACCGCAAGGTCGGCCAGCGCCGGCTTGAACACCGAAAACTGCTGGCCGGCGAACTCTTTCAGCACGTCTGCCTTCGACATATCGGCAAGACCAGCATAGATGCCGACCAGGTTTTCCGCCTCGGGCCGGCTGGCCAGCCCGTCCAGCTCGCTCGGCAACGCTTCCGGGTCGGTCTTGGCCTTGCGGATCTTCTTCGAGATGGCGTCGGCATCGTCGGTCAGGTTGATGCGCGACAGGTCCGACGGATCCGACTTCGACATCTTCTTCGAGCCGTCGCGCAGTGACATGATGCGCGCCGCCGGCCCGCCGATCACCGGCTCGGTCAGCGGGAAATAGCCGTTGACGGTCTCCTCGCCGACCTGCATCTCGACGCCGACGCCAAGGGCTGCGATGCGGTCGGAAAAGTCGTTGTTGAATTTCTGCGCGATGTCGCGGGTCAGCTCCAGGTGCTGCTTCTGGTCCTCGCCCACCGGGACGTGGGTGGCGCGATAGAGCAGGATGTCGGCAGCCATCAGGCTCGGATAGGCAAGCAGGCCCAGCGAAGCGTTCTCGCGGTCCTTGCCGGCCTTGTCCTTGAACTGCGTCATGCGGTTCATCCAGCCGATGCGCGCCACGCAATTGAAGATCCAGGCGAGTTCTGCATGCTGCATGACCCGCGACTGGTTGAAGACGATGTGCTTCTTCGGGTCGATGCCCGAGGCCAGGAACGCCGCGGTGATCGACCGCGTCTGGTCGGCGAGGTCGTCATAGACGAGCTGTGCGGTCAGCGAATGCAGGTCGACGACGCAATAGATGCAGTCGGAGGTCTCCTGCAGGGCGACGAATTTCTTGATGGCGCCGAGATAGTTGCCGAGATGCAGATTGCCGGTCGGCTGGACACCGGAAAAGACGAGTGGCTTGAAGGCGGTCATGGTTGTTCCCTTGGCTTGTGGAGGGCCGTTTCGCGCGCGGCGAAAGTCTTGCGACGGCGCGCTTATGGACGAACACGACGATACGATCAAGACCGGTTTTGCCGTCGAGTTATCCGGCCCTACTCATCCGGGGCGGTCTTTGGGGCCGGTGGCGCCGCTTTCCCCGATCCCCGCTTGACGTTGCGCCGGATCATGCCGAAATCGGCGCCGCCGGTGGCGAAGGCGGTGATGAAGTAGAGCAGCGCCCCGCCGGCGACGAGCGCCAGAAGCGTCGTCGCCTTGACGACCAGCGGCGCACCCCGGCCGAGCCTGACGGCGAACCAGTGTTCGGCAAAATAAAGTGCCGCCCCCATCACGATCGCCGACAGCACCAGCCGCGGAATGCGTTTCATCAGCGGCACGTCGCGGCCCCAATGGCCACGTCTGATCAAGACGCCGAGCAGCATCAGCGCGTTGACCCATCCGGCGACCGCCGAGGCGACGGCGATGCCGGGCGCGCCCATTTCCGGAAACAGCGTCAGCGCCGTGGTGACGTTCACCGCCACCGAGATGGCGGCGAACATCATCGGCGTGCGGGTGTCCTCGCGGGCGAAATAGCCTGGGGTGAACGCCTTGATCAGCACGAAGGCCGGCAGGCCGAGGCCGAAGATCGCCAGGATCGCCGCCACCGTCGGCGTCGAGTTGTTGGCGGCGAACGCGCCGCGCTCATAGACCAGCCGCACGATCGGCTCCGACATTACCCACAGTGCCGCGGCTGCCGGCAAGGTGAGGAACAGCGTGAACTCGACCGAGCGGTTCTGCAGATTGGCGGCTTCGATCAGGTTGCCCGACTTCAGCGCCCGCGACAGTTCGGGCAACAGCACGATCGCCACCGCCACGCCGACCACGCCGAGCGGCAACTGGTAGATGCGGTCGGCATAGGCGAGCGAGGACACCGCGCTGTTCTGCGCCGAGGCGATCGCAGTGCCGATAAGTTGGTTGATCTGCGTGATGCCGCCGGTGATCGCCGCCGGCAGCGCCAGGATCAGCAGCCGCTTGACCGCGGGCGTCATTTTCGGACGGCGGAAGCCGATCGAGATGCCGG
Organism: Mesorhizobium sp. P2_D5; assembly: GCF_056404355.1. Taxonomy (NCBI): domain Bacteria; kingdom Pseudomonadati; phylum Pseudomonadota; class Alphaproteobacteria; order Hyphomicrobiales; family Phyllobacteriaceae; genus Mesorhizobium; species Mesorhizobium sp. P2_D5. Next base: position 931,125 of record NZ_JBFUEE010000001.1, read on the forward strand.
CATGGCGCACCGCCACCCAGACGATCGCCAGTTGCACCAGTCCGGCGGCCAGCACGCCCCAGGACAGTCCGTAGCCGACGGTGAGGGCGTCGGAGCCCTTGTACCAGGCGTATGCGAGCACGCCGATCAGGATGATGTTGAGAAACACCGGCGCCACCGCCGCCGCGAAATAGCGGCGCAGTGAATTCAGCATCCCCGCCATCATGGCGCCCAGCGACATGCAGATCAGGTAGGGGAACATGATCGTCGCCAACGTCACCGTGGTGTCGAATTTTCCCGGTATGCCGGCAAAACCCGGCGCCACCAGGTAGCGTACGATCAGCGGCATCGACAATTCCATGACGATGGTCAGCGCCAGCAGCGCCGTGAACAAGACGCCGAACACTTCCTCCGAGAAGCGCTTGGCGCCTTCGGTGCCGTGTGTCTCGATCTCCTTGGCGAACAGCGGCACGAACGCGGCGTTGAAAGCGCCCTCGGCGAACAGCCGGCGAAAGGTGTTGGGAAACTGGAAGGCGGCGTTGAAGGCGTCGGCGACAGGCCCGGTGCCCAGCGCTGCCGCCATCAGCATCTCGCGGCCGAAGCCGAGCGCGCGGCTCATCAGCGTGCCGGAAGCGACCGTTGCGAATTTCTTGACGAGGCTCATGCTTTCGGGAACTGCCTGCGGAATTGGGACAAAGTGATGGTCGCTGTCACTCGGCGGCGGCCTTGGCCTTGCCGCCACGCTCGGGCGCGACGCCTTCAAGCGCCGCCATCAGCCGGTTGCGGATGGTGGCGATGCGGGTCGGATTGTCGATCTTCTGGCCGGTGAGGTCGGTGACATAGAAGGTGTCGATGACCTTCTCGCCGAAGGTGGTGATGTGGGCCGATGCGATGTCGAGCGACAGGTCGGATAGCGTTCCGGTGATCTCCGAGAGCAGGCCCGGCCGATCCAGCCCCTCGACCTCGATGACCGAAAAACGGTTCGACAGTGCGTTGCGGATTTCGGCGCGCGGTGGGATTTTGAACACCTTGGCGCCGCGCCGCGGCTTGGTCCGCTTCTCGATCATCTCCGGCAGCCAGCTCTTGCCCGACAGCACGTCCTCGATCAGCCGGCCGACGCGCTCGGCACGCCGACGCTCGTCCTCGTCGCGGTCGAATTCCCTCGAGATCAGGATGGTGTCCAAGGCGCGGCCGTCCGACGTGGTGAAGATCTGCGCGTCGACGATGTTGCCGCCGGCTCCGGCGCAGGCCCCGGCGATGACCGAGAGCAGGCGGGGATGGTCCTGCGCCAGCACGGTGATTTCGGTCACTGCCTCGAACTGGTGGGTCTTGACCATGGTGGCGAGCTTGTTGCCCGAAGCGTCCGCTTCGCGGATGAACTCTGCATGGCGCAGCTGATCGGCGAGATCGACGGTCAAAAGGTAATTCTCGTAGTGCAGGGCGACATAGCGCTTGCGGGCCTTGTCCGACCAGTTGGCGAGCGCCTCGGCCAGACGCTCGCGCGCCGCCGCCGTCCGCTGCGCGCGCGACACTTCCGAAAAGCCGCCGGTCAAAAGCAGTTCGGTCTCGTAATAGAGCGTGCGCAGCAACTGGCCCTTCCAGCCGTTCCACACACCGGGTCCGACGCCCCTGATGTCGCAGACGGTGAGGATCAAAAGCAGCTTCAGCCGCTCGACCGATTGCACGATCGCGGCGAAATCCTCGATGGTCTTGCGGTCGTTGAGGTCGCGGGTCTGCGCCGTCATCGACATTACGAGGTGGTTCTCGACCAGCCAGGCGACCGTTTCGGTATCGGCTGGTGACAGCCCCATATGCGGGCAGATGCGCCGGGCGATCCTGGCCCCGGCCTCGGAATGATCCTCCGGCCTGCCTTTGGCGATGTCGTGCAGTAGCACGGCGACATAGAGCGCCTCGCGGCTCTTCTTCAGGCCCGGCATCAGCGTGTGGGAGAGGGGATGGACTTTCTCGCCATCGCCGCGCTCGATCTCGGCCAGCACGCCGATGCAGCGGATCAGGTGCTCGTCCACCGTATAGTGGTGGTACATCGAGAATTGCATCATGGCGACGATCTTGCCGAAATCCGGGATCAGCTTGCCGAGCAGCCCGGCCTCGTTCATGCGCCGCAGATTGAGTTCGGCATTGCGGTCCGAGGTCAGGATGTCGAGGAACAGCCGATTGGCCTCCTCGTCGCGCCGCAGCGACTTGTTGACCAGGCCGAGCGAGCGGGTCAACAGCTTCAGCGCATCGGGATGGAACTCCAGACCGTGCTTGTCGGCGAACCAGAACAACCGCAAGAGATTGACCGGATCGCGCTCGAACACCTGGTCGTCGGCGACGTTGATGCGGTGGTTGTCGACGATGAAGTCAGAGGTGCCGGCAAGCTTGCGCTTGCGCCGCGAGAAGGTGAGGAAGATGCGGTTGAAGCCTGGCACGTGCTTGGCCTGCTCTTCCTCGAGCGCGGCGCAGAAGATGCGGGTCAGGTCGCCGACATCCTTGGCGACGAGGAAGTAGTGCTTCATGAAGCGCTCGACCGCCGACAGGCCGGGATGGCTGGTGTAGCCGAGCCGCTCGGCAATCTCGCGCTGGATGTCGAAATGCAGCCGTTCCTCGGCCTTGCCAGTGAGGAAATGCATGTGGCAGCGCACCGCCCACAGGAAATCCTCGGCCTTCTGGAACTCGCGATATTCGCCCTCAGTGAAGACGCCCTTGTCGACCAGTTCCTCGCCGGTGCGCACGCGGTAGAAATACTTGCCGATCCAGAACAGCGTCTGCAGGTCGCGCAGGCCGCCCTTGCCGTCCTTGACGTTGGGCTCGACGAGATAGCGGCTTTCGCCGGCCTTGGCATGCCGGTCGTCGCGTTCGGCAAGCTTGGCCTGGACATATTCGGGGCCGGTCGTGCGCACCACCTCATGGTCGAAGCGCAGCATCAGCTCGTCATAGAGCTTGAGCTCGCCCCACAGGAAACGCGCCTCGAGGATCGAGGTCCGGATGGTGACGTCGGTGCGCGACAGGCGCAGGCATTCGTCGATGTTGCGGGTGGCGTGGCCAACCTTCAGCCCGAGATCCCACAGCATGTAGAGCATGTACTCTACGGTCTGCTCGCCCCATGGCGTCTGCTTGTAGGGCAACAGGAACAGAAGGTCGATGTCGGAGCCAGGCGCCAGCGTGCCACGGCCATAGCCGCCGACGGCGACGACGGCCATGCGCTCCGCCGAAGACGGATTCTTGACCCGGTAGACATGCGTGACGGCGAAATCGTAAAGCGCCCGGATGATCTCGTCCATGAGGTGCGACAGACGCGCTGCACAGGCACGGCCGCCGCCGTCGTCCCTCAGCATGCGTTCGGCAATGGCGCGTCCATCCGCCAACCGCCCCTTGAGAAGCTGAAGCACGCCGCTGCGCGCGGCCTGTCCAGAGCCGTCCCCCGCGGTGGTCGCGGTCAGCGCCGTCATCTCGCGGCGCAAGGCTTCGCCGTCGATCAGTTCGTCGAGTTTCAGGGAGATTTTCGCCATAGGTACCGGTTGGCCTCGCCTTTTCGGCGGCGTCTATAGCGCCTTTTCGCGGTTGTGGGTATGGGCAGGACGGACACGTTCGCCGTGGCGATAGAACGCTATGAGCCTGTTTCTCTGCTTCAGGAGGCAGAGGTCGACGATCCTGCTCAGCAATTTCCTGGCCTCAGCCCCGATTCTCATCGTCAGCGTCTTGGTCGTGCGCGACCCGGATTGGACACCGGCAAGCCACTGGTCCCGCCGTTCCTCAAGAAGCAGGCTCGGCAGTGCGGCGGACCGCAAGAAGCGTTCCTGCGCGCACAGAGCCGGAATCAGCTGATAGATCGCCTTGCCGGGCGAGGGGGCGAATCTTGGATTGAAGATGACCTGGTCGACGGGACTGCTGAGCTCTGCGGTGCCGTCGATGAGATCACGCGCCGCCTGCCTCGAGAGTATGTAGCCGGCCGCGCCGACGTGATCTCCGTGCAGTCTGGACGTGGAAAAGCCGTGCCCGGCCGGAGAGCGCCGCCATGCGAGCCGGGTCTTCTTGAAGAACGTCTCCAGCTTGACGATCTCGGCATCAGCCGGGATCCAATTGGCGTCGGCAAGCATCGCGCCGGCATTTTCCGAAAAGACGACATCGTCTTCAAAAACGACGCCATAGGCATCGTCGCCATCGGCAATCTTTGCCCAGCAGGCCTTGTGGCTGAGGAAACAGGCGATCTCGGTGTTGGTCAGATGCAACTGCGTCAGCGGATTGAGCCGCATCGGTGTTTGCGGGAGGTCGGATCGGCCCTGGGCGTCGACCGCCGCGACGCGTTCGAAGTCAATGCCGATGCGGGCAAACTCCGACGTCATATGCGCGAGCCGGTCCTGGGACCGGTCGAGGTTTATAACCAGGCACTTCATTGGAAATGGAATCGATGCATTTGGATGCGTTTGGATTGTCGATCGACGGCTCCATAGCACAAGAAGCCACCGCGCATCCGACTTTCTTTGACGGTGGCCTGGCGCCGGCGCCGGCATACGGAAAAAGAAAATTATGCCCTTGACCTTCCAGTTACTGGAAGCACTACCTCCTCATCGAGACGAGGCATCGAGGCATTTTGAATGACGCATTCAGACCATCATCATCACGCGCATGACGGCTGCTGCGCGGCGAAAGCCGCGGCCGGGGAGGCGGCCGTGGTGCGGGATCCTGTCTGCGGCATGACCGTCGACCCTGCGACGGCCAAGCACTCTGTCCGTCATCAAGGTCGGGACTTCTACTTCTGCTCTGCCGGCTGCAAGGCGAAATTCGAGGCGGAACCGCAGAAATATCTTGGCGACAGGGCCGCACCGCCGCCGATGCCCAAGGGCACGCAATACACCTGCCCGATGCATCCCGAAATCATCCGCGACAAGCCCGGCTCCTGCCCGATATGCGGCATGGCGCTGGAGCCGATGGGCGTGCCCACTGGTGATGAAGGACCAAATCCCGAGCTGGTCGATTTCACCAGGCGATTCTGGGTCAGTGCCGTGCTGTCGCTGCCGTTGCTGTTCATCGCCATGGCGCCGATGCTCGGCCTGACGTTCGAGGTATTTGTCGACGAACGCACAATGGTCTGGCTGGAACTGGCGTTGGCCAGCCCCGTCGTGTTGTGGGCGGCGCTGCCCTTTTTCCATCGCGGCTGGGATTCGCTCGTGAACCGCAGCCCCAACATGTGGACGCTGATCTCGCTCGGCGTCGGCGCGGCCTATCTCTACAGCGTCGCAGCCACGCTGTTCCCGGACATTTTTCCGCATCAGTTCCGCAGCCATGGTGGTGCGGTGCCCGTCTATTTCGAGGCCGCCGCCGTCATCGTCGCGCTGGTCTTCCTCGGCCAGGTGCTGGAGCTGCGCGCCCGTGAAAAGACCGGGTCGGCAATCCGCGCTTTGCTTGATCTCGCGCCGAAGACCGCGCGGCTGATCGGTTCCGACGGCTCCGAAGGCGACGTGCCGCTCGACGCGGTCAAGGTGGGCGACCGCCTGCGCATCCGTCCCGGTGACGCCGTGCCGGTCGACGGCACCGTGTTGGAAGGCCGTTCCTCCCTCGACGAATCGATGATCACAGGCGAACCGTTGCCGGTCGAAAAGGCCGAAGGCGATACCCTAACCGCCGGCACGCTCAACAAAAACGGCTCGCTGATCCTGCGTGCCGAGCGGATCGGCGCCGAGACCACGCTGGCGCGCATCGTCGAACTCGTCGCCAAGGCGCAGCGCTCGCGCGCCCCGATCCAGGGGTTGGCCGATCGCGTTTCCTTCTACTTTGTCCCGGCTGTGGTGCTGGTCGCGATCGCCGCCTTCGTCGCCTGGGCTGTCCTTGGCCCCGAACCCAGCCTGATCTTCGCCATCGTCTCGGCGGTGTCGGTGCTGATCATCGCTTGCCCCTGCGCGCTCGGCCTCGCCACGCCGATGTCGATCATGACCGCCACCGGGCGCGGCGCCCATGCCGGCGTGCTGATCAAGGAAGCCGCCGCGCTCGAACGCTTCGCTTCCGTCGACACACTGATCGTCGACAAGACGGGCACGCTGACCGAAGGCCGGCCGAAACTGACCGATGTCGTTGCCGCAAACGGCTTTTCCGAAGACGAATTGCTGGCCCTTGCCGCCGGCCTGGAAAAGGGCTCGGAGCATCCGCTGGCCGAAGCCATCGTCGAAGGCGCCGGTACGCGCGGCCTGGAGATCGCCGACGCCAGCGGCTTCGAGGCCGTCACCGGCAAGGGCGTTTCCGGCACCGTGTCGGGAAAGAAGGTCGCGCTCGGCAATGCGGCGATGATGACCGATCTCGGCATCGACACCGCGTCCGTCTCCGCCAGGTCCGAAACGCTGCAGACCGAAGGCAGGACCGTGATGTTCGTTGCCGTAGGCGACAAACTGGCCGGCATCGTCGCTGTCGCCGACCCCGTCAAGGCGACCACCGCCGAAGCGATCCGGGCCCTGCGTGACAGCGGCCTGAGGATCGTCATGGCGACCGGCGACAATGAACGTACTGCAAAAGCGATCGCCAGGAGCCTCGGCATCGATGAGGTTCGCGCCGGACTGCTGCCGGAACAGAAGGCAGCCCTGGTCGAAGAGCTGCGTGCCAGGAGCAAAGGCGTCGCCATGGCCGGCGACGGCGTCAACGACGCCCCCGCCCTTGCCGCCGCCGATGTCGGGATCGCCATGGGCACCGGCGCCGACGTCGCCGTCGAAAGCGCCGGCATCACTCTGGTCAAGGGCGACCTCAACGGCATCGTGCGGGCGCGTACGCTCGCCCAGGCGACGATCCGCAACATCCGCCAGAACCTGTTCTTCGCCTTCCTCTACAACGTGCTCGGCGTACCCGTCGCCGCCGGTGTGCTCTATCCGCTCACCGGCACGCTTTTGTCGCCGATGCTGGCGGCGGCGGCGATGAGCCTGTCCTCGGTGTCGGTGATATCCAACGCATTGCGGCTGAGAGCGTTGAAACTCTGAGCAAAGCCCCCAAATACGAAACCCACTCAACAGGAGACCATGAATGACCTTGGCTAAAAAACTCGTCCTTTTGCTGATGGCTGCCGGAATGCTGCTTGCCGTCTTCCTCGAAAGCGTTCCGGCGCAGAGTGAAGAGATGAAACACGACATGGGTGCCATGACGGCGGATGCGACCAGCCCTTCGACCGAAGGCTACAAGGCGGCCATGGACAAGATGCATGCCGATATGATGGCGTTGCAAAATACTGGCAATGCTGATGTCGATTTCGTCCGTGGCATGATCCCGCACCATCAGGGTGCCATCGACATGGCCAAGGTCGAGCTTGCCAACGGCAAGGACCCGGAGATCCGCAAGCTGGCCGAGGGGGTCATCGCCGCGCAGGAAGCCGAGATCAAGCAGATGCAGGGCTGGCTCGCAGCCCATCCGGTGAAATAAGCCTTTTCGCGAAGCCAGGATTCGGCGAGAGCTCTCTCTGGATTTCCCGCCGAGCCTGTGATGCGATCCGGCCCTCAACTGGAGCCTGCCATGCCATCGACGATCAGAACAACCACGCTGCCTTCCGGCGAAGCCGTTCAGGTGCTTGGTCAGGGCACGTGGAAAATGGGCGAGGATTTCAGCCGCCGCGCCGATGAGGTCAACGCTCTCAAGCTCGGCCTCGACCTTGGCATGACGCTGATCGACACCGCCGAAATGTATGCCAGCGGCGGTGCCGAGGAGGTGGTCGCAGAGGCCACCGCCGGGCGCCGCGACGAGACCTTCCTGGTTTCGAAAGTGCTGCCGTCCAACGCTTCGCGCGCCGGCGTGCAGCGCGCCTGCGAAAACAGCCTGAAGCGCCTGCGCACCGACCGCATCGATCTCTATCTGCTGCATTGGCCCGGCAGCGTGCCGCTGATTGAAACCGTAGCGGCCTTCGAGGCGCTGAAAGATGCCGGCAAGATCCGCCACTGGGGCGTCAGCAACTTCGACACCGACGAGATGGAAGAACTGGTCGGCTTGTCCGACGGCGGCAACGTCCAGACCAACCAGGTGCTCTACAATCTGGTTCGGCGTGGCCTCGAATTCGATCTGGCGCCCTGGAGCCGCCAGCGCGGCATCGCCTTGATGGCCTACTCACCGGTCGAGCAGGGCGCGCTGGCACGCAATACCAGGCTTGGCGCCGTCGCGGCCCGCCACGATGCGACCCCGGCGCAGATTGCCTTGGCCTGGGTCATGCACCAGGAGGGTGTCATAGCCATTCCCAAGGCCAGCAGCCAGCAGCATGTCCGCCAGAATTTTGCAGCGCTCGACATCGAGCTGACGCCGCAGGACATCGCCGAACTCGACCGCGCCTTTCCGCCGCCGACCCGCAAGCGCGGTCTGGAGATGATTTGACTACTTTCCCGCCAGCACCTTTAGCCGATACAGCGCCTCAAGCGCCTCGCGTGGCGTCATCTCGTCGGGGTTGATGTCGCCGAGTGCGGCGCCCAGAGCATCGTTCTTGACCGGCTTCGGCGCTTCGCGCTTCACCGCCACCGAAAACAGCGGCAGGTCGTCCACCAGACGGTTGGTCTTGCCCGAAACCTCGCCCTCTTCCAGCTGGTGCAGCACTTCTTTCGCTCGGTCGACCACCGCTTCCGGCAATCCGGCCAGCCGTGCCACCTGCACGCCATAGGAGCGGTCGGCGGCACCCTTGCCGACCTCATGCAGGAAGACGACGTCGTTTTCCCATTCCTTGACCCGCATGGTGACGTTGTGCAGCCGCGCCAGCTTGCCCGCCAGCGAGGTCATTTCGTGGAAATGGGTGGCGAAGATCGCCCGGCAGCGGTTCTTCTCGTGCAGGTATTCCACCGCCGCCCAGGCGATTGACAGGCCGTCGAAAGTGGCCGTGCCGCGGCCGATCTCGTCGAGGATTACCAGCGCACGCTCGCCGGCCTGGTTGAGGATCGCCGCCGTCTCGACCATCTCGACCATGAAGGTCGAGCGGCCGCGCGCCAGATCGTCCGAGGCGCCGACACGCGAGAACAGCCGGTCGACGACGCCGATATGGGCCGATGCCGCCGGCACGAACGAGCCGGTTTGCGCCAGGATGGCGATCAGCGCGTTCTGCCGCAGGAACGTCGACTTGCCGCCCATATTGGGGCCGGTCAAAAGCCAGATCGCGCCATTCTTGGCGCTGCCCTCGGGCGACAGGTCGCAATCATTGGCGACGAACGGGCCTTCGCCCGAACGCCGCAACGCCTGCTCGACCACCGGATGCCGGCCCCCCGAAATTTCGAAGGCGAGGCTCGAATCCACCACCGGCCGGCACCAGGCTTCGCTCTCGGACAACAGCGCGAGCGCCGCCGACACGTCGAGCACGGCCAGTGCATCGGCGCCGGCGCGGATCCTTTCGGCCTCGCCGACCGCTTCCGCCGTCAGCGCGTCGAAGGCGGCAAGCTCGATGCCGAGCGCCCGGTCGGCGGCATTGGCGATCTTGGTCTCCAGTTCGGCGAGTTCGGTCGTCGTAAAGCGCATGGCGTTGGCCATGGTCTGGCGATGGATGAAGCGCGCCTTGGCGCCGTCGCTGCCGGTCATCACCGCATGGTGATTGGCGGTCACCTCGATGTAATAGCCAAGCACATTGTTGTGCCGGATTTTAAGCGAGCGGATGCCGGTCTCGTCGATAAGCGAGCGCTCCAGCCCGGCGATGACCTTTCGTGATTCGTCGCGCAACGCCCGCATCTCGTCGAGCTCGGCATGGTAGCCGCCGCGAACGAAGCCGCCGTCACGCTTGAGCAGCGGCAGTTCGTCGCCAAGCGCCTGCGTCAGGTGCTGGGAAAGCGCTCTGGGCAGCGCCTGGATGGCGCCCAACGCCGCCGTGAGCTCCTGAGGCAGGGCGGTCTCGCCGAAGATCCCGGCGATCGCACCGGCCGCTTCGAAACCGGCGCGCAGCGCGCCGAGGTCGCGCGGGCCGCCACGGTTCAGCGCCAGCCTGGACAGCGCGCGCGGCATGTCGGCGACGCTCTTCAGGCTTGCCCGCACCGCCTGGCAGAGCCGCGTTTCAGCGCGGAAGAAGGACACCGAGTCCAGCCTGGCGCCGATCGCCGCCGGATCGGTCAACGGCGCCATCAGCCGGTCGGCCAGCAGCCTTGCGCCGCCGCCGGTCACCGTGCGGTCGATCGCCTTGAACAACGAACCTTCGCGGCTGCCGGACAGCGTGCGCAGCAGTTCCAGATTGCCGCGCGTCGCCGGATCGATGAACAGGGTCGAGCCCTGCTCCTCGCGCTCCGGCCGCGACAGCGGCGGACGCTCGGCCTTCTGCGTCTTCTCGACATAGGCGATGGCGCCTGAGATCGCCGACAATTCGGCGCGCGAAAACGCCCCAAAACTGTCCGGCGTCGCCACGTCGAAGAAACGGGCGATGCGCCCCGTGGCCGAGGCCGAATCGAACAGCGAGGGCGGCTGCGGGTTGGCGACGCGGCCGAGCACGTCGAAGACCGGTTTCAGTTCGGCATCGTAGAACACCGGCTCGGCGACGATCAGCTCGCGCGGATCGACGCGGAAGATGTCGGCGAGCAGCCGGTCGGCGGTGGTCTCGGCGACGCGGAAAGCCCCGGTCGAAATGTCGATCCAGGCCAAGGCAAAGGAGTGGTCCGCCCCACCTTTCACCCGTCCCAACGCCATCAGGAAGCTCGATTCCGACGGCGCCAGCAATTTGTCCTCGGTGATGGTGCCCGGCGTCACCAGCCGCACCACGTCGCGGCGTACCACCGATTTGCCGCCGCGTTTCTTGGCTTCGGCCGGATCCTCGATCTGCTCGCAGACGGCGACGCGAAAACCCTGACCGATCAGCTTCTGCAGATAGTCGTCGGCGGCATGCACCGGCACGCCGCACATCGGGATGTCGTGGCCCTGGTGCTTGCCGCGCTTGGTCAGGACGATGCCCAGCGCCCGGCTTGCCTTCTCGGCGTCGTCGAAGAACAGCTCGTAGAAATCGCCCATGCGGTAGAACAGCAGCGAATCCGGGTTCGCCGCCTTGATCTCGATGAACTGCTCCATCATCGGCGTGACGGCGGCAGCGGCTGTCGGCAGGGGCGCCATCGCCTCGGGGGCGTCCGGCTCGTTCGGGCTATGCATGTTCATGCGCGGCACGCTAGCAGATGTGGTCGCGCGGTTTAATGCCGGCGCCTCGAAAAACAGGGGACGACCGACACGGCCAGATGCCCGCAATCGCCAGCACCAGCGCGATTCCCGAACACTGGCGGTTTACACGCGGCGGTGCGTGGTCTTAATTCGGAACCTCACAAAGCACCCGCCCTAACGAGGTGCTGCACCGGCGAGGAAATCAAAAGCATCATGGCCAAAAAAACCGAGAACAACGGTCCGTCCGTCAGTGCGCAGGAAGCGCTCGAATTCCACGCCATGGGCCGCCCCGGCAAGCTGGAGGTTGTCGCCACCAAGCCGATGGCGACGCAGCGCGATCTGAGCCTCGCCTATTCGCCGGGCGTCGCGGTACCTGTTCTGGCCATCGCCGAGGACCCCAGCCGCGCCTTCGACTACACGACGCGTGGCAACATGGTCGCCGTCATCTCCAACGGCACCGCCATCCTTGGCCTCGGCAATCTCGGCGCGCTGGCCTCCAAGCCGGTCATGGAGGGCAAGGCGGTGCTGTTCAAGCGCTTCGCCGATGTCGATTCCATCGACCTCGAGGTTGACACCGAGGATGCCGACGAGTTCATCAACTGCGTGCGCTTCCTCGGCCCCTCCTTCGGCGGCATCAACCTTGAAGACATCAAGGCGCCTGAGTGTTTCATCATCGAGCAGCGCCTGCGCGAACTGATGGACATCCCGGTTTTCCATGACGACCAGCACGGCACCGCCATCATCTCGGCCGCCGGCCTGATCAACGCGCTGGAGATCACCGGCCGCGACATGAAGACGACGAAGATGGTCTGCAACGGCGCTGGCGCCGCCGGCATCGCCTGCATCGAGTTGATGAAGGCGATGGGCTTCGCGCCCGAAAACATCATCCTGTGCGACACCAAGGGCGTCGTCTTCCAGGGCCGTACCGAAGGCATGAACCAGTGGAAGTCCGGACATGCGGTGAAGACCGAGGCGCGCAGCCTCGCCGAGGCGCTCGACGGTGCCGACGTCTTCCTCGGCCTCTCGGCCAAGGGCGCGCTGACCACCGCCATGGTGCAGTCGATGGCCAAGAACCCGATCATCTTCGCCATGGCAAATCCCGACCCGGAAATCACGCCCGAGGAAGTCGCCGAAATCCGCACCGACGCCATTATGGCGACCGGGCGTTCGGACTATCCGAACCAGGTCAACAATGTGCTCGGCTTTCCCTACATCTTCCGTGGCGCGCTGGATGTGCGGGCTACCACCATCAACGACGACATGAAGATCGCCGCCGCCCAGGCACTGGCAGCGCTGGCGCGCCAGGATGTGCCCGACGACGTCGCTGCAGCCTATCAGGGCAACCGGCCGAAATTCGGCCCCAACTATATCATCCCGGTGCCGTTCGACCCGCGCCTGATCTCGGCCATCCCGATCGCGGTCGCCAAGGCGGCGATGGATTCCGGCGTCGCCCGCAAGCCGATCCTCGATCTCGACCGCTACGCGCAGGAGCTGTCCGCCCGCCGCGACCCGATCGCCTCGACCTTGCAGCGCATCTACGACCGTGTGCGCCGCCAGCCCAAGCGAATCGTCTTTGCCGAGGGCGAGGAGGAGCAGGTGATGCGCGCCGCCGTCTCCTATGTGAACCAGCGGCTCGGCACCGCCATCCTGCTCGGCCGCGACGACGTCATCAAGGAGAACGCCAAGCACGCCGGCATCGACCTCAACAAGCAAGGCATCGAGATCATCAATGCCCGGCTATCGCGCCGCAACGGCATCTACACCGACTATCTCTACGAGCGTATGCAGCGGAAGGGCTTCCTGTTCCGTGACTGCCAGCGGCTGATCAACAACGACCGCAACCACTTCGCCGCCTGCATGGTGGCGCTGGGCGATGCCGACGGCATCGTCACCGGTGTGACCCGCAACTATTCGACCGCGCTCGACGACATCCGCCGCGTCATCGACGCCAAGCCCGGCCACCGCGTCATCGGCGTTTCGATCGTGCTGGCGCGGGGCAGGACCGTGCTGGTCGCCGATACCGCCGTGCACGACATGCCGAACGCCGAGCAGATCGCCGACATCGCCGAGGAGGCGGCAGGCTTCGCCCGCCGCATGGGCTACGAGCCGAGGCTTGCCATGCTCGCTTATTCGACCTTCGGCCATCCGCAGGGCGAGCGCTCCGAGCGCGTCCAGGAAGCCGTGCGCATCCTCGACAAGCGCCGCGTCGATTTCGAGTACGACGGCGAGATGGCCGCCGACGTCGCGCTCAATGCGCGGGCCATGTCGCAGTATCCGTTCATCCGCCTCACTGGTCCAGCCAATGTGCTGATCATGCCGGCGTTCCACTCCGCCTCGATCTCGACCAAGATGCTGCAGGAACTCGGCGGCTCGACGGTGATCGGCCCGCTGCTGGTCGGGCTGAACAAGCCGGTCCAGATCGTGTCGTTGAACGCCAAGGATTCAGACATCGTCAACATGGCCGCGATTGCGGCGTATACAGCGGGGGCTTGAGCGGCGGACGAAAGCCCCGTGAACGCCTTTCGAGTGATGCTAGGCCCAGGCCCTGGTCGAGGGCCGCACCACTCCACCTGAATGTGTGCAATCGCAGGAATCCCGCGATTCAAGCCGAATTTATGGGAAAATCGCTGCGATCCATAAGATATTGATAATATCCGGTTGTTATACCAGAGAGCTGTCATCGATGTGCCAGAGGGGCATTTTGGACAGACCGGGGTGGTGACAATCATGGATTTGCAGCCGTGAAGCACGATACGATTCCCGCATCCGTGGTCGGCGAGCGAGCCTATCACGACGAGCGCCTTGACGCGCTGCTCAGCATCACCGGCCGCATGGACGGCTACCTCTACCGCTGCCGCAACGATGCGTCCTACACCATGCTCTACATCAGCGACGGCGTTCTCACCGTCAGCGGCTATCCGCCAACGGATTTCGTGCACAACGCCGTGCGCGACTACGTTTCGGCCATCCATCCGGACGACCTCGCCTCGGTCTATGCCGCCGTCGACGCCGCGCTCGAAGCGCGCTGCAACTGGAACGTCGACTACCGCATCGTGCCCAGGGCCGGCGAACCGCTGTGGGTCCGCGAGATCGGCGGCGGTGTCTGGGACGCCGCCGGCGAGCTCGAATTCCTCGAAGGCTTCGTCGTCGACATCAGCGACCGCAAGGTTGTCGAGGACCTCAATTCTCAGCTGCTGCTGGATCTGAAGACCGCCAACGAGGAGCTATCCGCGCAAAAGCGCGAGATCGAACTGGCCAAGCAGCAGAGCGACCATTCGGCCAACCACGATCTGTTGACGGACCTGCCCAACCGGCGTGCCTTCCACAACGAACTCAAATCGGTGGTCGCCCGCTGCGGCGCCACCGGCGAGGCCGCCGGTCTTCTGTTCATCGACCTCGACCGCTTCAAGGAAGTCAATGACACGCTCGGCCATGAGGCCGGCGACGCGCTGCTGCAGCGCGTCTCGAGCCAGCTTCGCTCGATCTTGCGCAGCGCCGATTTCGTCGCCCGTCTCGGCGGTGACGAGTTCGCCTTCCTGTTCTCGGGCGCCGCCGATCTGGCACAGCACAAGGCCGTGCGCGTTGCCGAACGCATCCTGGAAAGGCTGCAGATCAAGGTTCCCACGCCTAATGGCGCCATCCAGGTCGGCTGCACCGTCGGCGTGGCCATGTATCCGGCGGAAGCCGCCGATTCCGAAGCACTGGTCGCGCTCGCCGACCGGCTGATGTACATCGGAAAAAAGAGTGGCCGCAACCGGTTGGTCACCGCCACGGAAATGGCACCGCAACAGCGATCGTCCGCGCCTCGTCCCTCAATCCGCAGGACTGCCTAGGCACGTCTATCAAGGGCGTGCACCGAAGCGGTCAAGCCGGCGCGAACACGCGTGCGGCCTCGACGACCTGCTCGATCTGATCCTGCCGGAGCAGGTCGATCGGAACGCGGCCATCGAGTTGTGCCGAGGGGCGTGTCAGCCACAGCCAGGCCAGCCTGGGATTGCTGATCAGGGACAGCACGTCATGGATGCCCGCGACCGGCCTGCCGTCGACGAACTGCGCCAGCGGGAAGACATGCTTGCGGCCGCCCTTGCGCAGGGCGATGACCTCACCCCGCCTTTGCCAGCGATGCAGGGTCGAGCGGGCGATGCGCATGTTCTCTTCCAGATAGGTCGATCCGGCGACGCGCCCGGCCCAGTCCTCTATCAGCATCGATTCGAGGTCGTCGGCGCGCGACGACGGGGAAGCAGGTCCATCGAAATCCACGGGGGATGCCGGCGGCAGCCCCGTCGCGCCGCCTCTGCCGGCGTCGCTGCGGCGCGCGGCTTCCGCCGCCAGCGCGCGTACGAATTTCGATGCAAGCCCGGGAAGGTCGGCATGGATGGCGTCGATGGCACGCTGATGCTTCGGCGACAGCAAGGTGACGGCGGAAGCTATGCTGCCGGCAATCTTGCCGACCGAGACCATGGTGGGTCTGTTGATGGCCTCGTCATAGTGGGCAAGCGCACGTTCGACATCCTCCGCGACCATTTCCGCGAAGTCGTCCTGCTTGATGCCGGTTGCCTGGATTTGAAATCTGTTCATGCATCTGTCTCTTGGGCCGGGCGCTCCTCCCACAGCTGCGGCCGGTTGTTGAACGGCTAGAGCGGAGAGCGGAGATCGCCGCGGCAACAGATGCAGCGGCCCGACAGCATGCTGTCTTGCATTTTATGACACCCCAACTGACTGCAGGCGTCCCGAAATGTCAGTCCCAGGTCGCCTCGATTGCGTGTAGGAGGGATGTATGACAACCGCGCGACGGTGAGAGGCGGTCGGCCTTCCCTTCTCCCCTTGTGGGAGAAGGTGGATTGGCGCGCAGCGCCAAGACGGTTGAGGGGTGTTGGACGGAGTGTTGCCAGTACCAAGCTGGAACACCCCTCATCCGGCCGAGCTTCGCTCGGCCACCTTCTCCCACAAGGGGAGAAGGGAAAACCTAACCTACAGCAACCCGGCCTGCTCAGCCTCGCGGCGCAGGTTCTGGCGCGGGCGTGGGCCGATCTGCTGGATCACCAATCCGGCCGCCAGTGAGCCAAGGTCGCCGCAGGCCTTGAGGTCGCGGCCTTGCGTGTAGCCATGCAGGAAACCGGCGGCGTAGAGGTCGCCGGCGCCTGTCGTGTCGACCAGTTCCTTGATCGCGGTCGCCTGGATGAGCACGGTCTCGTCGCCGCGCACGATGACCGAGCCTTTTTCCGAGCGGGTCACGGCGGCAATACGGCAATCCTTGCGAATCTGCGCCAGCGCCTCGTCGAACGACGATGTCTGATAGAGCGACTTGATCTCGTGGCTGTTGGCAAAGACGATGTCGACGGTGCCCGAGCGCATCAGGTCGAGGAACTCGTCGCGGTAGCGATCGACGCAGAACGAATCCGAGAGTGTCATCGACACCTCGCGGCCTGCCGCGTGCGCCAGCTTCGCCGTCTGCCGGATCGCTTCCTTGGCCCGCGGCGGGTCCCATAGATAGCCCTCGAAATAGGTGACCTTGGCGCCGGAAGCCTTGTCGGCCTCGACATCCTCCGGCCCGAGTTCGATGGCGGCGCCGAGATAGGTGTTCATCGAGCGCTCGCCGTCGGGGGTGACGAAGATCATCGAGCGCGCCGTCGGCGGCTCGCCCTTGAGCGGCTTGGTGTCGAAGGCGACGCCCTGCGCATGGATGTCGTGCGCGTAGATTTGGCCCAGCGCATCGTTCGAAACCTTGCCGAAGAAGGCGACGCGGCCGCCGAAGCTGGCGACGCCGGCCGCCGTGTTGCCGGCGCTGCCGCCGGACGCTTCGATGGCCGGGCCCATGCGGCTGTAGAGCAGTTCGGCGCGCTGGGTGTCGATGAGGTTCATCGCGCCCTTGATGATGCCGTTGGTCTCGAGGAAGTCCTCGTCGCACTGGGCGATGATGTCGACAATGGCATTGCCGATGCAAAGCACGTCATAATCCGGCATCAATGTCTCCGCCAAAAACCCGAGCCGGCTTCTTGCCATGCCCGGGCGGGTCTACAGCAAGACTGCGAAAATTGGCAACCGATTTTCTGTCGTTGCCGGCGTGGCGGCGATGACCATTCCCTTGTCGAGGAAGGCACAGAGCCGCGGTTCTTGCAAACCGGGGTGCGCCTCTGTAGCGAGGCGCTATGACAATTCGACCGTGGCCGAAGCATTTCATCGCGGCGCCGCTTACAAGCCTGGCTCAGCCGATCATTTTTCTAAGGCGAGCCAGCCCCTATGCCTACAAATAACAGGCCGACAAGCAACGATATGACCACCGACCTGGCGCTGCTCGCCGTGCTGTCGGTGCTTTGGGGCGCCTCCTATACCTTCATCAAGATAGGCGTCGAGACGATCCCGCCGGTCACGTTCATTGCCGCGCGCACACTGATTGCCGGCGGCATTCTCTTCGCCATCATTCGCTGGCGCGGGCTCGCCATGCCGGGCGATGCGGCAAGCTGGCGCCGCTTCGCCTTCCAGGCATGCCTCAACAGCGTCGTGCCGTTCACGCTGATCGCAGCGGCCGAGCGCTCCGTTGATGCCGGTCTCGCAACCATCCTCAACGCGACCTCGCCGATCTTCACCTTCCTGCTGACCGCGCTCATCACCCGCCACGAGCCGGTCACGTTTCGCAAACTGATTGGTGTCGGCGCCGGCATTGCCGGCATCTGCCTCATCATCGGCACCGAGGCGCTGGGTGGTCTCGGTCATGAGCTCTGGGCCCAGTTGGCAATCGTCGCGGCGACGATCTGCTATGCCGGGGCGGCGATCTTCGGCCGTGGCTTCAAGGGCCTCGACCCGATGCTGCCCGCCGCCGGTTCGATGCTGTGCGGCGCCATCATCCTGGTGCCGCTCAGCGTGATGGTCGACCAGCCATGGACGCTCGCGCCATCGACGGCGTCGATCCTGGCCTTGCTCGGCCTGTCGGTGTTTTCGACCGCGCTGGCCTTCGTCATCTATTTCCGCCTCATCCACACGCTGGGCTCGGTCGGCACCACCTCGCAAGCCTATCTGCGCGTGCCGATTGGCGTCGGCATCGGCGCCGTCTTCCTCGGCGAAAGCCTTGGCCCGACGGCATGGCTGGGAATGGGTTTTGTCGTCGCAGGCGTCGCAGCCATGACCATCCCGGTTCGAAAGCCGGCGCTCGCGCGATAGGCAGGGCAATCGCTTCGAAGATAGTCTCCGACTTGTGGCGAAATACGGGGAGAGGATGCCGGCAGGCAGGTGAGGGGCAGCGCCCACGTCCGGAAGGTGGGGCGAGTTCGAAACCTGAAACGATTGCCTTGGCCCCGAAAGCGATCCACGCTTGTGGCGGGCGGGCGCGCCGCCTATCTCCGGACGATCCGTTCGACGTGAGGTTGGAAGCACCGTGATCTCTGACGCCGCCCGCGCCGCCGCCGGCCAGTTGTTCTCGCCCGAGTTCCGTTCGGTGTTCATCAAGACGCTCGGGCTGACCTTGCTGGCGTTGGTGGCCTTGTGGTTCGGCCTCACCAGCCTCGTCGAGTGGCTGGCCCTGCCGTGGCTCCAAACGCTGTTGCCCGGCATGCCGTCCTGGGCCGGCTGGCTGGGCGGCATCATCGCCGCCATCGCCCTTGCCTTCGGCATGGCGTTGCTCATCGCCCCGGTCACGGCGATCATCGCCGGCCTGTTTCTCGACGACATCGCCGAAGTCGTCGAACGCACCGACTATCCCGGCGACCCGGCCGGACGCGCCATGCCGGCGCTGCGCTCGCTGGTCTTGTCAGCCAGGTTCCTGGGCGTCGTCATCCTCGGCAACATCGTCGCCCTGCTGCTCCTCTTGGTGCCGGGCGTCAACATTGCCGCCTTCTTCATCGTCAACGGCTATCTGCTCGGGCGTGAGTTCTTCGAATTCGCCGCCATGCGCTTTCGCCCGGAAGAAGAGGCCAGGGCCTTGCGCAGGCACTATGCCGGCACGGTGTTCCTCGCCGGTCTGGTCATATCAGCCTTCCTCGCCGTGCCGCTGCTCAACCTGGTGACGCCGCTTTTTGCCGCCGCCATGATGGTGCATCTGCACAAGGCGATCAGCGGACGGGAAGCGGCTCGCGTCTCGCGGGGGTGAGTTCCGTTCAGCGCAACAGGAATCCGCGCCCCAACTCATCATCGGCTTCGACGATGAATTCCGCTCGCCCGGAATAGTAGGCGCGGCCGCCGACGCGGGCGATGATTGCTTCGTGCGGGCCAGCCTTGGCCGTCCGCACCACGGCCCCGGAAAAGCGCGAGCCGGCGATGCTTTCGAATGTGCGCGTCTGCCCGATGTCGATCTCGCCCTTGGCATGCATCGCCGCCAGCCGGGCGGTGACGCCGGAGCCGGTCGGTGAGCGGTCGACCTCGGCCTCGGCGAAGACGCAGACGTTCTTGGTCACGTCGCCGGAAAACGCGTCGCGGCCATCGGTCAGGATGGTGCCATAAAGGAAGGCAAGGTCGGCATGGTCGGGATGCGACAGCGGCAGCTCGGCCTTGAGCCTGTTTGTGAGCGCCGTCGCCGCATCGACGAAATCGCGCACCCGATTGCGGCCGAATTCCAGACCGAACTGGTGACAGTCGGCCAGCGCGTAGAAGGCGCCGCCATAGGCGATGTCGAAGCCGATCGTGCCATAGCCTTGTAGCTCGATCGCCTGGTTTCGTGCGAACAGGAATGCCGGAACGCTTTCAAACGAGACAGCACCGGCCTTGCCATCCCTGACCTCCACCGAAGCGACGACCAACCCGCACGGTGCCTCGATGTTGACGGTCGTCACCGGCTCGCGTTTCGTCACCAGCCCTTCGTCGACGGCGTAGCGGCCGAGTGCGACGATGGCGTGGCCGCACATGGTCGAATAGCCTTCATTGTGCATGAACAGCACGGCGAGGTCGGCGCCGGGCAGATCCGGCTCGACCAGCAAGGCGCCATACATGTCATAATGGCCGCGCGGCTCGAACATCAAAATCTTGCGCAAATGATCGAGATGGTCGCGCACATAGGCGCGCTTTTCCAGGATGGTGCCATTCGGGATATCCGGGTAGCCGCCGGCAACGATCCTGAGCGGCTCGCCCCCCGTATGCATGTCGACGACATTCAGCGTCATGCGACAGGCCTCCTAATCTGGGGATCTGCCAAACAAGGCCTGCAATTTGCCGAACGGCATGGCGGCGCGGGTGAAGCCGAACGTGCCGTCCTGCTGGATCTCGCGTGCCGCCGTTTCCAGCATGCCATAAGCGAAATTGGTCAACCACGGCCCGAGCGAAATGCGCTTGACGCCGGCCGTGGCGAGATCGGCGACGGTGAAGCCGGGCCTCGCCATGACGTTGACCGGCTTGCTGACCGCCGAGCAGATCGTGCGTACCATCTCTATATCGCCGATGCCTGGCGCATAGAGCACATCGGCGCCGGCCTTCTCGAAGGCCTGCAGCCGCTTGATGGTGTCGTCAAGGTCGGACCTGCCCCACAGGAAGTTCTCGGCCCGCGCGGTGAAGACGAAATCGCGCTTCAACGCCCGCGCCGCCTCCACGGCGGCCGCGACGCGCTCGACGGCGTGCGAGAAATCATAGATCGGCTTGTCCGGATCGCCGGTGTGATCCTCGATCGAGCAGCCGGCAAGGCCTGCCGCTTCGGCCGCGAAGATGGTTTCGGCGGCGCGCTCGGCGCTGTCGCCCTTGCCTCTCTCGAGGTCGGCCGAGACCGGCAGGCTGGTCGCCGCCGTCACGTCGCGGCAATGGTGGATCATCGCCTCGAAGGTCACGGCGCCGTCCGGCAGGCCGCGCGAAAAGGCAAAGCCGGCGCTGGTCGTCGCCAGCGCCTTGAAGCCGAAAGAATCCAGCAGCTTCGTCGTGCCGACATCCCAGGGATTGGGCATGACGAAGGTCGAGGCATGCAGGTCACGAAAGATCTTGCCCTTGTCCATGGTAATTCCCCCCATCATGTGCGGCGTGGCGGAAAGGATTCTATCCTGCCCTCCCTGGCCGGGCAAACGAATGCCATTGGTTCAGAAGCGTTTGGCGTTCTCTCCTGCCAATTTTTCCAGCGCGTCGGAATCCTTGGCGTAGTGCGAGGCCGTGGTGTCCCAGTGATAGGTGACGGAAATGTCCTGCGACGCAGCCGCGGGCGGCGCGTCATCGCAGCTTTCACCGTTCGGCACCGTGGCATCGGTCACCGTCACCTTGATGGCGGCAAAAGGCCCATCGTCGGCGATGGCCTGTAAGGCCACGTCCTGCTTGCGGCTGTAGCTGCACAGGTTTTCATCGAACGTATAGATCATGTCGATCAGTTCGAACTTGTCGCCGCGAACCATGATCAGCGGCGTGGCCACATAGTTCTGGTTCGAATTGAAATGCGCGCTCATGGTGATGAGGATGTCATCGTTGACGCTGACGGAAAGCTTGCCGGGTTCCCGGAAATAGGTGCCACGGTCGACCGCGACATTGACCGCGTCGAGCAGCTTTGGCTTGGCCGAAGTGTCGTACAGCGCCAGCACCGCATAGCCTTCGGCACTGTCGGGAGAATCGCCGAGGTCGAACAGCATTGCCAGCCGGTCCTTGCCGCCAGCCTTGATGGCCAGCACCGCGGCATTTGAAAAGCCTGATGTCTCGGGCGGCGAACCGCCGCTGTCAGGTCCCTCGATGTGGCGCATGTCGATCGGCAGCCCACCCTTGTAGAAGCCGTCCTTGTCCACGGCGAGATCCGGGATGACCATCCGCGCCAGGTCGAGATAGGTGACGTCCTTGTGGCCGGGCAGCGCGCTGCCGAGTTCCGGGAAGCTGACGGCTTGCGCGCCGGCGGCTGTCCAGAGAAATGGCAGCAGCGTCAAGGCGAGGATGAAGCGAAGCAGGTTCGTTGTCATAGGCGCGCCTTGGTCTGTCGGGCGCGCGGAACGTAGCATAGCGGTCCGGGACGTCCAATCCGTCCGTCAAACCCGGCGGATCGGTGGCCGGCAGGTCAGTGGATCGGCACCAGCCCGGCCAGCTCGCGCATGTCGTTGAACAGGATGCCGCCGGCCTGGATCAGGCCGTCGCGGTCGGAATAGGGGTCGCCATGATAGGAAAACACCCGCATGCCGGCGGCAATGCCGGCTTGCGTGCCGGCGACGCTGTCCTCGATGACGACGCAGTCGGCGGGCGCGAAGCCCATCGTCTTGGCCGCATGCAGGAACAGGTCGGGGAATGGCTTGCCGCGCCCGACCATCGTCGAGCTGAACATCGCGTGTTCGAACAGCGACAACAGCCCGGTCTGGCCGAGTGTGATGTGCATCTTCGACACCCTGGCCGAGGTGGCGACGCAATAGGCGATGCCGGCTGAGCGCACGGCTTCGACAAACTCGCGGACGTAAGGGATCGCCTCGACCCCGTGGGCGAACAGATCCGGCAGGCCGGCATTCCAGCGGTCGACGAAATCGGCGCCGAGGCGGACACTGGCCTCCTCTTCAATCTGTTTTTGCACCGACGCCATGCTGCGGCCGGAGAAATGCTTGCGGCAATATTCGAAGCTCGTCGGATAGCCGGCGGTAACAAGCCATTCGGCGAGGCGTCGATTGGCGAGGTTCTCTGTATCGACCAGGATCCCGTCGCAGTCGAAGATGACGAGTTTTGGCAGTTCGGGCATCAGGCGGTGCCGGTCGATCCGAACCCGCCCGAACCTCGCGCCGTGCCCCCAGCCAGGCTGCGCTCTTCCACGGCCGCCTGCGTCACCGCTGCGAAAACGATCTGGGCGATGCGCATGCCGCGCGTCACCGCAAAATCCTCGTCGCCGAGATTGATCAGCAGCACCTTCACCTCGCCGCGATAGTCGCTGTCGATGGTGCCGGGTGTGTTGAGGACGGTAAGACCATGTTTGAAAGCAAGGCCGGAGCGTGGCCGGACCTGGCCTTCCATGCCTTCGGGAATTTCCAGGATCAGCCCGGTCGGCACCAGAGCGCGTTTTCCAGGTAGGATCAGCAGCGGCCGGTCGTCGGGCACCGCCGCGCGCAGATCCATACCGGCCGCGCCGGGGCTTTCATAGGCGGGGAGGGGAAGTCCTTCACCATGCGGCAACCTGACGAAGCCGACGGTCGGACCGATGACGGAGGGATTTTGAAGGGCTGCGCGCATAAAATCGATCCTATCGGCGCGAACGGCGATTCAGTCAACTCAGGTCTAGCGCTATCAACGGCTTTCTTTCGGGCATCACTGTGACAAGAGCTAGCGCAGTTCCATTGGAACCACGGTGGTCTCCTTGATCTCCTCCATCACGAAGGAGGCCGAAACGTCCGACAGCGCCACCTTGGCGATAAGCCGCTGGTAAAGCCGGTCATAGGCCTTCACGTCGGCGACCCGGGCGCGCAACACGTAGTCGAGGTCGCCCGACATGCGATAGACGCCGGTGATCTCGGGAAAGCCGGTCACCGCCGCCCGGAACTTCTGCAGCCAGTCCGGGTCGTGGTTGGACGTGCGGATCAGGACGAACACCGAGAGGCCAAGCCCGAGCTTTTCGGCATCGACCAGCGCCACGCGGCCGGTGATGATGCCATCCTCCTCAAGTCGCTTCACCCGGCGCCAGCAGGCATTGCGCGACAAGGCCACCCGTTCCGACAGCTGGTCGACCGACAGCGTGCCGTCGCGTTGCAGTTCGGTCAGCAATTTACGGTCGATTTCGTCGATTTCCGGTGCCATGTGGGATGTTTGTCCCACGGAGCGGCCAAATACAAGGACATTTTGAGACCAATGAACCGGCGAAGCGTGTCAAGATACTCATATCAGGAACACCAAGCGCTGAAAGGGGAACAGCATGTCGCTCGCAACGATCTTCACCTCTCATCCGGCCAAGGTCGGTGAAACCTATTTCGGCCATATGGCCTTTGCCGCCTGGTTCTCGTCGCGGTTGCTGATGGCGGCGGGTGCCGCGCTCGTTCACGCTTTCTTGCCATTTCTGTTCGAGACTACCGCCAGCCGAATCGTCCGCGAGCTTTACGAGCGGACGCACAACAGAGGCTCGCACGGGACCAAGGAGCCAGCCGCTCTCATGGATCGTGCCTAGAGGACGACAGAAGCGATGTGCCGGTGGGCGGCCTATCTCGGTGAAGCGGTTTTTCTCGAAGACATCCTCACGGCGCCCTGTCACTCGCTGATTGCCCAGAGCCATTGTGCCCAGGAAGCGAAATCGCCGACCAATGGCGATGGCTTTGGCCTTGCCTGGTATGGCGACCGGCCGGAGCCCGGTCTCTACCGCGACATCCTGCCGGCCTGGTCCGACCCCAATCTGAAGAGCCTGTGCCGGCAGATCAAGTCGGGCCTGTTCCTTGCCCATGTGCGGGCCTCGACCGGCGGCGCCACCAGCCGCATGAACTGCCATCCCTTCATTTCGGAGCGCTGGTCGTTCATGCACAACGGCCAGATCGGCGGTTTTGAAAAGATCCGCCGGACTCTGGAAAACTCGCTGTCCGACGCCGTCTTCGACCAGCGCGAAGGCACCACCGATTCCGAATTGTTTTTCCTGCTGATGATCGACGAAGGATTGGCCACCGATCCGCAAGGCGCCGTCTCGCGCGCCACCAGCCGCGTGCTTGAAGCCTCGCGCCGGGCCGGCCTCGAGCCCGCGCTGAAACTCACCGCCGCCTTCTCCGACGGCCAGGCGCTGCACGCGGTTCGCTATGCCACCGACGCTCACGCCCCGACACTTTACACCTCCGTTTTCCGCAGAGGCGGCGGCCGCTGCGTTGTTTCCGAGCCGTTCGATCGCGAGGGCGGCGACTGGCAGGCGATCCCGCCATCGAGCTTCGTCACCATGACCACGGATGGTGTCGCCATCCGTCCCTTTGCACCCGCATCGGCCCGGCTGGCACTGGCCGTCTAGTTACAAATTGCGGCAGCGTCGCGGGACAGAGGGGGGCGCCGTAGAGCGCCGACCCAGCAAAACCTATCGGTGCAATTCCGA
Organism: Mesorhizobium sp. P2_D5; assembly: GCF_056404355.1. Classification (NCBI taxonomy): domain Bacteria; kingdom Pseudomonadati; phylum Pseudomonadota; class Alphaproteobacteria; order Hyphomicrobiales; family Phyllobacteriaceae; genus Mesorhizobium; species Mesorhizobium sp. P2_D5. The sequence continues at coordinate 956,074 of NZ_JBFUEE010000001.1, forward strand.
TCAAGTGCAGTCCGAACTCAAATGCTCAACTCCACTTGAAGTCGCGCTGCTGCCGCCCACTTGATCCGGACACGCGCGGCCAAGCCGGAGCATTGATCATGGACATCGCCTTTTCCTCAACCATCGCACTGGCCGCCGCGATCGCCACTCGAAAAGTCTCCGCTGTCGAGGCGCTCGACGCTCATCTGGCGCAGATCGACAACCACAATGGGGCGGTCAACGCCGTCATCTCGCTCGACCGGGAAGGCGCCCGCGAGCGCGCCAAAAACGCGGACGCAGCTCAAGCGCGCGGCGAAGCGCTTGGGCCGCTGCATGGCGTGCCGTTCACGCTGAAGGACATGCACGAGACTGCAGGCATGAAGACCACCGTCGGCTTTCCGCCCTTCGCCGATTATGTCGCCAACCGGGACAGCCCGGTCGTTGCCAGGCTGAAGGCAGCCGGCGCGGTGCTGATGGCCAAGACCAATGTCGCGACCATGCTGGGAGACTGGCAGTCGAGCAATCCGCTGTTCGGCCGCACCGGCAATCCGTGGAACCTCCAGCGCACGGCGGGCGGCTCCAGCGGCGGCGCGGCGGCGGCGCTTTGCTCAGGGATGACGCCGTTCGATGTCGGCTCCGACATGCAGGATTCGATCCGGCTGCCCGCCGCCTTTTGCGGTGTCTATGGCCTCAAACCGACCGAGCATCGCGTCTCGCTGGCCGGCGCCTTTCCCGATCCGGGAGGTGTCGCGCGCAGCGTGCGGCTGATGTCATGTCTTGGCCCGCTGGCGCGCAGCGTGGAAGATCTGGCCTTCATCTATCAAATCATTGCCGGCCCCGACGGAAACGACACCGATCTTGCGCCGGTGCCGGTTGAAGGCATGCTGAAGCTCGACCCCAAGGCATTGCGCATCGCCGTCGCACCGACCTTTCCAGGGTTGCCAGTGGCCAGCGAGATCAACGCCGCGGTCGAAAGTCTCGCAAGGCGGCTGCAATCGGCAGGTGCGACCGTCGAGGAAGCGAAACTGCCCAAGCTCGACCTGCACGACGATCTCAAGCAAGGCGGCGCGCTGATCGGCATGATGATGGAGGCCGCGCAGCCGGAGCCGCCGGAGGAGCCGACACCGGTCTCGCGCTGGTTCGAGGCGCTCGCCCGCCGCGACAAATCCATTCTCGCCTGGGACCAGTTCTTCGAAACCTGGGATGCGCTGCTTTGCCCGGTCGCCATGACGACGGCCTTCCCGCATTGCGAACCGGGCGCACCGATCCAGGTCGACGGCAAAGAGCAGAGCTACTGGATGCTGCCGGCCTATGGCGCCCTGTTCAACTACAGCGGCCATCCGGCACTTTCGCTGCCGTGCGGACAGGACAGCGACGGTTTGCCGATCGGCCTGCAACTGGTCGGTAAACGCTGGTCGGAGTCGCGGCTGCTCGGCGTCGCCAAGGCAATCGAACCGCTGGCGGGTGGCTTTCGTCGTCCGCCGGGTTACTGAGCGAAGCGCGACAGCCCGTAGGGCGCCAGCAGCGGGTCGCGCTCGCCGTCGAGGATTTCGCGGGCGGCGAACAGGCCGACAGCCGGCGCCAGCGTGATGCCCGAATGCATGACCGCGACGTAGAGACCGTCCATGCCCTCGGCGCGGCCGATGATCGGAAAACCGTCGATCGGCGTCGGCCGGTAGCCGACGGTGTGGAAATCCAGCTCCAGTTCGTCACCGCCGCGCAGCATGGCTTTCAGGGCCGCAAACAGGTCGCGGGCGGTGACTTCCGCATCCACGCCAGGGGCGGCGCCGCCAAAATCCGAGCCGGCGATGATGCGGCCCTCCGCCGTCTGGCGCATGTGTAGCCGCTCGGCCAGCACCAGCCCGTTGAGCAGTTTTGCATAAGGCCGCGAATGGACGATCAGCCCGGGCGGTGTCTCGATCGGCAGTTTGATCCCGGCCGCCGCGGCGATAGGCGGTGACCCGACGCCCGCCGCGATCACCACCTCGTCGGCAGCTATCAGGCCATGCGATGTGTCGACGCCGGTAATCTGGCCGCCGGTCTGGACCAGCGCCGTCACCGTGCTGGAGATGATCCGCGCGCCGTGCCGTTCAGCATCCTCCAGCAGCGCCCTGGTGGCGGCCACCGGTTCGGCGACACCCTCTTCGGCGACATGCAAGGCGACATCCGGCAGCTCGGCGAGATTGGGCTCGATGCGGGCTGCGCCAGCGCGGTCGACGCGCTTGATGCCGTAGCCCCAGGCGGAGTGCTCGGCGGCGTAGGTTTCCATTGCGGCCGCCGACAAATCCCAGCACAGGCCGCCGCACCAGCTGAGCGGAATTTCGGGCAGGTCCCGCTCAAGCCGCGTCCATTCGGCCATGGCGCGGGTGCGCAGCCGGAAATATGGCTGCGGATTGCCCCAACTGGCATTGATCCAGGCGAAGGAGTTTGGCGTTGCGACGCCGCCGGCGGCGCTGTCGGCAATAACCGTCACCTGCGCCCCTGCCTTGGTCAGATGCCAGGCGATGGAGGCACCGATGATGCCGGCGCCGATGACAATCACCTGTTTCGCCACGGTCATGCTTGCTCCTCTGCCTCGTGACCCCTTAGGGCACTGATTCCAGTGCCATCCCCATGGTCGCTTGCCAACACCAAATACGTCACTTGACATCAATACGTACGTACGTATTATTTCACCATGGCTAGACAATCACTCCGCGAAAAACTCCTCGACGCTGGTTTCCGGACCATCTGGAATTCAGGCTATGCCGCCGCTGGCGTGCGCGACATCGTTGCCGCGGCCGATGCCCGGCCAGGTTCGTTCACCAACCATTTCGCCTCCAAGGAGGAATTCGCCGGCGAGGTGCTCGACCGCTATTTCACCTATGTCAGCGGCCTGGTCGAAGCAGCCCTTGCGCAGGACGGGATGCCGCCCGTCGGCAGGCTACGCCGCTACCTCGATGTTATCACCTCGAAGCTCGAAGCGCATGACTGGGCGCGTGGTTGCATGATCGGCAATCTCAGCCTCGAAACCGCGGTGCACAGCGAACCGCTGCGCCTGCAGCTTGTCGCCATCTTCGAGCGCTGGCGCCAGCCATTCGCGGCCTGCATCGCCGAGGGCCAGGCGGCCGGTGACATCCCCCGGACTTTCGATGCCGACGATCTCGCCGACTTCCTGCTGTCGTCCTGGCAAGGCGCCATGCTGCGCATGAAGGTCGAGCGCAGCCCGGCGCCGCTCGAGCGCTTCAAGAAAATCATCTTCAGCACAGTCTTTGCAAAGGAGCCGACCCAATGAGTTTGAATGCCGACAAGCCGCAATCCGGCTCCACCGCGCTGCGGCGCGAGGAAATCGCCGTGCTCGATTCGACCATGTCCTATGTCGAGGCCGGCGCGGCCGGTCCGACCGTGCTGTTCCTGCATGGCAATCCGACCTCATCCCACATCTGGCGCAACATCATCCCGCACGTCGCGCCGCTAGGGCGCTGCATCGCACCGGACCTGATCGGTTACGGCCAGTCCGGCAAGCCCGATATCGATTATCGCTTCTTCGATCATGTGCGTTATCTCGACGCCTTTCTCGATGCGCTCGACATCAGGGAAATGGTGGTGGTCGCGCAGGACTGGGGTACGGCACTTGCCTTCCATCTCGCGGCGCGGCGGCCACGCAACGTTCTCGGCCTCGCCTTCATGGAATTCATCCGGCCCTTCGAGCGTTGGGAGGATTTTCATCAGCGTCCACAGGCCCGCGAGCTGTTCAAGGCGCTGCGCACGCCGGGTGTCGGCGAAAAGCTGGTTCTGGAAGACAATGTCTTTGTCGAGAAAGTGCTGCCGGCCTCGGTGTTGCGCACGATGAGCGACGAGGAGATGACGGCTTACCGGGCGCCGTTCCCGACACCGCGATCGCGCAAGCCGGTGCTGCGCCTGCCCAGGGAATTGCCGATCGAGGGTCAGCCTGCCGACGTCGCCGCCATCAGCGAGCACGACCATCGCGCGCTGCGGCTTTCCACCTACCCGAAACTACTGTTCGCCGGCGATCCCGGCGCGCTGATCGCGCCGCAAGCCGCAAGGGAATTCGCCGCCGGGCTGAAGAACTGCCGGTTCATCAATCTCGGACCCGGCGCGCACTATCTGCAGGAAGACCATGCCGACGCGATAGGCGAGGCCATTGCCGGCTGGCTTCCGGAGATCGTTCCGGCGAGCCACATGGCCGAGTTGGCCTGAGCGCGCCACGCCAACCGGCGGCGTCAGCGCCGCCGGACCGGTCGACAGCCCGACACTGCGCTGCTAGAAGCCCGGCCTGTCACACGGAAATCCTGAAGAATGCCTGAAGCAATAGAAGAAGAAGTGGCGCGCCGCCGCACCTTCGCGATCATCGCTCACCCGGACGCCGGCAAGACAACGCTCACCGAAAAGCTGCTGCTGTTCGGCGGCGCCATTCAGCTTGCCGGCGAGGTCAAGGCCAAGAAGGACAGGATCCAGACCCGCTCCGACTGGATGAAGATCGAGCGCGAGCGCGGCATTTCGGTCGTCACTTCGGTGATGACGTTCGAATATGAGGACAATGTCTTCAACCTGCTCGACACGCCCGGCCACGAGGACTTCGCCGACGACACCTACCGTACGCTGTCGGCCGTCGACAGCGCGGTCATGGTCATCGACGCCGCCAAGGGCATCGAGCCGCGCACGCTGAAACTGTTCGAGGTTTGCCGGCTGCGCGACATTCCGATCATCACCTTCGTCAACAAGATGGACCGCGAAAGCCGCGACCCGTTCGAGATTCTGGACGAGATCGAACAGAAGCTGGCGCTGGATACCGCACCGATCACCTGGCCGATCGGTCGCGGCAAGACGTTTTCCGGCACCTATCACCTGGCGCTGAATGCAGTGCGCAAGGGTGACGACGAGAAGGAACGCACGCCGGTCAACGGTCCCGATTCCAACCGGGTCGCCGGCCTGTTGCCGGAGAACGAGCGCGAGGCCTTCATCGAGGAACTGGAACTGGCGCGCGAAGCCTGCCGTCCGCTCGACATCGACGCCTTTCGCGAGGGCCATCTGACGCCGGTCTATTTCGGCTCGGCGCTGCGCAATTATGGCGTCCGCGACCTGATCGAGGCGCTTGGCGCCTTTGGGCCGCCGCCGCGCGCGCAGGAGGCCGATGCCCGCAAAGTTGAGGCGACCGAGGACAAGATGACGTCCTTCGTCTTCAAGATCCAGGCCAACATGGATCCCAACCACCGCGACCGCATCGCCTTCGTCCGCGTCTGCTCGGGCAAGCTCGAGCGCGGCATGAAAGCCAAACTGGTGCGCACGGGAAAGCCGATGAGCCTGTCGGCGCCGCAGTTCTTCTTTGCCCGCACCCGCGTCACCGCCGACGAGGCGTTTGCCGGCGACGTCGTCGGCATCCCCAACCATGGCACGCTGCGCATCGGCGATACGCTGACCGAGGGCGAGGAAATTCTGTTCCGAGGCGTGCCCAACTTCGCCCCGGAAATCCTGCGCCGCGTCCGCTTGGGTGACGCGATGAAGGCCAAGAAGCTCAAGGAAGCGCTGCACCAGATGGCCGAGGAGGGCGTCGTGCAATTGTTCTCGCCCGAGGATGGCTCGCCGGCCATCGTCGGCGTCGTCGGCGCGCTGCAGCTCGACGTCCTGAAGGAGCGGTTGAACTTCGAATACACGCTCCCGGTCGAGTTCGAGATGTCACGCTTTTCGGTCTGCCGCTGGATATCGGCCGAGGACAAGGCCGAGGTTCACCGCTTCATCGAGGCACATCGCGGCGACATCGCCCGCGACCTCGACAATGATCCGGTGTTCCTCGCCCAGCACGCCTTCTCGCTGAACTACGAAGCGGAACGCTGGAAGGCGATCCGCTTCGCCACGATCAAGGACTATCAGGTTCGCGACAAGGCGGCTTGAAGCGCCATCTTGCCTTCTCCCCTTGTGGGAGGAGGTGTCGCCGAAGGCGACGGGGTGTTCCAGGGAACGCCAAGGTCTCACTCCGCTGGAACACCCCTCATCCGTCTCATCCAACCTTCTCCCACAAGGGGGAGAAGGGGAAGTCCGCTCACCCTCTGGCTGCTTCTTCGATCTTGGCGATGTCGATCTTGCCCATCTGCATCATCGGATTCATCGCCCGGCCGGCCTTGGCCCTGTCCGGATCCTGCAGCAGGCGCGGCAGTTGTTCCGGCACGACCTGCCAGGAAACACCGAACTTGTCCTTCAGCCAGCCACAGGGTCCTGGTTCGCCGCCACCCTCTGTGAGCCTGGTCCAGAAATGATCGACTTCTTCCTGCGTCTTGCAGTCGATCGATAGTGAGATCGCCTCGGTGAACTTGTATTGTGGTCCGCCGTTGAGCGCCAGGAACGGGACGCCGTCGAGTTCGAACGAGGCCACCAGCACCTTGCCCTCATCAGCGTGACCCTTGGGCCAACGCGTCACGCTCAGCTCCTTCGAATTCTTGAAGACGGACATGTAATGGTTCATGGCCTCCTCGGCCTGTCCGTCGAACCACAGGAAGGTGGTGATCTTTTGCATGGTCTTTCTCCTCGTTTCTCTTGGGGGATGAAGGAAGCGTCAGGCGGCGCCTTTGGCAGCGTCCTGAAGTGAAGCGAGATAAGCGTCGAGCTGGGCATAGCTCTCGCCCATGCCGCGGGTCATGCCGGTGCCGAGCGCGCCGTCGCGGGCCGCTTGCGAAGCATAGAGCACCGTCTGCGTCAGAAGCGTCTTCCCGCTCTGTTCGGTGAAGACCACCGTCCCGACGGTTTCGCCGCCGGTCCAGTCCTCGTCGAACAATTCGGTGGCGACGATCCTGGCTGGACGCACGATTTCGCGATAGGCGCCGCTCATGCCCATGCTGCGGCCATCGCGGTGCTGCCAGACGTAGCGTGTGGCGCCGCCAACCCTGAGGTCGATTTCGCAGACCGCCAGCCGCCAGCCATCGGGGCCGTGCAGCCAGCCCTTCAGCAGCTCCGGTATCGTCCAGCAGTCAAAGACCATCGGCCGCGACGCATCGAAGATGCGGGTGATCTGGACCTCGCGGTCGCTGGGCGTGGTCACCGTCAGTGTGGCGACAGTCGAACCGGGCAAGGTTGTGGTGCTCATGATGATCCTCCTCATGTTTGCCAAAGGACGTGCGGCAGGCCGGTGATCCGACACAGGCCGCGATGTTTTTGCGCTATTGGTCGGTACTGTCGGGGGCTTTCTCGGCCTTCATCGCGCCGAGCAACGCGTCGAGGCGCTGGAAGTTGCCTTCCCAGATCTTTCGATAACGCTCCAGCCAGTCATTGGCCTCTGCCAGCGGTTTTGCTTCGAGCCGGCACGGCCGGCGCTGTGCGTCGCGGCCGCGTGAAATCAATCCGGCGTTTTCCAGCACCTTGAGGTGCTTGGAAATCGAGGGCTGGCTCATCGTGAAAGGCTCGGCGAGTTCCATCACGGATGCTTCGCCCTGGATGAGCCGGGCAAGAATGGCGCGGCGCGTCGGATCGGCGAGTGCGGCAAAAGTGGCGTCCAACTGGTTCATCGGGTATCCATAGCCAAATGGGTATATACCTGATTGGCTATATACAGGTGAACGCCGCTCGTCAACCGCACATCCGGATTTCGTGGCGCATTGCAAAATTGTGGCCAGACCAGGCTTGCGCGTCTATAAGGCCTGCGGTCCGAATTCAGCGCCGCCACGCTCCGCATGGAGCGCAGCAAGCCAGCCAAGGAAAATTCATGCCTGCCTATCGCTCCCGCACCACCACCCATGGCCGCAACATGGCCGGCGCTCGCGGCCTCTGGCGCGCCACCGGCATGAAGGATTCCGATTTCGGCAAACCGATCATCGCGGTGGTCAACTCCTTCACCCAGTTCGTGCCGGGCCATGTCCACCTGAAGGACCTCGGCCAGCTGGTCGCGCGCGAGATCGAGAAGGCCGGTGGCGTCGCCAAGGAATTCAACACCATCGCCGTCGATGATGGCATCGCCATGGGCCATGACGGCATGCTCTATTCGTTGCCGTCGCGCGAGCTCATCGCCGATTCTGTCGAATACATGGTCAACGCGCACTGCGCCGACGCCATGGTCTGCATCTCCAATTGCGACAAGATCACGCCCGGCATGCTGATGGCCAGTTTACGCCTCAACATCCCGACCGTCTTCGTCTCCGGCGGGCCGATGGAAGCCGGCAAGGTGGTGCTGGCCGGCAAGACGCAGGCGCTCGACCTGGTCGACGCCATGGTGGCGGCCGCCGACGACAAGATCTCCGACGAGGACGTCAAGGTCATCGAACGTTCGGCCTGCCCGACCTGCGGTTCCTGCTCGGGCATGTTCACCGCCAATTCGATGAATTGTTTGACCGAGGCGCTTGGCCTGTCACTGCCGGGCAACGGCTCGACGCTGGCCACGCATGCCGACCGCAAGCGCCTGTTCGTCGAAGCCGGCCACCTGATCGTCGATCTCGCCCAGCGCTATTACGAGCAGGACGACGAAACCGCGTTGCCGCGCAACATCGCCTCGAAGGGTGCCTTCGAAAACGCCATGACGCTCGATATCGCTATGGGCGGCTCGACCAACACCGTGCTGCACATCCTGGCCGCCGCGCATGAAGGCGAGATCAACTTCGATCAGGACGATATCGACGCGCTGTCACGCAAGGTGCCCGTGCTGTGCAAGGTGGCTCCCGCCAAGGCGGATGTGCACATGGAAGACGTCCACCGCGCCGGCGGCATCATGGCGATCCTCGGCCAGCTCGACAATGCCGGCTTGATCAACCGCGACCTGCCGACCGTGCACACACGCACGCTGGGTGAAGCGCTCGACCATTGGGACATTTCGCGCTCGACCAGCCAAAGCGTGCGCGATTTCTTCCTCGCTGCGCCTGGCGGCGTGCCGACGCAGGTTGCCTTCAGCCAGGACCGCCGCTGGGACGACCTCGACCTCGACCGCGAGAAAGGCGTCATCCGTTCAGTCGAGCACCCCTTCTCCAAGGATGGCGGCCTTGCCGTGTTGAAGGGCAATCTGGCGCTCGACGGCTGCATCGTGAAGACCGCCGGCGTCGACGAATCGATCCTGAAGTTCACCGGCCCGGCCCGCGTGTTCGAAAGCCAGGACGCCAGCGTCAAGGCGATCCTGGCCAACGAGATCAAGGCCGGTGATGTCGTCGTCATCCGCTATGAAGGGCCGCGAGGCGGTCCCGGCATGCAGGAAATGCTCTATCCGACCAGCTATCTGAAGTCGAAGGGCCTGGGCAAGGCTTGCGCGCTGGTCACCGACGGCCGCTTCTCCGGTGGCACCTCCGGCCTGTCGATCGGCCATGTCTCGCCGGAAGCCGCCGAGGGCGGTTTGATCGGCCTGGTGCACGAGGGCGATACGGTCGAGATCGACATCCCGAACCGGACCATCCGCCTAGCCGTCAGCGACGCTGAACTTGCCAGCCGCCGGGCGGCGATGGAGGCCAAGGGGATTGCTGCCTGGAAGCCCGAGGAGAAGCGCAAGCGCAAGGTCACTACAGCCTTGCGCGCCTACGCCGCGATGGCGACCAGCGCGGCCAAGGGCGCGGTCAGGTTCGTGCCGGAGTAAGGCTGGATTCCATCAGCGTGGCGCTGCCCCTCATTGTCCTGCCGGACATTTCTCCCCGTATAGTGACGGGGAGAAAGGCGCCGTCATCAACGATTTCGCCAATTGTAGGCGTTGACAAAGAGCGGCGAGGTCGCAGCATCTCCCTTCTCCCCGTCACTATACGGGGAGAAGGTGCCGGCAGGCGGGCGGCACAAGCGCTGCAGATTCTTTGCCGCCACGATAGGATGCTGATTCTTCAAGCGGGATGACGACGAATGGATTTCGACCTTATCGTTCGCGGCGGTACGCTGCCTGATGGCAGGGTCGCCGATATCGGCATCGTCGGCGAGACGATTGCGGCGATCGAGCCGAAGCTCGATGTCACCGCCGGCACGGCGATCGACGCCAGTGGCAATCTGGTCTCGCCGCCTTTCGTCGACCCGCATTTCCACATGGATGCAACGCTCTCCTACGGCATACCGCGCATCAACGCGTCGGGCACGCTGCTCGAAGGCATCTCGTTGTGGGGCGAGCTGAAGCCGCTGTTGACGCATGAAGCCGTGCGCGACCGCGCCCTTGCCTATTGCGACTGGGCGGTGTCGATGGGTCTGCTTGCCATCCGCACCCATGTCGATGTCTGCGACGACAGGCTGCTGGCGGTCGAGGCCCTGCTCGAGGTCAAGAAGACGATCGCCCCGTACATCGACCTGCAATTGGTCGCCTTTCCGCAGGACGGGTTTTATCGCTCGCCGAAAGCACGGGAAAACACTATCCGCGCACTAGACATGGGCGTCGACATCGTCGGCGGCATCCCGCATTTCGAGCGCACCATGGCAGATGGCACGCGCTCGGTGACGGAGCTGTGCGAGATCGCGGCAGAGCGCGGCCTGATGGTCGACCTGCATTGCGACGAGACCGACGACCCGCTGTCGCGCCATATCGAACAGCTTGCCTATGAGACGCAGCGCCTCGGCCTGCAGGGCAAGGTCGCCGGCTCACACCTCACCTCGATGCATTCGATGGACAATTACTATGTCTCGAAATTGCTGCCGCTGATCGCCGAGGCGGGTGTTTCGGCGATCCCCAATCCGCTGATCAACATCATGCTGCAGGGCCGCCACGACACCTTCCCCAAGCGCCGCGGTATGACCCGGGTCAAGGAAATGCAGGCGCTGGGCATCCGTGTTGGCTGGGGCCAGGATTGCGTGCTCGATCCCTGGTATTCGCTCGGCACCGCCGACATGCTCGACGTCGCCTTCATGGGCCTGCACGTCGCCCAGATGTCGAGCCCGGCCGACATGGCCCGCTGCTTCGACATGGTCACCAATGTCAACGCGTCGATCATGGGGCTCGACCATCTCGGCCTGGCGGTAGGCAAGCGCGCCAGCCTTGTCATCCTGGATGCCGGCAATCCGATCGAAGCCCTGCGCCTGCGCGCCGAACGCCTGTGCGTCATCGCCAGGGGCAAGGTGGTGGCGCAGCGGACGAAGCAGGACACCAGGCTGTCCATCCCGGGCAGGCCCAGCCTGGTGAACCGCAGGCATCGGACGTCGCATCAGGCCCAATAGCATAGGCCAGACCCAGCCGATTCCCGGTTCTGGCCTTGCGGATTTCCGGATTTCTCCTCGTCAAAGCAGCCGCTTCCGTCTACGACGCGGCTCTAAATCAAAGAGATAGAGCATGATGTCGTCCGAAAACCGCTTCACACTTTTCGGCATCATGCTCTAGGAGGAATCGGGATCGGCATGACGCAGCCCGTGGCGCAGAATTCCACAATCAGGAACGTGCTCCTGGCCGGCATCCTTTTGATGCTGGCCGGCGATTTCCTGTTTGCGCTGAACGATGCCATGGGCAAGTGGCTGGTCGCCAGCTTCTCCGTCGGCCAGGTGGTGCTGATCCGTTCTATCGGCGCGTTCTTCGTGCTTGGCCCGATGATCGCCCACCAGGGCACGGCCAAGCTGTTTCACATGGAGCGCCTGGAGCTGCAGCTGCTGCGCGTGGTGATGACAACGCTCGACACGGCACTGTTCTATGCCGCCGTCGTCTACCTGCCGCTTGCCGACGTGATGAGCTTCTACATGGCCGGACCGATCTATGTCGCGGCACTCTCGCATTTGTTGCTCGGCGAAAAGGTCGGCTGGCGCCGCTGGATGGCGATCCTGCTCGGCTTCTGCGGCGTGCTGATCATGCTGAAACCGTCCTCGGCGGCGTTCTCGTTGTCATCGAGCTTCGCGCTCGCCGGCAGCATTGCCTTCGCCTTCGCCATCATCCTCAACCGGCGCCTGCGCGGCACCAGCGACACCAACCTGGTGACATGGCAGACCATCGGCACGATGGTGGTCGGCGGCGTGTTGACCATCGGCGCCTGGCAGACACCGTCAGCGCTCGATTTCGGCGCCATGCTGCTGCTGGGTATCGTTTCATGCGGCGCGCATCTGATGATCACCAGGGCGCTCAAGCTGGCCCCGGCCTCGACGCTGGCGCCGCTGCATTACACGCTGCTCCTGTGGGCGGTGGTGTTCGGGCTGGTGTTCTTTGGTGACGTTCCCGGTCCGCGCATCCTGATCGGCTCAGGCATCGTCGTTCTCGCCGGCCTGTTCATCTTCCACCGCCAGAAAGTGGTCGACACCACTGTGCCGCCCGAAAACGTGCCAAAAGGCGTCAATTAGGGTCCAGATTTCCTGTGCCTAACCCAGGCGTATCGCCGCCAGGTGCCGTGAAAACTCCGGCGTCTCCATCAACGCCTTGCAGCGCACGAACCGTCCGTCGGCATAGGCGCGGAAATCATCGACTGGGTTGTTGTTGGCGAGCTGGATCAGCCCCCACAATGTCCACAACAGATCGCACATCGCCTTGTAGATGACGATGCGGCCGCGCTCGGCCGCTCTGGCCTCGCCGCCGAAATAGGCGTGCATCATCTCTTCGTCCTGCGCCGTATCGAATTTTCCTTCCACGCTGAGGTCGCCGAGATCCCAGAGCGGATCGTTCATGCCCGAATATTCCCAGTCGACGATCCACATCCGCTCGCCTGTATCGAGAAAGTTCTCGCACAGCGGATCGCAGTGGCAGGCAGCGAGGGGCAAGGGATGGGCGGCCAGCGCCGAGCGCACGCTCCCGGCCTCGCGCACCACGTCGTGATAGCCGGTGGGCAGGGCGACGTCCTTGGTCGACAGCACCTTGAGATAGTCGTCGATCATCGCAAACAGTTCGAAGCGGAAGGGAAACACCGCGCTGGAATTGTGCAGTTTGCGGAAGGCCTCGCCGGCCCGCGCCGGACTGCCGGGCCGAACCTTGAATTTCTCCGGCGACATCGTCTCCGCGCCGGCGATGAAGCGCGTCACCATGACCCCGGTGGCGGGATCGACATGCAGCACCTCTGGACTGACCTCCGCCTTTGCCGCTTCGCGCGCCGCCACCGCCTCGTTGGCGCGGTTGATGTATTCCTCGGTGCCCTTGCCGGGAATGCGCAGGCAGAACTCGCCAGCCTTGAAGACCAGATTGGTGAGGCCGCCGAGCCGTTCGAGCGGCCCGGTGTAGCCGGCCAGCATGGGAATGGTGGCCAAGGAAATGTCGGCAAGTGCCGCACGCGCCTCGTCTGTCACCATGCCTGCGCCCCAACGCTGTTATTTGTCGCAGCGACGGTTCCACAATTTTCGTGGTTTGGCTATCATGCGATGCAAGACCGATTGGTGGACAGGACAAAAGTGGCGCACAGCAAACATCGAGGCCCGCTTGCAGCAGCCTACGCGGCGAAGCGGCCAGAGGACGTCGCGGCACTCTATGACCGCTGGTCGCAGACCTATGACGCCGACATGTCGGCCGCCGGCTATCGCCATCCGACGATCTGCCTTGCCTTGCTGGCCCGCCATCTGCCGCGCGGTGCCGCGCCGCTGCTCGATGCGGGAGCCGGCACCGGGCTTATTGGCGAATGGCTTGGTATAACAGGCTATCCCTTGGTCGAGGCGCTCGACATATCTGAAGGCATGCTGGCCCAGGCCGCCCGCAAGGGGGTCTATTCGGCGCTGCATTGCCTGGCGCTCGGCGGCAAGCTGCCGTTTGCCGACGATGCCTATGCCGGCATCATTTCGGCCGGCGTCTTCACCTCCGGCCATGTCGGCGCCGAGGGGCTGGACGAGCTGATCCGCATCTGCCGGCCGGGTGGCATCATCGTGCTGACAGTCAAGAACACGCTGTGGGAAGCCGGCTTTGGCGCGCGCATCGCCGAACTCGAAGCGCAAGGCCTTGTCACCCGCGTCGAGGAAACGCGTCCCTACGTCTCCATGCCGGGCGAGGCCGACACCGTGCCAAGCCGCGGTCTCGCCCTGCGCGTCACCTGATCTACGCTTTGACCCCGATCTACGCTTTGACCCTGGCGGCCGTCGGGTCGTACATCGGCTCGAGATGGATTTGGGCCGGCGTCCGCTCCATCGCCACGACCAGTTCATAGTCGCCCGAGGCGAGAAAATCGTCGCTCACCCCGTCGCCGTTGCGCACGTAGCCGTAGCCGATGTTCCGGCTCACCGTGTAGCCATAGCCGCCGCTGGTGAGATAGCCGACCGGCTCGCCATTGCGCAGGATGGTCTCGCGGCCAAGCAGCACGATCTCCGGGTCAACGACCGTGAAGCCGGCAAAGCGTTTCTTCAAGGCCGCGCCGCTGGTCTTCTCGAGCGCGCGTCGTCCGACGAAATCGGTGTTCTTGCGCAGCTTGACCGCCCAACCCAAGCCGGCTTCCTGCGGCGTGTCGTTGGGCGTGATGTCGGAGCCCCAGGCGCGATAGCCCTTTTCCAGCCGCAGCGATTCCAGGGCGCGATAGCCGACCGGGCGGATGCCGTGCTTGTTGCCGGCCGCCATCAGTGCATCGAAGACTTCGCCTGTCGCCTCGATCGGCACATGCAGTTCCCAGCCGAGTTCGCCGACATAGGTGACGCGCAGCGCCCGAACTGTGTGGCCGGCAATGGCAATCTCACGCACATGGCCGAACGGGAAACTGGTGTTCGACACGTCGGCTTCGGTCACGGCAGAAAGCACGTCGCGCGCCCGAGGCCCCATCAGCGACAGCGTGCCGAATTCCTCGGTGACATCGACAAGCGTGGCATCGAGCCCTTCGCCGATATGGTCGCCGATCCATGACAGATCATGGGTGCGGAACCCGGTGCCGGTGACGATGTAGAATTTCTCCTCGGCCAGTCGCGCCACGGTCAGGTCCGCCTCGATGCCGCCGCGCGTGTTGAGAAGCTGCGTGTAGGTCAGCCGGCCGACAGGCTTGCTGACGTCGTTGGCGCAAATCCAGTCCAGCACCTTCAGCGCGTCGGGCCCGCTCAGTTCGTATTTGGCGAAGGAGGATTGATCGAAGATGCCGACCTTCTCGCGCACGTGCCGGTGTTCCTCGCCGACTGCCGCAAACCAGTTCTGGCGACCCATCGAATAGACATCCTGCGGCTCGACGCCTTCGGGCGCGAACCAGTTCGGCCGTTCCCAGCCAAGCTTCGAGCCGAACACGGCGCGCTGCTGTTTCAGCCTGCTGTAAAGGGGTGAGACGATGCGCGGCCGCCCGCTGGCGTACTCCTCATGCGGGAAGCCGAGCGTATAGTGCTTGCCATAGGCTTCCAGCGTGCGGTCGCAGACCCACTGCCGGTCCCGGTGCAGGTTGGAAAAGCGCCTGATGTCGACAACCCACAGGTCGAGCGGTGCTTCGCCGTCGACCACCCACTGCGCCAGCACCCAGCCGGCGCCGCCACCCGAGGCGATGCCGAAGGCGTTGAAGCCGGCGCCGACAAACATGTTGGCGCATTCGGGCGCCGCGCCGAGAATGAAATTGCCGTCCGGCGTAAAACTCTCCGGCCCGTTGATCATCTGCTTGACGCCGACGGTTTCGAGCGCCGGCACGCGCGCCATCGCTTGGCGCATGTGCTGTTCGAAATGGTCGTAATCGTCGTCGAAGAGCCGGAACTCCCAATCGTCGGGCACATCTCCGGTCGTCCAGGCCTGCGGGTTCGGCTCGTAGCCGCCCATCACCAGCCCGCCGACCTCCTCCTTGAAATAGGTGCGCCGGTCCGGGTCGCGGATGGTCGGCGCGTCGGTCGCCAGTCCATCGATCTTCTCGGTGATGATGTACTGGTGCTTCACCGGCTGCAGCGGCACGTTGATGCCGGCCATCGCACCCACCTGCCGCGCCCATTGCCCGGCGCAGTTGACCACCTTGTCGCAGGCAATGTCGCCCTTGCTGGTCTTCACCATCGCGATGCGGCCGTCCTTCATTTCGAAGCCGGTGACGCGCACATCCTCGAACAGTTTGGCGCCATGCATGCGCGCGCCTTTCGCCAGCGACTGCGTGATGTCCGAAGGGCTCGCCTGGCCGTCGGTAGGGAGCCAGGAAGCGCCCACCAAATCGCCGGTTTCCAGGAGCGGCCACATCGCCTTGACCTCCGCCGGCGACAGCAATTGCATGTCCATGCCGAAGCTTTTCGCCGTCGTCGCCAGCCTCTTGTACTCGGTCCAGCGGTCGGCATTGGTGGCCAGCCGCAGGCAGCCGGTCATCTTCCAGCCGGTGGCAAGGCCGGTTTCGGCCTCCAGCCCCTTGTAGAGGTCGACGGAATATTTGAGCACGCGGGTGATCGAGGCCGACGAGCGCAATTGCCCGACCAGCCCCGCGGCATGCCAGGTCGAGCCCGAGGTCAGCTTGCCCTGTTCGAGCAGCACCACGTCCGCCTTGTGGTCACGCGCCAGATGATAGGCCGTCGAACAGCCGATGATGCCGCCGCCAATGACGACGATCGCGGCCTGGCTGGGCAATGTCATGATTTTTGTATCCCGTACTTCGTTCTGTAGTTATCGAGCGCGGCTTCGAGCCGCGTCAGGTTCTCCTCGGTGTAGGCGACGTAGTCGATGCCGGGCGCGTCGAGATAGAGTTCGGACACCATGCTCCACATCGCCTCGCGCAGCAGCGAAGCGCATTGCATGGCCGCGTGCGAGCGGCGGATCGCCTGGTCCGGTTCCTTCATGAAATAGGCGGTCAGGAAGGCGAAGGATTCCTCGTCGCTCATGCCGGCATTCGAGGCTACGCCGGCAAGGTCAAACATCGCCGTGTTGAAACCGGCATACTCGAAGTCGATCAGCCATAGCCTGCTGCCGTCGTCAAGGATATTAGCCGGCAAAAGATCGTTGTGTCCAAAGACGATCGGCAGCAATTTCTGCGCGCGCTCCAGCTCGTCAGCCAGCGTGAGCAGGCGCGGCAATTCGCTGCGCTTGCGGCTGCCGCCTTCTTCAAGGGTCCGCGCATAGTCGCGAATGACATGGAACACCCAGAACATGAAGCCGGCGCCGGAGACGTGATTGGGCATCTCCCGGTGGAAACCGCGCATCAGGGCTGCGACACGACCAAGATTGGCGCGCACGTCCTGTGCAAGATAGGTTTTCGCACCAAGGTATTCCGTCACCAGGATGCCCGGTTCGGCATGGAGGACGGCTGGCGCGAAACCGGCGGCATGTGCCGCACGCGCGGTCATCACCTCACGCTCGCGAAAGACGTGATGGAACGGATAGTCCCTGCCGAAGCGCACGACGTGCTTTCCGGCGGCGTCCTTGACCACATAATTGGCGTTGCTGAGACCGCCCGGCAACGGCGCGATCTCGATGTTGCCGGTCCAGCAGGGCAGGGCGCGGATGCGGTCTTCTGCAATCACGGAATCATCCCTGGTTTGCTGAGCGTCGACTTTGCGGAGCGTCGGCAAGGGCGCCATGGACAGCCCAACGACAGCGAGGAGAAAATCTCGTCGGTGCGAGACGCCAGGATCGGTATCCCGCACCGCACCGACGAGCCCCTTGGCCAGGTTTTTGACCCCGGCATCCGCCCCCGCGGATCTGAAAATTCCTTGCGCCAGACACGTTCAAAACTGCCTGGCCAATGAGTTGCGGCTCTGCCATCACCCTCCCGTTGCAGCTCCGAACCCGTGTTTGTTGACTCAATTTCACGCCAAGGTTGCCTGCCTGTCAACAAAAAGTTGTGACTTTTTTCGGGTATTTTGCCCGAAAGCGCGGGCAGTTCCTTTAAAACCGCTCGAATTAGCTTAGAATCGGGCAAAGGGCTAAGTCCGGGAAACCCAAATGGTCCATTCAAAACGACACGGCGAGATCCTGCGGCTGCTGCAGGAAGAGGGGACCGTCACCATCGCCAGCCTGGCCGACCGGCTGGGCGTTTCACTCGAGACCGTGCGCCGTGACGTCAAGCCACTCACCGGTGACGGCTCCGTCCTCAAGATGCATGGTGCCATCGGCCTGCCGTCGATGATCGGCGAAGCGCCATTCGAACGGCGCATGCGCGAGAATGCCGATGCCAAGCGGATCATTGCCCGCATGGTCGCCGCCACCATCCGCGACGGTGAATCGATCATGCTCGACACCGGCACGACGACCTCGTTCCTGGCCCGTGAGCTGCTCGGCCACCGGCGCCTGACGGTCGTCACCAACTCGTCGGACATCGCCCGCACGCTGGCCACCGTCAACGGCAACAAGGTCTACATGGCCGGCGGCGAATTGCGCAGCGATTCAGGCGCTGCCTTCGGGGCCTCGGCCATCGACTTCGTCAGCCGCTTCTCGGTCAGCCATGCCATCATCTCCACCGGCGCCGTCGATGCGGTGATGGGCGTCATGGACTACGATCTGGAAGAGGCCGAGTTCGCCCGCATGGTGCTGTCGCGCGGCCAGCGTTCGCTCGTTGTCACCGATCACACCAAGTTCGGCCGCCTGGGTCTGGTCCAAGTCTGCGGCCTCGACGGGTTTTCCGAACTCGCCACCGACCGGTCGCCGTCGCGCGACATTGCCGCCGCCCTCTCGCAAGCCGGCGCTCGACTCAGCATCGCCGGCGACGCAGCCGGATTCTAGAGTCCGCAAGAGTCTGGCCGAACACGAGCAATTGGTGGACGCATACGGATCTCAAACGCGCCGCTGCGCGCGGTGGTCGCCTGCGGACATGCCTATGCCGTCAGAGCGCGAAAAGTCATCCTGAAGCAGGCACCGCTCGGTCTGTCGTCGAGGATCTCGATGCGCCCGCCATGCAATTGCATGATTTCCTGCACCAGGTTGAGGCCAAGCCCGGCGCCATAATCCTGCAGCCGGTAGAACGGCTCGAAGATGCGCTCCCGCTCGCCCGGTGCTCCCGGCGGCGTATCAGGCTGAGCTCGCAGCACAGTCACCAGTCACGGGATAAGCTCTGCCGTCGGCTTTCCTTCCCTTGCGCGCCGGTGTTTAGTCCGGCATGGCCTTCACCATTCGCCAGTTGCAGTTCTTCATCGCCGTCGCCGAGCAAGGCACGGTGTCGGGTGCCGCGCAGAACCTGTCGATCTCGCAATCCTCGGTCACCGAAGCGATCAAGGAACTCGAAAGCGATCTCGGGGTCGAACTGTTCGAACGCCATCCGCGCGGCCTGAACATCACCCACAAGGGCCATCAGTTCCTGCGCCATGCGACAAAGATCCTTGCCGACGTTTCGGACGCACGCCGCTCTTTCTCCGGCGAACAGGCAGCAGCGGGCGGCCGGCTGCAACTCGGCGTCACCTCGATGGTCGCCGGCTACGTGCTGTCGGATCTTCTTGCCCGCTACCGCCGCGCCTATCCCGGCGTCGAGGTCTCGGCCATCGAGGACAATGGCGACTATCTCGAACACCTCTTGATCGGCGGCAAACTCGACATCGCCGTCATGGTCACCTCCAACCTGCGCGACCGCACGGCACTGCAGTCGGAAATCCTCGAGGTCTCGGCCTATCGCCTCTGGCTGCCGCTCGGCCACCCGCTCGCCGGCGCCGACATCATCAGCATTGGCGACATCGCCTTCGAGCCGCTGATCATGCTGACCGTCGACGAGATCGAGGAGAACACCGGCAAGCTGCTCACGGCGATCGGCGCCAAGCCGCATGTCGCCTTTCGTACCCGTTCCGTGGAAGCCGTGCGCAGTCTCGTTGCCACCGGCGCCGGCGTGGCGCTGCTGCCCGACCTCGTCTACCGGCCCTGGTCTCTGGAAGGCGACCGCATCGAGTCGCGCGATATTTCCGGCTCCTTGCCGGTGGTCCAGGTCGGCATGGTCTGGCGCCGCGGGTCCGGTCTGCCGCAGGCGGCGCGCGATTTTATAGGCCTCGCTCAGTCGCAGCGCACGGTCCGCCGCTAGTGGCCTACTCCAGCCTGACGTCGCCGGTCTCGCGTCTGCGCCTTGTGACGGAAACCGCCTCCGCCTTGAACGACCCGATCGGAGCAACCTCGAAGCGGCCAGCACCGGCAAGCCTGACGGCGCGGCGGAACGTCGGACACTCCATCGGCCGGGCGGCCGGACATCGGGCGGCGTGACGCAAAGCCTCTCTGATCGCGGTCAGGCGCTGGATGGTATGGTCAAGTTCGTTCGCCTTGGCATCCAGGCGCTCCCGATCCATTTTCGGCAGGCCGTCGGGCCTCAGCATCGCGGAAATCTCGTCCAGTGCGAATCCACCGGCGCGTCCAAGCGTGATCAAAGCGAGCCGTTCCAGGACGGCCGGGTCGAACAAGCGGCGCAGGCCGCGACGGCCGATTGAGGCGATGAGGCCTTTCTCCTCATAGTAGCGAAGCGTCGAGGCGGGCACGCCGGTGCGGCGCGACACTTCAGCAATATCCATATCTTTCATGCTTGACCTCAAGTCGGCTTGAACTCGTAGAGTGCTCGCGACGATCAGTGAGAGCAACAGAAAAGCGAGGTCCGTTATGCCGCAATCCGCGCAGCCAAACACACGGCAAGCAGCGCTCTGGAACGACGCCAACGGAAAGGCCTGGGTTGAGATGCAACCGATCCTCGACCAGGTAATGGCGCCGTTCGAGCGGCTGGTAGTCGATGCCGGCTATCCCGGGGAAGGGGGCAATGTCCTGGACATCGGCTGCGGCGCCGGCGCCACGACTCTGGCGATGGCGCGCCGCGTGGGCAACGGCGGAAATTGTGTTGGGCTCGACATCTCGCAGCCGCTTGTCGCCTTGGCGACGAAACGCAAGGGGGCAGAAGAGGCAGCAAACGCAAGTTTTGAAGTGGGCGATGCCCAGACGTATGCGTTCGAAGTCGGGAACTTCGACGCTGTTGTCTCGCGTTTTGGTGTCATGTTCTTCGATGATCCCGTGGCTGCGTTCGCCAACATAAGACAGGCCGCAAGCCGCGGTAGCAAACTCGCCTTTGTTGCTTGGCGCAGTCCTGCCGAGAATGATTTTATGACGACCGCCGCGCGAGCGGCTGCGCCTTTCCTACCGCCCGCACCCGCACCGGACCCCGATGCGCCGGGGCAGTTTGCCTTTGCCAACGCCGCCAAGGTGAAGCGGATTCTTGAAGCGGGTGGCTGGTCGTCAATCGAAGTCGAACAGGTGGATGTCGCGTGTCAGATCGCCGAAGATGATCTGATAACGTTTGTCACCCGACTAGGGCCGGTCGGCGCCGCGTTACGTGAGGTTGACCGGGCAACGGCCGAAAAAATCACTGCGGTGTTGCCTGCTGCGTTCGCGCCTTTCGTAGAGGATGGTGAGGCTCGCTTCAACGCCGCCTGCTGGCTGGTGAAGGCGCTGGCTTGAAGGGGCATCGATCTATCGGAAAAACCGATATCGCCTTTCTGATAAATGAATTTGCGAAACCGGAATTTTCAAAGCACTTTCGGTCCAGGGACCAAAGTCGCCACCAGAGCGACATCAAGTCCAACGCACGAACTGACAGTTTTTCAGTCCGCGCGTGACCCCTAGCGAAGACCGAAACCGGCTTTCGGGGTCAGGCGCCAAAATGGGAGATCGATGATGAATTCATTCCTGAAGTCATGCACTGCTTTGACGGTCGCGCTGACCTTCTCCGGTCAGGCCGTCGCCCAGGTCAAGGAAATTGGCAAGGGCGAAGGTCAGGTCAACATCGTTGCCTGGCCGGGCTACATCGAACGCGGCGAAACCGACAAGGGTTATGACTGGGTGACCTCCTTCGAGAAGGAAACCGGCTGCAAGGTCAACGTCAAGACCGCCAACACCTCCGACGAGATGGTCTCGCTGATGAACGAGGGCGGCTTCGACCTCGTCACCGCATCGGGCGATGCATCGCTGCGCCTCGTTGCCGGCAAGCGCGTGCAGCCGATCAACACCGATCTCATTCCGAGCTGGAAGACTGTCGACGAACGACTGAAGGACGCCCCTTGGTTCACCGTCGGCGGCGTCCACTATGGCGTTCCCTATCAGTGGGGTCCGAACGTCCTGATGTACAACACCGAGGTGTTCAAGGAAGCTCCCAAGAGCTGGAACATCGTCTTCGAGGAAATGAAGCTGCCGGACGGCAAGTCCAACAAGGGCCGCGTCCAGGCCTATGACGGGCCGATCCATATCGCCGACGCCGCCAACTATCTGATGTTCCACAAGCCGGAACTCGGCATCAAGGATCCCTACGAGCTGAACGAGGACCAGTACAAGGCGGCGCTCGAACTGCTGCGCGTCCAGCGCACGCTGGTCGGCCGCTACTGGCATGACGCCGCCATCCAGGTCGACGATTTCCAGAACGAAGGCGTCGTTGCTTCCGGCTCGTGGCCTTATCAGGTCAATGCGCTGGTCGCCGCCAAGAAACCGGTCGCGTCGACCGTGCCGGAAGAAGGCGTCACCGGCTGGGCCGACACCACCATGATGGAGGCCGACTCCGCCAATCCGAACTGCGCCTATATGTGGATGGAACATTCCTTGTCGCCGAAAGTGCAGGGCGATGTCTCGGCCTGGTTCGGTTCGCTGCCGGTGGTGCCTGCAGCCTGCAAGGGCAACGAGCTGTTGACCGACGAAGGCTGCAAGACCAACGGCTACGACAATTTCGACAAGATCAAGTTCTGGAAGACGCCGGTGTCGAAATGCGCCACCGAGAACGACCAGTGCGTGCCCTATTACCGCTGGGTGTCGGACTATATCGGCGTCATCGGCGGGAGGTGATTTCGCCTCTTTGCTGAGCTCGGCGCTGCCCCTCACCCTTACCCTCTCCCCGTGAAGAACGGGGAGAGGGGGTCGCCAGCGTAGGGGCGCTTTCTTCTCCCCGTCACTATACGGGGAGAAGGTGCCGGCAGGCGGATGAGGGGCAGCGCAGCCGCTTGATTTTGATGAGCCTGACAGATCAGGACAACCCATGACCACCGCCGTTTCCTTTCAGAAAGCCTCGCGCCATTTCGGCAGCGTTCGCGCTGTCGATGCGGTCGATCTCGATATCGCACCGGGCGAGTTCTTCGCCATGCTCGGGCCGTCCGGTTCCGGCAAGACCACGTGCCTGCGCCTCATCGCCGGCTTCGAGCAGCCGACCTCGGGCTCGATCTCGATCTTCGGCGAACGCGCCGAGGGTGTGCCGCCCTATCGCCGCAACGTCAACACCGTGTTCCAGGACTACGCGCTATTCCCGCATCTGAGCGTGCTCGACAATGTTGCCTATGGCCTCATGGTCAAGGGCATCGGCAAGGCGGAACGGCACAAGGCGGCGGAAGAGGCGCTGTCGCTGGTGCGGCTGCCAGGCTATGGCGCCCGCCGCCCCGGCCAGCTTTCCGGCGGCCAGCGTCAGCGCGTCGCGCTTGCCCGTGCGCTGGTCAACCAGCCCAAGGTGCTGCTGCTCGACGAGCCGCTCGGCGCCCTCGACCTCAAGCTGCGCGAGAACATGCAGGAGGAGCTGAAGTCGCTGCAGAAAGTGCTCGGCATCACCTTCGTCTTCGTCACTCACGACCAGGGCGAGGCGCTGTCGATGGCCGACCGCGTCGCCGTCTTCAATGACGGCAAGATCATGCAGATCGGCACGCCGGAGGATATCTACCAGCGGCCGAAGACCCGCTTTGTCGCCGATTTCGTCGGTTCCTCCAACGTGCTGCCGCCGGATTTCGTCCAGCGCTATTGCGGCCAGCATCGCTGGGGCAGCCTGCGGCCTGAATCCATTCGCGTCGGCCGCACTGCAAGTGGCGAAGGCGTTTCCGCTCGCCTTGTCTCGACCAACTATCTCGGCGCCACGACAAAACTCGCGCTCGATGCCGACGGATTGAAGCTGCATGCGATCGTGCCGGCCGGCAACCCGCTGCCCGTGGAAGGCGAGGCGGTCGTGCTCACCTTCAACCGCGAGCACCTGCACCTGATGGACGAGCCCGTATGAGCCTCGACGCCGCCATCCCGCGCGCCACGGCGCCCGCCATCCTGCCGGGCAGCGGTGGCTTGCGCGGCGCGCTATCGGATCTTTTCTGGCGCAGACCCAAGGTTCTGCTGCTCCTCATGCTGCTGCCGCCGGTTCTGTGGCTCGGCATCGTCTATATAGGCTCGCTGTTCGCGCTGCTGGCGCAGAGCTTTTTCTCCATCGACGAGTTTTCCGGCCTCATCAACCGCCAGTTCACTTTGAAGACTTATGGCGACCTGTTCCAGGCTGCCAATCTCGACATCATCCTGCGCACGGTGACGATGGCGGCTCTGGTCACGCTGGCCTCGGCGATCATCGCCTTTCCGATCGCCTACTACGCGGCGCGCTATGCCCGTGGCCGCTGGAAGGCGCTGTTCTATCTCGGCATCATGCTGCCGCTATGGTCGAGCTATCTGGTCAAGATCTACGCCTGGAAGCTGATCCTGGCCAAGGAAGGCATCCTCACCTGGCTGTTCGGCAAGCTGCATCTGCAATGGCTGATTGACGCCTGGCTGTCGCTGCCGGTCGTCGGCGGCAATTCGCTGTCGGTGTCGTTCACCGGCACGTTCATCGTCTTCGTCTATGTCTGGCTGCCGTTCATGATCCTGCCGGTGCAGGCGGCGCTCGAGCGCGTGCCGGGCAATCTGGTCGAGGCTTCGTCCGATTTGGGGGCTTCGCCGGGACAGACCTTTCGCAATGTGCTGTTCCCACTGGCGCTGCCGGGCATCGTCGCCGGTTCGATCTTCACCTTCTCGCTGACGCTCGGCGATTACATCATCCCGCAGATCATCGGCACCTCGCGGCTGTTCATCGGCCAGGCGGTCTATTCCCAGCAAGGCACCGCCGGCAACATCCCGCTCGCCGCAGCCTTCACAGTCGTGCCGATCGTCATCATGGGCTTCTACCTCTGGGGCGCCAAGCGCATGGGGGCCTTCGATGCGCTCTGATGGTTCTCAGTCGGCTCCGCTCGGCCTGAAGATCGCCGCCGCCTGCGGTCTGCTGTTCCTGCATCTGCCGATCCTGTTGATCTTCATCTACGCTTTCACGACGGAGGAAAAGAGCTTTGTCTGGCCGCCGCCCGGCCTGACCACGCAATGGTTCGCCGTCACCTGGAACCGGCCCGACGTCTGGCAGGCGCTGTCGCTGTCCGTCAGGGTTGCCGCGATCTCGACGGCGATCGCGCTGGTCCTCGGCACGCTCTGTTCGGCGGCGGTGTCACGGACAAAATTCTTCGGCCGCGAGACCATCTCGCTGCTGGTCATCCTGCCGATCGCACTGCCCGGCATCATCACCGGCATCGCGCTGCGCTCGGCCTTTTCGCTGGCCGACATTCCATTCTCGTTCTGGACGATCGTGCTCGGCCACGCCACCTTCTGCGTCGTCGTCGTCTACAACAATGCCGTCGCCCGTTTCCGCCGCACCTCGGGTTCGATGATCGAGGCGTCGATGGATCTCGGCGCCGACGGCTTCCAGACATTCAGGCATGTCGTGCTGCCCAACATCGCCACCGCGCTGCTCGCCGGTGGCATGCTGGCCTTCGCTCTGTCCTTCGATGAGGTCATCGTCACCACCTTCACCGCCGGCCAGCAGCAGACGCTGCCGATCTGGATGCTGGAAGAGCTGATTAGACCGCGCCAGCGCCCGGTCACCAATGTCGTCGCGATGGTCGTCGTGCTGGTGACGCTGCTGCCGATCCTCGCCGCCTATTACCTGACGCGCGATGGCGACCAGATCGCCGGTTCGGGCAAGTAAATCCACGAATTCGTTAGGGAGAGACGTCCATGGACACCCAGATGCTGATCGGCTCGAAATTCGAGAAGGGCATCGAAACCGAGGAGCCGATCCTCAATCCAAAGACCGGGGCGACCATTCTCAACCTGCCCGAAGCCAGCCCCGCCCAGATCGAGGCGGCGGTCACGGCCGCCGAACAAGCGTTCGTCTTGTGGTCGCGCACAACGCCGGCGCAGCGCTCCGGCTATCTCCTGAAGATCGCAGACCGTATCGAGGCCGAGGCACAAGGGTTCGCGACGCTCGAGGCGCTCAACTGCGGCAAGCCGATCAACGCCGTGCTGAGTGACGAAATCCCAGCGATCGTCGATTGCTACCGCTTCTTTGCCGGCGCCGTTCGCTCGATGCCAGGCGTGGTCGCCGGCGAATATTTGCCCGGCCACACCTCGATGGTGCGCCGCGACGCCATCGGCATCGTTGCCTCGATCGCACCCTGGAATTACCCGCTGATGATGATGGCCTGGAAGCTGGCGCCGGCGATCGCCGGCGGCAATACCGTGGTCTTCAAGCCGTCGGAGCAGACCCCGCTGACGGCACTGAAGCTGGCAATAATCCTTGCCGAAATCCTGCCGGAAGGCGTCGTCAATGTCGTGCTCGGCCGCGGCGAGAGCGTCGGCAACACGCTGATCAATCACCCTAAGGTCAACATGATCTCGATCACCGGCGATGTGGCCACCGGCAAGAAGGTGCTGCAGGCGGCCGCCAAATCGGTCAAGCGCACGCACCTCGAACTCGGCGGCAAGGCGCCGGTCATCGTCTTCGATGACGCCGACCTCGGCGCGGTGGTCAACGGCCTGCGCGCCTTCGGCTATTACAATGCCGGCCAGGATTGCACCGCCGCCTGCCGCATCTATGCCGGCAAGAAGATCTACGACAAGCTTGTCGCCGATCTTTCCTCGGCTGTCTCGACCATCAAGTACAATCGCCCCGACGACACCGAAAACGAGATCGGGCCCCTGATCTCGCGCCGCCAGCGCGACCGCGTCTCGAGCTTCGTCGAGCGCGCCTCTGAACTGAAGCACATCGAGATCACCACCGGCGGCAAGCCGGGCGAGGGATCGGGCTTCTACTACCAGCCGACCGTCGTTGCCGGCGCGCTGCAGGAAGACGAGATCGTTCGCCGCGAAGTGTTCGGCCCGGTCGTCTCGGTCACCCGTTTTTCCGAGGTCGACGAGGCGGTGAACTGGGCCAATGACAGTGACTATGGCCTGGCGTCATCGGTATGGACCAAGGATGTCTCGCGCGCCATGGCGACGGCTGCCCGCCTGCAATATGGCTGTACCTGGATCAACACCCACTTCATGCTGACCAACGAGATGCCGCATGGCGGGTTGAAGCAATCCGGCTACGGCAAGGACATGTCGCTCTATGCGCTGGAAGACTACACCGCCGTGCGCCATGTGATGGTTGCTCACGGCTAGCGCGCTGAAGGAAGCCATCAACAAGGCAGGAAAGAACCATGCATCGCCGCAAATTTCTGACATCCGCAGCTGTCGCCGCCGCGCTCTTTGTCGCGGCGCCGTCCTTTGCCGCCGACACCGCGCAATCGGTGGTCGAAGCCTATGTCGCCGCCTGGAACGCCCATGACGCGGCCAAGGCGGCGGGCTACTTCGCCGCCGACGTCACCTACTACGACGCTTCTGTCGGCAAACCGGTCAAGGGCAAGGAAGCCGCCAAGACCGGCGTCATCGACAATTTCCTGAAAGCAGTCCCCGACGCGGCGTGGACGATGAAGGGCGCGCCTGTCGTAGAGGGCGACCGCGTCTCGTTCGAATGGGAATTTGCCGGCACCAATACCGGCGCCTGGGCCGACGGCACTGCCGCCGCAGGCAAGGAGTTCTCCTTCACCGGCGCCTCGATGTTCTCGATCAAGGACGGCAAGATCGCCACCCAGAGCGACTATTACGATGCGCTTGGCTTCTACAAGCAGCTTGGCTTGATGTAGTCGCCGCCTGCCCTTCTCCCTGTTGCCGGGGAGAAGGGCGTCGGCCACTACTCCACGATGCGATAGATATTCCACAGGCTGGTGCCCGATACGACATAGGGCTCCAACTCCTTGCCCCATTTGGCGTGGGCGTCGATCTTGCCGATCTTGGCGAAGAACGCCTCCAACTGGGCCAGGCTTTCGACCTTGTGGTGGGATTCGATCGTCGCCTCCCGCGCGCCGATCGATCCGGTCATGATCTGGAATTCCAGGTCGGCGAGGCCGACCTGCGAGCCGATCTCGCGTTCCCATTTCTTCATCAGTTCGAGCACGGTCTGCTTGTGCCCGAACTTGGCGTCGATCTGCCATCTGGCGCTGAACATGGACGGCTCACTCGTCCCAGGCCTGCACGACGGTCTGCCGTGCGATCCGCCCGTTCTTCATCTCCAGCATGGCTGCCGCGAACACTTTCGTGCCGTCCGGATAGGTGCAGGCCTGGGTGAAGGCAAGGCTGTCGCCATCGGCGATCGTGGTATCGACCTTGTGGGTCATCGCCCGGCTGCAGATGTCGTCCCAGAACGTGCTGATCGCTGCGCGCCCGCGGATTTCGCGCGGCTTGCTCGGTGGGTTGTTACGGTCGATCACCCGCACCAGCGCGTCGTCCGCATAGAAGCTCGACAGCATCTTTCCATCACGGCCTTCGATCGCCTTCTTGATCGCCGCGCCGTCTACGCTCTGTGTCTTGGTCAGCATTTTCTTGTCCTCCATATGCCCGTCTTCGCGATCGGGCGGTCGATGATCATGATGCTGCCGGGCGCTTATCGCCGGGCAGGGATTTCCTCACTGCGACTTGGCCTTGACGGCCGCGAACACGTCGTCGGTCTGCTTCTTGAAGGTCGCGAGATCGACCTGGCTGCCGTTGAGCATCGTCGACCAGTGGCGCACGATCGCGGCCATCGCCACCGCCTCCTTGATCTCCTCGTCGCTGGCGCCGTTGAGCTTGGCCGCCTCGGTATGGAAATAGATGCAGTATTGGCATGGGATCTGCGCGGCGACGGCGAGCCCCAACAGTTCCTTGGTCTTGCCGTCGAGCGCGGTCTTCGGATTGAGCTGCACGCCCTTGATCTCGGCCCAGGCGCCGGCCACGGCCACATCCGGCAAGGTCTTGAACATGTCCGGCACCGAGCCGAGCGTCGCCTGGATGTCCTTGTAGGCGGCTGTCGCAGACGCGTCCTCGGCCTTTGCGGGAGCTATAGCGAACAACGCTCCAACACCTGCCGCAATAACCAGCGATCCGAGTGTCCGGTTTGACTTCAGCATTTGATCCTCCCTTGGCAGGCCTTTCCGGGCGACATCCGCCTGGCCCACATGGAGAATTGATAGCGCCTGCAGGCCACGCGCCGCTTCGCCCGAAAGCGCCATGGCTCCTATTGCCCGTCCGGGCCAGTGTGCCTTGCGGAAAATGCCGCTGCCGCGGCCCGCGACGGCAGGTCCAGCTTGAGCAGTATATTGGCGACGTGGCGCTTGACCGTGTGCTCGCTCAGCCCGAGCTCGGCGGCAATCGCGGCATTGCTCTTGCCATCGGCAATCAGGCTCACAACTTCGCTCTCGCGCGCCGTCAGCGAAGCCGGCTCCGTCGCCCTGGCCTTGGGACGGCAGGCCGGTTCCAGATGCTGTTCGGACATCGCCAGCACGAGCGCCAGCGGCTCGTCCAGTTCATCGATGCTGATACGGCCGGCATCGGCGAAATGGAGCCCTGAGCCGGCCGCCAGCTCCGCGACCAGCCGCGATGCCAGGATGTCGCCGCGCCCGGCATGAGCAGCGAGTTGCATCGTCACGCGAGCTGTCAGCCCTTCCGGCGATCCGCGCAACTCGACCTCGCCGACATGCGCCCCCTGCGCGCTCGCTACGCCGATGTCCTGCGCTGCGTCGCGCAACGCCGCTGCGCATCGCAAGGCGCGCCCCGGTCCGTCGAAACGTGAAATCATCACTTCGCCAGGCGTTTCCACGCAGCGCCCGCCATGGCGTCCGACAAGGGTTCGCCATGTTTCCTGGAAGCGCTGGCTGCGTTCGCTCCACATGCGGTCGCCGAGCCGCGCCGTGTCATGGATGCGTGTCACCAAAAGCGCCGCCAGCACGCGCTCCGCTTCCGCCACGGCGCGCTGGCCGGTCAGGAATTCCTCGATCAGGTCAGCCACCCGATCGACATCGCCGGTCCAGATCGGATGGTCGCGCCCGGGGATTTCCGCCAGCCGCGCATTTGGGATGGTCTTGGCCAGGAAGCGGCTGGCGTCGGGATCGACCCGCACATCGTTGCGGCGATGGATCAGCAGCGTTGGCGCGCGGATTGCCGCGAGCACGCCGCGCACGTCGATCCCGGCGTTCATGCGCGCCAGTGCGCCCGCTGCGGTCGGGCTTGCCGACAACCGCTCGAAGCGCGCCCACCATTGGGTGAAATGCGGGTCGTCGATCCGGCCCGGCGCGAAGCTGGGCAAGGTGGCACCCGTGCCCCATGACGTTTCAGCCGTCTCGATGAAGGCCTCGAGGCGTTCCGGCGGCATCACCCATTTGTGGAAATGCGCATAGCCGCCATAGAGCGCCAGCGCCCGCGTCCTTTCCGGATAGGTGGCGGCGAACAGCATCGCCATTGGCGCGCCTTCCGAGGCGCCAAGCAGTGCGGCCCGGCCGCTGCCGGTCGCGTCCATCACGGCACGCACATCGTCCATGCGCGTTTCGAGGCTGGGCAGGTGGTGCGCGTCGACGCGGTCGGACAGTCCCGTGCCGCGCTTGTCGAACAGGATCAGCCGCGAGAATGCCGAAAGCCGCTTCAGCAGCCGGCTGTAGCCTTCGTCTTCCCAGTGCAGCTCGAGATTGGAAATGAAGCCGGGCACGAAGACGAGATCGAACGATCCCTGCCCGACCACCTGATAGGCGATCCGCACATCGCCGCTACGGGCATATCGGGTCTCGATCGGCCTCAAGAGGTTGCGCCCCGGCCTGACGACTTCTGGTCGTCAAACCATAGCAGAACAGCCTGATCGCGGCAGTTCAAACTTTAGCGATGGAAAATATAGGCGCGGTGCCTCGCCGCTATTTTTGCGAAGCGGCGACGTCGGCCGGGGAGGCCTCGAGCCCGAGTCGGAGGTCGGCCTCGGCCGGCGTGATCGGTCGCCTGATCTTGGCCGAGGCGGCGACCACCAACTCGTTGAAATTCTCGGTGCCGCCGTCCAGCAAATCGAACAGCTGCCGCCGCATCCTCGGCTCCCAGAACTTGTTGATATGCTCGGCGACGCCGGCAATGCCTTCCTCGCGCGGCTTGGAATGGAAAAAATCGGCGATCTGGTTTGCCATGCGCACCAGCTTCTCGCTGGTGCTCATGATGTGTTCTTCGTCATGCGACATGCTTGGCAACTCCGCAAACCACCCGGTCGGGGTGGGTGAAAATATCGAAATCATCGCCGCGAACCAGCGCAACCAGTGTCATCCCGGCGGCCTCCGCGGTGCGGATGGCCAGCGCGGTCGGCGCCGAAACGGCGATGATGATTGCGGCGCCGATAGCCGCCGTCTTCTGCACCATTTCGACCGAAACGCGCGACGTCACCACCACAGCGCCCGTTGAGCCGTCGATGCCGGCTTTCGCCAACGCACCTGCGAGTTTGTCGAGCGCATTGTGGCGGCCGACATCCTCACGCGCCATGACGATGCCCTTGTCCGGCATATAGAAGCCGGCGGCGTGCACGGCTCCGGTCTCCGTGTGCAGCGGCTGCACTTTCGACAAAAGCTTGACCGAGCGGACGATATCGTCGGCATCAAATGTAAGCGTCGACGAACCGACCGCGTCGACCGAACGCATCGCTTCCTCGATCGATTCGATGCCGCACAGGCCACAACCAACCGGACCGGCCAGTCGTCTGCGCCGCGCTTCGAAACGCGTATTAGCGCTGTCCTTCAACCGGATCTGGATATCGATGCCGGCGCCATGATCCTCGACCTCGATGGCTTCGATCTCGTCAGGCTTGGCGATGATGCCTTCGGTCAGCGAGAAGCCAAGCGCGAAATCCTCGAAATCGGCCGGGCTTGCCATCATCACCGCATGGGTGGTGCCGGCAAACGAGAACGCCACCGGCGTCTCTTCCGGCACCATCCGGTTGGCAGCCGTCGTCCCGCTCGCGCGACGCGCCAGCCGCGAGACCTGCGTCGTGGCTTTGCGGCGCTCGCTCAAGACTACTCCGCCGCTTGCAGCGAGGCGATGCGCCGGCTCTGCTTGGCCTGTTCGTCATAGTCGCGCTGCCATTCCGACGGGCCGTTGGAGGCGCCGACCTGCACCGCCGTCACCTTGTATTCCGGGCAGTTGGTCGCCCAGTCGGAGAAGTCGGTGGTGATGACGTTGGCCTGCGTGTCCGGATGATGGAAGGTCGTGTAGACCACGCCGGGCGACACCCGGTCGGTGATCAGCGCGCGCAACGTCGTCTCGCCTGAGCGGCTTGTCAGCAGGACCCAGTCGCCGTCGCGCAGTCCGCGATTCTCCGCATCGTGCGGGTGGATCTCCAGCCGGTCCTCGCTGTGCCACATGATGTTGTCGGTGCGCCTGGTCTGCGCGCCGACATTGTACTGCGACAGGATGCGGCCGGTGGTCAGCAGCAGCGGGAAGCGCGGGCCGGTCCTTTCGTCCGTTGCCACATATTCGGTGCGGATGAACTTGCCCTTGCCGCGCACGAAACCATCGATATGCATGATCGGGGTGCCGAGCGGTGCCTTCTCGTTGCAGGGCCATTGCACGGATCCGACACGGTCGAGCAACTCGAAGGAGACGCCGGCGAAGCTCGGCGTCGTCTGGGCGATCTCGTCCATGATCTCGGAGGGATGCCGGTAGTTCCAATCCAGCCCGATCGCCCGGGCAAGCTCCTGCGTCGCCTCCCAATCGGCGTAGCGCGCCTTCGGCTCCAGAACCTTGCGCACCATGTTGATGCGACGCTCGGCATTGGTGAAGGTGCCGTCCTTCTCGAGGAAGGTCGAGCCCGGCAGGAAGACATGCGCGTAGTTCGCCGTCTCGTTGAGGAAGAGGTCATGCACGACGACACATTCCATGGCAGCCAGACCGGCGGCGACATGCTTGGTGTCGGGATCGGACTGCAGAATGTCTTCGCCCTGGATGTAGATGCCTTTGAAGCTGCCGTCGACGGCGGCGTCCAGCATGTTGGGGATGCGCAGGCCGGGTTCGTCGTCCAGCTTCACGCCCCACAGGCTTTCATAGATGTCGCGCACGGCTTCGCCGGAGATGTGACGGTAGCCCGGCAGTTCGTGCGGGAACGAGCCCATGTCGCAGGAGCCCTGCACATTGTTCTGGCCACGCAGCGGGTTCACGCCGACGCCCGGCCGGCCGATATTGCCGGTGGCCATGGCGAGGTTGGCGATCGCCATCACCGTGGTTGAGCCCTGGCTGTGTTCCGTCACCCCGAGGCCGTAATAGATCGCACCGTTGCCCCCGGTAGCATAGAGACGCGCCGCGCCACGGATTAGCTCCGGATCGACGCCGGACAGTTTGCCAACGGTTTCAGGGCTGTTTTCCGGCAAGGCGACGAACGATGCCCAATCCTGGAACTCCGCCCAGTCGCAACGTTCGCGAATGAAGGCCTCGTTGAAAAGACCCTCGGTGAC
Organism: Mesorhizobium sp. P2_D5; assembly: GCF_056404355.1. NCBI lineage: Bacteria > Pseudomonadati > Pseudomonadota > Alphaproteobacteria > Hyphomicrobiales > Phyllobacteriaceae > Mesorhizobium > Mesorhizobium sp. P2_D5. Next base: position 989,086 of record NZ_JBFUEE010000001.1, read on the forward strand.
GATCACATGCGCCAGCGCCGTCAGCACCGCCACATTGGTGCCGGGCTTCAGCGGCAGGTGATAATCCGCTTCAACATGTGTCGACTTGACCATCTCGGTGCGACGGGGATCGAGCACGATCAGCTTGGCGCCCTGACGCAGCCGCTTCTTCAGCCGCGAGGCGAACACCGGGTGGGCCGAAACGGGATTGGCACCGATTATGACGGCAACGTCTGTGTAGTCGACGGAGTCGAAATCCTGCGTGCCGGCCGAGGTGCCATAGGTCTGGCCGAGCCCGTAGCCCGTCGGCGAGTGGCAGACGCGCGCGCAGGTGTCGACATTGTTGTTGCGGAAGCCCTGCCGCACCATCTTCTGGACGAGGTAGGTTTCCTCGTTGGTGCAGCGCGACGAGGTGATGCCGCCAATCGCGGTGCGGCCGTACTGATACTGGATACGGCGGAATTCTTTGGCCGTGTGGGAAATAGCCTCTTCCCAGGTCACCTCGCGCCAGGGGTCGGTGATCTTTTCGCGGATCATCGGCGACAAGATGCGGTCCTTGTGGGTGGCGTAGCCATAAGCGAACCGGCCCTTCACACAGGAATGACCGTGGTTCGCCTTGCCCTCCTTGTAGGGCATCATGCGGATGACCTCGTCATCCTTCACTTCGGCCTTGAACGAGCAGCCAACGCCGCAATAGGCGCAGGTGGTGACGGCCGAGCGCTCCGGCAGGCCTTTGGCAAGGACTGTTTTTTCGCGCAGCGCATCGGTCGGACAGGCCTGCACGCAGGCGCCGCAGGACACGCATTCCGAATCGATGAACGCCTCGTGCATTCCCGCCGAAACCCTCGATTCGAAACCACGTCCTTCGATGGTCAGCGCGAAGGTGCCCTGCACCTCTTCGCAGGCCCTCACGCAGCGCGAGCAGACGATGCATTGCGTGGGATCATAGGTGAAATAGGGGTTGGATTCGTCGCGTGCGATGTAATCGACCGTCAGCGAGCCATGGCCGGGTGCCACGCCGTTTTCCTGCTTGACGTGGTTGCGGCCCTCGATGCCGTAGCGGTTCTCGGTCAAGCCGATCGACTTCGCCACCATGTCGAACTCGCTGGCTCCGGTTCCGGCCGTCTCGTTCCAGCCGGTCGGATGGTCGGAGACGTAAAGCTCCATGACGCCGCGGCGAATGGCGTCAAGCCGCCCGGACTGCGTATGCACCACCATGCCTTCGCCGACAGGTGTCGTGCAGGACGCTGGCGTGCCGCCGCGCCCTTCGATCTCGACGAGGCAGACACGACATGAACCGAAAGAGTCCAGCATGTCGGTGGCGCAAAGCTTCGGGATCTCGACCCCGCCTTCCATCGCGGCACGCATGATCGAGGTGCCTTCCGGAACGGTGATGCTGCGGCCGTCGACGCTCAGCGTGACCTGCTTCTGCGCCTTCGATTGCGGGGTTCCGTAGTCGATCTCTTCGACGAGTGATGGGAAGTCGGCCTTGATGTTCATCTGCCAGCTCCTATTCAGCAGCCACGCGCACGGGCGCCGGCTTGAAGTCGTCGGGGAAATGCGTGATCGAGCTCATGACCGGGTAAGGCGTGAAGCCGCCCAGCGCACAGAGCGAGCCGAACTTCATCGTGTTGCAGAGGTCGGTGACCAGAGCGAGGTTCTTCTCCGGCTCGATGCCCGCGGCGAGCTTGTCGATGGTCTCGACACCGCGCGTCGAGCCGATGCGGCAGGGAGTGCACTTGCCGCAACTTTCGATGGCGCAGAACTCCATGGCGAAGCGTGCCTGTTTCAGCATGTCGGCAGTGTCGTCGAACACCACGATGCCGGCATGGCCGATCAGCCCGTCCTTGGCCGCGAAGGCTTCATAATCGAACGGCGTGTCGAACAGCGCGCGCGGGAAATAGGCGCCGAGCGGTCCGCCGACCTGCACCGCCTTGACCGGGCGTCCCGTCGTCGTGCCGCCGCCGATGTCGTCGACGATCTCGCCCAGCGTCATGCCGAAGGCCGCTTCGAACAGGCCGCCATACCTGATGTTGCCGGCGATCTGGATCGGGATCGTGCCGCGAGAGCGGCCCATGCCGAAATCCTTGTAGAAGGCCGCACCCTTGTCCATGATGACGGGCACCGAGGCCAGCGAGATAACGTTGTTGATCACCGTCGGCTTGCCGAACAGCCCCTTATGCGCCGGCAGCGGCGGCTTTGCGCGGACCATGCCGCGCTTGCCTTCGAGTGAGTCAAGCAGCGCCGTCTCCTCGCCGCAGACATAGGCGCCTGCGCCGACCCTGATCTCCATGTCGAACGCATAGGGCGAACCCAGCACATTGGCACCAAGCACGCCGGCCTTGCGGGCAACCTCGACGGCTTTGTTCATCATCGCCACCGCATGCGGATATTCCGAGCGGACATAGACAAAGCCTTTGGTCGCACCCGTGGCGATTCCGGCGATCGTCATGCCTTCGATCAGCACGAAGGGGTCACCCTCCATGATCATGCGGTCCGCGAAGGTACCGGAGTCGCCTTCGTCGGCGTTGCAGACGATGTATTTACGGTCGCCCACGGTATCGAGCACCGTCTTCCACTTGATGCCGGTCGGGAAGCCCGCGCCGCCGCGCCCGCGCAGTCCGGATTCGGTGACTTGGGCGACAATGGCGGCGGGCGTCAATGCCAACGCGTTCGTCAGCCCATTCAAGCCGCCATGCTTCTTGTAGGATTCGAGCGACAGCGGATCGATGACGCCGCAACGCGCGAAGGTCAGCCGCGTCTGCTTGGCCAGGAAGGGGATTTTGTCCGGCGCGCCCAGCCAGCGCTTGTGAGGGCCGCCGGTGAGGAAGCCGCTGTCGAACAGGCTTTTGACGTCGGATGGCTTGACCGGGCCATAGGCGACGCGGCCGTTGGCGGTCGCAACTTCGACCATCGGTTCGAGGAAATAAGCGCCGCGCGAGCCGTTGCGCACGATCTTGGCTTCGATGCCGCGCTCCGCCAGTTCACTTGCGATCGCCTTGGCGACCTTTTCGGCGCCCAGCGCCAGTGCACCGGAATCGGCGGGAATGTAGATACGCGGGATCATGAGCGCACCTCGGCAACGATCTCGTCGAGCTTTTCGTCATCGAGCCGCCCGATCACTTCGCCATCGAGCATGGCGGCGGGCGAACAGGCGCACAGGCCGAGACAATAGACCGGCTCCAGCGTCACCGAACCGTCGCGGGTCGTCTCGTGGAAGCCTATGCCCAGCAACTGCTTCAGTTTGGCGGCGATGGCGTCGGAACCCATCGACTGGCAGGATTCTGCTTGGCAGACCTTCAGCACATGCCGGCCGGCCGGATGGCTGCGGTAATCGTGATAGAAGGTGACAACGCCGTGCACCTCGGCCCTGGAGATGTTCAGCGCCTCGGCGATGACTGGCAGCGCATCCTGCGGCACATGGCCGAACTCTTCCTGGATGCCGTGCAGGATCGGCAGCAGCGGGCCTTCGAGGCCTTTCAGTTCCTGGATGATCGCGGTCGTGCGCGATGTGATCTCGGTACTTGCAGGCTGCATTGGCATGCAGCGCCCTCCCTGGTCGATAGCTTTTATCGCTAAGTCTTTACAAAATCAGAGGAAACCCTCGGAATCAATAAAGCTGTTTCGTTGCTCGATAGAAATTTTCTATCGAGCTTGGTCAGCCGCTATTATCTAGCCTAGCGGCGGGCGTGGAAATCGTCCGCCAGCGCCATCGCCTCGTCCAGCAGCGCCGAGACCAGTGGCGTGTGCGGCTCGCGCGGCGCAGCCACCAGGCCGACCGTGTGGCTGGCGTCCGGCTCGACGATCGGAATGGCCCGGATCGGTTCGGAAAAGCCGAATGTTTCCGCCAGGTTGAGCGGCATGATCGATGACCATTTGCCGGTGCGGATATGCGAAAACAGCACGATCATCGAATTGGATTCGAGTGTCGGCCGCACCTGCACCCCGGCCTCGGCCAGGTGCTGGTCGATGATGCGGCGGTTCTGCATGTCCGGCGTCAGCAGGCAGAGCGGCAGGCTGCTAAGCTCTGCCCATGTCACTTTGTCGCGGTCGGAATAGGGATTCCCCACCGCGGTGATCAGTTGATAGCGCTCGTCATAGAGCGGCACGCTGGTGACGCGCCCCAGCGGCTCGTTGTCGAGATAGGTGATGCCGGCATCGATGTCGAAATTGCCGAGCAGCGACAACACTTCGATGGAGGTCCGCGACAGCACCGAAAAGGTCACGCCGGGATGTTTTGCCCGAAAGGGGGTCGTCAGCCGCGCCACCATGGCCAGGGCGGTCGGAATTGCGGCAATGCGGATGCGACCAGACAGGCCGTGGCGCGCCGCCCGCATCTCTTCTCTCATGGTGCGGGTGTCGCCGACGATGCGACGCGCCCAGACCAATACTTGCTTGCCTTCGGGCGTCAGCCCCTGGAAGCGCGAGCCGCGCAGCACCAGCATCACGCCGAGCTGGCCCTCGAGCTGCTTGATGCCGGCCGACAGCGTCGGCTGGGTAACCCCGCACACTTCCGCCGCCCGGCCGAAATGCTCTTCCCTGGCCAGTGCGATGAAGAATTCCAGCTTGTCGATCATGGACGGAAGCTAGAGCATTTTGGCGTCCGCATAAATGCAACAGAACAAAAGCTTAGAACAAACCGCCGGCTCCAGGAAAACCGGCCAGGAGTGCCTGTTCCGGATCATGCGCCCGCCGCCTCTTCGAAAATGCGCAATAGCCTATTTGTCGACAAGGTTCAGGATGTTGCCGTCGGGATCCTTGAACCATGCCACCTTCATGCCGTAGCCGACATGCACGTCGCCCTCCAGCGTCAGGCCGGGCATCTCATAGTGCTCGAATGCGACACCCTTCGACCTCAACGACTTGACGATGGTCCCGATCTCGTCGCCGACTGTCCAGGTCACCGCCGTCGCCTTGTTGGTACCTGCGAATTGCGAATGATAGACATTGATCAGCGTGTCGCCGCTTTTGTAGACGATCAGTTCGCCACCCATATCATCCACCTGCTTGAGGCCCAGCGTCCCTTCGTAAAAGGCCTTTGCCCTGGCCAGGTCTTTCACCGCCACATTGGCCGTTGCGTTGCTGTTTGCGAGCATGATCGTCTCCTTCCCTGATTGCTCAACTCGATTGATTGCTCATGTCGATCCTTGAAATAGATCAGAGGGGCCGTTTGGCGATCGCCGGTTCGCAAAATGCCGGCTGCTCCGACACCGCCCGTCGTTTTTGCGGGCACACCAAGGCAGCTATTGCTCCACGGCTTGGTTCTGTCCGGAAACTGCACTATCTCAGGCCAAAGCTTGCATAAGGAAGAACTGATGTCCGTCACCAAGGAAATCGTCACCGAGCGCCTGAAGACGGTCAATGGCCCGGATTTCACCGGCAACATCGTTGACCTTGGCATGGTTTCCGAGATTTTCATCGCCGATTCCAAGGTCTTCTTCTCGATCACCGTTCCCGCCGCTCGCGCCCAGGAGATGGAACCGCTGCGGGCTGCTGCCGAGCGCGTCGTCAAGGCTATTCCCGGCGTTGCCGGTGCCGTCGTTGCACTGACGGCGGAAAAGAAAGGCGGCGGCATGGAAGCGCCGGTTCCATCGCGCCCCGCACCCAGGCCAGCGCCGCCGGCTGCCACCGCGCCGCGTGCCGCTTCGCACGCTCCGGCTTCGCACAGCCAGGGCAGGCGTGGCGTGCCAGGCATAGAAGCGATCATCGCCGTCGCTTCCGGCAAGGGTGGTGTCGGCAAGTCGACCACGGCCGTCAACATCGCTCTTGGCCTCGCCGCCAATGGTTTGCGCGTCGGCGTGCTCGACGCCGACATCTATGGCCCGTCTATGCCGCGACTGCTCAACATCCACGGCCGGCCGCAGACCGTCGACGGCAAGATCCTGAAACCGATGGAGAATTATGGGCTTAAAGTGATGTCGATGGGCTTCCTCGTCGATGAGGAGACACCGATGATCTGGCGCGGTCCAATGGTGATGTCGGCGCTGACGCAGATGCTGCGCGAGGTCGAATGGGGCCGGCTCGACGTGCTCGTCGTCGACATGCCGCCCGGCACCGGCGACGCACAACTGACCATGGCCCAGCAAGTCCCATTGGCCGGCGCCGTCATCGTCTCGACGCCGCAGGATCTGGCGCTGATCGATGCACGCAAGGGCCTCAACATGTTCAAGAAGGTCGACGTGCCGCTGCTCGGCATCGTCGAGAACATGAGCTATTTCATCGCTCCCGATACCGGCAAACGCTACGACATCTTCGGCCATGGCGGCGCGCGCCGCGAAGCCGAGCGTCTGGGCGTCACCTTCCTTGGCGAGGTGCCGCTCGAGATGGGCATTCGCGAAAGCTCGGATGCTGGCACGCCGGTGGTTGTCTCGAAGCCCGACGGCGCCGAAGCAAAGATCTACCGGGATATCGCTTCGAAGGTTTGGGACCGGATCAATGAAGAGCGTGGTGCGGCCGCGGATGCGGTGCCGAACATCGTGTTCGAGTAGTTTTTCGTTCGGTAGGCGCCGCCCCTCATTGTCCTGCCGGACATTTCTCCCCGTATCGTGACGGGGAGAAAGACACCGTCCTTGATGATTTCTCCAATCACCAGCGTGGGAGGAAGGGTGCCGACGTTGCGGCCAGTTCCCTTCTCCCCGTCACTATACGGGGAGAAGGTGCCGGCAGGCGGAGGAGGGGTAGCGCTGGCCTCAGAGAAGCTAGGCGTCGTTCGAGCGAGGACGTAACCTAAGCCGCGCCAACCTTCTCGCCGAAGCTGGAAAAAAACTGTCCGGCCAGTTTCTTCGAGGTCGATTCGATCAGCCGGCTGCCGAGCTGCGCGATCTTGCCGCCGACATCGGCCTTGGCCGCGTATTTCAAGACCGTGGTATCCGGTCCATCTTCGGTCAGCGTCACGTCGGCGCCGCCCTTGGCGAAGCCGGCGATGCCGCCCTTGCCTTCGCCCTGGATGGTGTAGGAATGCGGCGGCTTGAGATTCTTGAGCGTCACCTCGCCGTTGAACGTCGCCTTGATCGGCCCGATCTTCACCACCACGGTCGCCGCCATCTCGGTCGGCGACTTCATCTCCAGGCTCTGGCAGCCAGGAATCGTAGCCTTCAAGACCTCGGGATCGTTCAGCGCTTCCCACACTTTTTGCAAGGGCGCGGCAATGCGCTCCTCGCCTTCGATCACCAAAGCCATGAAAACCTCCCTGACACGATTGATCGAAGCCGTAACGCACGGCTGCATGCATGTCTATCGCACCAAAGTCCGGATGCGACCCTGCGCCCTCTTGCCTGCTCCCGCGCGTTGCCATATCGATTTGTCTTACAAATACGGAGACCACGATGGCAGGCGCCCCCACCAGGAAGAAAAAATTTCGCTCGCAGGAGTGGTTCGACAATCCCGATAATCCGGGCATGACGGCGCTCTACCTGGAGCGCTACCTCAACTACGGCCTGACGCGGGCCGAACTGATGTCCGGCAAACCGCTGATCGGCATCGCCCAGACCGGTTCGGATCTCTCGCCCTGCAACCGGCATCACATCGAGCTGGCCAAGCGCGTGCGCGAAGGCATCGTCTCGATGGGCGGCATTCCGTTCGAATTCCCGTGCCATCCGATCCAGGAGACCGGCAAGCGCCCGACCGCCGCTCTTGACCGCAACCTTGCCTATCTCGGCCTGGTCGAAGTGCTATACGGCTATCCGCTCGATGGCGTCGTGCTCACCATCGGCTGCGACAAGACAACGCCGGCCCTGCTGATGGCGGCGGCCACCGTCAACATCCCGGCGATCGCGCTGTCGGTCGGCCCGATGCTCAATGGCTGGCACAAGGGCAAGCGCACCGGCTCCGGCACCATCGTCTGGGAATCGCGCCAGCGCCTGTCGGCCGGCGAGATCGACTATGACGAGTTCATGGACATCGTCGCCTCTTCGGCGCCGTCCACCGGCTACTGCAACACCATGGGCACCGCCACGACGATGAACTCGCTGGCGGAGGCGCTTGGCATGCAATTGCCGGGCTCGGCCGCCATCCCCGCACCTTACCGCGAGCGCGGCCAGATCGCCTACGAGACCGGCAAACGTATCGTCGACATGGTGCATGAAGACCTCAAGCCGTCCGACATCATGACGAGAGAGGCTTTCGAGAACGCCATTGTCGTCAATTCGGCAATTGGCGGCTCGACCAACGCTCCTATCCATCTCAACGCCATCGCCCGCCATCTCGGCGTCAAGCTCGACAATGACGACTGGCAGACGGTCGGCCTCAATGTGCCGCTGCTGGTCAATTTGCAGCCGACGGGCGAATATCTGGGCGAGGACTACCATCATGCCGGCGGCGTGCCGGCGGTCATCGCCGAACTGATGAAGGGCGGGCTGTTGCCGCATCCGGGTGCTCGCACGGTCAACGGCAAGTCGATCGGTGAGAATAGCGAGGGTGTCGCCAACGAGAACACTGACGTCATCCGCTCCGTTGCCGCGCCGCTGAAGGCCAATGCCGGTTTCATCAACCTCAAGGGCAATCTGTTCGATTCCGCGATCATGAAGACCAGCGGCATCTCGCCCGAATTCCGCGAGCGCTATCTCTCCAATCCGAAGGATCCCGAGGCTTTCGAAGGCAACGCCATGGTCTTCGACGGGCCCGAGGACTACCACGCCCGAATCGACGATCCGGCGCAAGGCATCGATGAACACACGATCCTGTTCATGCGTGGCGCCGGCCCGATCGGCTATCCCGGCGGCGCCGAGGTCGTCAACATGCAGCCGCCGGCCTATCTGATCAAGAAGGGCATCCATGCGCTCGCCTGCATCGGCGACGGCCGCCAGTCCGGCACGTCGGGTTCGCCGTCGATCCTCAACGCCTCGCCGGAAGCCGCCATCGGCGGTGGGCTGGCGCTGCTCAAGACGGGCGACCGTGTCCGCATCGACCTGCGCAAGGGCACGGCCGACATCCTCGTCACCGACGCCGAGATCACCCGGCGGCGCGCCGAACTTCAGAACAATGGCGGCTATGACTATCCCAAGCACCAGACACCTTGGCAGGAGATCCAGCGCGGCATGGTCGCGCAGTTTTCAGAGGGAATGGTGCTGGAGCCGGCGGTGAAATACCAGGATGTCGCGCACACCAGGGGCGTCCCCAGGGATAATCACTGAGCGAGCATCTGTTCGTAGATGCTTACATAAACGACAAACGGCGGCTTGATCCGGATCAGGCCGCCGCCATCCTTGACAAGCCCGCGCGATGCATCCACCATCATGGCAAGGGGTGTATCGCGACGACCCCGTGAGGCGTCAGCCCAACGTTCGCGTCCAAGCTTCTTTTTCCAGGAGGTGGACGCCATGCCGTCAACAACCGCTATCACCGTATCGCAGTTATCCCGTCTGATCGGTCTGCCAGGGGCGCCTGTCATCATCGATGTCCGTATCGATGAAGACTTCGACGCCGATCCACGCCTTCTGCCGGCCTCAAGCCGGCGCGATTTCAAGACTGTTTCGACCTGGGCCGCCGAATTCGCCGGCAAGCCAGTGGCGGTCGTTTGTCAGAAAGGGTTGAAACTCTCGCAAGGTGTCGCCGCATGGCTGCGCCATGAGGGCATTTCCGCCGAAAGCCTCGACGGTGGGTTCGAAGCCTGGCGCGATGCAAGGGGACTTCTGGTTCGCACTGACACCTTGCCTTCGCGCGACGAAAAGGGCCGCACCGTGTGGGTGACACGAGCCCGCCCGAAGGTGGATCGCATCGCTTGCCCCTGGCTGATCCGGCGTTTCGTCGATCCCCATGCGATCTTTCTGTTTGTCGAGCCGGCCGAAGTTCTTGCCGTGGCCGATCGCTTCCAGGCAGTGCCTTTCGACATCGACAATGTGTTCTGGAGCCATCGCGGCGAACGCTGCACCTTCGACACGATGATTGAGGAGTTCGGGCTGGAATCCGAGGCGCTCGATCGCCTTGCCCTGATCGTGCGCGCGGCCGACACCGCAAGCCTCGATCTTGTTCCTCAGGCTGCCGGCTTCCTGGCGGCTTCGCTTGGCCTATCACGTATGTTTCGCGACGACCTGGAACAACTGGAAGCGGGCATGCTGCTCTACGATGCGTTCTTTCGTTGGTGTCGTGACGCCACTGAAGAAACGCACAACTGGCCCAGTACAGGCGCGGGCAAACCGTCATGAGCGCGCTTGAGTCGCATGACACGATGGTCCAGGGCCCAGCTGCGCCGACGTTCGCCGAAGCCATAAAACTCTGGGCAAAAATCGGACTGCTCAGCTTCGGTGGGCCGGCCGGGCAGATCGCATTGATGCATAAGGAACTGGTCGAGGAGCGGCGCTGGATCGGCGAGCAGCGTTTCCTGCATGCGCTGAACTATTGCATGCTGCTGCCTGGCCCCGAAGCCCAGCAACTCGCCATCTATGTCGGTTGGCTGCTGCACAGGACGATCGGCGGCCTTGTCGCCGGCATCCTGTTCGTGGTGCCGGGCGCGCTCGTAATGCTCGTCCTGAGCAGCCTCTACGTGCTCTATGGCGACGTGCCGCTCGTCGAGGCGCTGTTTTTCGGGGTGAAGGCGGCGGTGCTTGCCATTGTCATCGAGGCGGTGATCCGGATCGGACGGCGTGCCCTGAAGAACAGGGTCATGGTGTCGATCGCCGTCTCGGCTTTCATCGCCATCTATGCGTTGAATGTACCGTTCCCGCTCATCGTCCTGCTCGCGGGCCTAACGGGATGGCTGGGAAACCGCATTGCTCCGGCGCTGTTTTCCGGCTCGGCACATGGCAAGGACGGTATTGCCGATAGCAAGGGAGCGGTCGACCTGATGTTCGAGCGCGGCGAACTGGCCCACATCAGGCCGACGAAATGGCATGCGCCGCGCACGATTGCGATCTGGCTGCCGATCTGGTTCGGGCCTGTTCTGCTGATCTGGTGGGTTACCGGCTCTGCAAGCGTCTGGACCGAGATCGGCCGGTTCTTCAGTCTCATGGCTGTCGTCACCTTCGGCGGTGCCTACGCGGTGCTCGCTTATGTCGCCCAGGCAGCCGTCCAGTCCTTCGGCTGGCTCGCTCCCGGTGAAATGGTCGACGGTTTGGGCCTTGCCGAAACGACGCCGGGTCCGCTCATCCTGGTGTTGCAGTTCGTTGGCTTCATCGCCGCGTTCCGCCATCCCGGCTCGCTGGACCCGTTGCTTGCCGGATCGCTGGGGGCGTTGCTGACCCTGTGGGTTACGTTCACGCCCTGCTTCTTCTGGATATTCCTCGGTGCGCCCTATATCGAGGCCCTGCGCGGCAACAAGGCCTTATCGGCGGCACTTGGCGCGATCACCGCCGCTGTTGTCGGGGTGATCATGAATCTGGCTCTGTGGTTCGCCCTGCACGTCATTTTCCATGAGGTACACGCGCTGGGCCTCGGCATGAATGTGCCGGTATTTTCGTCGATCGACTGGCGCGCGGCGCTGCTTTCCTTTGCCGCCATGATCGCTATCCTGAAGTTTAGAATCGGCATGCTGCCGACGCTTGCCGGATCAGCCCTGGCCGGTGTCTTGCTGCTGGCGGCAAGTGGCTGACATGCACAACGGCAAAGGCATAAAGCGCGTCGCGTGAACCCGTTTCAATGTGACGCGCTTTAGAGGTCGCTGCCTTTGTATTCCGCTTGCGAACCACTTAAGTGGTTTGAAACGGATTGGAACATGATGGCGACACGACGCTCTTCCCTTGGCTTCCTCGGAATGTTCGGCCGCTCGGGCGACTTGAGGCAGCTCGATGCGGCATTGCGTGGCGCCGACCTTCATCCCGCCCTCGTGCCGGAGGGCGTAAAACTGACAATCGTCAATCTGATGAAGGATCATTGGCCTGACGAGCCGCCCGGCCAAGCCTATGCAGACGTGGCGCGATTGTTCAGCTACTGCATCGCCGGACCGGAAGCCTTCGAACGATCCAACGGTCTTCAGAACAGGCTGGATGCAGAACGCCGGATCGAGGCCGCCCTTGAAACTGGCGACGGCTTGGATGCGCAAATCGTGCTGATGACGCTGCACGCCAAGCTGATCAATGCCGAAGTCGTCGAGCGCTACGGTCTCAACGCGGACTGATTGTTTTGCGAGGGCCTACCCGCCCATGCTGCCGCGCGGCAGCTTGATCATCTCGCCAAAGCGGGCACGCAGCCTGTCATCGATCAGCTTCGGCACATGGCGCGGAAAGCGCTCGGCAAGCACGCGTTTCTTCTCGATGATCGCCCGTTGCAGGATGTCGGGCCGGCCCTTCTCGTTCCATTCCTTGGGCGAAAATCGGTCGCCCACGGCCGGATAGAAATACTCGGTCTGCATCAGCCGCAGCGTCTGCTCATTGCCGAGATAGTGGCCTGGTCCCTTCAGGCAGACATCGGCGATGGTGTCGATCGACAGCGCCTCGTCGGTCACCTCGATGCCGCGCACGCAGCGCAGGCAGTGGCCGAGCATGTCGTTGTCGATGATCAGGCTTTCCAGGCAGAAGCCGAGCAGCGAGGCGTGCATGCCGGCCGATTCGTAGACCAGGTTGAGCCCGGCAAGGCCGGCCATCACATCGGTGATGCCTTTTTCATAGCCGGACTGGATGTCAGGGAGTTTCGAATCCGTCATGCCCGCGGCCGAGCCGCCCGGCAGGTCGTAATATTGCGCCATCTGCGCGCAGGCCGCGGTCAGCACCGCCTGTTCGGCCGAACCGCCAGACATGGCGCCGGTCCTGAGATCCGACACGAATGGCCAGGTGCCGAAGATCGCCGGATGCCCCGGCTTGATGGCGTTGACATACATAAGGCCGACCAGCACTTCGGCCACCGCCTGCACCACTGCACCGGCAATCGCCGCCGGGGCCGTAGCTCCGGCCTGTCCGGCCGACAGCAAGAGGATCGGAATGCCACCTTCGACGCAGGCCTCGAGCACGCCGCAGGCGTCCTCGGCGAACTTCATCGGCGGCACGACGAAGCAGTTGGAGTTCGAGACGAACGGCCGGGCGCGGAAGTTCTCCTCGCCGCCGGCAATGGCATAGAGCATTTCGAGCGCCGGCTGCACGTTCTCGCGCACCGTGAACGAGGTGCCGACATGCTTCGACGTGCCCATCACGCAGGCATAGAGCGTGTTGAAATCCATATCGAGCGGGTCGGGAATGTCGCGCGGCACCATGGGCCGCTGGAAGAAATGGATGTTGTCGAGCCCCTCGACGAGGCGGGCGGCGTCATAGATGTCCTGGAGCAGCGACTCGCGGTATTCGCGCTTTTCGACATCGACCAGATGCACGGCAGCGCCCGCCGTGCCGTAATGCACGCGCTTGCCCTTGATTAGCATGTCGTGCTTCGGGTCCTGGCCGTGCAGCGTGAAATGCCGGGCCGCTTTCTTGATCGTGTCGAGCACGAGCGCGCGGGGGAAGCGGATGCGGCCATCGTCGCCATAGTTGGCGCCGGCCTTAGTCAGCGCCTCGATGCAGGAGGGAATGGCATTGGCGAAGCCAACCGTTTCCAGGAGTGTCAGCACCGCCTCGTGGATGCGTTCCTGGTCGTTCTCCGTCAGCGGCCCGTAGCTGCCGCCTTCGAGGCCGGCGCGCACCGGCTTGATGTCGTCGGCCAACGGTGCTGCCCGCATGGCGCGGCGCGCTTCGCGCCCGCCGGAGCGGCGCGAACGTTGATCCGCCGCCGCTTCCTGCTTTTCAAGAACTGACATGGAGACACTCCACCTTTCCGAGAAGCAGGGCGCGGCGGTTGGTCCACCATCGGCTGCTTCTTTCCCCTTTGTGCTCCGACTATGCCGCCGGCATTGGCCCAGCCTATGAGCCAGACGGTCCGGCTGCATATGCCAGGGCTAATGGAGCCGGAGCCACGTTGTGCGGCTCAGGCAAGGGGGTCGGGCGGTGGATCAGGCGGCGGCCGGCCTGCGTCCGGCGGCGGTGGCCAGTTCGCGGATGCCTGGCTCGATGTGCTGGAGCGCGATCGAGGAAATGCCCAGCCGCATGAAACGCGAAGGCTTTTCAGTGCGATCGAAGAAACGATCGCCCGGCTCGATGATGACGCTGCGCGAGGCGGCCGCCTCGGCCAGTCCGCGCGAATCGGTGCCGCGCGGCCCTTCAAGCCACAGCGATGTGCCGCCCGCCGAATCGGTCGAACGCCATTCCGGCAGGAAAGCGGAAATCGCATGGACCAGGCGCTTGCGCCGCTCGTCGAAGGCGCTCGACAGCCGCCGCACAAGTGCCTCGTGATGGCCGAGCGACAGGAACAGCGCGACGGCGCGCTGGTTGTTGGCAGGCGGATGGCGCAGCATGAAGCGGCGCAGCGCCCGGAGTTCCGAGATCAGTCCGGCCGAGGCGACGATGTAGCCGAGCCGCAGGCCTGGAGCCAGCGTCTTCGACATCGAGCCGACATAGACGACGCGGCCGGAGCGGTCGAGGCTCTTCAATGCCTGCTGCGGCGCCTCGTCGAGAAGCTGGCTGTCGTAGCCATCCTCGATGATGATCTGGTTGTAGCGGTTGGCCCGCGCCAGGAGATCCTGCCGCCGTTCCGCCGACAGCGGCACCATGGTCGGGCAATGATGGCTGGGTGTGACGAACACGAACCCGGAATCATTGGGAATAGAAGCGGTTACAATGCCGGACTGGTCGACCGGCACCGGCTGGATGTCGGCGCCCGCAAGGCGGAAGATCGAGCGTGCGTCGGGATAGCCGGGGTCCTCCATCGCCACCTTGGAGCCCTTGCCCATCAACAGCGTCGCCAGCATGTAGAGCGCGTTCTGGGCGCCCAGCGTGACGATGATTTCGTCGGGATTGGCGAAGATGCCGCGCCGCGGCAACAGCCGCGCCTGGATCTGTTCGATCAGCAACGGATCGTCGCGATCGACCATGTCGGACGCCCAGTTGCGGATTTCGAGCACGGCAAGCGCCATGCGGTTGCACTCGCGCCACTCGGCGGTCGGGAACAGCGCCGGGTCGAACTGGCCGTAGACGAAGGGGTAGGACGACTTGATCCAGTTCTCGTGCTTGGCCGGCGGCGGCATGTCGCTTGCGGCGATCTTGCGGCGTGCCTTCCAGTCGATCTCGTTGGCCTGGTCGGGCGCCTTCTGATGCGGCTTGGCTGGTGTCGCCAACACATCGGGATTGACGAAATGGCCGCGCCGTTCGCGTGCCACCAGGAAGCCTTGGTCGACGAGCTGCTGGAAGGCCAGCACCACGGTTCCGCGCGCCACGCCGAGCTTTTCGGCCAGGATCCGGCAAGAGGGGAGCGGCATCGAAGCGGCGATCTGGCGGTCGAGAATGGCGGCCACGATGGCTTGGCGGATCTGTGCCTGCAGGGTCTGGCCGGATTCGGCCGAAATCCGGAACAGGCCGGACCATATCGCCGTGTCGTTTCGCTGTGGCATGGAAGATGTTCCTCGATGGCCAGCTTTTTTCGCTTGGCTGGACCAGTCGAATGTAACGGTGGCACAAGGGGTTGCGCCAATCAATTTTTCTGATCGTTGGGATTTATGCCAGTGATCCTTCGGCGGAAAATCCGGCACTCCGCCCACCCTCGGGACGCGCCTGCATCGTCGCCGCGTGACGATTCGCGTCATCGCCGCGTATTGACCGTACAGAATTCGGCTCACTAGTTTTGGCGCGACGACACGCGCCGGAAACATCCGGTCTGATATGGTGCGTCGAAAACGCCAGGAGTCCCGCCAGTGGATCAGTCAGCCTTCCAGAAACAGCTCGCAGCCTTGCGCGATCATCGCGCCGCGGCGCCAGCCAGCATGCGCCAGGCCTTCGCCGCCGATCCGCAGCGGTTCAAGACATTCTCCGCCACCGACGGCGACCTGTTGCTCGACTGGTCGAAATGCGCGGTCGACGCGCTCACCATGGACCTGCTGGAGAAACTTGCCAGGGCAGCCGATCTCGAAGGCCGCCGGGCGGCGATGTTCGCCGGCAAGAAGATCAACGTCACCGAAAACCGTGCCGTGCTGCACACTGCGCTGCGCAACCTGACCGGCAAGGGCGTCACTGTCGATGGCCAGGACGTCAAGGCGGACGTCACTGCCGTGCTCGACGCGATGGGCGCCTTTGCCGATGCCGTGCGCTCCGGCAAGGCAGCCGGCGCCACCGGCAAGAAAATCACCGACATCGTCAACATCGGCATCGGCGGTTCCGATCTCGGCCCGGCCATGGCGACGCTGGCGCTGGCCCCCTATCATGACGGGCCGCGCGCGCACTATGTTTCCAACATCGACGGCGCCCATATCCACGACACGCTGAAGGGCCTGTCGGCCGAAACCACGCTTTTCATCATCGCCTCCAAGACCTTCACCACCGTCGAGACGATGACCAACGCCGAGACGGCGCGCAAATGGGTGCAGAAGGCGCTCGGCAAGGAAGCCGTCGGCAAGCATTTCGCCGCCGTCTCGACCGCGCTCGAGCTGGTGGCCAGGTTCGGCATCGAATCGGATCGCGTCTTCGGCTTCTGGGACTGGGTCGGCGGCCGCTATTCGGTCTGGGGGGCGATCGGCCTGCCGGTGATGATAGCGGTCGGGCCGCGGAATTTTCGCGCCTTCCTCGATGGCGCGCACGAGATGGACGAGCATTTTCGCACCGCGCCGGTGCAGCAGAACCTGCCGGCCCTTTTGGGGCTGGTCGGCTGGTGGCATCGCGTGATCTGCGGATATCCCGCACGCGCCGTCATTCCCTATGACCAGCGCCTGTCCAGGCTGCCGGCCTATCTGCAGCAGCTCGACATGGAATCAAACGGCAAGAGCGTCACCCTGGAAGGCGCTGCCGTGACGACGCCGACCGGACCGCTGGTCTGGGGCGAGCCTGGCACCAACGGCCAGCATGCCTTCTTCCAGCTGCTGCACCAGGGCACCGATTTCATCCCGGTCGAATTCCTCGCTGCGGCCGTCGGCCACGAGCCGGACCTCAAGCATCAACATGATCTGCTGCTCGCCAACTGCCTGGCGCAGTCGGAAGCGTTGATGAAGGGCCGCACGCTGGAGGAGGCGCGCGCCCAGATGCTGGCCAAGGGCATGAAGCCGGCCGAGGTCGACAAAATCGCGCCGCACCGCGTCTTCTCCGGCAACCGGCCCTCGATGACCATCCTCTACCGCAAGCTCGACCCGCGCACCTTCGGCCGGCTGATCGCGCTCTACGAGCATCGCGTCTTCGTCGAAGGCACTTTGTTCAACATCAATTCCTTCGACCAGTGGGGCGTCGAGCTCGGCAAGGAACTGGCCACCGGCCTCTTGCCTGTCGTGGAGGGCAAGGAAAGTGCCGCGAAGCGGGATGCATCGACCGCTGGCCTGGTGGGATACATCCAGCATTTGCGTGGTTCGGAGTGAGCAGTTTGGCAGACATCAAGGGCATATTGTTCGACAAGGACGGGACGCTTGTCGACTTCAACGCGACCTGGCTCGGCATTGCCGACTTCATGGCCATGGATGCCGCCGAGGGCGATCGCTGGAAGGCCGACAGGCTGCTTTCGGCGGCGGGTTTCGATTTCGTCAACAAGCGGTTCAGGCCCGATTCGATCTTTGCCTCGGGCACCAACATGGATGTCGTCGAACTGTGGTTCCCGCGCCTGTCCGACGAGGACCAGATGCTGGCCGTCGCCCGCTTCAACGAGATCACGTCCGTGCAAGGCTCGTCGATGGCGGTGGCGCTGCCCGGCATCGTCGAAACGCTGACAGTGCTGCACAAGCGATCCTACCGGCTCGGCGTCGCGACCAACGATTCAACCGGCGGCGCGGAGAAGACGATGGTCACGCTTGGCGTCGCCCAGCTCTTCGACGCTGCCTATGGCTATGACGCGGTGGCCAATCCGAAACCGGCGCCGGACACGATCTTCGCCTTCTGCGACCTGACCGGGCTGAAGCCGGCGCAAATCGCCATGGTTGGCGACAATCGCCACGACCTGGAGATGGCGCGAGCCGGCGGCTGCGGGTTGGCGATCGGCGTGCTCTCCGGCACCGGCACGCGTGAATCGCTGTCGTCGATCGCCGATATGGTGCTGGATTCGGTTGCCGACCTACCGGACTTTCTGTCGGCGCGGGTCAAGGAAACGATCTAGCGGCCGGATATACCCTCCAAACGGAAGACACTGCTCTTCGGCGCGCTGTCTTTCGTCTGGCCGAAGTCCGGCACCTGGTATTCGGCAAGCAGGTGCAGCCGCGATCGCGGCAGGTAGGCGCGGCCCGGATCGCCGACCAGAACCTCGATACCGGCATCAAGGCAGCGGTCGAGGAAAGGCATGACGCGGTCGGCGACGTCCTGGCCATAAAAGACGTCACCGGCGGTCACGACATCGACCGTGGGCGGCGATCCGCCGGTAATATCCTGCGCCATGACCGTCATCGCAACGCCGTTCGCCGCCGCGTTGAGCGCGAGAGCGGCAACGCCATTACGATCGATCTCCGCGGCGATCACCGCGCTCGCCCCGGCCTTGGCCGCGGCAATGCCGACAAGGCCCGAACCGGCGCCGAGGTCGAGCACGCGGCGACCGGCCACGGTTTGTGGATGGTCGAGTATATAGCGTGCAAGCACGGCGCCGCCGGCCCAGGCATAGGCCCAGTAGGGCGGCTGCGGATCGGGTCCATCCTCATCCGCCTCGGCCGTGTCGTCATCATCGTCGAAGCTTTGCCGCGGATCGATAAGCCGCCTCAGGCCACTCCCCGGATGCGCGGTATAAATTCGGATCTCGGGAAGCGACGGCACCGGGGCGATGCGCATGTTCGCCCTGATGAACTCGGTCGGGTCAGGACGGCAAGGTGCATCCACGGCGCCCAGGCCGTCGGCTGCCGTCATTCGCGCAGCGCCCGCCGCAGGATCTTGCCGACGGGCGTCTTCGGCAGCTCGGTCCTGAATTCGATGTATTTTGGCCGCTTGTAGCCGGTCAGGTTCTCGCGGCAATAGGCGGTGAGCGTCTCTGCGGTCAGCGCCGGGTCCTTCCTGACCACGAACAGCTTCGGCACTTCGCCCGAATGCTCGTCCGGCACGCCGATCGCCGCCACTTCGAGCACGCCCGGATGCATCGCCACGACTTCCTCGAGCTCGTTGGGATAGACGTTGAAGCCCGAGACCAGGATCATGTCCTTCTTGCGGTCGACGATCTTGGTGTAGCCACGCTCGTCCATGAAGCCCATGTCGCCGGATTTGAAATAGCCGTCCTTGGTCATCACCTTGGCGGTCTCATCCGGCCGGTTCCAGTAGCCCGCCATCACTTGCGGCCCCCGGATGCAGATTTCGCCGACCTCGCCGAGTGGCAGATTGTTGCCGTCGTCGTCGCGGATGGCGATCTCCGTCGACGGCAGCGGCAGGCCGATGGTGCCGGTGAAGTCGCTGGCGCTGAACTTGTTGGCGGTGGCCACCGGCGAGGTTTCCGACAGCCCGTAGCCTTCGGTCACCGGACAGCCGGTCAGGGCCTTCCAGCGTTCGGCGACGCCCTTCTGCACCGCCATGCCGCCGCCCAGCGTCAGCACCAGCGGCTTGAAGTCGAGCTTGCGGAAGTCCTCATTGTTGAGCAGGGCGTTGAACAGCGTGTTCAAGCCCGGAAAGATGTGGATCGGATATTTCTGCAGTTCCTTGACGAAGCCGGGAATGTCGCGCGGGTTGGGAATGAGCACATTGCGCGCACCTTGCTGCATGCCCATCAGCGCATTCACCGTCAGCGCGAAGATATGATAGAGCGGCAGGGCGCAGATAAAGTTCGGATGCGCCGGTTTCGGCTTGATCGTATAGGCGTCTTCCATCCACTGCGCGTTCTGCACGACATTGGCCAGCACGTTGCTGTGGAGCAGCGTTGCGCCCTTCGAGACGCCCGTGGTGCCGCCCGTATATTGCAGGAAGGCGACATCGTCGGCCGCCACCTTGGCTGGCTTGAAGGCCACGCCGCCACCGGCCTTGACGGCCGCGTTGAACTTGACATGGCCGGGCAGCGACCATGCCGGCACCATCTTCTTCACCCGGCGCACGACGAAATTGACGATCGTGCCCTTCAGTCCGCCGAGCATGTCTCCCATCGCGGCGACCACGACATGCTTGACCGCCGTTCTGGAGATGACCGCCTGCAAGGTGCTGGCGAAGTTCTCCAGGATGACGATGGCTTGTGCACCGGAATCCTTGAGCTGGTGCTCCAGTTCGCGCGGCGTGTAGAGCGGATTGATGTTCACCACGACATAGCCGGCGCGCAAGACGGCCATCATCGCCACCGGATATTGCAGCACGTTGGGCATCATCAGGGCGACGCGTGCGCCCTTTTGCAGTCCCTTCGATTGCAGGTATGCGCCGAAGGCCGCCGACAGCCGTTCGACATCGGCATAGCTGATGGACTTGTCCATGCAGGTAAAGGCGGGCTGGGCGGAAAATTGCTTGCAGGCGGCGACCAGGAAATCGCCGATCGAGCTGTAGGGCAAGGCGCCGATTTCAGCTGGTACGCTTTTCGGATAGCTTTTGAGCCATGGCTTTTCCGGCAGCCCGGCAGTCAGCGCCGTCAGTGCCTCCGGCAATCGCGAGGCCGCGGCCGGCTTGGCCGTCGCGGGCTTGGCGGAGGCGGGCTTAGCCGCGAACGCCGGCTTTCCGACGGCAGGCTTGGCCTTGGCCGTCGGTTTTGCACTTGCCTTCACCGGCACGGGGGCCGCCTTCGGCTTTGCCGCGGCGGCTTTGGCAACGGGCGCTTTCGGCTTGACTGCGCCGGCGGCTGCCTTGGCAGCCGTCTTGGCTTTCACCGACGCCGTCGTCTTTGATGCTTTTGCCACCCGTTCCTCCCTGGATAATTCTTGTTCGTCCGTGCCGCGCTCGCCCCCGAATTGACAGAGACGTCCCCCGGCTGCGGCCTGGGATGTCTTCTATGTATTGCCTCTATCGGCGGCGGTGCAAGTCTTGCCCCTGCGGCAAGGCGGCGAAAGATTTGCCGCCAAGAATCTCCCCTGCCGCCGATACTGCGAGCCGCTATCCTGCCGCACCCTCGGCCGGGCCAAGGCCCGCGCACGACCTGTATCGCCAGATCAGAGATCAATAAAAAAATGCGGTCGTTAACAATCCCGTGAATGGAAAAAACTGCTAATTTTTTCTGCCATTTAGCAAAATGGCGGATTTTTTTCCTGCTTCCCGAGGGGTAAGCAAACGGGGTGTTCCAAAGCCGGAAAAACGGTGCTTATATGCGGGCTTCGCGAGCCTGATAGAGGGGCTTGGAAGAACATCAGGGAGTGCTCAATGAAAAAGAAACTCGCTTTTGCGGCCGCGTTGCTGGCCGCAAGCGTCCTGAGCGGC
Organism: Mesorhizobium sp. P2_D5; assembly: GCF_056404355.1. Taxonomy (NCBI): domain Bacteria; kingdom Pseudomonadati; phylum Pseudomonadota; class Alphaproteobacteria; order Hyphomicrobiales; family Phyllobacteriaceae; genus Mesorhizobium; species Mesorhizobium sp. P2_D5. The sequence goes on from NZ_JBFUEE010000001.1 coordinate 1,010,271, forward strand.
ATGGCCAATGCGAAGACGCTCGTCTATTGCTCGGAAGCATCGCCGGCCAATTTTGATCCGGGTACGACGACGGGCGGCAACGACTTCGATGCCTCGTCGCGTACCGTCTATTCGCGCCTGGTCGAATTCAAGCATGGCGGCACCGAGGTCGAGCCCGGCCTTGCCGACAAGTGGGAAATCTCGGACGACGGTCTGGTCTATACTTTCCATCTGCATCCAGGTGTGAAGTTCCAGACGACCGACTATTTCAAGCCGACCCGCGACCTCAACGCCGACGACGTCGTCTTCTCCTTCGACCGTCAGTTCAACAAGGCGAACCCGTGGAACGGCGATAAATACCTGCCGAACCTGACTTGGGATTACTACACCGGCATGGACATGCCGAAATATGTCGCCAAATGGGAGAAGGTCGACGATCTGACCGTCAAGCTGACCCTGACCGAGCCGAACGCGCCCATGCTTGCCAACCTCGGCATGGACTTCGCCTCGATCGTGTCGAAGGAATATGCCGAGCAGCTGGAGAAGTCCGGCAAGATGGCCGATTTCTCGACCAAGCCGATCGGCACCGGCCCGTTCCAGTTCGTCGACTATCAGCTGGATTCGGTTATCCGCTACGCGGCCCATCCGGATTATTTCAAGGGCAAGGAGAAGATCGACGATCTCGTCTTCGCCATCACCCCTGACGCGACCGCCCGCATCCAGAAGGTGCTCGCTGGCGAATGCGACATCGCGCCCTATCCGAATCCTGCTGACATCGGCACGATCAAGGCCAACCAGGACGTGACCCTGATGGATCAGGCCGGCCTAAACATCGGCTACATGAGCTACAACACCACCATCCCGCCGCTCGACAAGCCTGAGGTGCGCCATGCGCTCAACCAGGCCATCGACCGGGAGGCGCTGATCAAGTCGCTGTTCCAGGACGCCGGCGCCACGCCGGCCGAAAACCTGATCCCGCCGACCATGTGGTCGTGGGACAAGGATGTGAAGGCCGACGCCTATGATCCGGATGCGGCCAAGAAGGTTCTGTCCGCTGCCGGGCTCACGGAAATCCAGCTCTGGGCTTCCGATCGCGTTCGTCCTTACAACCCGAACTTCCAGCGCGCCGCCGAACTGATCCAGGCCGACTGGGCCAAGGTCGGCGTCAAGGCCGAGATCGTGAACTACGAGTGGACCAAGTATCGCTCGGAGGGCAAGAAGAAGGACCGTCCAGGCGCCTTCCAGATTGGCTGGACCGGTGACAATGGCGATCCGGACAACTTCTTCGCCACCCTGTTCGCCTGCTCCGCCATCGGCGTCTCGAACTACTCGAGCTGGTGCGACAAGGACTTCGAGGACCTGATCCAGAAGGCCAAGAAGACCAGCGACCAGGCCGAGCGCACCAAGCTCTATGAGCAGGCGCAGGTCGTCTTCCAGAAGCAGGCTCCGGCCTTCCTGCTGGCACACAGCCAAGTCTACGCAGTCGTGCGCAAGAATGTCAGCGGTTTCATGATGGACCCGCTCGGCATTCACCGCTTCGACGGCGTCGACAAAGCCGAATAAGATATTGAGTGGGGCGGCGCTGTAAAGCGCTGCCCCCTTCGCCATGCTCAAATATATTCTTCACAGAATTGCACTTTTGATCCCGACGCTTGTCGGCATCACTATCTGTGCCTTCGCCTTCGTCAGGCTGCTGCCTGGCGATCCCATCCTTGCCATGGCCGGCGAACACGGCGTGGCGCCGGCGCGTTACGAGGAGCTCAAGGAACAGTTCGGCTATAATCTGCCGATCTGGCAGCAATACGCGCGCTATGTCGGCGAGGTCGTGACCGGCGATTTCGGAGTCTCCATCTCGTCCAAGCGCCCGGTGATGGAAGAGTTCAAGATCCTCTTTCCGGCGACGATGGAACTGTCGTTCTTCGCCATGATTTTCGCCATGGCGCTCGGCATTCCGGCAGGCATATTCGCGGCCGTCAAGCGCGGCTCCTGGTTCGATCAGTCGCTGATGGGCACGGCGCTCGTCGGCTATTCCATGCCGATCTTCTGGTGGGGCCTGCTGCTGATCATCTTCTTCTCCGGTTACCTCGGCTGGACGCCGGTCTCGGGCCGCATCGGCCTGCAGTTCTTCTTCAAGCCGATCACCGGCTTCATGACCATCGACACCCTGCTCTATGGCAAATGGGATGCCTTCCGCTCGGCGCTCAGCCACCTGGTCCTGCCGGCGATCGTGCTCGGCACCATTCCGCTGGCGGTGATTGCCCGCCAGACGCGTTCGGCCATGTTGGAAGTTCTGGGTGAGGATTATGTCCGCACGGCGCGGGCCAAGGGCTTGTCGCCGTCGCGGGTGATCGGCCTGCATGCGTTGCGCAATGCGCTCATCCCCGTGGTCACCACCATCGGCCTGCAGGTCGGCACGCTGCTTGCCGGCGCCATCCTCACCGAAACCATCTTCGCCTGGCCGGGCATCGGCAAGTGGATGGTCGATTCCATCTTCAAGCGCGACTATGTCGTCGTGCAGTCAGGTCTGCTTTTGATCGCCCTCATCGTCATGGCCGTGAACCTCATCGTCGACGTGCTCTATGCCGTCATCAACCCGCGCATACGGGCGTCGTGATGAGCCAGTCGACCGAAATCGCCCCCATGGCCGCCGGCAACCCTGACCGCCTGACCGGCTTCAGGACCTTCTGGCACTATTTCTCGGTCAATCGCGGCGCCGTGATCGGCCTGTTCGTCTTCATCCTGCTGGTGCTGGCGGCGCTGTTTGCGCCGCTGCTCGCGCCCTATGCGCCCGACATTCAGGACAAGACCGCGTTTCTGAGGCCGCCGGCCTGGCAGGCCGGCGGCAGCACCCAATTTCTGCTTGGAACCGATCCGGTCGGTCGCGACATCCTTTCGCGCCTGCTCTATGGCGCGCGCTTTTCGCTGCTCATCGGCGCGGTCGTGGTCACGCTGGCGCTCACTGGCGGCATTACGCTCGGTCTGTTGGCCGGCTATTTCCGCGGCTGGGTCGACGTGGCGATCATGCGCGTGATGGACCTTATCCTGGCGTTCCCGTCGCTGCTCCTGGCGCTCGTTCTGGTCACCATCCTTGGCCCTGGCCTGTTCAATGCGATGCTGGCCATCGCGCTTGTCCTGCAGCCGCATTTCGCGCGGCTGGTGCGCGCTGCCGTGATGGCGGAGAAGAGCCGCGAATATGTCGTGGCGGCGAAGGTCGCCGGCGCCGGCCATATCAGGCTGATGCTTCGCACCATCCTGCCGAATTGCCTGGGACCACTGATCGTCCAGGGCACGCTGTCGTTTTCCAACGCCATCCTCGAGGCGGCCGCTCTGGGCTTCCTTGGCCTCGGCGCCCAGCCGCCAACGCCCGAATGGGGAACGATGCTCGCTTCGGCGCGCGAATTCATCCTGCGCGCCTGGTGGGTCGTGACCTTCCCCGGTCTTGCCATCCTCATCACTGTGCTTGCCATCAATCTGATCGGCGACGGCCTGCGCGACGCGCTCGATCCGAAACTGAGGAGGTCGTGATGGCACTGCTCGATATCCAGAACCTCGTCGTCGAGTTCCAGACCGCTTCCGGTTCTTTCCGCGCCGTTGACGGCGTGTCGCTTCATGTCGACGAGCGCGAAGTGCTGGCGATCGTCGGCGAATCCGGTTCCGGCAAATCGGTGTCGATGCTGGCGGTCATGGGCCTTTTGCCATGGACGGCCACGGTCACCGCCGACCGCATGAGCTTCAATGGCCGCGATCTTCTGAAGTTGAGCCCTGCCGAGCGGCGCAAGATCGTCGGCAAGGACATGTCGATGATCTTCCAGGAGCCGATGGCCAGCCTCAATCCCTGCTTCACCGTCGGCTTCCAGATCGAAGAGGTGCTGCGCTTCCATATGGGTATGGACGCTGCGCAGCGCCGGGAGCGCGCCATCGAACTCCTGACGCAGGTCGGTATTGCCGAGCCGGCGGAACGGCTGAACTTGTTCCCGCACCAGATGTCGGGCGGCCAGTGCCAGCGCGTCATGATCGCCATCGCCATCGCCTGCAATCCGAAGCTGCTGATCGCCGACGAGCCGACCACCGCGCTCGACGTCACCATCCAGAAGCAGATCCTCGATCTCCTGGTTTCGCTGCAGGCCAAATACGGCATGGGGCTGATCATGATCACCCACAATATGGGCGTCGTGGCAGAGACCGCCGACCGCGTCATCGTCCAGTACAAGGGCCGCAAGATGGAAGAGGCCGACGTGCTGTCGCTGTTTGAATCGCCGAAGAGCAACTACACGCGCGCGCTTTTGTCGGCACTGCCGGAGAATGCCGTCGGCGACCGGCTGCCGACCGTTTCCGACATGCTGTTCGAGCCGGCGCCTTCGGGAGCCGCCGCATGAGCATCAAGGTCGTCGAAGGCAAGAATATCGTCCGCGACTATCATGTCGGGGGCGGCCTGTTTCGCGCACAGCGTACGGTGCATGCGGTCAAGGGCGTCTCGTTCAGCGTCGACAAGGGCAAGACGCTCGCAATCGTCGGTGAAAGTGGCTGCGGTAAGTCGACGCTTGCCCGCATCATCACCCTGATCGATCCTGCGACTTCGGGTGAGCTGTTCATCGACGGCAACAAGGTCGACATCGCCAAGGACGGGCTGAGCAAGGAGATGCGCCGCAAGGTGCAGATCGTTTTCCAGAACCCTTACGGGTCTCTCAACCCGCGCCAGAAAATCGGCGACGTGTTGGGCGAACCGCTGCTCATCAACACCGGCAAGCCGGCCGAGGAACGGCGCGACCTTGCCATGAAGATGCTGAAGAAGGTCGGTCTCGGACCCGAGCACTACAATCGCTATCCGCACATGTTTTCCGGCGGCCAGCGGCAGCGTATCGCCATTGCCCGAGCGCTGATGCTCAACCCCAGCCTCTTGGTGTTGGACGAGCCGGTCTCGGCTCTCGATCTGTCTGTGCAGGCGCAGGTGCTCAACCTGCTCGCCGACCTGCAGGACGAGTTCCAGCTGACCTATGTCTTCATCAGCCACGACCTGTCGGTGGTGCGCTACATCGCCGACGACGTGATGGTGATGTATTTCGGCGAGGCGGTCGAATACGGCTCGCGCGAAGAGGTCTTCGCCGACCCCAAGCACAGCTACACCAAGACGCTGTTCGCCGCGACGCCGCGCGCCGACGTCGCCTCGATCAAGGCGAGGCTGGCAAAGAAGAAGGCCGCCTGACCTGAATCTCGACACACCCTAGGCCAAGCCGCTTACGACAGCTTGGCGATGATGGTGCGCAGCGCCTCGCCAAAGCGCCTGATCTCCTCAACCGTGTTGTAGTGGACCAACGAGGCGCGGATGGCGCCGCTGTCCATCGACAGGTTGAGCCGCTTCATCAGCCGCGGCGCGTACATGTGGCCGTCGCGGATGCCGATCTGCATCTCGGCCATTTCCTCGACGATCCGCTGCGGTGACAGTCTGCCGATGTTGAAGCAGAAGGTCGGTACGCGTTCGTTTATGCGGGCTTCGTCGGCGACGCCGTAGATCGTCGCGCCGCAATCCTTGAGCACGCCAAGCATCTCGCGCGCCAGCACCAGCTCATAGTCGCGGATGGCGCCCATGCCCGCGACGATGTTTTCGCGCCGCGAGCGGTTGTTGGATGGCGCGAGATTGCGGCCGATCAGTTCGAGATACTGCACGGCCGCATCCATGCCCGAGACGTTCTCGTAGATGAAGGTGCCGGCCTCAACCTTGTAGGGCGGCTCGTCGGGGATGAAATCCTCGCGGAAGGTCGGCAGCCGCTTCAGCGTCTCGAAGCGGCCCCACAGGAAGCCCATATGCGGCGAGAAGTTCTTGTAGCCTGAACAGACGAGGTAATCGCAATCCCAGGCCTGCACGTCAATCAGCCCATGCGGCCCATAGTGCACGCAGTCCAGGAACACCTCGGCGCCGGCTGCGCGCGCGATCTTGGCAACGGAAGCGACGTCGACGATCGAGCCGATCGAATGCGCTGTGACCGTGCAGGCGACCAGCCGGGTACGATCGGAAACCAGCGGGCGCAGATCGTCGACATGCAAATTGCCGTCTTCGCGCATGCGCCACCATTTGAACTTGGCGCCGGCGGACTCCAGCGCCAGCCATGTGGCGATGTTGGCGTCGTGGTCCATGTCGGTGATGACGATCTCGTCGCGCTCTTGAAGCATCTGGCCGATGCCGAGGCTGACCAGGCGGATGAACGAGGTGGCGTTCATGCCGAAGCAGATTTCGGCCGGGCTGGCGGCGTTTATAAGAAGTGCGACACTCTCGCGGGCGTCGGCGACCGACTGGTCGACGGTGACGCTGCGGCCATAGCGGCCACCGCGCTGCACGTTGTGCGCAACCAGATGGTTGGTCACCGCGTCGAGCACGCTTTGCGGGATCTGCGCGCCGGCGGCATTGTCCATGAAGATGAAATCGCCGGCCCGCTGCAAGGCTGGAAACATGGCGCGGATGGTGTCGACGGGGAACGCGGCGGCGCTCGCATTGTCGGTTTGATGTTTGTTCAAGGTCGGCTCCTGCGAAGTTCTTGGCGGGTGGTTTGATTTGCGAGGTCAGCGCGTCTTTTCGGTCTTGAAGCGTTCTTCAAGCAAGCTGACGAGGCGGACCATCGGCCAGAGGAAGATGAGATAGACGAGTGCTGCGCCGATCAGCGGCGAGGGGTTGGCGTAGAGCGACTGCGCGTTGGTCGCTTCCTTCAACAATTCCGGCAGCGCCACGGTCGAGGCGAGCGAAGTGTCCTTGAACATCGAGACGCAGTTGCTGGTCATCGGCGGGATGACCACGCGGACCGCCTGCGGCAGCACCACCTTGCGCAAGGTCAAAAGGAACGGCAGGCCGAGCGCCTGCGACGCCTCGAACTGGCCGCGCGGTATGCTTTCGATACCGGAGCGGAACACTTCGGCCGAGTAGGCCGACATGATGATGGCGAAGGCCGTCACAGCGGACGCCCAGGATGACAGGCGGATGCCGAGGAAGGGCAGCGCGTAGTAGATCAGGATCAGCACGACCAGCACCGGCAGGGCGCGGAAGATGTCGGTGTAGCCGACCGCAAGCCACCGCAGCGGCTTCGGCGAATAAAGTCGCACCAGGCTGATCACCAGGCCGATGGGGATGCCGATGCCGATGCTGAGCAGCCCGAGCAGCAGTGTGTTCAGGAAGCCGCGCAGCAGCGCCGGCAAGCTGGACATGATGACATCGGGATTGAAGAAAGTGTCGATCAGCGACATGGGAGCGTTCCCGAAGCGTTTTGCGTCCAGTGACGCCAGAGCAAGACCCGAACACCGAAATCGGCTGCGCCGTACCAAATCACGGCTCCGGGAAGGGCATGAATAAAACAGGACGTGCCGGCCTTTCGAGCCGGCACGCCTGCGTTCTGTCAGTCGCCGCTCAAGCCTTCGGCAGCGGCATTTCCTTGACGGTCGAAGAATCGGCGGGCGCGTCGCTGCCGAACCACTTCTTGTGGATCGCGGCCAGCGTGCCGTCCTTCTTCATCGCGGTAAGCGCGTCGTTCAGCTTGCCGAGCAGCGGGTGGTCTTTGGTCATCATCAGGCCGTATTGCTCGCCGGTCTTGATGCGCTCCTTGACTGTCAGGTCCTTCATTTTGGTGAAGGAGTACTGCATGCCAGGGATGTCGCTGACGGCCGCATCGACACGTCCGGCGCTGAGATCGAGCAGCAGGTTCTGCTGCGTGTCATAGCCCTTCACGTCGGCGAAGCCGTCGGCTTCCTGATGCCCCTTGACCCAGGTTTCGCCCGTCGAGCCGGACAGCACGCCAACGATCTTGCCCTTGAGGTCGGCTTCGGCCTTGATCGGGCTGTCGGTCTTGGTGGCGATGCCCATGTCGGAATCATAATAGGGCTGCGTGAACGACTGCGACTTCAGCCGCTCCGGCGTGATGGTGATCGACGAGATGGCGACATCGATGCGCTTCGATGTCGTGGCGGCGAACAGCGCCTGGAAGCCGAGGTCGGCGATATCCGTGGTCATGCCGATGCGCTTGGCTGCTTCGTTGACGATGTCGACTTCAAAGCCCTCGAACGTCCCGCTCTCGTTCTTGTACTCGAAGGGCGGGTTGGTCGGGTAGGCACCGACATTGAGGACATCGGCGGCATAGGCGGTGGCGGGGCCGGCGGCGATGCCGATGGCGGCGGCGAGAAGCATGATATTGCGACGGTTCAGATTCATGGTGTTCCCTCTGGGGTGTTCCCTCTGGTTGTTGATCGGGCGGGGTTGGCCCCGCACGGTTTCTTGCCGTCCCACCGTCGGCAGGGCGTCAATTCATAGCCGCGACCATGCGGTCGAGCGCGGTCGCTATCTCTTTGCGTTCACGGCACACGCACATTCGCAGGAAGGCCGTTGCCGAACTTCCGAACAGATGACCGGGTGCCAGCCCAACGCGCGCCGTCTCGAGAATCCTGGTGCAGGCGCGCCGTGCATCGCTCTCGCCTTCCATGGCAAAGAAGGCATACATGCCGCCGCGCGGTTTCGTTGGCAGAATGACGCCCGGAATCTGCGCCAGCCGGTCATAGGCGAGGTCAAGGCCAGTCCTGATCCGCTGCCTGATCTCCTCGACCAGCGGCTCGCCCTGGCGGATCGCTGCAACCGCACCGGCTTGGATCGGCGCGGCGGTGCCGCTGTTTACATATTGCGTCATCGCGCCGAGTTGGTCGGCCACCCCGGACGGATGCGTCAGCCAGCCGATGCGCCAGCCGGTCATCGCCCAGGCCTTCGAGAAGCTGTTGACCGACAGCACCCGGTCGCCATCCTCGGCGATCTGCAGGATGGAGGGCGCAACATCGCCATCGAAATAGAGCCGGCCGTAGACCTCGTCGGAGATGATCCAGATGCCGGTGCGCCGGCTGAAATCGAGCAGCGCGTGCATTTCCTCGGCTGAGGCGGTCCAGCCGGTCGGGTTGGAGGGCGTCGACAGGAAGATCGCGCGCGTGCGGGCATCGCAGGTCGCAAACAGCCGGTCGAGGTCGAGATGCCAGTCCCCCCTATAGTCGAGCGAAAACGGCCGTGGCTCGCCGCCGATCAAGTGGATGGCGTTGTGGATGTTGGGCCATTGCGGCGCGACATAGACGACGTTGGTGCCGGTATCGACCAGCAGTTCCAGCGCAAGGTACAGCGCCTGCATGCCGCCCGGCGTGACAGTGGTGCGCGCGACCGGGATCGACCGGCCATGGATGCGCGTCTGGTACTCCGACAGCGCCTCATTCAGGGGGCCATGGCCGCGCATGTTGGGAACGTAGAAGGTTAGGCCTTCATCGAAGGCAGCCTTGGCCGCATCGCGGATGAAAGCGGGCGTCACCATGTCGCCTTCGCCGTACCAGAGCGCGATGACGTCGCCGAGTTCGCGCGCCCGAACGGCAAGGTTGGCGATGTTCTCGGTATGCAGGTCACGGATTTGCGCCCGAATGCCATCGAAGGCATAGCGCGCGCTGGACGACGACTGGGGCAGCATGAACGACAAGGACTGAAACCCCTCCCACCCGGAACACCACGATGGACTGCCCGGCAAGCCCGTCCGGCACCGCAGTCGCCATCGATCTTGGAATGCTTATCCAAAGCGCGGCGCTTTTCAAGGCGAAAGTTTTAAGCTTAAAAAGTTTGACCGGCCTGTTGCCCGACCAATACGCCTTTTTGCGCTAGCTACGGCCGTCTCGAGCCAGCTCGGCACGCGCGGCGGCGGCGCCGGCGGCAGCGCCCGCACCGAGAAACATCGTGTCGCTGGCCAGCACGAAGAAGCTGGCGCCGATGGCGGCCCATTGGGCGACGTCCTGCGGCTTTGCGCAGAAGATTCCTGATGTCCTGCCATGCGCAACCGTGACGCCGATGATCCTCCGGATCGCCTCGGTGAGCTTGTCGGCGCCTTTCGGTCCGATCGCATCGATCGACACCGAAAGATCGCCGGGGCCGACGAAGATCACGTCGACGCCGTCAATGGCGGCGATCGCTTCGATGTTGGCCAGCCCTTCCGATGTCTCGACCTGGACCGCGACGACGATCCTGTTATTGGCGCCGGCGAGATATTCGGGAATGCGATAGCCGTAGCCTGCCGCCCGGCCGGGCCCGACGCCACGCTCGCCCTGTGGCGGATAGCGCGAGGCTTTGACGGCCATCGCCGCCTGGGCGGCGGTCGAGACGCGTGGGATCAGCACGCCTTGCGCGCCGCCGTCCAGCGCCGCCTGGATGGCTTCCGGCGCATGGCCGGGAACGCGCACCATCGCCGGCACGCGATGCACGTCGGCCGCTCGCACCATGGTCTCGATCATGTCGCGCGAGATCTGGGCATGCTCCCAGTCGATGCAGAGAAAATCAAGGCCGGACTGCGCCATCACTTCGACCGCCACGGGATGGGGAATGGCGGCAAAGGAACCAACGAGGTTCGTCTTGCCGCTACACTTCTGGCGGAACTCGCTCATGCACGTCACCTTTCTCGTTCTGCCAGAATCCATATCGGCAAACGACCGTCAGGCGAAGCTATTTCAGGCTTGAAATATTTTCGCGCGGGCCTAGCGTGGGCTCTCCTGCCACGAGTTCCAGACATGATCAAAGCGCATCCCCTGCACGGCCCGAACAAACTCAACCTCGGCGTCTTTTCGACCAATGCCGATGGCGGCCTTGCCATCACCGACGTTCCGGAACGTTGGGCGGCAAGCTGGCAGGACAATCTGACGGCGGCTCAGATCGCCGACCGCGCCGGGCTGGAATTCATGCTGCCGATCGCGCGCTGGCGCGGCTTCGGCGGCCGCAACAAGGTGCGCGAATGGTCGTTCGAGACCTTCACCTGGGCGGCGGCACTCGCCATGGCCACCGAACAGATCGGCCTGTTCATGACCGTGCACGTGCCGCTCGTGCATCCGCTCTACGCCGCCAAGGCGCTGGCGACCGTCGACCACATCAGCCAGGGCCGCGCCGGCCTCAACATTGTCTGCGGCTGGAACCCGAAGGAATTCGGCATGTTCGGCACGCCGCTGGTCGAAAAGGGCTACGACCAGGCGGCCGAATGGATCGAGATCCTCGAACGGCTTTATGCCTCGAGCGAGCCTCTAGACTATGAAGGCACCTACTATCGCCTCAAGGAAGCGGTCAGCCGTCCGGCCAGCCTGCAAGTTCCGCGCCCGGTGACGATGAACGCCGCTTTCGGCGGGCCGGGCCGCGATTTCGCCGCCGCCAGATGCGACTATCTGTTCACGACCTTTTCCGAGATGGGCGACGCCGGCAAGCACGTCGCCGACATACGCGAACGTGCCGACAAGGTGGGCCGTGATGTCGGCGTCTACACGGTGGCGCATGTGGTTTGCCGTCCGACGATGGAAGAGGCGCAGGCCTACTACGCGCGCTATGCTGTTGATATGGCCGACCACGACGCGGTCGATGCCCACATGGCCGGCAAGAAGGAATTCTCGCAATCGCACGACCCGCATGCCTATGACCGCTACCGGCAGCGTTTCGCCGGCGGCGCCGGCACCTATCCCCTGATTGGAACGCCGGAAACGATCGCCGCCAACATGGTCGCCATTGCTGAGCAGGGTTACCAGGGGATCGCGCTGTCCTTCGTCAACTACACGCAGGAACTGCCCTATTTCTGCGACCACGTGCTGCCGATTTTGAGGCAGGCTGGCCTTCGCGGATAAGCAAAGGTCATTCCGGAATGACGGCAGTCGCCTGGATCTCGACCTTGGCGCGGTCCTCGACCAGCGCCATCACCTGCATGGCGGCCATCGCCGGAAAATGCCGGCCGATCACCTCGCGATAGGCCTCGCCGATGCCCCGGAGGTTGGCGCGGTATTCGGCCTTGTCGGTGAAATACCAGGTCATCGATGTGATGTGCCGCGGCTCTGCACCGGCTTCCGCCAGCACCGCCACGATGTTCGCAAGCGTCTGCCGCACCTGGCCGACGAAATCGTCGGTTTCGAACTGGCACTGCCCGTTCCAGCCGACCTGTCCGCCGACGAAGACCAGCTTGCCGCGCGCCGCGACGCCATTGGCGTAGCCGACAGGTTTTGCCCAGCCTTCCGGCTGCAGAATCTCGTGCATTCAAAACCTCCCGGTAGTCCAAAAACCAAGTCTCAAAATCGAATGCCCGTCAAATTTCCTGCTATCAGGCCGCGCCCATCACCTGCCGCGCGATCACCACCTTCTGCACGTCCGAGGCACCCTCGTAGATGCGCAGCGCGCGGATCTCGCGATACAGGCTTTCGACGATATGGCCTTTGCGAACACCGTCGCCGCCATGCAGCTGTACGGCCTTGTCGATGACCTCTTGCGCCTTGTCGGTGGCGAACAGCTTGGCCATCGCCGCCTCGCGGGTGACGCGCGCGGCACCCATGTCCTTGGTCCAGGCGGCGCGGTAGACCAGCAGCGCCGCCGCATCGACGTCGAGCGCCATGTCGGCGACATGGCCCTGCACCATCTGCAACTCGGCCATCGGCGCGCCGAACAGTTTGCGCTCGGCCACCCTTTTGATGCTTTCATCCAGCGCGCGGCGGGCAAAGCCGAGCGCTGCCGCACCCACTGTCGAACGGAACACGTCGAGCACCGACATGGCGATGCGGAAGCCGTCGCCCGGTCTGCCGATCAGCGCCGAGGCGGGCAGGTGGACCTGGTCAAACGACAGTCGGGCCAGCGGATGCGGCGCGATCACTTCGAGGCGCTCGGCGATGCCAAGGCCTTTTGCGTCGCCCGGCACCAGAAAGGCGGAAAGCCCCTTGGCGCCCGGCGCTTCGCCGGTGCGGGCAAAGACGACATAGAGATCGGCGATGCCGCCATTGGAGATCCAGGTCTTTTCACCGGCCAGAACATAGCTGTCGCCGTCGCGGGTCGCCGTCATTTCGGTGTTGGCGACGTCTGAGCCGGAGCGCGGTTCCGACAGGGCGAAGGCGGAAATCGCCTTGCCGGCACGTGTCTTTGCCAGCCATTGTTGCTGCTCGGGCGTGCCGAACAGGCTGAGTGCGCCGGTGCCCAGCCCTTGCATGGCGAAGGCGAAATCGGCCAACCCGTCATGGCGGGCGAGCGTCTCGCGCGTGATGCACAGCGTGCGCACGTCGAGGGGGCCGGGATTGTCCGTGTCTACAGCCGTCGGCTTCAGCCAGCCGTCCCTGCCAAGCTTGCCCACCAGCTCGCGGCAGGCGGCATCGACGTCGTGATGATCCACAGGCAGATTCTTCGAACACCACGCCTCCAGCCGCTCGGCCAGTTGGCGATGGCGGTCTTCGAAGAACGGCCAGGAGAGGAAACTCTTGTCAGCCATCAATTGCCCTCGAACGCCGGCTTTTCTTTGGCCACGAACGCCTTGTAGGCGCGCTCGAAATCGCGTGTCTGCATGCAGATCGCTTGTGCCTGAGCTTCGGCCTCGATCGCCTGGTCGAGACCCATCGACCATTCCTGGTTGAGTTGCGTCTTGGTGATGCCGTGGGCGAAGGTCGGGCCGGAGACGATGCGCGCCGCCATGTCGAGCGCGTCGGCCTCCAGTGAAGCGGCATCGACCAGCCGGTTGTAGAAACCCCAGCGCTCGCCTTCCGCTGCCGTCATGGTACGGCCGGTGTAGAGCAATTCGGCGGCGCGGCCCTGGCCGATGATGCGCGGGAGGATCGCGCAAGCGCCCATGTCGCAGCCGGCGAGGCCGACGCGGGTGAACAGGAACGCCGTTTTGGCTTCTGGCGTAGCAATGCGGATATCGGAACTCATGGCGATGATGGCGCCGGCGCCGACCGCGACACCGTCGACTGCCGCAATGATCGGCTTGCCGCAATTCAGCATCGCCTTGACGAAATCGCCGGTCATGCGGGTGAAGGCCAAGAGCTGCTTCATGTCCATCTTGACCAGCGGCCCGATGATGTCGTGGACATCGCCACCGGAGCAGAAATTGCCGCCATTGGACAGGAACACCACGGCGTCGACGTCGTCCGCATAGACGAGGTCGCGGAATGTGTCGCGCAACTCGGCATAGCTGTCGAAGGTCAGCGGGTTTTTGCGGTCAGGCCGGTCGAGCCGGACCTTCGCGATCCTGCCCTCGACCTGCCAGAGGAAATGCTTCGGCTTGAGGCCGGCCATCCCGGTCATTCGCGTCCCTCCCAGTTGCTGCGGAACGAGGTCAGCATGCCGGTCAGCCGGCGCGCGTCGTCCTCGCTGACCTTGCCCAGCAATTCCCCGATCCAGCCTTCATGCGCCGCGGCGATCATGCCGAAAGCCTTCGAGCCTTCCTCGGTCAGCCGCACCATCGAGGTGCGACGGTCGCCATTGCGGCGGGCACGGGCAACCAGCCCTTCCGACACCAGCCGATCGACGATGCCAGTGACATTGCCGTTCGATACCAAAAGAAAGCGCGACAGGTCGCTCATCAGCATGCCTTCCGGCGCGCGATGGAGGGCGGCCATCACGTCGAAGCGCGGCAGCGTCGTGTTGAAGTCCTTCTTCAGGCGCTCGCGCAGCTCGGCCTCGATCGTACGCGAGGCGCGCAGCAGCCGTATCCACAGACGCAGCCGGTCCTTGCCGGGTCCGGTCGGCGCGGGCAGGGGGCCGGCTACCATGTTTCGCCTCCTGAGATGGAAATCGCCTGTCCGGTGATCGACGCCGCGGCATCGCCACACAGCCACAGCACGGTGGCGGCAACTTCTTGCGGCTGGATGAAGCGGCCTTGCGGGTTGGTCGAGGCAAGGCTCGACCGTGCCTGCTCGGCTGAACGGCCGGTCTTTTCGATGATACGCTGGATGGACTCCTCCAGCATCTCGGTCTCGACGAAACCCGGACACACCGCGTTGACGGTGACGCCGGATTTGGCGGTCTCGGCCGCCAGCGCCCGCATCAGGCCGACGACGCCATGCTTGGCGGCGACATAGGGCGCGACGTAGGCGTAGCCTTTCAGGCCTGCCGTCGAAGCAACGAACACGATCCGGCCGGTCTTTCGCACCGCCATACCGGCCAGCGCCGGCTTCACTGTCAGGAAGGCTCCGGTCAGGTTCACATCCAGCGTCCGCTGCCAGTCGGCAAGGGTGGTCTTGTGCGCCGGTGTGCTGCCGGCCATGCCGGCATTGGCGACGACGATGTCGAAGGGGCCGCGCGCGGCTTCGGCAGTCTCGTAAAGCGACGCCATTGTCGCCTCATTGGTGACGTCGGCGGCAATGCCGAAGATGCGGTCGCTCTCCTTGGCGACCTTGGCGAGCTCCGCGTCGCGGCGGCCGCAAATGGTCACGTCGATGCCTGCATCCGCCAGCGCCAGCGCGATGGCCCGGCCGACGCCGGAGCCGCCGCCGGTGACCAGCGCATGCTTGCCGGCAATCGTTGCAGCGGCGCTCATACTTTCAGCCCCGCCGCGGCGTCGCGCTCGGCCAGCCGGTAGAGCTGGTCGCGCCCGGGCAGATACGGATCCGGCCATTTGACGCCACGGTCGCCGAGCGTCACCGCCGCGTGCAGTGTCCAGTAGGGATCGGCGAGATGCGGCCGAGCCAGTGCCACCAGATCGGCGCGGCCGGCCATCAGGATCGAATTGACATGGTCCGGCTCGTAGATGTTGCCGACCGCCATCGTCGCCATGCCGACCTCGTTGCGGATGCGGTCGGAAAACGGCGTCTGGAACATGCGGCCATAAATCGGCTTTGCCAATGCCGAGGTCTGGCCGGCCGAGACGTCGCAGATGTCGACACCGGCCTCATGCAGCAGCCGCGCGATCTCGACCGCGTCGGCCGGGGTCACGCCCTCGATGCCGACCCAGTCATTGGCCGAAATGCGCATCGAGATCGGCTTCTGTGCCGGCCAGGCGGCGCGCACCGCGCGGAAGATCTCCAGGGGATAGCGCATGCGGTTTTCGAGTGAGCCGCCATAGGCGTCCGTGCGCCGGTTGGTGACCGGCGTGATGAAGGACGACAGCAGATAACCGTGCGCGGCATGGATCTCGAGCATGTCGAAGCCGCATCGATCGGCCATCTCCGCCGAGGCCACGAATTCGTCGCGCACTTTGTCCATGTCGGCGCGGTCCATGGCCTTCGGCACCTGGTTCTGCGGCGACCATGCAACGGCCGATGCGGCCATCACAGGCCAGTTGCCTGAGGGCAGCGGCACATCGGTGCCTTCCCAGCCGAGCCGGGTCGAACCCTTGGCGCCTGAGTGACCGATCTGGGCACAGATCTTCGCCTCTGTCTCTGTATGGACGAAATCGACCAGCCGCCTCCATGCCACCTCATGTTCGGGCGCATAGAAGCCGGGACAGCCTGGTGTGATGCGGCCCTCGGGACTGACGCAGGTCATCTCGATATAGATGAGGCCAGCGCCACCCTTGGCGCGCTCGGCATAGTGGGTGAAATGCCAGTCGGTCGGACAGCCGTCGACAGCCTTGTACTGTGCCATTGGCGAGACGACGATGCGGTTCTGCAGTGTCATGTCGCGCAGCTTGAACGGCGCGAACATCGGCGCGCGGCGCAGGCTGTTGCCGCCGGCACCCGCCTGGCGCTGGAACCATTCCTCCGCGCCGCCCAGCCATGCGGCATCGCGCAGCCGCAAATTCTCGTGGCTGATGCGTTGCGAGCGGGTCAAAAGCGAATAGTTGAACTGCACTGGGTCGAGGCCGAGATAGCGCTCGACCTCCTCGAACCATTCGAGCGAATTGCGTGCCGCCGATTGCAGCTTCAGCACCTCGGTGCGGCGGGCATCTTCATATTTGCGGAACGCGGCGTCGAGGTCCGGCTCGGACTCGACATACTCTGCCAGCGCAACGGCACTTTCCAGCGCCAGCTTGGTGCCGGAGCCGATCGAGAAATGCGCCGATGCGGCAGCATCGCCCATCAGCGCCAGGTTCTTGTAGGACCAGCGCTCGCACAGCACGCGCGGGAAATTGATCCAGGCCGAACCACGAATATGGTTGGCATTGGTCATTAGTGCATGGCCGCCAAGATGCTTGGCAAAAATGCGCTCGCAGACGGCGATCGATTCCTGCTGCGACATCGTGCCGAAGCCGAAAGCAGCCCAAGTCTGTTCGCTGCACTCGACGATGAAGGTCGCGGTGTCGCTGTCGAACTGGTAGGCGTGCGCCCACACCCAGCCATGCTCGGTTTTCTCGAAGATGAAGGTGAAAGCGTCGTCGAATTTCTGGTTGGTGCCGAGCCAGACGAACTTGCACTTGCGGGTGTCGATGTCGGGCTTGAAGACGTCGACGAAGGTGTTGCGCGCTTTGGAATTCAGGCCGTCGGCGGCGACGACAAGATCGTGCGTCTCCATATAGGGCCGCGGATCGGCGATGTCGGTCTCGAACATCAGCTTGACGCCGAGTTCGCGCGCACGCCGCTGCAGCAGGACCAGCAGCCGCTTGCGGCCGATGCCGCAGAATCCATGGCCGGTCGAAACCGTGCGCACACCGTCATGGATGACGGCGATATCGTCCCAGTAGGCAAAATGCTTCTTGATCCAGACGGCGCTGACCGGATCGTTCTTCGACAAATTGTCGAGCGTCTCGGCCGACAGCACGACGCCCCACCCGAATGTGTCGTCGGCGCGGTTGCGCTCGAACACCGTCACCTCGTGCGTGGCGTCCCTGAGCTTCATCGAGATGGCAAAGTAGAGGCCGGCTGGTCCGCCGCCGAGAGCCGCAACCTTCATCTGTGCGATCTCCTCTTCGCTTGCTGGCCCCAGTATCGCGCCGGCGACAAATTATTTCAAGCTTAAAGTTTCATATCGAAATGATTATCTGGATATCACGGAGGCGCGCTTGCGTGACGTGGCGCAAGCGCGCCTTCCAATCATTTTTCCGGGTTCTTCGGGCTCCACAGCACGGTCTCGGCGCCTTTCTCGTAAGCCATCCCCGAGGGGTAGCTGATCGCTTCCAGTTGCAGACCCCACGGCGCCTGGAAATAGAGAATGGTCTGGCCGGCGGCCGGCCCTTCGGAAACCGGTATCGGCCCCATGCGCGTCTTGACGCCCTTGGCGTCGAGATAGGCTTTGGCGGCGGCGACGTCATCGACATAGAAGGCGATGTGGAAGCCGCCTATGTCGCTGTTCTTCGGTGTCAGATCCTTCTGGTCGGGCGCGGTGTATTTGAACAGTTCGATGTTCGATCCGCTGCCGCAGCGAACCATGGTGATCTGCTCGATCACCGCCTTCTTGTCGACGCCCAGCACATCCTGCATGAAGGTGCCCTTGTCGTCGGCGAACGGACCGAACGACATCGCCTTCTTGCAGCCGACGACTTCGGTGAAGAAGTCGACCGCCTGCTTCATGTCGGGAACGGTGATGCCGGTGTGATCATGGCCGCGCATGCCGGGGATCGAGCTGGCGGTGGCAATGCCGGCGCTGCCAAGGATAGCGGCGGTGAGCGCGGCGTTTCGAAGTATCGTCTTCATGTCAGTCCTCCTCCTGGCGGGGCCTGGTCATTTGCCCGTCGCACATCCGAGGCCCGCTTTTCGGCGTGCGTATGCGTTCATGTCGCCTTGGCGGCGGAAGAAATATCCAGCCAGCCGGCATCGATTTCGGGCAGCGGAATGGCTGCTATCAGGTCGCGCGTGTAGCTTTGCCGGGGGTTTTCGAACAGGGCATCGGTGGCGCTGGCTTCCACGATGACACCTTCGCGCATGACGATCACTTGCCGGCACAGCCGCCGAATGACAGACAGATCGTGGCTGATGAAGGCGACGGTCAGGCCCATCTCGGCCGCAAGCTTTTCCAGAAGGGTGAGGATCTGCGCCTGGGTCGAGACGTCGAGGCCGGAGACGATCTCGTCGGCGAGCACGAATTTCGGCGACAGCGCCAGCGCGCGCGCAATGCCGACGCGCTGGCGCTGGCCGCCCGACAGTTCGTGGCGGTAGCGGCTGGCGAAGCTTTGCGGCAGGCCGACGCGCAGCAAGGCTTCGGCGACGCGCGCCTTCAGATTGTCGCCAAGCCCATTCTGCTTCAGTGGTGCGGCGATGATGCTGGCGATGGTGCGGCGCGGGTTGAGCGACGACATCGGATCCTGGAAGATCATCTGCAGGTTGCGGCGCAATGGCCTGAGCTCCGCTTCCGGTAGATGGGTGATGTCGCGGCCGTCGAAGTTGATGCTGCCGGCGCTGGGTTCCAGCAGGCGCACCAGGGCGCGGCCGAGGGTCGACTTGCCCGATCCGGATTCGCCGACAATGCCGGTCACCGAGCCCCTGGGCAGGTCGAAGTCCAGGCCTTTCAAGATCTCGGCCAGCGGCGCACGGCCGATCAGCGGCTTGCGTGTCATGTCGGGCAGCGCGACCTTCAGCCCGCGCACCTTGAACAGCGGCTCAGCCATGGGGCCGCCTCCAGGCCTGGTCGGCGGCGGTGATCTCGGCGGCAAGCCCGGCCAGGACCGCCTCGTCCACCGGCTTCAGCGAGGCGAACGGATCGGTGTAGCGCGGTGTCGCGGCCATCAGCGCCCGCGTGTAGGAGTGTTGCGGGCTGGCGAAGAGGGCAGCAGTGTCGGCCTCTTCGACCACCTTGCCGGCATAGAGCACCGACACTTTCTGGCTGATCTTGGCGACGACGCCGAGATCATGGGTGACGAACAGGATCGCCGTGCCGTGGTCGCGCTGCAACTGCGCGATCAGCCGCAGGATCTGCTTCTGCACGGTGACGTCGAGTGCAGTGGTCGGCTCGTCGGCGACGATCAGCCGTGGTTCGGCAGCGAAGGCGGCGGCGATCAGCACGCGCTGGCGCATCCCGCCGGAAAGCTCGTGCGGGTAGCTCTTCAGCACGCGATCGGGGTCGCGGATCTGCACCTCGTCGAGCAATTTGCGAATTCGGGTATCGGCCCTCTCGCCGCTCCAGCCCAGGATGCGCACCAGCCGGTCGGTCATCTGAGAACCGATGCGGCGTGACGGGTTGAGCGCGGTCAGCGGGTCCTGCGGGATCAGCGCCGTGCGTGCACCGATCAGCGTGCGCCTTGCCTTTGGCTCCAACCTGCCGAGATCTTCGCCTTCAAGCAGCATGTCGCCCTCGACAATGCGCACGCTCGACGGCAAGACGCCAAGCACCGCCTTGCCGATCATCGTCTTGCCGGCGCCGCTCTCGCCAACCAGCGCGCGGACCTCTCCCGGTTGCACGGAGAGCGACACCGAGCGCAGCACGCGCTGGCCGTTCGCCAGCACGGCGCTCAAGTCCCTGATGTCGAGGCAAGCGCTCATCGCAACACCGGGTCGAAACGCGTCTTCAACGCCTCGCCGAACTGGCTGAACGACAGCACCGTCAGGATCAGCGTGATCAGCGGAAACACCAGCACCCACCAGGCCTGATGGATGGAAATCCGGCCCTCGGCGATGATACCGCCCCAGGTCGGATCGTCGGTCGAGATCGACAGATTGACGAAGGAGAGGATCGCCTCGACGATGACGGCGATACCCATTTCCAGCGAGAGCAGCGCCACGATCGACGGCACTACATTTGGCAGCACTTCGCGCAGCATGATGCCGATGCGGCCATAGCCGGCGATGCGGGCATTCTCGACATAGTCCATGCGCGACTGGCCCATCGTCTCGGCCCGGATCACCCGGCAGAAACGCGTCCAGTCGATGACGGCGATGGCGATGATGACGGAGCTGAGCCCGGTGCCGAGCACGGCGACCAGCAGGATGGCGAACAGCACCGGCGGGAAGGCCATCCAGACGTCGACGATGCGCGAGATGATGCGGTCGGCCCAGCCGCCGAAATAGCCCGATATCAGCCCGAGCGTCGAGCCGACCAGGCACGTGGCGATGGCGGCGGCGAAGGCGACGATGAAGGCGATACGGCCGCCGAAGATCAGCCGGGACAACAGATCGCGGCCGAGGCTGTCGGTACCGAGCCAATAGCCGGGCTCTGCGCCGCTCATCCAGAACGGCGGCAGCCGTTCCAGCATCAAATCCTGCGCCAGCGGATCCTGCGGCGCGACCAGCGGCGCGAAGATCGCGGCCAGCAGCGCCAGCAGCAGCCAGCCGCCGGCCAGCCACAAGCGGGGTGACACGCCGCGCCTCGGAGTGCGGCCCTCATCCATGGCGCAGCCTCGGATTGAGCAATGCATACATCATGTCGACGGTGAGGTTGATCAATACGAACAGCAGCGCGAACACCAGCACGATGCCTTGGATCAGCGGCAGGTCGCGGTTGATGACAGCATCGATAGCCATGTTGCCGAGGCCTTCATAGGAAAACAGCCGTTCGACGATGACCGTGCCGCCGATCAGGAAGGTGAACTGCACGCCGACAAGCGTCAGTGTCGGCAGCGCGGCGTTCTTCAGCGCTTCGCGCAGGATGACCTGCGTTTCCGAAAACCCTTTCACCCGCGCCAGCACGACATAGTCGAGGTCGAGCACTTCCTTCAGCGACTGTTTCAACAGCTGCGAAATGATCGCCGCCAGCGGCAGTGCCAGCGCAACCGCCGGCATCAGCATGTGTTTGAGGAGGTCCCAGGTGAGATCGAAGCGGAGTCTCAGGATGCTCTCGGCCAGATAAAACTGTGTGACGAAGGGCAGGTCGAGCTGCGGTGACACCCGGCCGGAAATGTCGAAGATCGGCACCAGCACGCCGAACAGTAAGATCAGCACCAAGCCCCACAGGAAGTCGGGAATGGAAAGCGCTGCACCGCTGGCGATATCGATGCCGGCCTCGACCGCCGTGCCGCGTTCGCGCGCACCGAGGATCGCGGTCGTGCCTCCGATCGTCACCGCCATCAGAAGGGCAATGATGGCGAGTTCCAGCGTCGCCGGCAGCCGATTGAAGACAAGACTGAGAACATCCTGCCGCAGCGAGATCGAGGTGCCGAAATCGCCCCTGACAACGCCGGACAGCCAGATGAAGAACTGCTGCACGATGGTCTTGTCGAGCCCGTAGAGTGCGCGCAGCCGGGCGATGTCGGCGTCCGTGGCGCCGGGCGGCAGCATCATCGCGATCGGATCGCCCGGAGCAACGCGGATCACGACAAAGACGACGACGGCAACGCCGAACAGCGTCACCAGCATCGTCAGACCACGGATCAGGAATCTTTGCAGAAGCATGTAGATCTTTGCAGGAGCCCGCTGGCTCGTATGCCGGATAGGAAATGCGCGCCGTCTCGATGGACGGCGCGCGGCAATCCCAGGCCGATATCAGGCTGGGGTCATCAGGGCAGGCAGCAACGCGCCGGACACGTGCTGCACGACATTGACGCCCTTGGCATGCACGATCGGCTGCGCATACTGCATCAGCGGCAGCACATAGGCCTGCTCGGCGATGTATTTGTCGACCGCCTTCCAGCCAGCAATACGCTTGGCCTCGTCCTTCTCGCCCCATAGCGGGTTGATCATGTCGATCAGGTCCTGGCTGTCCCACACCGAATGCGGGCTCGGGCCATACATGGCAAAACCGGTCGAGGTGGTCGGATCGCCGATGGCATTGCCCCAATTGTAGAAGGCGGCCGGCGCCAGCTTGTCGGCGGCGCGCAGCTCGTAGTGCTTGGCGATCTCGTAGACCTCGATCGTCGCCTCGATGCCGACCTTGCGCCACATGCCGACGATCGCCTGGATCATCTCATAGTCCTTGGGCTTGAAGCCCTTGGTTGTCTGTATCGTGAACTTGACCGGCTTTTCCGGCGAATAGCCGGAAGCAGCGAGCAGTTCCTTGGCCTTTTCCGGATTGTGCTCGACCTTGATCGACGCATCGTAAGCCGTGTATTCCGGCGTCTCCAGCGTGTCGATCGGCTGGCCGTAGCCGCGCAGCAGGCGGTCGACCAGCAGCTTCTTGTCGATCGACATCACAGCTGCCTGGCGGACGTTCTTGTCCAGCATCGCTTCGATGTCGTTGAAGAAGATCATGCCGATGTCGGAGACGTTCTTGCACGAGCCGGCAAGCCCGTCCTTGGCGATCAGCCGGTCGTATTCCTCATAAGGGATTTCGAGCGTCACCTGCGAGGAGCCGGACTCGACTTCGGCGACCCGGCTTGCCGCATCGGCAACGAACTTGATCGTCACATTCTCGAAGGCCGGCTTGCCGCCCCAGTAGTTCGGATTGGCTTTCAGCCGCAGGAAGGCGTTGCGCTCGAATTTTTCCACCATGTAGGGGCCGGTGCCGATCGGCGCCTTCTCGAAACCTTCCGCACCCACTTTCTCGTAATAGGCCTTGGGCATGATGTAGCCGGTCAGGAACGACATCCATTTGAAATACACCGGGTCGAACTGCACGACATCGCCGGTGATCTTGTTGCCGTCGATCTTGAAATTGTTGACGTTCTTCCAGACGAACTGGATCGGGTTGCCGGTCTTTTCGTCACCCGCCCGCTGCAGCGACCAGACCACGTCCTCGGCCGTGAACGGCGAGCCGTCATGCCAGGTCACGCCTTCGCGCACCGTCATCATGATCTTCGTGCGGTCGTCGTTCCAGCCCCATTCGGTGAGCAGGCCCGGCGCAAAGGAAAGGTCCGGCTTTTGCGGGATGTACTGGTCGAACACCGACTGGTAGAGGCCCTGGATCGTCGGGTTGACGGCCGAAGGTCCGGTCGTCGGATCCCAGGACGGCAGGTTGACGTTATAGGCGATGGTCAGGTCGCCGGCAGCGGCCTTAGCGATCTGCGGCAGGCCGATAGCGGCCGCCCCGAGTGCCGCGGTACTGTATCCGAGCAATTCGCGTCTGTTGATTGTCATGGTCGTTCCCCTTGTTGGTTTATTGTCTTTGCGCGGCGATCTCAGTTCATCGTTTCAGGCTCCTTGGGCAGCAGCGCCTTGCCCTTCTTCACCCAGAAAATCCTAGGCTCCTACCTCCCGCCAAGTTGTTGCGCGAGCATGTAGCCTGAGGCGGCACCGGTACCTGCGCCTGGCCATGTCGCGGCCCCCGTGAGATGCAGATGCGCCACTGGCGTGTTCCAGCCCGCAAAACCGCGCGCCGGACGGAACAGGAAATTCTGCGCCAGATGGTGGCTGCCGCAGACCTGGTCGCCGCCGACGAGGTTCGGGTTCTCGCGCTCCAGGTCGATGGGTGAAAACACCGCCCGGCCAAGGATCTTGTTGCGCAGGCCGGGCGCGTAGCTCTCGATGATGTCGAGAACGCGCTCGGCGTAGTTGTCCTTGACCTTGTCCCAATGCGCGGGTGCGATCTTGCCGGCCGCATCTCCCAGGATTTCGGCGGGCAGCATGCGCACCTGCACCCACAGCACGTGTTTGCCCGCGGGCGCTCGTGTCGGGTCGATCGCCGTCGGCTGGCCGACGACCAGCACAGGTTCGTCCGGCAGCATGCCTGCCATCGCCTGCTGATAGGTGCGCGACATGGCGTCGAGCGAGGGAGACAGATGCACATAGGCAAACTGCCGCAACTCGGCGCCGGCGCGCCAGTCCGGCAGGTCGTCGAGCGCCAGATGGATCATCATCGTGCCGGGTGCGTGGCGAAACTCTTTCATCGCCGTGTCGAAGCCGGCGTCACCCGAACCGTTGGGCAGCAGCTTGCCGGTCAGCGCGCTTGGCGCCACGCCGGCGATGACTGCCTTGGTCGCGGTATGCGTCTCGCCGGACGCGAGCCGCACGCCGGTCGCCTTGCCCGCGGAAACCGTGATCTCCGCCACCTCGGCACCGGTGACGATTGTGCCGCCGGTAGACGTGACCATGCCGGACAATGCCCGGATGATGGTATCTGCCCCGCCCTTGCCCAGCACCATGCCGAAACTCTGGTTGGCCATCGATTCCAGATAGGGGAACACCGCACCGCCGGCGATGTCGGGCGCGAAGTCGAGATGCATGCCCCAGGTGGCGAGCGTCGCCCGCACATAAGGCGACTCGAAATTTTCCTCCAGCCACGCGCGAGGTGAAGACAGCAACAGCCGGCCGGTATCGAGCGCACCGGACATGCCCTTCTTGCGCCACAGGTTCCATGCCGTGCCGGCAAGCGCGCGGGCGCTCATCGGCGATCCCAGCAGCCGGAACAGATGCTCGGCCTCCGCCGGGAAGGCGGCGACCAGCCTGCGCCATGTTGCAGCATCCGCGGCTGAAAAGGCGGCCATGCACGACGCGGTCTTTTCCAGGTCGTTACTGACGCCGAACCAGCGTCCGTCAGGGAAGGCGCTGGCGAAACAGTCGGCGACCGGCGCGAACTCCAGTCCTTGGCGGTTCAATTCATTTGCATATTTTCGATGGAAGGCCGAGCCGGCAAACAAGCTCAAATTCATCGCGCCGAAATCGTGGCGGAAGCCGGGAAAGGTGAATTCGCGGGTCTGGACGGCGCCGCCGATTGTTGCACTGCGCTCGAAAATCCCGGTTTTCCAGCCTTTGACCGCCAAATGCGCGGCGCATGCCAGACTGTTGTGGCCGGCTCCGACAAAGATGGCGTCGAACTCGCTCACGCCCCGTTCCCATTTCCTTTATGCTTAAAGATAATTGCAGATGCATATGTTTTCGTCTAGTAGGATATTAAGGGCCGAGACGAGCCTTGATCATCATCACGAAAGAGGGAACAGAGACCATGGACACCCAAAAACTCCTCGGCGAAGTCGCCGGCCAGCTTCTTTCAGGCGCCATCAAGGTGGTCGACCTGTCGGCGCCGCTCGGGCCCGATACGCCGTTGATCAAGCTGCCGCCGGAACTCGCCGTCGACACACCGAAGGTCGAAATCCATAACATCTCCCGCTATGACAAGAACGGCCCGTGGTGGGCGTGGAACTGGCTGAAGCTCGGCGAACATTCGGGCACGCATTTCGATGCGCCGCAGCATTGGATCACCGGCAAGGATTATCCAGACGGCGCCACCGACACCATTCCGGCACAGAACTTCGTCGGCCCGGTCAATGTCATCGACTGCTCGAAGGAAGCCGCCGCCGACCACGATTTCCTGCTCACTGTCGACCACGTCAAGGCATGGGAAGCCAAGCATGGCGCGATCAATGCCGGCGAATGGGTGGTGATGCGCACCGACTGGTACAAGCGCAATGGCTCCGAAGCCGAGTTCCTCAACGCCAACGAGACCGGCCCGCATACGCCGGGTCCGACGGCGGAAACCATCCAGTTCCTGATCAGCAAGGACATCAAGGGCTGGGGCAGCGAGACGATCGGCACCGACGCCGGCAAGGCCGGTGGCATGGAGCCACCATTCCCGGCGCATACGCTGATACACAAGGCCAACCGTTATGGGCTTGCCAGCCTCTGCAACCTCGACCAGTTGCCGCCGAAGGGTGCGATCCTGATCGCGGCGCCGCTCAAGATCGAACATGGCACCGGCAGCCCGATCCGCGCGCTGGCGCTTGTTCCGAAGGGCTAAGCGAAAGCGTTTTGACGTGAGCCAGCCGGATCACATCATCGTAGGCAGCGGCATCAACGCGCTGGTCTGCGCGGCGATGCTTGGCGGCAAGGGCGCGAAGGTGCTCGTCCTCGAGCGCAACGACCGCATTGGCGGCTGCATGCGCACCGAGGAGATCACCGCGCCCGGCTTCATCCATGATGTGATGGCGACGACCTTCGTGCTGTTCATCACCTCACCGGCCTTTGCGGCGCTGGGCGCCGACCTCGCCCGGCACGGGCTGGAGTTCTGCCACACCGGCACGCCGACCGGCGTGCTGCGACCGGACGGCAGCCGTGCCGTGCTCAGCACCGACCGCGCCGCCAACATCGCGGCGCTCAATGCCATCGCCGCGGGCGATGGCGACCGGCATGCAGACGATGTCGGTGGCATCGAACGCAATGCCGGCCTGCTGTTCGGCCTGCTCGGCGGCAGCCTGTGGTCCTACCCAACGGCGAAGCTTTTGGCTGGCGACGGCTGGCGGCGCGGGCCGCGTGGCCTTGCCGCCTTTCTCGGCGAAGCGCTGGTGCCGGCGCGCAACTGGCTCGAAAGCACCTACCAGTCGGAAACCATCCGCGCGCTGTGGGCACCCTGGGTGCTGCATGCCGGGCTCGGACCGGAAGATGCTTTCTCCGGCCAGATCGCCAAGGTCATCGCCTTTGCGCTGGAGGCGGCCGGCGCGCCGATCGTCAAGGGCGGCGCGAAGAACCTGCTGTCAGCCTTCGAGGCGCTCATCACCGAGCGCGGTGGTGTCATCTCCACCGAAGCGGACGTTACCTCCATCATCCTGACTGGAGGTCGCGCCACCGGCGTGCGGCTGGCCTCGGGCGAAACGGTCAATGCGAAGAAGAGCGTCATCTGCTCGGTCACGCCGACGCAACTCTATGGCCGGCTGCTCGGCACCGATGCCCCAAAGGACGATGCCGAGGCGACGCGGAAGTACCGCTACGGCAAAGGCAATTTCCAGATCCACTACGCCCTGGACAAGCCGCCGGCATGGCGCGGCGAAGGCCTGGACAAGGTCGCATTGCTGCACCTGACGCCGGGACTGGATGGCGTGTCGAAAGCCTGCAACGAGGCGGCGCGCGGCATGCTGCCGGAGGTTCCGACCATCTGCGTCGGCCAGCCGCATGCGCTCGATCCCTCACGCTGCCCACCGGGGAAGGCGATCCTGTGGCTGCAACTGCCCGAGGCACCGCGGCACATCAAGGGCGACGCCGCCGGCAAGCTGGGTACACCGGCCGATGGCCAATGGACCGAGACGCTGCGCGAAGCCTATGCCGACCGCGTCGAGGCCATCCTCGCCAGCCATATCGAGGGCTTCAAGGACAGCGTCATCGCGCGCCGCGCCTATTCGCCAGCCGATCTCGAAACAATGAACATTAATCTGGTTGGCGGCGATCCCTATGGCGGCTCGTCGACCATCGACCAGTCGTTCCTGTGGCGGCCGTTCAAGACCAGCCGCAACCATCAGACCGGCATCAAGGGCCTCCACCATATCGGCGCCTCGACCCATCCGGGTGCCGGCCTCGGCGGCGGCTCCGGCTTTCTCCTGGCGGGGAGGCTATGATGGAACAGAAGGTCGCGGAAAAGCGCCAGCGCATTTCCACCTTGGGGCAGATCGGCCTGCAGCAATTCGCGCCCTATTTGATGAACCGCATCATGGGCCGTTACAACGCCACTTTGCGCGACGATTTCCGCAAACAGGGGCTGACCATTCCGCAGGTCCGCACGCTGGCCGTGCTGTCGGTCACCGACGGCATCACCGTCAACGACCTCTCGGTCTATACGGTGATCGAGCAGTCGACCTTGAGCCGGACGCTCGACACTCTGGAGGGCCAGGGCCTGGTGCGGCGCGAGCAAGGGGTCACCGACAGCCGCATCCGCCATGTCTTCCTGACCGACGATGGCCGCGCCGAGTTCACCCGCGCCTGGCCGGCCATGCATGACGCGTTCGAGGCGATGTTCGACGATATCGACGACGCCGAATATTCAGCGCTCATCACCACACTTTTGAAGATGCTCAAAAACATTCGCAAGCACGACATCTAGACCTACGCGCCGCCGACGCCGGCGGTAACGGAAGGGAGAAAGAAATGGCCGAACGGTCTTTTGCCAAGGAAGTCGAAAAGCTGCGGCTCGGCGCCGGCGAGGAATTTGCCGGCGAAGGCATTCTCGCCATCACCAAGGCGCTGCTGCAATGCGGCGTCGGCTATGTCGGCGGCTATCAGGGCGCGCCGATCAGCCATCTTATGGACGTGCTGGCCGACGCGCAGGACATTCTGGGCGAGCTCGGCGTGCATTTCGAAGCTAGCGCTTCGGAAGCCACCGCCACCGCCATGCTGGCCGCATCGGTGCATTACCCGATCCGCGGGGCGGCGACCTTCAAGTCGACCGTCGGCACCAATGTCGCCTCCGATGCGCTCGCCAATCTGGCGTCCGGCGGCGTCACCGGCGGTGCGCTGATCATTGTCGGCGAGGACTACGGCGAGGGCTCCTCGATCATGCAGGAGCGCAGCCATGCCTTCGCCATGAAGAGCCAGGTCTGGCTGCTCGACCCGCGCCCCAATTTGCCGTCGATCGTCAAGGCGGTGGAGGACGGTTTCGAGTTGTCGGAGATTTCCAACACGCCGGTCATGCTGCAGGTCCGCATCCGCTGCTGCCACGTGCACGGCCATTTCATCGCCAAGGACAACAAGCGACCGCCGATGACGGTGGCCGATGCGCTCGACGCGCCACGCCGCGACACCGGCCGCATCGTGCTGCCGCCCGCCTCCTTCCTGCACGAGAAGGAGAAGGTGCAGAAGCGCTGGCCGGCGGCGGTGGATTTCATCCGCAAGAACAAGATCAACGAGATGTTCGGCTCGGACCACGGCTCGGTCGGCATCGTCATGCAGGGCGGCATGTACAATTCGGTCATCCGCGCGCTGCAGCGTCTCGGCCTCGCCGACACCTATGGCGATACCGATGTGCCGCTCTACGTGCTCAATGCCGTCTATCCGCTGATCGACGACGAGTTCCTGTCCTTCTGCGAGGGCAAGCAGTCCGTGCTGGTCGTCGAGGAAGGCCAGCCCAACTACATCGAGCAGGCCTTTGCGGCGATGTTGCACAAGGCCGGGCGCGGTACCAGGCTGGTCGGCAAGGAGCATCTGCCGATGGCCGGAGAATACACCGGCCAGGTCATGCTTGACGGCATCGGCGCCTTCCTGCGTGCCGAGGCGCCGCATCTGTTGCCGGGCGAGGTGCGCGCGCCCAACAAGGTCGGCGACGGCGTCGATACCGCCGACCTGATCAACGTCGTACCGGGTCGTCCGCCGGGCTTCTGCATCGGCTGCCCGGAACGACCGATCTTTGCCGCCACCAAGCTGGTCGAGCAGGAACTCGGCAAGCACCACATCGCTTCCGACATCGGCTGCCACCTGTTCTCAATCATGCCGCCATTCGAGCTCGGCGCCACCACCATGGGCTATGGGCTGGGGCCGGCCTCGGCCTCGGCCTTCAATTCGCCCGACGCCAAGCGCCGCTCGATCTCCTTCGTCGGCGACGGCGGCTTCTGGCACAACGGCCTGACCTCCTCGATCGGCAATGCGGTGTTCAACAAGAATGACGGTGTCATCGTCATCGTCGACAATTTCTACTCGGCCGCCACTGGAGGGCAGGATATTCTGTCGTCACGCGCGGGCAACAAGACCAAGTCGACCAAGCATCCGATCACCGAGGCGGTGAAAGGCATGGGTGTCAAATGGTTGCGCCACATCGACCGCACCTATGACGTCACCAAAATGCAGGACACGCTGCGCGAGGCGCTGACCACCGACGAGAAGGGACCGAAGGTCATCGTCGCCTCATCCGAATGCATGCTCAACCGGCAGCGCCGCGAAAAGCCCCTTGTCGACAAGGCGATCAAGGGTGGCGAGCGCGTGGTGAAGCCGAAGTTCGGCGTCGACGAGGACATCTGCACCGGCGACCATGCCTGCATGCGGCTGTCCGGTTGCCCCTCGCTGTCGGTCAAGTCGCTCGACGATCCGCTGCGCGACGACCCGGTGGCGCATATCGACCAGAGCTGCGTCGGCTGCGGCAATTGTGGCGAGGTCGCCGATGCGGCGGTGCTGTGCCCCTCCTTCTACCGCGCCGACGTCGTGCACAATCCGGGCCGCTGGGACCGCTTCCTCGAAGCCGCCCGCCGCGCCACCATCAGCCTGTTGCAGCGCCGCCGCGAAAGCCGGCGCCTGACCTTCGCCGATGCTTGACGCTGTCCCGCCATTTCGCCCCCGAGCCGGCGCTCACGACGACGAGCGCGTCATCAAGCTCGCCGTGCTGGCGGTCGGCGGCCAGGGTGGCGGCGTGCTGGCCGACTGGATCACCGACGTTGCCGAGCGCAATGGCTACATCGCGCAATCGACCTCGGTCGCCGGCGTCGCCCAGCGCACCGGCGCCACCATCTACTATGTCGAGATGGCCCGCGACACCGGCCGGCTGCCGGTCTTCGCGCTGTCGCCCTCGCAAGGCGACGTCGACATCCTGATCGCGGCGGAGCTGATGGAGGCCGGCCGCGCCATCATCCGCGGCTTCGTCACGCCCGAGCGCACGACGCTGATCGCCTCGTCGCACCGCATCGCCGCCGTGTCGGAAAAGATCGAGCCTGGCGACGGCCGGGCGTCCTCCTCGAAAGTGCATGCGACGGCGGAAGCCGCTTCGAAGCGCTTCATCGCTTTCGACATGGAGAAGATCGCCGCCGACAAAGGCTCGATGATCTCCGCCAGCCTGCTTGGCGCGCTGGCCGGGTCCGACGCGCTGCCATTCACGCGCGAAAGCTACGAGCAGGCGATCGGTGCCGGCGGCCGCGGTGCGAAGGCCAGCCTTGCCGCCTTCGGTGTCGCGTTTGATCGCGCGCGCGGCACGGCGGCCCCGGCGCCAAAGATGGCAGAGCCAGCGATTGTCGGATCTGCCCTGAGCGCAGGGCAGGTGAGTGGGCCGCAAGGCCTGCTGCAAGGCTGGCAGGCCTTGGCCGCCCGCATCGATGTGATGCCCGTGGCGGTGCGCGACATGGCGCTCAGGGGCCTGAGAAAGGTCGTCGACTATCAGGACATCGCTTACGGGCGCGAATATCTCGACCGGCTGGACAGGGCCATCGCGCTGGACGGGCCGGATCGCGGATATGACTTGTCGGTCGCTGCCGCGAAGCATCTGGCCAACGCCATGTGCTACGACGACATGATCCGTGTCGCCGATCTCAAGACGCGCTCGACGCGCGACCGGCGGGTGCGCCGCGAGGTCGGCGTCAAGGACGGTTCGATCCTGCAGGTGACCGAATATTTCCATCCGCGCATCGAGGAGTTCTGCGGTACTTTGCCGGCAAACTTAGGCAGCTACATCGAGAACCGGCCTAAGCTCGCCGCCTTTCTCGACCGCCGCATCAACCATGGCCGCCGCATCCGCACCGACAGTTTCGCCGGCTTTGCCGCGCTGTGGTTCATCGGTGGCCTGCGCCGCTGGCGCCGCCGCCTGCTGCGTCACCAGGTGGAGATCAGGCATCTCGAACTCTGGTACGCGCTGGCACTCGGCTACGTGCCGGTGGACTACGCGCTGGCCGTCGAAATCCTCAACTGCCGCCGGCTGATCAAGGGCTACAGCGATACCCACGTCCGCGCCCAGTCGAAATTCGACCGGGTGCTGTCGGCGCTCGATCTGGTCAAGGGTCGCCCGGACGCCGCCGACTGGATCCGCCGCCTGCGCGAGGCAGCGTTGAAGGACGAGAAGGGCGACATGCTCGACGGCGCGCTGAAGACCGTGGCGTCGCTCTGAAGCAAGGCTACTTCAGGCGACGAGCCCTCGCATCGGCTTCACCGCGGCGGAATCGGGAAACACCTTGTCGCCGAGGACCGCGGCGGAAAGGCCGAACTGATCGGCAAGCAACCCTTTCAGCACTCCCCTGACATCACTGGTCGGCGCGAGATCGCGTTGTTCGTAAAGCTGAGCCGGCCTCAACCCCGGCCAGTCGGCGATGACGCGGCCGCCCTTGATCGCGCCGCCGGCCAGCAGCACCACGGTGCCGGTGCCGTGATCGGTGCCGACGGTGCCGTTGACCTGCGCCGTGCGCCCAAATTCGGTGATGGTGACGATCGCCGTATCCTTCCAGCGCTCACCCAAGCCTTTCTCGAATTCCTCGAAGACGCCGTCGAGGCCACCGAGCAAGGTGGCGAGCCGGCCGGTCGCACCGCCTTCATTGACATGCGTGTCCCAGCCATCGAAAGCCAGGGCTGCAACGCGCGGCCCGTCATCGGCCACGATCAGCCTGGCGGCGCCTTGTGCCGCCTGCCGCATCCCCGCCGCGCTGTCGAGGCCGCCCTTCGGCTTCATTGTCTTGCCCATCTTGTCGTCCCCGGCCATCCGGTCGGCGTCGAGCCCCTTTTGCAGCGCCACTGCGAGAACCGGGTCGCGGTGCTGGTAGAGATCGAGAACGCGCGACGCGAGCCCGTCGCCGGGCGTCGGCAGCGATAGCGGCGCCCAGCCAAGCACCGGCGCCGCCCCACGGATCACCAGTGGTGTCGACGGCCCGACGGCCAGACCGCCAAGCGTTGCCACGCGGTCGCCCGCTGGCAGGCTTTCCAGCGCCCGATTGAGCCAGCCGGTCGTGACATGTCCGGGACCGGCAAAGCCGCTTTCCAGCACATCCTGGCCATCGAAATGCGAGCGCTCGCGATAGCCGGTCGCGGCCGCATGCACGACCGCCGCCTGGTTATTCCCATACAGCCGCGCAAAAACCGGCATCGCCGGGTTGAGCGCGAAGAAGCCGTCGAGCGGCAGCGCCGCATGCGGACCGCTTAGCGACAGGGCGATGTCGCCATGCAGGCCGGCATAGTCGGGATCGCCGACCGGACCGACCGCCGAGAGCCCGTCCAGCGCGCCGCGCAGCACGATGACGATCAGGCGCGGAT
This sequence comes from Mesorhizobium sp. P2_D5, assembly GCF_056404355.1. Taxonomy (NCBI): domain Bacteria; kingdom Pseudomonadati; phylum Pseudomonadota; class Alphaproteobacteria; order Hyphomicrobiales; family Phyllobacteriaceae; genus Mesorhizobium; species Mesorhizobium sp. P2_D5. The sequence continues at coordinate 1,043,385 of NZ_JBFUEE010000001.1, forward strand.
CGCGATTGTCGGCGGCGCGGGCAAAGCTGGGCATGTAGGCCCAGGCAAACAATGCGCCGCCGGTCATCAATATCGCGCGGCGGGAGGGATCCGGTGTTTCGCACAGCAGGCTCATGATTTCGTCTCCACGGCAGCGATCTTCGCTGGAACTATCTGCGCTGGAATTATCGTCGTTGGAATTCGGGAGCCATCAGCAACAGCGCCAGCCCTTGCTGCTTGGATTCGGCCCTTGCGATCGCTTGCCTCGTCTCCGGTGAGGCGGCAGGGCCGATCAGCGCATCGAGCATGTCGTTGGGATTACCGATATCCCTAGCCTGCCGCGCTGCCTGCCAGGCGATGTCGAGGCGGATCTTCATGCCCTCCGCCGATGCCCAGCCGTCGGCCCCGTCGGGAAAGCCGTTCGGTCCCGGCGGTTGCCACAGCGGCTCGCCCAGCGCGTTGAGCCAGCCGAGCGACTGGCCGGGATCGTTGGCCGGACCGGGGCCGGTCGCCCTTCGGATGGCGACGACATAGTCGAAGGGCGAACGCATCTTCGCCAACGGCGTCGACCACGCCTCCGGCATGGCGATGAGGGCGGCGGCCAGCGCCCGCAGATTGCCGTCGGTCTTGGCGAAGACCTTGGCGAGGCGGGCGATTGCAGACGGCGGCGGCGTGTCGGCGATGAAATGGCGGGCCAGCTTGGTGGCGATATGCAGGGCCGTTGCCGGGTGGCGGGCGATATCGTTGAGCGCGGCCTCCGCCTGTCCCATGCCGCCGGCAGGATAGGTCTTGCCGAGCAGCACTGCATCCCCCGGCTCATGTGCGTTTGCGTTGAAGACAAAATTGCCGGGCTCGCCCAGCCGCCCGTCGCGCCCGGCCATCGTCCAGCCTGTGAGGATGCGTGCGAAACTGGTGACGTCGGCCTGGCTGTAGCCGCTGCCGACGCCGAGCGTGTGCAGTTCCAGGATTTCACGGGCGAGGTTTTCATTGAGCCCGCGTTTGCGGTTGCTGCCCGCACGAGAGTCTGGCCCGATCGACTGCTGGTTGTCGAGATTGAGCAGCATCGCCGGATGATGCTCCACCGCCAGCAGCATGTCGGCAAAGCGGCCGAGCACGAAAGGGCGGATGGCCTCCCGCTCGAAGGCACCGGCGCTGGCTTCAATGAGGATGTCCTTCGCCACCGAAACACAGAAATGGTTCGACCAGAAACAGACGAGCCGTTCGACGAAGCCGGCCTTCGCCCGAACGGCCTTGTCGAAGCGCGCCTGTGCTTCCGCCCGGAACAACGTCGCCTCGACCTGCGGCACGACGGGTTTGTCGGTGGGGGCAGGCGCAAGCGCGGGGTGGGCTGGCGTGATCTGGGCGGGCAGGGCCTGTGCGGGCACAGCTTGGGCGCTCGCCGTCGCTGGCTGCGCTGCCGCGGCGGCCGTGCGCTCGCGCTGGAGCTGGAAATTTGCCGCCATGCTGGCCTGGATGGCCGGCGTGCTGCCCAGCAAGCCGGTATAGGCCGGATCGTCAAGCGAGATCATGGCGATGTCGGCTTGCCGCAGTTCCGCCCTGAGATAGCCGCGCGGATCGCCGGCCAGCGTCTCGCGGTCGCCGGGCCTTGCACCAAGGCCGAAGCGGTTGAATGCGACGAGTACCGGATCTGGCGGCAGGGAATTGGAGGCCGGGACAGTCAAGTCAGCTCTCCATCGCCTGAGCCTCAAGCGCCTGGCGCATGAGGCTCGTTCGAGCCGTTTCGTGCATAGTCAACAGGGGGAGGAGGCCGGCACGGAGTGGCCGACCCCCGACGCGCATCCTACCAGTGATGCCGGCGGTGCCAGACATGGTGCCGATGCCAGGCGTAGAAGGCCGGACCATGCCGATAGATGTAACGAGGGTAGACCACCACACGATTGGGCACGCAGCGTCCCCAGGGATTGGGATGCCAGCCCGGGCCGCAGCCCCAGGCGGCATGCTCGACCAGCGCCGGCGCGGCAAGCGGCGCCATTGGCATCGCCGAGGATGCCGCAGCCGTCGCAACCGTTCCGGTCACGGCGAGAGCCGCGGTGAGCACGTATTTTGTCAAATAATTCATGGCCATACTCCGAAGTGTCCGAGGTTGAAAACCTGCACGCACATGGTCCGGCAGGTCCTGCCCTTCTCCTGTTAAACGGCGTCGTCGGCGTTTTCCGTCGGTCGTCACGGCGATTTTTTTGGCACCGCCGACAGTTGCGACCCAGCGCGTCTGGTGAGCCCTTCCGCCAGCACGCGGCGGCCCTCGGCGGAACTTGCCGCCGCGAACTCGACGATGCGCTGCTCAAGCCGCATGCGCACGGTGACGTCGGCATTGCGCGCCCGCTCCAGCGCCGCCGACAGGGCCGTCGCGTCCAGAACCGGCTGTCGCAGCAGGTCTGCCGCCTCGCGCCTGGCTTGCTGGCCGTCGAGGATGACCTGACGGGATTCGCGGCGAACGTCGCGCAACGCCTCGCGGAACACCGAGCGATCCTGCTCGGGAAGCCGGCCACCGGCCGTCTCCAATGAGTAGCCCTGACCTGACTTGCCGCTTCTTATCCAGACGGCCCCGCCGGCAAGCGCCCCGGCCAGGAAGACGTTGAGCACCACCGACAGGGTGACAAGGTTTCGGCTCATGCTCATAGGTCTTCCTCGATCGCGTCGCGGTCCGGGCTGGCGTCGCCGAACGCCGTCGCATTGGCGTCCAGCACATAGTGGTCCGGCTGGACCTCGGGCGTGACGATGCTCACCAGGGCCAATCCGGCGACAGCGCCGGCCAGGCCAATGCCGGCAAGCCCCAGTCCGAGCCACCAGAACCGCTGGCGCCGGCGTTGGGCGAGGTACCGGCCGGCGGCCTGCACGATGCTGCCGTGCAGGGCCTTGTCGGGCGCGCCGACGCGGTAGCCGTCCAGCAGGGCGTCAAGTCTCCTGGCATGCTCCAAAATGGCCTGGCCAGTCTCGCTCGGCGCAAAGATCGCGGCGGCCACCCGTTCAGCCTCCGGCCATCGCCGAAAGTCACTGCCATAGGCCTCTGCCAGGGCCGCAAAGCGCGTGGCATCCATTGCCGGTTCGTTCCTGGACCCTTCAGCCATGGTCTTCCCCTTGCCCATCGGTGCCGCTTGCCCGGTTCTCACTCATCGGCGCCATCCCTGGCCAGGATCGTCTGCAGCGACCGCCGGCCGCGCGAAAGCAGGCTCTCCAGGGCGTCGACGCTGATCTCCAGGGTCGCTGCCGCCTCGACGTTGGACATCTCCTGGTAATAGACCAGGACGATCGCTTCGCGCTGGCGCGGCGCTATGCCTTGCAGCGCTCGTTCGACCCGCTGCGCGTCTTCCTGCGGATGGGCATCGGGAAGTGCGGCCGGGTCGACCATTTCCGGCAGGTCGTCGGTCACCCATTCGCGCTTGCGGCGCAGCCGGTCGTAACAGAGGTTCAGCGTCACCCGGTGGATCCAGCTGTCGAAGCGCGCATTGCCGCGTCGCCAGCCCGAGGCATAGCGCCAGATCCGCACGAAGGTCTCCTGCGCGACATCCTCGGCCTCCGCAGCATCGCCGAGCATGCGCACGGCAAGCGCCAGGATGCGGGGCAGTTTGCGCGCGACGAGCGTCTGCACGGCTGCCGGATCGCCGGCGCCGACGCGGCGAACCAGCTCCTCGTCCGGATCGGCGCTCATCAGCCGGCGCACTCCCGATGTTCATCGCACGTCATTGCCTCTTGGTCATTGCTCCTGCTTGGGAGCGGTTTTGTGGCCCGGCAGTTCGTCGGCCGTCAGGACGCCGTCGGCATTCTTGTCCAGCCTGGCAAAGCGCTTGGCGAAGAAGGCATCGAGTTCGGCGCGGTCGATGAAGCCGTCATGGTTGGAATCGATACGCGCGAAGGATTTGACGGGGTCGCCCTTGATGTTACGCTTGGCTTGAAAGGCTTCCCATTCCAGCAGGCTGATCTTGCCGTCGCCATCCGTGTCGGCAGCCATGATCGCCTTTTCGCGCCGCTTCTGGAATTTGGCCAGCGTGATGTCGGACCTGGCCTTTGGCGTGGCCGGTGCGGCAACCGGCGGCGTCGCGGCCGGCGGCTGCGTCGCTGTCTGGGCGAGAGCCGCTACGGTCAGCAGGCTCAAGGCAGCGGCAAGTATCGAACGGCGTATCATGCGTTGGCGTCTCCGGTTGGCGCGTGGCCACGGCTTGAGCCGGGGTCACGCTTCGACCGTTAAACGCCGCGACGACGGAAATCCGTCGGTCGCGCGGCTCGGTTTCTGACGCATTTCTTGGATGCAAGGGCTCCGTCGGCGGCCGCAGTGACGTGCCAAACCCGGCGCCCCAGCGCTGGACGTGAACGGAGCCAGGTTTGGCGCCGGTTCAAGCAAAACCGTGTCGGCAGGGACCTAGTCCGATTGGTCGGCCGCGACCAACTGGTCGGGCTTGAAGCCGGCATGTTGCGGGGTCCACACGTCACCCTCGCGGTTGAACCAATGGCACATGAATATGCCCGAGGCCGCGCCGTCGCTTATGGTCATCTTCGGGCCTCCGGACTTCAGCCTGACGACGTCTCCGGTCTTGAAATTGTTGGGCATTTTCGACCTCCATTCAGAGGCTTAGAGTTTCACACCAAACCGGGGCCTCGACAATGGCCGATATGCCTCGCCGGCGCCGCAAGCCGTTGCTCCAGCGGCGGTTCGGCCTTAACCTTTCCGTAAATATTAGGCTGCTACTTGGACAGCGATGGCCTCGTGGCGGAGCGGCTACGCTGGAGACTGCAAATCTCTGAAGCCTCGGTTCGATCCCGAGGCGAGGCCTCCATCCTCACTTACCTGTCCGACAAAAGCAGCGAACGGCCGGAGCCGAGGCTCGGCCCAGTGACGGCGCCATTGATTGCTGCTTGAAGGAATGGTGCCGCTTAGGTGACTCGAACACCTGACCCCATCATTACGAATGATGTGCTCTACCAACTGAGCTAAAGCGGCCCGGGAGGCCAGAGCCTCCAAGATGCGGGGGTGATAGACTCAACCGGCGGCGAATTCAAGATGCGACTTGGCAATTCATGCAAGGGTCTATGTGGCCGTCGAAAGCCGTCTGTCGCGTTTGCTCGCCAATCGGTCGCCGAGTCAGGCTCGCGCGGTTCGCACCCTCCTGCTGGTGAAAATTGATGAAACACGCTGATTTCGTTGCCGGAACAGCGTCGGAATGGACTTTGCACACCCTGACAAGGCAGAATGCGCCGCTCGCCCGTTGATTGATTGGTCGCCTGCGGCTAACGATCATGGCAAGGTTGGGCAAACGTGCAGAGGGATCCGCTTGGACGCAATCGAAAAGGCGATCCGGAATGCCTTCGAGAAAGGCAACGCCGAGGACCGCGCGTTCCGCGAAAGGGTCTATAGATCGGCTTTTGCCGCGCTCGACCGTGCGCTCCAGGCCAATCCCGACGTGACGGTGGAAGTCGCCATCAAGCGCCGCAAGGCGATACAGGCGAAAATCACCGAAATCGAATCCGAGTATCTGCCGGCGGTGCCGGATGTCGGCCCACAGGGTGATGCGCCGGCGGTCGAGCTTGGTGGGGACCCGGCTCCTGCGGTCGAGGTGGCTGCGGACCCCGCTCCTGCGGTTGAGACCGGGCAACCGGCATCACCCGTCGTTGTCGTTGACGAGCCCGTGCAATCCGCCTCCGATGCGCCTCGCTCGCGTGTGCTGCCAGTCGTTCCCGACATCATGCCGGACGCCGGCCTTCCCGGCGCGCCAGCCATCGACATGTCTGCTCCCGCCTCGGCCGAGGCCGCGACGGAAGTGGCGCCCGATCGCGATGAACGGCGCATAAGGGGGCGTCGACTGCCGCTGACCGCCATCTTCCTGACCGTGACGCTGCTTGCCGCTGTCGGCATCGGCCTGTTCTTTGCAATGCAGACCGGCGTGTTCAAGACGCAGGCGCAGCTCGACACCGCTCCGCCCGAAGCGCCGCCGACCGTCAACGACGACGACTTCACACCGGCCGATGGCGACACCGGCCCGGCAAAGCCCGGTGCCGCGGACCAGTCGCGCGACTGGATCAACGTGTTTTCGCCAACCGACGCGTCGCATGTCAGCGCCCCGTCGGATGCCAAGGCCGAAGTGATGAAGGACGACACCGGGTCGTTCCTGCGCATCCGTTCCGGCGCCTCCGGTTCGGCGATCAGCTTCGATGTCGGGCAAGGCGTGCTGGAACAGCTCGCCGGCAAGCATGCCGTGTTCGACATCATTGCACGCTCCGAAGAAGGCAAGGAGACGCAGATTTCCGTCGACTGCAACTTCGGCGAACTGGGCGACTGCGGCCGCAAGCGCTACGCGGTCGGCCAGCAGCAGAACGAATACCTGTTCGACGTGCAGTTTCCCAAGAAGCACCCAGGCTCGGCCGGCACGATCGCCGTCAATTCCGACTTCGACAAACAGGGCAAGGCGGCGGACATCTACGAAATCCGGGTCTCGGTCGAGCCGTAAGCGCATCCATGCAGGACAAGCGACTTAGCGATCGAGCAGCGCCTGCAGCGTCTCGATGCGGTCGGCCTCGTTGGCCGGCTTGTCCCAGCGCAGCCGCGAGATGCGGGGAAAGCGCATGGCGACGCCGGATTTGTGCCGGGTCGAGCGGTTGAGGCCCTCGAAGGCGACTTCCAGCACCAGGCCGTTGTCGCGGTCGGCCCGCACCGAGCGCACAGGCCCGAAACGCTCGACCGTGTTGTCGCGGACATATTTGTCGATCTGCTTCAACTCTTCGTCGGTGAAGCCGAAGTAGGCCTTGCCGACAGGCACCAGTTCCTCTTCGCCTTCGCCGCCGGACCAGACGCCGAACGTGTAGTCCGAATAGAAGCTCGAGCGCTTGCCATGGCCGCGTTGGGCATACATCAGCACGGCATCCACCGTGTGCGGATCGCGCTTCCATTTGAACCACGGGCCTTTCGGCCGCCCGGCGACATAGGGCGAGTCCCAGCGCTTCAGCATGACGCCCTCGATGATCGGATGCGGCGGTGCCCGGCGCAGCTCCTCCAGCGCCTGCCAGTCGGCGAAGTCGACAAATGGCGAAAGATCGAAACGGCTCGGGTCGAGCGTGCCGACAAAGGTTTCCAGTCGGCCGCGCCGCTCACGAAACGGCAGCGCGCGCAAATCCTCGTCGCCGATCTGCAGCACGTCGTAGCAGCGCATGAAGGCTGGATATTGCTGCTGCATCTTCGGCGTCACCGTCTTGCGGTTTAGCCTTTGCTGCAGGTCCGAGAAGGTGCCAGTCGCCAGCCGGGGATCGCCGACCAGCAGTTCACCGTCCAGCGTTGCCGAAAAATGCATGGCGTCGGCGAGATCCGGAAAGGCGCCGGAGACATCGTCGCCGGTGCGCGAATAGAGCCGGCGGATACCGCCTTCGGCCACCGCCTGGACGCGGATGCCGTCCCATTTCCATTCGGCCGCATAGTCCGCGGGGTCGAGCTTTTCGAGATCGCCGTCGCCGACCGGGTTCGACAGCATGACCGGGCGAAACAGGGCCATCGCCGTATTCCTGGGCTTTTCGGCCTTGCCTTCCAGCCAGGCGAACAGCGCCGTGTAAGGCGGCGACAGCCCATGCCAAAGCTCCTCGATCTCGGTGACATCGACCTTGCCGAAATCCGCCAGCGCCTGTTTGGCCAGCCGCGCCGACACGCCGATGCGCAGGCCGCCAGTGACCAGCTTGATGATGGCAAAGCGCGCCGAGATGCCGGCGCTGTCGAGCAGTCCGGACAGCACCTTCGGTCCGTCGGAGCGGCTTGCCGCCTGCAGCCTGGCGACGACTTCGCCGAGCGTCGGCTCGCGGTTCGGGATGTTTCCGGGCGTTTGCGGCCAGACCAGCGACACCGTTTCGGCAAGGTCGCCGACATAGTCGTAGGAATAGCCGAACAGCACCGGGTCCATGCGCTCGGTGACCAGGGTGCGCAGCATCGCCGGCTTGACCGCGGCGATGTTGAGATCGCCGGTGATGGCCGCCAGCGCCAGGCCACGGTCGGGATCCTCGACACTGCGGAAATAGTCGGTCAGCAAGGTCAGCTTGCCGTTGCGCGACGGCGTCAGCACCAGGCGATCGAGAAGTTCGGCGAAGCGGTTCATGCCCTCAATCGCCCTCGTCCTCGTAGCCGACCAGATGCAGCGGTCGCGCGGCGATCCCCTCGAGTTCGCACCAGCGCACCAGAGCTTCCTCGCGGCCATGCGTCACCCAGATTTCCTGGGCTCCGGTCTCCTTGATGGTGGCGGTCAGTTCGTCCCAGTCGGCGTGGTCCGATATGATCAGCGGCAGTTCGACGCCGCCTTGCTTGGCGCGTTGGCGGATGCGCATCCAGCCCGAGGCGAAGCACGAGATCGGATCGGGAAAGCGCCGCGCCCAGCGGTCGGCGAAAGCCGAAGGCGGACCGACCACGATGGCGCCCGCGAAATCTTGCTTGCCGCCCTCCACGGTAGCCGGTTCTAGCGTTCCGAGCTCGATGCCCTGGCTCTGATAATATTCGCTTAGCCTGGCCAGCGCGCCGTGGATGTAGATCGGCCTGTCGTAGCCGGCGTCGCGCAACAGCCGCATCACCCGCTGCGCCTTTCCCAGCGCATAGGCACCGACCAGATGCGAGCGTTCGGGAAACTGCGTCGCCGATTTCAGCAGGCGGGCGATCTCTTCCGTGTCGGGTGGATGGCGAAACACCGGCAGGCCGAAAGTCGCCTCGGTGATGAACACATCGCACGCGATCGGCTCGAACGGCGCGCAGGTCGCGTCTTTCTGCCGCTTGTAGTCGCCGGAAGCGACGATGCGCGTGCCCTGGTGCTCGACGGCGATCTGCGCCGAGCCAAGCACATGGCCGGCGGGATGGAAGCTGATGCTGACACCATCGAGGACAATCGTCTCGCCGAGCTGAGCTGCTTGCGTTGTGTCGGCAAAATCCTCGCCATAGCGCAGGCCCATGATGTCGAGCGTCTGCTGTGTCGCCATCACCGAGCGGTGGCCGGAACGCGCATGATCGGAATGGCCATGCGTGATCAGCGCCCGGTTCACCGGCCGCACCGGGTCGATGAAGAAATCACCTGGTGGGCAATACAGGCCCTCGGGCCGGGGATGGAGCAGGTCTGAGGCGCGCATGATCCCCAAGATAGGATATAATTCCGCTGCGGGAAGCCTGTTGTATGTGACTGCTGACTCCCGCATACAGCACCGCCGGCTTCCATCCGCCGACAGGATCCATCGCCCAGGACCCATTGCCATGAAACCGCTTCAGGCCTCGTCCGGCGACTTGAACGCCGATCGCCGTGCCGATTATGCCGAGATGCTGCATGCGGACGGCGATCATGCCGCGGCGGCGGAATTGCTTCTCGGTGCCCTGGAACTGAAGCCGCAATGGGCGATGGGCTGGTTTCGCCTCGGCGAAATGCAGCAGGCTGCGGGTGCGCCGGACCTCGCCGCGCAGGCTTGGGCGATGTCGCTGCAACTCGATCCGACGGATCGTCAAGGTGCCGCACTGAACCTGCAATTGATCGGCAAGGCGCCGGAGACCGGCTCGCTGCCCAGCGCCTTCGTCGAGACGCTGTTCGACCACTATGCCGACAGCTTCGAGGAATCACTGGTCGACAGGCTGGGGTACCGGCTGCCCGAATTGCTCGATCAGGCCATCCGGTCGACAAGGCCGGGCCGCTTCCCGCTGGCGCTCGATCTCGGCTGCGGCACCGGGCTGATGGGGCAGAGGCTACGGCCGATCGCCGATCGGCTGGAGGGGTATGACATTTCGGCCAGGATGCTGCAGCAGGCGCGGGCCAAGGGCATCTACGATTTCCTCGCCAAGGCCGATCTGCTGGATTTTTCCTATGCCGGCCCGAAAGCCGATCTGGTGGCGGTGGCCGATGTCTTCATCTATGTCGGCGCGCTCGACGGCGTGGTGAAGACGGTTGCCGGCTTGCTTGCCGGCGATGGCCTGTTCGCCTTTTCCGTCGAGAGCCTGATTGGCAATGGCGATTTTGTGTTGCTGCCATCGCGCCGCTACGCGCATTCGGAACATTATGTGCGTGAAATCCTGGCTGCCAACGGGTTTTCGATCCTGTCGCTGGAGACGACCGTGATCCGGCAGGACCGCCGGGAACCCGTCAACGGGTTGGTCGTTGTGGCAGGCAAGCTACCGGGGGACAAGGCTGCGATCCCCTGCGGTCGCGGCCGCAGATAATCCGTGCTGCGAAAAAGTCTGATTTGCATGCGCGTCTGATATTTGCGATCTGGTCGGATCAAGGCGGGATATCAGGAGGAGCAGAGTCGATGCGCTGGAACATGATTGTCTTGGCATCTTGCCTGGTGACCGCCGGCTGTGCGGGCAGTTCGATGGCTGAGAGGCAGGACGCCGACATCCAGTCCTCCCTGCAATATGACAGCGTGCCCTGCGGCCAGCTGCTGGCGCAGCGCAACGCGCTGGCACAGCAACACAATTTGTCGACGAAGGCGAAGCCCACCTTCTCCAATCCGGCGATGGGCTTCGGCCCGTTCATGCCGGATGTGCGCTCCAAGGCCAAGCAGGACGCCGACAAGGCGACCGGCCAGATGGATGCCATGAACCGGTCGATCGATCGTCGCGATTGCGGCAAGCCAGACCAGCGGAAGAAACTGCTGCCTGGCTAGGATCGGGCAGGCGCCGCTCTCTATGCTTTGACGCAATTCCCTGAGGGAAAACGCTACCCGCTTTTCCCGGGAAAGCCGTTTCACGCATTTCCTGGAATTGCTTAATACCCAGCTTTGCGGTCCACCAGATTGTCGAGCTTTTCGCCGCGCTCGAAAGCGTCCATCTGGCGCAGCATGATCGGCACCAGGTGGACGGGGTCGGAGGTCGCCGCCGAGTGCGGCGTCACGAACACTTTCGGATGTCCCCACAGCGGACTGGTCTTCGGCAGCGGTTCGACTTCGAACACATCGAGGCTCGCCTCCTTCAGCGTGCCGTCATCCAGTGCCCGCACGATGTCGGCGTCCTTCTGCAGGCGGCCGCGACCGGCATTGATCAGCACCGAGCCGCCGAGGCCGTTGCGCTTCCTCAGTTCCTTCAGCACGCCGTAATTGATGATGCCATGCGTGTCCGGGGTCAGCGGCAAAAGCACCACCAGAATATCGGTCGCCTTGAGGAAGGGGATCAGTCCCGCCTCGCCGGAGTAGGTCGCTACGCCTTCCATCGGCCGCTCGCTGCGTGACCAGCCATTGACGGCAAAGCCGAGCGACAAAAGCACCGAGGCGGCGGCGCGGCCGAGATTGCCGAGGCCCATGATGCCGACCGAAATGTCGTTGGCCGGCCGCTGCTGCGGCTCGTGCCAGATCTTTTTTGGCTGCTGCGACCGGTAGAGCAGGCCGTGGCGATGATGGTCGAGCACCCGCCAGACGACATATTCGGTCATGTACTGGGTGAGGTTGTCGGCGACGACCTTGACGATCGGCACATCCGGCAGGCCCGGGTCGGCGAAGATATGGTCGACGCCGGCACCGATCGAGAAGATGGCGCGCAGATTGGGCAGCGATGCCAGGATGTTCGGCTTCTGCTTCCACACCACCGCATAGGTGATCGACGGGTCGCTGGCGCCGTCCGGCTCCAGCACCACCTCGCGCTCGGCCGACAAGAGCTCGCGCCAGCGCTGCGGATGAAAACCGGTGACGGCAAGCAGGATGCGGCCTTTTTCCATCAATGGAGTTTCCCTGTTATGCGTGCCCGTTGTCCAGGCTATTCGCTGACGATGCCGACCGGCGCCGTCTCTATCTTGAAGGCGGCCGAGATCAGCGCCCGAGTATAGTCGGTTTGTGGATTTCCAAAAATCTGTTCGGAAGGGCCGGCTTCGACGATCCTGCCATTGCGCATGACGATGACGTCGTTGGCCAGCGCCCGGATGACTTTGAGGTCGTGACTGATGAAAAGATAGGCGAGGTCGTGCTTGGCCTGCAGGCTGCGCAACAGGTCGACGACCTGCGCCTGCACGCTCATGTCGAGCGCCGATGTCGGCTCGTCCAGCATGACGAAGCGCGGGTTGAGCACCATGGCGCGCGCGATGGCGACACGCTGGCGCTGGCCGCCGGAAAACTCGTGCGGGTAGCGGTTGCGGGTAGCGGGATCGAGCCCCACTTCCTTCAGCACGTCGGCGACGCGTGCGTCGCGCTGGTCGGGCGACAGTTTCGGTTCGTGGATCTTCAGGCCTTCCTCGATGATCTCGGCGATCGACATGCGCGGGCTGAGCGAGCCGAACGGGTCCTGGAAGACGATCTGCAATTCGCGCCGCAGCGGCCTCATAGCGTTGAAGGAGAGCTGGTTGATGTCGCGCCCGTTGAACTGGATGCTCCCGGTCGACGAGATCATCCGTGCCAGCGCCAGTCCAAGCGTCGTCTTGCCCGAGCCGGATTCGCCGACCACGCCGAGCGTCTGCCCGGCACGCACGGTGACATCGATGCCGTCGACAGCCTTCACATTGTCGACGGTGCGCCGGAAGAAGCCCTGCCTGATCGGAAACCAGACCTTGATGTCCTTGCCGGTCATGACGGGCTTGGCGGCGGCGTTGGCCGCCGGCGGCTTGCCTTTCGGCTCGGCGGCCAGCAGATGGCGCGTATAGGGGTGTTGCGGATTGGCGAAGATGTCCTTGGTCGGGCCGGTCTCGACGATCTTGCCCTTGGTCATCACGCAGACCCGGTCGGCAATCTTGCGCACGATGCCGAGGTCATGGGTGATAAACAGCATCGACATGCCTTTGCGGCTTTTCAGCCCGGCCAGCAGCTCGAGGATCTGCGCCTGCACGGTGACGTCGAGTGCCGTCGTCGGCTCGTCGGCGATCAGCAGTTCCGGTTCGTTGGCCAGCGCCATGGCGATCATCACGCGCTGACGTTGGCCGCCGGACAGCTGGTGCGGATAGGCATCGAGGCGCTTTTGCGGATCGCGGATGCCGACCTCGTTGAGCAGGGCCAGCGTGCGGGCTTTGGCCGGGCGGTCGGCCATGCCCTGATGCAGCTTCAGGATTTCGACGATCTGCTGCTCGATCGTGTGCAGCGGATTGAGTGAAGTCATCGGCTCCTGGAAGATCATGGTGATCTTGTTGCCGCGCACCTGCCGCAACTGCTTCTCGCTCATGGCAAGCAGGTCGGCGCGCTGGAACAGGATCTTTCCCGAGGGGTGGCTGGCGCTGGGATAGGGCAACAGCTTCAGCACCGACAGCGCCGACACCGATTTGCCGGAGCCGGATTCGCCGACCAGCGCCACTGTCTCGCCCTTGGCGATGTCGAACGAGATGTGGTCGACGGCCATCGACTGCTGTCCGCCTTGCGCAAAGGCGACGCTGAGGTCTTGTACGCTGAGCAGGGGCGCTTCGCTCATCGGAATGTCTTGCGCGGATCGAAGGCGTCGCGCGTCGCCTCGCCGACGAACACCAGCAGCGACAGCATCAGCGAGATGACGACGAAGCCGGAAATGCCGAGCCACGGCGCATTGAGGTTGCGCTGCGCCTGCTTCAGCAACTCACCGAGCGAGGCGGACCCCGGCGGCAGGCCGAAGCCGAGGTAGTCGAGCGAGGTCAGCGTCGAGATCGAGCCCGAGAGCAGGAAGGGCATGAAGGTCAATGTCGCCACCATGGCGTTGGGCAGCAAATGCCGGAACATGATGGTGCGGTTAGGTACGCCGAGCGCGCGCGCCGCGTTGACATATTCGAAATTGCGGGCGCGCAGGAACTCGGCCCGCACCACGCCGACCAGCGCCACCCAGGAGAACAACAGCATCAGGCCGAGCAGGATGAAGAAGCCCGGCGGCAGGATGGCGGCGACGATGAGCAGGAGATAGAGCACCGGGATCGCCGACCAGATTTCGATGAAACGCTGGAACAGGAGATCGGTCCAGCCGCCGAAATAACCTTGCACGGCGCCGGCCGCGACGCCGATCAGGGCCGAGCCGGCGGTCAGGATCAGGCCGAACAGCACCGAAATGCGGAAGCCGTAGATGACGCGCGCCAGCACGTCACGCGCCTGGTCGTCGGTACCGAGCCAGTTCCAGTTGCCGACGATGCAAGCCGGATCGGCCGCCCCTTGCGGATACTGGCTGCAGCGCGCCTTGGCGTCATACTGCCAGGACGGCTTGGCCGGTGCTGCCTCCGGAATGGCGTTGTTGACGGTCTGGTAGGAGTAGCGCACCGGAGGCCAGATCATCCAGCCATTGGCGTTGATCTCGTCCTGGATGACCGGGTCGCGATAGTCGGTGACCGCGTAGAAGCCGCCGAACTTTTCCTCGGGGTAGGCGACCAGCACCGGAAACAGGATTTCGCCCTTGTAGGAGGCGATGATCGGCTTGTCGTTGGCGATGAATTCGGCAAACAGCGACAGCACGAACAGAACGAGGAATATCCACAGCGACCAGTAGCCGCGCCGGTTTGCTCTGAAGTTCTGCAGGCGGCGCTTGTTAAGCGGCGACAGGAACGGCCGCGCGATCCGCTCCGGTGCGGCCTCCGTGGTCGCGGTGGTGTCCGACATCAGACGTCTCTCCGCTCGAAATCGATGCGCGGATCGACCCAGGTGTAGAGCAGGTCGGACAGCAATCCGACGAACAGCCCGAGCAGCGAGAAGATGTAGAGATTGGCGAACACCACCGGATAGTCGCGCTCGACCACCGACCTGAAGCCGAGCAAGCCGAGACCGTCGAGGGAAAAGATGTTCTCGATCAGCAGTGAGCCGGTGAAGAAGGCCGAGATGAAGGCGCCCGGAAAACCGGCGATCACGATCAGCATGGCGTTGCGGAAGACATGGCCGTAGAGCACCTGCCGCTCCGACAGGCCCTTGGCGCGCGCCGTCACCACATACTGCTTGCGGATCTCTTCCAGGAACGAATTCTTGGTCAACAGCGTCGTGGTGGCGAAGGCCGACAGCACCAGCGCCGTCAGCGGCAAGGTCATGTGCCAGAAATAGTCGATGATCTTGCCGGACCAGGATAGCTGGTCCCAATTGTCGGAGGTGAGGCCGCGCAGCGGAAACCAGTCCCAGAACGACCCGCCGGCAAACAGCACCATCAGCATGATGCCGAACAGGAAGCCTGGAATGGCATAGCCGACGATGACGACGCCGCTGGTCCAGACGTCGAAGGGCGTGCCGTCCTTGACCGCCTTGCGGATGCCGAGCGGAATCGAGATCAGGTAGGACAGAAGCGTGATCCACAGCCCGATCGAGATCGACACCGGCATTTTTTCCAGGATCAGGTTGAGCACCGAAATATCGCGGAAATAGCTGTCGCCGAAATCGAAGCGCGCATAATTCCACAACATCATGCCGAAGCGCTCGAGCGGCGGCTTGTCGAAGCCGAACTGCTTCTCCAGCTTTTTGATGAATTCCGGATCGAGGCCTTGGGCGCCGCGATACTTCGAGCTGACATCACCGGCGACATCGACATTGGCACCACCGACCGCGTCACCGCCGCCGCCGCCGAGGCGATCGCTGCCGCCCTGGTTGGTCAGCCGGGCGATGACCTGCTCGACCGGGCCGCCCGGCGCGAACTGGATGACGGCGAAGGATATCGCCATGATGCCGAACAGGGTCGGGATCATCAACAGGATGCGGCGCAGGATATAAGCGCCCATCAGGTCTTTTGCCCTGCTTGAGCGAACATCTCAGCCTTTGCCAATTTTTGCCGCCTTGCCCTTATCGAACCACCACAGCGTCTCGACCGGAAAGCCGAAATCGGGCTTTTGCTCGACGAAGTCGAACATGTCCCAATAGGCGACGCGGTGATTCGCCAGATAGTATGTTGGAATCCAGTCTAGCCGTGCACGCAAGACCCGGTCGAGCGCCCTGAGTGCGGTGACGAGTTCGTTTCGGCTTCGCGCCTTGCCGGCAGCGACGATCAGCGCGTCGATGGCCTTGCTTTCCGTGCCCGGATAGTTGCGTTGCCCCGGCGTTTTCGCCATTCGGGAATCATAGAGCATCTCCAGGCCGTCGTTAGTCGGCGTCGCTCCGATCGACCAATGCAGCACGGTAAGATCGAAGTCGAAATCACTGTGCCGCTGTTCATACTGTGCCGAATCGACTTGCCGGATCGAGGCGTCGATCCCGATCGCCTTCATATTCTCGGACCATGGGGTGAAGATGCGAACGATGCCGTCATCCTCCGCCAGCATTTCAACCTGCAGGCGCTCACCCTTGTCGTTGACGACGAAACTGCCCGCACGTTTCCAGCCGGCTTGCGCAAGCAATCTCGAAGCCTCGCCCAGGAGCTTGCGGTCATGGCCCGAGCCGTCGGACAGAGGCTGCGTCACGGCTTCGCCAAAGACCTCTGGTGGCAACTCGGCCCGGAACGGCTCGAGCAGGGCCAATTCGCCAGGCGATGGCAGACCTTCGGCCTTATAATCCGACCGTTCGAAGTTCGATTGAGAGCGCTCGTAGGAGCCGTAAAACAGGGCCCGCTTCATCCATTCGAAATCGAAGCATCTGGCGATCGCCCGCCGTACCCGCTCGTCGCGAAATTGGGGACGACGTTGATTCAACGCCACGCCCTGCATGTCTGGCGTCTTCTCACCGGGAAATTCCCGTTTGACGATCTTGCCATCCTTCAGCGCCGGAAAGTCGTATCCGGTCGCCCATACCCGCGCGGTGAATTCCTCGCGAAAATGCGTGTCGCCTTTCTTGAAGGCTTCAAAAGCCGCCTGCCGATCAAGATAGAAGTCGATGCGGATGCGGTCGAAATTGTAGAGGCCACGGTTCACGGCTAGATCGCGACCCCAATAGTCGGCGACGCGGTCATATTCGACAGTCTGTCCGGCTACTACGCGCCCTATCTTGTAAGGCCCCGAGCCTAGCGGCGGTGTCATCGTCGAGGCATCGAAATGATTGGCCGTATAAAAGGCCTTGGACACGATCGGCATTGCCACGATCGCAAGGATGTTCTGCGGCGACTGTTCGCCGTTGAAGGTCAGGTCGAGAGTGGTGGGATCGACCGCGACCGCTTCCGTCATGTACCGCAGCGCCTTGGAAAGGTTTGGATGGCCTTGGTCTTTGTAAAGCTTCAACGCGAAGGCAACGTCTTCAGCGGTCAGCGGCGAACCGTCGTTGAAGCGGGCTTGCGGTCGTAGGCTGAAACGGAAGCCATTGCGGTCTTGCGACAAGGTGACGGACTCGGCAAGCAGGCCATAGACCGCATCCGGCTCATCGAGCGCGCTTGCCATCAGAGAATCGAAACAAAGCTCCGTTCGCGGCGGTGAATCTCCTTTCAACACCAGGGAATTCAATGTGTTGAAAGTCAGGAAGCTCTGATTCAAGGTGGCGTTCGGTGGCGCGAAATTCATCTGGCCGCCCTTGGGCGCGTCCGGATTGACATAGTCGAAATGCGGGAAGTCCGGCTTGTATTTGAGATCGCCGAAAGCCGACAGGCCGTGCAGTTTTACGCCAGTCGGGACGGTGGCGAAGGCTCGGCCGGGCAGCAGGGCGGCGGCGGTGGCGGCACCGCCCAATGCCAGGAAATCGCGGCGGGCAAGGACCGCCATCAATTGCCGCCCTTGTACTTGGCCGCCAGCGCCTTTTCCTTATCGAGGTCGATCCACCACGAATCGATGTCGGCGCCGACATAGGCGGGCTGCTTGTATGGAAAGCCGAACTTGTCCCAATAGGCCAGCCAGACGGCGGACCGGTGATATTGCGGTACGACGTAGAAGTTCCACAACAGGATACGGTCGAGCGCGTGGGTGGCGGCGACAAGGTCGTCGCGATCGGTGGCGAAGATGATGCGGTCGACCAGCGCGTCGATGATCGGATCCTTGATGCCCATCAGATTGCGCGACCCCGGCGCATCGGCGGCTTTCGAACTCCAGAAGTCGCGTTGCTCGTTGCCCGGCGAATCCGACTGCTGGAGAAGCCCCGTGACGACATCGAAATCGAAATTGTTGACGCGGTTGATGTACTGCGTCTGGTCGATGATGCGCAGCGTGGCGTCGACACCGATCTTGCGCAGATTGTCGATATAGGGGCTGGCGATCACCTGGTCGGTGTCGTTCCAGCCGAGAATTTCGAACTTGAACGGCGCTCCGGTCTTGGCATTGACCATCTTGCCGCCCTTGATCACCCAGCCGGCCTTGGCGAACAGATCAACCGCCTGTTTCAGGTACTTTCGTTCCGATTGCGGGGAATCGTAGACCGGCAGCTTGAATTCCTGGGTGAAGAGTTCGGGCGGCAGCTTGTCGCGATATTTTTCCAGGATTTCCAGCTCCTTGCCTTGCGGCAATCCGCTCGATGCCAGTTCGGTACCCTGGAAATAGCTCGATGTGCGGGTGTTGAAGCCGAAGAACAGCGTGCGGTTCATGCTCTCGAAATCGAACGGGATTGTCAGCGCTTCACGCACCAGCCGGTCCTGGAACAGCGGCCGCCGCTGGTTGAGGACGAAACCCTGCATCGCCTGTGGCGCCTGGGTCTGGAAGTCCTTCTTGACGACATCACCGGCTTTGAATGCAGGAAAATTGTAAGCCGTTGCCCATTTGCGCGAGCTGTATTCGCGGTTGATGTCTTCCAGCCCGCCCTTGGTGAAGGCCAGCCAGGCGGCGTTGTCGTCGAGTATATAGGTGTAGCGTCGCGTGTCGAAATTCTCGCGGCCGATCTTCACCGGCAGTTTGGCTGCCCAGTAGTCGGGCACGCGCTGCCAGATGATTTCCGAGCCGGGCTTGAAACTGGCGATCTTGTAGGCGGCCGAACCGAGCGGAATTTCCAGCGTCGGCTTGGTCACGTCGCGCTTCTTGCCGTTGGCATCGGTGCCTTCCCACCAGTGTTTCGGCAGCACGGCAAGATCGCCGATGATCTTCGGCAATTCCCGGTTGCCCTTCTGGTTGAAATGGAACTCGACCTCGCGGTCGGAGACGGCGACCGCATCGGTGACGTTTTCGAAATAGCGGCTGTATTGCGGGCTGTTCGCCTTCAGCACCTGGAACGACCAGATCACGTCGTCGACGGTGATCGGATGGCCGTCATGCCATTTGGCGCGCGGGTCGAGCCGGTAGGTCGCGGAGGAATAGTCGGCCGGATATTTGTAGGCTTCGGCGATCAGCGGATGGCTGGTGCTGCCTTCGTCGGTCGCCTGCTCCATCAGAGTGTCATAGAGCAGGCCCCCGCCGAATCCGACCAGTCCGGCGGCCGGCGATCCCTGGACGATATAGGGGTTGAAGCTGTCATAGGTGCCGGGCACCACCGAATTCAGCGTGCCTCCCTTGGGCGCGTTCGGGTTGACGTAGTCGTAGTGCTGGAAATTGTCGCCGTATTTGGACTCGCCGATCAGCGAGGAGGTGGTGCGCCATTCGTCGGCTTGTGTCGCTTGCAATCCTGCCGCCAGCAGGGCTGCCGCCAGCAACGATTTGAGAAGCGTTCGGCCCACCGTCATGCACTGTCCTCTTCGCGCTGCGTGTCCATCCCAGAAAGGCAATCTAGTTGATTTGCCGCTCGTGAAAACCGCAATGCGCGGCTTTGTCGCTGCATATGCGATCTTGCTAACAAAAAAGCCGGGCTGAACCCGGCTTTTTCAAGATCGTTGAGGTTACAATTTGTTTATTGGGCAGGCGCCGGTGCCGGAGCGGCTGGAGCCGGGGCGGCGGGGGCTGGCGCGGCCGGAGCCGCCGGCTTGGCGGGAGCAGCACCCTCGGCCGGCTTGGCCGGGGCGGCTGCTTCGGCAGGCTTGGCGGGTGCCGTTGCGTCGGCTGCGGCCCCTGGCGCCGGCAGCGGCTTGGGATTGTCGGACAGCGTGCGCAGATAGGCGATGACGTTGGCGCGGTCCTCGTCCTTGGGCAGGCCGGCAAAGCCCATGGCCGTGCCCTTCACGAATTTCTTCGGCGAGGTGATGAAGTGGTTGATGTTGTCATAGGTCCACTTCTCGGTGCCGCCCTTGGAGAATTCCTTCATGCCGGCCGAATAGGCAAAGCCTTCATGCTCGCCAACTGGACGGTCGATGAGATCCCACAGATCGGGGCCGACCTTGTTGGGGCCGCCCTTTTCACCGGAATGGCAGGCCTGGCACTTCTTGAACACGGCAGCGCCCGCTTCGACATTGGCGGTCGCCAGAAGGTCGGCAATCGGCTTGGCTTCGGCAGCCGGAGCGGCCGGGCCGCCTTCGGCGGGCTCGGTGGCTTCGATGGCGAAGCCGGGCTTTTCCGGCGCCGGCGAGGCAAACAGCGCATCGGACACAAGGCCAACCGAGAAGACCACGAAAACAGTTCCGAGCAATCCGGCGAGCAGCTTGTTGACTTCGTTGGAATCCATACGCCCCTTGCTCCCTTTTCCGGCGGACCGATCCGTCCACTCCGTCCGTCGGTATCGTGACCCACCCTGCTAAGGCGGTCAAATCGGGCGGAAACTAGGTCTTTTGCTCCGGCGTTGCAACACCTATAAGGGCGCTTCCAGTGAGACCTTTTGCCACTTTTCCCTTCCCCTTTTGAGACGCCGTGCAACGCGCATGTCCACGCTGATCCTGATCCCGGCCCGCATGGCCTCGACCCGCCTGCCGGGCAAGCCGCTGGCCGACATCGCCGGCGCGCCGATGATCGTCCATGTTGCCCGCCGCGCGGCCGAGGCCGGCCTCGGCCGGGTCGTGGTGGCGACCGACACGCAAAGCGTGGCGGAAGCGGTGCGCGCGCATGGTTTCGAGGCCGTGATGACGCGCATGGATCACGAATCCGGCTCCGATCGCATCCACGAGGCCTTGGTTGCGCTTGATCCCGAACGCAAGGTCGAAACGATCGTCAATGTGCAAGGCGATTTGCCGACAATCGATCCGGAAATCATCGCCGCGTCGCTCAGGCCGTTCGAGGACAGGGCGGTGGATATCGCCACGCTCGGCGTCGAGATCGTCCGCGACGAGGAAAAGACCAATCCCAACGTCGTCAAGATCGTCGGCTCGCCGCTCTCCGGCACCAGGCTGAGGGCGCTCTATTTCACCCGCGCCACCGCACCATGGGGCGAGGGCGCGCTGTACCACCATGTCGGCCTCTACGCCTATCGGCGCGCAGCACTCGAGCGCTTCGTGGCGCTGAAGCCGTCGCCGCTCGAACGGCGCGAACGGCTGGAACAGCTGCGGGCACTGGAAGCCGGTATGCGCATCGATGCCGAGATCGTGCGTTCATTGCCGCTTGGCGTCGACACGCCGCAAGACCTCGAACGCGCCAGAACCATCCTTTCACACTGAACCATCCCTTCGAACAGAGACACTTTGAACCGAGTACTTGGGCATGCCTGAAAAGACCAACAGAATATCCTTCCAGGGCGAGCCGGGCGCCAATTCCGACACCGCCAGCCGCAACGTCTATCCCTCGATGGATCCGTTGCCGTGCCCAACCTTCGAGGATGCGTTCAACGCGGTCGAGACGGGCAAGGCCGACCTCGCCATGATCCCGATCGAGAACACCATCGCCGGGCGCGTCGCCGACATCCACCATCTGTTGCCGGAATCAAGGCTGCACATCGTCGGCGAATATTTCCTGCCAATCCATTTCCAGCTGATGGTGCTGCCCGGCGTCAAACGCAACGAGATCAAGACCGTGCACAGCCACATCCACGCGCTTGGCCAGTGCCGCAAATACATCCGCAAGAATGGCTGGAAGCCGGTGGTCGCCGGCGATACGGCGGGTTCGGCGAAGCTGGTTTCGGAGGTCAAGGACCGCACCATGGCGTCGCTCGCCCCGGCGCTCGCGGCAGAGCTCTACGGGCTCGACATCATTGAGGAGAATGTCGAGGACACCGATTCCAACGTCACCCGCTTTGTCGTTCTGACCAAGAACAAGCAATGGGCCGAACGCCCGTCAGCCGACACCAAGATGATGACGACATTCATCTTCCGCGTCCGCAACGTGCCGGCCGCGCTCTACAAGGCAATGGGCGGTTTCGCCACCAACGGCATCAACATGACCAAGCTGGAGAGCTACCAGTTGGGGGCGTTCACCGCGACGCTGTTTTACGCCGACATTGAGGGCCATCCCGACGATCCGCTGGTCAAGCTGGCGCTGGACGAGCTTCGTTTCTTCTCCCGCGAAGTGCGGATCCTGGGCGTCTATCCGGCCAGTGAGTCACGCGAGCAGTGGAAGGTGGCTGACTAAATCACCGCACCCAGCGGCACGTAGTCGATCTCCATGAAGGTCTCGACTTCCGGGATCCAGCGGTCGCGCACGAAGGCGACGTGGTCGGGGTGGTCGTTGTATCTGTTGTAGGCGGCCTGGTCGGCGAACTCCATCGAGAAGCCGAAGCGGTAATCGTTCTTCGGGCTGACCTGCCGCAATTGCTCGAAATGCGCAACGCCCCTGATCGCCGAGAGGGCTTTCTTGGCGTCGACCAGGAACCTCTTCTCCTCCAGCGAATGCGGCGGGTGCTTCAGCGTGAAGACGACGGTGTGACGGATCATTTTCTGCTCCTGCAATGTCTTTCGGTATTTGGCTGCCATTATTCGCTGTCCACCCAGGCGCGGATGAGGTGATGCGCAATGGCGCCTTTCGGTGGCGTGACCAGATCACCCGGATGTTCCCTGGTCAGCATCAAGCGCACCTCGTCGCGGGCAAACCAGCGGCAGTCTTCAAGCTCGTTGAGGTCGGCCTGGATGTCGTCGTTGAGCGGCTCGCCGAAGCAGCCGATCATCAGCGAATAGGGAAACGGCCAGGGCTGGCTGGCGTGATAGACGACACGGCCGAGCCGGATCCCAGCCTCCTCCAGCGTTTCGCGGCGCACCGCCGCTTCGATCGTCTCGCCCGGCTCGATGAAGCCGGCAAGGGCCGAATACATGCCCGGTCCGAAATGCCGGCCGCGCCCGAGCAGGCATTTGTCCCGCGTCGCCGTCAGCATGATCGCCACCGGGTCGGTGCGCGGAAAATGCTCGGTGCCGCAATTTGGGCAATGCCGTTTGTAGCCGCCGGCCCGCATCTGTGATTCGGTGCCGCATTTGCTGCAGAAGCGATGGCTTGCATGCCAGGCGAGCAGGGCAGCGCCTTGCGCCATCGCGCCGGCGGCCGCCTCATCGATCAGCCCTTGCATGTAGACCGAGCGATAGTCGATCGCCTTGACGGTCTCGGGCAAGTGTTCGGCCTCGACGCCGGCTGGTACCGCCAAGATGGGTCCCAGGTCGGAAAAGCCGAGCAGGACGCCGTGGGCGAAAGAAACCTTGAACGGCTCGCTCTCGGCGGCGCGAAACCAGGGGTCGAGGCCGTCACCATCGCCGAGCTTCAGGTAGAGTCGGCCGCCATTCATCAGAAGCAGCCGCGTCGTCGGATCGGCCAGCGCCTTGTCGACGGAATCGTCGGCGCGGTTTTCGGATTGCCGGTCGATGATGTTGCCGGCAAAGCCGACGAACTGGCTCGGCTCGCGCAGCGGCGCGTCAAACAGGCGGAAGCTCATGCGGACTCTGATGCTTTGGGATGGACACGGGGAAGGCTTATAGCGCCGCCCTTATCGTTTGGGCAAACCGGCGCAGGTCGGAACGCTGATAGGGCTCGCGCAGGCCGTGTCCCCACACCGGGCCTGGCCAGCCGGGATCGCCCTCTGAACGCGCGACGACATGGATGTGCAGTTGGCGCACGATGTTGCCGAGCGCGCCGGTGTTGATCTTGGTGCAGCCGGTGGCCTTCTTCAGCGCCTGCGCCACCATATTGGTCTCGAAGGTCAGCATTGCCTGGTCGAGCGGCGTCATGTCGTGGATTTCTTCCGCGCCCGGCCGCTGCGGCACCAGCAGCAGCCATGGCCAGCGCCGGTCGTTCATCACCCGCAATTCGCACAGCCCAAGCCACATCAACTGTTCGCTGTCCGCCTCCAGCCGGGCATCCAGCGTGAATCCGGCCTTAAGGCCCGGCAGCATCGGCGTTTCCCTTGCTTTTCTTGGTTTCCTCAAACTCATAAACGCTAGAGCGGCTGCAACAGGGCTGCAAGCGAATCATTGATCCCCAGCGGTTCGTGATGCCGATTCGCCTGCGCACTTGCATTTCATCGCCGAATTGCCGATATGGACAGCGGGAGGTTGGTGGTGGACGATCCACTCGCCAACCGGGTCAGGTCCGGAAGGAAGCAGCCCTAACGAGCCCGGAACGGGTCATTGTTCCAGCCTCCCACCTCATCGGCTCCTCTCGCGACATTGACGACGCATTGCTGCGCGGGCGAGACTATGCGCAGAAATAGGCCGCCTTCGGGCGTGGCCCTTTGGAGCTTTACGGGCGAATGAGCGAAGCCGGAAATTCGGGAACGGACAAGGCCGCTGCCTATCGGGTGCTGGCGCGCAAGTACCGTCCTTCGAACTTCTCCGAGCTGGTCGGCCAGGAGCCGATGGTGCGCACCCTCACCAACGCCTTTGCCACCGGCCGCATTGCCCAGGCCTGGATGCTGACGGGCGTGCGCGGTGTCGGCAAGACCACGACGGCGCGCATACTGGCGCGGGCCCTGAACTATAAAACTCCGACCGTCGACCAGCCTTCGGTTGACCTTGCCGTGCTGGGCGAGCATTGCCAGGCGATCATGGAAGGCCGCCATGTCGACGTCATCGAGATGGATGCCGCTTCGCACACCGGCATCGACGACATCAGGGATATCATCGAGCGCGTGCGCTATGCGCCGGTCTCGGCCCGCTACAAGGTCTACATCATCGACGAAGTGCACATGCTTTCCACGCAGGCCTTCAACGGCCTGCTGAAGACGCTGGAAGAGCCGCCGCCGCACGTCAAATTCATCTTCGCCACCACCGAAATCCGCAAGGTTCCGATCACCGTCCTGTCGCGCTGCCAGCGCTTCGACCTCAGGCGCATCGATGCCGGCGCGCTGGTCGCGCACCTCTCCTCGATCTCAGTCAAGGAAGGCATTTCGGTCGACGACGAAGCGCTGGCAATGATAGCCCGCGCCGCCGAAGGGTCTGCCCGTGATTCGCTCTCCATCCTTGACCAGGCGATCGCCCATGGCGCGGGCTCCGTCAGCGCCGACGCGGTGCGGGCGATGCTGGGGCTGGCCGACCGTGCCCGCATCGTCGACCTGTTCGAACATGTGATGAAGGGCGATGTGGCCGCCGCTCTCGGGGAATTCCGCGCACAGTACGACACCGGCGCCGATCCGGCTGCCGTGCTGACCGATCTTGCCGAGTTCAACCATCTCGTCACCCGGCTGCGTTTCGTGCCGTCGGCAGTCGACGACGCTGCGCTGTCGCAGGACGAGCGGCAACGCGGCGCGGATTTCGCCAGGACACTGTCGGTCAGGGTGCTGTCGCGGACATGGCAGATGCTGCTCAAGGGCATCCCCGAGGTGCAGTCCTCCAACCGGCCGGTGAGCGCCGCCGAGATGGTGCTGATCCGGCTGGCCCACGCCGCCGACCTGCCGACGCTGGACGAGGCGTTGAGATCGCTTGAGGGCGCAGCGCCGGTTCCAAATGGCGTGTCGCGCCCCAACGGCGCGCCCACGGGTTCCGGCAATGGTGGCGGCGCCAGCGCGGTTGCACAGACCCGCATGCCATCCGGGCCAGGCGGCGCGCAGACCATGCGGTTGGTCGAGGCCACGCCCGCGCCAGCCGCTTTCGTCGCGCCCCCGCAACCGGTGCTGGAGACGCCGCAGGTTCCGTTGAAATCGCTGGCCGACATCATTGCCCTTGCCGACGCGCAGCGTGACATCGCTTTCAAGGTGCTGGTCAAGAGCTGTATCCGTCTTGTGCGCATCGAGCCCGGCCGCATCGATGTCGGTCTGACCGCTGATGCGCCCAAGATGCTGCTCAACGACCTGACGACGAAACTGCGCGCCTGGACCGGCCGCAGCTGGCTGGTCTCGCTGTCGAAGGAAGAGGGCGGCCAGACGCTCGCCGAAATGGAATCGACCAAGCGCGAGACCGCCTTCCTCGATGCCAAGAGCGATCCTACCGTCGCTGCCATTCTGGCGCGGTTCCCCGGCGCCAAGATCATCGACGTGCGCATTCCCGACTCGCCGGAAACCGATACGACCGAGGCCGAAGTGCCGGTCGAGCCGCCAGCGGACGACGACGAAACCTGACCACAGCCATGAATCCGCAAAGGACGCGACCATGAAAGATCTTCTGGGCCTGATGGGCAAGGCGAAGGAAATGCAGGCCAAGTTCCAGGCCATGCAGGACGAGATCGCCACGCTGGAAGCGTCCGGCCAGGCCGGCGGCGGCCTGGTCAACGTGACGCTGACCGGAAAATTCGAGATGAAGTCGCTGAAGATCGATCGCTCCCTGTTCAAGGAGGATGATGTCGAGATCCTGGAGGACCTGGTGCTCGCCGCCCACAACGACGCCAAGACCAAGGTCGAGCAGATCATGCAGGAAAAGACCAAGGCGCTGACCGCCGGCCTGCCGATCCCGCCAGGAATGAAACTGCCCTTCTAACGTTCGGTGGCGGTACGCCCATGATCGAAGAGCCCTCCGAAAGACTGATCGAGCAGCGTGTTCGCAGCAGGATCTACGAGATCCTGGAAATCCTGGCCGATTGCGACGCCGGCGTCGATCTTGTCGGCATCAGGGGCTACTTCGACCTGTTCGAGGATTACGTGCATCGCCCGTCTATCGAGGCGGGCACGTCGGCACTGTCGAAGGACGAGCGTGTGGTCGTGCTCGAGATCGCCGAATTCCTGGAGGCGGCCTGCGAGACAAATCCAGACTTCACCAAGGCCGAATTCATCGAAAGCGACTGGCCGGGAAAGATCGCGCCGACGGCCAGGGAGGCACTGGCGCTGTTCCTCAGGCGCGGCCTGTTTTCGGAGAAAGTCGAAGAGGTCGAACCTGGTCAGCCGGTCTCGATGGCTGCGGCGCGTTGACAGAATAAAGCCATGCAACTGTGCCAGTTTGGCAACAGTGCCTCGCTAATAACGTTTTAGCCATCATTTTGCCTGAAAGTGTCTCATTCTTGCCGCAGCCTGGGGGCGGGCATCGAAGTGAGGGTTACCTTTTGATTTCCATGCGATGGAAGACGCCGCTGTTGCTCGGCGCCGTCATTTCACCCTTGTTTTTGGCTGCCTGCAGCCAGACCACCTCGCACGGCATGTCCGTCGCCAGCCTGACCGACGCCATCACCCCGAGTTTCCTGAGTTCCCGATCTTACAGTCACACGCCAAAGGACAGGGAATGCCTGGAACGGGCGATGTTCTTCGAGTCCAACCGGTCGAGCCGCGACGGCATGATCGCGGTCGGCACGGTGGTCATGAACCGGCTGCGCTCCGGCAACCACGGCAGCACCATCTGCGAGGTGGTGGGCGAGCCCGGGCAGTTCGCGCCCGGCGTCATGACCCGGCCGATGAATTCGCGGGCGATGCCCGATGTCGAGGAAGCCGCCGACGCCGTGCTCAAGGGTGAGCGCAAGGGCAAGCTGAAGAACACGATGTATTTCCACACCGCCGGGCTGCGTTTCCCTTACAAGAACATGCATTACACCATGGTTGCCGGCGGCAATGCCTTCTACGAGAAGCGTGGCCGCAATTGGCAGCCGCTGCCGGATGAGCCGCAGGTCGCCATCGCCTCGGCGGCGCCCGTGAAGCCGGCAGCACCAGTGACGCTTGTCGCTTCCGCCGAGCCGGTGCGTCCGGCCAAGCCGGCAACCGTCCGATCCGCGCCTGCCCAGCAGACCTATGTGACCGCCGCGGCGGTTCCGACCGCGAAACCCCTGCGCACCTCGGCCGAGCCGACGGTGGTGGCGATGCAAGAACCGATGGAGGAACCGGATGCCGCCCGTTTTGGCGGAACTCTGGCCAAGCCGGTCATTTCCTCGGTTGCGAACGCGCCGCAAGAGGCGTCGATGGGATTCCAGTCGACACCGGAGAACACTGACGCCATCGGCGCGATGATCGCCAGCCAGAGCCGCCCGCTCGAGGTCAACTGATCCGTACTCCATGGCCCGCCAGGACAATATGGCGGGTCATGCAGACGCGGGATGTTCCAAAGCGCACTGAAAAATCCTAGATCAGAGCGATGTCCAAGCGAATCGCCGGTCCGGAGATCGAACGCCTGATCCAGCTCCTGGCCAAGGTGCCGGGGCTGGGGCCCCGTTCGGCCAGGCGTGCGGCACTGCATCTGATCAAGAAGAAGGAGCAGCTGTTGTCGCCGCTCGCCGCAGCCATGGCCGAGGCTGCCGACAAGGTGCGCATCTGCTCGACCTGCGGCAATGTCGATACGTCGGACCCATGCATGATCTGCACCGATCCGCGCCGTGACGCCGGCACCATCATCGTCGTCGAGGACGTTTCCGACCTATGGGCGCTGGAGCGGGCGGCAGCGATGAATGTGCGCTACCACGTGCTCGGCGGCACGCTGTCGCCGCTCGACGGTATCGGCCCCGACCAGCTCAACATCCGCTCGCTGATCGACCGCGTCGCCGGCGGCGAGGTCAAGGAGATCATCCTCGCCGTCAACGCGACGGTCGAGGGCCAGACCACCGCGCACTACCTCACAGATCAGCTGTCCGGCTTCGACATCAAGGTGACACGCCTTGCGCATGGCGTACCGGTCGGCGGCGAGCTCGACTATCTCGACGAGGGCACGCTGGCTGCCGCACTTCGCTCGCGGACGGCGTTTTGACGCAATTGGCGGAGAAGGATCTGTGATGGGCGGTTTTCTCCAAGCGATTGCACTCCGTCCCACCCCCCTCTGTCCTGCCGGACATCTCCCCCGCAAGGGGGGAGATCGGATGTCACGTTTGCTTTCGCCAATCTGCGACGTTGCAAGGTTGGCGATGCGGTCGCAACTGCCAATCTCCCCCCTTGCGGGGGAGATGTCCGGCAGGACAGAGGGGGGTGGGAAGGACCGCAGCCTCTATGAACGACTCGTCACGATTTTCCTCGCAATCCTTATGGCGTTGGGCGCTTCATCCCCCGCCTCCGCTGCAAAAATCGACGACCAATTCCGCGCCTGGCTGCAGAACGACCTGTGGCCGGAAGCGAAGGCGAAAGGCATTTCCAAAAAAACCTTCGACGCCGCTTTCGATGGCATCAAGCCCAATCTGAAGCTGCCCGACCTGGTCAAGCCGGGCGAAAAGGCGACCACGCCGCAGAAACAGCATCAGGCCGAATTCGGCTCACCCGGCGCCTATTTCGCCGAGAAGACCATTGGTGCGGTGACGGCCGGCGGTCGGGCGCGCGAAGCGACCAATGCCCGCACGCTGGCCGCCATCGAAAAGCGCTATGGCGTGCCGGGCGAAGTGCCGCTGGCGATCTGGGGCCGTGAAACCGGCTTCGGCGCGGCGAAAATGCCCTACGATGCCTTCGAGGTGCTGGGCACCAAGGCGTTCATGTCGACCAAGAAGGATTTCTTTCGCACAGAGCTTTTGGCCGCACTGGAAATCGTCGAGCGCGGCCTGGCCCCGGTCGGCGCAATGAAGTCATCCTGGGCCGGCGCGCTCGGCCAGCCGCAATTCATGCCGACTTCGTTCCTGAAGCATGCCGTCGATTTCGACGGCGATGGCCGTGTCGACATCTGGAGCTCGACGCCGGACGTGCTGGCCTCGATCGCCAACTACCTCGTCCACTATGGCTGGGTGAGAGGGCGAGGCTGGGGTTTTGAGGTGACCGTCCCGGAGACGGTCTCCTGTTCGCTGGAAGGTCCGGACCAGGGCAAGACAATTTCGCAATGGGCCGACATGGGCATCAAGCGCGTTGGCGGCAAGCCGTTTCCGGCGAGCGAGCTGAAAGCCGAAGGCTTCCTGCTGATGCCGGCTGGGCGCAGCGGGCCGGCCTTCATCGCCACACCCAATTTCTACGTGCTGAAGGAATACAACACCAGCGACCTCTACGCGCTGTTCATCGGCCACGGCGCCGATCGCATCGCCCATGGCGACGCCAATTTTGCCGGCAGCTGGGGCGCGGTCGGCGGGCTCTATCGGTCGGACATCGCCGCCTTGCAGCGGGCGCTGGAGGCCAAGGGCTATGACGTCGGCAGCGCCGACGGGCTGCCCGGCTTCAAGACCCGCCGGTCGATCGGCAAGTGGCAGGCCAAGAATGGCCGCGCCGCTACCTGTTTTCCCGATGCCGATCTGGTCGCGGCGCTGAAGTAGCTCCGATATTTAGCAGATTTTTCCCGATTGTCGGCATCAATTAGCCGGCGCGTGCATCGACTCGCCCCAGCCCATTCTGGTCCAATACGCTGTCTTGCAAATGCTCGTTGCGGGCCAGAATGCCGCCGGATATGGTGTTGACCAATTGGACAAAAACCACGACGGTAAGTGGGCAGAGGGCCATTGTCGGCCCCGAAAAGAATACTGCAATCCTGAGCCGGGAACTCAGGTCAACAAAACAGGGAACAATCACAATGATGATGGAAAAGTTTGCTCTACGCTCGCGCATCCTGCTCGCGGGTGCCGCCATGTCCGCGCTGCTCCTGGCCGGCGCGCCAGCGGGCGCGGTCACCCCCGCCGACACCCTGGTCGAAGGTTTCGCGATCGACGACATCATCTCCATGGATCCGGGCGAGGCGTTCGAGTTGTCGACCGCCGAGGTCACCGGCAACACCTATGATCTGCTCGTCCGTCTCGACCTCAGCGACACCTCGAAGGTCAAGGGCGACCTCGCCGAAAGCTGGACCGTTTCCGACGACGGCCTGACCTACACGTTCAAGCTCAAGCCCGGCCTGAAATTCGCGTCGGGCAATCCGATCACCGCGGCCGATGTCGCCTATTCCTTCGAGCGCGCCGTAAAGCTGGACAAGAGCCCGGCCTTCATCATCGACCAGTTCGGCATCAGTGGCGACAACGTCACCGAGAAGGCCAAGGCGGTCGACGACACCACCTTCCAGTTCGTAGTCGACAAGGCCTATGCACCGAGCTTCGTCTTGAACTGCCTGTCGGCAACCGTTGCTTCGGTGGTCGATGCCAAGCTGGTCAAGGAACATGTCGCCGCGGTCACGCCGAGTGCCGACTACAAATGGGACAATGATTTCGGCAATGCCTGGCTGAAAACCGGCTACGCCGGCTCCGGCGTCTTCAAGCTGCGCGAATGGCGCGCCAACGAAGCCGTCGTCATGGAGCGCAACGACAATTACTTCGGCGAAAAGGCCAAGCTTGCCCGCGTCATCTACCGCAACATGAAGGAAAGCTCGGCCCAGCGGCTGGCGCTCGAAGCCGGCGACATCGACGTTGCCCGCAACCTCGAGCCCAACGACCTCGACGCCATCGCCAAGAAGGCCGATTTGACCACCACCAGTGCGCCGAAGGGCACGGTCTATTACATCAGCCTCAACCAGAAGAATCCGAACCTCGCCAAACCCGAGGTGCGACAGGCGTTCAAGTATCTTGTCGACTATGATGCTTTGGGCTCGACCATCCTCAAGGGCATCGGCGAGATCCACCAGACCTTCCTGCCGAAGGGCGTGCTGGGTGAACTCGATGAGAATCCGTTCAAGCTCGATGTTGCCAAGGCCAAGGAATTGCTGGCCAAGGCCGGTCTGGCCGACGGCTTCAGCGTAACCATGGATGTACGCACTGGTCAGCCGACCACCGGCATGGCGGAATCGATCCAGCAGACGCTCGGCCAGGCCGGCATCAAGCTGGAGATCATTCCCGGCGACGGCAAGCAGACGCTGACCAAATACCGCGCCCGCAACCACGACATCTATATCGGCCAGTGGGGCCAGGATTATTTCGATCCGAACTCCAACGCCCAGACCTTTGCCTCGAACCCGGACAATTCGGATGCAGGCAAGACCAAGACGCTCGCCTGGCGCAACGCCTGGGACATTCCGGACCTGACCAAGCAGACGGAAGCGGCCCTGCTTGAGAAGGACGCGGGCAAGCGCGCGGCGATGTACCAGGATCTCGAGAAGAAGATCCTCGACACCAGCCCCTTCGTCGTTATCCATCAGCAGCTGGAAGTGGCCGGCCTGCGCAAGAACCTCAAGGGCTTCGCACTCGGCCCGAGCTTCGACAGCAACTTCGTCGGGCCGGTTTCCAAGGAATAACGCCGACGGACGCGCCGCATGAGCGCGATTGAAAACGAGGGCGGGCGCCGCAGCGCCCGCGCCGTCGCCCTTGCATCATCGCTCGGCCGTTTCCTGGTCATCGCGATCACGACCTATCTTGGTCTGCTCGCGGTGACCTTCTTCATCGGCCGTGTCATCCCGATCGACCCGGTGCTGGCGGTGCTCGGCGATCGGGCGCCGGCCAATGTCGTCGAGCGCACGCGCCGCGAGATGGGCCTCGACCTGCCGCTGGTCGAGCAGTTCTACATCTATGTGAAAAGTGCGGTGCATGGTGATTTCGGCACCTCGGTGCTGACCACCAATCCGGTCATGACCGACATTCGCCGCGCCCTTCCGGCAACGACGGAACTGGCGACATTGGGAACGCTGATCGGTGCATTGTTCGGCGTGCCGCTTGGCGTGCTGGCCGCGGTCAGGCGTGGCAGTCTCATCGACCAGATCGTGCGCATTATCGGCCTGATCGGTTATTCCGTGCCGATCTTCTGGCTTGGGCTGCTGGCGCTCGTGCTGTTCTACGCCAAGCTGCAATGGGTCGCCTTCCCGGCCCGGCTCGACGTCGTCTACGAATACACCTTCACGCCGATCACCGGCTTCTATCTCCTGGATTCCCTGTGGCAGGGGCAGTGGGATGTTTTCTATGACGCCTTTCGCCACATCATCCTGCCGGCCTCGCTGCTCGGCTACTTCTCGCTCGCCTATATCAGCCGCATGACACGCTCGTTCATGCTCAACGAGCTCGCCCAGGAATACATCGTCGCGGCGCGCGCCAAGGGCCTGTCGGAAACCCGCATCATCTGGGGCCATGCGCTGCGCAACGCGGCGGTGCCGATGGTGACGGTGATTGCGCTCTCTTATGCCGGGCTGCTCGAAGGCTCGGTGCTGACCGAGACCGTGTTCTCGTGGCCGGGCATCGGCCTCTACATCACCAACTCGCTGCAGAACGCCGACATGAATGCAGTGCTCGGCGGCACCATCGTCATCGGCTCGGTCTTCATCGGCATCAACCTGCTCTCCGACCTGCTCTATCGCGTGCTCGATCCGAGGACGAAGTCCGCATGAGCGCCGACGCCATCCAGACCCGTCGCGACTGGCTGCTCAGCGAGCGCCCGGCGTCGCGCATGCAGGCAAGGCTCGGCCGCGCCTATGTGGCGTGGCGGCGCTTTTCCGCCAACCGGCTGGCATTTCTCGGCCTGCTCATCATCATTGCCTTGCTGGTCGTTGCCGCCACTGCCGGCGTGCTGGCGCCCTATTCGCCGACATTCGGCGACCTCAAGGGCTCGCGCCTGCTGCCGCCGAGCGCCGAGCACTGGTTCGGGACCGACGATCTCGGCCGCGATATCCTCTCGCGCATTCTCTACGGCTCGCGCTGGACGCTCTACGTGGTCATCCTGGTCGCCATCATCGCCGCACCCATCGGCCTCTTGGTCGGCACCATCGCCGGCTATGCCGGCGGCTGGACCGATGCGATCCTGATGCGCATCACCGACATCTTCCTCGCTTTCCCCAAGCTGATTCTGGCGTTGGCCTTTGTCGCGGCCCTGGGCCCCGGCATCGAGAATGCGGTGCTCGCCATCGCCATCACCTCCTGGCCGCCCTACGCTCGAATTGCCCGCGCGGAAACGCTGACCGTGCGCAATTCCGATTACATCAAGGCGGTGCAATTGATGGGCGCCTCGCCCTTCCGCATCGTGCTGCGCCACATCATGCCGCTCTGCATCTCCTCGCTGATCATCCGGGTGACGCTCGATATGGCCGGCATCATCCTGACCGCCGCCGGTCTCGGCTTCCTTGGCCTCGGCGCGCAGCCGCCGCTGCCCGAATGGGGCACCATGATCGCGTCGGGCCGCCGCTTCGTGCTCGACCAGTGGTGGGTGGCCGGTGCGCCGGGCTTTGCCATCCTGATCGTCAGCCTTGGCTTCAACCTGCTTGGCGATGGCCTTCGCGACGCGCTCGATCCGCGCAGTGGTGACCAATGAGCACGCTTCTCGACGTCGAGGACCTGCGCGTCACCTTCCCGACCCGCACCGGGCTGGTCGAGGCGGTGCGTGGCGTCACCTTCTCGCTTGGCCGCGAACGGCTCGGCATTGTCGGCGAGTCCGGCTCCGGCAAGTCGCAGACCGGCCGCGCCATCATGGGGCTCACGCCGCCGCAGGCCCGGATATCGGCGAACAAGCTTGCCTTCGACGGCATCGACCTGCTCAGCGTCTCGCCACGCGAACGCCGCGCGTTGCGCGGAAAACGCATCGCCATGATCCTACAGGATCCGAAATATTCGCTCGATCCGGTGATGAGCATCGGCCGCCAGATCGTCGAGACGCTGCGCACCCATGAAAAGGTCGGCAAGGCCGAGGCGCGCGACCGCGCCCTGGCGATGCTGGAAGCGGTGCAGATCCGCGACCCGGCCCGCGTCTTCGACCTGCATCCGCATGAAGTGTCCGGCGGCATGGGCCAGCGCGCCATGATCGCCATGATGCTGATCGCCGGACCGGAAATGATGATCGCCGACGAGCCGACCTCAGCGCTCGACGTCACCGTGCAGCTCGATGTGCTCGGCATCCTCGACCGGCTGGTCAGCGAGCGCGGCATGGGGCTGATCTTTATCTCGCACGATTTGCGCCTGGTTTCGTCCTTCTGCGACCGTGTCATCGTCATGTATGCCGGCAAGGTGGTCGAACAGCTCAAGGCGTCCGAACTCGGCCGCGCCGAGCATCCCTATACGCGCGGCCTGCTCAACTGCATGCCCAAGATCGGCGCTGACCGTCACCCGCTGCCGGTGCTCGACCGCAAGCCGGAGTGGGCGGCATGACAGCAGCGATTGCCGTCGACCGGCTGGGAGTGATCTTCGACCGCTTTCACGCGCTGAAAGGCGTCAGCCTCGACGTGCAGCCGGGCGAATCCTTCGGCCTGGTCGGAGAATCGGGCTCCGGCAAATCGACGCTGCTGCGAGCCATCGCCGGCCTAGCGCCGGTTGCGTCGGGGAGCATCGCCGTCAACGGCAAGAAACTTGGTACTCGCCGCGACAAGGCCTTTTACCGCGAAGTGCAGATGGTCTTCCAGGATCCGTACGGGTCGCTGCACCCGCGCCAAACCGTCGATCGCCTGCTGCAGGAACCGCTCGCCATCCATGGTTTTGCCGACGGCGAAAAGCGCATCCAACGAGCGCTCGACGAGGTTGGCCTCGGTAATGGTTTTCGCTTCCGCTACTCGCATCAATTGTCGGGCGGCCAGCGTCAGCGCGTGGCGATCGCGCGTGCGCTCATCCTCGAACCGTCGATCCTGCTGCTCGACGAGCCGACCTCGGCACTCGATGCCTCGGTACAGGCGGAAGTGCTCAACCTTTTGGAAGAGGTCCGCCGGCGGCGCAAGCTGACCTTCCTGATGGTCAGCCACGACCTCGCCATCATCACCCATATGTGCCGGCGGCTGATGGTGATGCAAAGTGGCGAGGCGGTGGAGAATCTGAGCGCGGACGACCTTGTCGAGCGGCGTGTGACGAAGGATTATACGCGCAATCTGCTTAGGGCGAGCGAAGGGTTCGTGAGGGTGTAGTTTCTATCGCGGCGCGACTCGAAATTTCCTTCTCAGGCTGCCCCGCCTTCCGGCACCGCGTCCCCGTGCGCGTCCTCGCTCCCCAATCCCCGCTTCGGCTCCTTGATCCTGAACCACGCCACGTAGAGCGCCGGCAGGAACAACAGCGTGATCGCGGTGCCGGCGATGATGCCGCCCATCATGGCATAGGCCATCGGTCCCCAGAACACCTCACGTGCAATCGGAATCAGAGCGAGACTCGCGGCCGCTGCCGTCAGGGCAATCGGCCGCATGCGATGCTCCGTCGCCTCGATCACCGCCGCCCAGCGGTCCTTGCCTTCAATGACAAGATCCTCGATCTGCACGATCAGGATGACCGAGTTGCGGATCAGGATGCCGATCAGCGCCAGCACGCCGAGGATGGCGACGAAGCCGAGCGGCGCGCCGCTCGGCACCAGTGCGGCCACCACGCCGATCAGGCCGAGCGGGGCGACAGCAACGACCAAGAACAGGCGCTGGAAGCTCTGCAGCTGCACCATCAGGATGGTCGCCATGACGAACAGCATCAGCGGCACGACCGCGGCGATCGGTCCCTGACTTTTAGCGCTTTCCTCGACCGAGCCTGCGGTCTCGACCGAATAGCCCGGCGGCAGCTTGGCGATAAAGGTATCGACGGCTGGCCTCAGTTCGTTGACCACGGTCGCCGGCAGCGTGTCGCCGACCAATCCGGCGCGCACGGTGATCGTCGGAATGCGGTTACGCCGCCACACCGTCGGCTGCTCCAGCTCGTAGCGGAAGTTGGCCACCGCCGCGAGCGGGATCGCCTCGCCGGTGCCGGTCGGCAACTGCATGTTCTGCAACGTGCTGATCGAGCCGCGTTCGGCATCGCGTGAGCGCGCCACGACGTTGATCAGATAGGTGGCGTCGCGCACCTGCGTGATGGTGTCGCCGCCGACCGTGCTGTTCAGTGCGCTGGCGATATCGGAGGAGGTGATGCCGAGCTGGCGCGCCTTGTCCTGCAGCACGTCGACCCTCAGCACACGCTGGGGCTCGTTCCAGTCGAAGGTTGGCGCGGCAAGCTTCGGATTGGTCGAGATGAGGCCGGCGAATTGCTGCGCCAAGCCGCGCACCGTCTGGATGTCGGGACCGCCGACGCGGTACTGCACCGGGCGGCCGACCGGCGGCCCCAGTTCGAGCGGCTTGACGAAGGCATCGGTGCCGACGAACTCCTCGCGCAGCAGCTTCTCCAGTTGCGGCTTCAGCCGGTTGCGCGCCTCGATGCTCTTGGTGACGATGACGGTCTGGCCGAAGTACGGATTGGCCGGTTGCACGTCGAAGGCGAGCAGGAAGCGCACCGCGCCCTGGCCGATATAGGAGCTGAAATGATCGATGTCGGGGTTGCCGGCCAGCGCGCGCCCTTCGAAACGCTCGATCTGGTCCCGGGTCTCTGTGATCGACGAGTTTTGCGGCAGGTTCCAGTCGACGATCAGCTCCGGCCGGTCGGAAGGCGGAAAGAACTGCTGCTGGACTAGGCCGAAGCCGGCTATCGAGCCGGCAAACAACAGCACCGTGGCGATGATGGTCAGCCAGTGATACCGCACAGAGCCGATAAGCACGCGCCGGAACAGTGACGTGAAGCGACCCGGCTGGTCGTGGTGCTTCGTCTTCATCGTCGCCGGAAGAATTGTGACGCCGAGTAGAGGTGCAAACAGCACGGCTACGATCCATGATACCAGAAGCGATACCGCGATGACGACGAACAGGGTGAAGGTGTATTCGCCGGCGGCGCTGTTGTTGAGGCCGATCGGGATAAAGCCGGCGACCGTCACCAGCGTACCGGTCAGCATTGGGAAGGCAGTCGATGTGTAGACGTAAGTCGCCGCTTTGCGCAGATTGTCGCCGACCTCAAGCCGCGCCACCATCATTTCGACCGCGATCATCGCGTCGTCGACCAGGAGACCGAGCGCGATGATCAGCGCCCCCAGCGAGATGCGCTGCAGCGAGATGCCGAGATAGGCCATGACCGTGAAGGTGATGGCCAGCACCAGCGGGATCGACAGCGCCACGACGAAGCCGGCGCGCATGCCGAGGCTGATGAAGGACACCGCCAGCACGATGGCGACCGCCTCGAACAGCGCGCGCGTGAAGCCCGAGACGGCCTCCTCGACGATGACCGGCTGGTCCGCGACCAGATGCACACCGACGCCGACAGGCAGGTCGGCCAGCACCCTGTTCATCTCCGTGTGCAGCGCCTCGCCGAACTGCAGCAGATTGGCGTTGGGCTTCATGCCGATGGCGAGCGCGATAGCGTCCTGGCCATTGAAGCGGAACAGCGCCGTCGGCGGATCGACATAGCCGCGCGTGATCGTCGCCACATCGCTGAGCCGGAAGAAGCGGTCGTTGACGCGCAGATTGATGGCACGCAGACTTTCTTCGGACGTGAACTGGCCACCGACGCGCACGCTGATGCGCTCCGGTCCGGACTCGATGACACCGGACGGCGTGATCGCGTTCTGCGCTTGCAGGCTGGCAATGATCGCTTGCTGGTTGAGGCCAAGGGCGGCGATCTGGCGGGTCGAGAATTCGAGATAGATCGCCTCGTCCTGCGCGCCGACGAGATCGACCTTGCCGGCATTCGGCACGGTCAGGATTTTGGTGCGGACGTCCTCGACATAGTCGCGCAGCTGGCGCGGCGTCAGCCCGTCCGACGTGAAGGCGTAGATGTTTCCGAAGACATCGCCAAAGCGGTCGTTGAAGAACGGCCCCTGCACGCCTTGCGGAAACTGCGTCCGGATGTCGTTGACCATGTTGCGGACCTGAATCCAGTTCGGCACGACATCGCGCGCCTTGGTGGTGTCCTTCAGGTTGACGAAGATGACGGTCTGGCCGGCGGTGGTGACGGATCTGGTGAAATCGAGGCTGTCGAGCTCCTCGAGCTTCTTCTCTATGCGGTCGGTCACCTGCTGCCCGGTCTCCTTGACCGACGCGCCGGGCCAGTTGGCCTGGATGATCATCGTCTTGATGGTGAAGTTGGGATCTTCCTCACGACCGAGATTGAGGTAGGAGAAGATGCCGGCCACCACGAACACCAGCATGAAGTACCAGACCATGGAGCGGTGGCTGAGCGCCCAGTCGGAGAGATTGAAGCCCTTCATCAGACGCCGCCCTCTGGCACTCTGACCTTCTGGCCTTCGCTCAGGCTGTGGACGCCGGCTGTGACGACGCGCATACCGGCTTCCAGCCCTTCGGCGACGGTGAAGGTAGCGGCGCCCTTTGCGGCGACCTTGATTTCTTTGGCGTTAACGCTCGATGTCTGCGCATCGACGATCCAGACCTTGTCGACGCCGTCGCCTTCAAACAGTGCTGACATGGGCAATTCTATCGTCGGCGTAACCTTGGTTACGCGGGTCGCCGTCACTGTCGAGCCGAGTCGGAAGGCTCGCGGCGGATCGGTGAGCGTCAGCCGCACGCGCCGCGTGCGGGTCGAGCCTTCGGCCTGCGGCGCGATCTCGCGCAGCTTGGCCTCGGTCTGGATCGTCGGCTGCGATTGCAGGATGACCTGGAATGGCGTGCCGGCCGTGAGGTCACCGATCAACTGGTCGGGAATGTCGACCACCGCCTCGCGCAGGTCCGAGCGCGCCACCGTGACGACCGTCTGGCCAGGCGAGACCGTCTGGCCGACCTCGGCGCCGGTGGCGGTGACAACGCCGTCGAAATCCGAGAACAGCCGCGCGTAGCCAAGCTGCTCCTGCGATTTGGCAAGTGAGGCCTTGGCCCGTTCGACGCCGGCCTCCGCCGCTTTCCTCGCCTGCTCCGCCGCATCGAAGGCCGCCTGCGTGGTGTTGGCGGCGGCAAGCAGCTGGCGCTGGCGTTCCTCGCTGCCTGCGGCGTTGGCGAACTGCGCCTCGGTATTGGAGAGTTCCGCCTTGGCGGCCTGGACGGCCAGCTCCAGTGCGGTCGGGTCGAGCGCGGCGATCGTCGTGCCCTTGCTGACGATGTCGCCGACATTGACGTCGCGCGACACAACCCGGCCAAGCAGGCGGAAGGCGAGGTCGGCACTGACCTGCGGCTCGACCGAGCCGGCAAAGCCGAAGGTCTGGGTGGTGCGCGGCTCGATGACTATCGACAGCACCGGCCGGATGATCTCGGGCGGCTTTTCCTCGGACTTCGAGCAGGACACGAGCGTGCCAAGTGCAAACAGGCCAAGCATGAGGTGCGGCAGCCTTCTCATTGGCCCGCTCCCGATATCTCGACCGTTTGCCCGGGACTGAGCAACTGCCCGCCTGCCGTAACGACACTTTGGCCTGCGTTCAGCCCGCTGGCGATGACGACCGTGCCCGATTCGAATGCCAGCACCTCGACCGGCGCCGTCACAACCGCCTTGGTCGAGGGGTCGACGATCCAGACAGCCGGTTTGCCGGCAGTGGAGGTCAGCGCCTGCCAGGGCAACAGGATAGCCTTCGTCGGACTGGCGCTGACCGAGCCGATGACAGCCGCGCCCAGTGGCATACCGGCGGGCGTGTCGGGAATGGCGACCTTGACCCGGATCGAGCCCGAAGCCGGATCCACCGCTGGCGAGACTTCGCGCACCTTGCCCACGGCCTTCACCTGCGGGTCGGACAACAGCGTGATCGTCACCGTCGGCGATGGCGGTGTTTTGGCAACCAATGTTTCCTGGACATTGAACACCGCGTCGCGATCGCCGTCCTCGGCGACGGTGAAGACGGTCTGCGCCGCCTGCACCACCTGTCCGGTTTCGACCTGGCGGGCGGTGATGACGCCGGCGGCACCCGCCTTGAGCTCGGTGTAGGACAGGTTCTGCTGGGCGTTGGTGAGTGCGCTCCGTGCGGCATCGACACTACCTTGCGCCACCTTCAGCGCCTGATCGGCGGCGTCATAGTCGCGCCTGGTCGTAAAACCCTGGGCAAGCAGCGTCTTCTGCCGCTCGAAGGCGGCGGCGGACTGGGTCAGCTGTGCCTGCGCGGCGTCAAGATCGGCCTGTGCCGAGCGCAAATCGGATTCCTGCTCCTGCGGATCGATGCGGGCGAGCACAGCACCTTGATCGACATGCTGGCCGACATCGACCAGCCGCTCGGCGACGCGGCCACCCACCCGGAACGACA
Source organism: Mesorhizobium sp. P2_D5 (assembly GCF_056404355.1). Lineage (NCBI taxonomy): Bacteria > Pseudomonadati > Pseudomonadota > Alphaproteobacteria > Hyphomicrobiales > Phyllobacteriaceae > Mesorhizobium > Mesorhizobium sp. P2_D5. The sequence goes on from NZ_JBFUEE010000001.1 coordinate 1,083,888, forward strand.
GATTGTTCAGCGTGCGCGCCGCGATCACGCCGGTCAGCGAGGTCCTTGGCGAAAAGTCTGCGATCGCAACTGTCTCGGTGCGCACCATCACCGGCAGCCTGTGTTCGGCTGCCTCCTGCTTCTGGCAGCCGGCCAGCAGCAGGCTCGCCATCGCGCAGGCAAGGATTGAGGTGTTTCGGTACGGCAAAGGGCTTGGGAGCAATGGTTGCAAGGCGGACGATTTCGCGTTCCTGCTCATGGCTTCCCCTGCCTGCGTAGGACGCTCCCTCCGCGGAGCCTCGCGGGCCGTCCAAAGATAATCGATCCCGATGAAAAGGGAACCTCTCTCGTACGCGCATCGGTCGACTGGTCAAGGCGGCGCCCGGCGGCAGGCCCAATCGCCTGTCGACGGTGCCGACTTGAGGAAAACGTGAAATAAGGTCAGAAGACGTGTCAGCGACATCAAACAAGAACGGGCGCCGGCCCGATGAGGGATCCCATGAAGAATTCAGCCATTTCCGAACGCAAGAACCAGTCCATCTCGCGCGGCGTCGGCATGACCACGCAAATCTACGCGGACCGGGCTGAAAACTCGGAGATCTGGGATGTCGAGGGCCGCCGCTACATCGACTTCTCGTCGGGCATCGCCGTCGTCAACACCGGTCATCGCCATCCGAAGGTGATCGAGGCGGTCAAGGCGCAGCTCGACCGCTTCACCCACACCTGCCACCAGGTGGTGCCCTATGAGAGCTATGTGCGCTTGGCCGAACGGCTGAACGGCATGCTGCCCGGCAAGTTCGAGAAGAAGACGATCTTCGTCACCACCGGCGCCGAGGCGGTCGAGAACGCCATCAAGATCGCCCGCAACGCCACCGGCCGCCAGGCGGTCATCGCCTTCGCCGGCGGCTTCCACGGCCGCACCTTCATGGGCATGGCGCTGACCGGCAAGGTCGTGCCCTACAAGGTCGGCTTCGGCGCCATGCCGGGCGATGTCTACCACGCGCCGTTCCCGGTGCCGCTTCATGGCGTGTCGATCGCCGATTCGCTGGCCGCACTCGACCGGTTGTTCAAGGCCGATGTCGATCCGGCCCGCGTCGCCGCCATCATCATCGAGCCGGTGCAGGGCGAGGGTGGCTTCTACGACGCGCCGCGTGAGTTCCTGACCGCGCTGCGCAAGGTCTGCGACCAGCACGGCATGCTTTTGATTGCCGACGAAGTGCAGACCGGCTTTGCCCGGACCGGCAAGATGTTTGCCATGGATCACCATGAGGTGGCGGCCGACATCACCACCATGGCTAAAAGCCTGGCCGGCGGCTTCCCGCTGGCCGCGGTCACCGGCCGTGCAGAGATCATGGATGCACCCGGCCCCGGCGGGCTCGGCGGCACCTATGGCGGCAGCCCGATCGGTGTCGCCGCCGCGCATGCCGTGCTCGACGTGATCGAAGACGAGAAGCTTTGCGACCGTGCCAACACGCTGGGTGCACGGTTGAAGCAGCGGCTGCAGTCGATCCGTGACGACGTGCCCGAGATCGTCGATATCAGAGGCCTCGGTTTCATGAACGCCGTCGAGTTCAACGACGTCAAGAAAGGCCTGCCGTCGGCCGAGATCGCCAACGCGATCAGGCTGAAGGCGCTCGACAAGGGGCTGATCCTGCTGACGTGCGGCGTCTATGGCAACGTCATCCGCTTCCTGGCGCCGATCACCATCCAGGACGGCGTCATGAACGAGGCGCTTGACATTCTGGAAAGCTCGATCCGCGAAGTCTGCGCTGCCTGATCGACGGCGCGTCGGCCTGAAGGGCCGGAATTATCCAGCCGCTCTGGCTGGTTCACCCTCAAGGAAGGCGGCCAGCGCCGCCTTCAGGCCTTCGGGGCCTGCCGCAATTGTCTGCGGCGTCGGCGAGAAGCCGGCGCCGAGCATTTTGCGGCCAAGCATGTGGTCGCCGGGCCGGTTGACCGATTCGATGCCGAGCAGCCGGTCTCCGGCATAGTGGTAGATCGAGAACTTGTTGTCGGGCAGGTCGCCCAGCACGACATGGCTGTCGCCGCCGGCGGTCAGGCCGACCATCTGCAGCTTCATGTCGCCGATGTCGGACCAGAACCACGGCACCGCCGAATAGGCGTCCGCATGGCCGGTAACGGTGCGTGCGGCGAGCCGCGCCTGGTCGGTGGCGTTCTGCACCGATTCCAGTCGCACGTCGCCGCCGGTGAACCAGTGCCGGTAAGAGGCGGCATCGCCAATGGCGAGGATTTCTGGCGCCGAGCTGCGCATCTGGTGATCGACGCGGATGCCGTTGGCGACAGCGAGGCCGGCTTCCTGCGCCAGCTCGACATTCGGCACGGCGCCGATGCCGACGATGACCATGCGTGCTGGCAGCCTTTCACCGGTTGAGGTGATCGCGGCCGAGACATGGCCGTTTTCGCCTTCGAGCCTTGCAATCGAGGTGCCGGTGAGGATGCGCACACCGATCGCTTCCAGCCTTTGGCGGACATGGCTCGCCACGACCGGCGCCACGGCGCGGCCGAGCAGCCGGTCGACCGCTTCGACCACCGTCACCGTGCGGCCGGCCGCCCGCAGCGTGGCGGCGATCTCCAGACCGATGAAGCCGCCGCCGAGGATAACGACATCGTCGCTCTGTGCGCTCAACTCGCGGATCAGCCGCGCATCAGCCAGCGAGCGCAGCGACAGCACGCCGGAAAGCTCTGAACCGGCCAGCGGCAGGGTGCGCGGGCGCGAGCCGGTCGCCAGGATGAGGTGATCGAAGGCAAGCGCGCCACCACCGGCAACGTCCAGGCTACGACGGGGAGCGTCGATACTCTCGATCCTGACCCCGGGCCGGTAGTCAATGGCGCTGCCGGTGTAGAAGGCCTCGCCGCGCAGCGGCTGCGGCTTGGCCTCGGCGTCCTTGATGAAGGTCTTCGACAGCGGCGGCTTGTGGTACGGCAATTCGTTCTCGTCACTGACGAGGATCACCGGTCCGTCATAACCCTCCTCGCGCAGACTTGCGGCCGCTTGCACGCCCGCATGACCCGCGCCGACAATGACCACACCGTTCTTCATCGCATTCCAATCCCTGTCCAATTCTAGGATGTCCCGCCAGGTGGCAATTGTCTGGCACCGCCGCAAGAGAGCTTTTGCGGGTCGCACCCGGAATGGCGGCTGTCAATCGCAGCGTTCATCGGCAAGACCCGGGCATAAAGTTGACTGTCATAGTTTAGAATAATTCTAAACTATTGTTTCAATTGGCTTTTCCTGTCGATTTTCATTGACTTCCACCAACGTCGAAGCTTTATGGGGGCTCGCGCAATGGCGCATCCCTTTGATGTCTGGGCCTTGAACCCTTTCGATTGGAGGCATTTCGGTGTCTTTCTTCCGCAGACCACGTCTTGTCGTGGCCATTTTTTTGCCGGATGGCGTTACCCTGCCCGACTTGTGCAGGCCGCCTGTTGCCGCGCCCATATTTCAGTGAATTCCTGAGGAGATGACAGTCATGAGAGCGATGATATCGGCACGGTATGGCAGCAGGCTCGCCGCGATCGGCGCCACCGCCCTGCTGACGGCGGCTGTGTTCGTGCTGCCGGCCAAGGCCGAAACCGACGCGAAGGCGGTCATCAAGACCTATGCCGATATCGGGCTCGCCAAATACGAGGATTCGCTGACCACCGCGCAGGCGCTCGACAAGGCGGTCGACGCCCTGCTTGCCAAACCATCGGTGGAAACCCTCAACGCCGCCCGTGACGCCTGGAAGGCAGCGCGCGTTCCCTACCAGCAGACAGAAGTCTACCGGTTCGGCAACAAGATCGTCGATGATTGGGAAGGCGAGGTGAATTCCTGGCCGCTCGACGAAGGGCTGATCGACTATGTCGCCAAGAGCTATGGCACGGAATCGGACGCAAATTCGCTCTATACCGCCAATGTGATCGCCAACAAGGAGATCGAGATCAACGGCAAGAAGGTCGATGCCACGAACCTGACGCCGGAATTCCTCTCCGGCACGCTGCAGCAGGCCGGCGGCATCGAGGCCAATGTCGCCACCGGCTATCACGCCATCGAGTTCCTGCTCTGGGGCCAGGACCTGCACGGCACCGGCCCGGGGGCCGGCGAGCGCCCGTACACCGACTATGACCTCAAAAACTGCACCGGCGGCAATTGCGACCGCCGAGCGCAATATCTGAAGTCGGCGAGCGACCTTCTGGTCTCCGACCTGCAGAAGATGGTCAACGACTGGAAGGAAGACGGTGCCGCCCGCAAGAACCTCGTCGACGGCGAGCCGAACACCGCCATCTCGATCATCTTCACCGGCATGGGCTCGCTGTCCTACGGTGAACTGGCCGGCGAACGCATGAAGCTCGGCCTGCTGCTGCATGATCCCGAGGAGGAGCATGACTGCTTTTCCGACAACACCTACAACTCCCATCTCTACGACGCCATCGGCATTCGCGCCGCCTACCATGCCAGCTATACCAGGCTCGACGGAACCGTCGTTTCGGGACCTTCGGTGGCCGATATGGTGAAGGCGGCCGATCCGGCGATCGACAAGGAGCTGTCGGGCAAGCTCGATGTCACCGTTGCCAAGATGGAGGCGATCAAGGCGCGGGCACTGGCCGGCGAGGCCTACGACCAGCAGATCGCCGAGGGAAACACCGAAGGCAACGCCACCGTGCAGGCGGCGATCGACGCGCTGATCGACCAGACCAAGTCGATCGAACGCGCCGTCGGCACCCTGAAGCTCAATGCCATCGCCTTCGAGGGTTCCGACAGTCTCGACGCGCCGGACAAGGTGTTCAAGTAACCGCCGACAGGCCATGGCCTGATCCGAAGCCTGACACCCGGCTTCGAAATAGGCCATGGTAAGAAATCAAGCCACACGGCGCGGGAGGCGCCGTCAGCCATCTGAGCCGCCAAATGCTGATATGCCATTGCAACATCATCACCGAGAGGGAAATCGAGCAGACGATCATCGGGCTGCTGGATCAGGATCCCTGGCAATTGATCGTGCCGGCGAAGGTCTATCACACCATGCAGAAGCGCGGCCGCTGTTGCGGCTGCTTCCCAAATGTGGTCGAAACGATCATTCGGGTCACCGAAAATTACCACGCCCGCTCGGAGGCGAGCGGCGTCGACATCGTTTCACACCTGGACCGCGTCAGAGGCCTGCGCGTCCAATATGGGAGCAGGATCCATGAAAGGCGAACCGCAGATCATCGAGCGGCTTAACGAGGCTCTTTTTCTGGAGCTGGGAGCCGTCAACCAGTATTGGGTACATTTCCGTCTGCTGGAGGACTGGGGATACGCCAAACTGGCAAAGAAGGAGCGGGCGGAATCGATCGAGGAGATGCACCATGCCGACCGGCTCGTGGCCCGCATCATCTTCCTCGAAGGCCATCCGAACCTGCAGTCCGTGGCGCCGTTGCGCATCGGGCAGAACGTCAAGGAAGTGCTCGAATCCGACCTTGCCGGCGAATATGACGCGCGTACCGCCTACAAGCGCTCGCGTGAGATCTGCGAGGAAGCGGGCGATTACGTGTCGATGAAGCTGTTTGAGGAATTGCTGTCCGACGAGGAAGGTCACATCGACTTCCTCGAGACGCAGCTCGACCTGCTTGCTTCGATCGGCGAGGAAAAATACGGCCAGCTCAACGCCGCATCGGCGGACGAGGCGGACTAAGGACATGCGGGAATGCGGCGCCTGCTAGAATTCGTGCGCCGCTTGCGGCGGGCCAATGGCTCGCCGCCTCGTCACAAAACGCCAGCCGGATCGGCGCGTGGGCGCTGTGTCGTCCTCGTGGTGGCGCTCACCTCTTCAGCGATTGCCGGCGACCTTCAGCCCGCCGGCCTCGGCACCACGCGCACCGACCTCAATCCGAAGGATCAGGCGCGCGTCACAGCCACCACCAGGCCGACGTCGGATTTTTCCAAGCCCGAGCAGTTCGAACGGATGCAAGGCGGCGCCGGCACGTCCAGGAAGGACGTCAGCCGCGATTCCTTCTCCCAATCCTCAGCCAACATCACCTTCGAGGAAGAGGGCACATTCAAGCTCGGCAACGCCCTGTTCCGCAAGAACTGGGTGTCGTCGCCATCCTCGACACAGGCTTCGGACGGGCTCGGTCCGCTGTTCAATGAACGCGCCTGCCAGAATTGCCATCTGAAGGATGGCCGCGGCCGTCCGCCGCAAGGCGACGTAGGCACCACCTCGATGTTCCTGCGGCTGGCCCGCGAGGCGAGCAGCGCGGAAGAAAAGGCAGCGCTTGCCGATCACCGGCTGCCTAACCTTCCCGACCCTGTCTACGGCTCGCAATTACAGGAGCTGGCCGTGCCAGGCCTGCGCGGCGAAGGCAGGATGCATGTCGACTATCAGGAACGGCCGGTGACGCTGGCGGACGGCACGGTGATTTCGCTGCGCAAACCCAGCTATTCGGTCATCGATTCCGGCTATGGGCCGCTTGATCCGCGCACCACGCTATCGCCGCGCCTGACGCCGCCGATGATCGGCCTTGGCCTGATCGAGGAGATCGCACCGGCGGATATCCTTGCCAATGCCGACCCGGACGACCGGAACGGTGACGGCATTTCCGGCAGGCCCAACATCGTGCGCGACGGCCAGGGTGGAGAGCTGACGCTTGGCCGTTTCGGCTGGAAGGCGCAGACAGCGTCGATCCGCCAGCAGGCGGCGGATGCCTTTGCCGGCGACATCGGCATCTCGACGCCGGAAGAGCCGAAACATTGGGGCGACTGCACCACCGCACAGGAAAAATGCCTGACCATGCCGAATGGCGTGCATCAGCGCCTCGGCCCGGTCGAGGCGCCGGCGCCGGTGATGGATCTCGTCACCTTCTATTCGCAGAACCTGGCGGTGCCGGCACGCCGCGACCTCGACGCGCAGCAAGTGCTCGCCGGCAAGAAGATCTTCTACGAGATAGGCTGCATTGCCTGTCATACGCCAAAATTCGTCACCCGTCGCGATACCCCGAACAAGGCGCAGGCCTTCCAGTTGATCTGGCCTTATTCCGACTTCCTGCTGCACGACATGGGGCCGGATCTGGCCGACGGCCAGGCCGTGGGCGAAGCGACAGGCAATGAGTGGCGTACCCCGCCACTGTGGGGCATCGGTCTCACCGAAACAGTCAACGGCAATTCTTTCTTCCTTCATGACGGCCGCGCGCGCACCCTGACCGAGGCGATCCTGTGGCATGGTGGCGAGGCCCAGAAGACGCGCGACCGCTTTGCCGCCGCCAGCGCGGCCGACCGCGATGCACTGCTCAAATTTCTGGAGTCACTGTGATGCTCAAGCGCTCTGCACTGGTTCTCGTTCTGCCGCTGGCTCTGCTGGGCGTCGCCCCGGCGTCGGCGGCTGTGAAAGCCTCCGAAATCATCCAGCGGGCGGTCGACGGCTTTGTCCGCCCGGCCTATGCCAGCCTGCACGACCACACCGGCCATTTGACCAAGGCGATGCACACGCTCTGCACCGGGCCCTCGCAAGAAGACCTCGATGCGGCTCGTGCCCAGTTTTCGGCGACGGTCGATGCCTGGTCGTCAGCCGAGATCATCGGGTTCGGGCCGATCAAGGAGAACAACCGGCTGGAGCGCATGCTGTTCTGGCCGGACCGCAAGAGCATCGGCCTGAAGCAGGTGCAGGCGGCGCTGTCCGACAAGGACCCGACAGCAACCGATCCGGCACAGCTGGCCGGCAAGAGCGTCGCAATGCAGGGCTTGGGCGCGCTGGAATTCGTCCTCTACGGCGATGGCGCCGAGGCGTTGACGGGCAAGGCCGATCCCTATCGCTGTGCCTATGGCGCCGCGGTTGCCGGCAACATCGAAACCATGGCTGGCGAGGTCAGCGCCGCCTGGAACAAGCCTGACGGTTTTGCCGCCCTTTGGGCCAATCCGGGGCCGCAGAATGCGCTTTATCGCGACGGCAACGAAGCGGTGACCGAACTGGTCGGTGTTTTCATCAATGAACTGGAAATGGTGCGCGACGTGCGCCTGAAGGGCTTTTTCGGCGGCAAGCCGGATGCGGACAAGCCCAGGCAAGCAATCTACTGGCGGTCGCAGAACACCACCAATTCGCTGGCCGCCAATCTGTCGGGAATAGACGATCTGTTCCAGGCCTCGAAGCTCGGCGACGCACTGCCGCCCAACGCGCGCTGGATGGCGGAATCGATCCACATCCAGCTGGTCAACGGTGTCGCCACCGCCAAGGCGGTCAGCGGTCCGATCGACAAGGCGCTTGCCGATCCGACACTGCGCGAAAAGCTCGATCATTTCGCGCTGATCACCTCCAGCCTGTCGACTCTGATCGGCACCAGGCTGACCGCCGAATTCGGCCTGACCGCCGGCTTCTCGTCGCTCGACGGAGACTGAGCATGCGCACGCCGCTGATCGACCGCCGCGATTTCCTCCGGGCAGCAGGCATTGGTTTTGCCGCCGCAATGGCGCCGTCGGCTTGGGCAACGACACTGGCGGCCGACGCCGTCTTCGCTACCGCCTTTGTCAAGCGCGACGGCAGTTATGGCGCGGCCGTGCTCTCCGAGGCCGGCAAGCTCCTGCATGCGATCGACCTGCCCGATCGCGGCCACGACGTCACTTTCGATCCGGTCTCGAAGCGCTCCGTGGTCTTCGCTCGCCAGCCGGGCACTTTCGCCATGGTCTTCGATCATTCGGGCCGCGAGAAGCCGCTGACCATCACCAGCATCACCGGCCGGCATTTCTTCGGCCATGGTGTGTTCTCGCCCGACGGCGCTTTGCTCTATGCCACCGAGAATGATTTCGACAATGCCGCCGGTGTGGTCGGTATCTACGATGCGCGGGCGAAATTCAGCCGCATCGGCGAATTCCCGACCTATGGCATCGGTCCGCACGAGCTTCTGCTCCTGGGCGACGGCAAGACGATTGCGGTTGCCAATGGCGGCATCGAGACCCATCCGGACTATGGCCGCGCCGAGCTCAACATCGCAACCATGAAGCCGTCCTATGTGCTGATCGACCGCGTCACCGGAGACCTCATCGAGAAGCACGAGCTGCCGGCGGCACTGCACCAGCTGTCGATCCGCCATATGGACACCGACCGGTCCGGCACCGTCTGGTTCGGCTGTCAGTACAGGGGGCCGGGCACCGATCGACCGCTGCTGGTCGGCCGCGCCGCGCGTGGCAAGGAGTTGCAGCTGCTCGACATGCCGCAGGACGTCCTGTCCGGTTTCCGCAACTACATCGGCTCGGTCGCCGCCAATCCGGTTGCCGGCACAGTCGCCGTCTCTTCGCCGGAAGGCAATTCGCTGGTGGTGATCGACGCGGCGAGCGGCCGGATCGTCTCGAACAGCGCGCTGGTCGAGGTCTGCGGCGTGGCGCCCGACGGAACCAGCTTCATGGCGACCACAGGCGCCGGCGAAATCATCGAGGGCAGCGGTGCGACACGCTCCGAACCGGACTATGTCTGGGACAACCATATGCTGCGCATCGAACGGGCCGCGTAGCTACTTTTCCGGCCAAGCCGAAACGAAGCCGCTTAACAAATTATGCACTATCCCCTTGCGGTGGCGGGCAGTGGCGGGCACAGGGAATTGTTTCTCGAACCGGTCGTTTCATGAAATTGCTTGCCATCGACTGTGCCGCCAACCTCTGCGCCGCTTGCGTCTATGACACCGGGGCGAAGCAGGAGCTTGGCCGTTCGGTGCTCGATCTCGGCAAGGGCCATGCCGAGCACCTGATGGCCGCCATCGCTGAAGCGCTGAAGGCAGGCGCGACCAACTATGCCGGTCTCGACGCCATCGCCGTCTCTGTCGGTCCCGGCTCCTTCACCGGCCTGCGCGTCGGCGTGTCGACCGCACGCGGCCTGGCGCTGGCGCTGAAGGTTCCGGCGATTGGGGTGACGACGCTGGAGGCGCTGGCTGCCGAGGCAGCCGGGACATTTCCTGGCCGCGCCGTGCTGGCGGCGCTCGACGCCGGCCGCGAGGAACTCCATGCCGCCCTTTTCGATCAAATGTCAGTTTTGACTTACGGTCCGGCTGTGACCACACTGGCGAGTGCCGTGGCCATGGCGACGGAAAGCACTTCGGTGCTAGCCGGCACCGCGGCTGCGCAAATCGCTGCCTCAGCAGGGCGCGCCTTCGATATCGGCCCCGAGACGGCCACCGCCGACATTCTCACCTACGCTCGCCTGGCGGCCGGGAAGGGCGGGGGCGAAAGGCCGAAACCGCTTTATTTGCGTGGTGCGGACGCCAAGTCGCAGGCTGGGTTCATACTATCAAGGCAACAAAACTAATGCGCATACCTTTTCTCAAACCACGCCGCCGGGACTATGCGCTCGAGCCGCTGAGGATCACCGACAGCCCGGCGGTCTCGCTGCTGCATCGCGAGGATTTTGTCCGCCCCTGGACCGACGGCGAATTCGCCGCCTTGCTCGAACAGGACACCGTCTTCGGCTATGCCGCGCGCGAAACCGGGCAGGGCGCTAAGCCGCCGGTCGGCTTCGTGCTGGCCAGGCTGGCTGCCGGCGAGGGCGAGATCCTGACCGTCGCGGTGGCGCGCTCGCACCGCCGGCAGGGGCTGGGCTGGCAGTTGATGGACGCGGTGCTGCGCGAACTGCACGCTCAGCGCGCCGAAGCGCTGTTCCTCGAGGTCGACGAGACCAATGTCGCGGCGATCGCCCTCTACCGGCGACTGGGCTTCCGCGAAGTCGGCAAACGCCCCAATTACTACAGGTCGTCCGAGCACGGACCGACCGGGGCGCTTGTCATGCGCCGCGATCTTCGCTAGCCAGAAGCGCCAAATCCAAGGGTTATAGTGTCCCCGGCGCTTCCAAAAAGGACGCGCGGCGCTGTAACGGCAGGGCCGGGACTGTATGATCGCAAAAATCAGAATTTTCCTGTCGCTGGGCCTCGTCACCGCCGGTTCGCTGGTCCTGGTGCCGTTGCAGATCCTGTCGATGAAGACCGGCTGGTGGCCGGAAACCTTCATCCTGAAAATCTGGCACAGGCTGATCATCCGGGCGCTGGGCATGCGCATCCATGTCAATGGCGCGCTGTCCGACAAACGTCCACTGCTGGTCGCGTCCAACCACGTCTCCTGGACCGACATCATGGTGCTCGGCTCCATGGTCGATGTGAAGTTCATCGCCAGAGCCGATATGGAAGGCTGGCCGCTGATCGGCATGCTGTCGAAGCTGCAGCGCACCGTTTTCATCGAGCGCGAGCGCAAGCGATCGTCCGGCGACCAGGCAAGCGAGATCGCCAGCCGCATGGCCAACGGCGACGCCATGGTGCTGTTCGCCGAGGGATCGACCGGCGACGGCAACATCGTCCTGCCCTTCAAGAGCACGCTGTTTGGCGCCGCCTCGATGGCGATTTCAGAAGGCGCGGCCGAACAGGTCTTCATCCAGCCGGTGGCGATCGCCTACACGCGCCTGCACGGCGTGCCGCTCGGCCGTCGGCACCGGCCGCTTGCCGCCTGGATCGGCGATGAAGACCTGATGCCGCATCTCAAGGTGTTGCTGAAGGAGGGGGCACTCGACGTCGAGGTGCATTTCGGCGAACCGATCGCCTTTTCCAAAGGCTCGAACCGCAAGGAAACGTCGAAGCTGATGGAAAGCCAGGTGCGCGCGATGATGCAGGCGGCACTCGCCGATCCGCGCCCGAGCCGATAGACAGTTGACGGGTGCGCCAGTGTGCGTGACGGCCGTGGCGGAGAATCGTCTGTTTTTTGTCATCGAAAGGCGTTAGAAGCCGCCGGATGGACTTGAACACGATAGAGCGTGACGACATCGACGCCGCGGCCGAAGCGATGGCCGTGCCGGCGGCAGCCACCAGAAAGGTCTTCATCAAGACCTATGGCTGCCAGATGAACGTCTATGATTCACAGCGCATGGCCGATGCGCTGGCCGCCGACGGCTATACCGCCACCGATGCCATCGGCGAGGCCGATCTGGTGCTGCTCAACACCTGCCATATCCGGGAGAAGGCGGCCGAAAAGGTCTATTCCGAACTCGGCCGTATCCGCGATATGAAGGCAGAACGGGCCGTGGCAGGCCGCGAGATGCTGGTCGGCGTCGCCGGCTGTGTGGCGCAGGCCGAAGGGGCCGAGATCATCCGCCGTTCGCCGGCCGTCGATCTGGTCATCGGCCCGCAGACCTATCACCGGCTGCCCGACGTGTTGGCGCGGGTGCGCGGCGGCGAAAAGATCGTCGAGACCGACTACGCCATCGAGGACAAGTTCGAGCATCTGCCGCAGCCCAAACGCGCCGAGGTCATCAAGCGCGGCATCACCGCGTTCCTCACCGTCCAGGAAGGCTGCGACAAGTTCTGCACCTTCTGCGTCGTGCCTTACACCAGGGGCTCCGAAGTGTCGCGGCCGGTGGCGCAGATCGTTGCCGAGGCGCAACGTCTGGCCGAAGCCGGCGTGCGCGAGGTGACGCTGCTTGGCCAGAACGTCAATGCCTGGCATGGCCAGGGCGAAAACGGCGAGGAATGGGGCCTTGGCCGCCTGCTGTTCAGGCTGGCCGAAATCCCAGGGCTGGCGCGGCTGCGCTACACCACCAGCCACCCGCGCGACATGGACGATGAACTGATATCAGCCCATCGTGATCTGCCTGCGTTGATGCCCTATCTGCATCTGCCGGTGCAATCCGGGTCCAACCGCATCCTCAAGGCGATGAACCGCAGGCACACCGCGAAGGATTATCTGACGCTGCTCGACCGCATTCGTGCCGCGCGACCGGATATCGCGCTTTCCGGCGACTTCATCGTCGGCTTCCCCGGCGAGACCGAGGCGGATTTCGAGGCGACCATGGAACTGGTGCGCCAGGTGAACTATGCCTCGGCTTTCTCGTTCAAATACTCGCCGCGTCCCGGCACGCCGGGCGCCGAGATGGCCGACCATGTGCCGGAAACGGTCAAGGATGAGCGCCTGCAGCGGCTGCAGGCCTTACTTCTGAAGCAGCAGAAGGATTTCGGCGCAAGCCTCGTCGGCAGCACCATCGACACGCTGATCGAGAAGCCCGGCCGCCAGGCCGGCCAGAAGGTCGGCCGCTCACCTTGGCTGCAGCCCGTTATTGTTGATGAAAAGGCCGGCGAAATCGGTGACATTATCCAGGTGCGAATCACGAAGACGGGCTACAACAGCCTGTTCGCCGAATTGGCCTGAGGGTCTCGGCAGATGAGGAGAGACGGTTGAGCGCTGCAGAAGTGAAGAGCCTGCCCCCGGCACCGGCGTCTGGGGCTTCTGACATGGCGCACATCGTTCTGACTTTCGACAACAACAAGCTTGCCAGCGCCCTTTACGGTCAGTTCGACGAGAACCTGGCCAGGCTTGAGCAGAAGCTCGGCGTCGACATCCGCTCGCGCGGCAACCAGCTGACGATCAAGGGCTCGGCGTCGGCCGCCGAGCAGGCCCGCCGGGCTTTGGACAATCTCTACGGCATTCTCCAGAAGGGCGTCGACATCGGCCAGTCCGACGTCGACGGCGCCGTGCGCATGGCGATTGCCGCCGACGATCAGCTGACCTTGCCGACGTTGGAACGCAAGGGGAAGGTCTCCGCCGCCCAGATCGCCACCCGCAAGAAGACAATCTATGCCCGCTCGCTCAACCAGGACGCCTATATGCGCGCGCTGGAGCGGTCGGAACTGGTGTTCGGCATCGGCCCGGCCGGGACCGGCAAGACCTATCTGGCGGTGGCGCATGCCGCGATGCTGCTTGAGCGCGGCATGGTCGAACGCATCATCCTGTCGCGGCCGGCCGTGGAGGCCGGCGAACGGCTGGGCTTCCTGCCGGGCGACATGAAGGAGAAGGTCGATCCCTATCTGCGCCCTCTCTATGATGCGCTTTACGACATGATGCCCGCCGACAAGGTCGAGCGCGCCATTGCCGCGGAGGTGATCGAGATCGCGCCGCTCGCCTTCATGCGCGGCCGCACGCTGGCGCATGCCGCCGTCATCCTTGACGAAGCGCAGAACACCACGCCGATGCAGATGAAGATGTTCCTGACCCGTCTCGGCGAGAACTCGCGCATGATCGTCACTGGCGATCCGACCCAGATCGACCTGCCCTCGAACACCAAATCGGGCCTGGTCGAAGCCTTGCGCGTGCTGGATGGCGTGGCCGGCGCGGTAACCGTGCGCTTCAACGATGGCGACGTCGTCCGCCATCCGTTGGTGGCGGAAATCGTCAGGGCGTATGACCGGGATGCCAAACTGGCGCGCGGCCTCGGCGCCGAGAATTGATGTGACGATGCGGCCTCATGCCTGAGGACGACATATCCGGCGACGGGGCACGTCCGGTCCCCGTCGAAATTGATATATCAGTCGAGGCGGGCAATTGGCCCGATGAGGCAAGCCTGACACGGCTGGTCGATCGCGCTGTCGCGGCTGCTTTTGCCGAAACCGGCGTGTCGGGCCGTTCCGAACTCAGCCTCGTTTTTTCCGACGACGCCCATATCCGGACCCTCAACGCCGGCTGGCGCGGCAAGGACAAACCGACCAACGTCTTGTCTTTCCCAGCTTTTCCGCTTGTGCAAGGCGCTCCATTGCCGCCAATGCTGGGTGACATCGTGCTCGCCGCCGAGACGGTCGCGCGTGAGGCGGCACTGGAAGACAAGCCTGTCGAGAACCATATCACTCATCTCGTGATCCATGGCCTGCTGCACCTTTTGGGCTATGACCACGAGACCGACGCCGAGGCCGAGGCGATGGAGGCCATCGAGCGCGCAGCGCTCGCAAGGCTTGCCATTCCCGATCCCTACGCGTAACTACGTCTGACCAATTGACCGGACGACGATGAACGACAAACCAGAGACTGCCGCCCGCCCCGACGCCGGCAGTGCGAACAAGGCTTCCGATACGTCGGAAGAGGGATCAAGTCCGAGTACCGTTACCGGCAGCGTTGCCAGCGAAACATCGCCAGCCGGTCCCTCCCTATTCGACCGCGTGCTGGGCCTGTTCCGGCAGCGCAACGGGACCAGCCTGCGTGAGGAAATCGCCGGGGCGCTTGCCGAAACGGCGAGCGACGCCGGCGCCTTCTCGCCCGGCGAACGCGCCATGCTCAACAACATCCTGCGTTTGCGCGAGGTGCGCGTCGAGGACGTCATGGTGCCGCGCGCCGACATCGAGGCGGTCGAGATCACGACGACGCTCGGCGATCTGCTGGGCACCTTCGAGCAGTCCGGCCATTCGCGCATGCCGGTCTATTCCGAGACGCTCGATGATCCGCGCG
Source organism: Mesorhizobium sp. P2_D5 (assembly GCF_056404355.1). NCBI lineage: Bacteria > Pseudomonadati > Pseudomonadota > Alphaproteobacteria > Hyphomicrobiales > Phyllobacteriaceae > Mesorhizobium > Mesorhizobium sp. P2_D5. Next base: position 1,099,066 of record NZ_JBFUEE010000001.1, read on the forward strand.
GCATGGTGCACATTCGCGACGTGCTGGCCCACATCACCAAGATCGCGCGCGTCAAGAAGGGCCGCTCGACACGGAAAACCCCTGCCGCCACGGTTCTCGACCTCACGCAGGTCGACCTCGCGCGCACCATTGGCGACCTCAACCTGATCCGCCAGGTGCTGTTCGTGCCGCCGTCGATGCTTGCCTCCGACCTGATGGGCCGCATGCAGACGACACGCACGCAGATGGCGCTGGTCATCGACGAGTATGGCGGCACCGATGGCCTTGCCTCGCTGGAAGACATTGTCGAGATGGTGGTCGGCGACATCGAGGACGAGCATGACGACGATGAGCCGATGATCACCCAGAGCGGCGACGGCGTGTTCATCGTCGACGGCAAGGCCGAGATCGACGATGTCGCCAAAATGATCGGCGAGGATTTCGCCGCCGGCGAACATGGTGAGTATGTCGATACCATCGGCGGCATGATCTTCAACACGCTTGGCCGCGTGCCGGCGCGCGGCGAGGTGGTGCAGGCCATCCCCGGCTTCGAATTCCACGTCCTTGATGCCGATCCGCGCCGCGTCAAGCGCGTGCGCATCGTGCAGAGCCAGAAGGGCGAGCGGCGCCGGCGCGCCGCACGCACCGAGCAGGCTTAAGCAGGATGATAAACATCATGCGACTAAACAAGGACCTAAGCGCCCGCTGATGACGGTCGAAGACCCCTTCAAGCATTCCACCTTGGGGTCCGGGGTGTTCTACAGGGACCCTCGCGCCGCGCTGGACTGGCTGGAAACGGCCTTCGGCTTCGAGCGCAGCCTGGTGATCAGCGACGCCGATGGAAGGCTCGTCCACTCCGAGATGCGGTTCGGCGACGGCTACGTCGTCGTCGATTCCGAATGGACCGATTACGTCGCCAGCCCCGCTTCCGTCTCCGGCAAGAACACCCAATCAGTCTATGTGCGGCTGAAGGACGGCCTGGACGCCCATTGTGAGCACGCCAGGGCAAACGGCGCCGAGATCATCCAGGAGCCTGCCGACCAGTTCTACGGCGAACGGCAGTATCGGGCACGTGATCCCGAAGGCCATGTCTGGACCTTCACCCAGACCATTCGTGCTGTTTCGCGTGAAGAGGCCGAACGGCTGAGCGGCGTGCGCATCGACGGCTGGCACCGGTAGGCGGGGGCTTGCATTGCAGCCAGCCATCCTGCGTTTGGAGCGCGGACCGCGGCCTGTTAAATCTTGCTTCCTGATTCGCGCGACTCGGAAGTTTGCATGGAGCGCCTGGCCGGCCGGATAATTCTGCTTTGGGGTTGGCGGCGCGCGCTGGTGGCGTTTCTCGCCGGGGCTTTTGCCGTGCTTGGCCAGGCCCCTTACGATTTCTTCGCTGCCTGTTTCATCTCGTTTCCCTTGCTGGTCTGGCTGATCGATGGCGCCACCGGCGAAGCCTCCGGCAGCCTGTTTCGTCGCCTGCGGCCTGCCTTCGCCGTCGGCTGGTGGTTCGGCTTCGGCTATTTCCTTGCCGGCCTCTGGTGGATTGGCTCGGCACTGCTGGTCGAGGCTGACAGTTTTGCCTGGGCGCTTCCCTTCGCGGTGGTCGGCATTCCCTTCGCACTCGCTTTTTTCTACGGCTTTGCGGCAATGGTTGCTCGACTGCTGTGGAGCAGCGATATCGGCCGCATCGCCGCCCTTGCCTTCGGTTTTGGGCTGGCGGAGTGGCTGCGCGACTTCCTGTTCACCGGTTTTCCCTGGAATGCGATCGGCTATGCGGCCATGCCCCTGCCCTTGCTGATGCAGAGCGTCTCGGTGACCGGCATGATCGGCATGAACGCGCTCGCTGTGTTCGTCTTCGCATTGCCGGCGCTGCTGGTGGCGCGCCGACACCTGCGCCTCGGCGCGGCACTGTTTGCCGTCCTCGCCGCCGCCCATATCGGTTTCGGCTATGTCAGGCTTGCCACTCCCGAAAAGCCGGCGACGCACAGCCTGGATGTCCGCATCGTCCAGCCGGCCGTGGATCTGTCGGAAAAGTGGGATGCCTCGGTGCGCGACCGCATCTTCGCAACTTTGATGGGGCTGTCGGCCAAGGCGCCGGATCCTGGTCATGAAAAGCCGCAACTGATCCTGTGGCCCGAGACCTCGGTGCCGTTCCTCTTTACCGAGCGTCCGGACGCGTTGACGGCGCTGGGCGACATGCTCGGACCCGGCCAGATGCTGATCGCCGGCGTCGTCCGCGAGGAAGGCGGCTCAGCCGCGAATGCCGACAGTCGCTACTACAACTCCGTGGTGGCGATCGACGACAAGGGTGAAATCGCCGACGCCGTCGACAAGGTTCATCTGGTGCCGTTCGGCGAATATCTGCCTTTCGCCGATCTGCTTGAGCGTTTCGGCATCGAGCAGCTGGTTGCCGGGCCGATGACATTTGCGGCCGGCAACGAGCGGCACGCCATCACTTTGCCTGACGGCATCCGTGCGCTGCCATTTATCTGTTATGAGGTGATCTTTCCCGATCTGGTGGCAGTTGACGCTACGTCAGCGCAGCTTATTGTGAACGTTACCAATGATGCGTGGTTCGGTGACACGCCGGGTCCGTATCAGCATTTCAGGCAGGCCCAGATCCGTGCGGTGGAGAATGGATTGCCATTGTTGCGTGCTGCCAACAACGGTATCTCGGCCGTCGTCGATCCCCGCGGGCGCGTCGTCGATGCGCTGGCGATCGACGCGCGCGGCGCCATCGATGCGCGCGTGCCGATTTCCGGGCAGGCGGTCATATCCGCTGGCCAAAGGCGCATTAACGGAATGCTGATCATGTTGCTGTTTGCCATCGCCGCCGCATTGTTGAACGTAAGGCAAAGGCTACGGGTGAATTGACAGCCCACACATTAGAAACTCATACTGTAAGTGCCTGAAAATTTCTCGAAGTCGGTGGATCGTTCTGTTGGGGCAGTTGCCGCCGGCGTCGTTTGGGCAAGAAAAAAAATAGAGAAAGCCGAAAAAATTCGGCGAGGAAAAAATGACAGAAGACAACAAGAAGAAACCGAATCCGATCGACATCCATGTTGGCAGTCGCATCCGGCTTCGCCGCAATATGCTGGGAATGAGCCAGGAAAAACTGGGCGAGAATCTCGGCATCACATTTCAACAGATTCAGAAATATGAAAAGGGCACCAATCGCGTCGGCGCCAGCCGCCTGCAGGCGATCGCGTCGATTCTCGGCGTGCCAGTCGCCTTCTTTTTCGAAGATGCGCCCGGCCAGGAGGCCGCGCCCGGCCGTGGCTTTGCAGAAGATACGTCGATGGCTTTCGCCGTCGAATTCTGCGGCAGTCCCGAAGGCCTTCAGCTCAACCGCGCCTTTGTCAAGATTGCCGATGCCAAGGTGCGCCGCAGGATCATTGACCTGGTCAAATCGCTCTCCACGGACGATCTCGACTGATCCGCAATCCCGTTTGGACCGGCGGCAGCCTGCCGCCGGTGGCACAAGATAACTGCATCGACATTCATGCCAGAACGGCAGCACCGCTTGACGAGCGGCGCTCCACCCCGCTAACACGTGGCGCGCCAAAATCGGCAGCCTGCCGATCGTTTTTTCAAGAGGGGACACCCGTGACGCGGCAGAATTACTTCTTTACCTCGGAATCCGTTGCCGAGGGCCATCCCGACAAAGTCTGCGACCGGATCTCCGACGAGATCGTCGATCTGGTCTATCGCGAAGCCAAGAAGGCCGGCATGGACCCATGGAAAGTCCGTGTCGCCTGCGAGACGCTGGCCACCACCAACCGCGTCGTCATCGCCGGTGAGGTGCGCGTCCCCGAGACGCTGCTGAAGAAGGACAAGGAAGGCAACATCCTCAAGGATGCCGCCGGCCACCCGGTGGTCAATCCGGCGAAGTTCAAGTCGGTAGCCCGCAAGGCGATCCGTGAAATCGGCTATGAGCAGGCCGGCTTCCACTGGAAGAACGCGAAGATCGAGGTCCTGCTGCACGGCCAGTCGCCCGATATTGGCCAGGGTGTCGACAACGCGTCCGACCGTCAGGGCGAGGAAGGTGCCGGCGATCAGGGTATCATGTTTGGCTATGCCTGCCGCGAGACGCCGGATCTGATGCCGGCGCCGATCTACTACAGCCACAAGATCCTCGAACTGCTGGCCGCCGCCCGCCACGAAGGCAGCGGCGAGGCCGGCAAGCTCGGTCCTGACGCCAAGAGCCAGGTCACTGTCCGCTATGTCGACGGCAAGGCCGCCGAGGCGACGCAAATCGTGTTGTCGACACAGCATCTCGATGCGAGTTGGGATTCGAAGAAGGTCCGCAAGGTCGTCGAACCCTATATCCGCGAGGCGCTGGGCGAGCTCAAGATCGCCGACAACTGCATGTGGTACATCAACCCGACCGGTAAGTTCGTCATTGGCGGGCCGGATGGCGACGCCGGGCTGACTGGCCGCAAGATCATCGTCGACACCTATGGCGGTGCCGCACCGCATGGCGGCGGCGCTTTCTCGGGCAAGGACACCACCAAGGTCGATCGTTCGGCTGCCTATGCGGCGCGCTACCTCGCCAAGAACGTCGTGGCGGCGAAACTCGCCGACCGCTGCACCATTCAGCTTTCCTACGCCATCGGCGTCGCCCAGCCACTGTCGGTCTATGTCGACCTGCACGGCACCGGCAAGGTCGACGAGGCCAAGCTTGAAGAGGCGCTGCGCACGGTGATGGATCTGTCGCCGTCAGGCATCCGCCGCCATCTCGATCTCAACAAGCCGATCTACGCCAAGACGTCGTCCTACGGCCATTTCGGCCGCAAGGCCGGCCGCGATGGGTCCTTCTCCTGGGAGAAGACCGATCTCGCCAAGGCGCTCAAGGACGCGGTCGCCGCCTGACAGCGGCGCCGCAAAGTCCTGCCATGGACCCGAAGGACAGACCAAGCCGCGCGACCGAAGCCTTCTTCGGTCGCCGGCGCGGCAAGACCATGCGTCCGCAGCAGGCGGCCGCACTGGAAAGCGGCTTTGGCACATATCGGCTCGATCTGACGGGTGAACCTCCGGCAGATCTCAGCACCCTGTTTGAAGCGGATGTTTCGGTGGTTCGTCTCGAAATCGGCTTCGGCGGCGGCGAGCACCTCCTGCATCGCGCCACCGAGGCGCCATCGATTGGCTTTATCGGCGTCGAGCCCTTCGTCAACGGCATGGCCAAGATGATGATGGCGGTGAGGGAAAAGCCGCTTGCCAATCTCAAGGTCTATGACGACGACGCCACCCGGCTGCTCGACTGGCTGCCGCAAGCCTCGCTCGCCGGCATCGACCTTCTCTATCCGGATCCGTGGCCGAAGAAGAAGCACTGGAAGCGCCGTTTCGTCAGCCCGATCAATCTCGACCGTTTCGCGCGCGTGCTGAAGCCGGGTTCAAAATTCCGCTTTGCCTCCGATATCGACACCTATGTGAACTGGACCTTGCTGCACTGTCGGGCGCATGGTGCATTCGCGTGGCAGGCTTCGGAGGCGGCGGATTGGCATCGGCCCTACGATGGCTGGCCGGGTACCCGTTACGAGGCGAAGGCTGTTCGTGAGGGCCGGCGGCCCGCCTATCTTACCTTCATCAGGAGGTAAGCAGGCCGATCGCACGCGGCCTCCGGGGTTCGCCGGCGGCAAGCGCGTGCGTCGTCAGCCCGCCAAACCCTTAGAAACGGCCGATCCTGTTGAAGACAGCCGGATCCATGCCGAGCTTGCGCAGGTCGTCCGCGCGTGGCCTGCGGCCGGCTTCCACGGAACGCGACGCAGCGACTGCACTGCCAAATGTCGTGAAGAGATGGCCTATGGCGGATAGAATCTTGCGGTTGGTCATGGTCGTATCCTTTCGCTGCTGTGACGTGTCGTCATCTTTGTGCGATGCAACATAGATGGTGATGCAGCGTTGAGGCTCACAGGGGTACTGCCGCATGGAGGCCATGCGTCTGGCGCAACACTGTCGTTGCCACGGCTTTTGTCCGTGCCGATACGGCGGGCTTGAAACAGCGGCCATGATCGGTTATATCAGCCTCAAATTCTTGGTCGGTATGACGAAGAGTGGGTCCACCCGGTCCCGCTCTTTTTTATTACCTGCCGGTAGCTTCGGGTAGAACGACAGGGATCGAATGACTGCAACGGCAAGCGAAGGCGACGACCGCATCATCCGCGAAAGCGGCATCGATGCGCGCATCGCGCTGATCGTCCAGCCGGTTCTGCGCGGCATCGGCTTCCGCCTCGTGCGGGTGCATCTGTCGGGCCAGAACGGGCTGACGCTGCAGATCATGGCCGAGCGCGAGGACGGCACCATGACCGTCGAGGACTGCGAAGAGGTCAGCCGCGCGGTGTCGCCGGCCCTCGACGTCGATGATCCGATCGAAAAGGCCTATCACCTCGAAGTCTCTTCGCCCGGCATCGACCGGCCGCTGGTCCGCAAATCGGATTTCGCGACCTGGACCGGCCATCTGGTCAAGATGGAGACGTCGATCATCGTCGCCGACCGCAAGCGGTTCAAGGGCAAGATCGTCGAGGCCGGTGACAACGATGTGCTGATCGAGCGCGAAAAGGCCGCCTATGGCGAGGAGCCGACGGTGCGGGTCCCCTATGACGCGATTTCCGAAACGCGCCTGATCCTGACCGACGATCTCATTCGCGATGCCCTGTCGAAAGACAACAGGGCGCGCAAGGAAGCCAAGAAACGCCGCGGCGAACCGGACGATGATGCGCCCGAGGGTGCGGATGCCGGCGCGGAAAACGAAACCGAACAGGAACTATGATTGAGCTGCCGGGCGCAAAGGTCCGGCGAACAGGCTCGGGAGAAAAACGATGGTTGTAAGCGCCAACAGGCTTGAACTGCTGCAGATCGCCGATGCGGTCGCGCGCGAAAAGTCGATCGACAAGTCAATCGTCATCGCCGCCATGGCCGATGCGATCCAGAAGGCGGCGCGTTCGCGTTACGGCCAGGAGACCAACATCCGCGCCGACATCAACCCGAACACCGGCGAGATGAAGCTGCAGCGGCTGATGGAAGTGGTCGAGAAGGTCGACGACTACGCCACCCAGATCGCCATTTCCTCGGCGCGCGAGCGCAACCCCGACGCCCAGCTCGGCGACTTCATCGCCGAACAGCTGCCGCCGATGGATTTCGGCCGCATTGCCGCCCAGTCGGCCAAGCAGGTCATCGTGCAGAAGGTGCGTGAGGCCGAACGCGACCGCCAGTATGATGAATACAAGGACCGCATCGGCGAAATCGTCAACGGCACCGTCAAGCGTGTCGAATATGGCAACGTCATCGTCGATCTCGGCCGTGGCGAGGCGATCATCCGTCGCGACGAACTGATCCCGCGCGAAAACTACAAATATGGCGACCGCGTCCGCGCCTATGTCTACGACGTGCGCCGCGAGCAGCGCGGCCCGCAGATATTCCTGTCGCGCACCCATCCGCAGTTCATGGCCAAGCTCTTCACCATGGAAGTGCCGGAAATCTATGACGGCATCATCGAAATCAAGTCGGTCGCCCGCGACCCCGGTTCTCGCGCCAAGATCGCCGTCATCTCGCGTGATTCTTCGATCGATCCGGTCGGCGCCTGCGTCGGCATGCGCGGCAGCCGCGTCCAGGCCGTCGTTGGCGAATTGCAGGGCGAGAAGATCGACATCATTCCGTGGTCGCCTTCGGCCGCGTCCTTCATCGTCAACGCGCTGCAGCCGGCGGAAGTCGCCAAGGTCGTGCTCGACGAGGATGCCGAACGCATCGAAGTCGTGGTTCCCGACGACCAGCTGTCGCTGGCCATCGGCCGCCGCGGCCAGAACGTGCGGCTCGCTTCGCAGTTGACCGGCTGGGACATCGACATCCTGACCGAGGCCGAAGAATCCGAGCGTCGCCAGAAGGAATTCGTCGAGCGTTCGTCGCTGTTCATGGAAGCCCTCGACGTCGACGAGATGGTCGGCCAGGTGCTGGCCTCCGAAGGCTTCACCAGCGTCGAGGAAGTCGCCTATGTCGATTCCGGCGAAATCGCCTCGATCGATGGCTTCGACGAAGACACCGCTTCGGAAATCCAGACCCGCGCCCGCGAGTATCTGGAGAAGATCGAAGCCGAGCACGACGACAAGCGCAAGGCGCTCGGCGTCTCCGACGAATTGCGCGAAATCCCCGGCGTCACCACCGCCATGATGGTGACGCTTGGCGAGGACGGCGTGAAGACGATCGAGGATTTCGCCGGCTATGCCGCCGACGACCTGACCGGCTGGAAGGAACGCAAGGACGGCGAGACGAAAGTGTATCCGGGCGTGCTGGCCAGTCATGGCGTGACACGCGCCGATGCCGAACAGATGGTTCTGGCCGCCCGCCTGAAGGCTGGTTGGATCACCGAAGACGAGCTTGCAGCCGAAGAAGAAACGGCTGACGAAGCCGTTGGTGCGTGAGGTGAAACCGCATCGCACCGAACCCGCCCTTGGACGAGATGAACGATCGCACCTGCATCGTCACCCGCAGGCAGGCCGAACCGGATGAATTGATCCGGTTCGTCGTCGGCCCGGATTCGGCCGTCGTTCCCGACATCAAGAGAAATCTGCCCGGCCGTGGTTGCTGGGTGACCGCCGACCGCCTACATATCGACAAGGCGGCGGCAAAGAACCTTTTTGCCCGCGCCTTCAAGGCACAGGTGGTCGTGCCGCCCGATCTTGGCGGCATGGTCGACGGGCTGCTTTCCAAATCCGCTCTGGGCATGCTTGGGCTTGCTCGCAAGGCAGGCGCGATTTCTCTTGGAGCCACCAAGGTCGAGAGCGCGGTGCGCGGCGGATTGGCGCTTTTCGTGCTCCATGCGACCGAGGCGTCCGACGACGGCGTGCGCAAGATCAGCCAGGCGCGACGGGCGACAGTCCATCTCGGCGGGCCGGCTATCCTTGCCTACAAACTTTTCTCCGAGGCCGAGTTGAGCTTGGCATTGGGGGGTACAAATGTGATACATGCTGCCGTTCTCGCGGGAGACGCGGGCAGGGCGGTCCAGAAGCGCATGGTTGCGCTCGACCGGTATCGGGGCGGTTCCCCGGACGATCTGGCAATGCTTGCGGCTGTTGCTGACGAAGATGATGCCGCAGAGGATATGGAATGAGCGATACGAAATCGGGTGACGACAATACGCTGAGTGTGACGCCGAAGAAGACCTTGACGCTAAAGCGCCCCGGTATGGAACAGGGCACTGTGCGCCAGAACTTCTCGCACGGCCGCACCAAGCAGGTCGTCGTCGAAACCAAGAAGCGCAAGTTCTCGATGCCCGGCGACAAGCCGGAGCCGGTTGCCGCCCCCGTCTTCATACCGAAGCCGGCGGTTGTGGCCGCACCCGTCGTACAGGAAGCGCCGAAGGCGCCACCGCCGCCTCCGGTCGAGCGCAGCGGCATGGTGCTGAACGAACTGTCGCGCAGTGAAATGGAAGCGCGCCGCAGGGCGCTCGAAGGCTCGAAGGTACGCGAGGTCGAGGACCGACAGCGCGCTGCCGAGGACGCCAAGCGCCGCGCCGAGGACGAAGAGCGCCGCAAGCGCGAACGCGAAGAATCCGCGCGCCGCCAGGCTGAGGAAGAGGCGCGGTTGCAGACTGAGGCAGAGTCCCGCCGTCGCGCCGAGGAAGAGGCACGTCGCCGCGCGCCGCTGGCCGCGGAACTGGCAACGGTCGACGACGAGGAAGAGGTCAAGCCGAAGCGGATTGGCGCTGGCGCGCCGGTGCGCCGTCCGGTCACGCCTGAAGTGGCGCGTCCGGCCAAGCCGACCAAGGCCGAGGAAGATCGCCGTCGTGGCAAGCTGACGCTGAATTCCGCATTGTCCGATGAGGACGCGCGGGCCCGTTCGCTGTCGTCGATGCGCCGCCGCCAGGAAAAATTCAAGCGCGCGATGCACAATGAGCCGCGCGAGAAAGTTATGCGCGAAGTGATCTTGCCAGAGACCATCACCATCCAGGAACTTGCGCAACGCATGTCCGAGCGTGCGGTCGATCTGGTCAAGTTCTTCATGAAGCAGGGCCAGATCCTGAAGCCGGGCGACGTCATCGACGCCGATACGGCGGAGCTGGTTGCCACCGAATTCGGCCACACCGTCCGCCGCGTCGCCGAGTCCGACATCGAGGAAGGCCTGTTCAACATCGCCGACAATGCCGAGGACCTGGTGACGCGTCCGCCCGTCGTGACGATCATGGGCCACGTCGATCACGGCAAGACCTCGCTGCTCGACGCCATCCGCAATGCCAATGTCGTCTCCGGCGAAGCCGGTGGCATCACCCAGCATATCGGCGCCTACCAGGTCGAGAAGAACGGTCACAAGATCACGTTCATCGACACGCCCGGCCACGCCGCCTTCACGGCGATGCGTGCTCGTGGCGCCCAGGCGACCGACATCGCCATCCTGGTGGTTGCGGCCGACGACAGCGTCATGCCGCAGACGATCGAATCGATCAGCCACGCCAAGGCGGCCGGCGTTCCGATCATCGTGGCGATCAACAAGATCGACAAGCATGATGCCGATCCGCAGAAGGTGCGCTCCGAACTGCTGCGCCATGAGGTCTTCGTCGAATCCATGGGCGGTGAAGTGCTGGACGTCGAAGTGTCGGCGACCAAGGGCACCAATCTCGACAAGCTGCTCGAGGCGATCCTGCTGCAGGCCGAAATCCTCGACCTCAAGGCCAATCCGGACCGTACCGCCGAGGGTGTTGTCATCGAGGCCCAACTCGACAAGGGCCGTGGCCCCGTCGCCACCGTGCTGGTGCAGACCGGTACGCTGATGCCGGGCGACATCCTTGTCGCCGGCAACGAATGGGGCCGGGTGCGCGCGCTGGTCAACGATCGTGGCGGGCAGATCAAGGAAGCACCGCCGGCGATGCCCGTCGAAGTGCTTGGCCTGCAGGGAACCCCGCAGGCCGGCGACCGCTTCGCCGTGGTCAACAACGAAGCCCGTGCCCGCGAGATCACCGAATATCGCCAGCGTCTGGCGCGCGAGAAGGCGGTTGCCAAGCATGCCGGTCAGCGCGGTTCGCTCGAGCAGATGATGTCGCAGTTGCAGACGAGCGGGCTGAAGGAATTCCCGTTGGTCATCAAGGGCGACGTGCAGGGCTCGATCGAAGCGATCAACGCGGCGCTCGACAAGCTCGGCACCGACGAAGTGCGTGCGCGCATCGTCCATGCCGGCGCCGGTGCCATCACCGAAAGCGACGTGTCGCTGGCGGAGACTTCGGGTGCGGCGATCATCGGCTTCAACGTTCGTGCCAACGTCCAGGCACGTGCTGCCGCCGCTGCCGCGGGCATCGAAATCCGCTATTACTCGATCATCTACAACCTTGTGGATGACGTGAAGGCGGCTCTGTCGGGTCTGCTGTCGCCGGAGCGTCGCGAGACCTTCATCGGCAATGCGCAGATCCTCGAAATCTTCGACATCACCAAGGTCGGCAAGATCGCCGGCTGCCGTGTCACCGAAGGCAAGGTCGAGCGTGGTGCGGGCGTGCGTCTGATCCGCGACAACGTCGTCATCCACGAAGGCACGCTGAAGACCCTGAAGCGCTTCAAGGACGAGGTTGCGGAAGTTCCCGGCGGCCAGGAGTGCGGCATGGCCTTCCAGAACTACGAGGACATGCGCGTCGGCGACATCATCGAGTGCTTCCGCGTCGAGATGGTGACCCGTACGCTCTGAGTTCGAGTGACTTGTCGATACCGGGCGGTGGTCGAAAGACCGCCGCCCCCAAGTCTATTGAGCAGGTCCTATTGAGAATGACCATATGAGACATGCGGCACGGTTCCATCCCGCGCCTCACGCTTTCAGGATCGAGAAAAATGCCCCGTCCAACCACATCCAGCCCATCCCAGCGCATGCTGCGCGTCGCCGAACAAGTGCGCCATGCCTTGTCCGAAACCTTGCAGCGCGGCGAGATCATCGATCCGCTGATCGAGAACACCGTGGTTTCGGTTTCGGAAGTGCGCATGTCGCCCGACCTGAAGGTCGCTACCGCTTTCGTCTCGCCGCTCGGCGCCAAAGATACCGATGCGGTGGTGGAGGCGCTGAACAAGCATGCGAAGTTCGTGCGTGGCCGTGTCTCCGGCGCGCTGCGGCAGATGAAGTTTATGCCGGAGTTCCGTTTCAAGCTCGACACCTCCTTCGACAATTTCGCCAGGATCAACGATCTCTTGAAGTCGCCCGAAGTGGCGCGCGATCTGGGTTCCGAAGGCCAGGACAAAGACGACAACAAGGACACCGAATAGTGGCGCGTCGCGGAAAGAAGAAGGGCCGGCCGATCTCGGGCTGGCTGGTCCTGGACAAGCCGGTCGGCATGGGTTCGACCGAAGCCGTCTCCAAGATCAAATGGCTGTTCCAGGCGGAAAAGGCCGGCCACGCCGGCACGCTCGATCCGCTAGCGTCCGGCATGCTGCCGATCGCGCTTGGCGAAGCCACCAAGACCGTGCCTTACGTGCAGGACGGCGCCAAGATCTATCGCTTCACCGTTGCCTGGGGGCAGGAGCGTTCGACCGATGATCTCGAGGGTCCGGTGACGAAGAACTCGGACCTGCGTCCGGCGGAAGCCGAGGTGCTTGCGCTGCTGCCGAAATACACCGGCGTCATCATGCAGACGCCGCCGCAATTCTCGGCCATCAAGATATCAGGCGAGCGCGCCTATGATCTGGCCCGTGACGGCGCGACGGTCGACATACCCGCACGAGAGGTCGAGATCGGCCGGCTCGATATTGTCGAGCACGATGCCGACCATACTGTTTTCGAAGTCGAATGCGGCAAGGGCACCTATGTGCGCTCGCTGGCCCGCGATATGGGCCGCGATCTCGGCTGTTTCGGCCATATTTCCGAACTGCGCCGGGTCGAGGTCGAGCCGTTCACGCCGGAGGACTTCGTCACCATCGCAGAACTGGAGGCCGCCCGTTTCGGCGTGCCGGGTGAAGACGACCCGGACGCGACAGATGCCGCTGACACGGTTGAAGCCGCTGACGAGGTGGCAGCGCCGATCGACTTCGACGCCATCGACGCCCTTCTGGTGGATACATCCGCTGCCCTTGACTGCCTGCCGCAGGTCGCCATCAGCGACGACGCGGCGACGAAAATCCGCCTCGGCAATCCGGTCATCATCCGCGGCCGCGACGCACCGGTGGAAGCCGAAGAAGCCTGCGCGACGGCGCGCGGCAAGCTGGTCGCCATCGGTGCCATCGAGCAAGGCATGTTCAAGCCCAAGCGGGTCTTTGCCGGCTGACGGCCAAGGTTATTCCAGGAAAAGCGAGAGCGGTTTTCCGTCCGGAATTGCGACAAAACGAGGTTCTAACTTCAGGTCGACTTTACGCTCGAGGGGCATATGGAAAAGGCCGAGGCGGTGAAAAAGCGGGCGCCGGTGAAGACGCGGCGGCCGCCGGTCGGGGCGTCGCCTGGCACGCTGATCGCCGATCCGGCGGCGCGGCGCTCGGAACTGCGGCTGACCCTCATCTCGCCGCAGAAATTCAAGACCATCGAAAATGCCAGCATCGACGACCTGAACACCCATTGCGACAAATGGCCGGTCATCTGGCTCGACTGCACCGGCCTCGCCAACATTCCGCTGATTGAGGAGATCGGCCGCATTTTCAGCCTGCATCCGCTGGCGTTGGAGGACGTCGTCAACACCGGCCAGCGGCCGAAGGTCGACTTCTTCGAGGATCATGCCTTCGTCGTCGTCAGGATGATTGATGATGTCACGTCGCACCGCTACGAGCAGATCGCCGTCTTCTTCGGCAACAACTTCGTCGTCACCTTCCAGGAGCGTGAAGGCGATCCGTTCAATCCGGTGCGCAAGCGCATCGAGAGCTCGGCGCCCAACCGGTTGCGCGCGCGCGGCGCCGACTACCTCGCCTACGCGCTGATCGACGCTGTCGTCGACAGCTATTTCCCGCCGATCGAGGCCGCAGGCGACATGGTCGACGGCATCGAGGACGAAATGCTGCACACGACGCACAAGCATCAGATGCGGCAGCTGCATGAATTGCGGCGCGATGCCAATGTGCTGAAGGGGGTGCTGTGGCCGATGCGCGATGCGCTGGCAACGCTGATCCGCAACGACGTGCCCTATGTGAAGGCTGAGACCAAGATCTTTCTCAACGACACGCTCGACCATTCGCTCAGGCTGATCGAACTGGTCGAAACCCAGCGCGACATGCTGACCGGCCTGATCGAGATGCATCTGTCGCTGAGCCAGGCGCGCACCAACGACGTCATCAGCTACCTCACCATCGTCTCGGTCATCTTCATGCCGCTCACCTTCCTGGTCGGCATCTGGGGCATGAATTTCGATCCGGAGTCTTCGCCCTGGAACATGCCGGAGCTGAAAGCCTATTATGGCTATCCGGCATCGTTGCTGTTCATGGCGCTTGTCGCGTTTGGGCTGATCGCCTTCTTCAAATGGAAGAAATGGCTATAACAAGGATAAAACCTGTCATTTTGGGCTGAAAAGCCGGCTTGTGAATTGGGCTGGTGTTTTCTCGGGAATTGCACTATACGCGCCGCAGCATAGCGCTATGACGCTTTGCTTGCACCGGCCCCTGCTGGACGACATCCCGGCTGAGGGCGACCCGTTTCCTCAAACAGATAAGGAAAAACACGATGTCGATTACTGCCGAGCGCAAACAGGAATTGATGGGTGAATTCGCAACCGCCAAGGGCGATACCGGGTCTCCGGAAGTCCAGGTGGCCATCCTTTCCGAGCGCATCAAGAACCTGACCGACCATTTCAAAGACCACAAGAAGGATAACCATTCCCGCCGTGGTCTGCTCGCTCTCGTCTCCCAGCGCCGCAGCCTGCTTGATTATCTCAAGCGCAAGGACGACGCGCGCTACCAGACGCTGATCGAGAAGCTCGGTCTGCGCCGTTGACGAATTGACCGGCGGGCTTTCTTCGGAGGGCCCGCCGGTCGCGCATTCTGCCAGTCGTATCGACTGGCCAGACCCGGTTTCGAGCGTGCAGAGGGCCACTCGAAACCGCCCATGGACGGTCATGGGGCAGGATTGCAGGACGCTCGCGCGCTCGCCGCGCTGAAATCACCCGAGCTTCCCGTTGTCTTGCCCGTGGCTGCCCGAGAAAGGAAGCCAGGGAAAGGGCATCCGCGCACCGTGAAACGGCGCGGCCCTTTCCGCTTATTAAGGACAAGATATGTTCAATCACCACAAAGTGGAAATCGAATGGGGCGGTCGTCCGCTCATCCTCGAAACCGGCAAGATCGCGCGCCAGGCCGACGGCGCGGTGCTCGCGACATACGGCGAGACCAAGGTTCTCGCCACCGTCGTTTCGATGAAGGAGCCGAAGCCAGGTCTCGATTTCTTCCCGCTGACCGTCAACTACCAGGAAAAGACCTACGCCGCCGGCAAGATCCCAGGCGGCTATTTCAAGCGCGAAGGCCGTCCGAGCGAAAAAGAAACGCTGGTTTCCCGCCTCATCGACCGCCCGATCCGCCCGCTTTTCGCCGCCGGCTACAAGAACGACACCCAGATCGTCGTCACCGTCGTCCAGCATGATCTCGAGAACGATCCCGACATTCTGTCGATCGTCGCCACCTCGGCGGCCCTGACCCTTTCGGGCGTTCCCTTCATGGGTCCGATCGGCGGCGCTCGCGTCGGCTACATCAACGGCGAATACGTGCTCAACCCGCATGTCGACGAGATGCAGGAATCCAAGCTCGACCTCGTCGTCGCCGGCACCACCGACGCCGTTCTGATGGTCGAGTCCGAAGCCAAGGAACTTGGCGAAGAGCTGATGCTCGGCGCCGTCATGTTCGGCCACAAGGGCTTCCAGCCGGTCATCGACGCCATCATCAAGCTGGCCGAAGTCGCCGCCAAGGAGCCGCGCGACTTCACCGCGCCGGACTATTCCGCGCTCGAAGCCGAAATGCTGAAGATCGTCGAAGGCGAGCTTCGCGATGCCTACAAGAACATCGACAAGCAGAAGCGCTACGCCGCCGTCGACGCCGTCAAGGCGAAGGTCAAGGCCGCGTTTGCTCCGGCTGAAGGCGAAGACGCCAAGTACACGTCCGAGCAGATCGGCGCCGTGTTCAAGGAACTCCAGGCCAAGGTCGTGCGCTGGAACATCCTCGACACCGGCTCGCGCATCGATGGCCGCGACCTCAAGACGGTCCGCAAGATCGTCTCCGAAGTCGGCGTCCTGCCGCGCACCCACGGTTCGGCGCTGTTCACCCGCGGCGAGACCCAGGCGCTGGTCGTTGCCACGCTCGGCACCGGCGAGGACGAGCAGTATGTCGATTCGCTGACCGGCATGTACAAGGAGAAGTTCCTCCTTCACTACAACTTCCCTCCCTACTCCGTCGGTGAAACCGGCCGCATGGGTTCGCCGGGCCGCCGCGAGATCGGCCATGGCAAGCTCGCCTGGCGCGCCATCCGCCCGATGCTACCGAGCGCTGACCAGTTCCCCTACACGCTGCGCGTCGTTTCGGAGATCACCGAGTCCAACGGCTCGTCGTCGATGGCGACCGTCTGCGGCACCTCGCTGGCGCTGATGGATGCCGGCGTGCCGCTGGCCAAGCCAGTTGCCGGTATCGCGATGGGCCTGATCAAGGAAGGCGAGCGTTTCGCCGTTCTCTCCGACATCCTTGGCGACGAGGATCACCTCGGCGACATGGACTTCAAGGTCGCCGGCACCGCCAACGGCATCACCTCGCTGCAGATGGACATCAAGATCGACGGCATCACCGAGGAGATCATGCAGATCGCGCTTGGCCAGGCCAAGGACGGCCGCCTGCATATCCTCGGCGAAATGGGCCACGCGCTCTCCGGCGCTCGTTCGGAACTCGGTGAGTTCGCGCCGCGCATCGAAGTCATGCACATCCCGACCGACAAGATCCGCGACGTTATCGGCTCGGGCGGCAAGGTCATCCGCGAGATCGTCGAAAAGACCGGCGCCAAGATCAACATCGAGGACGACGGCACGGTCAAGATCGCTTCGTCGAACGCCAAGGAGATCGAGGCGGCGAAGAAGTGGATTCACACCATCGTCGCGGAGCCGGAAGTCGGCGAGATCTACGAAGGTACGGTCGTCAAGACCGCCGACTTCGGCGCTTTCGTCAACTTCTTCGGTCCGCGTGACGGTCTCGTCCACATCTCGCAGCTTGCCAACGACCGGGTCGCCAAGACCTCGGACGTCGTCAAGGAAGGCGACAAGGTCTGGGTCAAGCTGATGGGCTTCGACGAGCGCGGCAAGGTCCGCCTGTCGATGAAGGTCGTCGACCAGGCCACCGGCAAGGAACTCGCCCGCGACAAGAAGACCGAAGGCGAAGAAAACGCCGCCTGATTGGCCTGAAATCGTAAATCGAAGCGGGCGCGGCTTATGTCGCGCCCGTTTTCATTTTCAGCCCGTCTTTTCATTCTCAGCCCGTCTTTTCATCCTCAGATTGTCAAGACAGGCCTCGTTTCGAGATCGAACAATGTCCGCCGAGCCGCTGAAGACGCTTTTTCATCCCTTCGAGGCCGAGGCTGTTCCTTTGCCGGGAAAGGGCGATCGCGCCTTGTTTCTCGGCGCTGAACCGGGCTTTCGCTGCCCCGAAGGCTTCGAGGCCGAGCTTCGCCTGGTACAGGGCTTCCGGCCGCATTTTCGCGCGTTGCAGGCGTCTGGGCTCATCGTCACCGCGCAGGCCGAAGGTGGTGGCTTCGACATGGCACTTGTGCTTGCCGGCCGGCATCGCGGCCTGAACGAATTGCGCCTCGCCGAGGCGCTCGAGCGGGTGGCGCCTGGCGGCACTATCGTCGTTGCGGGCGGCAAGGACGACGGTATCGCCAGCCTGCGCAAGCGCGTCGGCGAACTGGTGCCGCTCAAGGGGCATCTGCCGAAGTATCACGGCATTGCCTTCTGGTTTCGCCGTCCTGCCGATTTGGCCGCTGCGCAAAACCTGCGCGCCGCCAATCCCGCTCTGCTGGTTGAAGGCCGGTTTCGCACCGCGCCCGGCATGTTTTCGTTCGACCGGATCGATACAGGCTCGAGATTGCTGGTCGAGAACCTGCCCGATGACCTGCGTGGGAGCGTTGCCGATTTCTGCGCCGGTTGGGGATATGTGGCTGCCGAGATGGCCGCCCGGGCGCCGGGCATCTCGGCGCTCGACCTCTATGAGGCGGACTTCGCCTCGCTCGAAGCCGCAAAGCTCAATCTGGCAGGGGTTGGCCAGTCGATCACCAGGGAATTCTTCTGGACTGATCTGCTGAAGGAGCCGGTCGAGAAGCGCTATGACGCGATCGCCATGAACCCGCCCTTTCACCGCAGCCGCGCGGCCGAGCCGGAGATCGGCGCCGGCATGATCCGCGCCGCGGCCAAGGCCCTGAAGCCCGGCGGGCGGCTGTTGATGGTTGCCAACCGCCAGCTTCCCTATGAGCTGGTGCTGTCGGCTGCTTTTTCGAGCCATGCAGAGCTCGCCCGCGACGGCATGTTCAAGGTGCTTGTCGCGCGTCGTTAAAGCTTGATCCCGAAAAGTGGGAACCGGTTTTCGAAAAAGATCATGCTCGAGAGAGCAGATGCGGCGCCGCGTTCAATGCAGATTGGCGACGCGCCGCGTCTCGTCGGTAACGTGAGCGTCACCGACCCTGAACCTGAGTGGCGCCGGCCTGCCGAACAGGTAGCCTTGCACCACTTCGCAGCCGGCTGCCCTAAGCAGCGTCGCCTGGCTTTCGGTTTCGACGCCTTCGGCGATGATGCTGACGCCAAGTGCGCGCGAAAGCCCGACGATGGTCGAAACGACTGCGCCGGAGCTGGAGTCCGTGTCGAGGCGGCTGACGAACGAGCGATCGATCTTCAGCTTGCCGAACGAGAAGTCGATCAGGTAGCTCAGATTGGAATAACCGGTGCCGAAATCGTCGACCGCAACCGAGATGCCCATGTCCGCCAACTCCTTCAGGATGGTGGCGGCGCGGTCGCGGTCCTGCATCATCGCCGTCTCAGTCACTTCCAGTTCCAGCCGCGACGGCTTGATGCCGGTGCTGGTCATGGTGTCGCGCACGATACCGACGAAGTCCTTGGTCATGAACTGCACGGGCGAGATGTTGACGGCGACGAAGCAGTCTTCGGGCAGATGGCGCGCGTCGCTGCAGGCCTTGCGCAGCACCCATTCTCCGATCGGACCGATCATGCCGGTTTCCTCGGCGATCGGAATGAACTCCATCGGCGGGATCATGCCGCGTTCGGGATGCCGCCAGCGGATCAGCGCTTCATAGCCGACGATGCGGCCGGTCGGGAGATCGAGCTGCGGCTGGTAGTGAAGGTCGAAGTCGCCCCGCTCGAAGGCAACGTTCAACTCGGATTCGACCCACTGGCGATGGTCGGCGACCCTGCCCATTTCTGCGTGGAAGACCGACCAGTTGCCGAGGCCGCTGGCGCGCGCATTCTGCAGTGCCAGATTGGAGCGGCGCAGGATGAGGACGGGATCGACACCGTCCTTTGGCATCGCCACGATGCCCACCGACAGGCTGACCGATTGCATGTGCGTGCTGAGCTCATAGGGCTCCATCATCTCGTCGATGAGCCTCTCGATGGCACTTTCCAGTGACCCTGACACCTGATTGTCGGGGAGGAGGATTGCGAATTCACCGGCGCCGATACGTCCGATCACCGCGCGTTGCGGCAGGCAAGTCTTCAATCGCTTGGTGAACTCACGGATCAACTCGTCGCCCTGGCTGTAGCCGATGGCGTCGTTGATCTGCTTGAACCGATCGATGTCGATGTCGATGAGGAACACCGGCTCGCCGGTCCGGCTCGTCGCGCATGCCGCCTCGGCGATCTTGCCGACCATCGCCGGACGTGCCAGCAGGCCGGTCAACTTGTCGAAATGGGTCTCCTCGAAGACGAAATCCGCTGATTCATCGACGCCGGCGAAGAAGGACATCGCGGCCACCGACGCCGCCAGTGCGCACAGGGCGGCCATCATCGCGACCATCATGTCCGCCGATATCCCGGCAAAACTATCGCTGAGACCATGCTTCAGGCCCCAGAGTCCGAGGACAAAACTGCCGATACCCGAGCTTGCTATGGTGAGCAGCCGGAACACAGGTGTTCGCTTCGGGTTGCTGACGGCCGACATTGAAAGGTCCCCAGAGTACAGGGCTTTCTAGCGGATATGTCCTTAAAATGAGTTTCCGCGAATGCGTCCAATTTTATTGGACCGGAAGTATTTCATGTGCGGACTAAAGCGCGTCGCGTTGAAACGGATTTCGTCGGCGCATCTTAAGCTTTTGTTTTATACGCGTCGCCGTCCCAAAACCGCTGCGCACTTTTGGGAGCTAGGTATTAATCTCGCCCGCCATCGGTCTGCTTCAATTCATCGAGCGTCGGCATTGAAACGATGTGATAGCCGGAATCGACATAGTGGATTTCGCCGGTAACGCCAGAAGACAAATCGGACAACAGGTAGAGCGCGGAACCGCCGACCTCGTCGATGGTCACGGTGCGGCGCAGCGGCGAGTTGCGCTGCTGGTAGGAGAACATGTGGCGCGCATCGGAAATCCCGGCGCCGGCGAGCGTGCGCACCGGTCCAGCCGATATGCCGTTCACCCGGATGCCGCGCGGACCGTAGTCGTTGGCGAGGTAACGCACACTGGCCTCAAGTCCGGCCTTAGCGACGCCCATGACATTGTAGTTCGGCATGACACGGACCGAGCCCGCATAGGTCAGCGTGATCATCGATCCGCCGTCCTTCATCAAGGCGGCTGCATGGCGGGCGATCTCGGTGAAGGAATAGCAGGAGATCACCATGGTGCGGACGAAATTGTCCCGGCTGGTGTCGGCGTAGAGGCCCTTCAGTTCGTTCTTGTCGGAAAAGCCGATGGCGTGGACGACGAAATCAAGCCCGCCCCAGGTATTGCCCAGGGTCTCGAACGTGGCGGCGACCGAAGCGCTGTCCTCGACGTCGCACGGCACGACCAGCGAGGCGCCGAGCTTGTCGGCGAGTGGCTTGACCCGGCGCCCGAAGGCGTCACCCTGATAGGTGAAGGCAAGGTCCGCTCCATGTTCGGACAATTTCCGAGCGATGCCCCAGGCGATCGAATGATCGTTGGCGACACCCATGACGAGCCCGCGCTTGCCCTTCATCAATCCGTCCATGGCCGCCAATCCTTATGAAAACAACGCTGGCCTTATGCGGAATAGCGCTGGAAAATGAGCGTTGCGTTGGTGCCACCGAAGCCGAACGAATTTGACAAAACAGTGTCGATCTTGGCGTTGTCGATGCGCTTTCGCACGATTGGCATGCCCTCGAATTCGGGGTCGAGGGTCTCGATATGGGCGCTTTCGCCGATAAAACCGCCCTGCATCATCAGGATCGAGTAGATGGACTCCTGCACGCCGGCCGCGCCCAGCGAATGGCCGGTCAACGATTTCGTCGACGTGATGTATGGCATCTCTTGGCCGAAAACCTCGCGGATCGCGGCCATTTCCTTGGAATCTCCCACCGGCGTCGACGTGCCATGGGTGTTGATGTAGTCGACCGGTGTGGAAACCGTCGCCATTGCCTGGCGCATGCAGCGGACCGCGCCTTCGCCGGATGGCGCCACCATGTCGAAGCCGTCCGAGGTCGCGCCGTAACCGACGATCTCGGCATAGATCTTGGCGCCGCGCGCCTTGGCATGTTCCAGCTCTTCCAGCACCAGCACGCCGGCGCCGCCGGCGATGACGAAGCCGTCGCGATTGGCGTCATAGGCGCGCGAGGCGGCGGATGCACGGTCGTTGAATTTCGACGACATGGCGCCCATGGCGTCGAACAGGTCGGACATCGTCCAGTCGAGGTCCTCGTGGCCGCCGGCAAAGACCATGTCCTGCTTGCCCCACTGGATCAGTTCGTAGCCATTGCCGATGCAATGCGCCGAGGTCGAGCAGGCCGACGAGATCGAGTAGTTGACGCCGTGGATCTTGAACCAGGTGGCAAGCGTTGCCGATGCGGTCGACGACATCGCTTTCGGCACCGCGAACGGACCGATGCGCTTGGGGCTGCCGTTCTTCAGCGTGATCTCCGCCGCCTCGACGATGGTGCTGGTGGATGGTCCGCCCGATCCCATGACGATGCCGGTGCGCTCATTGGTGATGTCGCTCTCGCTGAGGCCGGCATCCGCGATCGCCTGATCCATGGCGACGTGGTTCCAGGCGGCACCCTTCGACAGGAAGCGCATTGCACGACGATCGATCATGGCGGATGGATCGAGCGTCGGCGCTCCCCAGACATGGCAGCGAAAACCATGCTCGGCGAAGGAATCGGAGAAGCTGATGCCGGATCTGGCGTCATGCAGCGAGGTCTGAACCTCGTTGGCATTGTTGCCGATCGACGACACGATGCCGAGGCCTGTGACTACGACACGTCTCATTCGCAACTCCTTCCAGGGGTCAGCCGGTGATGCCGGTCAGCCGACCGCCGACTGCTTGGACAGACCGACCTTCAAATCCGTTGCCGCGTATATGGGTTCGCCATCCGCCTTCAGCCAGCCATCGGCGATGCCGAGTACCAGCCGGCCGCGCATCACGCGCTTGAAGTCGATCCCGTACTCGACCTTTTTCACCGAGGGCGTCACCATGCCCTTGAATTTTACCTCGCCTGTCGACAACGCCATTCCCTTGCCGGGTTCGCCGAGCCAGCCGAGATAGAAGCCCGTCAATTGCCACATCGCGTCGAGGCCGAGGCATCCGGGCATGATCGGATTGCCGATGAAATGGCAGGCAAAGAACCACAGGTCCGGCTTGATGTCGAATTCCGCGCGGATGAAGCCCTTGTCGAAGGCGCCGCCTGTCTGGCTGATCTCGGTGATGCGGTCGAACATCAGCATGGGCGGATAGGGAAGCTGGGCATTGCCCGGTCCGAAAAGTTCGCCGCGGGCGCAGGCCAGCAATTCGTCGTAGTCGTAGCTGGATTTCGAACCCGCCATCAATTTCGTCCCCACATCGTTCCGGGCTATCGGGCGCCCTTGTCGTTGGTTTCCTAACACAATCTGTTTCAGGCCGGAAACCGGCGTTTGCGCTTAACCTGCTCGTCTGCTCGGGTCAATGCGCGCTATTGATCGCTTTCAGGCGACAGAATATATGTCAGCAGGGGTCCGGTTTCGGCAGACATTCATTTTTTTGCCATTCTGGGCGTGTCTTAGGGCGGAACTGTGGGGTTCGACGAGAAGATGGGCCTGGACGGTCGGAAGGAAAATGTCGCTGTGGACAAGCGGGTCCGTGAAGCCGGCCTGAGGCCGACGCGCCAGCGCATTGCGCTGGCCGATCTGCTTTTCGCCAAGGGCGACCGCCATCTGTCGGCCGAGGAACTGCACGAGGAGGCGGTCGCGGCCGGCGTGCCGGTGTCGCTGGCCACCGTCTACAATGCCCTTCACCAGTTCACCCAGGCGGGCCTGTTGCGCATCCTCGCCGTCGAGGGCGCGAAGACCTATTTCGACACCAACACCTCCGACCACCACCATTTCTACATCGAAGGTGAAAACCGCATATTCGACATCGACAGCGGTCCGGTGACGGTCGCCAACCTGCCGGAGCCGCCGGAGGGGATGGAGATCGCCAATGTCGACATCGTGGTGAGGCTGCGCCCCAAGCGCTGCGAATGAACGGCGACGCCCGAATAAACGGCAGGGCCGGAATGATCAGCCAAGAATGATCCGCCAGGAATGAAACCCCTCGACCTGACAATCCGGCTCGAATGGGCCATCGTTGCGGTGGCTGCCGTCGTCTTCTACGCTTCAACTGGTATAAGCTGGTGGCTCTTCGGATTGCTTATCCTGGCGCCTGACCTGTCTATGTTCGGTTATCTGGCGGGGCCGCGCGTCGGTGCCCTGGCCTACAACGCCTTGCATATCCTGATCGTGCCCGTGCTGCTGCTGCTGGCCGGTCACCTGTCCGGCAAAGCGACCGCGACGGCGGTTGCATTGATCTGGATCGCCCACATCGGCATCGATCGTGCGTTGGGCTACGGCCTGAAGCTGTCAACCGGCTTTCAGGACACGCATCTTGGCCGTATCGGCCGCTAGTCTAAGCAGCTGTTTGGAACTCTTTGGTCCGGAACGATCGTGGTCAAACGGTCAAAAGATCAGTCCTTGACCCGTTCACCGGGATAGGCGCCCCAGACAAGCGACTGAGCGAGCCAGCCGGTGTGGCCCTCGAACGTCATTTCGCACCACTGGCCGTCGCAGGACTTGATCGTGCCCATGACGCCAGGCTCGACCATCGCGACCACCCTTGCGTCCTGTTCAGGGCTGTTGAGAAGGTTCACCTGGGCGCCCTTGCCGCGCTGCCACGGGGCGACGATTGCGGTGCGCCGGCCGGAAAGCAGCGACTGGTTGATCCAGCCCTCCGAACCGTCGGCGTCGCGCACGCGGCGCCATGTATCGAATTCCTGAATGATCTCCATCGGCAGGCCGGCCTTCATATACATCCAGTCGACCGAGTAGTTGGCGCCGGGGCCGACGCGCGAGTTGACGCGGCCGGATTTCAGGCTGACGAATCGCGGCAGCGGCAGACCGCTCGGGCCGAGCGTGACGACGCTCTGGGCAGGTGCTGCCGCACTCTGCGCCGCGGCAAGCGGAGAATGAAGCAGAGCGCCGAGAAATGCTGCACTGAGGGTCAGGCGAAGCGACGCGAAACCAGACACTTTCATTCCTTTCGGCGCTTGCCTTGGCGCCCCTTTTTCTTTGTCTTCGGCGGCACCGCTTGTTACATGGGGTAATCGGCACCGCGACCGGCTTTCAGTTTCGCCGGTCTTGGTTAAAGAGGTCTCAACGAGATCGGGGTACGAGGAAACAATGGTAGGCAAAAAGAAGCCTCTCGTGGTCATCACGCGAAAGCTGCCCGATCCGGTCGAGACCCGCATGCGCGAACTGTTCGATGCCCGGCTGAATGTCGAGGACAGGCCGATGACGCAGCCGGAACTGGTCGCGGCGGTCAAGGAAGCCGACGTGCTGGTGCCGACGGTGACCGATCAGATCGACGCGGCGCTGATCGCCCAGGCCGGCGACAATCTCAAGCTGATCGCCAATTTCGGCAATGGCGTCGACAAGATCGATGTCACGGCGGCGGCCAAGAAGGGCATCACCGTCACCAACACGCCCAATGTGCTGACCGAGGACACCGCCGACATGACCCTGGCGCTGATGCTGGCTGTGCCGCGGCGGCTGGCGGAAGGCGCCAACGTG
Source organism: Mesorhizobium sp. P2_D5 (assembly GCF_056404355.1). Lineage (NCBI taxonomy): Bacteria > Pseudomonadati > Pseudomonadota > Alphaproteobacteria > Hyphomicrobiales > Phyllobacteriaceae > Mesorhizobium > Mesorhizobium sp. P2_D5. The sequence continues at coordinate 1,124,185 of NZ_JBFUEE010000001.1, forward strand.
CTCACCGGCGACAAGAAATGGGCCGGCTGGTCGCCGACCTGGATGCTTGGGCGCCGCATCTGGGGCAAACGGCTCGGCATTGTCGGCATGGGGCGCATCGGCACCGCGGTCGCGAGGCGCGCCAAGGCCTTCGGCCTGTCGATCCACTACCACAACCGCCATCGCGTGTTGCCGGCCGTGGAAGACGAATTGGAGGCGACCTATTGGGAAAGCCTCGACCAGATGCTGGCCCGCATGGACATCATTTCGGTCAATTGCCCATCGACGCCGGCGACCTTCCATCTGCTCTCGGCGCGGCGGCTGGCGCTGCTGCAGCCCACGGCCTATGTCGTCAACACCGCGCGCGGCGACATCATCGACGAAGAGGCGCTGGTGAAGATGATCCAGGACGGCAAGCTCGCCGGAGCCGGCCTCGACGTCTACGAGCACGAGCCGGCACTGAACGGCAAGCTGCTGAAGCTCGCCGCCAAGGGCAAGGTCGTGCTTCTGCCACATATGGGCTCGGCAACGCTCGAAGGCCGCATCGACATGGGCGAAAGGGTCATCATCAACATCCGCGCATTCGTCGACGGCCACCGGCCACCGGATCGCGTGCTGCCGCTCAGAACCTGACGTCAGCCTCCGAACGAAAGCCCAGGCTTACGCAAGGACCTTGCGCATGGTGATCGAGGTCGGCCTGATGTAGCCCTCATGCGCCGTCCGTTCGGTCTCGTGAAAGCCGAGGCGGGCAAAGGCGGCATGGTTTCCGGTCAGCTCGATCCGCGTCTGAAGTTCGACCGCAGCCTTGCCGCGGCTGCGGGCAAGATCCTCGACCGCCAGCATCAGCCGCCGGCCAATGCCTTGGCCCTGACAATCCGGCGCGACGGCGAGCTTGCCGACGTAAAATTCCGCCGTCCTTTCAAGGGCAAAAACGCAACCGACGATCCTGTCCCCCTCGAACGCCACGAATCCGGTCTCACGCCGCGCCTTGTCGCGCAAGGTTTCGGCGGTCAGCAGGTGCGCCGAGGAGGGCGGGTCGATGATACCGTCCATGGTGGCGAACGCGTGCATGATCAGTGCGAGCATATCGTCCCAATGGTCGAAATCGGCAGGAATCCTCATGACGGTGACAACTTCGGTCCGATCCACGATGTCAGCTTCTCTTGTAGCGGATCGTATCGAACCGCGCGGCCAGCCCATCATAGAGCAGCAGCCGGCCGACCAACGGCTCGCCGATGCCGGTGATCAGCTTGATCGCCTCCATCGCCTGCAGCGTGCCGACGACACCGGTCAGCGCACCAAGCACCCCGGCCTCGGCACAGGACGGCACTAGGCCAGGCGGCGGCGCTTCCGGAAACAGATCGCGATAGCCCGGATTTGGCACCCCGTCCTTGCCGTCTTCGAACGGCTTCAGCACGGTCACCGAACCATCGAAGCGTCCAACAGCGGCGTGCACCAGCGGTTTCCTCTCGCTCGCGCAGGCGTCGGCCACCGTATAGCGGGTTTCAAAATTGTCGGAACCGTCGACGACGATGTCATAACGGGCGACGAGGGCAGCGGCGTTGTCCGCGGTCAGCCGGAACGTATGGGTCTCGACAGCGGTGTTGGGATTGATGCGCGCGATTGCCGCCTTGGCGCTATCGGTTTTCAGCATGCCGACGGTGTCGGTGCCGTGAATGACCTGGCGCTGCAGGTTGGAAAGCGAAACGGTGTCATCGTCGATCACGCCGAGCGTGCCTACGCCGGCGGCGGCAAGATATTCGAGCACCGGCGCACCCAGCCCGCCGGCGCCGATCACCAGCACCCGCGCCTGCTTCAGCCTCTGCTGGCCGGCGCCGCCGACCTCGGGCAGCACGATGTGGCGGGCATAGCGTTCGATCTCTTCGTCGGTCAGGGCGGCAGCGGTCATTGCCGGACCATATAGCGGCTGAAAAACCTTGTCAGGAGCCAATGCATGTCGCCCAAAAGTGTGAAGCGGTTTTGGGACCACGACATACGTAGACAAAGATCTAGATCGTTGGCCCAACCGTGCCGTGGTCGACAGTCAGGAATTGCGCACGTCCCTTGAGACTGGAAAACAGCGCCGCGTCGGTTCCGGTCATGAACGCCTGGCAGTTCAGGTCTTCGAGGATGGAAAACAGCGCCGCGCGCCGCCCGCCATCCAGATGCGCGGCGATTTCGTCGAGCAGCAGGATCGGTGTCATGCCAGACATCTCGCCGGTTAGCCGGGCGTGCGACAGGACGATGCCGACCAGCAGCGCCTTCTGCTCACCCGTCGAGCAAAGTTCGGCCGGCATCGACTTGGGACGGTGCCGAACCACCAGATCCGAACGGTGCGGTCCCTCGAGCGTGCGCCCGGCGGCGCGGTCGCGGTCACGACCTTCGGCAAGCGTCCGGCGGAACCGCTCCTCAACGTCGACCGCCGGCGCGATGGCAATCTCGGCCTCAAGCTCACCCGAAAGGCCGATATCGGCCTGCGGAAACGGTCCGGTGTCGGGCAGCCTGTCGATCATCGCGGCCAGCAGGCGCACCATCTCGGCGCGTGCGGCGGCGATCGCCACACCGGTTTCGGCCATTTGTGTCTCGATCGCGTCGAACCAGCGGTCGTCCCGGGAGCCTTCAGTAAGCAACCGATTGCGGCCGCGCATCGCCTTTTCGTAGTCGATTGCGCGCTGGCCGTGGCCGGGATCGATCGCCAGCACCAGCCGATCGAGAAAGCGCCGGCGATCCGCGGCTGGTCCGGTGAACAAGGCGTCCATCGCCGGCGTCAGCCACACCACGCGCAGCCACTCCAGCATCTCCTCGGCCGATCGCGCCGAAGCGCCGTTGATGCGCACGCGCCTGCCGCCTTCGCCGGCACTGTCGCCACCTGAAATGCCCGTACCGATCTCGACCTGGCCGTCGGGCCCATCGAGCCGGGCGTGCAGGGCAAAGCCGCCGTCGCCGCCTTCGCGCGCGACATCCGCATAAGGCGCGCGGCGCAAGCCGCGTCCCGGTGTCAGCAAGGAGATCGCTTCGAGAAGATTGGTCTTGCCCGCACCGTTATCGCCGGAAAAGACCACGGCACCCGGCGCCAGGTCGATCGCCAGCCCCGCATAGTTGCGGAAATTAGTAAGTGTAAGCTTACTTATGTGAGTCTGTGCCGGCAACCGCTATCCGCCTATAGAGCGGTTCGTCGTTTCACGGAAAACGCAGACCTGCTCTAACTCTTTGTTTTGACGCAATTCCGGGCGGAAAACCGTTTCATATTTTTCCTGGAATTGCTCTGGAAGTCGCCGCAGCCATAATTCTCGCTGCCGGTCCAGTCGCGGGCCGGATTGGTGACGCCGCGCCGGCTAGACCCGCATCGGCATCAGCACGTAAAGCGCGGTCTCGTCGGCCATGTCGTGGATCAGAGTCGGCGAACCAGCGTCGGCCAGCATGAACTTGGCCTCCGTGCCGGTCAGCTGCGCGGCAACGTCGAGCAGGTACTTGGCGTTGAAGCCGATCTCGATTGGATCGGACGAATAGTCGGCGGCCAGCTCCTCGGTGGCGCTGCCTGAATCCGGATTGTTGACCGCAAGCGTCACCTGACCGTCGCTGATCGAAAGCTTCACCGCGCGGCCGCGTTCGGAGGAGATGGTAGAGACGCGATCGACAGCGGCGGCGAAACTCTGGCGGTCGATGATCAGCCTCTTGTCGTTACCGGTCGGAATGACCCGCTGATAGTCCGGGAAGGTGCCGTCGATCAGCTTCGAGGTCAAAACCACGCTGCCGATGGTGAAGCGGATCTTGGTGTCGGACAGTTCGGTGGTGACCGCGACATCCGGATCGTCGACCAGCTTTTGCAGCTCGCTCACGGTCTTGCGCGGAATGATGATGCCCGGCATGCCCTCGGAACCCGCCGGCGCGTCGATCTCGGCGCGTGCCAGGCGGTGGCCGTCGGTCGCCACCGAGCGCAGCTTCAGCTTGCCGCCGACCTCGTGCGTGTGCAGGTAGATGCCGTTCAGATAATAGCGCGTCTCTTCGGTCGAGATGGCGAACTGGGTCTTCTCGATCAGGCTCTTCAGGGCAACCGAGTCGAGACGGAAGATATGCGAGAAGGATCCGGCCGAAAGCTCGGGGAAATCGGATTGCGGCAGGCACTGGAGGCGGAAGCTCGAACGGCCGGACGTTACCGTCATGGCGTTGCCGTCCTCGTCCGTCTTCAGCATCACCTCGGCGCCGTCGGCGAGCTTGCGCACGATGTCGTAGAGCAGATGTGCCGGAACCGTCGTCGCCCCGCCGCGCTCCACCTTGGCGGGCGTCGCTTCCGTCACCTCCAGGTCGAGGTCGGTCGCCTTCATTTCGAGGCTGGCGCCCTCGGCGCTGAGCAGCACGTTGGACAGGATCGGTATGGTGTTACGCCGCTCGACGACACGGTGGACGTGGTTGAGCGACTTCAGGAGATTTGACCGTTCCAGGATAACACGCATGACGAAACAGGCTCGCTTGAATGAATGACGGGTCACCAGTGAGCGGCGCCCCGCGAAAGGTCTGAACAGGCTCAGAATCTGCGTAAACTGACAGGAAAAAACCAGCAAACGCAAGCCCGCGACACCGGTTCAGGCCGGCTACGCGGGCTTTCTGGGGATAAAGGCCACGAAGTCCGCGAGCCGGTGTCGCAAAACCAAATTCCGGATCGCCCCCAGGCGACACCACGAATCCAGGACCGCACCGGCAAGTCATTGAATTCCGGTGCTGTTCTGGTTTCGTCTTCGCCAGACCGGTCAGGCCTGGTCGTTGATCAACCGCCTCAGGAGCTCGAGTTCCTGCGCCAGCGTATTGTCGTTGCCCGAAAGGTCCTCGATCTTGCGAACGGCGTGCAGCACCGTGGTGTGATCGCGGCCGCCGAAACGCCGTCCGATCTCGGGCAGGGAGCGCGGCGTCATCACCTTCGACAGGTACATGGCCACCTGCCGCGGCTTGACGATGGTGCGCGTGCGCCGGTTGGACAGCAACTCGGTCTTCGACACGTTGTAGTGGCGCGCGACGATGCGCTGGATGTCCTCGATACGAACCCGCTTCGGCTCGCCGGTGCGATAGATGTGGCCGAGGATCTCGTCGATCCGGTCGATGGTGATCTGCGGTTCGAAGGACTGGCGGAACAGCAGCTGATTGAACGCCCCTTCCAGCTCGCGTCCGCTGCCGGTCACGGTGCGGGCGACGTGATTGAGGATCTCCTCCGAAATATTGAGCGATGCGTCATCGACCCTTGCGGTGGCAAGGCGCAAGTTGAGCATGCCAAGGCGCATGGCGAAATCGGGCGCCGACATTTCAAGCGCGACGCCGCCATTGAGGCGCGACCGGACCCGCGGTTCGAGCGATTCCAATTCCGACGGCGGCCGGTCGGCGGCAACGACGACTTGCTTGGCGCTGTCGAGCAACATGTTGATCAGGTGGCAGAATTCATGCTGGATCGACTTGCCCTGCAGGAACTGCATGTCGTCGATGATGAGCAGGTCGATGTCGCGCAGCTGTTCCTTGAGCGTCAGCGCATTGTTGTCACGGATCGCGGTGGCAAAGCGCCACATGAAATACTCGGCCGTGAGATAGACGACGCGCGACTTGGGGTTCTGCTTCAGCGATTCCGCGGCGATCGCCTGCAACAGGTGTGTCTTGCCGAGCCCGACGGTTGCGTGAAGGAAAAGCGGGTTGAAGCGCACCGCGCTGGATTGCGATTCCGCAACTGCCTTGGCGGCGGCGAAGGCCACCCGGTTCGACGGTCCCTCGATGAAGGAGCCGAATGTGTAGCGCGGATCAAGCGGCGAGCCGAGCACATTGTGCCGGAACTCGCTCTCGACCGGTGTGCCCGGACGCGGAGCCGGTGCGCGCTCAGTCCGGCCGGGGCTGACAGTGCCGGCGGCGAGCGCCGTCTGCGTCTGCCGCGTCATCTTGGCTCGCGCAGGCGCCACTTCCGGCTCGGCATGGCTGTGCCCCTGGCGGGTCGCCGTCCGCACAACGATCTCGATCTTGAGGAGATCGGGATCCTCCTGCTTCCACAACTCGGAAATGAGGTCGAGATAGTGACCGTTGATCCATGAGCGCAGGAAAGCGGTGGGCACCGAGATGCGGATGATGCCCTTGGAAGCCTCCGCGACCTTCATGCGGCCGAACCAACTCGAATAGACTTCAGTTCCCAGGCGCGCCTTCAACTGGGTCTTGACCCGGTCGAACTTCTGTTCCGCGTCGCTGGACACCGCCATGTCGTTTGCTCCGGTCAAAGTTCCAGGAAATGGGAGGTCGCCCGTAAGCTCCCGTTCGATGCCGCTCTGCATGGTCTCTTCCTTGTCTTTCCGTACCCTGTTCCACCGGGGATGCGCCCCTGCACCCGTGTCCCGGCAACTGCGTCTTCGCTACGATGCCTGCTGCCGCCGCCGGCAGATGACATCGCCAACATTCGGGGGAAACCGGTGCCGGCCCATGGAAGCCAGTCCGCGTTGGGTATGTCTGGGCAATACGACACCATCCGGCGAAAAGTGCGCCGGCGCGCCGTCTACCTGCCATGTCTAGTTACGCCAGTCCCCTACCGTATCGAAAAAGACAAACCAAAGCCGTCCACGGACTTGATCCGCGTTGCAAATCCCGCCAATTTAAGCTGGCCGTTACAAGCTGGGTTAAGGCCCGGAGCCCGTCCCTTTCGATAGACCGACATTACCGAAATCGCTGTGGATAGGGCAAGGCCGGGACTAACTGATTTTTAAGGAATCTGGTTAGTGGAGGCGGGTTCGAGTGGCGTGCCGCTACGGCACTTTTTAACAAAGCCATTGTGATTCAAACTCTTTTCCGGCGAATATGAAAAAGCCGGCCCGTCACGAAATTTTATGAAATAATTCGCTTGACAGCGACTTGTCCCCCATCCCCCCGGCTCGATGTGAACAAGCTGTGGACGACTGTCCGCAACTATTTGAAAAGTATAGATTATTTCTGAGTGTCGACTTTTTCCGAGTGAACCCTTTTCAGGGATACCGGCGATCAACCTGCATGGCAGTGCCGGCAAAGCATTTCGAGCCGCCAAAGGGCTGTTTCCGGCCATTCTTTTTAAGTGCTTGCCGGCAAACGAAAAAACCCGGCACAATCGGCCGGGTTCTCAGAACGTCAGTCCAGGACGTGATGTCAGGCAGACAAAACCTTGACCCGCTGGGCCAGTCGCGACACCTTGCGGGACGCCGTGTTCTTGTGGATCACGCCCTTGGTTGCGGCGCGCATCAATTCCGGCTCCGCGATCTTGAACGCAGCCTGTGCGGCAGCCTTGTCGCCGGAGGCAAGTGCCTCTTCGACCTGGCGGATATAGGTGCGGACGCGCGAGCGACGGTTCTTGTTGACCGCCGCGCGGCGTGCGATCTTGCGCGTTGCCTTTTTGGCCGAGGATGTATTGGCCATGATGCCTCTCTTCTGATCTGGTCGGCGCATGCGGGATGCCGCAGGGCGCAAAAAACAAACGGGCAGCCACGGGGCCGCCTCGGTTGGTGCGGCTTATAGTTCAGCTTTTCCGGCGCGTCAACGCTGCCTGGCCTTCTTTTTGGCGGCTATCAAACTGGCGTCAGCGGTTGCTGAAATTCGGCTTCCGCTTCTCGGTGAAGGCCGCCATGCCTTCCTTCTGGTCCTCGAGCGCGAACAGCGAGTGAAACAGTCGGCGCTCGAAGCGCAATCCCTCGGCGAGCGTTGTCTCAAAGGCGCGGTTGACAGCCTCCTTGGCCATCATCACCGATGGCAGTGAGAAGTCGGCGATCCTGGCAGCCGCCTTCAGCGCCTCCTCGACGAGCTCGCCGGCAGGTACGACCCGCGACACCAGGCCCGAACGCTCGGCTTCGGCTGCATCCATCATCCGCCCGGTCAGGCACATGTCCATCGCCTTCGACTTGCCGACGAAGCGGGTCAGCCGTTGCGACCCGCCCATGCCGGGAATGACGCCGAGCGTGATTTCGGGTTGGCCGAACTTGGCCGTGTCGGCGGCAATGATGAAGTCGCACATCATCGCCAGCTCGCAGCCGCCGCCCAGCGCATAGCCGGCCACCGCAGCGATGATCGGCTTCCGCGCCCGCGTAAACTCCTCCCAGCCGACGAAGAAGTCTTGGCAGTACGCATCCACATAGGAGATTGCCTGCATCTCCTTGATATCGGCGCCGGCGGCGAAGGCTTTTTCGGAACCGGTGATGACCATGGCGCCGATGCCGGCATCGGCGCCGAAACCGTTCACGGCTGCCACCAGTTCGGCCAGGATCTGGGAATTCAGCGCGTTGAGCGCCTGTGGCCTGTTCAGCGTGATCAACCCGACCTTGCCGCGCGCTTCGGTGACGATCGTCTCATAGGCCATGACTTGCTTCTCCTCGTTCGCCCATCGTCCAGAGCGGGTCATCGTTTCACGGAAACGCGGAACCCGTCTATCTCCTTGTTTTGATGCAACTCCCTAGGGAAAGCGCTACGCGCTTTTCCCAGGAAAGCCGTCTCGCACGTTTCCTGGAACTGCTCTAACTCACCGCTGACACGTCCGGCAATAGAAGGTCGATCGGCCGCTCTGCACGATCCGCTCGATGTGGCCGCTACAGCCGGGTTTCGAGCAAGGCTCACCCTCGCGGTCGTAGACGGCGAAGGAATGCTGGAAGTAGCCCAGCGATCCATCAGCCTGCATATAGTCCCTGAGCGAGGATCCGCCGGCCGCGATCGCATCTGATATCACCGAGCGAATGGCTTCGGCGAGGCGCTCACTTTGAGCCTGGGCCTTCTTCCCGGGCTTGGCGATCGTGCCCGCCTCGCGCAGCGGCGACAGGCTGGCGCGCCACAGCGCCTCCGAGACATAGATGTTGCCGAGCCCGGCGATCAGTCTCTGGTCGAGAAGCGCTGCCTTCAGCGGTGATCGCCGCCCTTTCATCAATGAGGCAAGCAGCGGGCCGTCCAATGTGTTGCCGGTTGGCTCAACGCCGAGCCCTGCCAGCATCGGATGGACATCCGGCGGTCCTTCGGCAAACAACATGAAGCCGAAGCGGCGCGGATCATTGAAGATCACGCGCGAACTGGCGCCGCCCACGGATACGACATGGAAGACGACGTGGTCGTGGTTGGAGCTCTTCGAGCGGTCGTGGTGGAAGATACCAGGCATGTCGCTGCCATCCGCCGTCTCGATGCGGAATGAGCCCGACATGCCGAGATGGCAGATCAGCACCGGACCGCCTTCAACGTCCATCGTCAGATATTTGGCCCGGCGGCCGAGCGCGGTGATCGTCTTGCCGGTCAGCCGCTGCGAGAATTTTTCGGGAAATGGAAAGCGCAAATCCGGTCGGCGCGCCTCGACACGGGTGATGGTGGCGCCTTCCAGAACCGGCTGCAGCCCACGCCGGACCGTTTCGACCTCGGGCAGTTCAGGCATGGCCGCCAATCGCTGCATAGAAAGACGTGCCGTAACGGCCGGCCGCCAGCCCAAGATGCTCCGCCACGGTTTCACCGATGTCGGCGAATGTCGTTCTCAGTCCGATGTCACCGCCCTTGAAAGCCGGTCCGGTGCCGATCACCGGAATGCGTTCGCGCGTATGGTCGGTCCCGCGCCAGGTCGGATCGTTGCCATGGTCGGCCGTCAGGATGAGAAGATCGCCCTGCCGCAGCCTTGCAAATGCCTCCGGGAGCCGCCGGTCGAAGGCCTCGAGCGCGGCAGCATAACCCGCAACGTCGCGGCGATGCCCGAATTCGGTGTCGAAGTCGACGAAATTGGCGAAGACGAGGTCGCCATCGCCGGCATCATCCATCGCGCCCAGCGCCTCGTCGAACATGGCCATGTTGCCCGCCGCCTTGCGCACTTGCGAAATTCCGCGATGGGCGAAGATGTCGCCGATCTTGCCGATCGCGATGACACGGCTGCCACGCGCCGTCAGCCGGTCGAGCAGGGTCGGCTCCGGTGGCGGCACCGCGTAATCATGACGGTTGTAGGTTCGCTCGAAGGTCGCGGTGGTTTCGCCGACGAACGGCCGTGCAATCACCCGCCCGATCCTCAGCGGGTCAACCAGTCTGCGCACCACCTTGCAGAATTCATAAAGCCGCTCGAGGCCGAAATGGGTTTCATGCGCGGCAATTTGCAGGACCGAGTCGACCGACGTGTAGCAAATCGGCTTGCCGGTACGGATGTGCTCCTCGCCGAACCGCTCGATGATTTCGGTGCCCGGCGCATGACAGTTGCCGAGAATGCCCGGCACCTTGCCCTCGCGGATGATCGCCTCGGTCAGATCCGCCGGAAAGGCGGGAACCGTATCCGGGAAATAGCCCCAGTCGAATCGCACCGGCAGGCCGGCGATTTCCCAATGGCCCGACGGCGTGTCCTTGCCGCTCGAAACCTCTTGCGCCGCGCCGTGGAAGGCCGTGGTGAGCAGATCCGTGCCGCTGCTCGCGAAGCCCAGTCCCGTGGCGGTTTCGGCGGCCTTGCCAAGCCCGAGCGAGGCCATGTAGGGGACAAACAGCGGTCCACTGCGAAGCCCTTCGCGATCCGCGCGGCCTTCGGCACAGGCTTCCGTGATGTGCGCGAATGTGTTGGCACCTGCGTCGCCATAGCGGTCGGCGTCGGCCGCCCCGCCGATGCCGAAGGAGTCCAGAACGAAGAGGAAAGCGCGCGCCATCGAATTGTTGCCAGTTTGAACGCCCAGACATAGGGTTCCGCGACTTCGTTGGCAATTCGGAAACCAAACGGCAACGACCAGGCGTGATAGTCCGATGCATGTCGCCCAAAAGTGCGCCGCGGCTTTGGGGCAACGACACGCATAAACTGAGAATGCATGTCGCCCAAAAGTGCGCGGCGCTTTTGGGGCAACGACATGCATGGTGCGTGGCGGTTTTGGCATGTCGCAACGATGCGGCGGGCAAGGGCATGGATCAAGGAAAGCAGACGGCGGTTCTGTCATGAGGGTTACCCTGAAGGCATACGCCGCTCTCATGCTGGTGCAGGGTGCGCTCTGGTCCAATCCGGCGCATGCCGACTGGCGCGATGATATCGGCACGTTCCGCATCGGCATTGTTGCCGAGCCAGGCGCCGGCAACACCGTTCCGGGGCTGGCACGGTTGACCGACGCCTATACCAAGGCCTTGGGGATGAAGGTCGAGATTGTCGTCGCCCGCGACTATGCCGCGCTGATCGAGGCGCAGGCCAATGCCCGCATCGAATACGCGATCTATTCGGCGACCGCCTACGCGACGGCGTCGCAACGCTGCGGATGCATCGAGCCGCTTGTGGCTCCGGTCGATTTTGACGGCGCGATCGGCATCCGCTCCGTTCTCTTGACGCGCGACGGCAAGCTGCCTGATCTGGCGGCAATGGAAAGCCATCGCATCGCCATGGCCCCTTCGGACAGCGTCGGCGGTTCTCTGTTGCCATTGGCGGCGTTGACTGCGGAAGGCCGCAAGATTGCGCAAGATGCACCATTTCTGGTCCATGCCGAGTCGGCTGCGGCGGCGGAAACGATGCTGCTCGATGGCAAGGCCGATAGCCTGTTCGGCTGGGTAACGGCCGCTGCCGACGGCCGGCCGGAAGCATCGGGCACTCAAGCCTCAGGCGCGCAGGCATCGGGCACCCAGGCGAGGCTCGAAGCTGCGGGACTTTCGGCAGCGGCGCTTCAGGTCGTATGGGCGTCAGGCCTGCTGAGATATGGTCCCCACGCCGTCCGCAGCGACCTCGATCCGGAAGCCAAGCGCCGGCTCACCGTCTTCCTCACCAACCTCAAGTCGATGACGCCAGACATCTACGATCTCCTGGAATCAAAGCATTCCGGTGGCTTCGCTATCGTGGTGCCAAAGGATTACGACATGGCCGCCGCTGTCGTGCGCTTCGTCGCGGGCAGTGGTCCGGGGCAGTAACGCGAGGCTTTGGAGCGGTTTTGCGAGCGGCTCAGCGGTCCCGGTTCAGCAATCGCCGCAAGGGATCGTCACGCTTCTACGCGGACGCAGATAGTAGGACTCGCCCATCGTCAGGGCGTTGAAAGCCGTGGTCAATCCAAGCTTCTGTTGGCTGCCCGCCGACCAAGTGATGACCGGCTTGTAGCCAAGAGTGCTGTCGACGCGAATGAGGAAGGTGCCGGCGACCTTGAGTTTTGCTGGAACCGTGGTGGTGGTGGGGCCAGTGCTGGCGACGCCATTGACCAGTTTGCGCGACCACACCACTTGCACCAGCGGCGTTGCGTCGGTCGTGACCTGTATGGCCGTGATGGTGATGCTCGGGACCGAGCGGTTGTAGGGCTGAAGGGTGACGGCGCCGATCGCCATGATGGCGTCGATATCCGCCTTGACGACTGTCGTCTGCTGGGTGACGAGATCAGCCACCATGCTGCCGAGACGACTGACCTTCTTGCTGGTCTCGATGGCTTGTGACGCCTCCATGGTGATGAAATACATGGCCAGCAGAAGAGGCATGATCAAGGCGAACTCGACTGCCGCGATACCGCGGCGATCGGACCCGAATCGAATTGCTGTGCGCCAAATTCCTGAAGTCTTGAGATGTGCCCCCGCACGCATCATGCCCATTGCCCTCTTTCTTTTACTGCTCGTGCATCCGCCTCGAACTCAATTGTCGAACGGCTCGTTCTGCCAGGTTACCGACGCGAAATGCAGGGTCTTGTTGCCGCCCATCGACTGGGCCAGTAGATCGGTCATGATCGGCCATTTGTAAAAGACCCGCAGCATGTTCTTCGATTCCGCAGCACCCGCCGTAACGGCAAAGGACTGGTTGGCGCCGCCGTTGGTCAGGACGACTTGGCCAGCCTGTATCTTGAAGCCGGCCGCGGCGGCGGCGGCGAACGTCGTATATTGGCGAAGATCCACGTCCAGCTGATTGGGACAATCCTGCGAGACGATGATCTCCAGTTTGTTGCAGATCATGTTCTTCAAATTGTCTCCGGCGACGTCGGCTGCCCTTAACTGGCCGGTGCGCAAGCGGCGCGCGACATCGTCGGTGATGTTGGACAACACTTCCTGGCCGGCAAATGCGATGCAGCTTTCCAGAATGGCAAAGACAAGCAGCGCAAACGGGATTGCAAGGATTCCGAATTCAATTGCCGTACTGCCGCGCCGGTCGCGAAGGAAGCGAGCGAAAAACCTTGGGCGTCTCGCTTTGTGCTCGTCTGCGGAGCCGAATTCCTTGCTCATGTCTGATCCTGCCGATCTCTATGCGGTCTCGGAAGGCGTATTAGCGCAAACCAATTGAGGCCCGGTTTGAATGATCGTTAAAGTCGTCGATGGCGTCTTAACCAGCCGATAACCTGAACGGCATTCCACCGCGCCATCCTATCGGGTGCCGTTCATCTCAGCCTCGGAGGATTTCTCCGCATCACTCTTATAGGAGCTTTCGCAATAGGGCGTGCAGGACATGGTCTGTATTTCTGCACGGCGATAGATACGCACCGACGAGGCGGCCTGCCGCACGACGGTAACCTGTTCGTCGACGATCGGGCTGCCGTCCGTATCGAGCACGACCAGATTGGTGACGCCGAAACCCTTGCCGGTCAACACGATCGTCGAGGCGTCCTGTACGGAAGCGTCGGCGATTGCCGGATTGCCGACCACGATCGTATCGGCGGGACGCGACAGTTTGACGATCTTGGCCTGGTTCATCGTGACCTCGATGCCGGCCCCGGCCATGGCGGGCGCGACGAAGCTCGCGGCGACAAGAAGCGCAGCAATCACGATTGACGATCTCGGCTGGGCCATTGAGGCGCTCCACGCAAGCAGACTGATCAACGGAACATGAACGAGATTGGTGAACCAACGGTTAAGCGGACACCCCAGCAGAAGGGTGCGGCGTGCCAACTTGATTGCCTGCGGAGCGCGATCTCCCCACCATCGACCCCTGCAAACGGATGGGGCCGGCCGGCATTTAGTGCTGGGTTAACCACGCAATATATTCGAACCGGGAAAGGAATCGGTAAGGCTGTTTATTAAGCCGATCGAAAGAGCTTCTCCCTAGATTGCCAGTATCCGATCAACCAACGCAGAAGTTGACGGAAGTGCTGTAACACGTGGAGTAGGAGCTCTCGAATGTCTAATCTCATCGCACGTTTTGTGAAGGACGAATCCGGCGCGACCGCTATCGAATATGGTCTGATCGCCGCTCTCATCGCGCTCGCCATCATCACTGGCGCTGGCGCGCTCGGCAATGCACTCAACACCAAGTTCCTGGCTATCGGAAACACCCTGAACAGCAGCGGCAGCTAATATTCCGCATAGCTGAGCGCTGAGCGCTGAGCGCTCGGATCACGTTCTGTAGAAGGGCTGCCGCGTGGCGGCCCTTCTCTATTCCGCTGCCAATACCAGTCGCCTTTTCGTTCCGGGCCTCACCAATCGTTAATCGAACATGGCTAGATTGAGCCCTGTGAAATCGGACAATAGGCATAGCGCCGATGCTTGAAGCCCTGATCTTCGTCGTGTTTCCGTTCTGCATGCTGTTTGCCGCGATCTCCGACATGCTGTCGATGACGATCGCCAATCGCGTGCCGGTGCTGCTTGTTGTTGTTTTCGCGCTGGTTGCGCCACTGACGGGTATGGAATGGGCAGCCTATGGCGGACATATCGCCACTGGCGCCCTGGTCCTGGCCGTGACGTTCGGCCTGTTTGCAATGGGTGGCATGGGTGGTGGCGACGCCAAGCTGCTGGCCGCCTCCGCGATGTGGATGGGTCTCAATATACATCTCGTCGAATATCTTGTGGTCTCAACAATCATCGGCGGCCTGCTGACGCTCGCCATCCTCCTCTACCGGAAATCGCTGCTTGCGGCCGTTACCGGCCAAAATCCGTTTCTGCGCCATTTCGCCGAAGAGTCAAATGGGGTTCCCTACGGCATCGCGCTTGGCCTTGGTGGGTTGCTGACCTATCCGGATTCGCCCTTGATGGTCTGGGCGCTGACCAGGCTGGCGACCTGAACACGATCCGATTTCGGTTATCCACCAGCATTGTCGCAGCCGGCTTTCGACAACGCCGGGACGGCCCGTTTTGGCCGGTCAGGCCACATTCCGGCTAATTTATGTAAACGTTAAATTAATCACGATCGTAAGCATTACATTAACCTTGTTTTGACGATTGCCGCTGCAAAGTCCGGCTTGGCTACGTGGTTTGCCAGGGCAAGGGTTCGGACAGATGCCAGCATCGCGATTGATAATTCTGAGCGTGGCGGTGGCCGCGGCGGGTGGTGCCGGTTATGTCGCGAAGAACATGGTGGCACCGCCGCCCCAGATCGTCGTCGATTCCGGGCCCCAGGCGCCGGCGGTGTCGCTGCAGGATGTGCTAGTGCTTTCGGGCGACGTTCCGATGGGCAGTCCGCTCGAGAAAAACATCGCCTGGCAATCCTGGCCCGCCGACGGCATCAACGCGAATTTCATCACCCGCACCGCCGAGCCAGAGGCGCTGGAAAAGCTGAAGGGCTCCGTTGCCCGCGTGGCGATGTACGCCGGAGAGCCTCTGCGGCGTTCCAAGCTGATCGGCGAGGGGCAGAGCTTCATGTCGTCGATCCTGCCTTCCGGCATGCGGGCGGTCGCCACCGCCATCTCGGCCGACACGTCGGCCGGCGGCTTCATTCTTCCCAACGACTTCGTCGATGTCATCATGACCCGCAGGGGCGATGCCAGCGGCGGCGGCGCCACCAGTTTCAACACTGAAACCATCCTCAAGAACATCCGCGTCCTGGCAATCGACCAGACCATTCAGGAGGACGAGGAAGGCAAGAAGACCAGGGTGGGCCAGACAGCCACGCTGGAACTGACACCGCGTCAGGCGGAGATCATCACCGTTGCCCAGCAGATGGCGGATCGCCTGACCCTGGCGCTGCGGGCGGTCGCGGACACCCAGGAAAAGAACCTGGGCGAGGCCGACTATCTCGTTTCCGGCAATGGCCGCAGGGGAACGGTGAGGCTGATCAAGTCGGGCGAAGTTTCCGAAGTGGGGGCAAGGAAATGAGGCTAAGTGGTAAACTGCCGGCAATTGTAGCCGCGGCATTCAGCCTGCTGCTCATCGGGACGAATCTGCAAGGCGTCGTCGAGGCAAAGAACGCGCAGGTCACTGCATCGACGGCAACCCAGCGCGTCAAGCTTGGCCTCAACAAGTCGGTGGTCATCGACCTGCCGAGCGATGCCTACGATATTCTCGTCGCCAACCCGGCGGTTGCCGATGCGGTGACCCGCACCGCAAGGCGTATCTATCTGTTCGGCAAGGCGGTCGGCGAGACGAACATCTTTGTCTTCGGTCCGAATGGCGAGCAGATCGTCAGCCTGGATCTGGCTGTCGAACGCGACGTTGCCGGCCTTGAAGACTATATCAAGCGCTTCATTCCAACGTCGGCAATCAAGGTGGAACTGCTGAATGACAACGTCGTCCTGACAGGGACGGTCGACACGCCGCTGGACGCGAAACGCGCCGTCGACCTGGCGACGATCTTCGTGTCGGGCGGTGAAGCGACCACGGGACAATATTCGCAGACCGCGGCCGGCGGTTCGGCCCAGAACGGTGTCCAGATCGACAATCCGGACCAGGAACGCCGCACCAGCAAGATCGTCAACCTGCTTCAGATCATCGGCGACGATCAGGTCACGCTGAAGGTGACGGTCGCCGAAGTCAGCCGCTCGGTGATGAAGCAGCTCGGCGTCAACATGGTCGGCAGTGGCGGCAGCAACGGCATCAGCTACGGCGCGGTCAGCGACAATTTCACCGGCCTCGGCAAGCAGCTGTCGAATTCGGGCTTCAACATCGGCGCCTCGGGGCTGCAGGCCTATATCAACGCCATGGAGCAGTCCGGCGTCATGAAGACACTGGCTGAGCCGACCTTGACCGCCGTGTCCGGCGAGAAGGCGACCTTCAAGGTCGGTGGTGAATACAACATGGTGAGCGGCGTCTCCCAGAATGTATCGACCGACAACCAGACCGGCCTGAAGACCTACAGCGTCGACAAGATCGAGTACGGCATCGGTCTGGAATTCCAGCCGGTGGTGTTGTCTCCCGGCCGCATAAGCCTGAAGGTCAGAACCTCGGTTTCCGAGCCGACAACGGAAGGGTCGGTTTCGTTTTCCAGTGGCGTGACCAGCCCCGGCATGAATGCCCTGTCACTGCGCAAGCGCCTTGCCGATACGACCGTTGAACTGCCCTCGGGCGGCTCCATGATGATCGCCGGCCTGGTTCGCGACGATGTCAGGCAAGCCGTGAACGGGTTGCCCGGACTAACAAAGATTCCGGTCCTCGGCGCGCTGTTCCGCAGCAGGGATTTCGTGCGCAACGAAACCGAGCTGGTGATCATCATCACGCCGTATCTCGCACGGCCCGTGGCACGCAACGACCTTGCCAAGCCGGACGACAATTTCAACGCTGCCAGCGATGGCGCCGCCATGTTCCTTGGCAGGGTCAATCGCGTCTACGGCACCATGCAGACTGACAAGCCCAACGGCCGTTACCATGGCGTTGTCGGCTTCATCTACAAATAGGCGGGAGCGGACATGTCTCAGTCAGCATTGAAGGCAAGCACCATCGCCACGACGATGCGCTTTGGCCGTTCGCGGATTTGCGGGCGAGCCGTTCCGGTCCTGGCAATTGCGGTAGCGGCGCTGCTGTCCGGCTGCGCCAATCGCGACAGCGTCACCGTCGGTGCGATCCCGGATGATTATCGCACCAATCATCCGATCGTGATCGCGGAGAAGAACCAGAAGATCGACCTGCCTGTCGGCGCCGGCGATCGCGGCATGACCGGATCGCAGCGCGACACGCTTCTGGGCTTCCTCGACAGCTATGACAAGAGTGCCGCCCCGACGCTGACGATCCAGGTCCCGAGCGGGTCGGCCAACGAGGTCGCCGCGACGGCGGCGGCCCGCGATTTCGCCCGGCTCGCGGTCGCCGCCGGTGTCAAGCGCAACCGGGTCGTCGTCACCTCCTATCAGGCCGCCTCGAGCGAGATCTCCTCGCCGGTTCGCGTCTCCTTTGTCTCGGTCAGAGCCCAGACCGACAAATGCGGACGCTGGCCAGCTGACCTGGTCGAGACCTCGGAAAACAAGCATTATGCCGACTTCGGCTGCTCCTATCAGAACAATCTCGCCGCGCAGATGGCCAACCCGGCCGATCTGCTCGGCCCGCGCAAATCTACCGACATCGATGCTGAAAATCGCGGCGCGGTGATCGATGTCTACCGTCAGAGGGGCATCTCGGGCGAGTTCCTTAGCAATTCGGAAGTAGATTTCTGAGCCGCCGTCTCGGACAGAACAGGCCACGCGAAAGAGTATGATCATGAGCAACCTTGCCTACGACGCCCCGGTGGATGGCAGCGATACTTCGCAGCAAGACATCGCCGCGATGCAGGCATTGCGGCCGATCCCGCGCATCTCGATCCAGGCATTCTGCGAGACCGAGGGCGTTGCAAATCCGGTCGAGCGCGCCGGCGAGGACCGCCGCATGACGAAGGCGCATCTCAAGGTCCATATGGGCGGCGTCCCCACCGCCATCGAATTCTATCAGTCGGCGCCGACGCCCAATCTTATCCTGCTGGAATCGCGCAGCGAGCCGAAGCAATTGCTGGAGCAACTCGCCCAGCTCTCGGAATATTGCGATCCGACCTCGAAGGTGGTGGTGATAGGTCATTACAATGATGTCGGTCTCTATCGCGAGCTCATCCGCTCCGGCATTTCCGAATATGTGATCGCACCTGTGTCGATGGCTGACATCGTCAGCGTGGTGTCGTCGATTTTCATTGATCCGGAAGCCGAGCCGCTCGGCCGCTCGATCGCCTTTGTCGGCGCCAAGGGCGGCGTCGGTTCCTCCACGATTGCCCACAATGTGGCCTGGGCGATGTCCACCCTGTTCAAATCCGAGGTGGTCGTCGCCGATCTCGACCTCGCTTTCGGTACGGCCAACATCAATTTCGACCGGGATCCGGCGCAAGGCATCGCCGAGGCGGTGTTTTCGCCGGAGCGCATCGATGAAGTATATCTCGACCGTCTGCTGACCCAGTGCGCCGAACACCTGTCGCTGCTGGCAGCCCCTTCGACGCTCGAAAGGGTCTATGACTTCGATCCCGAAGCCTTCGCGCAGCTCATCGACACCGCCCAGCGCAGCGTGCCGCTACTGGTGCTCGATATTCCCCATGCCTGGACGGGCTGGACCAAGAACACGCTGATCAAGGCCGACGAGATCGTCATCACGGCGACGCCGGAACTGGCCAATCTGCGCAACACCAAGAACATGGTCGACATGTTGAAGCGGCTTCGTCCCAACGACCCGCCGCCGAAGCTGATCATCAACCAGGCCGGCGTCCCCAAGCGCCCGGAGATTTCACCGTCCGATTTCACCGAGCCGCTCGGCCTGACGCCAATGTCGGTCATTGGCTTTGATCCGTTGCTGTTCGGCAATGCCGCCAACAACGGGCGCATGCTTGGCGAAATGGATGCCAAGAACTCGGTTGTCGCGATGATCAACGAAATCGCGCACGTGCTGACTGGGCGCAGTGAAATCAAGACGAAGAAGAAGGCAGGGCTTGGCAATCTGCTTGGCAGGCTCTCGCGCAACAAGAAATGACGTTTCAGCGGTGGAATCGGTAGCAGATCATGTTTGGTAAAAGAGGCAGCGACGACGGAAACCGGTTCACGCCGGAATTTCGCCAGCCGGCACCGACCCCGGTTGCGCCGGCGGCCGTAAGTTCTGCGGATACGGCGGTGCTTGCCCGCCCCGCTGCGCCTCCGCCAAGCGCACCTGTCGCGCCGCCGGCGCGCCGCACAATCGATGCGCCGTCATCGGCACCGGACCTGAAGCGGGTCCAACGCGAAAAGAGCGAATCCTATTACGACACCAAGAGCCAGGTTTTCTCCGCGCTCATCGACACCATCGATCTGTCGCAGCTCTCCAAGCTTGATCCCGAAAGCGCACGCGAAGAAATTCGCGACATCGTCAACGACATCATCGCGATCAAGAATTTCGCGATGACGATCGCTGAGCAGGAGGAACTTCTCGAGGACATCTGCAACGATGTGCTCGGCTATGGGCCACTCGAGCCGTTGCTGGCGCGCGATGACATCGCCGACATCATGGTCAACGGCTCCAAGAACGTCTACATCGAAGTCAACGGCAAGGTCGAACAGACCGGCATCCGCTTTCGCGACAACCAGCAGCTCCTCAACATCTGCCAGCGCATCGTCAGCCAGGTTGGCCGCCGTGTCGACGAATCCAGCCCGATCTGCGACGCGCGTCTTCCCGACGGTTCACGCGTCAACGTCATCGCGCCGCCGCTCTCCATCGACGGTGCCACGCTCACCATCCGCAAATTCAAGAAGGACAAGCTGACCCTGGATCAGCTGGTCAGGTTCGGCGCCATCTCACCGCAGGGAGCCGAAGTTCTCAAGATCATCAGTCGTGTTCGCTGCAACATCGTCATCTCGGGCGGTACCGGCTCGGGCAAGACGACTCTGCTCAACTGCCTGACCAACTATATCGACCGCGAGGAGCGCGTCATCACCTGCGAGGACTCGGCCGAGCTGCAATTGCAGCAGCCGCATGTCGTGCGCCTCGAAACCCGCCCGCCCAATCTGGAGGGCGAGGGTGAGGTAACGATGCGTGACCTGGTCAAGAACTGCCTGCGCATGCGTCCCGAGCGCATCATCGTCGGCGAAGTGCGCGGACCCGAGGTGTTCGACCTTCTGCAGGCGATGAACACCGGCCATGACGGTTCGATGGGAACGATCCACTCGAACAGCCCGCGCGAGTGCCTGAACCGTATCGAATCCATGATCGCGATGGGCGGTTATTCGCTGCCTCAGAAAACCGTGCGCGAAATCGTCGTCGGCTCCATCGACGTGATCATCCAGGCGGCGCGCCTGCGCGATGGATCGCGTCGCATCACCCACATCACCGAGGTGATCGGCATGGAGGGCGACGTCATCATCACGCAGGATATCGTCCTCTATAACATCAAGGGCGAGGACGCCAATGGCAGGCTGCTGGGAGAGCATGTATCGACCGGCATCGGTCGTCCGCATTTCTGGGACCGGGCTCGCTACTATGGCGAGGAGCAGCGCCTCGCCACTGCGCTCGAAGCGATGGAGAAACGCGCTGACTGACGGCGTGAGGGTTCTGGCCAATGTTTGGAATTGACGGCACAGTACTGGCGTTTGTCGTGCTCGCCGGCTTTAGCGCCGGCGCGGTCGCCTATGCATTCCTGTTCACCCGGATCAGCAACGAGAAACAGGTCGGCAAGCGGCTTGAAACGATCAAGTCCGCCGAGACTGATCGCTCCGTCGTCAAGGCCTCGCGTGACCGCGCGGCGGAAGCCGTCAAGCGGCGCAAGTCGGTTCAGGATTCGCTGAACGAGCTCGACGCAAAGCAGAAAACCAACGACAGCAGGGTCAAGAAACCACCGCTGAAAGCCCAACTCCGTCAGGCTGGCCTGAAGATCACCGTCGAGCGCTTCTATATATACTCCGCCATATGCGGCCTCGCTTTGACGATGGTTGCCTTTGTGGCCGGAGCGCCGCGGCTCGTTCTGCCGGGCGTGCTGCTGGCCGGCGCACTCGGCCTGCCGCGCTGGTTCGTCTCGTTTCGTCGCGCCCGCCGCGTAAAGGCATTCCTCAACGAATTTCCAAACGCGCTCGATATCATCGTGCGTGCAGTCAAGTCCGGCCTGCCGCTGAACGACGCGGTGCGCCTGATAGCCAACGAATCTCCCGAACCGGTGAAGACCGAATTTCGTCGTATCGTCGATTCCCAGCAGATGGGCCTGTCGATCCCCGATGCGACCTTGCGCATGCCCGAAACCATGCCTTGCACGGAGGCGAGCTTCTTCGGCATCGTCATCCAGATTCAATCGCAGGCTGGCGGCAACCTATCCGAGGCGCTGGGCAATCTTTCGCGCGTGCTTCGCGATCGCAAGAAGATGAAAGCCAAGGTCCAGGCACTGTCGATGGAAGCGAAAGCGTCCGCCGCCATCATCGGTGCGCTGCCTTTCATCGTTGCGTTTCTCGTCTACCTGTCGAGCCCGAACTACCTGATGCCGCTGTTCGTCACCAACGTTGGACACCTGATCCTTGGGTGCTCGGCGGTCTGGATGTCGATCGGCATCTTTGTGATGCGCAAGATGATGAACTTCGAAGTCTAGGATGCTGGCATGACCGACCAAGTCATCAAATCCCTGACCGATCCGAGCTTCCTGATCGCGATGCTGGTCGCCATAGCGGTGTTTGCGACCGTTTTCACCTTGCTGCCGGCGTTTGGCGGAAACCAGCTCAAGTCACGCATGAAAACCGTCGCGCTGGAACGCGACGAACTGCGTGCCAAGCAGCGCGCCCGGCTTGCCGTCGAAGCGGATCGCCGTCGCAAGGGCCTGCGCGAGGAACAGTCGGTTGGTATGCGCAACATTGTCGACCGGCTGGATCTGAGGCGCGCGCTCGCCGATGAGGGCACATTGCAGAAACTCAAGGTCGCCGGCTTTCGCGGACAGAACCCGCTGACGCGGTTTCTTTTCTTCCGTCTCGTGCTTCCTTTTGTCGGCTTCGCGCTGGGCGCAATCTACACCTTCGTACTCGGAGGATTGCCCGACAAGCCATTGGTCATCAGGGTGTTCGTCTGCATCCTCGTTGCCTATGGCGGCTTCTACGCTCCGGTCGTCTACGTCAACAACCGCGCTACCAAGCGCAAGCAGTCGATCCAGATGGCGTGGCCGGATGCGCTCGATCTGATGCTGATCTGCGTCGAATCGGGCATGTCGGTGGAAGCGGCCCTGCGCAAGGTCGCCGACGAGATCGGCGCGCAATCGGTGGCGCTGGCGGAAGAATTCATCCTCACCAACGCCGAGCTTTCCTATCTGCAGGAGCGCAGGCAGGCCTACGAGAACCTGGCAAGCCGCACCGGCCTGGAATCGGTCAAGTCGGTGTCGCAGGCACTCGTCCAGGCCGAACGTTACGGCACGCCGGTGGCGCATGCACTGCGCGTGCTGGCCGCCGAAAGCCGCGACATGCGCATGAACGCGGCGGAGAAGAAGGCGGCGGCCTTGCCGCCGAAGCTCACCGTGCCGATGATCCTGTTCTTCCTGCCGGTGCTTTTCGCGATCATTCTGGGCCCCGCCGGCATTCAGGTCAGCCAGCGCGGCATCTTCGGCGATCGTTCGGCACCATCATCGACAGCGCAATAGAGGCGAGGCTCGTCCCGCATCAGAAATGAAGAAGCCGCGCTGAACGTAGCGCGGCTTCTTCATTTCAAGGTTGTCGCAGATTGTCGTCCATAGCATGTCGCACAAGAACGCAGCGGTATTGGGCCAACGACATGCATCAACAAAGACTTAAAGCGAGTTCGGCGCGACGAGATCTAGTTGGTCGCAGACTTTGGCTTGTCCTGGTCCTTGAGCTGGCTCCAGGCGTTCTGCTGGGCCAGCATCTGGCGCAGATAGGCGACGTTCGCCTGTGCCTGTTCGGGCGAGAGTTCCTGCGAGGCGATCTTCTCGGCTTCGTCGAAACGGCCCTGCAGGCCGACGACCAGCGCCAGGTTCTGGCGCACCCGGCTGTCTGCGTTCGGCTGCTGCGCGGCGGAGCGCATATAGGTTTCGGCGGTGCGCAGGTCACCTTCCAGCACGTAGGACATGCCGAGATTGGAGAGCACCGAAGGCTCGTTCGGCTTTAGTTCGAGAGCCTTGCGATAAAGCTGGCGCGCGTCGTCTTTCTGGCCGATCTGGTCGAGAATGGCCGCTTCGGCCGATACCAGCCTCCAGTCGGGATATTCCGGTGTCTGGGCGCGGCGCACGGCGTCCAGTGCGGCCTCGAACTGGCCATTGGCAGCCAGCGCCTTGCCATAGGAGGCGAGCACGTCGCGATCCTTCGGCAGGGCGATCGCCAGCTTGCGCATCACGGCGAGCGACTGGTCGGCGTCGCCATCCATCTGCAGCGCCGCCGCATAATTGGTGGCGATACGCTTGTCGGTGGGGTTCCTGGCGTAGGATTGGCCAAGTGCCGCCGTTGCAGTGTGCAGTTCCCCGCCCGACATGGCCTCCAGCGGTTTGCCGCTGTTGCGTCCGATCGAACCGGTGGTGAACTTGTCGGTTGCGCAACCGGCGACACTGGCCGCGAGCGCCAGCACGAGCGCCGTGGTGATGAACCGTTTTCCCGTGGCATTGATCGTGCGGTTGGTCGGCATCGGCACCGGGCCTCCATTCATACGCGGCCATTGCGTGGCCATCTTCCCTCCCGAAGAAATATTCTGTTAACCCTAACGGACGGTTAAGAATGGCGACTCAAGGGCGCCGCACGGAGAACATCGAATGCCTGTCGAACTCGTCGAAAAGAAACTGCCGGGCGCGCTGCCGGTCCATCTGGTCGCCAGGGATGGGCTGGAAGCAGCCGGTCTTGCGCCTGCCGCGGTCGCCTGGGCCAGGGCAAACGGCTTTTCAGGCGAGGCAGGCAGGACGCTGGTCGTGCCCGGCGAAAAGGGAGCCCTCGGCGGCGCCTTGTTCGGTATCGGCGATGGCGAGGGCGCACTCGCTCTTGGTGCGTTGTCGAAAGCCTTGCCGGAAGGCGATTGGCATTTCGCCTCCGCGCCGGCCGAGCCGGAGTTGGCGGCAACCGCACTGGTGCTCGGCGGCTATGCCTTTACCCGTTATGGCAAGAAACCCGGCAAGGCGCTGCGCTTCGTATTGCCGGCCGGCGTCGATGCCGGGCGCGTTCGCCGCATTGCCGATGGCGTCTTCCTGACACGCGATCTGGTCAACACGCCGACCAGCGACATGGGTCCGGAAGAATTGGAGAAGGCGGTGCGGAGCCTGGCCGCAGCGCACGAGGCCGAAATCTCGGTGGTGAAGGGCGACGATCTCCTCGATCGGAATTTCCCGATGATCCATGCCGTCGGTCGCGCGTCGACCGGCGCGCCGCGCCTGATCGACATGAGATGGGGGCAGCAAGGCGCGCCGAAGGTGACGCTGGTCGGCAAGGGCGTCTGTTTCGACACGGGCGGTCTCGACATCAAGCCGTCGTCCGGCATGCTGTTGATGAAGAAGGACATGGGCGGCGCGGCCAATGTGCTTGGTCTCGCCTCGATGATCATGGCCGCCGGCCTGAAGGTGCGTCTGCGCGTGCTCATTCCCGCGGTCGAGAATTCGATCGCCGGCAACGCCTTTCGGCCGGGCGACGTGCTGACGAGCCGCAAGGGCATCACCGTCGAGATCGGCAACACGGACGCGGAGGGGCGGCTGGTGCTGGCCGATGCACTGGCCTTGGCCGACGAGGAGGAACCGCAGCTTCTGGTCGATATGGCGACGCTGACCGGGGCAGCCCGTGTCGCGCTCGGCCCCGACCTGCCACCCTTCTATACCGGCGACGACGCACTGGCGTCCGACCTGGCGGCGGCTTCCGTCGCCGCCGAAGATCCGCTGTGGCGCATGCCGTTGTGGCGGCCTTACGATGCAAAACTGTCGTCGAAGATCGCCGACATCAACAACGTCACCACGGACGGTTTCGCCGGCTCGATCACGGCGGCACTCTTCCTCAAGCGCTTTGTCGAAAAGACCGCCGGCTGGGCGCATTTCGACATCTTCGCCTGGAACCCCGCCGACCGTGCGCATGGCCCCGCGGGCGGCGAGGCGCAAGGCATTCGCGCGCTGGAGCGGATCATCTCGAAACGCTTTGGCTGATAGCGACAAGCAGAGCCGGCAAATTGCAGAAACTGAAACGGAACCGAAACAATTTGCCGTCATGCTGCTCGGATGTCGATTGCCATGCGCCCCAGCCAGGCCTTGCGACTGTGGCAGCAAGTGATGCTGTCGCAGGTACGCGACGACGCGCCCGACCTGACCATCCGCCAGACGGCGATCCTGTTCACCATCTATCTCGATCCGCCGCCGCACACGGTGCGCGGGCTCGCCGCCCGCCTCAATGTCACCAAGCCGGTGATCACCCGTGCGCTCGACACGATGGGCGCGTTGAAGCTGGTGTCGCGCCATCGCGACGAACTCGACAAGCGCAATGTTCTGATCAGGCGTACCGTCGAGGGCGCGCTCTTTGTCGAGCGCTTCGGCGATGGTATCATTGCCAAGGCCCACGAATTGCCCATCTAAAGCACGATCCCGAACCGCAGGTCAGCGCAGCAAGAAGCGGGAACCAGTTTTTCGGACAAGATCATGCGTCAACATAATAAAGCAGAGTTGCTGATTTGACCGCCAGGGATGCCCGCCTTCACGCTTTCCGTTCCGACCTTGCCGATGCGCGGCTGAAGGGCGAGGTTGCCGCCGACCGCTTCGTCGCCGGCCGGCCGGCGCGGATCACCGCGTCCGTGGCCGATGTGCGCAAAGCGCCGCGGCCGGATGCCGGCGTCAACACCCAAGCCCTGTTGGGCGATGATGTACTCGTCTTCGAGGTCGCCGAAGGCTGGGCCTGGATCCAGGCCGAGCGCGATGGTTATGTCGGTTACGTCGCCGATACCATGCTGGGCGGGCGGGATCAGGCGGCGACCCATATCGTGTCGGTGCCGCGCACTTTCCTCTACCCTGCGCCGGATCTGCGGTTTCCGATCGCCGGACAATTGTCGATGGGATCGACGGTTGCGGTGACGGGTGCAGCCGAAACGCGCGGCACGCACTATGCCGTCCTGCCTTCCGGCGAGGCGATCATCGCCGGCCATCTGCGGCCTGTCGGTGATGCGGCCGCCGACTATGTTGCGGTGGCCGAGATGTTTCTCGGCACACCTTATCTGTGGGGCGGCGCTTCGGGTTTCGGCATCGACTGTTCGGGCCTTGTGCAACTGGCGATGCGCATGACCGGAAGCGACGTGCTGCGCGATTCCGACATGCAAGCGGCGACTCTCGGCGAGCCGCTCGATCCTGGCCCCGATTACACCGGGTTGCGGCGCGGCGACCTCGTCTTCTGGAAAGGCCATGTCGCCGTCATGACCGACGCCGATACCATGATCCATGCCAATGGCCACACCATGCTGGTGTCGCGCGAAGGGCTGAAGGAGGCGATCGCCCGCATCGGCTATCTCTATGGCGGCCCGACCGGGTTTCGGCGGCCGTGAAGTGAGAGGCGGTCCTTTCTCCCATAAGGGGGAAGGGAAGAACGATCCCCTTTTGTTCCGATTCTTCTTGGCGATTGCCTGCCTTCGCGCTACCTCTGGCGCGTGACAGAGCAGCCGCGCCTTGCCGAACAGAATGCCACTGTAGCCCTGCCCGAACCATTCATCAGGTGGTTCGGCGAGAAAGGCTGGTCGCCGCGTGCCCACCAGATCGAATTGCTGGCAAGGGCCCAGGGCGGGCAATCGGTGCTGCTGATCGCCCCGACCGGGGCCGGCAAAACGTTGGCCGGCTTCATGCCCTCGCTGACCGAACTGGCCAACCGGCCAAGGCGAAAGCCGGGGCAGGCGCATCGCGGCATCCATACCCTCTACATCTCACCGCTGAAGGCGCTGGCGGTCGACATCGAGCGCAATCTCGGCAAGCCGGTTGAAGAGATCGGCCTGCCTGTAACCATCGAGACGCGCACCGGTGACACGCCGTCGCACAAGCGTCAGCGCCAGAAACTGGTGCCGCCCGACATTCTGCTCACCACGCCCGAGCAACTGGCGCTGCTGATCGCGGCGCCCGATGCCCGTCGCTTCTTCGAGGATCTGCGCTATGTCGTGCTCGACGAGCTGCACTCGCTGGTGACGTCGAAGCGCGGGCATCTGCTGGCGCTCGACCTGGCGCGGCTGCGCAGCTACGTGCCTGGCCTGCAGACGATAGGCTTGTCGGCTACGGTCGCCGAGCCCGACGAATTGCGGCGTTGGCTGGTCGGCCAGAATCCGCCAGGCGCCATGGCCGGCCTGATCACCGTGGCCGGCGGAGCCAAGCCCGACATCTCCATTCTCGACTCCGAGCAGCATGTGCCGTGGTCCGGCCATTCGGCCCGATACGCTATTCCTGAAATCTACGAGGCGATCAAAAGGCACCGCACGACGCTGCTGTTCGTCAACACCCGCAGCCAGGCCGAATTGCTGTTCCAGGAACTGTGGCGGGCCAATGAGGACTCGCTGCCGATTGCCTTGCATCACGGTTCGCTCGATGTCGGCCAGCGCCGGCGGGTCGAGAAGGCGATGGGCGAGAATGCGCTGCGCGCCATCGTCGCGACGTCGACGCTCGATCTCGGCATCGACTGGGGCGATGTCGACCTGGTCGTGCATGTCGGCGCGCCGAAGGGCGCGAGCCGCCTGGCGCAGCGCATCGGCCGCGCCAACCACCGCATGGACGAGCCGTCCAAGGCGATCCTTATTCCGGCCAACCGTTTCGAGGTGCTGGAATGCCGTGCCGCACTCGACGCCAACTATCTCGGCGCGCAGGACACGCCGCCGTTGATCACCGGCGCGCTCGACGTGCTGTCGCAGCACGTACTGGGCGTCGCCTGCGGGGCGCCCTTCTATGCCGACCATTTGTTCGAAGAGGTACGCAGTGCCGCGCCCTATGCAGGACTGGCACGCGAGACCTTCGACCGTGTCGTCGATTTCGTCGCCACAGGCGGCTACGCGCTGAAGAACTATGAGCGCTACGCCCGCATTCGAAAGACGGTCGGCGGGCTCTGGCGCGTCTCGCATCCGCGTGTCGCCCAGCAATACCGTCTGAATGTCGGCACCATTGTCGAAATGCCGGAACTCAATGTCCGCTATGTCAGGCAGGGCCGTGGCATGGCTGGGCGCGGCGGGCCGGTGCTGGGCAAGATCGAGGAGTATTTCGCCGAGACGCTACGCCCCGGCGACAATTTCCTGTTTGCCGGCAAGGTGCTGCGCTTCGAGGGCATCCGCGAGAACGAATGCGTCGTCTCCAACGGCGCCGGCGCCAACATCATCGTGCCGTCCTATGCCGGCGGCAAGTTTCCGCTCTCGACCTATCTCGCCGACCAGGTGCGCGGCATGCTGGCCGACAGCAACCGCTGGCAGGCGCTGCCCGAGCAGGTCGCCGACTGGCTGCGGCTGCAGAAGGAAAAGTCAGTGCTGCCGAAGCGCGGCGACCTTCTGGTCGAGACCTTTCCGCGGGGCAACCGCCACTACATGGTCGCCTATCCCTTCGAAGGCAGGCTGGCGCACCAGACGCTCGGCATGCTGTTGACGCGGCGGCTGGAGCGCGCCAACGCCCGCCCGCTCGGCTTCGTCGCCACCGACTATTCGCTGGCCGTCTGGGCGCTGGACGACATGGCGGCGCTGTTCAAGGCGAAGAAGCCGTCATTGGCCGCCCTGTTCGACGAGGACATGCTCGGCGACGACCTCGAGGCCTGGCTGAACGACAGCTGGATGCTGAAGCGGACGTTTCGCACCTGCGCGGTCATCGCCGGACTGATCGAGAAGCGTTTTCCCGGGCAAGAGAAGAGCGGCCGCCAGGTGACGGTGTCGGCCGATCTGATCTACGATGTGCTGCGCAGCCACGAGCCGGACCACATCCTGCTGCAGGCGACGCGCACCGATGCATCGGCGGGACTGCTCGATGTCAGCAGACTTGCCGAGATGCTCTCGCGTGTCCGCGGTCGAATCATGCATAAGCATCTTGAGCAGATATCGCCGCTGGCCGTGCCGATCATGCTGGAGATCGGCAAGGAATTGGTGAATGGCGGCGCCAACGAGTCCCTGCTCATGGAAGCCGCCGATCTGGTCGAGGAGGCGATGGGCCAAAGATGAGACTGATTTCGAGATGAATTTTTCACTGGCGCGCACGTCGCTGATCGCCGAGGCCGACCTTGTCGGCATCGCCGGCGAGCGTGCGGTCTGCGACCGGCGCGGCGTGCTTTATTTTCCGGATCTGCGGCTTCTGGCCGTTTCCGACCTGCATCTCGAAAAGGGTTCGTCGCTGGCGCGGCGCGGCGCGCTGATCCCGCCTTACGACACCGGTGCGACGTTGCTGAGACTGCAGGCCGTGATCGCTGACTACCAGCCATCCATCGTCATCAGCCTGGGCGACAGCTTCCACGATGGCGGCGGCGCCGAGCGCATGCATGCGAGCTTCCGCGAACGGCTGGAAGCGCTGATATCCGGCCGCGACTGGTTCTGGGTTGCCGGCAATCACGATCCGGAAGCGCCCGCCGACCTGCCCGGCGAGACGGTGCGCGAACTTGCCATAGGCTCGCTGTTGTTCCGGCATGAGCCATCGAAGGAACGTGTCGAAGGCGAGATAGCGGGTCATCTGCATCCGTGCGCGCGCATCGTGCAACGTGGGCGTTCGGTGCGGCGGCGCTGCTTTGCCGGCGATGGCGGCCGCATGATCATGCCGGCCTTCGGCGCCTATACCGGTTCGCTCAACGTGCTCGATCGCGCCTATGCCGGGCTGTTCCGGCTGGACACGCTGATGGCCTACATGCTCGGCGCCGAGCGCATTTTCGCGATTTCACGGTCGATGCTCAGACCGGGCTGAGGTCAGCGTCCATAGTAGAGCGTCACAGTGTGCTTTGCCTCGGCGAAGAACAGCCAGCGTTCGACCAGCATGCCGGCGAACTGGACGCCGGCCGCGAGCAGCGACAGCAGCGCCGCGAAGGGCCACGGCGAGGCAAATACGGCGGCCAGCAACAGGATGGGCAAAGCGAAGGCCAGAACCTGGGTGATCTGGCGCAGGCGTGCGCTGTGCTTGCGCGCGATGCGGAACCCCATCTCCTTGAGCAGATAATTCTCTTCGGTATGCGGCCATTCCAGCGATCGTACCGTGCCGCCGGCGAGCCCCGTCGCGGTGTTGGCATTGGTTGGGATTTCCAGCCGGTCGTTGTAGCGCCAGGTCGCCAGCTTCCAGCCCCAGCCGAGCAGACTGAACAACACCGAGGCCACTAGAAGCGTCTTCGAGCCGAGAGCAAATGCCTGCAGCAGCGCGTTCAACAGCACGCTGCCGGTCGTCGCCGAAAAAATGAGGTAGCCGGGCAGAGTCAAGCGGCTATGCCACTGGGCGATCGGCTTCAGCGACGCATAGATCATGCCGGTGGTACAGACGGTGACGACCGCACCGATGGCCGCCAGAAATCCGGCGATGGCCACCCAGCCGCCACTGCGGCCGAAAAACACCCAGCCGATGCCGAACAGGCCCGCCGGAACGAAGGTGATGACCGAGGCAACGCCTTCGCGCGACAGCCATGAGCTGCGCCATTGCGAGAACGCTCGCCAGGCGCGTTCGGGTCTGCCGAGATGGCCTGTCGAGGACAGTAGCCCGGCCACGATCAGGCCGAGCGCCAGGCCCATGCCGATGAGGCCCAACCAGAAATCGGGCGGGATGATCTGGAAGCCTCCGAGCACCCCAAGCAGCGCCAGCAGCCCGTAGCCGGCGCCGGTCGCGGTGGTGAAGAAGACGACGGAGAAGGCTGGGTGCATGGATGTCAGTTCGAAAGCATGCGGTCGACCCAGCCCAGGAAGCCCCCTTCGGCCCGCACCGCTTCGAGTGCCGGCGCGGCCACCGATGCGGCGCGCTTGGTGTGGGCGCGCGGCGGCAGATATTTGTTGGTCGGGTGATAGCCGAGTTCCGGCATCAGGTCGACGCCACCACGCTCCGCCACCAGCTGCGAGACGGCCGACGCGGGATCGCCGAGATCGCCGAAATGCCGGGCGCTGGTCGGGCAAGCGGCGACGCAGGCCGGCACGCGGTCTTCCTCAGCCAGGTTGTCATTGTAGATGCGGTCGACGCACAGCGTGCACTTCTTCATCACGCCGACATCACGATCGAATTCGCGCGCCCCATAGGGGCAGGCCCAACTACACAATTTGCAGCCGATGCACTTGTCCTCGTCGATCAGCACGATGCCGTCCGAGGCCCGCTTGTAGGAGGCGCCGGTCGGGCAGACCGTGACGCAGGCCGGCGTCTCGCAATGCAGGCAGGAGCGCGGGAAGTTCACGGTCCGCCCGCCCATCTCGGTGGTGTGTTCGTAGCTGTGGACGCGGTTGAACCAGACGCCGTCGACATGGCCGCCATAGGGGTCGATGTCGGTCAGCGGCGCCATGTGGCCGCCGGTGTTCCATTCCTTGCAGGCCGTGACGCAGGCCTGGCAGCCGACGCAGGTGTCGAGATCGATGACGAGGCCGAGCTTCTTGCCGCTTTGACTTGGCAGACAGGTCATTCGGCCGCCTCCCTTGCCCGGCGGAACTCAGCGCCGAAGGTCAGTCTGTCGGGTGAGGGTTCGAAGCCAGGCGGTTGTTGGAAACGTTCGAATTGCGGCTCGGTGAAGCCGGCTTCCTCGGCCGCGCATTTGACGATGCGCACGCGCAGGTCGAACCACGCCGCCTGACCGGTCACCGGATCGGAGTTCGAATAGCGCTTGCCGTTGGCGTCGGCCGAAGTCTGGTCGCCAATGATGTGGTTGAGCAGGAAGCCGCGATTGGATTCGGCGGCGTCATCCTTCAGCCCCCAGCTGCCACGCCGCTTGCCGATCGCGTTCCAGGTCCAGACCGTGCTTTCGTTCACCCCGTCGACCAGCTTGATCTGCCCCTTGACCTTGCCGTTGATGCTTTCGATCCACACCCAGTCGTCATCGACAAGACCGAGACCAGCGGCGGTCCGGTGATGCACGAACAGCCGGTTCTGGCTGGTGATCTGTCTCAGCCACGCATTCTGCGAGCCCCAGGAATGATACATATGCATCGGCCGCTGCGTCAGCGCGTGCAGCGGATAGTCTTGCAAATCGACGGCCGCTTCCTCGAACGGCATGTACCAGTACGGCAGCGGGTCCATATAGGTCTCGATGCGCCGGCGGTCGCCCTCTGGCGGCACCACGCGGCCATGGCCGCGTGCGGCCAGCCTGAGGCGCTGCAGAGGCTCGCAATAGAGCTGGAAGACGACCGGCTCAGCCTTGGGGATGAAGCCCATCTGCACCGCGAAGTCGAGATAGGAGCGGTTGGCCATCTTGTAGTAGCGCTGGTCCTCGGCGAAATCGTGGTGCCAGAAGCCGCCATTGTCGATGTAGCGCTGCAATTGGTCCGGATTGGCCTCGCCCTTGCCAAACGAGGCGCCATCCTTGCCGCGCCAGCCAGCAAGCGGGCCAATGCCGGGCGTGCGCTCATGGTTGACGATGTAATCGGCATAGTCGCGGTATCTGGCCGAGCCATCGTCATTGACGAAGCACGGCAGGCCAAGCCGCGCGCCGAGTTCGATCAGCACCGACTGGAACGGCCTGACATCGCGATCCGGCTCGACGACGGGATGGCGGATAGCGTCCCCTGGTCCGTCGGCATGGCTGATCGGCCGGTCGAGCAGGCTGATGCAATCATGGCGTTCGAGATAGGTTGTGTCCGGCAGCACGAGATCGGCGAACGGCACCGTCTCGGAATAATAGGCGTCGGAATAGATGATGAAGGGGATCTTGTAGTTGCCCGCTTCGTCATGGTCGGTCAGCATGGCCATGGTCTCGACAGTGTTCATTGAGGAATTCCAGGCCATGTTCGACATGTACATCATCAACGTGTCGATCGGGTACGGGTCGCCGGCCCACGCATTGCGGATGACGGTGTGCATGAGGCCATGTGCCGCCAGCGGCGCATCCCAGGAATAGGCCTTGTCGATGCGAACAGGCATGCCGGCGTCGTCGACCAAAAGGTCGTCCGGCCCACAGACGAAGCCGAGCGGCATGCCGTCGAGCGGCGTCATCGGCTTGACGGTCTTGCCTGAAGGCTTTGGGCCCGGCGGCGCCGATCTCGGGTAGGGCGGCTTGAAGCGGAAGCCGCCGGGAACATCCACGGTGCCGAGCAGCACCTGCAAGAGATGGACGGCGCGGCAGGTGTGAAAGCCGTTCGAATGGGCGGAGATGCCGCGCATGGCATGCATCGACACTGGCCGCCCCTTGATCGTCTCGTGCCGGCGCCCGGCCCAGTCGGTCCAGGCGACCGGCAATTCGATCGTCTGTTCGAAGGCGACATGCGCGAGTTCGGCGGCGATCCTGCGGATCGTGTCGGCGGGAATGCCGCAGCGCTCTGCCACCGCGTCGGGTGCGTAGCTCTCATCGAGATAGCGGTCGGCGATGAGCTGGAACACCGGTACGCAGCGGCGACCGTCGACGGTGAAGCTGCCCGTCAGTGCAGGCTTGGCCTCGGTATCGGTGGCGCTGACCGGTCTCTTCGCAACTCTGTCCCAGGCCAGCGGATTGCCGCCGGCGTCACGCACGAACAGGCCGTCATCCGCCGCGCCCGGCTCCTGGATGACGAGCAAATGCGCATTGGTGTACCGCAGGAGATAGTCGAGATCGACGCGCCCGGCCTTCAGCAATTCGTGGATGAGGGCGAACACGAACAGGCCATCGGTGCCGGGTCGGATGCCGATCCAGTCGTCGGCAATGGCGTTGTAGCCTGTCCGGCACGGATTGATCGAAACCACCTTGGCACCGCGCGCCTTGAGCTTGCCGAGGCCGATCTTGATCGGGTTGGAATCGTGATCCTCGGCGACGCCGAACAGCATGAAGTATCTGGTGTTGTCCCAGTCGGGTTCGCCGAACTCCCAGAACGACCCGCCGATCGTATAGAGGCCGCCGGCCGCCATGTTGACCGAACAGAAGCCGCCATGCGCGGCGAAGTTAGGCGTGCCGAACTGGCTGGCCCACCAGCCGGTGAGCGACTGCGACTGGTCGCGACCGGTGAAGAAGGCAAGTTTTTTCGGATCGGTCCGGCGGATGACCGATAGCCGTTCGGTCGCGATCGAGAAGGCTTCCTCCCACTCGATCTCGCGAAATTCTCCCGAGCCGCGCGGGCCTGTGCGCAGCAATGGTTTTTTCAGCCGGGCCGGACTGTAGTGCTGCATGATGCCAGAGCTGCCCTTGCCGCAGATCACGCCGCGATTGACCGGATGGTCCTTGTTGCCGTTGATGTAGCGGACCTTGCCAGCCTTGATGTGCACGTCGATGCCGCAGCGGCAGGCGCACATGTAGCAGGTCGTCTTGGCGATGCTGTCGGAAATGCTTGGCGAAGTGTCGACGCCGTCGCCTTCATCGGGCGCCCTGGTGTCGGCAAGCGGGCGTTGCGATGGTGCCGAATTTGCGCCGCGCGGCGGTCGGTGCATCATGATCCGCTGGTGCCCGCACGGCCGGCGGACTTGGCTCGAGTCTTCGGCCCGGGGCCGCGCATATAGTGCTCTTCCGGGTGGTATCGGTCACCGGCCAGCCGCCGCCGGATGCCGCGGGTCCAATGGGCAAGCAGGGATCTGAACCGCCCGATCATTTTGTTCCCTGCGATTCGGTGGCGAATTTTTTCTAACTTCACTCGAAAACGTAGAATAAAGCTATCGATCTGTCTAATCAGTTGTTCTTGTAAATTCGATCGATATTGGTTCTTAATGCACGCATGACCCTGGACCAATTGCGGATTTTCGTCGCCGTTGCCGAGCGTGGCCACATGACCAAGGCGGCCGAGCTGCTTGGCATTTCCCAATCGGCCGCGTCTGCCGCTATTCGCGCGCTTGAAGAGCAGCACGGCGTCCATCTGTTCAACCGGGTCGGCCGCAACATCGAGCTCGCCCAGACCGGGCACCGCTTCCTGCCGGAAGCCAAGGCCGTGCTGGAGCGGGCGGCCACTGCACGCAATGTGCTGGAGCATGTCTCGCAGACGGTCACCGGCAGCCTCTCGATCGCCGCCAGCCAGACCATCGCCAGCTATTGGCTGCCGCGCCGGCTGGCTTCCTTCCACGAGGCCTATCCCGCCGTCAGGTTGAGCGTCACCATCGGCAACACCAGGCAGGTCGAGGCCAATGTCCTCGATGGTGCCGCGGATCTCGGTCTGGTCGAGGGGCGGACGGAATCCGACATCCTGCGCCGCGCCAAGGTCGACGTCGACAGGTTGATGCTGGTCGTCGCCAGCGCCCACCCCGAGATCGCCGAAGTCTCGCAAGGCCGGCCCGACATCAAGGGCCTGCGCTGGATCATCCGCGAGGGTGGTTCGGGCACGCGCGAAGTGCTGGAGGATCTGGCCCGCCGCGAAGCAATTTCGCTCGCCGACCTGCAGATATTCCTGGTGCTGCCGAGCAACGAGGCCATCCGCCAGGCGGTCGAGGCGGGTGCCGGCGCCACCATCATTTCCGAACTCGTCGTCGGCGGCGCGATTGCCGAAGGCAGTTTGCGCGCGGTGCCTATTGACCTGCCGAAGCGCGACTTCGCCATCATCACCCACCGCGACCGGCAGGCGAGCCTTGCCCAGATGGCGCTCAAGGTGCATCTCAGCGCCAGTGCTGATGAAGCGGTGCCCGCCCGCCCGTGAGTGGGCTGTGTCAGCCAAACTTTCGCTGGGCGTCGAGCGCCAGGCCAAGCCCGACCGAGCCGAACATGTCGCCGTCGATGACGGATGCCTGCGGCACCAAGGAGAGAATCTCTCGTCTTGCCAGCGGGATTGCGGTCGACCCGCCGGTCAGGAACACCGCGGTGATGTCGGATGGCTTGACCTGGGCGTCGCGGATGGTCTGCCCGACCGTTGCGGTGACCCGCTCGATGTCCCTTGCAATCGTGGCGTCCAGCCCGGTGCGCGTGATTTCGGCGGCGAACGCCGCCCCCGGCAGCTTCACCGCCACCTGAGCCGATGATCTGTCGGTCAGCTCGATCTTGGCCTTTTCGACAAGGGCCGCCAGCGCATGTCCATAGCGATGCTCGACAATGTGGATGAAGCGGTCGACCAGGTCGGCGCGCTCGGCCTCGTAGCGGATCTGGCGCAGATGCGTCATTGCCTTGGCGGTGTAGACCAGGTTGATGCGCTGCCATGTCGCGAGATCGATGAAGTAGCTGGCCGGCAGATTGCGCTTGCCGTCCTTGGTCGGGGTCAGATAGCCGAGCTGCGGCATCACATGGGCGATGCTCAACAGCCGGTCGAAATCCGTGCCGCCGATATGGATGCCGCGGCTGGCCAGGATGTCGTCCTTGCGGTCGAGCGAGCGCGAGCGCTGCGGTGAGACCCGCACGATCGAGAAGTCCGAGGTGCCGCCGCCCATGTCGACGATCAGCGCCAGTTCCTCGCGCGTCACCTTCTGCTCATAGTCGAGCGCCGCCGCGATCGGCTCGAACTGGAAAGCGATGTGTTTGAAGCCCTGGGCGCGCGCGGCCTTCTCAAGTTCGCCCTGGGCGTTTGTATCGGCCTCGGGATCGTCGTCGACGAATTGCACCGGGCGGCCGAGCACCACTGTTTCGACCGCGCCGCCGGCATCTTCCTCCAGTTTTTTGCGGAGGTGGCCGAGGAACAGGCCGACGATCTCCATGAAGCCGATCGAGCGGGACTTGATGCGGGTCTTCTCGTGGGCAAGCGAACTGCCGAGCACGCTCTTCAGCGAGCGCATCAGCCGGCCTTCGATGCTGTCGGTGTAGTTGGCAATGGCGTGGCGTCCGAAACAGGTGCGGTTGTCCTCGAAGTTGAAGAACACGGCACTGGGCAGCGTGACCTGCCCATCTTCAAGTGCGACGAGGCGCGGCTGCCCGTTGCGGACCACGCCAACGGTGGAGTTTGAAGTGCCAAAGTCGATACCGCCGAATGCTGGTCGCATGGCAAGTTTCCTGATTTTGTCTTTGGGGAGCGGCAACTCGTGTCCGGTCGGGCCGGGGGCGTGCTCTCTAACGCAAGACGCCGGAAAGGGAAACCCTTTTTGGAAATCCGGCGCCTAATCCTTTCGGAAGATCACCCTACCGAGCCAGCCCGTCAGCATGGCCAGCGATATCGCGAAGACGCCATAGAGGAAGGAATAATTGTGCGCGACACGGAAGATCGACTGCTCGAAGCCGGATTTGCGGATTTCGAGCTGGGCCGAGCTTTCCTTGATGAACACGCCGCTCTTGAACAGGAAGGCGCGTGCCTTGTGGGTGCCGACCGGAACATTCGGTGCCAGCCTGACGGTGGCGCGGAACAGGTTCTGCGACAGGAATTGCACGCCGCCGACATTCTCGCTGTAGAGGCCGGTCGCTGTTTTGCGGCTGCGCAGCGCCGCAGTGAATTCCTCGATGGTCGCCGGGTTGTCGCCAGCGTCGGCCGGCTGCATGTAGAGGTTGGAGGCACCGAGCGACAGCTGCTTGTAGCTGTTCGGTTCGGTGATGTCCTGCAGCGGTCGCGTCGTCGCCACCGAATACGACATCGGCACATTCTCGAAGGTTTCGGACTCCAGGTTGACCCAGACGCCGAGCACCCGGTCCTTGCGGCGCACCACGACCGGGCGCGGCGGACCCTCGAGCACGACGATGACATCGTATCTGCCTTGACGGGCAACCAGCGGGTCGGGATTTTCCAGCGAGCCGAAAATGGTCAGGTCGGCGCCGGAAAAGCCGGCGGTGATCGAAACATTGTCGGTGGAGAGGCCGATCTGGATGCCTTCTACCGGTGGTGTCTGTGCCTTGACCGGCACGGCGACCGCAAGCAACGACAGGACAATAGCGGTTGCGAACGCTTTGGGCCCCCTCATCAGTTGAGGCCCGTGGCGGTCAGCGAATAGAGATTGGGCGGTGTGACGAAGAGGTCGATGGCGAGGCGGATCGCCACCGCCAGCACCAGCAGTGCCAGCAAGGCCCTGAGCTGCTCGCCGCGCAGCCTCTGGCCGGCCTTGGCGCCGTATTGGGCGCCGGCAACGCCGCCCGCCATCAACAGGAAGGCCAGCACGACGTCGACCGTCTGGTTGGTGGTGGCATGGACCAGAGTCGTGTAGGCGGAGGTGAAGATGATCTGGAACAGCGAAGTGCCGATGACGACATTGGTCGGCACTTTCAGCAGATAGATCAGCGCCGGCACCATGATGAAGCCGCCGCCGACGCCCATGATCGACGACAGGAAGCCGATGCCGGCGCCAAGACCCAGCACGGGGATGACGCTGACGAACAGTTTCGAGGCCCTGAACCGCATCTTCAGCGGCAAGCGGTGGATCCAATTGTGCTGGCCGGATTTCTTCAGCACCGGTGCCGCGCCGCTGCGCGTGGCGCGGAGCGCATTGACGCTTTCGACCAGCATCAGCCCGCCGACCGTGCCGAGCAGCACGACATAAAGCAGCGAGATGAACAGGTCGAGCTGGCCGAGCCTGCGCAGGAAGGCGAAGACGAAGATGCCACCGGTGGAGCCAACGATGCCGCCGGCCAGCAGCACGCCGCCGAGCTTGAAGTCGAGCGTACCTCGCTTCATGTGCGAAAGGACGCCGGAGAAGGAGGAGGCGATGACCTGGTTGGCGCCGGTGGCGACGGCGATCGCCGGGGGGATGTTGTAGAAGATCAGCAGCGGCGTGATGAGGAAGCCACCGCCGACGCCAAACATGCCCGACAGGAAGCCCACTGCCGCACCCATGGCCAGCAGTACGAAGACGTTGACGGAAATTTCCGCGATCGGGAGATAGATGCCCACCCGTCAGTCTCGATCAGTTTTGCCTGTCGGTGAATGCAACCGTTGCGGGCATCTTGACCCGACAAGCCAGTTTGTTCTTGCGCCGGAGGTGCTACGAAGTCAAACCACGCAGCATTGCCGAAACAAAAAACATCTCAATCAGTTAACAGGCAAATGTGTGGCAAGGGCGTCGTGGAAGCGACGCATCTGCCGTTATTTGCGCGCCAGCAGCGCCTTGACCAGTTTTTCGTCGACCGTGCCGGTCGCCGGCAGCTTGTTGTCGGTCTGGAAAGCCATGATCGCGGTCTTCGTCTTCTGGCCCATCCTGCCGTCGGCGTCGCCTGCATCGTAGCCATTCTTGTTGAGAATGCGCTGGATGTTCTCGATGGCCTTCTTCATGTCGACGCTGGCGGTCGTCTGCGGCGCGCCGTCCTGCCACGATTCGGGAATGTCGACCGAATTGGCTGCCGCATCCAGCGGCTTGGCCTTCCACAGTTCGGCCGCGGCACGGGCGCGTTCGAGTTGCTCGGGCCGCATCGCATTCGCGATCTCGTCACGCTTGGCCGCCGCATCCTTGTCGCCGGTCTTGGCGACGAGCGCGAACCATTTGTAGGATTCCTCGAGGTTCTGCTTCATCCCGACGCCCTTGGCGGCGAGGATGCCGAGGTTGAACTGGCTGTCCTTGACGCCGACGTCTGCCGCCGCCTGGAACCAGTGCGCGGCCGACTCATTGTCGGTGACGCCATCCGCGGCCATGGCGAACAGCACGGCCAGGTTGTGCATGGCGCTGGCGTTGCCCTGCTCGGCGGCGAGCTGGTACCAGGTCTTCGCCTTCTTGATATCGCGCGCGACGCCAATGCCCTTCTCGAAGAAATTGCCGATACGGTATTCGGCCGGCGCGAAGCCGAGTTCGGCCGACTTCTCATACCATTTGGCGGCTGCCGCCATGTCTTCCTTGACGCCACGCGACTCGGCGTAGCGCGAACCGACCTCGAACAATGCCTTGGCGTCGCCGCCGGCAGCGGCATCGCGCAAGCCGAGCGGGCCGACGTCGGTGGGAATGTCGAACTTGGCGGTGGCCGCCGCCGGCGAAGCGTCCGCCGGTGGAACCGCGCCCGTGGTGTCCTTGGCGGTGTTCGGCTCGGCCATCACAGGCCCGGTATCGGCATCGGTCGCTTCCGCGGCGACCGGGGCCGGACCAGCCGGGAGCGCAGCAGCCGAAGCTGTCATGTCGGGCGCCGCTGCGCTCGCATCTGCGGGCGTCGCCGAAGCAACAGGCGCAGGAACCGGCTGGGCTGTCGGTGCCGCATCCATCGAAGGCTCGATGCTTGGCGGCGTGGCCATCGTGCTTTGCGCGGCCATGTCATCCTTGGCTGCCGGTTCGGACGGCTCGGCCTGTCTGACGGAACGGGCCGGCGCGCTTTCCACGGACTGCGGCTGAACGTCCGCCTTCGGCTGGCTAGCCGCATCGACCGAGGCGGTTTGCACCGGTTGCGAGGCGACGATCGGCGCGGCGTCGTTGCTTGCCACCTGCGCCGGATCGGCGAAGAAGGCCTTGCCCAGTTGCAGGCCGGCGAGCGCCAGCATGATCGCGGCGGCCGCCATCAGGATCGGCTTGCGCCGCGCCTTGAGCAGGTCGCCGATCCGCAATGCCTTCACGGGTCCGGTCATCGTCGACTGGCGCTTCAGCGCATCGGCCTCGGCGGCGGCGGCCTGCGCCGCGCGCCGCGCTGCGGCGATGAAATCCGATTTGGCGGCATCGGTGTCGCTGGGCTTGGCCGGCTGGCCGCGCTCGTCGCGCACCCGCTTCATGATGGCATTGAGGTCGGGCGCGCCGGAGCCGGGCTCCAGCGGCCGATTGGCCAATTTTGGGTCGAGCGGTTCGTCGAGGTCGACGCTCGGTGTTGGGGCAATCGGCGCCGAGCCGGCCAGCGGCGGTATGTCGGCCTCCTTCTTGCCCCTGAATGCACGTGCCAACCCGCCGAACAACGATTTGCGGCCGCCTGCCTGTTCGCTTTTCTCGGCGATGGTGTCGGAACTGAGGGCAGCCAGGGCCGCGGCAGCGGCGGCTTCGGCTGGTGAGCGCGTGCCCACGTCGCCACGCATATCCAGGTCGCCACGCATATCCAGGTCGCCACGCGTATCCAGGTCGCCACGCATGCCCGGATCATTGCGCAGGATAGCGGCGGCGCGGCCATCGAGATCGGCCATGTCCCCGGTAAGCGGTACAGGCTGATCGATATCCATTGACGGTGCCTCGACGGCCATCTTGGACCGCCGCGCACCGCGCCGGCTGTTGGGTCCGACCGCAGCCGCATCCAGGAGTTCGCTCACCGCCTCGACCGGTTCGCCGGGTTCCAGCGAACCCAACCGGTCGACGATCTTCAGCAGCGTGTCGTGGATGGCTTCGAATGTTCTCGAATTGCGCTCGTCCGAGCGCCGCGTCAGCGTTTCGAGGGTCTTCAGGTCCTGGGCGAGGCCGGAAACGGCTGTCGTGTTGGCGCTCGAACCGGCCAGCGAACGCACCGCGTTCTCGGCCGCTTCGCGCGCCGCGCCGAGGATGGAATCGCGCGTTCCGGACAGCGACTTTTCGATCTCGTCGAGACGCGGGCTGATGTCCTCGAATTCCGGCAGGGGCGTGCTGGGCCTTGAAAGGTGGGCGGACAGGCCGGCGACCTGCGCCTCCAGGCTGCGGATCAGCGCCGGATCGATGCCGGCCACCTGCGCGGCCGATGCGTCCAGCCGGCTTGAAATGTCTTCGAGCCGGCTTTCCAGGCCGCGGATCGCGGCTTCGCCTGCGGGATCGGGAACACGCGTTTCCAAGCGCTTGGCCAGCGCGGTGAAGCGGGCGTCGATGGCTTCCATGATGCCGGCGCTGTCGACATGCGGCATGCGCTGGTCCAGCCTGTCGGCCACCTCGTCCAGCCGCCGCTCGAGATCGCGGAACAGCATGTTGCCCTGTTCGATGGCGTCGCCCTGGCGACGTTCCATCATGCTCGACAGCACGTCGAAGCGTTGCTCCAGGCCATGGAAGATATAGTCGGCGTCGGGCATGGCAGGCGCCTGGTCGATCTTGTCGGCAATGAGCGCGATCTGCTTGGCCAGGCGCTCCATCGCCTGCTCGGGCAGGTTGGCGCGGCCGGCGAGCTCGTCGACACGGCTCGACAGGGTGCTCAGCCGGTCCATGACAGCGTTGCCCGGGCGGTCCTGCGCAACTTCCTCGATCTGTTGGGCAAGCGAGTCGATCCGCTTCTCGATGCGCTCGAAAGCCTCGTGGTCGAAAGAATTGGCTTGCGCGGCGACCGTCGAGGCGACGATGGCGCGGGAGATCTCGTCCAGCCGCTCGTCGATCATGCCAAGCGTGTCGCTGCCACGATTGTCCTGCTGGCTGGCGAAATGATCGACGGCGCCGGCAAGCGTGCGGACCTTTTCCTCGAGCGAGCGCAGCGACAGCGATTCCGGCAGATTGTTGACGGCGTTGCTGATCTGCTCCAGCCGGTCGGTCAGCATTGATAGGCCGGGGTCGTCGGAGCGCTTGCGCTGATCGGCGTCGACGCGGTCCTCGAAGGCCGTCCACCGGCGATCGAAATCGTCCCAGCGGCGGTCTACCTTCTGCACGCTCTCCTCGCGCGCCAGCGTGTCGAGCGCGGCCTTGACCTGTTCGAGCTCGAGCCGCAGCATGTTGACGCTTCTGTCGTCGCTCTTCTCGGCAAGTATCTGGATGGCGCCGGAGAGCCGTTCGAATTCAAGGCCGAGTTCGGCGCTGCCCTTGGCCGAGGTGCCCGGCCTGGCGCCCGACTGGAAAGCCCGCTCGATGTCCTTGCGCAGCGCTTCGAATTCCCGCTGCAGCCCAGCCGTCATCTGGTGGCGCAGTTCCTCGCGCATGCCGCGCAACTCGCCGGCGATCTTGCCGACCATGGCAACGCCGTCCTCCTGGCCACGCACGCGATCGATGTCGCGGGCGATGGCCTGGTAATTCTGCCCGAAAGCGGCGGCGGGCGGCGGCGGGCTCGTCGGGCGCGGCGCCGGCTGCGGATCCTCGTACCACCGCTGCTGGCTGGAGGGTTGGCCAGAGGGTTGGGCTGCTGGATAGCGCGCATCGGCCCCGTATTGGCGGGGCTCGGGCGGTGCCATCGGGTCCTCGCGCGTACGCTCCAGCCGCTGCTCCAGCGTTTCGAGGGAACGGTTCAACTGCTCGAGCGTGGTCTGCGGCCTGCGCTGCCTGCCGGCGTTGAGTGTATCGAGGT
The DNA here is from genome assembly GCF_056404355.1 of Mesorhizobium sp. P2_D5. Lineage (NCBI taxonomy): Bacteria > Pseudomonadati > Pseudomonadota > Alphaproteobacteria > Hyphomicrobiales > Phyllobacteriaceae > Mesorhizobium > Mesorhizobium sp. P2_D5. The sequence continues at coordinate 1,167,618 of NZ_JBFUEE010000001.1, forward strand.
AGGACCGCTTGCTGTTCATCGGTGCGTCCGTCTTTCAGATTGGCTGGCTCGCGGCCAGTTCCCCCAAGTCCCTGTCGGAACGAGGCGACAGCGGCTATGCCGCAGTGGAAGACGAGCTTCCCGGGCTCTCACCCGCGCTCCGAAAAACCGTGAAAAATTCGATACAGGATAACCACGGGTAGCCGACGCGCCCACATTTCGCCCAACGTGGTAAACAACGCGTTAACCAAACTTAAGAAGTTGCAAGGATGTCGGATGCCGGCAGCACGGTGCGGCATAACGCTCGCCGCGCAGAACGCCCTTGCGTCATGAGGCGGCTATCGGTATAGAATTGACGTAAACGTAAAAGGCGCCCTGAGCGTGCTGTTTGCGATTTGTTTGTTGAAACCACGACCGGAAGCAAGCCCCCGCTTCCAGTCAGGCGACGCACGGTCCAGGACCGCGACGCCACCAGATGGGGAAAGCCAGTGACCATGAAGCTTATCTCGGCCGGCGAGACCGCGGCCAATACCAACAATATGTCTGTCGAAGCCGGCGAGGACCTTGTCCGCATCGGTGAGATGGCCAAGAAATATGGAGTGACGCTGCGCACGCTGCGTTTCTATGAAGACAAGGGCCTGCTCAACCCGCAGCGCGACGGTTCGACCCGTCTCTACACGCGCCGCGACAAGGCCCGGCTGAAGCTGATCCTGCTTGGCCGCAAGGTTGGGTTCTCGCTGCGCGACGTCAAGCAGATGATGGACCTCTACGATCCGACCGGCTCCAACACCAAGCAGCTGCGGCTGGCGCTGGACAAGTCGGAAAAGCAGCTTGCCCGGCTGCAGAAGCAGCGGGCGCTGATCGATGACGCCATCAACGAGCTGAGCGGCTCGATGTCGGCGGTGCGCCAAATGCTGACCGAGCGTTCGGCGCCGCAGGCGAGCGTCGCAGGCTAATTCATCCGCTGACTGTCTGACTATCAAAGCCGCGTGGCCCTGCCGCGCGGCTTTTCGTCGTCTTGGCCGCGGCCCAATGCAGCCTCTCGCCGCTAGCTTGTGCAACGCCTCGCCGCTACGTTCACCGCGCGGTGAACGGGAAATCTTGTCGCATCGAAAAAATTGACGTTTACGCAAACGTCAATTTTTGCTATCCCGCTCGCAACATGGGTCCGCATGCCACCCTTGGTAGACTTCGGGGGCATTCGGACAGGTCTGCAGGGTGGAGGAAAGCATGCCGACATACAGGGCTCCGGTCCAGGATACGCTGTTCGTGCTCAACGAGGTGCTGGGCTATCAGCGCTATTCGAACCTTCCCGGATTTGCCGACGCCACGCCCGATGTACTGGAGGCTATCCTCGCCGAAGGTGCCAAGCTCGCCGAAAACGTCATGCATCCGCTCAACCGTGTCGGCGACATGGAAGGCTGTGTCCGCCATGACGACGGCTCGGTGACGACGCCGAAAGGTTTCAAGGAGGCCTTCGACCAGTATCGCGAGGGTGGCTGGATGGGTCTGGCCGCACCCGTAGAGTTCGGCGGCCAGGGCCTGCCCTACGCGGTGCACACCGCCGTTGCCGAATATATGGTGTCGGCCAACATGTCGCTGATGATGTATCCGGGCCTGACGCAGGGCGCGATCGCGGCGATCATCACACACGGCACTGACGAGCAGAAATCCAAATGGCTGCCGAAGATGGTTGAGGGTGCCTGGACCGGCACCATGAACCTGACCGAGCCGCATTGCGGTACCGATCTTGGCCTGCTGCGAACCAAGGCGGTGCCGAATGGCGATGGCACCTACAAGATTTCAGGCCAGAAGATATTCATCTCGGCCGGCGAGCACGACATGTCGGACAACATCGTCCATCTGGTGCTGGCCCGCATCGAGGGCGCGCCTGAAGGCGTCAAAGGCATCTCGCTGTTCATCGTGCCAAAGCTCAAGCTCGACGCATCGGGCAATCCCGGCAACAGGAACACCGTCTCCTGCGGTTCGATCGAGGAGAAGATGGGCATCCACGGCAACTCGACCTGCGTCATGAACTATGACGAGGCCGAAGGCACGTTGCTCGGCGAGGCCAATGGTGGTTTGAAGGCGATGTTCACGATGATGAACGAGGCGCGCCTTGGCGTTGGCCTGCAAGGGCTGTCGCTGTCGGAGATCGCCTACCAGAACGCCGCCGCCTACGCCAAGGATCGCTTGCAGGGCCGCTCGCTGTCGGGGCCGAAGGCACCGGACAAGAAGGCCGACCCGATCATCGTCCATCCCGACATCCGCCGCAGCCTGATGACCATGAAGGCCTTCAACGAGGCCGGCCGCGCGCTGGCGCTGTGGACGGCGATCAAGTCCGACGTCGCCCACCGCTCTGGCGACGACAAGGACCGCCAGGCCGCCGACGACTACACCGGCCTGTTGACGCCGGTGGTCAAGGGCGTGCTCACCGACAAGGGGTTCGACCACGTCGTGATGGCGCAGCAGGTGTTCGGCGGTCACGGGTACATCGAAGAGCACGGCATGAGCCAGTTCGTGCGCGATGCCCGCATCGCCATGATCTATGAAGGCGCCAACGGCATCCAGGCGCTCGACCTTGTCGGCCGCAAGCTGGGTTTGAATGGCGGCCGCGCCGTGCAGGCCTTCTTCAAGGACGTCGGCGAATTCTGCGAGGAAAACCGTTCCGACGAGAAGATGGCGCCGTTCACGAAGGCGCTGAAGAAGGGCCTCAACGACCTTCAGGCCGCCACCATGTGGCTGCTGCAGAACGGCATGGCCAAGCCCGACAATGCGGGCGCCGCCTCGACCGATTTTATGCATCTCTTCGGCCTTGTGGCGCTGGGCTATATGTGGGCGCAGATGGCCAAAGCGGCGCTCGGCAAGACGGGGGCCAACGGTTCGCAGTCCTTCTACGACAACAAGGTTGTGACTGCGCGCTTCTTCATGGAGCGGATCATGCCGGAAACCGGCGCTCACCTCGCCCGCATTTCGAGCGGTGCCGACACGCTGATGGCTCTGCCGGCGGAAGCGTTCTAAGCTCGAACGCCGGCACCGCCGGCCCTGTCCTGTCGATACGCGGAGGAAATCGTGGCGACAAATCCCGCCGAAGTGCTCTCTTTGCCGAAGCCCGCCTGGGCCGCGGACGAGGTCGGCATGCTCTACGACATGGCGCACCGCTTCATGTCGGAGGAAATCGCGCCGCGCTACGACGAATTCGAGAAGAACGAGATGGTCGACCGCGAGAGCTGGTTGAAGGCCGGCGCTGCCGGTCTGCTCTGCGCCTCGATGCCGGAGGAATACGGCGGCTCGGGCGGTACCTTCGCGCATGAGAGCGCCATCATCGAGGCCATCAGCCATGTCGGTGTCGATGGTTTCGGCATCGGCCTGCACAACTCGATCGTCGCCCCCTACATCCTCCACTACGGCTCTGAAGAGCAGAAGAAGAAATGGCTGCCGAAGCTGGCGACCGGCGAGCTGATCGGCGCCATCGCCATGACCGAGCCAGGTGCCGGCTCCGATCTGCAAGGCGTCAAGACGCGGGCAGAGAAGGATGGCAACCATTATAAGATCAACGGTTCCAAGACCTTCATCACCAATGGCCAGCTTGCCAACTTCGTCATCGTCGTCACCAAGACCGATCCGGAGAAGGGCGCCAAGGGCACCTCGCTGATCGTCGTCGAGACCGATGAGGTCGAAGGCTTCCAGCGCGGCCGCAACCTCGACAAGATCGGGTTGAAGGCCAACGACACCTCGGAGCTGTTCTTCAACGATATGCGCGTGCCGACTTCCAACCTGCTCGGCCACGAGGAAGGGCAGGGCTTTGTCCAGCTGATGCAGCAATTGCCGCAGGAGCGGCTACAGATCGGCACCAGCGCCATTGCCATGATCGAGCGGGCACTGGCGCTGACCATCGATTACGTGAAGGAACGCAAGGCGTTCGGCAAGGCGATCATCGATTTCCAGAACACCCAGTTCAAGTTGGCCGAAATCAAGACCGAGGCGACCATCGGCCGCGTCTTCTACAATGATTGTGTGACCCGCCACATCGCCGGCGGCCTCGACCCGGTGACGGCGTCGATGGCCAAATACTGGCTCAGCGACCTGCAGGGAAAAGTCGTCGACGAATGCCTTCAATTGCATGGCGGCTATGGCTACATGAATGAATACCCGATCGCCCGCATGTTCCGCGACGCTCGCGTCCAGCGCATCTACGGCGGCACCAACGAGATCATGAAATTGCTGATTGGGCGGAGCCTTTAGGATAGCAATTATGGGCGCATGGGGTTTCAAGATTTTCGAAAACGATGACGCAGCGGATTTCGTCGCCGAATTTGAGAACAGTGGCGCCGTCGCTGTTGCAGGCGCGCTCGATGTGGCTTGCAACAATCTGGACTACATCGAGGCTCCGGATGGCTCGGTTGCACTGGCCGCCGCTGCAATTGTCGCCGCAGCTAGCGGGAAGTCCGAGTTCTTGTCGGAACCCGCAGAAAAAGCATTGCGAACTGTCTCGAACTGGCAAGCTTTGAGTGGATTGAAGGGCAAGGCAATCCAGGCAGTCGAATGCGTGAGCAGCCCTAATTCTGAACTCATGGAACTCTGGGCTGAAGCCGCTCCGGCTGATGCAGCCAAATTCAAGGACGAACTAAATCGCCTGCGTGCGGCTTTGCGTTAAAGCAAGCCTTAGACGGCACCACAAGGAAGGAACCGAAAAATGGCCGAAGCTTATGTCTATGACGCCGTGCGCACGCCGCGCGGCAAGGGCAAGAAGGACGGATCGCTGCATGAGGTGCCGGCGGTGCGGCTTGCCGCCAGGACGCTCGAAGCATTGCGCGATCGCAATGGGCTCGACACCGGCAATGTCGACGACATCATCTTCGGCTGCGTCGATCCGGTCGGCGAGGCGGGCTCGGTCATTCCGCGCGCCGCCGCCTTCGAGGCTGGCTACGACACCAAGGCGCCTGGCATGCAGATCTCGCGCTTCTGCGCTTCGGGCCTCGACGCCATCAATTTCGGCGCCGCCAAGATCGCGCAGGGCGCCGATGACATCGTCATCGCCGGCGGCGTTGAATCGATGTCGCGGGTCGGCATGGGCGCCTCTGGCGGCGCCTGGTTTATGGATCCTTCGGTTGGCCTGCCCGGCTGGTTCGTGCCGCAAGGCATCTCGGCCGACCTGATCGCCACCAAATACGGCTTCTCGCGCGACGACGTCGACGCCTATGCAGTCGAGAGCCAGAAGCGCGCGGCCAAATCCTGGGCCGACGGCCGCTTCAAGAATTCCGTCATTCCGATCAAGGACCAGAACGGCCTGACCATCCTCGACCATGACGAACACATGCGTCCGTCGACCGACATGCAGTCGCTGGCCTCGCTCAACCCGTCCTTCGTCATGCCCGGCGAAATGGGTGGTTTCGATGCCGTCGCCGTGCAGAAGCACCCCGAGGTGGAAGAGGTCAACCACGTCCACCATGCCGGCAATTCGTCCGGCATCGTCGATGGCGCCGCCGCCGTGCTGCTCGGCTCGAAGAAGGCCGGCAAGGCGATGGGGCTGAAGCCGCGCGCTCGCATCCGCACCTTCGCTAACATCGGGTCCGAACCGGTGCTGATGCTGACCGGTCCGGTCGACGTCACCGAGAAGCTGTTGAAGCGCGCCAAGATGAAGCTGTCGGATATCGACCTGTTCGAGCTCAACGAGGCCTTCGCCTCGGTGGTGCTGCGCTACATGCAGGCCTTCGATATCGAGCACGACAAGATCAACGTCAATGGCGGCGCCATCGCCATGGGCCATCCGCTCGGCGCCACCGGCGCGATGATCTTCGGCACGGTGCTGGACGAACTCGAGCGCCGCGACCTCAACACCGCGCTGGTGACACTGTGCATCGGTGCCGGCATGGGCACCGCAACGATTATCGAACGCGTCTGACAGGGGAGAGAAATCATGAGCTACACCAATTTCACCCTCGACATCGACGCCGACGGCATTGCGCTGGTCACCTGGGACATGCCGGGCCGCTCGATGAACGTCTTCACCGAAGAGGCGATGCTGGAACTGAACGCCATCGTCGACATGGTGGCGGGTGATGCCGCCATCAAGGGCGCGGTGATCACCTCCGGCAAGGACACCTTCTCCGGCGGCGCTGACATCACCTTGCTGCAGAAGATGCTGACCACTTTCGCCGCTGAAAAGGACAAGGATGTCGAAAAGGCCACCAAGGCGCTTTTCGACCAGGCCGGCACTATGACCGGCCTGTTCCGCAAACTTGAAACGTCGGGCAAGCCGTGGGTGTCGGCGATCAACGGCACCTGCATGGGCGGCGCCTTCGAATTGTCGCTCGCTTGCCACGGCCGTGTCGCCGCCGATAGCGACAAGGTCAGGATGGCGCTTCCCGAAGTGAAGATCGGCATCTTCCCGGGCGCCGGCGGCACCCAGCGCGTGCCGCGGTTGACCGATCAGCAACAGGCGCTGCAGATGCTGACGTCCGGCCAGACACTGTCGCCGCAGAAGGCCAAGTCGATGGGCCTGATCCATGAGATAGCCGAACCGGCCAAGCTGGTCGACACCGCCAAGGCGATGATCAGGAACGGCCTGAAGCCGGTGGCGCCGTGGGACGAGAAGGGTTTTAAGCTGCCCGGAGGCCAGATCTATTCACCAGCCGGCTTCAATCTGTGGCCGCCGGCCATCGCGATCCTGCGCCGAGAGACCTATGGCAATTATCCAGCTGCCGCCGCGATCTTGAAATGCGTCTATGAAGGCCTGCTGGTGCCGTTCGACACGGCCCTGCGCATCGAGCAGCGCTATTTCACCGAGATCATGCAGACCCAGGAAGCGGCGGCGATGATCCGCTCGTTGTTCGTGTCGCTGCAGGAACTGAACAAGGGCGCGCGTCGCCCGGCCGGCGTACCGGAAACCAAGTTCAAGAAGATCGGCATTCTCGGCGCCGGCTTCATGGGCGCCGGCATCGCCTACGTCACCGCCAAGGCCGGCATTCCGGTGGTGCTGCTCGACCGTGACATGGAGTCGGCCGCCAAGGGCAAGGCGCATTCCGACAGCCTGGTCTCGGATCAGGTGAAGAAGGGCCGCGCCAAGCCCGAGGAGAAGGACAAACTTCTGTCGCTGATCACGCCGACGGCCGACTATGGCGACCTTGCCGGCTGCGACCTGGTGGTCGAAGCGGTGTTCGAGGATTCCGCCGTCAAGAAGAGCGCCACCGAGCAGGCGGAAGCGGTGCTTAAAGCCTCGGGCATCTTCGCCTCCAACACCTCGACCATCCCGATCTCGTCGCTGGCCAAGAACTCGGCGCGGCCGAAGAACTTCATCGGCATCCATTTCTTCTCGCCGGTCGACAGGATGATGCTGGTCGAGATCATTTTGGGCAAGAAGACCGGCGACAAGGCGCTCGCGACAGCCATCGATTTCGTCCGCGCCATCAAGAAGACGCCGATCGTCGTCAACGACACGCGCGGCTTCTATGTCAACCGCTGCGTGCTGCGTTACATGTCGGAAGCCTACAAGATGTTGATCGAAGGCGTGCCTGCACCCATGATCGAGAATGCGGCGAAAGCCGCCGGCATGCCGGTTGGCCCGCTGGCCCTGACCGACGAGACGGCCATCGACCTCGCGCAGAAAATCATGAAGCAGACCATGCGCGATCTCGGCGACGCCGCCGTCGACCAGAAGCAAATGGCGTTGATCAACACAATGGTCGACGACCATGGCCGCTTCGGCCGCAAGAATGGCAAGGGTTTTTACGACTATCCCGCCAAGCCGGCCAAGAAGAAGCTGTGGCCGGGCCTCAAGGACCTCTATCCGCAGCTTGCGGCCGAGAAGGTCGATTATGAAGAGCTGCAGCAGCGGCTGCTGGTCACCATCGCGCTGGAAGCGGCCCGGGTGATGGAAGAGGGCATCGTCACCGACCCGCGCGAGGCCGATGTCGGCTCGATTCTGGCCTTTGGCTTCGCGCCCTACACCGGCGGTGCGCTGTCCTATATCGACGGCATCGGCGCCAAGGCATTCGTCAAGATCGCCAAGAAGCTGCAGAAGAAATACGGCGCCGAATTCAAGGCGCCCAAGCTGTTGCTCGATATGGCCGAGAAGGGCGAGACCTTTTATGAGCGCTTCAATCCTTACACCGGTGACGTGAAGCAGGCAGCCTGACGCGGGCCGATCTATGTCTGGGTGCGGCGGCAGCGCTGCGTCCTTCGGAGACGCAAAGGATGCTTGTCGCCCTTTGGTCTGCGTATGATGGCCACGGCACGTAGCCGTGGCCGGCGCGCTTCAGCTTTCCCATGAGGTCCGTCGGTGATAAATTAGCTTTTGCTAACCTAAAGTTGGCAGAAGGACGTAATCGTCATGCGTATGATGCTGAGAGTTTCCATCCCGGCCGAGGAAGGCAACAAGGCGATCAAGAACGGCAGCATGGCCAAGTTCATCGAGCACACCCTGTCCGACCTCAACCCGGAGGCCGCCTATTTCACCGCCGACGGTGGCCGGCGAACGGCCTATCTCGTCGTGGAGGTAAAGGACAGTTCGGATATGCCCTATGTCGCCGAGCGGTTCTTCTTCGCCTTCAATGCCAGCGTCGAGATGATCCCGGTGATGAACGCTGAGGAACTCAGGAAGGGCTTGCCGAGAGCGATGGCGGCGATGGCCGGATAGGTTCATCGGCGATCATTGATGTCCGATCACGGAACCGCGCGTCGTTGTCGCGGCGGCACACAGTTTTGTCGGCAATCCGCCTACTGCGCCCGGTGGACATGGCGGCGGTTGCGCGTTAGAGAGGAAGAGGCATTTTTTCCTGTTTCGAGGAGAGCGAGCTTGCTCTCGCATGACCGTGTCTGGGCTGCCATCGATGCTCTCGCCGAGCGCTATTCGCTGTCGGCTTCGGGGCTGGCCCGGCGCGCGGGGCTCGATTCGACGGCCTTCAACAAGTCGAAACGTCTGTCGTCGGATGGCCGGCCGCGCTGGCCTTCGACCGAATCGCTGGCCAAGATCATCGAGGCGACAGGGGCGACACTTGACGAATTCACCGGCCTGATCGAGGGCAGGGCCGCGTCAGCCCAGGGAGCACGGGTAGCCCACAGGCGCTCGGTGCCGTTGCTCGGCTTTGCCCAGGCCGGCGCCGGCGGCTTCTTCGACGATGCCGGCTTTCCGGCCGGGCAGGGCTGGGACCTGGTCGAACTGCCGGCGCAATCGACGGAGAGCTCCTATGCGCTGCAGGTGCAAGGTGATTCCATGCTGCCGCTCTACCGCGATGGCGACGTCCTCATCGTCGAGCCGGGCGCCGTCACCCGCAAGGGCGACCGCGTCGTCGTCAAGACCACCGCCGGCGAAGTGATGGCCAAGGTGCTCGAGCGCCAGACCGTCAAGTCGATTGCACTGGTCTCGCTCAATCCCGATCATCCGGACCGCGACATTCCCATGCGCGATGTCGAATGGGTGGCGCGGATTGTCTGGGCAAGCCAGTAGGTCCGGCTGGTGCGGCTCCCTCATCTTGTCCTGGCGGTTTTGATGGTCCCGGCGATGGCGGCAATGGTCGTCGCTGGCGGTCGCACGCTGAAGGGAAGTGCAGGAGCAGTCACGGTGGATCAGGTCGATCCGGGCGCCGACACGATCTCGCAAGAGGGCGCCGAGACCGTGCTCGCAGAGCCGGCGACATCCGCCATAGCCGCTCCGCAGCCGCCAAAGCCGGAGTCACATTCAAGGGCGATCGATCCTGAAATTATCGTACCACCGGAACTGCCCGCCGAGGGGCTTGAGCGTGTTGAGCCGCGCGAGCCGTTGAGCAAGCTGGCGCTGGCGGTGCCGCCCAGGCCGAAAATGCCCGACGACTGGAACGGGACAAAGCTGTTCCAGCCGGTCGCGCAGGCCGCCGGCCTGATCGAGGCCAAGGGCTATTCGGTCGCGGTGTCGGGCATCGACATCGTCAGGCAGGACGAGACCTGCAGCGATGACGGCAAAGCCTGGCCGTGCGGTATCCGGGCGCGAACGGCGTTCCGCGCCTTCCTGCGCGGCCGCGCGGTGGTCTGCACCGTGCCGCCCGAGGGCGGTCGCGACCTGATCGCCGCCGAATGCCGGATCGGCAAGCAGGATGTCGGTCAATGGCTGGTCGAAAACGGCTGGGCTCGGGCCGCCAAGGGTGGGCCCTATGTCGAGGCCGGCGACGAGGCGCGCACGGCCAAGAAGGGCATTTTCGGATCGGCGCCGAACCTCTCCGGCATGCCGGCGATGCCGGCCGCACCGAGCCCTGCGCCTCAGGCGCCGAGCTCGATCCTGGAAGAGGTCGACGGCGTGCTCAAGCCAGCTGACCAGCCAGCGCCCGCTCAATGAGCGCCCGCGTCTCGGCAATGCCATAGAGCGCGGCGAACGAGCCGAAGCGCGGGCCGCGCTCTTGGCCGATCAGCACCTGGTAGATCATCTGGAAGAAGGCGCCCGACACGCCGGGGCCACCTTCCGGGCTCTGCTTGGAGTGATCCTGATAGCGTTCGATCCTGCGTGCGACGTTGAGCGAAGCGTTCTGGATCGCTTCGCCGTTGGCGTCCGTCGGCAGCGCGCCAAGCGCCGTGTCGAGGGCTGCCAGCGCCGCGCGCTCGACCTCGTCGGCGGGGCGGAAGGTTTTCGTCGGCTTCACGAAATCGTCGAAATAGCGGATCGCATGGCCGACCAGCTGGTCGAGCTCGGGATGCGTCTTAGGCGTCACCCCCGCGGTATGGCGCGAAATGAAGCCCCATAGCACATCCTTGTTCTGCGCGTTGGAAGCGCTGACCAGGTTGAGCAGCAGCGAGAACGGCACCGGCATGTCGATGGCCGGCGGGTTGCCGTCATGCATATGCCAGACCGGGTTGCCCAGCCGCTCCTTCCAGTCCTGCCGCGGGTAAGCCGCAAGGAAGGTGTAATACTCGTCCACTGCTCTCGGGATGACATCGAAATACAGCTTCTTGGCCTGCCGCGGCCGCTGGTACATATAGAGCCCGAGGCTCTCGGTCGGCGCATAGGTCAGCCACTCGTCGATGGTCAGCCCGTTGCCCTTCGACTTCGAGATCTTCTGGCCGTTTTCGTCGAGGAACAGTTCATAGACGAAATGCTCCGGCGCGCGCCCGCCCAGGATGTTGCAGATGCGGTCATAGACCACCGCATTGGTCTGGTGGTCCTTGCCGAACATTTCGAAATCGACGCCGAGCGCTGCCCAGCGCATGCCGAAATCCGGCTTCCACTGCAGCTTCACCCGCCCGCCAGTGATCGAAAGCGTGGTCTCGGTGCCTTCATCGTCGAAGGTGATGGTGCCGGCCTTGGCGTCGACATGCTTCATTGGCACGTAGAGCACGCGGCCGCTCTTCGGCGAAATCGGCAGGAACGGACTGTAGGTGGCCTGCCGCTCGGAGCCGAGCGTCGGCAGCATCACCGCCATGATCTGGTCATAGCGTTCGGCGGCACGCAGCAGCATCGCGTCGAAGCGGCCCGACTTGTAATATTGCGTCGCGCTGGCGAACTCGTAATCGAAGCCGAACGTGTCCAGGAAGCGGCAAAGCATCGCGTTGTTGTGATCAGCAAAGCTCGCATAATCGTCGCCGAACGGATTGGGCACCGACGACAGCGGCTTGTGCAGGTGCGGCTCCAGCGCTGCGCGATCCGGCACGTTGTCGGGTATCTTGCGCATGCCGTCCATGTCGTCGGAAAAGCACAGCAGCTTGGTCGCAACCTTGTCCTGAGTCAGGACGCGGAAGGCGTGCCGCACCATCGTCGTGCGCGCCACCTCGCCGAACGTGCCGATATGCGGCAGCCCGGACGGTCCGTAGCCGGTCTCGAACAGGATTGTTTCGGGAAAGTCGGTGCCTTTGTAGCGTTCGATGATCTTCTTGGCTTCCTCGAACGGCCATGCCTTGCTGTCGGTCGCGGCCGCCAGCAGCTCGGGATTGAGATCGAAGATGTTTGATCCCGCCATGTCACAGTTTCCAAATAAATCGCCAGTGTTGCCCGGAGCAGGGGTTTTCAACCGGTCTCTAGGCGTGCGTGGCCGGAGCGTCAACGCGTGCAGCGCTTTTTCCTTGCGGTGCAGATACCGCTTTCCTACCTTCGGAGCCCATTCAAGGAGTATAGAATGCCGTTGCCGACGCCGCATGAAGCGCTGATCTACCTGATGGTCATCACCTCGGCTTCCGACCGCGACATGACCGATGTCGAACTGGCCCGGATCGGCGACGTCGTCCGCTCGTGGCCGGTGTTTGAAGATTTCAATCACGACCGGCTGGTCGGCGTCGCCCAGGCCTGCCAGAAGATGCTGAATGAAAAGGGCGGGCTGGAAGGCGTTCTTGCGCGGGTTGCCGAGGCGCTGCCCGAGCGCTTGCGCGACACCGCCTATGCCGCCGCCTTCGAGGTGGCCGCCGTCGATCTCGAAATGCGCATGGAGGAAGTCCGGGTGCTGCAGCTCATCCGGCGTCAGCTTGACCTCGACACCTTGACGGTCGCCGCCATCGGTCGTGCCGCCAAGGCGAGGCTGCGCACCCTGACTTAGGGCGCTGCCTTTCGGGGCCTAGAAAAAGCTGACCGGGAAATAGCGCAGATAGAATTCGGCGAACGTGCCTTTCATCGAGATCTCCTGCAGCGCGTAGTCGAACGCGGCGGCCAGTGCTGGATCGTCCGCCCTGGTGGCGATGGCCATGCCAGAACCCAGGTACTCGGGCGCTAGATACGGTCCGCCGGCAAAGCGGCAGCAGCCGGCCGCATCCGATCCGCCCAGCCAGAAGGCCAGCCGCATGCCGTCGCCGAAGGCGGCGTCGAGCTTGCCGGCCTTGAGATCGGCATAGAGATCTTCCGGCCTGTCGAAGGGGACGATCTGAACGGTGTTGAAATAGTCGCGCAGCATGCGCTCATGCGCCGAGCCGGCGAGCACGCCGACACGCTTGCCGCGCAATTTGTCAAAGACCGGGTCGGTTAGATCCTTGCTCTTCTGCGTGACGAAGCGGGCCGGGAACTGCAGGTAAGAGCGTGAGAAGGCATAGGTCGAGCGCGATTCGGCCGTTGCGGCGATGCCGGCGATGATCGCTTCGCCCTCGCCTTTCTGCAGCGCGCCTTCGAGCTCTGCCCAGGGCAGGGCCTGGATCTGGCATTTGTCGACAATACCCAGCTCGGCGCAGATGGCGCGCGCCAGATCGATATGGAAACCGGACAGTTTTCCCGAGCCGTCAAGGAAATTGAAGGGTGGAAAATCCGTGGTCGTCAGGAAGCGCAGCCGGGGCAGTGCCGAAAGGTCCGGTTTCGGCAGCCGCTCCTTTGCATCCCACAGCACCGGCACCTGCGGCTCAGCGGCACGCGCGGTACCGGCGACCGACAGCGCTGCGATCAGCAGCGACGCAAGAGCCAAAGACCTCCACTGGAACGCCACGATCAGACTCCGCCGCAGTCGTGTTGGCAGGTTTTGGTACGAAAATGACAAAGGTACAATGCTTTTTGATTTCAACGCGTCAATTTCAGGATATGCTTTAGGGAGTTTGCAAATAGCAGTGGCTGCCTTGGTTGGGGGACCAAGGTGAGAACCACGACCGGAAACATGCGGTTTGCAATCCGTGGTCGGTGGTGAAGTGCAAACGAAGCACGCATCATTGGTCGCAATGCATGAGGCAACATAGGGTTGATGTTGCGATGGGTCAGTTCGATCGCACGCTGGAATTCATAGACCAACTGCAGCACGCCGGAACGGCGGCGGCAGTCTGCGAAACGTTGCTGGGTGTAACGTCGGATTTCGGGCTCACCGCTCTGATGGCGGGAACCGTGCCGCAGCCGGGCACGCCAAGCGGCCAGCAAAAGCAGCATGTGCTTCTGTGCGACTGGCCTGTTGAATGGCTGGAGCGCTATGTAGCGCGCAACTATGTCGATCACGACCCGGTCGTCAGCCACATGAAACAGCTGCAGGCGCCGTTCCAGTGGCGCGAAGCCTCACAGGGCGCCCGCATCGACAAAAGCAGCGGCGAAGTGATGGGCGATGCCGGCGCGTTCAAGTTGCGCGACGGACTGGCCTTCCCGCTGATCACGCTCGACGGCCAGATCGTCATGGTGTCGCTGGGCGGCGAGGCAGTCGAATTGTCGGCGGCCGATTTCGGCCTGGTGTCGCTGGTGTCGACCTATGCGGTCGGCCGCGCCATGCAGCTCCACACGATGGCGAGCAACACCATCGATCACATCGTACTGACGCCGCGCGAACGCGAATGCCTGCAATGGGCCGCCGTCGGCAAGTCCGAGTGGGAGATATCGCAAATCCTCGGCATCTCCGAACATACCTCGGAGAAACATCTTCTTAACGCCAAAAGCAAACTTGGTGCCGTCAACCGGGTTCAGGCGGTCGCCGAAGCGATAAGGCGGGGCTACATTAGTTAGGTCGGCCGTGCCGGCCTAGCAATTCTAGCCTACGCGATCACGCAATTTTCTCATCGAAGCACGGCCGTATCTTCCTCTGAAACCAGGAGATGACGGAATGCTTTTTTCTCTCACAACCCAAGAATTGATGGAACGCCCGGACCTTTGGGAGGCGGTCCATCGCTTGCGCTACAAGATATTCGTCGAGGAGATGGGATGGGAGGACCTCAGGCGCCCCGACGGGCTCGAATGCGACCAGTTCGATCATGACGAGGCCGTCCATCAAATCGTCATCAGGGGCAGTGAAGTCGCAGGCTACCAGAGGCTTTTGCCGACGACGCGGGGACATCTTCTGACCGAGGTGCTGACCGACCTCTTTGAAGGAACGCCGCCCTCCGGACCCAACATTTACGAGTTGACCCGCTATGCGGTCGCTCCAGGTTACCGCGATGGCCGTCGCGGCGTGTCAACCGTCGGCACCGAGCTGATCGCTGGCTTCGTCGAGTGGGGACTGAAGCGCAACGTCAACCAGGTGATCATCGAGTTCGAGCCGATGTGGGTGCTGCGCGCATTGCAGCTGCATTTCCTGGCGACCCCGCTGGGCTATCAGCGCACCTACGGCAACCAGCAGGTCGTAGCCACCTTGCTTACCTTCAACGAGCACACGCTCGATGTGGTGCGTTCGCGCCGCAATCATTTTGCTCCCGTGCTGACCAGGGGATACCCCGACATGCTCGGCCAAAGGCGTGCGTCGTGAAATCGGAGACAGTCATGAGCCCCCATCCGCAACCAGAACTCCGCAACCACACGCTAATTGTCACCGTATCGTCGAATGACGGCCGGCCGGTGCTGGACAGAAGAGCCTACGAAAGCCTGGCAAAGACCTTCCATGAAGCCGCCGACAATGAGGAGGTGCGCGTCGTCGTGCTACGCGGCCTGTCAGGCTGCTTCTGCCTCGGCGGCGATTTCTCCGAGTTCCTCGACGCCACCAAGCACCAGAAACTGATCGCCGCCGTCACCGATCTGTTTCGCACGCTGGCGACGTTCCCCAAGCCCATCCTTGCCTGCGTCGATGGCGATGCCGTCGGCGTCGGCTGCACGATCCTGTTCCATTGCGACATGGTGATCGCGTCCGATCAAAGCACGTTCCGGGTGCCGTTCGTCGATTTCGGCCTGGTCCCGGATGCCGCGACCAGCATCCTGGCGCCGCAGAAACTCGGCTATGCCGGTGCTTTCCGCTTCTTCTGCCTCGGCGACACACTTCGCGCCGAGGATGCCAGGGCGCTCGGCCTCGTCGCCGAGATCGTGCCGGGCGGCAGCGTCGAGGACGCGGCCCTCGGCCGGGCGAGACAGCTTGTCAAGAAGCCGGTCGCCGCCTTGCTGCAGACGCGCGGCCTGCTCAAGGGCAACACCGGCGCGCTGTGCGACCGTATCGATCAGGAGATTTCGCTTTTCCAGCAGGCGCTGCAGGACGACACCACGCTGCGGCGATTGCAGCGCATAGCCCGGCTGGTGGCTTGAACGGTCCGACCGAAAGGCGCCGATGACGAACGCGCCGCGCGGCCTCTGGCTGCGCGGCGCAAAAGACGTCAGTCTTGCTTTCCCAGAAACGACGGCCCTTCGCCAACGATCTTCTTGTCTTCCTTGCCGATGATGTCGAGATCGCGCCCGTCATAGGGCAGCGACAGGAGGATGCGCCGAATGACCCCGAGCCGCGCGCGCCGCTTGTCATTGGCCCGTATGATGATCCACGGCGCGAATTCTTTGTGGGTGCGCTCGAACATGGTGTCGCGGACCTTGGTGTAGTCGTCCCACTTGGTGATCCCGGCAACGTCGATCGGCGAAAACTTCCAGCTTTTCAGCGGGCTGAAGCGGCGATCGTGAAAGCGCTCGAGCTGCGTCTCCTGCCCGATGTTGAGCCAGAATTTGAAGAAGTGGATGCCCTCATTGGCGATCATGCGTTCGAAATGCGGTGTCTCGTCGAGAAACTGCTCGTGCTGCTGCGGCGTGCAAAAACCCATCACCGGCTCTACGCCGGCGCGGTTGTACCAGGAGCGGTCGAAGGTGAGGAACTCACCCGATGTCGGGAAATGGTCGACATAGCGCTGGAAGTACCATTGCCCCTGCTCTGTCGGGGTCGGCTTGGTCAGCGCCACGTTGCGCGCGGTACGAGGGTTGAGGTATTGGCGCAGCACGAAGATCGTGCCGCCCTTGCCGGCGGCGTCGCGGCCCTCGAACAGCGCCATCACCCGTTTGCCGGTGGACTGCAGCCACGCCTGCGCCTTGACCAGCTCGATCTGCAATTTCTCGAGCGTCTCGTCATACTCCTCGCTTTTCATCTTCTTGTCGTAGGGGTAGCCGCCGGCGGTCAGCTTGTTGTCCTCGACCCAGTCGGGAAGTACGGGATTTTCAATATCGAACTCCCGCTCCTTGCCGCCGATCCTGATCTTCAGCGGACCCGAAGTTGGCGCGGCGGGAGTTTCCTTGGCTTTTTTCATCGAGACGAACCCTTTTCTGCTTCCGGACTCATGCTATTGGGAGCCACTACAGCACTTTTGATTTTGCGCATGATCCTTTCAGAAAATCGATTCCGATTTTCTGGGTCATGCGTTAGACCGGTCGCGCGGAAGTTTCCGTCGCCGGTCGACCGGGTGCGAGGCAAGGGTGCGGGCGCGCGAGCGAATGGCTGACCTGGACGCAGAGCAGAGTGGCATGGCGCAAGGCCTGGCGGTCCGGCTGTGGAGCAGCCGCTGGCTGCTGATCGCCGGCGTCGTCGCGATTCTCGGCGTGTATGCCTTGGCCGCGATATCCGGCTTTGTCGTCCTTGCGGCGCTGACGCTGCTGCTTGCAGCGGCAATGCTGCCGGTCACCGGCACGCGCCAATCGGCCGAGAGTGCCGCCGCGATCGAGGCAATCGGTTTGCAACGGCTCTCCGGCGAATATCTTGCGGCCGCCGTCGCCGACCCGCTGATCATCTTCGACCGAACCGCCACCATCGTCCACGCCAATGCCGCCGCCTTCGCCGCCTTCGGCGGGATTGCGCCCGGTCTGTCGCTGTCGCTGAAATTCCGGGCGCCGGAAATGCAGGCTCTGCTGGACGGCGTGCTGTCGGGCGATGTCGCCTCTGACGTCGTCGACTATACGGAGAAGCTGCCGGTCGAACGGGCTTACCGGGTGAGTGCCTCCTCGGTCGGCCACGGCACCGATCTCTATGTGCTGGTGTTCAAGGACCAGAGCGAAGCGCGCAGGATCGACCGCATGCGCGCCGATTTCATAGCCAATGCCAGCCACGAACTGCGCACGCCGCTCGCCTCGATCTCCGGCTTTATCGAAACGCTGCGCGGACCGGCCCGCAACGACCCGGCGGCGCGCGACCAGTTCCTGCAGATCATGCAGAGCCAGACCGGGCGCATGGCGCGCCTGATCGATGATTTGTTGTCGCTATCGCGGCTCGAGATGAAGCCCTATCTGAAGCCGGGAACCGAGGTCGACCTGCGTGAGACGGTCGATAGCGTCATCGATTCGCTCGGACCGCTGGCCAGGGAAAACAGCGTTATCGTCGAACGGGATTACGCCGACGGCCCGCTCGACGTGCCGGGGGATCGCGACGAGCTCTTCCAGGTCTTCGAGAACCTCTTGGAAAACGCCTGCAAGTACGGGCAGTCGGGCGGCCGCGTGGTGGTGTCGATCGCGCGCGGCGATCCCGGCTCGGAGCCAGGCATCGACGTGACCATCAGGGACTTTGGCCCCGGCATTCCCGAGGAACACATTCCGCGCATCACCGAGCGCTTCTATCGCGTCGATGTCGAGACCAGCCGCACCCAGAAGGGAACCGGCCTCGGTCTGTCGATCGTCAAGCATATCCTGACACGCCACAATGGCCGGCTTTCGATCAAGTCCGAGTTCGGCAAGGGCGCTGCCTTCTCGGTTCATTTGCCGACGCACTGATACTGCCCTAGTTTTCCACGGGACCGTTTCTTTTTTCTGTCATCCGGCTAGCGTATCAGCGGGGATTCGAGGAAACGACTCAAAACAAGACACCCGTGGGAAGGCATTTCGCCATGCAGTCCGTGCATATCATGAGCGCCTATGACGAGGAGCTGAAATATCTGTCGAAGCGCATCGCGGCGATGGGCGGCCATGCCGAGCGTATGGTCGAACAGGCGGTTGCCGCCCTCGTCAATGCCGACCCCGGCCTCGCCCAGAAGGTCATCCGCGACGATGCAGTGCTCGATGAAGGGCAACGCGAAATCGACGACAAGGCGATCATCATCATCGCCAAGCGCCAGCCGATGGCGACGGACCTGCGCGAGATCGTCGGCGCCATCCGCATTTCCGCCGACCTCGAACGGGTCGGCGACCTCGGCAAGAACGTTGCCAAGCGTGTGGGCGCCGTCACCGACGGACGCCAGCCGACCAGCCTGTTCCGTGGCCTAGAGGCCCTGGCCAACCTGGCGCTGACCCAGCTCAAGGAAGTGCTCGACGTCTACGCATCGCGCTCGGTCGACAAGATCGGCTTCGTGCGCGACCGCGACGACCAGATCGACGCCATGTACACGTCGCTGTTCCGCGAATTGCTGACCTACATGATGGAAGATCCGCGCAACATCACGCCGTGCACGCATCTGCTGTTTTGCGCCAAGAACATCGAGCGCATCGGCGATCACGCCACCAACATCGCCGAGACCATCTACTACATCGTCACCGGCGAGCAGATGCCGGCCGAGCGGCCGAAGGGCGACAAGACCGACAAGATCAGCCTTTCCGCGACGCCTCCGGTTAATTGAACGGTCGCACTCTCGAACCATCATCCGAATTGCGCTAGACTTTCCGGGCTTTCCTGTATCCTCGTCCGTGGATTTGCTTCGGGAGGTTGTGATGGAAAATGTTCGGAACCTGACTCCGGCGCCTGCGCCGACCTCCGGCATTATCGCTTGCGGCGTCTACACGGCTGGGCGTCGCATCGCCGACATTCCCATCGAGGAAGCCGGCGAATGGGCAAAAAAAACTGGTCATGTCGTCTGGATTGGCCTGCTCGAGCCCGACCGCAACCTGCTGCTTCGCGTCCAGGCGCAGTTTCACCTGCATGAACTGGCGATCGAGGACGCCGAGCACCCGCACCAGCGGCCGAAGATCGAGCAATATGGCGACGCCTTGTTCATCGTCGCCCGCACCGCACAGCTGATCGACGGCCGGGTCACCTTCGGCGAGACCCATTTGTTCGTCGGCAGCGGCTACATCGTCAGCGTCAGGCATGGCCCGTCCACATCCTATGCCGCCGTGCGTCAGCATTGGGAAAGCTGCCCGCATTCGCTGGCCAAGGGCGAGGATTTCGTCCTCTACGCCATTCTCGATTTCATCGTCGACAACTACATGCCCGTGCTCGAGCAGATCGAGGACGAGGTCGAACTGATCGAGGACAGGGTCCTGCTGAAGCCGATGACAGGTCCCGACATCGAGCGGCTCTATATGCTGCGCCGCGATCTTTTGCGCTTGCGCAATGCGGCGCTGCCGCTGGTCGAGGTTTGTCGCCGGCTGACCAGTGCCGACCTGCCGCAGATTCACACGGCCATGCATCCGCTGTTTCGTGACGTGACCGACCATATCCGCACCGTGCAGGAAAAAATCGACAGTCTGCGCGAGGTGCTGGCGTTCGCTTTCGAGGCCAGCCTTCTGGTCGGCCAGAGCCAGGAAACGGCGATCTCCAAGAAGCTAGCCTCCTGGGCCGCCATCTTGGCGGTGCCGACGGCATTCGCCGGTATTTACGGCATGAATTTCAGCGACATGCCGGAATTGAAGATGGAATATGGCTACCCGGTGGTGCTGGCCACGATCGCGCTGATCTGCTCGTTTCTCTACTGGCGCTTTCGCAAGAATGGCTGGCTGTGAAGAAGAGGGCAGTAGGGCAGTAGGGCAGTAGGGCAGTAGGATGACATTTCGCAAGCGCGACTTTCCGCACGCCTACTGCCGTATTGCCTTACTCCCCTATTCCCTTCTCTGTTATCGACTCCGCCGCCGCTCCGATGCCGGCTGGAACGCCACGCGGGCGTGGTACTTGCAGTAGGGGCCGGTTTCGGCGGCTTCGTTGCCGCAGAAATTGAAGTCCTCCGAAAGCGGATCGCCGTTCGGCCATTTGCAGGTCCGCTCGGTCAGCTCGACGAGCTGCAGATGCCGTGAGATCGGCACCACGACATTCTCGACCGGGCGGATATAGTGGCGTGCCACAGGTTCGGCGTCGAACTGCGTCTGCAATGCCGTTGCGCCGATCGATGTCGTGACATGACGGACCGTGCTTGCGGCGCGCGACACCGATTTCTGAACCGTCGATCCCTGCGCCGCCTTCTTCTGGCGTGCCGGCGTGGCGGTCGACCGCCCGCGGCCCGACAGTTTCAGCCGGTGCACCTTTCCAATGACCGCATTGCGGCTGACCCCACCAAGCTGCGCAGCAATCTGGCTTGCGCTCAGACCCTCGGACCACAGTTTTCTGAGAAGTTCTACCCGCTCGTCAGTCCAGTTCATGAGACCGCTCCTGCTAAGCGTGCGGCAATCGGAATCCACTCCCGGCCCGGCAACATTTGCCGGGGCAGACACCACATATATCTGGTGATTAGGTCCGCCGCACGAAATCTAGTTATTTCTTGACTACAACTACTCTATGCGCTGACTCGGTGACAAGAGTCCCAAGTGCAACACGAATCGGTTTTTTAGGTTTTCCCCAACTTGCCCGGTCGCTCGTGAGCCGGCGTTGCGTCGGAGGGCTTGCCGCGGGACACTACGCGACGTTTTCGTTGACTTCATGGCCGAAAAACACGATAAGCCGCACAGGCCGCCGCTTTGGCGGCTTTTTTGATTTTCCGGTACCGGAGACGCATATAATGAGCGGTTCGGCGCTTTACGAGACCTTTGCTCGCGCACCCCTGGCCTTCGACCATGGGGAAGGCACCTGGCTGGTTACCGACAAAGGCGAGCGATATCTCGATTTCGCCGGCGGCATCGCCGTCAATTCGCTGGGCCACAGCCATCCGCATCTGGTCGCCGCACTCACCGAGCAAGCCGCAAAGCTTTGGCATGTCTCCAATCTCTACGAGATTCCGGGCCAAAGCCGGCTCGGCGAGCGGCTGGTGGACGCCACCTTCGCCGACAAGGTGTTCTTCACCAACTCCGGCGCCGAGGCGCTGGAATGCGCGATCAAGACGGCGCGACGCTACCATTTCGTCAAGGGCCATCCCGAACGCTTCCGCGTCATCACCTTCGAGGGGGCCTTCCATGGCCGCACGCTGGCGACCATCGCGGCGGGCGGTCAGTACAAGTACCTTGAAGGGTTCGGACCCAAGGTCGAGGGCTTCGACCAGGTCGGCTTCGATGACATCGATGCGGCCGAAAAGGCGATCACGCCAGAGACCGCGGCGATCCTGATCGAACCGGTACAGGGCGAGGGCGGCATCCGCCCGGTGCCGACGCAGTCGCTGAAGCGGCTCAGGCAGTTGTGCGAACAGCACGGCCTGCTGCTGATCTACGACGAGGTCCAGTGCGGCATCGGCCGGACCGGCAAGCTGTTCGCGCATGAATGGTCCGGCGTCACGCCCGACATCATGGCGATCGCCAAGGGCATTGGCGGCGGCTTCCCGATGGGCGCCTGCCTTGCCACCGATGAAGCGGCCATTGGCATGACGTCCGGTGTGCATGGCACCACTTTCGGCGGCAACCCGCTGGCCATGGCGGTCGGCAACGCGGTGCTCGACGTGGTGCTGGAAGACGGCTTCCTCGAAGATGTCCAGCGCAAGGCGCTGCTGATGAAGCAGGGGCTGGCTGCGGTCGCCGACGAGTTTCCCGAGGTCATCGAGGACATCAGGGGCACCGGGCTGATGCTCGGGCTCAAATGCGCCATGCCCAACACCAAGGTGAACATGGCATTGCGCGACCAGCACCTGCTGGCGGTTCCGGCCGGCGACAACGTCATTCGCCTGTTGCCGCCGCTCACTGTCACAGATGCCGAGATCCACGACGCGCTCAACCGCATCCGCGCCGCCTCCAAGGGCCTGGCGGAGGCGATCGCAGCCGCCGCCGCGAAGTAATCCCGGAACCGTTGCTGATGTCAGTTCGCCATTTCACCGATCTTTCCGCCGTTTCCGAAGGCGATCTGCGCTTCATGCTCGATGATGCGGTGGTGCGAAAGGCTCGCCTCAAGGCAGGCGAACGCACCAGGCCGCTCGAGGGCAAGGTGCTGGCGATGATCTTCGACAAGCCCTCGACGCGCACCCGCGTGTCCTTCGACGTCGGCATGCGGCAGCTCGGCGGCGAAACCATCATGCTGACCGGCACCGAGATGCAGCTCGGCCGCTCCGAGACCATTGCCGACACCGCCAAGGTGCTGTCGCGCTACGTCGACGCGATCATGATCCGCACCACCTCGCATGAGCGGCTGCTCGAACTGACCGAGAATGCCACCGTTCCGGTCATCAATGGACTGACCGACGACACCCATCCCTGCCAGCTGATGGCCGATATCATGACCTTCGAGGAGCATCGCGGTCCGGTTGCCGGCAAGACCATCGCCTGGACCGGCGACGGCAACAATGTGCTGCATTCGCTGCTCGAGGCCTCGGCGCGGTTCCGCTTCAACCTCAACGTCGCCGTGCCCGAAGGCAGCGAGCCGGAGCAGAAGCATATCGACTGGTCGCAGGCGCATGGTGGCAAGCTGCACTTCACCCGCTCGCCCGAGGAGGCCGTCGACCAGGCCGACTGCGTCGTCACCGATTGCTGGGTGTCGATGGGCCAGGAGCATCGTGCCCGCGGCCACAACGTGTTCTCGCCCTACCAGGTCAATGCCAAGCTGATGGCGAAGGCCAAGCCGGAGGCGCTGTTCATGCACTGCCTGCCGGCGCACCGCGGCGAGGAAGTGACCGACGAGGTCATTGACGGGCCGCATTCGGTGGTCTTCGACGAGGCCGAGAACCGGCTCCATGCCCAGAAGGCCGTGCTCGCCTGGTGTCTCGGCGCTTGATCTCTGGGGGTGTGATGCCTATTTGCGCCGCATCACGCAAATCAAGCGCGTTTCGAAGCATGCGCCCTCCAGGGCGGCATGGCCGCGCCCTGGAGCATTGTCATGTTGGAAACCTATCAAGTGACTGAACATCACCCCAAACTCGGCGAATTCGGCTACGCCGGCGACGATCACGTCGTGCCCTTCGAGGTCGGCCCTCTCGATGTGCGCGGCCGCACCGTCCAGCTCGGGCCGATGCTCGACGCCATCCTCAGCCGTCACGACTATCCCGAACCGGTCGCCCGCCTGCTGGCGGAAGCCTGCGTGCTGACGGTGCTGCTCGGCACCTCGCTGAAGTTCGAGGGCAAGTTCATCCTGCAGACCCGCACCGACGGGCCGGTCGACATGCTGGTGGCGGATTTTTCCACGCCCTCGGCACTGCGCGCCTATGCCCGCTTCGATGCAGACCGGCTGGAGGCGCTGGTCGCGGCCGGCGAAACGTCTCAGCAGACGCTGCTCGGCAGCGGCGTGCTGGCGCTGACCATCGACCAGGGTGCTCACACGCAGCGCTATCAGGGTATCGTCCAGCTCGATGGCGAAACGCTGGAAGACGCGGCCCGCACCTATTTCCGCCAGTCGGAGCAGATTCCGACCGATATCAGGCTTTCGGTGGCCAAGCTGCTGACGCCTGGCGTCGGCGGCGCTCGCGAGCAGTGGCGTGCCGGTGGCATCCTAGCGCAGTTCCTGCCGCAGTCGCCCGAGCGCATGCGCGTTCCGGACCTGCCGGGCGGCGATGGCGATCCGCGCGAGGAGATCCACGATCCGGCCGACAATTCCTGGCAGGAGCTGCTGGCATTGCTCGGCACCATCGAGCCGACCGAACTGATCGACCCGACGATCGGCGCCGAGCGGCTGCTGTACAGGCTGTTCCACGAGCATGGCGTGCGCGTCTTCGGCGGCGTACCGGTCGCCGACCAGTGCTCATGCTCGAGGGACAAGATCCGTGGCATCCTCGAGGGCTTCTCGGCGCAGGAGATCAAGGACAGCACCGAAGACGGCGGCATCCACGTCGCCTGCGAATTCTGCTCGAAGCAATATGACTTCGATCCGGCGGAATTTGCGGCGGCCCAGTAGAGAACGAGCCTCACCGGCTGCTTGGCGGCCGGTGAGGCGAAGCTAATTCACCGTCCTTCGCGTCCCCGGCAGATCCAGCGAGAAGGCGGGGATGGCGATGTCGAACGTCTCGCCCCGCTTGTTGCGCATCGTGTAGTGCCCGACCATGATGCCGGACGGTGTCGAAAGCGGGCAACCGGACGTGTATTGATAGCTGTCGCCGGGATTGAGTTCGGGCTGGTCGCCGACGACGCCGGCACCGCGCACCTCCTCGACCCGTCCGGTGCCGTCGGTGATGTGCCAATAGCGCGACAACAGCTGCACGAACTCATCCGACTGGTTGTCGATCGTTATCTGATAGCCCCAGACATAGCGGTTCTCCGACGGGTCCGAACGGTCCTCCAGATAGAACGGCCTGACCTGCACTTCGATGTTGCGCGTCACGGCGCGGTACATAAGCGGCTCCAAAACAATCCAAGTCGAACTGTCCTCGCTCCGGGCGAGCAGGTCAACGTGCGCGTCTTGTCGCGCCCGGCCTGAAAGGCAGGTGCCGACAAAGAATGTCATTTAAGTGACACATGACAATGGTGGTGTGCACGAAGCGGGCGACTCGGCGCTCTGTCGAACTGTTGAAAACGGCCATCACGCGGGCCGTCTTTTCTGGAGTGGCCAGGTCTCGATGGAACTCACCCTCATAGCCGCCTCGCTTTCGATCGCTCTCATCCTTTCAAACCTCGCCAGCATCCTGCTCGCCGCTTCGCGTCTGAAGCGCCACCGCACCATCGCGCCGCCGGCCGGCAAGCCGCTGCCGGTGTCGATTATCGTGCCATCGCGTGGCGTCGAGCCGTTCGCGCAGGAGACGCTGGAGCGCGCCCTCTCGCTCGACTGGCCTCGCTATGAACTGGTCTTTTGCGTCGCCCATGCGGACRATCCGGTGGTCAGGCTGATCCGTGCCGCCATCGCCCGTTCTCCCAAGGTGCCGGCGCGGCTGCTGATCGGCGACGACCGCATCAGCGCCAATCCGAAACTCAACAATTGCGTCAAGGGTTGGGAGGCAGCGCGCCACGATTGGGTTGTCCTGGCCGATTCCAACGTGTTGATGCCGAGAGACTACGTGCAGCACCTGATGGCTGCATGGCGGCCCGACACCGGCCTTGTCTGCTCGACGCCGATAGGCTCGCGGCCCGCTGGCTTCTGGGCCGAGGTCGAATGCGCTTTCCTCAACACGCTGCAAGCGCGCTGGCAATATGCCGGCGAGGCGCTTGGCCTCGGCTTTGCCCAGGGCAAGAGCATGCTCTGGAACAAGCCGATGCTCGACGCCAGTGGTGGCATCCGTGCGCTCGCCGCCGAGATCGCCGAGGACGCTGCCGCGACCAAGCTGGTCAATGGCCTTGGCCTGCGCGTCAATCTCGTCGCCGCGCCCTTCGAGCAACCGCTCGGCCGGCGCACCTTTGACGAGATCTGGTCGCGTCAGGCCCGTTGGGCGCGCCTGCGCCGCGTCACTTTCCCATGGTTTTTCGCACCCGAAATCCTGACCGGGGCAGTGGTGCCGCTGGCACTCGCGCTGTTGGCGGCGGCAAGCGCGGGCGTCAGCCTCTGGGCAACCGCCATTGCCGTGCTGGCGGCCTTCTACCTTCCTGAATGCGCCCTGGCCTGGTCCAAAGGCTGGTACCTGTCGTCGCGCATGGTCGCGGCGATCATGATGCGCGACCTGATCCTGCCGGCGATGTGGGCGCGCGGCTGGCTGGGTGGCGCCGTCGACTGGCGCGGCAACGCGATGACCATCGGCACCAAGGCGGCCGAGTTGGAAGAGACGCCGTCCGGCGCCTGATGGCCAAAGGCCTTTTACTTGGCCGACTTCAGCGCCTGTTCGATGTCTTCCAGAAGATCGTCGGTATCCTCCAGGCCGACCGACAGCCTGAGCGTGCCCGGCCCGATGCCGAGTTCGGCACGCGCTTCGTCGCTCAGATTCTTGTGCGTCGTCGTCGCCGGATGGGTGATCAGGCTCTTGGCATCGCCGAGATTGTTGGAGATCAGTACGATGTCGAGCGCGTTCTGCAAGGCGAAGGCCGCCTGCTTGCCTCCCTTGACGTCCAGGCAGATCAGCGTCGAGCCGCCCGACATCTGCTTCTTGACGATGGCCGCCTGCGGGTGGTCGGCGCGGCCGGGATAGATGACGCGGACGATTTCGGGCCGCTCGGCCAGGAAATCCGCGATCCTGCTGGCGCTTTCCGTCTGCTGGCGCACGCGCACCGGCAGCGTCTCCAGCCCTTTCAGCAGCGTCCAGGCATTGAACGGCGACAGGCTGGGGCCGGTGTGGCGGAAATAGTCGTGCAGGTTCTCGTCGATCCACTTCTTGTCCGACAGGATGACGCCGCCGAGACAGCGGCCCTGGCCGTCAATATGCTTGGTCGCCGAGTAGACGACGATGTGCGCACCGAGCTGCAGCGGCTTCTGCTGCAGGGGTGTGGCAAAGACATTGTCGACGATCAGCCGCGCACCGATCGAATTGGCAAGCGCGGCAACCGCGGCGATGTCGACCACTTCCAGCGTCGGGTTGGTCGGGCTTTCCAGGAAGAACAGCTTGGTGTTCGGCTTGACCGCCTTTTCCCAGTTGGCGATGTCGGTGCCGTCGACCAGCGTCGCCTCGATGCCATATTTCGGCGCCAGCGTCTCGACCACCCAGCGGCAGGAGCCGAACAGCGCGCGTGCTGCCACGATATGATCGCCGGCCCTGGCGCTGCACAACAGCGAGGCCGTCACCGCGGCCATGCCGGATGCGGTGGCGCGCGCGTCCTCGGCGCCTTCGAGCGCGCACATGCGTTTTTCGAACATGTCGACGGTCGGGTTGGCGTAGCGCGAGTAGATGAACCCCGGCTCCTCGCCCTTGAAGCGGGCTTCGGCGGCCTGCGCAGTTTCGTAGACATAGCCCTGGGTGAGGTACATCGCCTCGGAGGTTTCGCCGAAACCGGAACGCAGGGTTCCGCTATGCACGAGTGTCGTTTGAGGCTTCCAGTTACGCTTCTTGGTGCTCATCGCTTTTGTTCCAGACACAAAAAAACCGGCCGCGAAAGTCGCAACCGGTCCATACGGCCTTGCGGCCCGACGGTCCTTTAGCGACTTGTTTAACGTGGCTGCAAGCCGACCGGCCAAATCACCACGGGATAACGACCCTTTAGACCCGCGCCACGCTTGCGTCAATTGCCGGCTTGATTAAGAGGTTTGTACCAAGCAGGTTCCGCAGCAGTGTTCCACGGTTTTGCGGCAAGAACCTGCGAACAGAAAATCGCCTGGCCCCAAGAATCGCCTGGCCTAGGAGTGGAGCCTTGCGGCAGACAGGCATTCTTCCCGATCAGGACATTTCGGCGCTGTTCCGGTCCGGCGCGCTGAAGTCGGCGCGCGCGTTCGATGCCGATCAGATCCAGCCGGCGAGCCTGGATCTGCGCCTCGGCGACAAGGCCTGGCGGGTGCGGGCCTCGTTCCTGCCGGGTCCCAACCACAAGGTTTCGGAAAAGCTCGACCGGTTGCAGCTGCACGAGATCAATCTTGCAGAGGGGGCGGTGCTGGAGACCGGCTGCGTGTATATCGTGCCCTTGCTTGAAAGCCTGGCATTGCCGGCGGACATTTCGGCCTCGGCCAATCCGAAGAGTTCCACCGGGCGGCTCGACATCTTCACCCGCGTCATGACCGATCGCGGACACGAGTTCGACAAGATCGCCGCCGGCTATCACGGCCCGCTCTATCTCGAGGTCAGCCCGCGCACCTTTCCGATCGTCGTGCGCACCGGTTCGCGTCTGTCCCAGATCCGTTTCCGCACCGGCAATGCACTGCTCTCGGAAGCCGAGCTGCATGACCTGCATCGCGCCGAGATGCTGGTCGCAACCGAGCCGCCGAACATTTCCGGCGGCGGCATCGCGCTGTCGATCGATCTTAACGGCGATCAGAACGGCCTGGTCGGCTATCGCGGCAAGCATCACACCGGTCTCGTCGATGTCGACAAGCGCGCGGCACAAGAGGTCGTCGATTTCTGGGAGCCGATCCACAAGAGCGGCGCCGGCGAACTGGTGCTCGATCCCGATGAATTCTACATCCTCGTCAGCCAGGAAGCGGTGCATGTGCCGCCGCTCTACGCCGCCGAGATGACGCCGTTCGATCCGCTGGTCGGCGAGTTCCGCGTCCACTATGCCGGCTTCTTCGATCCGGGTTTCGGCCATTCGGCGTCCGGCGGCACCGGCAGTCGCGCAGTGCTCGAAGTGCGCAGCCACGAAGTGCCGTTCATCCTCGACCATGGCCAGATCGTCGGCCGGCTGGTCTACGAGCATATGCTGAAGCGGCCGCAGGCACTCTACGGCACCGATCTCGGCTCCAACTACCAGGCGCAAGGCCTGAAGCTGTCCAAGCATTTCCGCCCAGCGCGCTGAACCCAATTCCCGTCGGGCAATACACTTGCCTGCGATGGCTCGTCATGCTTGGCTGGCTTTCTGGTCGCCAAGCTGGCGGCGTTCAAGGGAACCAAGAAAATGCGGATTTCAAAATGGATCATATCGGCAGCAGGTGCTGCCGTGTTGCTGATGGCGGCCGGCTCTCTGTCGGCGCAGGCTGCTGAGAAACTGAAGATCGGCACCGAGGGTGCCTATCCGCCGTTCAACACCATCACCCCGGACGGCAAGGTCGTCGGCTTCGATATCGACATCGCCAATGCGCTGTGTGCGCAGATGAAGGTCGAGTGCGAGATCGTCACCCAGGACTGGGACGGCATCATCCCCGCCCTGCAGGCCAAGAAATTCGATGCCATCATCGCCTCGATGAGCATCACCGAGGAACGCAAGAAGCAGGTCTCCTTCACCAACAAATACTATACGACGCCACTCGCGCTGGTGGCGCCGAAGGATACCGAACTCACCTCGACCGAACCGGCGGCCCTTGCCGGCAAGACGGTCGGCGCCCAGGCCTCGACCACGCAGGCCGACTATGCCCAGAATGTCTATGGCAAGGCTGGCGCGGAGGCGAAACTCTACCCGACCCAGGAAGAGGCGATCACCGATCTGACGAACGGCCGTCTCGATGCCGTCATCTCTGACAAATTCGTGCTGGTGGACTGGTTGAAGAAGGCAAGCGACGGCTGCTGCAAGCTGGTCGGTGACGTCAAGGGCACGGAGACCCAGGCCGGCATTGCCGTTCGCCTGGAAGACACCGCGCTACGCGACAAGCTCAATGCGGCAATAGACGCCATCGTTGCCGACGGGACCTACAAGAAGATCCAGGCCAAGTACTTCGACTTCGATATTTATTGAGCTTCGAACGGCCGACCTCCCCACTCGTAGGGGAGGTCGTGCTGTCAAAGCGCCTTCACCGCCACCTTCACCGGCTGCTCGATCTCGAGTGGGTTGCGCAGCGGCAGGCCAAAATCCTTGGCCTCGATTTCGAACACATCGCCAGCCTCGGTCTTGATGCCGTCGGCAAAGGACAGCGTCGCCGTTCCAAACATGTGCACATGCACGTCGCCTGGCTGGCGGAAAGCCGCATATTTGAAGTGGTGGTGTTCGAGATTGGCGATGGTGTGCGACATGTTCGCTTCGCCTGACAGGAACGGCTTTTCCCACAGCACCTCGTTGTCACGATAGATGCGCGAGCTGCCGCGGATGTCGGACGGCAGGTCGCCGATCAGGATTTCCGGCCCGAACGAGGCGTTGCGCAGCTTGGAGTGGGCCAGGAACAGATAGTTCACGCGCTCGGTGACGTGGTCGGAAAACTCGTTCGACAACGTGAAGCCGACACGGAACGGTGCGCCATCGTCGCCGATGACATAGATGCCGGCCACTTCCGGCTCTTCGCCGGCGTCCTTGGCGAAAGCCGGCGACAGCAGTGCGGCACCTGGCGCCACAGCCATCGTGCCGTTGCCCTTGTAGAACCATTCCGGCTGCACACCGATCTGGCCTTTCGCCGGCTTGCCGCCCTCCAGCCCCATGCGGAACATCTTCATGGAATCGGTCAGCTGTTCCTCGCCCTCGGCGCCGAGCTTCTTGTGCATGGAATCGCGCGTCGCGGCCGAGCCGAGATGCGTCAGTCCGGTGCCGGTCAGATGCAGGTGCGCCGGATCGGGGTGGTTGATCGGCGACAGCAGCCGCCCCTTCTTGTAGGCGGCATCGAGATCGATTGTCTCGCCAAGCCCCTTGCGTTCGATCAGCGCGACGAGCCCGACGCCGGTGCGGGCGGCCTCCATCGCCAGCGAATAGACGCTGCGCGCACCATTGATGATCCGGGTCTTGCCGCCGTTGCGGGCAACGACGCGGATGGTCTCGGCGTCATCGAGAATCTGGGAGATCAGCATGATGAATCCTCTCTCATTTGCCTTGGCAGGGGCTGCCGGGACGGCAAACCTTGCCCAGCGCGGCCAGGACCTCGTCCATGCCACGGGTGAAATTCTCCATTCGGATTGCGCTCGCGAGCCTGGTCCCTCAGGGACTTCTTTTCGTGCCGCCGGGCAGCGCCGCGATGTGACCCGTATGCCTTCCTGGTTCCCTCAGCCCTTGTTCTTGTTGTAGACGTCGAACACCACCGCGCCGAGCAGCACCAGGCCTTTCACCACCTGCTGCCAGTCGACATTGACGCCCATGATCGACATGCCGTTGTTCATCACGCCCATGATGAAGCCGCCGACCACCGCGCCGATGACCTGGCCGACACCACCCATCGCCGAGGCGCCGCCGATGAACACCGCGGCGATGACGTCGAGCTCGCTGCCAAGGCCTGCCGCCGGCACTGCCTGCCCAAGGCGGGCCGCGATGATCAGGCCGCCAAGCGCTGACAGCACGCCCATATTGACGAACACCATCAGGGTCAGTCGCTCGGTCTTGATGCCCGATAGCTGTGCCGCCTTGGCATTGCCGCCCATTGCGTAGATGCGCCGGCCGATCGTCATGCGTTTGGTGACGAACACGAACAGTGCGATCAGCACGCCCATCACCATGAGAACGATTGGCAGGCCCCTGTAGCTGGCGAACTGGTAGACTAGGAACAGCGCCAGCGCGCTGGTCACCAGGGTCTTGATGACAAACAGCGTGAAAGGCTCGGCTTCGTAGCCGTGCTGCTCGCGCGTGCGCCGTGCCTTGAGCCCGAAATACGCATAGGCGAGCACGGCGACGACGCCAATCAGGATCGTCGTCATGTGCAGTGTCAGGCCGCTGCCGATGATGGTCTTGCCGGCGGCGTTCACCGTCGGCGGGATCAGCGTCAAGGGGCCGATCACGTCCGGAATGAAGCCGGAACTGAGCGCCTTGAAGCCATCTGGAAGCGGTCCCACGGAAGACCCGCCACCCAGCAGCGCCTGGCAGATGCCGCGGAAGATGAGCATTCCGGCCAGCGTCACGATGAAGCTCGGTATTCGGTGATAGGCAATCCAGTAGCCTTGGGCCGCGCCGATGCCGCCGCCGATGATGAGGCAGATGATCGATACAACCAGCGGATTGCTGAGGGGGCCAAGCGGCCAGATGACCATCATCATTGCCGCCAGCGCGCCGATGAAACCGGCGACGGAGCCGACGCTGAGGTCGATATGGCCCGAAACGATCACCAGAAGCATACCCAGCGCCATCACGATGATGAAGCTGTTCTGCTGCACCAAATTGCTCAGGTTCACCGGCTTGAAGAGCGTGCCGGACGTGGTGAACTGGAAGAACACCATGATGGCGATCAGCGCCAGGATCAGGCCGTATTCGCGCAGATTCGTGATCAGCGCCGAGACGGCCACACGCGGCCCCTGCTGCACATCTTCGGCGACGCCGCTTTTCGGCGCGGGAGCGCTTTCGGTGGTCATGATGCTTTTCCTTCTCCCCGAACGATGGCGCGCATGATCTTTTCCTGGCTGGCTTCGCTCGCCGCCATTTCGCCGACGATGCGGCCTTCGTTCATGACGTAGATGCGGTCGGTGATGCCGAGCAGTTCTGGCATCTCCGACGAGATGACGATGATCGCCTTACCCTCGGAGGCGAGGCGGGCGATGATGGTGTAGATTTCATACTTGGCGCCGACGTCGATGCCGCGCGTCGGCTCGTCGAGGATCAGCACTTCCGGATTGGCGAACAGCCATTTCGACAGCACCACCTTCTGTTGATTGCCGCCCGACAGATTGCCGGTCATTTGATAGACGCTGGACGAGCGGATGTTGGTCTTGGCCTTGTAGTCATTGGCGACGGCAAGTTCGCGCAGGTCGTCGATCACGGCGTGGCGCGACACGCCGGGCAGGTTGGCCAGCGTGATGTTGTGCTTGATGTGATCGATGAGATTGAGACCGTAGGTCTTGCGGTCCTCGGTGACGTAGGCAATGCCGTGTTCCACAGCCTTGCTCACCGACGAAACATCGATCGGCTTGCCCTTGAGCAGCACGTCGCCAGTGATGCGGCGGCCATAGGAGCGGCCAAACAGGCTCATGGCGAATTCGGTGCGTCCGGCGCCCATCAGCCCGGCAATGCCGACCACCTCACCCTTGCGGACATCGATATCGATGCCCTTGATCACCTGCCGCTCGGCATGGATTGGGTGATAGACCGACCAGTTCTTCACCTGGAGCACGACCTCGCCGATCTTGGGCTCGCGCGGCGGATAACGGTCGTCGAGCGAACGGCCGACCATCGAGGTGATGATGCGGTCCTCCGAAATGTCTTTCTTGGCAAGTGTTTCGATGGTCCGTCCGTCGCGGATGATGGTGACCTTGTCGGCGACCCGGTTCACCTCGTTGAGCTTGTGCGAGATCAGGATCGAGGTGATGCCTTGCCGCTTGAATTCGAGCAGCAGGTCCAGCAGTGCCTGGCTGTCCTTTTCGGACAGGCTCGCCGTCGGCTCGTCGAGGATCAGCAACTGCACTTCCTTGCTGAGCGCCTTGGCGATCTCGACCAGCTGCTGCTTGCCGACGCCGATATTGGTGATCAGCGTCTTGGGGTCCTCCTTGAGGCCCACCTTCTTCAGCAAGGCGCTGGTACGTGTCTCGTTGGCATTCCAGTCGATGATGCCAAATCTGGCGTGTTCGTTGCCAAGGAAAATGTTTTCGGCGATCGACAGCATCGGCACCAGTGCAAGCTCCTGGTGAATGATGACGATGCCCTTGTGCTCGCTGTCGTGAATGCCCTTGAAATGGCATTCCTCGCCACGGTAGACGATCGCGCCATCATAGGTGCCGGACGCATAGACGCCCGAGAGCACCTTCATCAGCGTCGACTTGCCGGCGCCGTTCTCGCCGACCACGGCATGAATCTCGCCTTCCTCGACGCTGAGGTTGACGTTCGACAGCGCCTTCACGCCGGGGAACGTCTTGGTGATGTCGCGCATCTCCAAAATCGTCGAGGCCATTGGGACTACCGCTCCCTGAGAGGTCGGCAAACACTGCCGGCGAGGTCGGTAACAATACCGGGCCTGCTGGTGAACGAAAAGGGGCCCTGCGTTGCGCAGGACCCCTGGATTTGAAACCGAATTACTTCAGCTCGTCGGCCTTGATGTAGCCGGAGTCGACGACCAGCGCCTGGTAGTTCGACTTGTCGACTTCATGTGGCGTCAAGAGGATCGAGGGAACGACCTTGACGTCGTTGTTGTAGGTCTTGGTGTCGAGGGCATCCGGCTTGCCACCCGACAGCACCTTGTCGACGAGCTCAACGGTCGACTTGGCCAGTTCGCGGGTGTCTTTGAACACGGTCGAGTACTGCTCGCCCGAGATGATCAGCTTGACCGAGGCGGTCTCGGCGTCCTGACCGGTCACGATCGGCCAGGGCTGAGCGTCCGTGCCGTAGCCGACAGCGCGCAGCGATGCGGTGATACCACGCGACAGGCCGTCATAGGGCGACAGAACGCCATCGACGCGGC
The DNA here is from genome assembly GCF_056404355.1 of Mesorhizobium sp. P2_D5. Classification (NCBI taxonomy): domain Bacteria; kingdom Pseudomonadati; phylum Pseudomonadota; class Alphaproteobacteria; order Hyphomicrobiales; family Phyllobacteriaceae; genus Mesorhizobium; species Mesorhizobium sp. P2_D5. The sequence continues at coordinate 1,201,874 of NZ_JBFUEE010000001.1, forward strand.
TGCCGTCCGAGTAGTTGGCCGAAAGCAGATTGTCCATGCGGGCCTGAGCGGTGGCCGCCAGCCAGCGCAGCGTGCCGACCTTGTCCATGCCGGTCTGGCCGGACTTGATCTTGATCGAGCCGTCGTCGATCAGTGGCTGCAGGACGGAAATCGCGCCATTGTAGAAGAAAAAGGCGTTGTTGTCGTCGGGCGAGCCGCCGAACAGTTCGACGTTCCACGGCTTGGTGTTCGGGAAACGCTCCTTGAGGCCCTTGACCAGCGAATTCGCCTGGATGACGCCGACGCCGAAATTGTCGAAGGTCGTGTAGTAATCGACGTTGGCGGTCTTTTTGATCAGGCGGTCATAGGCGACGACGACGACGCCGGCGTCAGCGGCCTTCTGCAGCGCGTCCGACAGGGTGGTGCCGTCGATCGAGGCGATGATCAGCGCCTTCGGGCCCTTGGTGATTTCATTTTCCAGCTGGCTGAGCTGGTTTGGAATGTCGTCCTGCGCATATTGCAGGTCGACGGTGTAGCCCAGAGCCTCGAGCTGGGACTTGACGGCGTCTCCGTCGTTGATCCAGCGCTGCGAGGTCTTGGTCGGCATCAGCACGCCGACGAGGCCTTTGTCGGCTGCGTAGGCGGTGGCCGACATGGCCGCGATGCTGACCGCCAAGGCGGCGACTAACGTCTTGATGATTTTCACTTAACTCTCCCTGGTTGATGGACGCGGCACCCCGGGGGTCGCGGGCCGCGCAATCGTGCAGAAGCGCCAAGGCACTGCTGCCGTCATATCGATCTCCGGTATCCTCCCATGGCCCCGAGGCGCTGATTTCAATCGATACGATTTTTCTCGTCTGCGACCGTCGCGTCTCGGAACGCGCGAAGGTTGTGATCCTTTGCCATAACTGTCAAATGCGATCTTTGATGATTGCTATATCAATATTGGTATATGCTATCGAGGCGAGACGGCTGGCACGACCGCTGGCCGCCTGCGCGCAGAAGCAAGGAGAGGCTATGGCGGCGCTAAGGAATCCGACTGCGATTTCAAATGGTTACAGAGAGATGCCGGGCGACGGCGAAACCTTGCTGCGCAGTGGCCTCAGCTTGCGCCACATGCGTATGATCGTCGCGCTCGACGACCATGGCCGGGTGAGCGCGGCAGCCCAAGTTATGAACATTTCTCAGCCGGCGGCTTCGCGCATGATCAGCGAAATGGAGGCCGTGCTGGAGGTCAAGCTGTGCGAAAGGCTGCCGCGCGGCATCACCTTGACGCCTTTCGGCAAGGCATTATCCAGGCGCGCGCGCTCGATCCTCCTGGAAATGCGCGAGGTCGACCGCGAAATTTCCGAACTTAAGGCGGGCAAAGGCGGCTCGGTGTTCCTCGGCGCTGTGACGGCACCGGCAATCGAGCTGGCGGTGCCGGCGATTCGCGAAATCCGCCGTATCTATCCGCGCATCGAGATCACCATGCAGGTCGAGACCTCCAACGTGCTGGCACGCGAATTGATCGCCACGCGCCATGATTTCATCATCGCGCGCATCCCTGACGATCTCAATCCGCGGCTGTTCGAGTCGCGCGTCATCGGCGTCGAGAAGGCCTGCCTGATCGTGCGCAGGGGCCATCCGCTCACCAAGGGCGAGGCAGTGCGGCTGGAGGACACCGCCGCCTACGATTGGGTTTTCCAGTCGGGCGGGTCGCCTTTGCGCCAGGCGATGGAGAGCAATTTCCTCAACCGCAACATCGCTTTGCCGGACCGTATCCTCAACACCAGCTCGCTGCTCTTGACCCTGGTCATGGTCGCACATTCCGATGCGATTGCGCCGGTATCGGTCCAGGTGGCGAAATTCATCCAGAATCCCGATGGGCTGGCCGGCGCCATCGACGTCGTCCAGACCGAATTCGACATCGAGGTCAGACCCTACAGCCTGATCACGGTGAAGAACCGTGTGCTGTCGCCGGCCGCCAAGATGCTGCACGACTTCATCCTGCGAGAGGTGGGATGACGGCTCAGCCAGGCTTCGGGTTCGGGGCTGGCGAACAGCAAGGCGGGAACATTATTTCCTGCCGATGCGTTGATATTCCTGCAACGGACGATTTCTTCAGGAGACCGAACATGCGCAGCTTCGAAATGATCGACCTGCTTTGCGTGGTCGAGGCCTGCAAGCACGAACGATCGGTCGGGAATTTCGTGTCGATGGCTGAAGGCGTGGAAGAATTGCGGGTACTGACCGGCGATTTCGTCTCATCGGATGACGTAGTGGCAAACGCGCTTGCAACGGTTGCGCTTGCACGAGGCTGCTCGGTTGTGTTCGACGAACAGGCGGGCGCTGAAATTGTTGCTGGCGCCATTGGCTGGAGCGGGTAGAGGGAATCGAACCCTCGCGTTCAGCTTGGGAAGCTGACAAGCTACCATTACATCATACCCGCGCGATCCCTCGTTACCATGCGGGTTGGCCTTCGGGCAATCGCAAAGCGGCTTTTACACCGCAGGCTGCGGCGATGCATATCGACCTGCGATTGCTATCTTGCCCTGGCGAGCTTGTTGCCGGCGGCAAAGCTTGGCCAGTACTTCGAGATGGCTAACGTCGCGCCGGCGGAAGAGAAATGACCATAATCGAAATAGAGAAATTGCTTGCTGTCGGCATCTGCGTACGAACAGCCGGCCGCATCGCACAGATATGCCAGCGGATCTATGAATGTCGCCCCTTTGGCGAACGGCAGCACCCGCTTGTTGATCCCCGGATCCATGGCAGTCGGCCAGGACGTGTTCCCGGCATGCTCCCGCCTTGCGAAGAAAGCGATTTTCTGGACGTCGGCGATGAATTCGGGCGACTGGCCGATGACATAGACCTTGACGCCCATGTCGCGAAGCCGATCGATCGTTTTTTGCAGGCCATCGAAGCCCCTGACCTGGTAGTCGGTCCATCGGCCGCTCAGGATCACCGCCCGGATGTTAGCGTCGCGGATAATCGACAAGGCTCGTTCGTTGAAAAGCGTACAGCTTGGCCGGGCATAGGAAAAATAGGTGAGGTCGGGCGGGCAGCCGGCATAGGTGTACTGGATGACATTGGCCTGGATTTTCTGGGCGTTGGCGTCGAGTCCCGAAACATAGTGGGCGGCGAAGGAATCGCCCCACAAAAGCACGTTGGTGGCAAAGCCTTGGGTGCGGGTGCAGTCGGCGAGGTTCCAGGTGTCGATGCGGGCCCCTTCGTTGAAGCAGACGCCGTTGCGCCAGTCGCCGACCCGGATCGGCTCGGTCGAGAAGTCCGGGAACCGTTGCGGAAAACCACCGCCGAGCGCGCCGGCCAAGCCGCCGACACAGAGCAGGACGATCGCCGCCCCCGAAAAGGCGAAGATCGGCAATGGGGCGGTGAACGCCCGTTTCCGGCGAAACGGCTGCTCGACATATTTCCAGGAAAATGTCGCCAGGGCGAAACTGGCTACCATCATCGCGATGACCGTCGGCACGCCGATGGCCTTCAGCGAGAGATAGTGGACGAACGAATTTATCGGCCAGTGAACGAGGTAGAGCGAATAGGAAATGAGGCCAACCCAGACCAGCGGCGCGAACCGAAGGACGCGGGTCGCAAGAGGTGCCGGCCTGTCGGCGCCGGGGTGATCGTGGCCCGCATAGATGAGCAGGGCGGTTCCGATGCAGGGGAACAAGGCATTGTAGCCCGGAAACGGGTCGCTCTCCGAAATCGTTAGAAAGCCGAAGGCGATCAGGGCAAAGCCGGCGAGGCCGATAAGTTCCATCGCCAACCGGCTGGCAAGCGCCGGCGGCTTCTTCAGCATCAGCATGGCGCCAAGCGCCAGTTCCCAGAAGCGCGTCGGCAAAAGGTAGAAGCCGGCTGTCGGCGCCAGCGAGGTTGCCATGACCGCTACGGCAAAGCTGCCGATGGCGATCGGCAGCAGTACCGTCAGCCAGCGCTTCGAGACATATCGGTAGATCAAATAGAGCAGGATCGGTGCGAAGATATAATACTGCTCTTCGACCGAAAGCGACCATGTGTGAAGCAGTGGCCGCAGTTCGGCGTCGATGGAGAAATAGTTCGTCGTCTTCCAGAAATAGATGTTCGACCAGAAGGTCGAGGCGGCGATCACGCTCAAGCTGAATTCGTGCAGATCCGACGGCAGCAGGATGAACCAGGCGGCAATGCTGGCGAGCAGGATGACGAAGGTCAGCGCCGGCAGGATCCGCCGTGCGCGGCGCCAATAGAAGCGACCGATCGAAAACTCGCCGCGCTCGAGATCGTCGAGCAGGCTGCCGCTGATCAGGTATCCCGATATGACGAAGAAGATGTCGACGCCGGTGAAGCCGCCGGGAATGGCGGAGACGCCGAAGTGGAAGAGCAGGACGGGCAGCACCGCCACGGCCCGAAGGCCATCGATGTCGCGCCTGTAGTTCATCCGGACAGGCTCGCGCGCCGCGGCCGGAAGCTTTGGTTCTGCGAGTTCAAGACGCCGCTCATGCGGCGATGTCCCGCTCGTGCAAAAAATTCCGGCTCGTCGCTCTCACATGCCTATCCTCTGCGGTGCAACTTTGCTGCACCGCAACATAAGTGTCAAGGCATGTGCCAGTTCGAATGCCGGCGAGGCCGATCCGGGCCGGCGCGGCGGGATCAGGCGCCGGGCAGGTAGATCACCGCATGATCGTCCGAATAGGCCCGCTTCCAGCCCAGTTGGTCGAAGAAGGGAATGCGACTGTCGTCGGCTGCAATCAGCGCCCAGCCTATGGCGTATTTCTTCAGCTGGGCTTCGAGAAGTGGCTTGCCGTTGCTGTGTCCCGTCTCGTCATCGGCTTTTGTGAAACCACCGAGGAACAGCTGGTCCGTCCGACCGTCGATATAGGTCTTGATCCCGTGGAAGATCAGCGTGCCGCCGAAATTGTAGGAATTCAGCACGTTGCCGGACAGATGATGGCTTTCGGCGAACGCCAGCGCCCCGCTGGCCGACGTCTTCGGGCTCGGCGCGACCTGATAGACGCTGCCGAACACGGCGACCGCGCCGATGACCAAAACAGCTGCCGCGCCGCAGATCGCGTAAAACCGCCTGGCGAAGAATTGTTCCAGCCCGTCGCGCTTTTCAGCCAGCCATGCGGTGGCCGAAAGCGAGGGATATTGCTGTGCGACCTCCATCGCGATCACCACCGGGACCAGGAGGAAGAACAGATACATGAAACGCAGATGAGCGAGAAAGGCATGCAAGGTGAAGACGATGAACAACGCCTTGGCCCAGCCAATTCGCAACCGTGACACCAGCAGCCCGAACAGCGCCACCAGCATCGCAACTTCCTGGACAACGAGATCCTGCGCATTGAACGGTCGCCATTCCGCGATCAGCGACACCGCCTCGTTGCCATAGGCCACGGCGAAGGTCGCCAGGATAGCCTGGACGCCATAGGGGTGGATCAGGCTGACCAGCGGACAAAGCAGACCAAATGCGATCCATTTCGCCACGAGGGCCGGTTTTGTGAGACCTGTACGCGTCAGCAGATCGAGACCGGCGAAAGCTGCGATGACGAAGCTCAAGGTAAAGGTGGCGTGCAGGTTCGCCCACAACACAACCAGCACAAGCAGCCACCAGGGTGGCGCCCGTTCTTCCCATGCCGCACGAAAGAGCATCGCCGTCCAGACGACGATGATCGGGAAAGTGAAGATATGTGGACGCCCCGTAAAGATCGGGGTGATCAGGGCCATTGCAATGAAGGCCAGCGCAATCGACAGGATCGGCTTCAGCCATCTGCTGAGAAACCACCCCATCAGGAAAACCGTCAGGGAAATCATGGCGATGATCAGCGTGACCACGCCGTTCCAGCCTCCCGCCCGGTAGGCAAGAGCCAAAAGGACCTGCCCCAGCCATTCCTTGGCGATCCATGGCTGGCCGGCAAACGTGTAGGAATAGGGGTCGACTGTCGGAAATGTCCGGCTTGCCAGGAGATCCAGTCCGACCTTCACTTGCCACCAACTGTCGGGATCCTGCAGGATGGAGGGCGCAAAGGCGGCCAGCACCGCCGCCATGATACAGGCGGTGAACAGGCAGAATATCAGTTGGATACGCTGATCGTACGTTGCCGCGCCCGCACTGGCCTGAGCGTTGTTCATGGCGCCGCCTCTAATCGCTTCCGATGACAGTTGGTTCAAGGATTTCGACTGGTCGGCATCCGCCGAGACCCACCGGCCATCGGAAGGTTCCGGTCGGCTTCATCGTCTTCGCGACCTCCGCGCCCGACAAACACGAAGTGAGCCGAACCGAGGTAGAAAACAACCGAATAGACGCAGATTCCCGCGAGGTGAACCAGGGGGCTTTCTGTGATGCCTGCTGACCGGGCGGCGATCACGACTGCCAGATTGATGCTGTAGGCGACCAGGAAGACGCCCCCATATCGCAACAGGGTTCCTGACCGGAAGCCATCGGCGCTGGTGAAGGTCCATTGGCGGTTGAGGAAGAAGCCGAGGACAAGGCCGGCGCCAAAGCCCGTGGCATTGGCGACGATGTCGCCAAAACCCAACGCAAGTCCGGCCAGAATGACGGCGTAGCCCAGCGCCGTGTTCAACAGACCGACGACGCCAAATCGCAGCATCCTCGGATAGTCAAACGGCAGGTTTGACCGCATGCGCAAAATATTGGGCTCCGACAGGAATCTTGGTGAGGAAACGCTCGAACGGCCTCAGCTGCGCAAGCAGCCGAGGAAAGAAGATCCGGTAGATGATCCGGGTGTTGGCAAGACCAGCCTCGGCCATGCGCCTGCGCATCTCGTGCGAATTGATCAAAACCGCGTTCTCGTCGAAGGCGCAATTTCTCACCGCGTGCGTGGTCAGCGGGTTCCACGGATTGTGCTCGAAAACAAAGAAGCTGCCGCCACCGGCCAGCACCCTGCCAATCTCCGCGAGCAGTCCGACCTGGAGATCTTCGGGAATGTGGTGGAAGACGCAGGCCGCGAAAGCCAGGTCGAAGCTGCCGTCGGCGAAGGGAATTGTCTCGCCGTCGAAATGCGTGAAGGCAGCCTGGCCGGGAAAGCGCTTGCTGGCGATATCGAGCGATTCCCGCGAAGGATCGAGCAAGGTGATCTCGCTGTCGGGAAAGGCGTTGCGCATATGGCCGAGCGAATTGCCGACACCGGCGCCGAAATCGAGTATTCGTCGCGGTGTCACGCCGGCCCGCCGCAGCGTCGCGGCGATGTCGTCGATCTTGTACCTGGCGAAGAAGTCCGGGGTTTCGCCGCTCAGCCTTATGCTCGCGGCGTGCTGCTCCTGGTATTCCCGTGCAAACTGGTCGAACTCCGCCTCAAGCACGTGCGGCCCTCTTTGCCATCTCCTGCAGGCGGTGGACGGGCAGATCCTTGTCCTCGACTGCCTGGCTGCGCGAAACGATCTCGTTGACGAAGTAAAGCGGCCGCCGCTTTGTCTCCATGTACATGCGCCCGAGATACTCGCCGAAGATACCAAGCACCATAAGCTGGACGCTGCCAAGGATCAGCACGATCGCGGCAAGGCTGGTCCAGCCGGGCAACACGTTTCCGACCGACCATTCGACCAGGGTGTAGCCGAGCACGACCAGGCCCAGAAGCCCGAACAACATTCCAAGCAGCGAGGCGAACCGCAAGGGTGCGATGGAAAAGCTGGTCATCGCGTCGACCGCCAGAAGAACCATCTTCTTCAGAGGATAGTGGGTGGTGCCGGCAAAGCGCCGATGCCGTTCATAGGGGAAGGCCACCTGTTTCAGCCCGATCCAGCTCACCATGCCGCGAATGAACCTGTAGCGTTCGGGCATCGCGTTCAGATGGTCGAGCGCGCGGCGGCTCATCAGCCGGAAATCCCCTGAATTCGAAGCGATCTCGACATCGACCATGCGGCGCAGCAAGCGATAGAACATCGAGGCGGAGGCGAGCTTGAACCAGCTTTCCCCGTCGCGGCTCTGCCGTTGGCCGTAAACGACATCGAAGCCTTCATTCATCTTCGCCATCATCGCGCCGAGCAGTTCCGGCGGATCCTGCAGGTCGGCATCGAGAATGAGAATGCGCTGGCCGCGACAGAATTCGAGCCCCGCGCTCAACGCGATCTGGTGGCCGTAGTTGCGGGCAAGGTCGATGGCGACGACATGGTCGTCCTTTTCCGCCAATTGGAAAATGGCCTCGCGTGTGCCGTCGGTCGCGCCGTCGATGACAAGCACGATCTCATAGGAGGATCCCTGTTCCAGGCATGCGGCCGTCACCCGTCGATGAAGTTCGGCCACCCCATCCAGTTCATTGTAGCATGGGACGACCACCGACAGCATGACGGCGCGTCGCGCGGTGTTTTTCTCCATCTCCACCAAATGCCTTGCTCCCGCTATTCGATTGGGAATAGCGGCAATTGGTTAGAAAACAGATAAGCCAGCGGGGTCGGTCGCGGGCATTGGCCGGCCTCTCGCCGGCGGCCACGGTCACGACCGAACCGGCAGTTCCATGCGGATGCGCGCGCCGCGCCAGGACCCCGCCAATATCCGGATGGTGCCATCATGCAGAAGCGCGACCTGGCGGGAAAGGTTCGACCTTGGCCGGGAGGCCGCCGGCTAAACCCTGCTCGATACCGGCGCCGAAGAGATAGCCGAGTTTCCATCCGTCGGTGCTGCTCACCTTGTCGCCCTTGTCGAATTTGGTCAGCGCAACGCCCCCGGTTCCGAACAGCATCGTCTGGTCGAAGCTTACGCCGGCCCTGGCCTTGGCGGCACCGCCCACTTTTCCTTGACCTTGCCGCCCTCGACGTCGTGCGCGGCGCCGCGCAGGTAGGAGCCTTCGATCTCGGCCCCCAGGACTCCCGGGCCTAGCTGCTGATTCTAGCCGGCCTGGATACCGCCGCTGAGGCCGTTTCTGCCGGCAAACGGATTCGGCATCCCAGTGAATGTCGTGCCGCCATGTACGCCGACATAGGCGCCGCTCCACTGAAAGGCGGGAGGAACGTTATAGGCAGGCGCAAGATCGGCAGCCATTGCCGAGCCGTTCAGGCACATGGCAAGCGCACTTGCCGTCAGCAGCATCATTGCTTGGGGGGACATTGCATTACTCCAACACGCACGCGCATCCGAAGATACGCAGGTTGATCTCTTGGGAGCCTGACCATTGGGACGGTCGCGCTCCCGCTCACTTGTCTCGCCGGGAACGGTCGCGCTGGCCACGGGAACTGACGCAAGGCAGTCGTGGGTGACCGGATCTTTCGCGCAACCTCTGCCTGAAAGACGTGGATCATCTCGCAGGCGAGAATTGCACGCACATTGCGGGAAATCGAAAAATGAAGATTTTTCGCTGTATTTTCAACAAATTAGATAGGTGCTGTTTACCGATTCTTAGAAAATCGGCATGGGCTCGATCAGTATCATTCGCACTACAGTGCCGCGCTCTGTCTCGCCCAAGGCCTAGGCTATCCTGGCAAACCTGTCGGCTTGAAGCCAGGAAGCCAAGTGCGTATGTCTGGGCCGACGCCCTCGAGTCTGGGCACCTCAATCGGGAGACGGGCCTTGTCCGCATTGACGCGCTTTCTCGGCGACTCGCCGCTTAGGGTGATCCTGAAGCTGCTGGTGGTGTCGTTCCTCGTCGGCCTGGTCATGAATGCCTTCGGCTGGTCGCCGCTGGATGTGTTCTATGGCATCCGGAAGTTCTTCACCGATCTCTGGAATCTCGGCTTCCACGCCATCGATCGCTTTCTCGGCTACATCCTGCTGGGTGCGGCGATCGTCGTCCCGGCCTTCATCCTGCTTAGGATCGCCAGCTACCGGAAGTAGAGCATGATCCCGAAAGTGGGAACCGGTTTTTGGACAAGATCATGCGTAAAAGGATTATCTGATATAGCTTGACGCCACCTCGAACAGGATGGCGTGGCGAGCGGCGAGCGTTGCCACATCGGTTGAATAACCGCCACCGATGACGCCGCAGACGGGAATGCCCAGCGTGCGAAAATGGCGGATCACCATGTCGTCGCGGGCGCGCAGGCCGTCATCCGATAGCGACAGCCGTCCAAGCCTGTCCTCGACATGGACGTCGACGCCGGCATTGTAGAAGACGATGTCCCAATGCGCTTGGGCCGACAATTCCGGCAGGATGGCGGCGAGCCTTTCGACATAGGCAGCGTCACCTGTGCCGTCGGGCAGCGCGACATCGAGGTCGGAGGCGATCTTGCGCGCAGGGTAGTTGCGGTCGCCATGCATGGAAAAGCTGAACACACGTGGATCGCCCGCGAGAATGTCGGCCGTGCCGTCGCCCTGATGCACGTCGAGGTCGACGACCAGGATGTTTTGTGCGGCGCCCTCGGCAAGCAGGACCAGCGCGGCGACAGCGACATCGTTGAAGGTGCAGAAGCCGGCGCCTTGCGCGCGCCGCGCGTGATGGCTGCCGCCGGCGGTGTTGCAGGCGATGCCGTGGTGCAAGGCGAGCCGCGCCGCCAGTACCGTGCCGCCGGTGGCAAGCTGGGCGCGCAAGGAGACACGTGGGCCAACCGGAAAACCGATCTCGCGCTCGATTTTTTCAGGCACCGAGCAGTTGATGACCTGGTCGACATACTCCGCCGCATGGGCAAGTTTCAGCCATGATGCCGGCGCCGGTTCGGCGATGTTGAGCGCGCCGGGCCCGGCCAGACCGCGCGCGCGCAAGGCTTCCATCAGCAGCGGATATTTGCTCATCGGAAAGCGATGGTTGACGGCGAAGCCGGCGTCGTAGTCGGGATGGTGGACGATCTGCAGGGGCATGAACTCGGTCCGGCGGGCTCGCGCCAGGTCGGGGATTCGGTTGGCCGTCACGGGATGGGTGATTGCGCGATGCCGGCAAAATGGGGCACACCGGCTGTTCGATCAAGCCGCAATCAGCAAGGCAGCAATCCTCTGGACAAGGGTGCAATCCCAGCCGACGCAAGGTCCTTTGTCGTCACCAACCGGTCCGTGCTCGCCATCGCGGTGCCGATGACGCTCGCCTATCTGACGACACCGATGCTCGGCCTGGTCGACACGGCTGTCGTCGGCCAGTTCGGCGACGCCGCCTTGCTCGGCGGCCTGGCGGCAGGCGCACTTGTTTTCGACGTCGTCTTCACCACGTTCAATTTCGTGCGTTCGGGCACCACCGGCCTCGTCGCCCAGGCCTTCGGGCGCGGCGACGAACTGGAGGAACAGGCAGTGTTCTGGCGCGCCGTGCTGATCGCGGTTGTCGCCGGCATCGTGCTCGCCGCACTTGCGCCGCTGGTTGCCATCGCCGGGCAAAAGTTCATGGGCGCCGAACCGCGCGTTAGCGAGGCAATGGCCGTCTATATCCACATCAGGATGCTCGCAGCCCCCTTCTCGCTGATCAACTATGCCATCCTCGGCTATGTCCTGGGGCGCGGCGAGGGCGGGCTCGGGCTGATGCTGCAATTGGTGCTGAACGGCATCAACATCGCGCTCTGCTTCCTGCTTGGATTGAAGCTTGGCTGGGGCGTTGCAGGCGTCGCCTGGGCTACCGTCGCCGGGGAGTTCCTCGCCATGCTGCTCGGCCTGGCGATCGTGGTCCTCCGATTCCGGGCGGCGCCGTCCTTGCCACGCCACCGCCTGCTCGACATGGCCGCCTTCCTGCGCATGCTGTCGCTCAACCGCGACATCATGATCCGTTCGTTCTCGCTGCTGGCCGCCTTCGCACTGTTCACCCGCCAGGGTGCGCAGTTCGGCACGGTGACGCTGGCCGCCAACGCCGTCCTGATGAATTTCTTTCTCGTTGCCGGCTATTTCCTCGATGGCTTTGCCACCGCTGCTGAACAACTGGCCGGCCGTGCCGTCGGCGCGCGTGCCGCCACACCGTTCCGGCAGGCCGTGCGGCTCACCTTGTTTTGGGGGTTCGGGCTGGCGGGCGCGGCGACCCTGGTGCTGCTGCTGGCCGGCGCCAATCTGGTCGCTCTCGTGACGACGGCGGTGGAGGTCCGTTCAGTGGCCGATATCTACCTGCCGTGGGCAGCGTTCACTGCGTTGAGCGGCGTGCTGGCTTTCCAGATGGATGGCGTCTTCATCGGTGCGACCTGGTCGCGTGACATGCGCAACATGATGCTGCTGTCGTTCCTGGTCTTTGTAGTCGCGTTGCTCACCTTGGCGCCTGCCTTTGGCAATCATGGCCTGTGGGCGGCGCTGCACGTCTTCCTGCTCGCACGAGGCTTCAGCCTGCTGACGATTTTGCGGCTGCGACTGCGGACGGCGTTCAGCTGAGCGGTTTCGACGCCCATTGATCGAGATGGCTGTCGCGCAAATCGCGAATGGATCTGAGGCGCCCCGTTTCGGCAAAGCGTGCCATCCCGGCGACGATCCGGCCCGGCAGTGCGGGGCCGGCATAGATCATGCTGGTGTAGAGCTGAACGAGATCGGCGCCGGCTCGGATCTTTTCCAGCGCCGCGTCGGTCGAATCGACGCCGCCGACGCCGATGATGGCAAGCTCTGGCCCGAGCAGTTTGCGCATCCTGGCCAGCACGATGGTCGAGCGTTCGAACAGTGGTCTGCCGGAGAGCCCGCCTGTCTCGCGCGCGGCGTCGCCGCTGCGCAGCCCTGGCCGGGAGATGGTGGTGTTGGAGACGATGACACCGTCGATCCGCTTCTCGCTCACCTCGGCGGCGATGTCTTCCAGCTCGGCCTCGACCAGGTCCGGCGCGATCTTGAGGAAGACCGGCGGCTGCACCGTTGCAGCGGCGCGCGCGGCCATGACGCGTGACAAAAGCTCGCCGAGCTGCTCGCGCGCCTGCATGTTGCGCAGCCCCGGCGTGTTGGGCGAGGAGATGTTGACGGTCAGATAGCTGGCGTAGAGCGCAAAGCGGGTAACGCCGAGCTCATAGTCGCCGATGCGATCGGCACTGTCCTTGTTGGCGCCGATATTAACGCCGACGATGCCGCCGCGCCCCTTGCGGGCAGTGAGGCGCTTTTCGGCGGCCGCGTGGCCTTCATTGTTGAAGCCCAGCCGGTTGATCACCGCTTCATCCGCCGTCAGCCGGAAGATGCGCGGTGTCGGGTTGCCGGCCTGCGGCAGCGGCGTGACCGTGCCGACCTCGGCAAAGCCGAAGCCGAGCCCAAGCAGCGCATCAGGCACCTCGGCGTTCTTGTCATAGCCGGCCGCCATGCCGAGCGGGTTGGGGAAATCAAGGCCGCAGACCGTCACCTTCAGCCGCGCATCGTGCGTTGCCCGCGCGCCGACCGGCAGGCCGCATCGCAGCGCCGCGATCGACATGCCATGCGCGGTTTCCGGATCGAATGTGAACAGCAGCTTCTGGCCGAGCCGGTCGAGCACGCTCATTCGACCTCCAGTGCCGGGAACAGGTGGGTGCCGTCGGCGCCAAGCGGCAGCGGTCGGACCCAAAGGACGGCTTTCATGTCCAGCACGCCATAGAGATGCGGAAACAGCGCGCCGCCGCGCGAGACCTCGTATTTCAGCGCGGCGCCCAGACGCGAGCCGTCGATGGCGACCAGCAGCAGGCCGGTCTGGCCGGTAAAATGCTTCGCCGCCGTTTCCCTAACCTGCCCCGCCGTGGAGAAATGGATGAAGCCATCGGCGACATCGATCGGCGCGCCGGTGAAGCGGCCATTGGCTTCGGCCTCGCGCCAAGGCGCTTCCGGGGTTATCTTGTAGATAAACTGAGACATGGTTGCGCTATAGTCCGAACCAGCCACGCGGGAAAGACCACGCCAAGGGTCTTCCCCATTTCCGGCGCAAACATGCGATAAATCAGGCTTTGGCCATGGAGGACAACATGCGTCTGCAGCACATCTTGATCCCCGCCGCGCTCGTTTCGCTGGTCGCGGCTTCAGCTTATTCGGAAGAAACCGACCGCTACCGGCTGGAGAAGTCTGGTAACGGCTATGTCCGCATGGATACGCAGACCGGTGCGATGTCGATCTGCGAGGAACGCTCCGGCCAGCTCGTCTGCAAGATGGCGGCCGACGAACGGGCCGCTTTCCAGGACGAGGTCGACCGCCTCCAGACCTCGATGAAGGCGATGGACGAGCGCGTCACCAAGCTCGAGAATTCGCTCTCCGCCCGCCTCGAATCGCAATTGCCGAGCGAGGAGGATTTCAACAAGACGATGAGCTACATGGAGCGTTTCCTGCGTGGATTCATGGGCATCGTCAAGGATATGGACAAGGACAACGGCGCCCAGCTCAACTCGCAGAAGACCTGAGCGCTCGAAACAGGGAAAACGCGGCGCGCTGGCTTTGCCGCTTGAAAACAGCGCGCAGCCCCTCATAATCGTCCAACTGGTCCCGCAAAGAGCTAAAAAATCATCGGGATTCGGGGAGGGACATTTGCCGTCAGGCTATTCTTTCGTCATCGCCGACGATCACCCGCTGTTTCGCGGTGCGCTGCGCGAAGCGCTCGCCGGCATCGGCAATGTCGCGGCAATCCACGAGGCCGGTGATTTCGAGAGCGCCAAGGCGCTGGTCGTAGCCAACGAAGATGTCGATCTGGTGCTGCTCGATCTGTCGATGCCGGGCGCCAGCGGCCTTTCCGGCCTGATCTCGCTGCGCGGCATCCATCCGGCGGTGCCGCTTGTCGTGGTCTCGGCGCATGACGATCCGGCGACCATCAGGCGTGCGCTCGATCTCGGCGCTTCCGGCTTCATCTCCAAGTCGGCCAGCATGGAGGAGATCCGCGACGCCGTGCAGTCGGTGCTTGCCGGCGACATCGCCGCGCCCGTCGGCATCGATCTCGGCGTCGAGCGCGATCCCGAGATTTCCGACCTGATCAAGCGCCTGCAGGCGCTGACCCCGCAGCAGACCCGCGTGCTCGGCATGCTGGCCGAGGGCCTGCTCAACAAGCAGATCGCCTATGAGCTCGGCGTCTCCGAGGCCACCATCAAGGCGCATGTCTCGGCCATCCTGCAGAAGCTCGGCGTCGATAGCCGCACCCAGGCAGTGATCCTGCTGTCCAAGATCGGCAGCGATCCGCTGCAGCCGGCCGGCTGACACGCGGGTCTCGTCGGAATCGTCATTCGGCGGCCGATGCCAGCGGCCTGACCCTGGCCATCATCGAACGCAGCACCGCCGGTTTCAGCGGCTTGTTGATCACCGGAATCTCGAGCCCGCCCGCGGCCGTGCGCACCTCGTTGGAGCGGTCGGCAGTGACCAGCACGGCCGGCAGGGCGTCGCCATGGATCGCGCGCAGCCTGACGATGATGTCGAGGCCGGTTTCACCGTCGAGATGGTAGTCGGCAAGGACGATGTCCGGGCGGTGCATCGTGGAACCCGCCAGATTCCTCGAGCCTGATATCGTGTCGACATTGCAGCCCCAGCCCTCGAGCAGGAGCCGCATGCCTTCGAGGATGCGGGCATCGTTGTCGATGCAGAGCACATGCAGGCCGGCCAGCGAAGCTGTCGCGCGGGCAGGGGCCCTGGTTTCGATCTCGCGTCGTGGCTCCTGCACGGCCGCGACCGGCAGGATGACGGAGAAGCGCGTACCCTTGCCCGGATTGGAAAAGATCCGGATCTCCAGGCGCAACACCCGGGCGATGCGGTCGACGATGGAAAGACCGAGACCGAGGCCCTCGGCTTCGCGCGCACCTTCGTCCAGCCGGGTGAATTCGTGAAAGACGGTGTTCAGCTCGTCGCCGGCAATACCGATGCCGGTGTCGATCACCTGGATTTCGGCCAGGTCGCCTCGTCGCCGAACGCCGACCAGCACACGGCCGTTCCGCGTGTATTTGATGGCATTGGAGACGAGATTCTGGATCAGGCGGCGCAGCAGGTTGCGGTCCGTCATCACGGTCAGCGACGACGGCATGATCGTCAGGCCGAGTTTCTTTTCGGCAGCCAGTGGCCGAAAATCATTGCCGATCTGGCGCAGCAATCCGTCGAGGTTGAAGGCGGTGTCGTCCGGCTTCATCGCGCCGGCATCGAGGCGGGAGATGTCGAGCACGGCGCCGAGAATGGTCTCGACCGATTCCAGCGAGGATTCGATGTTGACCGCTGCCTTGCCGGCAGGCCCCTTGCCGGCCTTCTCGATCAGCGACGAGCAATAGAGCCGGGCAGCGTTCAGCGGCTGCAGGATGTCGTGGCCGGCGGCGGCAAGGAAGCGTGTCTTGCCGAGATTGGCCTCCTCGGCCAGCATCTGTGCCTGCGCCAGCTCTTCGTTGACGCGGGTCAGCTCGATGGTTCGGGTCTTGACGCGCTGCTCCAGCGATTCATTGGCGCGCTTCAGCGCCAGGTCCTGTTCGACGCGTCCGGAAATGTCGGCATAAGTGGCGACGATGCCGCCATCCGGCATCGGGTTGGAACGCAGCTCCAGGATGCGGCCGCTGGTCTTCAACTCCATCTGCCACGGACTGACGAAGCTGGTCAGCCGGTTGAGCATGGCCACACGCTGGTCCGATGGAATGTCGCCGCGCTCGGCAAGATGGCGCAGGATGCGGTCGAGCGAGACGCCGACCTGGCCCATCTCGTCGGGCAGGTCGAACAGCGCGCGGTACTGGCGGTTCCAGCAGATCAGGCGGAAATCGCGGTCGAAAACGGTGATGCCTTGCTCCATCTGGTCGAGCGCGATCTGCAAGAGGTCGCGATTGTGCTGCAGTGCCTCGGTGGCATCGTCGAGCAGCCGGAAGGCATCCCTGGATTCGCGGTCGTGGCGCCGAAACAGCAGCGACAGGATCAGTCGTGCCGAGGAAGAGCCGACGGCGCTGGCCAGCAATTGCTCGGAAAAGCGGATGACGTCCATGCTCGCCTGCTCTTTGCCGTGCAGCGAGGCGCCATTGGTCTTTTCGAACGACTGGAAGGAGCGCTCGGTGCGCTCGACGCCGAGATAGCGCGAGATCGTGTCCTTGAGGTCGTTGACGGTGATGGCGGTGCGGAAGCGGCGCAGGCTGGGCATCGGCCCGGCATCGCGCGGCACGAAGATCGACGCCTGGATGCGCTCCAACGGCACCGACGCGCGCGACAGGGAGCCGAGCACGAAGAACACCGCGTTGATCGACAGGCTCCACAACACGCCGTGGTTCAGCGGTTCGGCGACGGTGCCGAACAGCGCCTGCGGTCGCAGCGCCTCGAAACCGAACAGCCCGTGTGCGATGATGTCGGTGTCGGGTGCGGCAAGCGATGGAAGCAGCAGCGTGTAGCCCCAGACGAGGATGCCGGCGACCATGCCGAGTGCAGCACCCCGGCCGTTGGCGCCACGCCAGATCAGTCCGCCGATCAGCGCGGGTGCGAACTGGGCGATGGCCGCGAACGACATCAGGCCGATCGACGACAGCCGCGCACTGTTGGTGCTCTCGCGGTAGTAGAGGAAGGCGATGAACAGCAGGATGAAGATCGCCCCGCGCCGCACATTGAGGATCAGCGTCGACCAGTCTTCGTTTTCGGAGGTCGAGGTCTTGAGCAGGCGGCGCACGAACAGCGGAATGACGAGGTCGTTGGAGATCATGATCGACAACGCCACGCTTTCGACGATCACCATGGCCGTTGCTGCCGACAGGCCGCCGACGAAGGCTGTCATCGCCAGCAGATCATGGCCGCTGAACAAAGGCAGCGATAGCACATAGAGGTCGCTGCTGGTCCCGGTGCCGACCAGCGACAGGCCGGCAAAGGCGATCGGCAGCACGAACAAATTGATCGCCACCAGATAGAGCGGAAACACCCATGTCGCGGTGCGCAACTCGGCCTCGCCGCGGTTCTCGACGATGGTGACGTAGAATTGCCGCGGCAGCATGATGATGGCGAAGCCGCTCAGGCAAGTCAGCACCAGCCAGGTGGCAAGCGAGGTGTTGTAGCCCATCGCCTGCCGGACCTGTGCGTTCTGCGCCAATTTGTCGAACATGTCGCCAGGGCCGCCGAAGATCAGGAAGGTGACCATCAGACCGATCGCCAGGAAAGCGGCGAGCTTGACCACGGTTTCAACCGCAACTGCCAGCACCAGCCCATCCTGGTGTTCGGTGGCATCGGCATGGCGGGTGCCGAACAGCACCGCAAACAGCGCCAGCAGCATGGCGACGACCAGCGAGATGTCGCTGACGAACGGATCGAAGGAGGGTGGCGAGCCGGTGTAATGCTCGACCATCAGGCTGACCGAACCGGAGATCGCCTTCAACTGCAGCGCGATATAAGGCACGGCGCCGATGGTGGCGATCAGCGTCGCGATCGCCGAGACGGTGAAGCTCTTGCCATAGCGGGCGCCAAGGAAGTCGGCGATCGAGGTGATCTTCTCTGTCTTGGCCAGCCGCACGATGCGGTTGAGCAGTGGAAAACCGAACACGAACACCAGCACCGGGCCGGTATAGATGCCGAGGAATTCGAGGCCGCGCTCGGAGGAGAGGCCGACCGAGCCGAAGAAGGTCCAGGACGTGCAGTAGATGGCTAGACTGAGCGCATAGATGAACGGTCGCGCCCGGCTCGGCCCGGATATCGCCGAGCGGCGGTCGCCCAGGCTGGCGATGGCGAACAGCAGCGTCACATAGGCGATCGCGATGATGACGATGAACAAGCCCTGCACGCTTGGAATTTCCTCCCTTGCCGTCTTTCTATCCGGCTTGTCCGAACGCAATCACAGCTTGGCGTCCGAGTCCATTGCGGCTTTGGAAGCATGGTGGCGACATTCAGACAGCAACCAAGCTGACGTCAAAGGCGCCGCCCAAGGTTTCCGCTAGGTAGGGAGAAACCAGTTGCTTTCTCCCTTTTGCCCATGTTGCAACCCCAGGTTTTTGTTATGTTGCCCTCAGGTCGATGCCGCAAGGACGGAACGGCAGAGCGGCCGGTCACGACAAGGAGGGTCGAATGCTGAAGGAATTTCAGGAATTCATTTCCAAGGGCAATGTGATGGACCTTGCGGTCGGCGTCATCATCGGCGCGGCCTTCGGCAAGATCGTCACTTCGCTGGTCGACGACGTCATCATGCCAATCGTCGGCGCGATCTTCGGCGGACTGGACTTCAACAACTATTTCTTTGGACTGTCCTCGGCAGTCAACGCCACCGCGCTGGCGGACGCCAAAAAGCAAGGCGCTGTTTTCGCCTATGGCAGCTTCATCACCGCGGTGCTGAACTTCCTCATCCTCGCCTTCATCATCTTCCTCATGGTCAAGGCGGTGAACAACATGCGCAAGCGGCTTGAGGCCGAGAAGCCTGCGGCACCTGCCGCGCCGCCGCCCGCCGACGTTGCGCTGCTGACCGAAATTCGCGATCTGCTCGCCAAGCGCTAACGTCTCGGGCAGCTTTGCTGGACCAAAACCCCGGTCGTTCGCGGCCGGGGTTTTCTGTTTTCGCATCTGGTATGGAGCGCTGATGGACGCTCGAGATTGGAACGGACCCGCCATGACCTTGATCGACAGCTTGCGCGCGGAAGCCCGTGCGGCGCCCGAAAGCGGTATTGTCGCCGTCGTCAATTACGGCCGCCTGCGCGAGGGCATGATCCCGCTCTGGGCCGGTGAGGGCGACCTGCCGACGCCCGCCTTCATCACCGATGCCGCTTCGAAGGCTCTGGCCGGCGGCGAGACGTTCTACACTTGGCAAAGGGGCATCCCCGATCTCAGGCAGGCGCTTGCCCGCTACTATGCCAGGCATTTCGGCAAGACGTTCCCCGAGGAGCAGTTCATCGTCACCGGCTCTGGCATGCATGCCATCCAGCTGGCGCTCGACGCGCTCGCCGGCGCCGGCGACGAGGTTGTCTATCTGTCGCCGGCCTGGCCGAATTTCGACGCTGCCGCGGCGATTTCGGGAGCCGTTCCGGTGCCGGTCACGCTCGATCACTCCGGCAATGGCTGGTCCTGCGCCGTCGAGAAGATCGCGGCGGCGATCACGTCGCGCACCAAGGCGCTGTTCATCAACACGCCGTCGAATCCGACCGGCTGGACCGCCGACCACGAAACCTTGCAGGCGATCCTCGATCTCGCCCGTGCCAAAAATCTCTGGATCATCGCCGACGAGATCTATTCGCTGTTTCACTACGGCCATGGCCGTGCGCCCTCCTTCCTCGACATCGCGACGGCTGAGGATCGCATCCTGTTCGTCAACAGTTTTTCCAAGAACTGGGCGATGACCGGCTGGCGCGTCGGCTGGATCAAGACCCATCCTGCCTTGCAGCAGGTGTTCGAGAACCTGATCCAGTATTCCAACTCGGGCGTCGCCCAGTTCATGCAGCGCGGCGCGGTCGCCGCCCTTGATGAGGGTGATGGTTTCATTGCCGAACAGGTCGAGCGGGCGAGGAAGGCCCGGGACCTGGTCTGCGGCATTCTCGGGGCTACCGACCGCGCCCGGTTCACCGTGCCGCAAGGCGCGTTCTATCTGTTCTTCACGGTCGACGGCATCACCGATTCACGCACCGCCGCTTTCGACATCGTCGACAAGGCCAATGTCGGCCTGGCGCCCGGCACGGCCTTCGGCCCCGGTGGCGAAGCCTTCCTCAGACTGTGCTTCCACCGCCGCCTCGACCAGGTCGAGGAAGCGGCGAACCGGCTGGCGAAGTGGATGAAGACTATTTGAGCCGCCATCGGACCGAGGTTCAAACGGGCTTCAACCGCCCGACTTGGGCACCAGCAGTGGAATGATCCGGTCGCTCTTGGCGACCGAGGGGCGGCCAGCGGATCCGTAGGGTATGCCCAGCGCATCCCAGGTCTCGACTAGCGCGTCCTGCAGTTCGGCGATCAGCGCGTCGGAATGGAACGGCGTCGGCGTGATACGCAGCCGCTCCGTGCCGCGCGGCACGGTCGGATAGTTGATCGGCTGGATGTAGATGCCGTGCACGCCAAGCAGGCGGTCGCTGGCCATCTTGCAGAGTTCCGGGTCGCCGACCAGCAGCGGCACGATATGCGTCGGCGACTCCATCACCGGCAGGCCGGCGGCCGAAAGGATCTGCTTGGTTCGCGTCGCCTGCCGCTGTTGCGCGTCGCGCTCGGCTTGCGAGCGCTTGAGGTGGCGGATGGACGTGGTCGCGGCGGCGGCGATCGCCGGCGGCAGGGCCGTGGTGAAGATGAAGCCCGGCGCATAGGAGCGCACGGCGTCGATGACGGCACTGGTGCCGGTGATATAGCCACCCAGCGTGCCGAACGCCTTGGCCAGCGTGCCTTCGATGATGTCGATGCGGTCGGCCAGGCCTTCGCGCTCGGTGATGCCGCCGCCGCGCGATCCGTACATGCCGACGGCATGGACCTCGTCGATATAGGTCATGGCGTTGTGGCGCTCGGCGAGTTCGACGATCTGCTTGATCGGCGCGATGTCGCCATCCATCGAATAGACGCTTTCGAAGACGATCAGCTTGGCGCGTTCGCGGCCCGCCGCCTGCAGCAGGCTTTCCAGGTGCGCGACGTCATTGTGACGGAAGATCTTCTTTTCCGCACCCGATCGCCGCACGCCTTCGATCATCGAAGCGTGGTTCAGCTCGTCCGAAATGATCAGGCAATTGGGCAAAAGCCGTGCGATGGTCGAGATCGACGCTTCATTGGAGACGAAGCCGGAGGTGAAGACGAGTGCGGCTTCCTTGTCGTGCAGGTCGGCAAGCTCCAGTTCCAGCTCGACCAGCGGGTTGCTGGTGCCGGAAATGTTGCGGGTGCCGCCGGCGCCGGAGCCCATCTTGCCCGCCGCATTCTGGAACGCGGCGATGACATCGGGATGCTGGCCCATGCCGAGATAGTCGTTGGAGCACCAGACGGTGATTTCCTCGGCGCGCCCATTGGAACGCCAGATGGCGCGCGGAAACTTGCCTGCAATGCGCTCGAGGTCGGCGAAGACGCGGTAGCGACGCTCGGCATGGAGCTGGTCGATCGCTTCCTCGAAGAACCGCTGATAGTTCATGTCGACTTCCCAATTTTGCGCGGGATCATAATCATTGGCCCATTGGTCGTCCACCGGGCCTTTTTGGTCAAAATGCCACGCCCCGGACCTGTTCCTAACGACCACGGATCGTGGCCTATTCCATTGATGTGGATCAATTTTGTTTCAGGATGATGCCACATGCCGATGATGCCGGTTACCAAGGGTTGTAATGGCCATGCGGCAGGCTTTCCAGTAAGGCGGTGGTTGAGACAGTTTCCGATAAATCTTGAGATGCGAGGACTGGGATGACGGTTTTGGTAACAGGCGGTGCCGGCTATATCGGCAGTCATATGGTCTGGGAGTTGCTGGATGCCGGCGAGAGCGTGGTCGTTCTCGACCGCCTCTCCACTGGCTTCGAATGGGCAGTGGCGCCGGAGGCGAAGCTGGTGGTCGGCGATGTCGCCGACAGGGAACTTGTCGGCTCGATCATCAGGGACAACAAGGTCGACGCGATCATCCATTTTGCCGGCTCCATCGTGGTTCCGGAATCGGTCGCCGATCCGCTCGGCTATTACGAGAACAACACCTGCAAGACGCGCACGCTGATCGAGACCGCGGTGCGCGAGGGCGTGTCCAATTTCATCTTCTCCTCGACCGCGGCCGTCTATGGCGGCGCCGGGCTGGAGCCGGTGCGCGAAGATGCCCGCCTGGCTCCCGAGTCACCCTATGGCCTGTCCAAGCTGATGAGCGAATGGATGCTGCGCGATGCGGCGATCGCGCATGGGCTCCGTTACACCGCGCTGCGCTACTTCAACGTCGCCGGCGCCGACCCGAAGGGCCGCACCGGCCAGTCGACGCCGGGTGCCACCCATCTGATCAAGGTCGCCTGCGAAACGGCACTCGGCAAGCGCCCGTTCATGCAGGTGTTCGGCACCGATTATCCGACGCCGGACGGCACCTGCATGCGCGACTATATCCATGTCAGCGATCTGGCGGCGGCGCATCGCCTTGCCCTGCAGCGGCTGCGCGACGGGGGACAAAGCCTCGTCGCCAATTGCGGCTACAGCCATGGCTATTCGGTGCTCGAGGTCATCGATAGCGTGCGCCGCGCCTTCGGCCATGATTTCGAGGTGAAGATGGGCGCTCGCCGTCCCGGCGACGCCGCGGCGGTGGTCGCCAATTCGGATCTCGCCCGCGCGGAACTCGGCTGGACCCCGCAACGCGACGATCTCGATCAGATCGTTGCCGACGCGCTCGCCTGGGAGCGCATCCTGACTGGCAAGAACTCCGCACGGGGCTGAGCCGGGTCCTCCCCAGGGCTCGCAAGGCGGCCAGCGAAGCGCTATTGAAGGCATTCGCGGCAGGGCGCTGCGCCGCGAAGAGCTTTGGGGGATGGCATGAAAATAACGGTGCTTGGAGCCGGCGTCGTCGGCACGGCGGCCGCCTACTATCTGGCCGGCGACGGCCACGAGGTCACCGTGATCGAGCGCCATCCGGCACCGGCGCGCGGCACCAGCCAGTCGAATGCCGGCCTGGTATCGCCGGGCGACGCCACCGCCTGGGCATCGCCGGCGGCGCTGAAGACATTCCTGCGAGCGCTCTATAACCATGATCTCGGCATTAAGGTGCGGCTGCGCTTCGATCCCTATTTCCTCGCCTGGAGCCTGCGCTTCCTGCGCCAGTGCACGAAAGAGCACTTGCGTGCCAACAGCCGGGTCAAGCTGCGCCTGGCGCTCTATTCCCGCGACTGCATCAACGCTATCTCTGCCGACACCGAGATCGGCTATGACGAGCGCAAGAAGGGCATCCTCTATTTCTTTCGCTCGCAGCACAGCCTCGACACCGGCACCGACAATTACCGCTATCTGGCCGAGCATGGGCTGCCGATCGAGATCGTCGGCCGCGACCGGCTGATCGAGCTTGAACCAGGTCTTGCCGGCGTGAAGGAAAAGATCGCTGGCGGCGTCTATTCGCCGATCGACCAGACCGGCGATTCCCGGCAGTTCGTGGAAAAGCTGGCGGCTCATGCCGCCGAAAAGCTCGGTGTGAGATTTCTCTACGGCACGACGGTCGAAGGCCTCGCCATCGAGGGCGACCGGGTGGGTGCGGTGATGACCTCGGCCGGTCCGATTGCCGGCGATGCCGTGGTCATCTCGATGGGACCGGAGAGCGGCCTGCTCGGCCGCCGCTATGGCATCGACCTGCCTGTCTATCCGGTGAAGGGCTATACGGCGACGATCCCCCTGGAGGACGAGAGCAAGGGTCCGACCATGGGCGGCGCCGACGAGGACCAGCTGATCGCCTATTCCAGGCTGGGTAACCGGCTGCGGCTCGCCTCAACCGCGGAATTCACCGGCTTCGACCGCACCCACAAGCCAAGCGACTTCGCCGCCATGTTCAGAACAGGCAAGGATCTCTTCCCCGGCGCCTTTGACGAGAAGAAGGCCGAACTCTGGGCTGGGCTGCGACCGATGATGCCCAACTCCGTGCCGGTCATCGGCCAGGCGCGCTACAAGAACCTCTATCTCGACACCGGGCACGGCCATGTCGGCTGGACCATGGCTTGCGGCTCGGGGAAATTCCTTGCCGATCTCGTCGCCGGCCGCAAGCCGGAGATCGACCCACAGGGACTGGTCTACGGAGGCTAGGAATGTCGGGACCGCAAGTCGCCATCGACCTTGGCCGCATCGAGCGCAACACGCGCACGATCGTCGAGCGTTGCGCGCTGTCGGGCATCAGGGTGTTCGGCGTCACCAAGGGCACCTGCGGCATGCCGCAAGTGGCGCGCGCCATGCTGCGCGGTGGTGTCGCCGGCATCGCCGAATCGCGCTTCGAGAACATCCGCCGGCTGCGTGACAGCGGCATCAACGCGCCGATCATGCTGCTGCGCAGTCCACCGATGGCGCGTGTCGAGGAGGTGGTGCGGACCGTCGACATCAGCCTGCAGTCGGAACTGACCATCATCCGAGAGATTTCACGCATCGCCGAGCGCATGGGCCGCGTCCACGACATCATGCTGATGATCGACCTCGGCGATCTCCGCGAAGGCATCTGGCCGAGCGATCTGATCCCAACGGTCGAGCAGATCTTGCAGTTCAAGGGCGTGCGGATCGCCGGCATCGGCACCAATCTCGGCTGTTTCGGCGCCATCATGCCGACGCAGGAAAATCTCGGCCAGCTCGTCGCCCACGCCTACAAGACCGAGCGCCTGTCCGGCAAAAGCCTCGACTGGATTTCCGGCGGCGCCTCGTCATCGCTGCCGCTGCTGCTCGAAGGCAAGCTGCCGGCCGGCATCAACAATCTGCGCGTCGGCGAGGCGATCCTGCAAGGCGGCGTCGAAACCTTCCGCGATGTGCCGTGGGCTGAACTCGAACCCGACGCCTGCCGCCTGACCAGCGACATCATCGAGGTCAAGCTCAAGCCGTCACGGCCGATCGGGCAATCCGGCTACGACGCCTTCGGCAACCAGCCGGTCTTCCCCGACGAGGGCGACAGGCTGCGCGCCATCGCCAATATCGGCCGCGAGGACGTGCTGGTCGAGGGACTGACGCCGATCGCCAAGGGGGTGCGGGTGCTCGGCGCCTCCAGCGACCATCTGCTGCTGGATGTGGCCGACGCCGACCCGCCGCCGGCCGTCGGCGACCGCGTCGCCTTCCGCATGAGCTATGGCGCCATGCTGCTGGCGATGACCTCGGAATATGTCGAAAAGGCCCCGATGCACGATGTCGAGGACTTTTCCGGCCGCAAGATGGTGTCGATACTGGCGGAACAGGGCGCCGCCGGTATCCTGGCTCGGGAAGGAACCGGCGCGCGGCTCGAAGCGATGAATTTCGATGTCGTCGAGCTGGCCGATATCGAGCGGCCGCCATCGGGGCTGATACGGCTGGCGGCGGGTGCCGACCGTCGCATCGCGCACAAGGCGCTGACCGCAACGGCGCGCGCGACGCACTCCTTCGGCCTGATCTGGATCGATTCCATCGCCGCCCTGATGCCCGAGGACGAGGACGGCATCGATCTGCCGGAACGCTCGGTGCTGGCCCGCGCGCTCGGCCTCGACCACAAGGCGGGCGCGCTGCAGCCGCAGCTGTCGCCGGAAAATGTCGTCATCATCGGCCTGCGCCACGCCGATCCGGCGGAAGCGCGGGTGCTCAAGGATTCGCGCGTCTCGGCCTTCACCATGACCGACATCGACGCCATGGGCATGCGCGACCTGATGCACGAAGCGATCCGCATCGCCACCTCGGGCACGCAGGGTTTTCATGTCAGCTATTCGCCTGATGTCACCGAATTCGCTGGCTGGGCGGCAGGTTCCGGTGGCCTCACCTTACGGGAAACCCATCAGGCGATGGAGGCGATCGCGCTCTCCGACGGGCTGTTGTCGATGGATGTTTCGGGCCTGACCGCGGATCTGGAGCCGCGGATCGGCGCCGATACGGTCAACCTCGTGATGTCGGCCTTCGGCAAGCGGATATTGTGATCAGCATTGCGCTTCGACCGCTGCCCGCCATGCACTGACATAATCAGCCCAGGCCGGATCGGTCGGCGGCCCCATTCTCTCGCCTTTACCGTGGGCCGTTACCCGGTCCGTTGCCAGCAACGCGGCGCCGATGCTGGTGCCGGTGGCGGCCTCTGACGCGACAACGGCGCGCCCCGTGCTGGCCGCCAGCATGCCGACGAAGAGCCGGTTGCGGGCAAAGGGGCCCTCGACCGTGGTCGGTCCGTCGGCGCCAATCAGGTCGAGACAGGTCGCCGTCATCAGCGCCAGATAGAAAGAGATGGCGGCAAAGCGCTGGCCTTTGCTCGCGCCGTCGGTGTTGAGCCATGTCGCGGCATGATACGGGAACGGTCCCGACCCTTGCTGGGTCGAGGGCAGCAGCAACGTCTTTTGCGCCAGCACGGCGCCGACATCATCGTCGGTCCAGATGTCCGGCTGGCCTTCCGTCAGCAGGGAAAACTCGCGGCCGCCCATGAAGCGCGCCGAAGGGACGGGATCGCCCAATGCGCTGACATTGACCAGCGTATCGCGGGCCGCGTCCAGCACGATCTGTTTGCCGCCGACCGCCATCGACACCACCCAGGTGCCGGTCGAGACCACGGAGAAGGGGGGCGCGTCGCACAGGAGATGCGGCAGCAGCGAGGCGTTGGAATCGTGCAGGCCGCAGAACACCGGCGTCCGCGGAGCGAGCCCGGTCCGCGCGGCGAGCGCAGGCAGGATCGGGCCGAGGCGGTCTTTGGCTGGCCGCACCGGCGCCATCAGCTCGCGCCAACCCAGGCGGTCGACCAGCGATGAAAAGTCGGCTGTCCACGGGTTCCAAAGATCGGTGTGGCAGCCGAGCGAGGTCACCTCGTTGGCGGCGACGCCAGTCAGGTGCAAGGCCCAGTACTGCGGATACATCAGCATCGCGGCGGCCTTGGCGAACTCCGCCGGGAAGGTTTTCTGCTGCCAGAAGAACTGCGCGCCGAGATTGAGGCCGAGCGGCAGCCGCGGCGTGCCGGTCTCGGCGAAGCATGGGCGGATCGCATCATAGTCCGCTGCCAGCCTGTCGGGGCCGTCGAACTCATAGTCGAGCACCGGCAGCACCAGTTCGCCCGCGGCGTCGACCAGCGCGCCCGTCGCGCCATGCGTGGTGATCGAAATGGCGTCGATGCGCTGTTCGCGGTTGATGTCGGCAAGGCTGTCGAGGATGAACGTCCACAACGCCTCGACATCGTGATGAGGATAGGGCGCCTGCCGCACCGGCGCATTGGCCATGCGGCGCAGCGCGACCTCACTCAACGTCGCGAGATCGACCAGCGCCACCTTGGCATTGGTCTTGCCGATGTCGATGACGGCGATGTGGCGCATCGCGCTCATGCCATGTGGAACACGGTTTCCAGCGGCACGGCCGCCGGCTCGTTGTCCGGCTTGGTTTCCATGATGTCGGCCATGTGAGCCCACCAGCGCTGCATCACCGGATGCCTCGGCAGATCGTCCATGCCATGGCCGTCTCGCCGCCACAGCACACCAAACAGGATGTTGGTCTCTTCGTCGAGGTGGATCGAATAGTCGGAAACGCCCGCCTGCTTCAGGAGAGCGACCAGCGACGGCCAGATCTCGTCGTGACGCTTCTTGTATTCGGGCTTCATGCCTGGCTTGAGCTTCATCTTGAACGCGTGTTTCTCAGCCATCATCGTCCTCCGCGCAGCCGCCGCCAGACGATCGGCAGCGCGATGACGATGATCAACAGCAGGCCGATGAAGATCGACATGACGATGCCGGGTACGTTGAGCAGGCCAAGCCCGAAGGTCACCAGTCCCATGATGAAGGCGGCAAGCACGACGCCCAAAATGCTGCCGGCGCCGCCCAGGATGCTGACGCCGCCAAGCACCACCATGGTGATGACTTCGAGCTCATAGCCCTGAGCGATCGACGGCCGCGTCGAGCCGAGCCGCGAGGTGATCAGCACCGAGGCGATGCCAGACATCAGCCCGGTCAGGCAAAACAGGATGAACTTGATGCGGCCGACGCGCACGCCGGAAAACTGCGCCGCGACCGGATTGTTGCCGATTGCAAAGACGCGGCGGCCGAAACTCGTCCGATGCAGCACGAGCCAGTAGACGACGGCCGCGACGAGGAAGAGCACCAGCTCGAACGACACCACCCACCACACATAGCCCTGACCGAAGAAGGCAAAGCTTTCGGGGTAACCCTTGTAGGCCTGGTCGCCGAGGATGATGAAGGCGATACCGCGAAACAGGCTCATCGTGCCGATGGTGACGACGATCGACGGCAATCCCAGCCTTGTGACCAGCAAGCCATTGAAGGCGCCGCAGCCGAGCCCGACGACGATGCCGATCAGCACTAACACTGGCGTGCCGGCGCCGGCCTGCACGGCCATGCCCATCATCGTCGACGCCAGCGCTATAATGGCGGCGACCGACAGGTCGATCTCGCCGGAAATGATCAGCAGCGCCATGGCGAAGGCGATCAGACCCTTCTCGGTGAAATTGAAGGTGAGGTCCGACAGCGAATAGGGATCGAGGAAATAGGGCGAGGCGAAGCTGTTGATGGCGAAGATGGCGACGGCCACCACGACCAGCAGCGCTTCCCAGGAGAAGATCGCCGAGCTCAGTGGCTTGTCGAGCCGGTCGGGAATGTGGCGCGGGGCAGGGATTTCGGTCATGTCACCGCCTCCACTTTTCTGAGGATGATGCGGCCCTGCTGGCGTTCGCTGCGCGCATTGAGCACGACGGCAAGGATGATGGCACTGCCCGAAATCGCCATTTGCCAGAAGGGCGAGATGTTGATGACCGGCAGCGCGTTGGAGATGATGCCGAGAAACAACGCGCCGAGCACCGCGCCGCCGACCGAGCCGATGCCGCCGGCGATCGAAATGCCGCCGATGACGCAGGCGGCTATGATGTTGAGCTCATAACCGTTGGCGACTTCGACCGAGGCGATCACGTAGCGTGATATCCAGAGGTAGCCGGAAAGGCCGCCGATCATGCCGGAGATGCAGAAGACGATGAATTTCGTCCGGCCGACATCGATGCCGGCATAGACCGATGCCGTCGGGTTGACGCCGATAGCGTAGATCGAGCGGCCGAGCGCCGTGCGCGTCATCAAGACGAAGAACAACGCGATCACCAGGATGGCGATCCACGATAGCACCGGAATACCGAGGAAGGCGGCACGCTGAAAGCCGATGAAGTCGGGGCTCATCTTGTCGGCATTGACCCAGGCGCCGCCGGACAGGACGAAAGTGGCGCCGCGATAGATGGTCAGCGTGCCCAATGTCACCACGATCGAGGGGATGTTCAGCCGCCAGACCAGCAGGCCGTTGATGGCGCCGAGCACCAGACCGACGACCAGTGCAATGACGATCAGCAGCGGGATCGGGATTGCCGGGTGCGCGGCGTTCAGCATCGCCACCACCATGCCGGTGAAGCAGAGGTTGGACGCCATCGACAGATCGATCGACCGGGTCAGGATCACCACCATCTGGCCGAGCGCCAGGATCGTCAGGATCGAGGTGTCGTTGAACACCTGGCGCAGATTGCCGGGGTCGGCAAAGGCCGGGAAGCGCGTCGAGATCAGTCCGATTAGCACGACGATGGCCGCCAGCAGCCAGGTTTCGCGGTATTTGAGAAAGGCTTTCATGCCGCGATCCCCGCTGCCGTCCTGACCAGCGTCTCGGCGTCCAGTTCGTTGTTGTCGTAGACTGCCGCGACGAGGCCCTCGCGCATGACGACGACGCGGTCGGACATGCCGAGGATTTCGGGCAATTCGGACGACACCATGATCACCGACAGGCCTTGCGCCACCAGCTCGGCCATGAAGCCGTGCACGGCGGCCTTGGAACCGATGTCGATGCCCTTCGTCGGCTCGTCAAGGATGATCACCTTGGGCGCGGTCGCCAGCCATTTGGCGATGACGATCTTCTGCTGGTTGCCGCCCGACAAAGTGCCGACATCCTGGCTGAGCGAGGAGGCGCGCAGGTCGAGCCGCTCGGTGTAGGAGCGGGCGAGCGCGAACTCCTCCGACAGCCGCAGCAGGCCGGATTTGGAGGTACGCTTGAGCGAAGGCAGCGAGACGTTCTGGAAGATCGGCAGGCCGATCACCACGCCTTGCTTGCCGCGTTCCTCCGGCACGTAGACGATGCCGGCATCAATCGAATCCGCCGCCGATTTCGGCGCGATCGTCTTGCCTTCCAGGGTGATCGTGCCGCCCGTGGTGCGGGTGATGCCGGAGATCGCCTGCATCACCTCGCTGCGCCCGGCGCCGACAAGGCCATAGAAGCCGAGGATCTCGCCCCTGTGCAATTCGAAGCCGATGTCGTTGAATTCGGTTGGGTGCGACAAGCCGGAAACGGAAAGCACCGGCGCGCCGATCTCGGCCTTGCGCTGCGGAAAGATGTGGTCGACCGAACGGCCGACCATCATGCGCACGATCTGGCTCTGCCCGGCATCCTTGATCAACCCTTCACCAACCATCTCGCCATCGCGAAACACCGTGTAGCGGTCGGCGATGCGGTAGATCTCGTCGAACTTGTGGCTGATGAACAGGATCGCCTTGCCTTCGCTCTTGAGGAACTCGATGAGCAGGAAAAGCTCCTCGATCTCCTTCATCGAAAGCGCGGCCGTCGGCTCGTCCATGATGACGATCTGGGCGTCGATCGACATGGCACGGGCGACGGCGACGAGATGCTTGTTGGCGATGCCGAGGTCCTTCAGCCTTGTATCGGCGTCGATATGGCCGGCGTGCATTGCATCGAGCACTTCGCGCGTATTCTTGCGCATCGTGCGCCAGTCGATAGTGCCCAAGCGCGTGCGCGGCGCGTGGCCGAGAAAGATGTTTTCAGCCACTGTCAGGTCGTCGAACAGCACGGTTTCCTGATGGATGGCGGTGACGCCATAGCCGAAGGCGGCGTGCGCGCTGGGCAGAGTGACGGCCTGGCCGTCAATGCTGATGGTTCCAGTATCGGGCTGATAGATACCGGTCATGATCTTGACCAGCGTCGACTTGCCGGCGCCGTTTTCGCCGATCAGCGCCGTCACCTGGCCCGGATATAGCGACAGGCTGACATCGTGCAATGCGCGCACGCCGGGAAAGCTCTTGGAGACGCCGGACAGCGTCAGGCGAGGGGTTGCGTCACCCACCCCCTTGTGGGGAAGGTCGCGAACAATTTGAGCGGGGTGGGTGTTGTCTAGCATATCAAGGTCCTGGTGTGTGGAGATGTCGCCACCCCCACCCCGTCTCGCCGATTTTGCTGCCCAAAGCCGGCTCGCCGACCCTCCCCACAAGGGGGAGGGTGCATGCGTCCGAGATCAATAGATCTTGGAGAACTTCTCGATGTTGCTCTTGTCGAACTGGAAGGGCGGAGCCATCGCAGCCGAGTTGGTGTCGTCGAGCGTGACCTTGCCGACGCGGCCGATCGACAGCGTGGCGCCAGGCTTGGCCTCTTCCTTCTTCACCGCCAGATCATGGGCGAGGTAGACGGCCGAATAGCCGAGGTCGATCGGGTTCCACAGCGCAACCGCCTGCGAGGCGCCGTTGTCGATGAACTTCTTGAACTCGGACGGCAGCGCGAGACCGGTGACATTGACCTTGCCGATCAGGTTCTCGTCGGTGACCACCTGGGCGGCGGCAACAACGCCGACGGTGGTCGGTGCGATGATCGCCTTGAGGTTCGGGTAGGACTTCAGCAGGCCCTTGGCTTCGTCCGTGCTCTTGGCCGAATCGTCATCACCATAGACGGTGGCGACGAGTTTGATCTTGGGGAACTTCTCCGGCAGGATTTTCTTGGCCGCGTCGATCCAGGCGTTCTGGTTGGTCGCGGTGGACGACGCCGACAGGATGGCGACGTCGCCGCCTTCCGGCAGATAGTCGGCGGCAAGCTTGATGATGGTCTCGCCGATCAGTCCGGTGTCGGACGGGTTGAGGTGAAGCTGGCGGCCTTCCTTGGCGACGCCCGAATCCCAGGAGATGACGGTGATGCCGCGCTCCATGGCCTTCTTCAGGACCGGCACAAGCGCGTCGGCGTCATTGGCCGAAATGGCGATGGCGTTGACCTTCTGGGCGATCAGCGAATTGACCACTTCGATCTGGGCCTCGGCGGTCGCCTTGGTCGGGCCGGTGTAGATGATGTCGACGCCGCCGAGTTCCTTGGCCGCCTCTTCGGCGCCCTTGTTGGCGGCATCGAAGAAGCCGTTGCCGAGCGACTTCACCACCAGCGCGATCTTGACGTTTTCCGCGTAGGCTGCATTCACGAACATGGCGGCCGAGAATGCCGCCGTCACCATCAATTTCTTCAAAAAGCTCATCGAATATCCTCCCTTGAGCGTTGCATTCCATCGCCGCTGCGGGCGCGAGTTGGTCTCAGGCCTGCAGTGAAGATTCTTCCTTGTTGGTTGCCGATTTGCGGGCGACGATCAGCGCCACCCCTGCGGTCTCGAGCATTTTGGCTTCACGGTCCTCGATGCCGTCGTCGGTGATCACGGTGGCGATGCGCGACAGGCCGCACAGGATCAGGCTGGAGCGTTTGCGGAATTTCGAGGAATCGACCAGCACCACCAGTTCGTCGGCCTGGTCGATCAGCTTCTGCTCCGCCTGGATCAACAGCGGGTCGCCTTCCATCAGCCCGAGTGGCCCCAGCCCCTGCGCGCCCATGAACATGCGGCGTGCGTAGAAATTGCGGGTCACGTCATTGTCGAAGGGCGACAGGATGATGTTCTGTTCGCGGTAGATGGTGCCGCCCGACAGCATGACCGTGTTCTTGGAATGCTTGAGCAGGTGCTCGGCGATCGGGAACGAATTGGTGAAGATCGGCATGCGGCGGCCGGTCAGGAAATGCACCATCTGGAAGGTGGTGGTGCCGCCATTGATGATGATCGGTTCGCCGTCCTTGCAAAGCTCGACTGCTTCGCGGGCGATCGCCCGTTTCTGCGCGGCGTTGAGCGTTTCGTTGACGGAAAAGGGCCTGCCGGCAAGGCCGATGAACTGCGGCGGCGAGATCGCCTCGGCGCCGCCGCGCACCCTGCGCAGGCGCTTTTGCACGTGGAGTGCCGCGATGTCGCGCCGGATCGTCGCCTCGGAGGACTCCGTCAGGTCGACCATTTCCTGCACCGTCACCACAGGCTTTTCCTGGACGGCGGACAGAATGATCCTGTGGCGCTCTTTTTCGTGCATGGTTCCTCCCTGCCCAAACATCTAGGCACCCAAACCGCGCAGTGTCAATCATTTCCGATCATATAATTTCATTGTGCAGTGCAATATGATCGATGTTGATCGTTTGTGATTGACAAGTCGGACGCTTCCGTGGAAATTCGGACCAAATGGGCCGCACCGTTTGCGTGCCTTCGGGAGGATCATCCATGCTCGACAAGCGCACCGGCGCGCGCCTCGCCAATCTGTGGGACGAGGCCAAGGCCCAATCGATGAGTGAGCCGGAGCGGCTGGTCTATCGCTCGAACACGCTCGGTTCCGATAAACGCGTCACCAATTATGGCGGCGGCAACACTTCCTCGAAGATATGGCAGAAAGATCCGCTCACCGGCGAGGACGTCGAAGTGCTCTGGGTCAAGGGTTCGGGCGGCGACAGCGCCTCGATTAAAACAGATGGTTTCGCCACCCTCTACATGGACAAGCTGCGCGCGCTGAAGGGGCTTTACCGCGGCCTCGCGCATGAAGACGAGATGGTCGGCTTCCTACCGCACTGCACGTTCAATCTGAACCCACGCGCGGCCTCGATCGACACGCCGCTGCATGCCTTCGTGCCGAAACCCTATGTCGATCACATGCATCCCGACGCGATCATTGCCATCGCCGCCGCGAAGGATTCCAAGGCCCTGACCAGGGAGATCTTCGGCGACGCCATCGGCTGGCTGCCGTGGAAGCGGCCGGGCTTCGAACTCGGCCTATGGCTGGAGAAGTTCTGCCTCGAACACCCCGCCGCCAAGGGCGTCATCCTGGAAAGCCACGGCCTGTTCACCTGGGGCGACACCCCTCGAGAATGCTACGAGACGACGATCTCGGTGATCAATCAGGCGATCGAATGGTTCGAGCGCCGCTCCGAAGGCCTCGCCATCTTCGGCGGTGAAGCGGTCAAGTCGCTCGACGCCGCCGAACGCCGCGCCATCGCGGCCAAGCTGATGCCAAAAATCCGCGGCCTGATTTCGGAAAAGAGCCACAAGCTTGGCCATTTCGACGACCAGGCCGCCGTACTCGAATTCGTCAACTCCAGGGATTTGCGGCCGCTGGCCGCACTCGGCACCTCTTGCCCGGACCATTTCCTGCGCACCAAGATCCGCCCATTGGTGATCGAATTCGATCCGGCAAAGCCCGATGTCGATGCCGTCATCGCGCGCCTCGCCGACGATGTCGCCGCCTACCGCGTCGGCTACCAGGTCTACTACGACAGCTGCAAGCATCCGGATTCGCCCGCCATCCGCGATCCCAATGCCGTCGTCTACCTGATGCCTGGCGTCGGCATGTTCACCTTCGCCGGCGACAAGGCGACGGCGCGTATTTCGGGCGAATTCTATGTCAACGCCATCAATGTCATGCGCGGCGCCTCGACTGTATCGTCCTATGTCGGCCTGCCGGCACAGGAAGCGTTCGACATCGAATACTGGCTGCTCGAGGACCTGAAGCTGCAGCGCATGCCGAAGCCCAAGGCGCTCGCTGGCCAGATCGCGCTGGTCACCGGCGGGGCCGGCGGCATCGGCCGTGCAACCGCCAACCGGCTGCTGCGCGAAGGCGCCTGCGTCGTGCTGGCCGACATCGACGAGACAGCGCTCGCCAGCGCCAATGACGAACTGGCCAAGGCCTACGGCAAGGATTTCGTCCGGTCGGTGCTGATCAACGTCACCTCGGAGGATCAAGTGATCGCGGGCTTCGCCGATACGGCGGTCGAGTTCGGCGGCATCGACATTCTTGTGTCGAATGCCGGCCTGGCGTCCTCGGCGCCGATCGAGGAGACGACGCTGGCGCTGTGGAACAAGAACATGGACATCCTGTCGACCGGCTATTTCCTGGTCTCGCGGGAGGCATTCCGGCTGTTCAGGGTGCAGAAGATCGGCGGCAACATCGTCTTCGTCGCCTCCAAGAACGGCCTCGCCGCCTCGCCCAATGCCGCAGCCTACTGCACGGCCAAGGCTGCCGAGATCCATCTGGCGCGTTGCCTGGCGCTGGAGGGCGCGGAAGCGCACATCAGGGTCAATGTAGTCAACCCGGACGCTGTGCTGCGCGGGTCGAAGATCTGGACCGGCGAGTGGAAGGAACAGCGCGCCGCCGCCTACAAGATGTCGACCGACGATCTGGAGGAGCATTACCGCTCGCGCTCGATGCTGAAGCGCTCGGTGTTTCCCGAGGACATCGCCGAAGCCATCTATTTCTTCGCCTCCGACATGTCGGCCAAGTCGACCGGCAACATCATCAATGTCGACGCCGGCAACGCCCAGAGCTTTACGCGATAATCGTTTGAAGTCGGTGCCGGAGCGCTTCCCTTCTCCCGTCTCTATACGGGGAGAAGGTGCCGGCAGGCGGATGAGGGGCAGCGGCGACCGAACGCTATCTGGGAGGAAACAACAGTGTCCGAATCCATCATCTCCGCCGACGTCGTCGACAAGGACAATGCCGCGCGCAAGGCTGATCTCGAGCGTGATTACGCCTCGCTCGGCGGGCGCCTCGACCGTCGCGGCATCGCCATCGACGCCATCCGCGACAAGGTCGAGAAATTCGCCGTGGCGATCCCGTCCTGGGGCGTCGGCACCGGCGGCACCCGCTTTGCTCGTTTTCCCGGTGCCGGCGAGCCACGCGACATTTTCGACAAGATCGAGGACTGCGCCGTCATCAGGCAATTGACGCAGGCGACGCCGACGGTGTCCCTGCACATTCCGTGGGACAAGGCCGACCCGAACCGGCTGAAGCAGGCGGCCTCGCGCTTCGGCCTCGGCTTCGACGCCATGAATTCCAACACCTTCTCCGATGCGAAGGGCCAGACGCTTTCCTACAAATTCGGCTCGCTGTCGCACGCCGATGCCGGCACGCGCCGGCAAGCGGTCGAGCACAATCTCGAATGCATCGAGATCGGCAAGACGCTTGGCTCCAAGGCACTGACGGTGTGGATCGGCGACGGTTCGAACTTCCCCGGCCAGGTCAATTTCGCCAAAGCCTTCGAGCGCTATCTCGACGCCATGAAAGAGGTCTATGCCGGACTACCGGACGGCTGGAAGCTGTTCACCGAGCACAAGATGTACGAACCGGCCTTCTACTCCACCGTCGTGCAGGACTGGGGCACCAACTACATGATCGCGCAGGAACTGGGCGACAAAGCGTTCTGCCTGGTCGACCTTGGTCACCACGCGCCCAACGTCAACATCGAGATGATCGTGTCGCGGCTGATCCAGTTCAAGAAGCTCGGCGGCTTCCATTTCAACGATTCGAAATATGGCGACGACGACCTCGATGCCGGTTCGATCGATCCCTACCGGCTGTTCCTCGTCTTCAACGAACTGGTCGATGCCGAACTTTCCAGCGCCGAAGGTTTTGACCCGGCCCATATGCTCGACCAGAGCCACAACGTCACCGACCCTATCGAAAGCCTGATGCTGTCGGCGGTCGAGGTCCAGCGCGCCTATGCGCAGGCGCTGCTGGTCGACCGCAGGGCGCTGGAAGTCTATCAGGACGGCAATGACGCGCTGATGGCGACGCAGACGCTGAAAGCCGCCTACCGCACCGATGTCGAGCCTATCCTCGCCATGGCGCGGTTGAAGACCGGTGGCGCCATCGATCCGGTCGCCGCCTACCGGGCGGCAGGCTACCGCGCCAAGGTGGCCGCGGAACGCCCGGCGGTCGCCGGCGGCTCGGGTGGCATTGTCTGACATCTCAATTGATCCGTCTGGTCCATCATTGACGGGTGGACTCGGCGATCCCAACGGGTTCTTCTAGGCGTCCCCCCGCCCGGAGAACCGCCATGCCTCTCAACCGTCGAACACTGATCGCCGCCAGTCTTTCCATCACCTTCGTCCTGGCGCCCTTGACGAACGCCTTCGCCGCGTCACCCGCGCCGGCCAAGGGCGAGCACGGCATGGTGGTGACAGCCCAGCATCTGGCGTCTGAAGTCGGTGTCGAGATCCTGAAGAAGGGCGGCAATGCGATCGATGCGGCAGTCGCCGTCGGCTATGCGCTCGCCGTCGTCTACCCCAATGCCGGCAACATCGGCGGCGGCGGCTTCATGACCATCCGCTTCAAGGACGGCAAATCGACCTTCCTCGACTTTCGCGAACGGGCGCCGCTGGCGGCGACCAAGACCATGTATCTCGACAAGGACGGCAACCCGGTGAAGGGCGCCAGCCTCGACGGCTATCTCGCGGTCGGCGTGCCTGGTTCCGTTGCCGGCTTCGAGACGGCGCGCGAGAAATACGGCACCTTGTCCAGACAGGATCTGATGGCGCCGGCGATCAGCTATGCCAAGGATGGATTCATCTTCAATCAGGGCGACGCCGCCTCCTTTGCCGGCAGTGCCGACAGGTTGGCGAAGGATCCCGCGGCTGCCGCCATCTTCCTGAAACCCGATGGCAAGCCCTATGGCATCGGCGAGCGGCTGGTCCAGCCGGACCTTGCCGCCTCGCTCGCCGCCATTTCCGAGAAAGGCGCTGATGCCTTCTACAAAGGTGCCATTGCCGACGCCATCGTCAAGGCAAGCGGCGCCAAGGGCGGTATCCTGGCCAAGTCGGACTTCGAGCAATATGCGGTTCGCGAACTGAAGCCCGTGACCTGTACCTATCGCGGCTATGAGATCACATCGTCGCCGCCGCCAAGCTCCGGCGGCGTCATCATCTGCGAAATCCTCAACGTGCTGGAAGGTTATCCGTTGTCTTATCTCGGCGCCAGTTCCGCCGACACGGTCCATGTCATGGTCGAGGCGATGCGCTATGCCTATGTCGACCGCAATTCAGCACTCGGCGATCCCGATTTCGTCGACAACCCGGTCTCGAAACTGTTGGACAAGGCCTATGCCAAGGACATTCGCGACAAGATCGATCCGTTCCGGGCCGGCGTGTCGCAGGACCTGATGCCGAAGGGCTTTGGCGAGAGCAAGGAGACGACGCATTATTCGATCATCGACAATGACGGCAATGCGGTCGCTGTTACCTATACGCTGAATGGCTCGTTCGGCGCCGGCGTCGTCGCCGACGGCACCGGCATCCTGCTCAACAACGAGATGGACGATTTCACCCAGAAACCCGGCGTGCCTAACCTCTATGGTCTGGTCCAGGGCGAGGCCAACGCCATCCAGCCGAAGAAGACGCCGCTGTCGTCGATGAGCCCGACCGTCGTGGCCAAGGACGGCAAGCCGTTCATGGTCATCGGCAGCCCGGGCGGTTCGCGCATCATCACCATCACGCTGGAAGCCATCGTCAACGTCGTCGACCATGGCATGAACATCCAGGAGGCGATCGACGCGCCGCGCATCCACCACCAATGGCTCCCCGACACCGTTTACATCGAGCCGTTCGGCCTGTCGCCGGATACCGAAAAACTGCTGGCCGGCATGGGCTACCACCTAGATCTCGGTGATAAGACCTGGGGCCAGGCTGCGGGCATCCTGGTTGGTGGCAAGAGCCTGGCGGAGATCGAGAAGGGCGGCGGCGCGCGCTACAATGGCGCTATCGACAGCCGCGCCGCATCGGGCGAAGCACTCGGATATTGATGTCTTAATTCACAAGCCGGACCGTCACGAAATCAGCGTGACGGTCGACGCTATCAGCAACAACGCGGCGATGCCGACAAACAGCGCGTAAATGCGCGGCCGGTCGAGCAGCAGCGCGTTTCCCGATATCCAGGCCGATGTGGCGCCGCCAAGTGCAAAGAGGAACCCATTGCGGTGCCCGAAGGTCATCGACGCGGCCATCAACCCACCAATGATCAGCGCGCCGAACACGATGATCACGGCAACCGCATATTTCTCGAAGTCGTTGCCGCTTCCCATGCTTGGACCTATCGCGTTCAACGTCGGCAGATCGTCCGGGTCGAAGGGATTGGTCGACCCATATTCGTCTTGACCGGCAGGCTCACGCATTACTCGTTCTCCGTATAGCGGCAACAAATCATCAAGCCTTGCCGAGCGCAACCCGATCGCACTGCCCTCGATGCGTTCGGCACGGTCTTCTACACCTTTCCGCCGCAGCGTGCCGCCGACTTTTTTGATTCGTGCCCTGGCCGTCTTTGATCTCGGATAATCCTGGGCACACCTGCCCGAAGGCGGCCGTGGACCATCCATCATGGAACGAATTCGTGGAGGAAAAATGATGCCGAACGTGGATTGGTCGCCCGGGCGGCGATTTTCGGTGGGGCGTGACGTCGCAACTGGGCATAGCGTGGCCGAATCGCCTTGCCGTCGCTCGCCGACAGCCTGATCGCTCAGGACGCGGCGCATCGTCTCAGTTTCATTTGCCGCGTTTCAAGCCGCGGATGGTCTGGGCCGCGTGGTTTCGCCCTTGCTATGCCGCCCAGGATGACGAAGCGTGAAAATATCCATTGATCACCAAGGCATGCGGCCGATCGAACCTCTACCGACACCGGGATTTCTATCCGCGAGCCGGCGGCAGCTCGAAGACAGTGGCGCCGTTCTCCTGGCCGCGTTCGACATAGCCGATCAGGTGAAACCATCTTGCGACATCCGACCCCTGGAGCCAGCTGCGCGAGTGAATGGGCAGGTTGCCGGCGAGTGCCTGGATGTGCCTGATATGCCGTTTGCAGAAGCGAATGGTCGCGGCACGGAAGAAATCCTCCTGTGCGGCGAACAGCGTATTGGCAGCGTCGCTGTTCTCATGCCAGGCGATGATCGCCACGGTCTTGTCGCCCTCGACAAGCGCATGCGCACGGCCTTCTTTCAAGTTCATCATCAAATTGTCGTAAGCGATCTTGCTGTCCTTGCCGGCAGCGACGTATTCGTCCGACATCCGCTTGGACAGGCCGCGAAAGACATCCTCGAGATCCCCGAGCGTTGCAGCGCGTGCTCTCATTTCTCCTCCTGGAGCCCCGGCAGGTAGTTTGCCCTAAGGTTGGGGGATCACCAAGCAAATCAAATCCGCTGGTGGGCCAACGAGCGCAATGTTGTTTCACTCGACGATGTGCTATGACGCCACGGGCAGGCTTCGGCGTCTCCGTTAAGGTGTAGAGATGCGCCGCGAACCCGCCCAAGTCAGGCGGATTTTTCGCGCGTCAGTCTGGGATCGCGCGCATGAGGGGAAATGCACCCCGACCGTCAACGGCGATAGCGCAGAGGCGGAAGGCGCTTAGCGGTTTAATACCCATGGTAGGTGATGCCGGTAACGTACCAATAGGTCAGCATGATAGCGGCGCCAATAACAACCAGCCGGAGGAAGCCCCTAGCTGGACCGGGATCCATTCTCGACTCGTAGACAAAGCCGGTTCCGCCGCACTTTGTGCAGTTCATCCTCAGGGGTCCAGCGCCCGGCATCTGGCAGTTAGGGCAAACGACTTTGACTTGGTGCATAACGCGCCCCTTTAGTCCAGCGGTAGCTTGAATGCCAAGCAACGCTGCGGCGTACTTGAATTTAACGGATATTGGGAGGTGAGACATCATGTCTAAAGGTAGTAGTGGGGGGTAGAGATTTATTGATCTGTTTTCACGTACTCTTAGCAGGCCATGGCTGGCAAATCGGTACCATATCCACCAATGCGACGATCATCGCCGGAAATTCAAAAAGCATCGGGGAATTTCATGGGATCGGGTGCCCTCAAGGCCGTTTTGCAGCCCCTCCCAGGTGCAAGAATACGTCGACAGCAAGGGGGCGAGGTTCGCTAGCGGCACCACTTTTCGACGGCAATGGCGATCGCCTTGGTGCAATCGACGAGGTCTCGCACCGAGACACGCTCATTGGGTTGATGCGCCTGCGCCGGGTCGCCCGGGCCGAAGTTGACCGTCGGCGTGTTGCCGAGGCCGGTCGGCAGGCCAATGTCGCTGTGCGCGCCGAAGCCGCTGAGCACCGGCGACAGATTGGCGTCCTTCACAGCTTCCTGGAAGACACTCACGAACGGGCTGTCGGAGGGGATTTCGGCGCAGTCGGCATCAAGAATCCATTCGACGCGGGCAGGGTGCAGACGCAGATAAGGGTCCGCCTGGCAGACATGGGCAATATGCTCTTCGATCTCGCGCTTGACGTTGCCGCCCAACCTGAATTCGTCATGCTCGCTCGGCAGGTACTGCGCGTCGATGATGATCTCGCCGCGCCCGGCCATGGAGGAGGGGTGCTCGCCGGCATTGATCTGAGTAACGATGATCTGGTTGGGCAAATCCATCAGCGGATGGTTCTTTTTCGGGTCGAACATCCAGCGCCGGTTGAGGATGTCGATGCCGTCGAGGATTTGCCGGCACAACTGCACGGCATCGACCGGGCCGCTCGAATACCAGGCATTCGGCGTCAGCTCGGCATGCCCACCTATGCCGTCGATGACGATCCTGCCCCACAGTATGCCGTGGCAGAGCGGCGCGATCCTGTTTGCCGTCGGCTCGGTCATGATGCCGGCGTCGGCGTGAAAGCCGCGGTCGACCATGGCAAGCGAGCCCATGCCGCCGATCTCCTCGTCGACGACAGTGGTAAAGACGATGTCTCCGGAAAGGGGGATTTGCAGCTCCCTTAGGATTTCGACCGCCATCAGCATGCAGGCGACGCCGCCCTTCATGTCGACGGTGCCACGGCCGTGCAGGAAGCCGTCTTTCAGCACGGGCTGGAACGGATCGGTTGCCCAGTGTCCGGCGGCGCCCGGCGGCACGACGTCGATATGGCCGGTGAGCATGATCGAACGCCCACCGCCGGTACCCTTCAGGACGCCGCCGAGATTGGGCCGGCCGTCAAAGGTCCTGCCCTTGTTGGCGCCGGCACGTCCCTTGTATTTTTCATAAAGCGCCGGGCCGTCCGGATCCCAGAGATCGGACGTGAAGCCGAGCGCTTCGATGCGTTTTTGCAGATAGAGCTGGCAATCACGCTCACCCGGCCCGGCCTCCTTCGGATTGGATTTCACGATCGAGGGGAAGGCGACGAGATCGCTCAGCGTTTCGACGATACGATCGGCCGCTGCCTCGACGCGGGCGGCGATAGTCTCTTCCATGGAAGGCATCATGATCTCCAACGTTGGGAAAGCCGGTCGGCAAGAAGGACGAACACCAGAAGGGCGCCGACAATCCCCACTTGCCAAACCGTGTTGATGTTCAATTGCAGCAGGCCGGTCTTCAGCGTGACCAAAAGCAGCACGGCCGCGAACACGCCGCCGACGCCGCCGCGCCCGCCGGTGATAGCGATGCCGCCAAGCATCGCGGCGGTGAGCGATTCCAGTTCGAGGTTCTGGCCGATATTGGGCCTGCCGCTGCCGAGCCAGGCGAGCGAGACAAGGCCGGCGGCGCCGGCGAGCGCACCGCTCAGCGCATAGAGGATGAGGCGGACGCGATCGACCGGAATGCCGACCAGCCTGGCCGAACGTTCATTGAAGCCCATGGCGTAGATCCAACGCCCCCAGGCGGTCGACATCAGCACCAGGCCGGCGAGCGCAAAGCAGGGGATGGCGAGGGTGAGAAACGGCATGGGGATGCCTATGACGACGCCACGCCCCCACACGAGCAGCCAGGCCGGCACGCCGGATTGAGCCGCACCCCCGGTAACGGCAAGCGCTGTGCCGGAATAGACGAAGAAGGTGCCGAGCGTCGCGATGAAGGGCAGAAGCGCGAGCCGGTTGACCAGCACGCCATTGAGGGCGCCGAGCAGTGCGCCGGCCAGGACGCAAGCTAGCGGCAGCAGCACCGGCGGCAAACCCAGTTTGAGCGACAGCATGGCGATGATGGCGGAGAGCGAAACCGCGCCGCCGACCGACAGGTCGATGCCGGCGCCGCCGGCGAGGATGACCAGGCCCTGGCCAAGCCCGACCAGCGCCAGAATGGTCGAGAACTGGAGGATGGTGGTGACGGTGCCAAGGTTGAAGACCGCGGGCTTGAGCACAGCCAAGCCGACAATGACGATCAGCCAAAGCCCGCACAGAAGCGCGAGCGTAAGGGCCGGGCCTTGCAGATTGCGCAGCGTCTTCATGTGCGGGCTCGCTGGAAGCGGGTCAGCGGAAGGCGATTGGAAATGGCTTCGAAGCCAAGCACGCCGATGATGAGAACGCCGGTGACGACAGGCTG
This sequence comes from Mesorhizobium sp. P2_D5, assembly GCF_056404355.1. Lineage (NCBI taxonomy): Bacteria > Pseudomonadati > Pseudomonadota > Alphaproteobacteria > Hyphomicrobiales > Phyllobacteriaceae > Mesorhizobium > Mesorhizobium sp. P2_D5. The sequence goes on from NZ_JBFUEE010000001.1 coordinate 1,245,234, forward strand.
CCAGAGCGAAGGGATGCCGATCAGAAGCAGGCCGTTCTGGAGGATCCTGAGCAGCAGCACGCCAAGCACGGTGCCGAGCAGGCTGCAGCGGCCGCCCAGTATGCTGGTGCCGCCGAGGATGACCGCGGCAATGGCGTCAAGCGCCAGCGTGCTGCCGATGCTCATTTCGACATTGCGGTAGGTTGCGACGTAGAAGGTGGCGGCGATGCCGGTCAGGATACCGCTGACGACGAAGGTCATGAAGCGAACCTTGACCACCGGGATACCTGAGAGCCGCGCCTTCTCCTCCGAATTGCCGATCGCCAGCAGATGCAGCCCATAGGGGGTGCGCCGCAGCGCCAGCCAGACCGTGAAATAGGCTGCAGCGATCACCAGGGCGGGGACAGGAATGCCGAGCACACTCGCGGCGAGCAGATCGGTAAGGGTCGAGGGCAGGCCGGAGAGCCATTGCCCGCCAAGCAGCACGAACACGGCGGTGCGGTAGATGCCGAGCAGGCCGAGCGTTCCGACAATGGCCGGAACGCGACCGAGGACGACGACGGCGGCGGTCACACAGCCGAGCAGCGCGCCGACCAACGGGCCGACGACAAGCGCCAGCAGCGGATTGCCGTCGGTGCCGAGCATGCGGCCGATCGCAATGGCCGCCAGACCCATGACGATGCCGATCGACACATCGATGCCGCCCATGGCGAGCAGCAGGGTCATGCCGAGGCCGATCAAAAGCAGTTCGGCGCTGTTGCGCAGCACGGTGACCGCATTGCCGGAGGTGGCGTAGTGCGGCGATGCGACAGCAAAGACGACGATCGCCAGCAGACAGGCGACAAGCAGAGACCACTCCCGCCCGTTCATGGAGATGACACCGTTTCCAGACTGTCGCACCGCGCTCACGTCAGGGCTCAGAAGTTGAACTTGTCGACATTGTCCTTGGTGAAGACAGCTGGCGGCCCGAGCAACAAGATGCCTTTGGCGGCGTCATAGGTGGCGGGCTTCTCCAGGCCGGCAATTTTGTTTTCGGCCTCGAAAGCCTTGCCGTCGATGAGCTGCTTGCCAGCCCAGACCGTGAGATAGCCGAGCTGCTCGGGATCCCACAGCACGGTGAAGCCGAAGGCACCGCTCTTCAGGTAGGAGCGCGCGGTGTTGGGGCTGCAATAGCCGGCGCCAATGACGGAGCCGATTTTCCCGGCGGTCTCGATCGCCTGGGCGACACCCGGGCAGGTCGAGGAGGCAACGGCGATGATGGCCTTGATGTCGGGGTTGGCCGCCATCAGGTCGCCGGAAATCTGCGCGGCGCGCTCGGCCGTGCCGCCGGCGAATTGCGGGTCGAGCAGCTTCAGCTTCGGATATTTGGCGGCGGCCTGTTTCTGCATGAAGCCGATCCAGGCGTTGAGATTGGACGCCGTCGCCTCGCCGGAGACGATGCCGATTGTTGCGTCTTCGCCGACGCGCTTGACGAGTTCGTCGATGATTGTGGTGCCAAGGCCCTCATCGGTTGCCTGCGCGACATAGACGGCGCGGCCGCTGTCGGGCGCATCGCTGTCGCTGGTGAACAGCTTTATCCCTTTCGCCTTGGCGCTCTCGACTACGGGGGCGATGCTGGAGGCATCGAGCACGCTGACCGAGACCGCCTCGACGCCCTGGTCGATCAGGTTCTGGACGATCTGCAACTGGTCGACCGGATTGGTGTCGACGGGGCCGGAATAGATGAAGTCGACGCCGAGATCCTTGGCGGCGCGGTTGCCGCCGGCTTCCATGGCGTTGAAATAGGGAATGCCGATCAGCTGCGGCACGAAGGCTATCCTGTGCTTATCGGCGGCGGACGCGGCCGAGGCAATGGCGAGCGACAGTACGGAGACGGCGAGCGCTTTTTTGAACTGCGAAAGCATTGTGTTTGATCCTCGCTGGAATGACGCGCGTTTCATGTTGTTTTTTCGAGCGCCCGCACGTCGGGATGGGCGCCCGTTATGAGCGAAACGACTTCCTCGTGGTTGGTCTCGGCGGCCAGCCGTTCGGCCACCTTGCGGCCGCGCCGGAACACCACGATGCGGTCCGCAACCTCGAAGACTTCGGAAATGTTATGGCTGATCAGCACCACGGCGCAGCCGCGCGCAGCGAGCCGCCGCGTCAGCGCCAGCACCTTGCGTGTTTCGGCGACGGCAAGGGCGGCTGTGGGCTCATCCATGATCACCAGCCTGGCGTTCAGATTAAGCGCCCGGCAGATGGCGACGGCCTGGCGCTGACCGCCGGACAGGCTGCCGACCGGAGCTTCAGGATCGGAAATATGGGCGTCGAGTTCCTGCAGGAGACCATCGACGCGCTGGCGCATTTCCTTGCGCTTGAGGAATGGGATGCCAAAAATGGAGCGTTTCAATTCTCGCCCGAGAAAGACGTTTTCGGCGATCGACAGGTTTTCTGACAGCGCCAGTTCCTGGAAGATCGTTGCGATCCCCGACGCGGCCGCGTCCTTGGGCGAGGAGAAGACGACCGGGCTGCCCTCGATGACGAGTTCGCCATCGCTCGGCGGGTGAGCGCCGGCCAGGATCTTGATGAAGGTCGACTTGCCAGCGCCATTATCGCCAAGCAGCGCCAGCACTTCGCCGGAGCGGATTTCAAGGTCGACGTCGGCAAGCGCCGTCAACGCGCCGAAGCGCTTGGCGATGTTCCTGGCGACGAGAAAGGGTGCCGTCATGGCAGTTGCTCCGGCGGTGATGGATTGGCTCAAGCAGCTTTGCTGACCCAGCGCAGCACGTTGGTCCAAAGGCGCGCATATCCCGGCCATTCGACAAAGCTGTTCGGTAGCCAGTGCGGGCCGATATCCGATGTCCACACCAGCGTGCGGCCCTCGCCATGACGCCCGGTCACGAGCAATGGATGGCCGCCCTGGTCCTGCGGCAGCCGCGCCAGGATCTCGACGTCGCCGCGATCGCGTGCGATGACCTCATTGGCGCCGAGCAGGATCGGCCATTCGCCCTTTATGCCGGCAAAGAGCGGATGATCCGCGGCGCCGATGATCTCGGGCCGAAAACCTTCGGGAATTTCGAGCCGATCGTCATAAGGGAGGCAGGTCACCGGCAGCGCCTCCTCGACCGCGGTGCGATGCCAGCGCGCCTTGCCGTCGATGCCCTGGAAGGAGAAATAGCCGCCGATCATCACCAGGCCGCCGCCGGCATGCGTCCAATCGCGCAGCAGCTTGAGCCGGTTGGGCACCGTCTTGCCATGCAGCCAGACGTCGGGATGCAACAGCAGCGAGTTGGCGCCGATGTCGGAGAGGATGATCGCCTTGTACTGCGACAGGCCTCCGATGGTGAAGGGCAGCTTTTCGACGGCCTCGTGGGCCGGCATGTAGTCAAGGTCGAATTCGCTGTCCTTCAAGGCGTTGACTAGCGGCGTCGCGCCGAGATGGAAGGTGACGCTGCTGAACTGGTCGAAGCCTTTGTAATGCGTCGCCGAGCTCATCCAGCTCTCGCCGACCAGCAGGACTTTTGCTTTGGTCATGGTGACGTTCTCCAATTCTGGCTGGTCAGCCTGTTGCTTTCTGGGTGGCGCGGGTCTGGTAAGCCATTGATCTAGCTTGCTACCGCGTCGTTGTTGGCCGCGGCGGCGGCCTTCAGCGTGGCAAAGTCGGCAATGTATCCCTGCGCGCCCTCGACCGTCGTCGTCAGACTTGCGCCGGTCGCGGCGTAGCGGGCGGCCGTCTCCAGCGACGCGCCATGCAGCCAGAGACTGAGGAAGATGCCGGCGAAGCTGTCGCCGGCGCCGGTCGCGTCCACCCGGTTGACCGGCAGCGCCGGCACTTCGATCTGCGGTCCGCCCGTAGCCGGAAAGACAACTGCGCCGAATTCCCCCAAGGTGAGCACGACCGTCCCGCGTGGTTTGATGCGTGACAGCACCTGCCGCACCTCATCAATCATAGACGCCATGCGCGCGCCGAAGCCGTAGATCTCCCTGATCGTCACGTCGTTGATGAAGGTGAGGTCGATCTGTTTGACCATCTGCGCAAAGACCTCAGGCGTGCGCGCGCTTTTGGGCAGGCCGGGCGAATGCAGGCTCACCTTCCAGCCCGCCTGGTGAAAACGAGCTATGGACGCCGTCATCGTTTCATAGTGGAAGCCCTCGATGTGCAGGCACGTCGGGCGCTGCTCGGGCTGGATATCGAGGTTGGCCGTAAGGTCGACCTCGCCCAGCTCGAACGGCTCGCTGATGATGGTGCGGCTGCCGTTGCGCTCGATGATGACGATCGCCTGTGACAGCCGGTTGTTCGGCGTGCTGCGGATGGGTAGGGCGTGGACACCCAGTTTGGAAAGCTCGCCCAATGCCCAGTCGCTCTCCGCGTCCTGGCCGACTGCAGTCGCCAATTCGACGTCGAGAGCGTAGGGCGCGCCAACGCCGGCGGCGGCGACCGCGAGATTGGCCGCGGGACCACCCAACGCCTTTTCGATGTGGCTTGCGGTTATCCGGTCGTCGCGGTGCGGCAGCACGTCGACGCGGCACAGGAAGTCGACGCTCACCCGGCCCGCGACGAGAAGTCTAGGCAAATGATCGAGATTTTTTAGCCGCTGCGGTGCGCGGCCGGGAAGGGAGCGCGCAAACGAACTTGGACGGTACATCAAGGCCGCTACCGCCTTTTCGATACGGTCTCGCGTGCCGTCCTTGAGAGCCGCAGTTCCGTTGATGAAGTTCGAGACCGTGCCGATGGAGACACCGGCGGTTCGTGCGACATCCGCTATTGTGGGGCGCTTGCGTTGCAACAACCTGGCTCCTTTTGAAGCGTTTCAAACGCTAGCAACGGAATCGCGCAACCTCAACGAAACCATCTTCTAAAGAATCGATGAAAGGCATCTCAAATTGGAATATCGATCCGGAAATCGCCTCAATTCTGAAGTGGATCTTTCCAATATTGAAGGATTTTCAATCCAGCGAAAAGCGAGCATCTAGCGGGCGGATGACGGAACAGCGAAAGTAGCCTCATCACTGGTCAGCCCACATCGGCGCGTTAGGAGCGCGCTCGGATGCGCTTACCGTGCGCGAAGCCGGATTCAGCTAGACGGCGACCAAGGCGGTGGAACGCGCGCGAAGGACGAGGCGGTGGGCTGACCGAGAAAGAGCTTGCCGGGAAGGACTGGCTGCCGATACCGTTGAAGGCCTATCTTCGAACCGAGCACGGTGACCGCGCGGTGGACCCGATGGCGGCGCTGAAAGGCGCGATCGATCCGCAAGGCTTGATGAATCCGGGGAAGATCTTCTAGCATCCGCCCGACTTGGCCAAGGATAGAACGAGAAACTGCGTGTACGTTCCGATCCCCTTCGAGACCGACCTTTCAGTCAAGCCCGAGGGTTAAGGCCTTCTTCGACGCGACCACGAACACGGTCAGCTACGTGGTCGGGGATCCCAACTCGAAGTCTTGCGCTGTCATCGATTCCGTTCTGGACATCGACTACGCGGCCGTCCGGGTCGCTTAGCACTCGGCCGACAGGATTATCGAGCAAGTCAGGCTGTGATGCGCTAAGTATGTGCGTTACCGAGCACCGCCCGGAGCCCTGAGTCGTTCTGGCGGAGACGTTCCTCGATCCATTGCGCCGTGCGGTCGTAGGCGTCCGAAAACAACTCGGAATGCCGACTCCAATCCATGAAGCTGATCGTGCTCGAAACCTGCGGACAGACCAAGACATCCTCGTCGCCGACGGCAATGTCTTGCGGCCCGTGTGTCAGCATACTCGCGGCAATAACCTGAAGCATGCTCGGAACCTGCGGCAACCGGGCACGGCCGAAAGGGTTCAGCAGGGCGACCGCCAGTTCCGATCTTCCGGGGATGCGGTCATAGTCGATGGGGTATTTTTGCGGTCCACTGGACCCAAAGCTCACGATGACATTGGGGCCGGTCTTGAGTTCCCTCATCTGTTCCAGCGGCAAATTGTTCATGATGGCGCCGTCTACAAGCATATCGCCGTCAGCCGTAAAGAACGGCGGCAGGACACCCGGGATCGAGCCGGATGCCCGAACGGCTTGCCAGAGTTTTCCACGACGGTGGACATGGGGCTGACGGCTGCTCAGATTGGTCGAAAGTGCAAAGAACGGAAGCCAAAGATCTTCGATCAGAACGTCGCCGTATTCCGCCCGAAGGGCTCGATCGAAGGTTTTGTGATCTAGAAGCGCGAAACGCGGCAAGGTGGGGCGCCGAAACGCCCGACTCTTGACAAATATGTTGTGCGTGCCGCGGTCGATCTGCTCCGCGTCCAATCCTCTTGCGAAGCCGGCCATCATCGCCGCTCCGGAACTCGTCCCGCCGAGATAGTCGAAGCGCCCGCCCGCCTGGAAGAAGGCCTTGTAGACGCCCAGATGGGCGCTGCCCAGGGACCCACCCCCCGCCGCCACGAAGCCACGTGCCTTGCAGGAAATAAATCGAACCAGGCGCTGGATATCAGCCCCGTCCTCCAGCGCAACGTGATGATGCTGGCCGACATAGGGACGCTCGTCGAGCCACGCAGAGGTGCCGGAGACCGCAGCCGAGCGATTGTCGTGAATTAGGACAAGCCGACCGGTCGCTGGTGGATGGACCGATAGCGCCAATTCCTCGGACGCGTTCAAGCGAGGCGAGGAGGACGCGTCAGCCAGCAATAGGACAGTATCGGCCTGGCGAATGCAGACTCGTGTCCATTCATTAGGTTCTTCATCGGCGACGTAGACAACGAATTCAGCTTGCGCCTCCAGTTCGTTCAACCAGTTAAGGACCGGCTGGCCGTCGATCGGACGACCTGCGAACTTCGCGTGGACGTCAAGCCGGGAAACGAACTGAGCGCGCGTGACCGCGCCGAACTCTTGCTGTAGGTGCCCGATGAAAACCGGTGAGATGCGACTTCCGCCGGCTGCAATGATGGCAAGCGTTCGGATCTTGGCAGGATTCTGGGGACGTGACAAAATCGGAGATTGCGTGGCGAACCGGCGCGCCAGAAATATTGTGACCGCCTCTCTCAGGTTCGGCAAAGCCTCTGCCGCCTTCTCGAAATGATTACGACTGATTTCAAGGACGATCGAATCGCGCGCTGCAAGGACAGTGGCCGTACGGGGCAGTCCTGCAAAGAAACCAATTTCGCCGACTAGCTCGCCCTGTGCGATCTCGGCGACCGAGCCAATCGGCTCTCCTTTGTGTACCGTAAAGCGACCGGACAGCACGACGAAGAACCTGTCCGATGGATCGCCTTCGCGAACCAAGACCTCACCGCGCCTCAGGACCCGACGGTCGGATTCGGCAGCCAAAGCCTCGAGCGCCAGCAACGACGCCCGATCGAACATCAATGTCGCCGACAATAATCTCGCGGCGAGAGAATCGACGGAGGACATTTGAGCCATCCCGGGGACACGTTCGCTCCGGTGATTGTATCCTGTACCGCTCGTGTTTGCAGCGTCGCAAGGCTCGATCCGAGCCGAACCGCAACGTTGCCGGCTGGAGTCCGTCTATGGATCAAAATTCTGATGTGCCGACCTTATGCCAAGCATTGGTTCACTGTGGCGTCTGCGAGGCGCTCGATCCGCGGCAACTGGTGGGATTCGCCAGGCCATCTCGAAGGCGCGCCGTGGCTGCGGACGTTCAAGCGAAGGGCGAGACTCCCAACGGCCAGCCGTGCAGCCACAGCCCGAACATTGCGAAAGCCACCAAGCCGATGCCCACAGCAATCAGGTGGCTAAGCGGTCGCACGACCGCGGGTGCCGGATCCCCGCTGGCAGGTGCGGGCGGCCGCGCCATTGAGGACGCAGGAGCGTGAGCCGCGTTCGCCGTCGAGATCCGCGCCCGCATTTATCTTCTACCGAATGGCAGCTTGCGCCTCATGTCGGTCATAGAGGCAAATATTGGTGGTGCGGGAAAACGGACCTTACCGTCGATCCTGTGGAAGTTCGAGGGTGCGCCACCCACGATGACAGTCAGAAGAGAGTAAGCGGAGGCTCTTCGGGTTCAGACTGCGTAAAGGCCAAGAACTCGGGGTGCGGAACTCGTTGACGGACCAGTTCCCTGGCCGGCCTATCGGCCGCAGATAGTGGGGATATGCCAGCGCTTCCGAGCATCTGCTTCCCGGAAGCCGGCGGGCTGCTTTCGACGAATTGCGTTGAACAACTCTCGAAGTGACCTTGGCAACCATCGGTCCGCGACTGTCTCCTTCCAGATCGGGTCGGGCGCGCGGTGTCACGCAACAGGTTGCTTGGCGGTTCGAACATCAGCCCCGTATTTCTTCAGCGTGCGCCTTCACCAGATCGGCCATGCTGTCGAATCGGAAATCCACCACCGGCACCTCGCCTGGGTTCATCGTGGCGCCGAAGCCCTGATCCGCATGCCGGCGATGGATCCAGCACGATGTCAGGCCGAAGCGGTTGGCGGGAACGTGATCGTGGAACATGCTTTCCGCGGTGTGTAGGATCTCTCGCTTCTCTATCCCGATTGTACCGAGCTTTTCGAGCATATAGTTGAAGTTCCGGTCGGAAGGCTTGTAGGAGTCGATATCTTCCGCCGTATAGATCGCGTCGAAGTCCACGCCGAGCTTCTTGTTGCTGAACGAGAAGCTTTTGTTGTCGACGTTGGAGAGGATGATCAGCTTGTAGTGCTTTTTGAGGTACTGCAAGGCTTCAGCGGTGTCGGCAAAAGCCGGCCAATCCTTCACGCTTTCGCCATACGCCACGCATTCCTCAGGAGTGACGATGACACTCCACTCCTCCGCAAGTCGCTTGTAAACGATCGCCAGAAGATCGCGGTAGCGTTTCCCCGGCGTCCATTTCTGCTGGCTGGATTCGTGCCGGGCGTGCGCCTCCAGAATGTCGTTCCGGTTCAACGTGCGGGCGGCCCGTTCGGTCAGCGGCCTCAGCCCGTCGATCATGCCGGATTCCCAATCGATCAGGGTGCCGTAGCAGTCGAAGGTCAGGGCTTTGAAATCTGTGAGCTTCATGGGTTTACCTCCTTTGATGTGCGTGGGTGAAGCGACGCCGGCGTGGATCGCGATCGATCGCGAGGTCGATTTCGCCTTGGGGATTAGCCGATCTGCTGCTGACGGAGCTGAAAGTCCTTCGCCGCTGCGCTGCCCGACGAGGTGAACCAGACACCGAACAGTGTCACCACAAGGCCAGCCAGCATCGCCTTCGAAAGCGGCTCGCCGAACATCGACCAGCCCCAGAGCATCGTCACCGGTGGGCTGAGATAGATCACGCTGCTGACCTGTGAGGCGGTGTAGAGGCGCAGGCTTACATAATACGTGCTGTAGCAGAAGAAGGTCGAAAACAGCACCAGCCAAGCGATGCCGAATCCAAACCGGGCATCGAGGGGCGGCATCAGCCCGCCATTCCATTCGGCGCAAGCGGCGAAAGGGATTGCTGCCGTCAGGCATTGAATGCACAGGCTCTGATGGATGGGCATATTGATCGTCCCCATCCGCTTCTGCACCAGGGTTGCCAGCGCCAGAACCATCATGGAAGCGACCGTCAACAGATATGCCCAGGCCGGGGCCGTCCCGAGGCTCAGGCTGTCCAGCGAGACGATGAGAACGCCCGTCGCTCCGAGGGCCGTTCCGATCCATTGTCTCCCGGTCAGTCGGTGTCCCAGCACCGGCTGTGACAAGGCCGCGATGGCGAGCGGGACAAGATCGGAAATCAGCGCGACAAGGCCGGTCGGCACGCGCTGGCCGATGGCAAGCGCGAATCCGCCGAGATAGAGGAACATCATCGCCACGCCGAAGACCATCTGCTGGACCAGGGCACGGGCGCTTATGCGCGCTCCGATCAGGAGAGCAAATGGCGAGAGGATCAATCCGGACATCAGTGTCCGCCAGAACAGCACCAGCATGACATCGGCATTCCCGCTGGCGTAGCGGATGCCGACGAAGCCGGAACTCCAGCTTATGACCAGCGCCGTCGCCATCATTGGCCACACGAGGCGATGGGCTTTGGCGTGCAGGAGCGTCATGGCATCTCTTTGGTCAGGCGCCCGTGACCCGGAAGCGGATCACGGCCAATTTTGGCGCGGACTATTGACGACACGCACGCGCTTTTGCACATGACAAATTTCGATATGATCATGAAGTGGTCCGAAAACCGGCATATCGACTTGCCTTAAGGACAACAGAGGATCAGAGATTGGCGCGTCTCTTTAGTTTCAAGCGAGTATTGTCATGGCTGGAGTGATGACCCGCCGCCTGGATGTCGACGCCTTGCGCGCGCTCGTCGCGATCGAGAAGCACGGCGGCGTGACGCGCGCGGCCGAGATTCTCGGCCTGTCGCAGTCGGCCGTCAGCCACAAGATCAGGAGGCTTGAAACGAGTCTCGACTGCGAAATCCTCACCCGGAAAGCAAATGCGCCGATGTTCACCACGGCCGGACAGGATCTGCTTGGCTATGCGCGGCGCATTCTGGGCATCCATGACGAGGCGGTCCTGAGCCTGTCGAAAAGCACTTTGCAAGGCAAGATCGCGCTGGGAATGACCGAGGATACGACGTGCACGGACCTTTCGCGCATTCTCGGCCGCTTTCGCCGGCTCTACCCGGAGGTGAGCGTCCGCACGCAGGTGCGCATGAGCCTCGTGTTGCAGGAGCAGCTCAGCCAGGGAGCCCTTGATGCCGCCATCATCCAGGTCTTCCAGCACGAGGTCCGCCCCGCCGATATCCTCCTGTTCCGCGAGACGCTGCATTGGGTGAAATCGCGAGACCTGGTGCTGTCGAACGGGAAGCCAGTCCCATTTTTATCCTTCGATGAAAACTGTTTTTATCGGCGCTGGGGCATGGACGTCGGGCAGGACGAGGATACGGTGTTCGAGACCGTGTTCGAATGCTCCAGCGCAGCCGGAATCATTGCAGGCGTTACCGCGGGGCTCGGAGTCGCGATCTTGAGTCAGCGGTACCTGCAGCCCGATATGGAGATTGTCGACAACCAGTTCCCAAAGGCTCCAGACCTGGCTTATGTAATCAGGCGCGCGCGCAATCCCAGGAACCCCGCGCTAGAGACTCTGGTCAGGGAGATCGAGGCTGAGGTAAAGCGTTACGGGACGCTTCAAATCGCCGTCTGAGGGCGGCGCGCTGCGAAAGGTGGCACGTCAATCCTTCGGCTGTTCGCCGGCAGTTCGTCCATAGCTGGCCGTTTCTCCCGCTCTTCCAACAAGATTACGCGGCAGTCCGCCGCCCTCAAAGCAAGGGCCGCTCTGGCGCAAAGCCCGGGGGTTGGAGCCCGCCACCGTCAGACAGTTTCACGAGTTTGAGACCGGGGCGAGCGTTTCGGCAATTCACGTCGGAAAAGGGCGATTCGACACATCTCCTTTGGCTGTTTCGATACCAAAAAGATGCCGAATACCAACGGAAATACCATCCCGCGCCCCGTTGGACCAAATGCGCTGACAGCCGTCGAAATGCGTCCAAGTGCGCCATGCGCGCCGAAAAAAATAAACGATTTCAATGGTTTGTATAGACGGAAGCGTGGCAGCTTCGGCAAGGGGGCGTATGGGGAGAGGAGGGGATGGTGCCCAGAGGCGGATTCGAACCACCGACACGCGGATTTTCAGTCCGCTGCTCTACCAACTGAGCTATCTGGGCCTGTTCCGGCAAACGAAATCTCATACACCGGATCTCATGAAGCGCCATGGGCGCCCCTTGAAAGCGCGTGGGTTATAGCACGGGAATCCGGCCTGTCCAGCGCCCAGATGGCGATTTCAGACAGGAAATGAGACGCCGTGCAGTGGCCCGGTTCCGGTACCGAGGCGATGGCCGGAAGGGCGTACGGCACGGTCCCATTTCGGCCGGCGGCGCCCTTGTGCGCGTTGCCGTCGCGGACCGCAACGGCGCGACCCGTCTTTCAGCCGACGATCAAGATACGACAATGCATTTGCAGCGCCGGGCAAGCACCGCCTGATCGCCGGGTTCTATCTGGCGCCGGACACCCCTCTGCGAAAATCGGAGGGCGACATACCGGCCAGCTTGCGGAACGATTTGTTGAAGGCGCTGAGCGAGCCGAAGCCGGAATCCATGGCGACGCGGAGCACATTGGCGTCCTGGTGCATCAAAAGCGCCTGCGCGTAGCTCAGCCGCAAAAGGTTGACATACTCGTTGAGCGTCATGCCCGTCGATTTCTTGAACAGGCTCATGGCGTATTTGGGATGGATGTCGGCTGCCGCCGCGATGTTCACGCAATCGATGTCGTAGAGGAAGTTCTCGGCGATGAAATCGCACATGCGCCCGACGTTGCGCGACGACTGCTGGTCGAAGGCGCTGCCCGTTTCCTGGCCGATCGGGGTTGCGGATACGAGCCGGTAGTGCTCGAACCGCACCCGCTCCAGCCGCAGCAGCAATTCGTTGACGGCGTGTTCCGCCTTGGCCTGGTCGCCGGACCGGGCGTAGCGGTTCCAGCGCTCGAAATTATGGTTGTCGGAGGGGTCGGTGGCACTCGTCACCAGTGTGGCACCCGTCATCAGCCGGTGCCGGATGTCCGTGGGCAGGTGCAGCCGGAAAAAATGCACCAGCGGCAGATGCGCTCCGGCATAGACGGCGTCGTCGGACAAATCGTCCATCTGGTGCGGCAGGCCACCCCAGAACAGGCACATCTCGCCGGCAGACAGCGAAATCTCGTGGTCGTTCATGCGGTAATGCACGCTGCCGCGCACGATGAAATTCACTTCGACCTGGGCATGCCAATGCGGTTTGAGCATCACCAGAGGACTGGTGTGAAACATTTGCAGCAGCAGCGGCAAGCCTTCCACGCTGCTGGCACCAGGCTGGTAAAACGGTCGTTCCGGCATCTTACTTTCCGCCAATTTCATATTCCCTTTGACGGCGACAGCCCCTGCCCACTGCATAGTCTAGCCACGCTCACAGTGAGAGAGCAAATGGAATGGGAGGATTTCAATGCGCATCACAATGACCTGCGCCGCGCTCGCGCTCGCCCTGGGCTCTGCCCCGGCCTTTGCGCAATCCGGCGAAATCACGATCTGGAGCTGGAATGTCGCGGCTTCATCGCTGAAGGCGACCGTCGCCGGCTTCAACAAGCAATTTCCCGACGTCAAGGTGACGGTCCAGGATCTCGGCAACCAGCCGACCTACGACAAGTCGATCGCCGGCTGCGCCGCCGGCGGCGTCGGCCTGCCTGACATCGTCACCATCGAAAACGGCGAGGCCGAGAACTACTGGAGCCAGTTCCCCGACTGCTTCGTCGACCTGCATACGCTGGGCTATACCGCCGAGGATCAGAAGAAATTCCCCGACTTCAAGCGCACCGAGCTCGAAGTCGGCGACAAGGCCTATGCAATGCCGTGGGATTCGGGTCCTGTGGCGGCCTTTTACCGCCGCGACTTCTACGAGAAGGCCGGCGTCGATCCGGCATCGATCAAGACCTGGGACGATTTCATCGCCGCCGGCAAGAAGATCCAGGCCGCCAACCCGGGCGTCTCGATGACCAATGCGGATTTCAACGGCGACAGCGAATTCTTCCGCATGATTTCCAACGAGCAGGGCTGCGCCTATTTCGCCGAGGACGGCCAGTCGATCACGATCAACCAGCCCAAATGCGTCGATGCCATGACCAAGGTCAAGGAGATGAAGGACGCCGGCATCGTCTCCTCCGCCGACTGGGGCACCAAGATCACCAACAACACCGCCGGCACCGTCGCCACCCAGGTCTATGGCGGCTGGTACGAAGGCACCATTCGCACCGAATCAGCCGGCGAAAACGGCAAATGGGGTGTCTACCTGATGCCGAGCCTCACCGCCGACGGCCCGCGCGCTGCCAATCTCGGCGGCTCCTCGCTGGCCATCACCTCGGCGTCCAAGAACAAGGAGGCCGCCTACGCCTATCTGAAATACACGCTCGGAACCAATGAAGGCCAGATCACCATGCTGAAGGACTTCGGCCTGGTGCCCTCGCTGGTGTCGGCGCTCAATGACCCCTATGTCGCGCAAGGCCTACCCTACTGGGGCGGCCAGGCGGTGTGGAAGGACATCCTCGGCACCTTGCCCAAGGTTGTTCCGAGCCGCGGCACGCAATTCCAGAGCGACGCCGAAATCATCGTCCGCGCCGTGCAGACCAAATATCTGGCCGGCGGCTACCCCGACGCCAAGGCAGCGCTCGACGATGCCGCAAGCCAGATCGCCGCGGCGACCGGACTGCCCGTCAAATCTTGATCTGGACCGAGACGGTCCCGGGCGGCATTGATGCTGTCCGGGGCCGAACGCGCCACGTGTCTCGGCACGGGCGCGCCACCCCCTTGAACGCGGAAAGGAGGCTACAATGCGCTATCAGAATGCCACGGCTTATCGCTTCCTCGCGCCCTATCTGCTGATCTTTGCAATCTTCTGGGTGTGGCCGATCATCGATTCCTTCATGATCTCCTTCCAGGCGACACGTACCGTGCCATGGCGGTTCGCGCCCACCTTCAACTGGGGCCGGTTGATCGGCGACCCCGCCTTCTTCAACGCCCTGAAGAACACGCTGCTCATCCTCGTCATCCAGGTGCCGGTGATGATCACGCTGGCGCTGGTGATGGCGGTGCTATTGAACTCGCCGCTGCTCAAGGCACGCGGCCTGTATCGCTTTGCTTTCTTCGCCCCGGTCGTGGTCGGCGAAGTTGCCTACTCGGCGGTCTTCCGGCTGATGTTCAACCTCAATTTCGGCATCATCAACAAGCTCTTGAACAGCGTCGGCCTGCCCAGCGTCGACTGGTTTTCCAACGTCACGCCGGCGATGGCGCTGATCATGATCGCGGTCACCTGGCGCTGGGCCGGCTACAACGCCATCATCCTGCTCGCCGGCATGCAGTCCATACCCGAAGATGTCTACGAGGCGGCGACGCTCGACCGCGTCAGCAAGCTCAAGCAGTTCTTCTTCATCACTCTGCCGCTCTTGAAGCCGGTCATCGTTTTCTGCCTTGTGCTGTCGATCATCGGCACCATGCAGCTGTTCACTGAGCCCTTCCTGATCACCGAGCGCGGCGGACCCGGCGGCGGCACCGAGACGCTTGGCCTGTTGCTTTACCGCCAGGGTTTTCGGTCGCTCAACTTCGGCTACGCGTCGGCCGTCGCCTACACCATGGCCGGGCTGGCGATCGCGATCACGCTGGTGCAGCTGTGGCTGACGAGGGAACCGAAATGAGTTCCCTCTCCTCCGCAAGGCTGGGACGCAGCATAGCGCTGCATCTGTTCCTGACGCCGCTGGCGCTGATCTGGCTGTTTCCGCTGTGGATGATGGTGGTGTTCTCGACCATGCCGGACAACGGCATCTTCAGCCCCGGCATCGAGCTTTTGCCGCATGGCAATTTCATGGACAATTTCAACAATCTGCAGCGTGACACCGACTTTGTCGGCGCCATCGGCATTTCGGTCTCCGTGGCGGTGACCTACACGTTCCTGTCGGTGCTGCTGACGTCGATGGCCGGCTGGGCGCTGGCCCGCTACAGGTTCGTCGGCAAGGGCGTGGTTGTCGCCATCATCCTCGGCACCATCACGCTGCCCTATGCGGTGGTGCTGATCCCGCAATTCATCATGGTTGCGCGCGATTTCAAGCTTGCCAACACCTGGGTGGCCCTGATCGTGCCGCCGCTGTTCAATTCGCTCGGTGTGCTGTTCATGCGGCAGAGCTTCTCGATGATGCCGGACGACCTTTTCGATGCGGCGCGCGTCGAGGGGGTGAAGGAATGGCGCATCTTCCTCTTCGTCGCACTGCCCCTGGCGCGGCCGATGCTGGCGGCGCTCGCCATCATCCTGTTCCTCGCCTCCTGGAACAACTATTTGTGGCCGCTCCTGATCAACAGCCAGCCCGGTTCGATGACGGCGCCGGTGGCGCTCGGCACGCTGATCGGCCTGACCAAGGTGTCGTGGGGCGGCATCATGGCGGGCGCGGTGATGCTGACGGTGCCGATGCTTGTCGTCTTCGTGCTTCTGCAGCGCCATTTCATCGCCGGCATCGCCGCCGGCGCGATCAAGTAAGGGACAGCATGGCGACAGTCACGCTCAACAATGTCATCAAGCGCTTCGGCGTCTTCGAGGTCGTCCATGGCGCCAACATCGACGTCAAGGATGGCGAGTTCGTCGTCTTCGTCGGCCCCTCCGGCTGTGGAAAATCGACGCTGCTCAGGATGATCGCCGGGCTCGAGGACATCAGCGGCGGCGAGATCGCCATCGGCGGCAAGCTCGTCAACGATGTCGAGCCGGCCGACCGCGGCATCGCCATGGTCTTCCAGTCCTACGCGCTCTATCCGCACATGAGCGTCGAACAGAATCTGAGTTTCGGGCTCAGGATGACCGGCAATCCGAAGGCCGACACCGACCGGCGCGTCAAGCGAGCCGCCGAAATCCTGCGCATAAATGAACTGATGAACCGGCGTCCCAGGCAATTGTCGGGCGGCCAGCGCCAGCGCGTCGCCATTGGCCGCGCCATCGTGCGCGAACCGCAGGTGTTCCTTTTCGACGAGCCGCTGAGCAATCTCGACGCCGAACTCAGAGTGCAGATGCGGGTCGAGATATCGCGCCTGCACAAGGAACTCGGCACCACCATGATCTATGTCACGCACGACCAGACCGAGGCGATGACACTCGCCGACAGGATCGTCGTGATGCGCGCCGGCCATATCGAGCAGATCGGCCGGCCCCTCGATCTCTATGACAATCCCGACAATCAGTTCGTGGCGGGCTTTGTCGGCTCGCCGAAGATGAACTTCATCAACGGCCGCATTGTCGGGCGCGATGCACATGGTGTCGTGGTCGAACTGGCGGGTCAGGAGAAGACCCGTATCGCGCAACCGCTGACGGGCGCCGCACCCGAAGCAGGGAGCAAGGTCATGGTCGGCGTGCGTCCCGAACATTTTGGCAGCGCCGGAGAGGGCGACACCGACCTTGTGGTGCGCATCGACGTGGTCGAGCACCTGGGCGGCACAAGTTTTCTCTATGCCAGAACGGCGAACGGTGACGACGTGGTGATCCAGCGCGACGCGGCAAACGTTCCCGATGCGTCCGAGATCACGGTTTCCATCCGCAAATCCTACCTGTTCGATGAAAAGGGGCTGCGGCTGCGCTGACGGCCGCCGGTTCCAGCCTTCAAGGAGAATGACAATGACTTCAACAACGCCCATTCGCTGGGGCATTCTCGGCCCGGGCAGCATCGCCCAGGCCTTTGCCGGTGGCGCGGCCGCTTCGCGCACCGGCAAGCTCGTTGCCATCGGCGCGCGCAATCCCGCCAAGCCGGGCCTCGCCGAAAGTTTTCCCGGCGCCCGCATCGTTGATGGCTACGATTCCTTGCTCGCCGATCCCGACATCGACGCCATTTACATCTCGATACCGCATCCCGGCCACGCGCAATGGGCGATCAGGGCGGCGGAAGTTGGCAAACACGTGCTTTGCGAAAAGCCGCTTGCGCTGACCGCCTTCGAGGCCGACGCCATGATCCATGCCGCGCGCAAGGCCGGCACCTTTCTTGGCGAAGCCTTCATGTACCGGTTGCATCCGCAGACGCTGAAGCTGGTGGAACTGATCAGATCGGGCGTCATCGGCGATATCAGGATGATCAAGTCGAGTTTCGGCTTTGCCATGCCTGGCTTCATGCCGGAGCATAGGCTCTATGCCAACGATCTTGCCGGCGGCGGCATTCTGGATGTCGGCGGCTATCCGGTCTCGATGGCGCGGCTGATTGCCGGGGCGGCGGCGGGCCTCCCCTTCGCCGAGCCGGACAAGGTGGTTGGTACGGCTTACCTTGGCCAGTCCGGTGTCGACGAATGGGCTTCGGCGGTGCTGCATTTCCCGGGCGGCATCATCGCCGAAGTTTCCTGCAGCATCTCGCTCAACCAGGACAATGTACTCAGAATCTTCGGCACCAGGGGCCGCATCGAGGTGCCGGACTTCTGGTTCGCCGGCGGCGACCGCAACGTCGGCCTCGGGCGGATCGACGTGATCGGATCCGATGGCGCGCGTGAGACCATCAGCGTCGACGAAAAGCGCCATGTCTATTCCTTCGAGGTCGACGCCGCCGGTGAGGCCATCCTCGCCGGGCGCCAGGAATTCGCCTGGCCGGGCATGGACTGGGCCGACAGTCTCGGCACCTTGCGCGTCCTCGACAGATGGCGGGCGGCGGCGGGCCTGGAATACGGGATCGAGAAGGCCCCGCAGCGCACCAACACCATCTCCGGCCGGCCTTTGCGCTCTGGCGGAACGGCGATCGCCAAGCGCACCATTCCGGGCCTATCGAAGCCGGCGTCGGTGGTGGCGCTCGGCTTCGAGGATTTCCGCACCTTTTCTTCCGGGTCGATCCTGCTCGATGCCTTTTTCGAGGCCGGCGGCAATCTCTTCGACACCGGCTATGTCTACGGCGGCGGTTACACCGAGGCGCTGCTTGGCGAGTGGCTGAAAAACCGCGGCGTGCGCGCGCAATCGGTGGTCATCGCCAAAGGCGCGCATTCGCCGCTCTGCTATCCCGATGTGATCGGCAAGCAGCTTGACCAGTCACTCGACCGCCTGCAAACCGACCATGTCGATGTCTATTTCATGCATCGCGACAATCCGGATGTGCCGGTCGGCGAATTCGTCGATGCGATGGATCGTGAGGTAAAAGCCGGCCGCATCCGCGGCCCGTTCGGCGGCTCGAACTGGACGATGGAACGCATGGACGAGGCTATTGCCTATGCCGAGCGGACCGGCAAACAGAAGCCCGGCGCATTGTCCAACAACTTCTCGCTGGCCGAAATGCTGGAGCCGATCTGGGCCGGCTGCGTGACCTCCTCGACCGATGCGTGGAAGACCTGGCTGGCCGCCCGGCAGATGCCGAACTTCGCCTGGTCGAGCCAGGGGCGCGGCTTCTTCACCGACCGCGCCGGGCGCGACAGGCACGACAATGAGGAACTGGTGCGGGTCTGGTACTCGGAGCGGAATTTCGGCCGCCGCGACCGGGCGATCGAACTTGCCGCGCGGCTGGGCAAGAGCCCGATCCATGTTGCACTGGCCTATGTGCTCAATCAGCCCTTCCCATCCATTCCGCTGATCGGGCCACGCACCCTGGGCGAGTTGGACGACAGCCTGCGCGCACTCGACATCACGCTTTCGCCGGCCGATCTCGAATGGCTGGATGGCGGCAGCCGGCACGCCGCCTGATGCATAATGAGAACCCAAAGCGGCGTCAGGTCTCATCGTCCGGCATCCTGGCGCCGCCTCTGGCCGGGGTTCTCATGCTGGCATACATGCCGGTGGTGCGGAATTGGCTGGGCGTGATGCCGTAGCAGCGGCGGAAGACCTTCGAAAAATAATTAGCGTCGTCGAAGCCGCACAGGATGGCGACTTCCTTCACCGGCAGGAAGTCCACCTTGGTCAGCAGCTTCGCCGCGCGTTGCAGGCGCTGCTGTAGCACGAACTCGGCGGGCGGCAGGCCTTCGCTCTCGGCGAAACAGCGTGAGAAATGGGCCCGGCTGAGGCCACTGATCTGGACCAGGTCCGCCACCTGCAGCGGCTTGTCGAGATTGGCACTGATGTGATCGATGACCGGCTGCATGGCACTCTGTTTTTCGGCAAAGGCATGCGAGCCGAAGACATCGTCATAGAGCGCCATCGCGGCTTCGTAGGCGACGGCCGAAGCAGCACCCGGCGAAGCGGCGCCCTTGATGAGGCGCAGGCTGCAATCGGCAAGATGGTCGATCGTTGCCGGCTGCAGCCGAAACACCGGACCCGACGTCCCGAGTATGGATTTGTGGATGCGCAGCGCCTCATCGCCGTTCATGGAAATCCAGAAATATTCCCAGCGTTCATCCTTGGCCAGCCAGTAGCGGTGGTTGTGCGGCACCAGCACCAGCAACGTGTCGTTCTTCTGCAGGCGGTAGTTCCGGTTCTCATAGCGCAGCCGGCCGGTCCCGCTGATCGTGTGCTGGAGCACGGTGAACGGTGTCTGGCCGCGCTTGCGGCCGTCCCAGTCGTAGATCTCGTCCTCGCGCACTTCATAGCCCGTGCTCGTCGGCATGGCGTGCAGGCGCTGGCGGCCGCGCGGCAGCGAGATCGTGCGCATGGACTGTCCGTGGGCTATCAAATCCTGCAGCACAAAATTACCCTTCAAAGCACAATCCTTCTCTGGTCGCGCTCGTGAATAAGCGCATAATCCCCTTCGAAAAGCGAGAGAGATCCGCAGTCGAGGAGCGGACAGGGAGGTTGGCATGGCCGGATTCCGGCGTGTCCTGCACACATGTCATGGCATGTGGCGGAGCCTTCCCTTGTCGTTCCTTGCCTGCCATTCGAACGAAATGAGGTCCGGCAGATGAGTTTCAAAATCGCTATCATTGGTGCCGGCAGCGTTGGATTCACCAAGAAGCTGTTCACCGATATTCTGTGCGTGCCCGAATTCACCGATATCGAATTCGCGCTGACCGACGTCAGCGCGCACAATCTTGAGATGATCAAGGCGATCCTCGACAGGATTGTCGAGGCAAACAGACTGCCGACCAAGGTGACGGCGACCACCGACCGCCGCAAGGCAATCGAAGGCGCACGCTATGTCATCAGCTGCGTGCGGGTCGGCGGCCTCGAAGCCTATGCCGACGATATCAGGATTCCCCTGAAATACGGCATCGACCAATGCGTCGGCGACACGATCTGCGCCGGTGGCATTCTCTATGGTCAGCGCAACATTCCGGTGATCCTGGATTTCTGCAAGGACATACGCGAGGTCGCCGAGACGAACGCCAAATTCCTGAACTACGCCAACCCGATGGCGATGAACACCTGGGCTGCGATCGAGTACGGCAAGGTCGACACCGTCGGGCTCTGCCACGGTGTCCAGCACGGCGCCGAGCAGATCGCCGAGGTGCTGGGCGCGAAGTCCAGGCAGGAGCTCGACTATGTCTGCTCCGGCATCAACCACCAGACTTGGTTCATCGATCTGCGCCTCAACGGCCGCGAGATCGGCAAGGACGAACTGGTCGCCGCCTTCGAGGCGCATCCGGTCTATTCCAGGCAGGAGAAGCTGCGCATAGATGTCTTGAAGCGCTTCGGTGTCTATTCGACCGAAAGCAACGGCCATCTTTCCGAATATCTGCCCTGGTACCGCAAACGCCCCGACGAGATCACGCGCTGGATCGATATGTCCGACTGGATCCACGGCGAGACGGGCGGCTATCTCCGCTACTCGACCGAAACCCGCAACTGGTTCGAAACGGAGTACCCGCAGTTCCTCGAAGCGGCATCACAGCCGATCGATCCCAAAAAACGCTCCAACGAGCATGCCAGTCACATCCTGGAGGCGCTGGAGACCAACCGCGTCTATCGCGGCCACTTCAACGTCAAGAACAATGGCGTGATCACCAACCTGCCGCAGGACGCCATCATCGAGTCGCCCGGTTTCGTCGACCGCTTCGGCATCAACATGGCCGCCGGCATCACCTTGCCGGAAGCCTGTGCGGCCACCTGCATCTCCTCGATCAACGTCCAGCGCATGTCGGTCCATGCCGCTATCGCCGGCGACATCGATCTGCTCAAGCTCGCCGTATTGCATGACCCGCTGGTCGGCGCGGTTTCAACCCCGGAGGAGGTCTGGCAGATGGTCGACGAAATGGTCGTCGCCCAGGCAGCCTGGCTGCCGCAATATGCCCACGCGGTTCCGGCCGCCAGGGCGCGGCTGTCGACATCCGGGGTCAAGACCCGCGAATGGGCCGGCGCGGCGCGGCGCAGCGTGCGCTCGATCGAGGAATTGCGCGCCGAAAAAGCCGCGCTGAAACAAGCCGGCTGAAATTTCATGCGGTGATGGTGGATCTACGGGAGGGGGATCCACTGCCACGAAGTCGTTTGGATTCGAGGAGAAGCGGAGCAGGTATAAAAGCTCCGGAACAAACAAGAGGGAGAGAGACCGTGAGGAATTTACGCAATATCAGTCTTGCCGCCGGACTGGCGCTGAGCGTCTCGGTTCCGGCACTCAACGCTTTCGCTTCAGAGCCGACAGTCCCGCCGGTGCCGGCGACTTTTCCCGCCGAGGGCAAGATCAAGTACGTCGCGCGTGACTCCATCCTGGAGTTCAAAGCCCTGCCGGAATATCATGAGCCGGATTGGGTGACCGAAAAATACGTCAAGACCGGCAAGCTGCCGCCGGTGAAGGACAGGCTGCCCAAGGAGCCGCTGGTCTTCAAGACGGCCAACATGCCTGACGGCGTGGGCGTCTATGGCGATACGATGCGCCATGTCATCGGCGGCCGGCCGGAAGGCTGGAACTATGGTGCCGGCCAGACGCAAGGCTGGGGCGGCATCGATATTGGCCTTTCCGAATGTCTGACGCGCACGGCGCCACTGTTCCAGGTCGAAGCCAAGGACACCGAGCCGCTGCCGAACCTTGCCAAAAGCTGGGATTGGTCGAAGGACGGGCACAAGCTGACCATGCATCTGATCGAGGGCGCCAAATGGTCTGATGGCGTGGCCTTCAACGCCGACGACGTCATGTTCTATTGGGATGACGAGGTGGTCGACCCGAACGTCTCGCCGCTCAATGGCGCGACGCCGGAAACCTTCGGCGTCGGCACGACGCTGAAGAAGATCGACGACTACACTGTCGAGTGGACCTTCAAGGACGCCTTTCCGAAACAGTACCTCTACGCCATGGCCTATGGTACCTTCTGCCCCGGCCCCGCGCACATATTGAAGCCGCAGCATCCGAAATATTCGAAGAACACCTACGACCAGTTCAAGAACGCCTTTCCGCCGGAATATATGAACATGCCGGTGATGGGCGCCTGGGTGCCGGTCGAATACCGGCCGGACGACATCATCGTCATGCGCCGCAACCCCTACTACTGGAAGGTCGACGAAAAGGGCAACCAGCTGCCCTATCTCAACGAACTGCAGTACAAGCTGTCGACCTGGGCCGACCGCGACGTCCAGGCGGTCGCCGGCTCGGGCGACTTCTCCAACCTCGAGCAGCCGGAAAACTTTGTCGCCTCGTTGAAGCGCGCCGCTGAAGCCAACGCGCCGGCACGGCTCGCCTTTGGTCCACGCCTTATCGGCTACAATCTGCGCCTGAACTATTCCGCCAATGGCTGGGGCAACCCGGACGAGCGCAGCCAGGCAGTCCGTGAGCTGAACCGCAATGAGGACTTCCGCAAGGCTGTCACCATGGCACTCGACCGCAAGGCACTGGGCGACTCCCTGGTCAAGGGGCCGTTCACCGCCATCTATCCCGGCGGCTTCTCCTCGGGCACAAGCTTCTATGACCGCAAGTCCACCGTCTACTTTCCATTCGACCTCGCGGGCGCCAAGGCCGAACTCGCCAAGGCCGGCCTCAAGGATACCGACGGCGACGGTTTCGTGAACTTCCCGGCTGGCACTGCCGGCGGTAAGAACGTCGAGATCGTAATGCTGGTCAACAACGACTACGGCACCGACAAAAGCCTTGCCGAAGGTGTCGTCGCGCAAATGGAAAAGCTGGGCTTGAGGGTCGTGCTGAACGGCCTGAACGGTACCCAGCGCGACGCCTCGCAATATTCCGGCCGTTTCGATTGGTTGATCCGGCGCAACGACCAGGAACTGACCTCGGTTGTGCAGAACACCGAACAGCTTGCGCCTGTCGGCCCCAAAACCAGCTGGAATCACCGTGCGCCGGAAAGCGGCGAGGTCGACCTGATGCCTTTCGAAAAAGACCTCGTCGACATCGTCAACAAGTTCGTCGCGTCAGAGGACAACGACAAGCGCGCCAGCCTGATGAAAGAGTTCCAGAAGATCTCGACCGAACACGTCTACAATGTCGGCCTAACGGAATATCCCGGCGCGCTGATCGTCAACAAGCGCTTCTCGAACATTCCGCAGGGCACGCCGATCTTCATGTTCAACTGGGCCGAGGATTCGATCGTCCGAGAACGCGTCTTCGTCGCGGCCGACAAGCAGGCGAAATACGAATTGTTCCCGCAGGAGCTCCCGGGCAAGCCCGGAGACAAGGGTCCGATGTAAGTTTACCTCCCCTGACCAAGAGAGACCCGGCCGCGCCGCTGGCGCGGCCGGGGCAAACCAACCTCCGAACGACCCTCAATGGGAGCGTCCGGCGAAATGAGAAAGCCGACCGTCCATGCTGCGATTCCTGCTTATGCGCATAGCGTCGGCAATACCGGTCCTCGCAATCTTGAGCCTCGTCACCTTCGCCATCATCCAGGCGCCACCTGGTGACTATGCCGACTACATCCGTTCGCAGCTGATCAACCAGGGCGGCGCGTCCTTCGCCGAGGCCGACGCGCAGGCCCAGGCCTACCGCGTCGAACACGGCCTCGATAAGCCGCTGCCCGTCCAGTATCTCAACTGGATCGGCGGAATCATTACTCGCGGCGATTTCGGCTACAGCCTCTACTACAACAAGCCGGTGGCCGATGTCGTCGGCGAGCGCCTGCCGAGAACGCTGCTCCTGGCGCTGGTCTGCCATCTGCTCGCCTCGGTGCTGGGCATCACGTTCGGCATATGGGCGGCGACAAG
This sequence comes from Mesorhizobium sp. P2_D5, assembly GCF_056404355.1. Lineage (NCBI taxonomy): Bacteria > Pseudomonadati > Pseudomonadota > Alphaproteobacteria > Hyphomicrobiales > Phyllobacteriaceae > Mesorhizobium > Mesorhizobium sp. P2_D5. The sequence goes on from NZ_JBFUEE010000001.1 coordinate 1,269,643, forward strand.
GCAATACACGTGGATCGACTCGACGCTCTCGGCCATCGCCTTCCTCGGCATGACCGTGCCGCGCTTCCTGATGGCGCTGATCATCGTCTATCTCCTCGTCTTCCAGTTCAACCTGTCGGAGATCGGCTCATTCTTCTCGCCGCAATATGGCGGCGCGCCATGGTCTTGGGCGAAGTTCGTCGACCTGGTCAAGCATGTCTGGCCGGTGGTTGCGATCGCCACTTTCGGCGGCCTCGCCTACAATATGCGCGTCATGCGCGGCAATCTGCTGGATACGCTTAACGCGCAATATGTCGAGACGGCGAGAGCCAAGGGCCTGACCGGTAGCGCCGTCGTTTTGCGGCACGCCGTGCCCAATGCGCTGCATCCACTCGTCATGTATCAGGGTGTGGTGTTGCCCTACATGCTCACCGGCGAGATCGAGACGGCGATCATCTTCGCGCTGCCGACCGTCGGCCCGGCGATCGTCGGTTCGATGGCGGTCGGTGATGTCTATGTCACTGCCACCTTCATGATGGTGCTGTCGGCGACACTGATCGTCGGCAACATCATCGCCGACATGCTGCTCGTCCTGCTCGACCCGCGCATCCGCCAATACGGAGAGAGCTAGATGCTGGCCCGCGATCCATCACCTCCAACGCAGCCGGCGGAAGGACCTACCGTCGCCAAACCGGCGCGCGGCAATGAGAGCTATATCGCGCTCGTCTGGCGTCGGTTGAAGCGCTCCTGGACCGGCATGGCCGGGCTTGGGCTCGTCGTTCTGTTGCTGGTGATGGCCGTGTTCGCCGAATTCCTGGCGCCGATGGACCCGAAGGCGACCGATGTCGGCTTCGCTCCGCCGCAACTGCCCTCCTTCCACGACAAGGACGGCAATTTCGTCGCGCGGCCACGGGTCTATGCGCTGGCCGATTCGGCCGACCTCGATCCGGTCACCTTCCAGCCCGTTGTCGGCCCCGACTACGACCATCCGAGACTGCTTGGCTTCTTTGTCGAAGGCGCGCCCTACAAGCTCTTCGGGCTGGTCCCGGCGGGCCGGCATTTCTTCGCCTCGATGGACGGCCAGCCGGTGCATTTCCTCGGTACCGACAAGTTCGGCCGCGATATCCTGTCGCGCGCCATACATGGTTCGCGCGTCTCGCTGATGATCGCGCTGACGGTCGTCTTCATCATCACCGTCATCGGCACCACCGTGGGCATGGTTTCCGGCTATTTCGGCGGCCGGTTCGATATCTGGATGCAGCGCTTCGTCGAACTGGTGCTCGCCTTCCCGCAGCTGCCGCTCTATCTTGCGCTGACGACGCTGATCCCCGTCACCGCGCCGACCAATGTCTTCCTCGCCTTTGTCATTGTCGTCATGTCGGCGCTGGGCTGGGCGCAGATGTCGCGCGAGGTGCGTGGCAAGACGTTGGCGCTGGCGCGCATCGAGTATGTGCGCGCCGCAATGGCGGTCGGCGCCACCGACCGGCGCATCATCCTGCAGCACATCTTGCCCAATGTGATGAGCCACGTGATTGTCGCCGTCACCTTGGCGATCCCGACGGTGGTGCTGCTCGAATGCTTCCTCGGGTTCCTCGGCTTTGCGGTCAAGCCTCCGCTGATCTCGTGGGGCCTGATGCTGCAGGACACCGCGACCTATTCCGTTATCGGCACCTATCCCTGGATCCTGTCGCCGGTCGGTTTCGTGCTCGTCACCGTTTTTGCCTTCAACGCGCTGGGCGACGGCCTGCGCGATGCCGTCGATCCGTATTGAGGTGGCTGGGATGACCGTCGCACTCGCCGAATCCTTCGCCCCCACCGTTCGTCATGACCATGACGGGCGCCAGGACCAGCCCATCATCGACGCCCGCAACATCGAGGTCGCCTTCAAGGTCGAGCACGGCGTTGTCGAAGCGGTCAAAGACATCTCGTTCCAGCTCTATCGCGGCGAGACGATCGCCATCGTCGGCGAATCCGGTTCGGGCAAGTCGGTGACGGCGCGCGCCGTCATGGGGCTGCTGTCGCGCCGGGCCGCCGTGTCGCCGAAATCGAGCATCTGTTACGATGGCCAGGACATCCTGAAATTCCCCGAGAGCGAGCGGCGCAAGCTGCGCGGCAACCGCATCTCGATGATCTTCCAGGAGCCGATGAGCTCGCTCAACCCGATCTATACGGTCGGCAGCCAGATCGTCGAGGCGATCCGGGTGCACCGCAAGGTGAGCCGCAGGCAGGCCTGGGCACGGGCGCTCGAACTCTTGCGGCATGTCCAGATCCCCGAGCCGGAGGCGCGGCTCAAACAGTATCCGCACCAGCTTTCGGGCGGTCAGCGGCAGCGCGTAATGATCGCCATGGCGCTGGCCAACGATCCTGACGTGTTGATTGCCGATGAGCCGACCACCGCGCTCGACGTCACCGTCCAGGCGCAAATCCTGAACCTGATCCGCAATCTGCAAAAAGAACTGCGGATGGCGGTGATCCTGATCACTCACGATCTCACCGTGGTGCGCAAATTCTCCGACTATGTCTACGTCATGCAGCATGGCGCGATGTGCGAGCACAACGTCACCGAACGGCTGTTTGCGGACCCACAGCATCCCTACACGCAGAGGCTGCTCGCCGCGGAGCCGCGCGGGCGTCCGCAACCGCTTCCCGAGGGCAGCGGCGCCATCCTCGAAGCGAATGATGTGCGCGTCTGCTTCATGCTGCGTCACGGCAGTTTCCTGAGGCCGGACTGGCGCGAGCTGGTCGCCGTCGACGATCTCGGCCTCAAGCTTTGCCGCCATGAGACGCTGGGGCTTGTCGGCGAATCAGGTTCCGGCAAGACCACATTCGGCCAGGCGCTGCTGAGATTGATCGACACCAAGCGCGGCGAAATCCGTTTCGACGGCCAACCGATCCAGGGCCTGTCACGCAACGAGATGCGGCCACTGCGCGCGCGCATGCAGATCGTTTTCCAGGATCCTTTCTCTTCGCTCAATCCGCGCATGACGATCGGCCAGATCATCGAGGAAGGGCTGGTCGTCAACAGCATAGGCGCGACGCGGGCCGAGCGGGTCGACCGGGTGCGCGAGGCGCTGGTCAGTGCCGGCATGCCGGGCGATATCCTGTCGCGTTTCCCGCACGAATTCTCGGGCGGTCAGCGCCAGCGCGTCGCGATCGCCCGCGCCATCGCGCTCGAGCCCGAATTCATCCTGCTCGACGAGCCCACCTCGGCGCTGGACCTCTCCGTCCAGGCGCAGATCATCGACCTCCTGCGCAAGCTGCAGGACGAGCGGGGCTTGAGCTACCTGTTCATCTCGCACGACCTCAAGGTGGTGCGCGCGCTGTGCCACCGCGTCATCGTCATGCAGCACGGCAAGATCGTCGAACAGGGCCCCGTCGACGAGGTCCTCACCAATCCCAAGACCGCCTACACCGAACGGCTCGTCAGGGCCGCTTTCGATGTGGCTTGAACATATGCCGGAGGTTAGCGTGGCAAGAAATCCCAAGATCACATTCATCGGCGCCGGCTCGACGGTGTTCATGAAGAACATTGTCGGCGACGTGCTGCAGCGGCCGTCGCTTTCGGGCGCGACGATCGCGCTGATGGACATCAATCCGCAGCGGCTCGAAGAGAGCGCGATCGTCGTCAACAAGCTGATCGCGACGCTCGGCGTCAAGGCGAAGGCAGAGACGCATTCCGACCAGCGCAAGGCACTGGCGGGCGCCGACTTCGTCGTCGTCGCCTTCCAGATCGGCGGCTATGAGCCCTGCACGGTCACCGACTTCGAAGTGCCGAAGAAATACGGCCTGCGCCAGACGATCGCCGACACGCTCGGCGTCGGCGGCATCATGCGCGGCTTGAGGACCGTGCCGCATCTGTGGAAGATCTGCGAGGACATGCTCGCCGTCTGCCCGCAGGCAATCATGCTGCAATACGTCAACCCGATGGCGATCAACACCTGGGCGATATCAGAGAAATATCCTGAGATCAGGCAGGTCGGCCTCTGCCATTCGGTGCAGGGCACGGCAATGGAGCTGGCGCACGATCTCGACCTTCCCTACGAAGAGATCCGCTATCGCTCGGCCGGCATCAACCACATGGCCTTTTATCTGAAATTCGAGCATCGCCAGCCCGACGGTTCCTACCGCGACCTCTATCCCGATCTCGTGCGCGCCTATCGCGAAGGCCGCGCGCCCAAGCCCGGCTGGAATCCGCGCTGCCCCAACAAGGTGCGCTACGAGATGCTGACGCGGCTAGGCTATTTCGTCACCGAAAGCTCGGAGCATTTCGCCGAATACACGCCCTATTTCATCAAGGAAGGCCGCCCCGATTTGATCGAGAAATACGGCATTCCGCTCGACGAATATCCCAAACGCTGCATCGAGCAGATCGAGCGCTGGAAAGACCAGGCGCAGGCCTACCGCTCGGCCCAACGCATCGAGGTCGAGGAGTCGAAGGAGTATGCCTCGTCGATCATGAACTCGGTGTGGACGGGCGAACCCTCGGTGATCTACGGCAATGTCCGCAACAATGGCTGCATCACTTCGCTCCCCCGCGATTGCGCCGCCGAAGTGCCGTGCCTGGTCGACGCCTCCGGCATCCAGCCGACTTACATCGGCGACCTGCCGACGCAATTGACGGCGCTGATCCGCACCAACATCAACGTGCAGGAACTGACGGTGCGGGCGCTGATGAGCGAGAACCGCGAGCACATCTACCATGCGGCGATGATGGATCCGCACACCGCAGCCGAGCTCGATCTCGACCAGATCTGGTCACTGGTCGATGATCTCCTCGCCGCCCACGGCGACTGGCTGCCGGCCTGGGCGCGTGTGGGGCGCAAGAACGAGGCCGCCTGAACGCACGGGTCTCACTTCGGCTCGTCGGCGTCCGTTTCTTCCTCGTCGTCGCGGGCGGAGATGACATAGGCGCCCTTCAGCCAGCGGTTGAGGTCGATGTCCTTGCAGCGCGTCGAGCAGAACGGATAGGTTTCGCGCGCCGAGGGCTTGCCGCATTCGGGGCAGGGGCGCTTTGGCCGCAGCGGCGTGACCTTGTCGTCCAGGCTCACAGCCGGGCTCCCACCTGCCAGCCGCGATGCACCTTGAAGCCTTCGCCGGAAAGCAGCGCCACCGTCTCATAGAGCGGCAGGCCGACGATGTTGGTGTAGGAGCCGACCAGCTTGACGACGAAGGCGCCGGCGAGACCCTGGACGGCATAGCCGCCGGCCTTGCCGCGCCATTCACCCGAGGCCACGTAGGCGTCGATTTCCTCGCGCGGCAGCCGCTTGAAGCGCACCCGCGTCTCGACCAGTCGCTGGCGCAATTTGCCGCCCGGCGTGATCAGGCAGATGCCGGAATAGACCCGGTGCGAACGGCCCGACAGCAGCCCGAGGCAATTGGCGGCGTCGTCGAGGGTTTCAGCCTTGGGCAGGATGCGCCGCCCGACGGCGACCACCGTATCGGCGGCCAGCACGAAGCCAGGCGCATAGTCGGCCTCGGCCGTCAGCGAGGCGAACGCCTTCTCGGCCTTTTCCTTCGACAGCCGCTTGGCCAGAGAGCGCGGGTGCTCGGCGCGCAGCGGCGTCTCGTCGACATCGGCCGGCAGCACGCGGTCCGGCTCGATGCCGGCCTGCTGCAAGAGCTCGATCCGGCGCGGCGAACCCGAGGCAAGCACCAGCTTCTGCAAAATGCTCATCGCGGACCAGTCGGGCTTTGCTTACTTGAAACGATAGGTGATGCGGCCCTTGGTCAGGTCGTATGGCGTCATCTCGACCAGAACCTTGTCGCCGGTCAGCACGCGGATGCGGTTCTTGCGCATGCGGCCGGCTGTATGGGCGATGATCTCGTGTTCGTTTTCGAGTTTCACCCTGAACATCGCGTTGGGCAACAATTCCGTCACGACACCCGGAAACTCGAGGACTTCTTCCTTCGGCATTCGATACCTTTGCTTGGATGGTAGTTCCAGCGCCCTGGCCGGAATTTCGGCGGAACCTATATGATAAACGCCCGCTTGTGAACACGCTTAATCCGTCTCGGTTTTTGCTTCTGGAAGCAAAAAACGCCGACCTATGCGCGCTTTCAGCCGCTCGCGTACGTCGCGATAGCTGGCCATGATCTGCTCGCGCGTGCCGGCGGCGTCGGTCGGGTCCGGCGTCGGCCAGTATTCGACCTCTACGGCGAGCGAGCGGGTGAGTTCGAGTGCGGCATGGTGCGCTTCTGGCGCCAGCGTGACGATGAGGTCGAAATAGTCGTCTTCGAGATCGTCCATCGTCCTTGGGTGACGCTCGCCCAGCGACAGTCCTTCCTCGGCCAGCACCGCATCGACGAACGGATCGCGCTCGCCGGCGCGAACGCCGGCCGAGGCGACGAAGACAGTGGCCGGCAGCGCCCTCCGCGCCAGCTGTTCGGCCATTGGCGAGCGCACGGCGTTCATGCCGCACAGGAACAGGATCGAGCGGGGCAGGGCAGCCAGGGCTAGCCCCGCCAGTGCAGCACGCAGACCAGCGTGAACAGCCGGCGCGCCGTATCGAAATCGATGTCGATCTTGCCGGCCAGCCGGTCCATCAGCGTTTGCGAGCCCTCATTGTGCAGACCGCGGCGGCCCATATCGATCGCCTCGATATGGCTCGGCGTCGAGGAGCGGATGGCGTCGTAATAGCTTTCGCAGATCATGTAGTAATCCTTGACGATGCGCCTGAGCGGCGTCAGCGACAGGATGTGGGTGACGACGGCAGCCCCGTCCTCGCGCGCCACGGCAAAGACCAGGCGCTGCTCGGCCAGTGACAGTTTCAGCCGGTAGGGGCCGGCGCCGTTGTCATTGACGGGTTGAAAACTGTTCTCCTCGATCAGGTCGAAGATCGCCACCGCACGCTCATGCTCGACATCGGGCGTCGAACGGCCGATCGATTCATCGAGTTCGACATCGATCAGCCTGGCGCGGGTTTGATCGGAGTCCGACATGGCGGCCTACATGTTCAGCCGTATGGCGACGGAGCGGCCGTGCGCATCGAGGCCTTCCGCCTTGGCGAGCGCAATCGCCGCCGGCGCCAAAATCCGCAACTGCTCCGGTCCGAGCTTCAGGATCGAGGTGCGCTTGACGAAGTCGAGCACGGACAAGCCCGACGAGAAGCGCGCCGAGCGTGCCGTCGGCAGCACGTGGTTGGAGCCGCCGACATAGTCGCCGATGGCCTCCGGCGTGTGGCGGCCGAGAAACACGGCACCGGCATTGCGCATCCGCGCCAGAAACCCTTCGGCATCGTCTATGGCAAGTTCGACATGTTCTGCGGCGATGCGGTCGACCAGCGGCAGCGCGGCGTCGATCGTGACGACCTCGACCACCGCGCCGAAATCGCGCCAGCTCGCCGCTGCCGTCTCGGCGCGCGGCAGGCTCTGCAACTGGCGTTCCACGGCCTTTTCGACGGCACGACCGAAGGCCGGATCGTCGGTGACCAGGATCGACTGCGCCGACGCATCGTGCTCGGCCTGGGCTAGCAGGTCGGCGGCGATCCAGTCCGGATCGTTGCTGCCGTCGGCCACGACGAGCACTTCCGAGGGCCCGGCGATCATGTCGATGCCGACGGTGCCGAACACCTGGCGCTTGGCCGCAGCGACATAGGCATTGCCGGGACCGACGATCTTGGCCACGGGCTTGATCGTTTCGGTTCCGTAGGCAAGGGCGGCGATCGCTTGGGCGCCGCCGACGCGATAAATCTCCGACACGCCAGCGATATCAGCCGCCACCAGCACCAGCGGGTTGATGATGCCGCCTGGCGCCGGCACGACCATGACGATGCGTTCGACGCCCGCCACCCCAGCCGGTATGGCGTTCATCAGCACCGAGCTTGGATAGCTCGCCGTGCCGCCCGGCACATAGAGCCCGACTGCCTCAATCGCCGTCCAGCGCGAGCCGAGCTCGACGCCGGCGGCGTCCGTATAGCGATCATCCCTGGGCCGCTGTCGCTCATGATGCGACCGGATACGGTCGCGCGCGAATTCCAGCGCCTCGATCGTCTTAGGGTCGGCGGCCTTGTAAGCCCGTGCGATGTCGTCCTTCGAAACGGCAATGCCGAGACGTCCGAGGTCGGCGTGGTCGAATTTCCTGGTGTAGTCGATCAGCGCTGCGTCGCCCTCGGCGTGCACGCGCGCGATGATGTCGCGCACCGCGGCATCGACATCGGCCGACACCTCTCGCTTGGTCAAAAGGAAGGCGGCGAAACGCTGCTCGAAATCGGCATCGGACTGACGAAGCGTGATGGCCATCGGACGCTCAAGCCTTGTGGACGGGACGCGAGGTGGCTTCCCACGCGCCGCCGATGTCGGCAAGGCGGGCCTCGATGCACTCGACATCGAGCATGATGGTGCCGCCGCCCGAAAAGATCAGCTCGACGATACCGGCCGGCTTGCTGATCTCGATGAAACTGACCGCCAAAAGCGACAGGACCTCGGCCGGCTTGTCTCGGGCAATGCCATTGGTCTTGGCGCCGAGCACGCGGTCGAAATGCAGCACGGCCTGCCGCCGCTCATTGTGCTGGCGAAACAGGCTGGATTTGGCCTCCCACACAAAGCGGTTCATGGTCAGCACGAAACGCTTGGCCGAAGGCAGGAATTCGAGGTCCGAGACCTTCATCACGGCATCCTGGACATGGGCCGAAACGATGCTCAGATCCTGGTCGTCGAGTGCGATAAGCTTAAGGGCGGTCATGCGGGTTTCGCACCTGAAGGTTGATTGTTCAGCCTTCTGTTAGAGCATGATCCCGAAAAGTGGAAACCGGTTTTCGCAAAAGATCATGCTCAGACAGGAATCTGGAGCCTCATCTCGACCTTAATCGAAATGAAACAGGCTCCAGGCGGGTCTTTCCCGTCCGCGCAACCGCGCCGCGAGGCCTGGCGATTGGCCTACGCGGAAATCCTCTCGATCACCGCGCCGCAATTGGAAAGCTTTTCCTCCAGCCGCTCGAAGCCGCGGTCGAGATGGTAGACACGGTTGACCGTGGTCTCGCCTTCGGCTGCCAGGCCTGCGATGACCAGCGACACGGAGGCGCGAAGATCGGTCGCCATGACCGGCGCGCCCTTCAGCTTCGGCACGCCGTCGACGATCGCCGTCTGGCCCGAAAGCGTGATGTGGGCGCCGAGCCGGGCCAGCTCCTGCACATGCATGAAGCGATTTTCGAAGATCGTCTCGGTGATGCGCGACTTGCCCTTGGCCATGGTCATCAGGCCCATGAACTGCGCCTGCAGATCGGTCGGGAAGGCCGGGAATGGCGCCGTCGTCACGTCGACCGGCGAAATGCCGGCGCCGTTGCGCCTGACGCGAATGCCGGAATTGGTCGGCGTGATCTCGGCGCCGGTCTGCGAAATCACGTCGAGTGCGGTCTGCAGCAGCTCCGGTCGGGCGCCTTCGAGCACCACGTCGCCGCCGGTCATGGCCACGGCCATGGCATAGGTGCCGGTCTCGATGCGGTCGGGGATGACGCGCACGCGGGCGCCCGACAGCGATTCGACGCCATCGATGGTGATGGTTGGCGTGCCGGCGCCGGAAATCTTCGCGCCCATGGCATTGAGGCACTCGGCGAGGTTGACGATCTCGGGCTCGCAGGCGGCGTTTTCAAGCACCGTCTCGCCCTTGGCCAGCGACGCCGCCATCATCAGGACGTGGGTGGCGCCGACCGAGACCTTAGGGAAGACGTAGCGGTTGCCGACGAGGCGACCATTCCGGGTCTTGGCGATGACGTAGCCGGTGTCGACGTCGATATCGGCGCCCAGCACCTGCAGGCCTTCGAGGAAAAGATCGACTGGGCGCGTGCCGATGGCGCAACCGCCCGGCAGCGACACCTTGGCCTCGCCCATGCGCGCCAGCAGCGGGCCGATCACCCAGAACGACGCCCGCATCTTCGACACAAGCTCATAAGGGGCCGTGGTGTCGACGATGTTGCGGGCCGAGAAATTGATGGTGCGCGAATAGCCCTCATTCTGCTTCTCGCGGCGGCCATTGACCGAATAGTCGACGCCGTGATTGCCGAGGATGCGGATCAGCTGCTCGACATCGGCCAGATGCGGCACGTTTTCCAGCGTCAGCGTGTCGTCGGTCAGGAGCGAGGCGATCATCAGGGGCAGCGCCGCGTTTTTGGCGCCCGAGATCGGAATGCTTCCGGCAAGCTTGTTGCCGCCGACAATTCTGATGCGATCCATGGAAGAACGTCCCTCTCGGCCAAAAAAGCCGGTTCAATCGGTTGAGTATCGGCCCCTCTAGACCATTGGCCGGCCTGGTTCAAGAAATAGGATTTCGTCCACCCCGGGCCAAGAGTGGCCGATTTGAGTTAATCTTTTTGCATTTCCTTCGCCGAGCCGAGCCCGTCCGGTCGTTGGTCGGCTTCGCCGGTGCGGCGCGAGCGCGACTGCGCCTTGCGCTTCTGCAGATTGGCGCGCAATTGCTCCGCGAGCCGGTCCTTGCGGTTCGTGCTGCCCTTTTTCACTGGAATTGTCTTGTCGTTCATTGTCCCGCGACCAACCAGCCCGCTATTCAGGGATAGCCAACATTGTGGCGCCGCCATGTCATCAAAAGCGATCCGGCAAAGGCTTTCACAGAAGCGTTGCACTTGGCCTTGCGCTTGCCGGTTCGATATGGCAGAAGCCCCGCCATCGGCGGCTGCGGTAGCTCAGTGGTAGAGCACTCCCTTGGTAAGGGAGAGGTCGAGAGTTCAATCCTCTCTCGCAGCACCAGTCCGTCCCGTTGAAATCGCTGAAGCCATTGGCGCGCTACGCGTTCTGTCCATTCTGACGTTACAAATGACGTCACAAGACGGAATCGAGACGGCCGCTGTCCACCAGGCTTGTGATCCCCAAGGACCTTCGGCCCTTTATGGAGTGCAGGACAGGGGCTGCGAACACGCCTTAGGCCTGGCTACAGGACCGCTCTGAAGGCATTGCCAGGCGCTGTCGCTGCTCATCATCATGAGTGCGTTGTTGCGCGGGTCCGGCGTGGGATCTCTGGACCACTGAATGATGCTGACCCGGTTAGCGACGGTGAGTTCTCGGCGCTCCGACGGGAGCGACCAAGCGCCTGAGAAAGTCCCTCCCGGCATCTGCTATCAGCACACATGCGCGGATCGTCGCGGTCCGAAGGTCGAACGAGCGGACCATGGATTCTCGGCCAGCCCGCTGTTTCTCAAGATAGCGCGCGAGTGCAATTTCGTGGCGTTGCGGCGCAACCGCATTCAACAGCCGCGGGTTCTGCCCGGCATCATCATGCCAGATGGGCCACTCATTCGGGTGCAGCATAGCATCCTCCTCCTGAGACAGGGCTGCCTCGTCCGGGCAATCTCGTCCCCCGCCCGTGAGAATTGCGTTGGAACCAGCGTGATGGATGCGTGAAAAGCGTCACGCCGGCAAAATCGCGGTTGAAATAGGGGCAGGTAGGGGAAATGATTGCCGGTGGGAGCTATGGCTGTGGCGGATTCGATGACGCATCTCTGTCTGCTCGGTGGTTTCGATTTTGCCAGCGATGCAGCGACGGTTCCGCTCCTCGGCCGCAAGGCGCGTGCCATGATAGCTTACCTGGCCCTCCAGTCCGGACGCTCGCAATCGCGCGAGAAACTCGCTTCCCTTTTGTGGGGCTGCAACAGCGAGTCCCAGGCCCGGACGAACCTGCGGCAGGCCTTGTCTGCCGTCAGGAAGGCCACGCACGCATCAGGGGGCGGGAGGTTCCTCACCGAGGGCGACACCATCAGCCTCAATCTCGACGATCTCGATTTCGATGTCGCGCGGTTCGAGGCGCTGGCTGCTGGCTCCGCCCCCGAGCAGCTCGAGCAGGCGCTTGCTGTCTATCGTGGCGACCTCCTCGATGGCTTCGATCTCAAGGAGGAGCCGTTCGAAGACTGGCTGAGGTTCGAGCGCGAGCGATTGAGGGCAATCTCCATAGCTGTGCTGGAGAAACTCGTCGCACACCATTCCGCGACAAGCGATCTTGCATCATGCGTGCGGGCGGCGACGCGCTTGCTGGCTTTTGAACCCCTGCGGGAAGACATTCACCGCGCCTTGATGCGGGCCTATGCAGCCCAGGGTCGCGTCAACCTCGCCCTGAAGCAATATGAGCGCTGCCGCGATGCCCTGCAGCGACAGCTCGACTTGCGGCCCGAGCCCGAAACCCGAAAGCTGTATGACGACCTTCGGGCGCGCCGCATCACGCCGGACTTGGCTTTTCCAGCGCCCGGAGTTTCACCTTCGCAACAGACGCGATCGCAAGCCGATAGGCGTCCGGATTTGTCAGGTCAGCCCATCAGCCCGCCGACGCACTACGTCAAGTCGGCGGGGATCAACATCGCTTATCAGGTGACCGGCGACGGGCCGATCGACCTGGTCTATGTGCCTGGATGGGTCTCCAACCTCGATCTTTCCTGGTCATCGCCGCGCCTGGCGCATGTGCTCCGGCGCCTCGGCAGCTTCTGCCGCCTGATCCGCATGGACAAGCGCGGCACGGGGCTGTCCGACCGCAATGTCGGTCTGCCGACGATGGAAGAGCGGATGGAAGACGTGCGGGCAGTGCTGGATGCGGTCGGTTCGAAGCGTACGGTTCTGTTCGGCAGCTCCGAGGGCGGCCCCATGTGCATGCTGTTCGCGGCGACCTATCCCGAGCGCACGGCGGCGCTCGTGCTCAACGGAGCCTATGCCAGCGGCAGATGGTCGAAGGATTATCCCTGGGCGAGAACAAGCGAGCAGGTGGAACAAGATCTAACAGTCGTCGAGAGAGAGTGGGGAGAGCCGGCGGACATGAGCAACGCCGCGCCCAGCCTGATGAACGACAGTTTCGAGAGAGAATGGTTCGCCGCCTACCTCAGGAATTCAGCCTCTCCCGCCGACGCCATAGCGCTCTGGCGCTGGGGAACCGAAATCGACGTTCGCGACATTCTGCCGGCCATTCACGTTCCCACGCTCATCGCTCAGACGACGGGCGACCGCTGGGTAAAGCGGGAAGAAGGACGCTACCTGGCAACGCATATCGAAGGTGCCCGATACATCGAGCTTGCCGGCCGGGACCACGTGATCTGGGGGGAGAATTCCGATCGCCTCGTGGACGAGATCCAGGCTTTTGTCACCGGCGCTTTGCCGGCGGTGCCGGGCAAGCGGCTCCTGGTGTCGGTGCTGTCCGTAGAGATAGAAGGCCCTTCCTCTGGTGCGGGCACGGATCTGATTGAGCGACACGCCGAAGAGATCCGTAGCGATCTGCTCGGCGCCGAAGGCAGGCGGATCAGACGCACGGCAAGCGGATTTGTCGCCGTGTTCCAAGGCCCGACGCGATCGATCCAGTGCGCGATCGCGATCCGTCAACGCCTGAAGCAATCCGGTCTCGATGTCCGCTCGGCAGTCCATACCGGCGAATGCGAGGAGCGCGGCGATGATTTCACCGGGATGGCGATCGAGCTGTCATCGCGGCTGCTCGATCATGCGCGGCCAGGCGAGATCATTGCCTCGCGGACGGTTCGTGATCTCGTGGTCGGCTCCGGCCTGATGTTTGAAGAGCGCGGCGATACGGAACTTGCCGGGCTTCCCGGGAGCTTGCAGCTTTTCTCCGTCGGTGGGCCAGCCTGACGGCGATGATCCTTGACGCAAGTGGTTCGCGCACCTGACTCGTGGTATCGTCGTTGCGGGAGACGGCGGACGCGCCGTGAGTGCCCGCCCGCTCCCACAATGGGAGGAAAAAATGGCTTACTACGTATTGCTCTCAAATTTCACAGATCAAGGTATCAGGAGCATAAAGGATACCCAGAAACGCGCGGAGGCCTTCAAGGCGATGGCCAGCAAGAACGGCATCAAGGTTCACACCTTGTTGTGGACGCTTGGCCAGCATGATGTCGTGGCGATTGCAGAAGCCGACGACGACATTGCTGCGACCGCACTAGCCTTGTCGATCGCATCGCTAGGTAACATCAGAACCCAGACATTGAGGGCGTTCGACGCCGCGGATATGGCCAAGATAATGGCAAAGATGGCCTGACCGCCACTCTGCCGTGAACGGGCGATCGAAGCCCGCTGGCGAGGGGAGCGGCGGCCTCGCTCATATCCTTGAAGCGAAAACCCTGGGACGAGGCCAGGGTTTTTTATGAGTGCGGTTCAACTCGATATTTTGGTCAAATCGCAACCTTAGCCAGCCGCATAGCGGCTACCTTGAAGCCATTGCCGTTCGGATTGCGGGTCGTACTTGAAGCTGCGAAGATTGGGCGTTCGCTTAGCGATGTACTGGAAGGCATCTTATGCCAGTTGTTCGGGTGGAGCGGCGGCTCGCTGCGATCATGGCCGCCGACATAGTGGCCTATTCACGCCTGATCGAAGCAGATGAGGCCCGTACACTCGCGTTGATCAGGACCCTTCGCTCCCAAGTGGTAGACCCGCTGATCGCAGACCATAGGGGCCGTGTTGCCAAATTGATGGGCGACGGCGCAATCGTTGAGTTTGGCTCCGTTGTTGAGGCCGTGGCCTGTGCCGTCGCAATGCAGGAAGGGACGGCGGAGCATCAGCGGGAGGTCCCGCCCGAGAGCCGCATAGTGTTCCGCATCGGCATCAACGTCGGTGACGTTGTCGTGGAGGACGGCGACCTGCTCGGGGATGGCGTCAACATCGCGGCACGGCTTGAGGCACTGGCGGAGCCTGGGGGCATTTGCATTGCCGATGCGGCGCAGAAGCAGCTGGCCGGCAAGACTGACTTCGCCTTTGAAGACACCGGCGAGCGCAAGCTGAAGAACATCGCGCAGCCGGTCCGCGTTTGGTGCTGGTCCAAGGGATCGGCACCGCCTGCCGCCGGTGCGCCGCTATCCTTGCCCGACAGACCCTCAATCGCAGTGCTTCCGTTCGACAATCTGAGCGGGCAGCCGGAGGAGACCTACTTCAGCGACGGCATCACCGAAGACATCGTCACCGGGCTGACGCACTTCCGCTCGCTGTTCGTGATTGCCCGCAACTCCTCCTTCGCCTTTCGCGGCAAGTCGATCGACCTTGCCGAGATCGGCCGGCGGCTTGGGGTGTCCTATCTTCTCGAAGGCAGCGTGCGGCGCGCCGGAGCGCGCGTGCGGATCACTGCGCAGCTCATCGAGGCGGCGACCGGCGCGCATCTTTGGGCCGAACGCTATGACCGCGGCCTCGACGACGTCTTCGCGGTGCAGGACGAAGTTGCGCAGACCATTGTGTCGACGCTGGTTGGGCGAATTGAAGATGCGAGACTTCAGCAATCGCTCCGGAAGCCGACAACCAGCCTTGCCGCCTACGACTGCCTGCTGCGGGGCATGGCCCACTTTCGGAGTGACACGGATGCCAATCGGCAAGCGCTTGAGATGTTCGAGAAGGCGGTGGCCCTCGACGCGCGGTATGCCGTGGCGCATTCGTATCGTGCATTCGTGAAGGTGGCACAGAACGGTCACGCCGCCGCACCGGCCGAGGTGCTGGACGCGGCGTTCAACGAGGCAAAGCACGCGATCGCACTCGACCCTCTGGAGAGCCGCTGCCACCGCATACTGTCGACCATCTGTCTCTACCGTCGTGAATACGACATGGCCGAGCAACATCTCCGCCGGGCATTCGACCTCAATCCCAATGATGCAGACGGACTGATCATGAAGGGCCGCTTGCTGGCCTTTCGTGGCAGGCCGGAAGAAGGACTGGTTTGCTTGGAAGCTGCTGGTCGCCTGAACCCACTACACTTTCGCTGGTACGATGTTCACTTCGGCATCGCCCTTTATTCGCTTCGGCGCTTTGCAGAGGCCGCTCAGGCGTTCAAAAAAATGCCCCTGCCAAGCTCGTGGTCGAGTGCACGGCTGGCGGCCTGCTACGCCCAGCTCGAACGGACCGAAGCGGCACAGGCAGCAGTGGCGGAGGTGCTGCGCCTGCAGCCTGATTTCTCTACGGCTGAATACATGCGCGACAGCGTCCTCCTTGAACACGCCGAAGACCGGGAGCTTCTCCGTGAAGGGCTCATCAAGGCCGGATTGCCGGCGTGACGGGCGGTGAAGTAGCCGAGGACCCGTCGTGATCGCTTGCCGTCGCACTCGAACCCCGTCGGCTGGCCTTGTATTCAAGTAAATGCTAATAGACATAGGGCCGGCGGATGCCGTTCCAGCTTCGCTCGGCCCATGGCGGCAGCTGATGTCGAGGGGGACGCATGCGGATCGCAATGATCGGGGCGGGCGGCATCGGCGGCTATCTCGGCGCAAGGCTCGCCGAGGCGGGGGGCGACGTCAGCTTCATCGCTCGAGGTGCCCACTTGCAGGCAATGCGCCGGGACGGCCTGCGAATTCAAAGCGAAATCGGCAACGTCATTCTCCCCAATGTGTCCGCGAGCGACGCGCCGGCCGACATCGGTCCCGTCGATCTCGTGATTTTCGCGGTCAAGCTCTACGACAGCGAGAAGGCCGCCGCCGCGCTCGGACCGCTCATCGGCAGGAATACGCGTGTCGTGACGTTGCAGAACGGCATCGACAGCGTCGAGATCCTAGGCCGCCATGTTCCCGGCGACCAGGTGATTGGCGGCGCCACCTACTTGTCCGCATTCATCAAACAGCCGGGAGAAGTCGTCCACGCTGGCGGGCTGCGTCACATCCTGGTCGGCGGGCACCGCGAGCCTCTCATCAAGGACCTTCAGGCGCTCTGCGATCGTGCTGTTGGGCTTGAGCTGAAGCCGGTTGCCGACATCGACAATGTGCTGTGGGAGAAGTTCGTGACACTCGCGGCCTTTTCCGGAGGGACGTCGCTCATGCGCTCCGGGATCGGTCCGATCCTCGACGACCCCGAGGCTCGTATCTTCATCGAGCAACTGCGCGACGAGGGGATGGCGGTCGCGGCCGCGGCCGGTCATCCCATGGCCGAGGGGTTCGAAGGGCGCGTTGTGACCAGATGGACCGCATTCCCACCGCACGTAAAATCGTCGATGGCCAACGACCTCGAAAGGGGCAAGCCAATCGAGGTCGCCTGGCTGTCCGGGCGCATGCACGAATTGGGCATCAGGTTCGGTGTTGCGACCCCCGGCCACACGGCGGTCTTCCGCGCCCTGCATCTCTACGCAGCGGGTGCAGCTCAGTAGCGGCGCCCCGTCAACGTTCCTTGGGAGGATATCATGGCCAGTTCGTCGAGCGAGAGCATGCCGGTGGCGACCGTTAACGAGGCTACCGGCCCCCAGGACATGTTCAACAAGGAGCTGGAGACGTACCGCAGGATCGTGGCCGCAAACCTCATGTTCCACCGCGAGGTCTACGGGCTCCTGCGCGATCTGCTCGTTGAGCATGCACCAGGGTCGTTTCGATTCCTGGACGTGGCGTGCGGCGATGCCGCTGCCTCCGCCGCGATGCTGAAGACGTCCGCGATCGGCGGCTATGTCGGCATCGACCTGTCGGAAGCGTCGCTAGCGCTTGCCGCTCGCGCGCTCGAAGGGCTCCCATGCCCGGTCGAGCTGCGCTGCGGCGACTTCGCGCAAGCGATGGCGAACTGGTCGGAACCCGTCGACGTAATCTGGATCGGCATGTCGCTGCACCATCTAGCGACCGAGGGCAAGGCGAAGCTGATGCGGCACGCCCGCAGGGCCTTGGGCGGCGTGGGCCAGTTCGTCATCTGGGAGCCGGCCCTGTTCGAGGGAGAAGATCGCGCCGCCTGGCTCGCCCGCTTCTCGTTGCTGCGAGACAAATGGTCGGCCGTTTCCGACGAGGAATTCGCTTCCATGGAACGGCATATGCTTCTGGCCGATTTCCCTGAAACCGCCGACACTTGGCTCGGCATGGGGCGGGATGCCGGGTTTCGCCGCGCCGAGGAGATCTTCATGATGCCGAACAGAATGGGCAGGGTATTCCGCTACTGGAACTAGAGCAGTTCACCGTTTCACGGAAACGGCGAACGGCTCTAACTCTTTGTTTTCACGCAATTCCGGACGGAAAACCGTTTCACACTTTTCCTGGAATTGCTCTAGCCAGCGCATCGGGGCGACCATGTCATCAGATCTGAAACCGGGTGAGATCCCGCCGGGCGACGCTCCGGTTCCCGCGGCCGTCGTGCTGGTCGGTCGCTCGGGTCGCCTGCGCCCGCTCGACGCCGGGCGCGACGCATCCTGTCTCTACCCGCTGTCGCATGACGAGCACACCAATGCCACCTGGGTCGACATGAAGGTTGGCCCGTTCGCCAGCGAGCAATGCTTCGCCGACCACGTCGCCGAACTGGTGGCCGACAAGAAACGTGCCTTCTTTGCCGTCGCTGGCCTCGACGACAAGCCGCTGGGGTGGCTCTGTCTGATGGAGGCGAGACCCACCCATCATGTCGTCGAACTCGGCTATGTGCTCTACACGCCGCCGCTGCAACGCACACGGCTCGCCACCGAGGCGCTCTACCTGATCCTGCGCCATGTCTTCGACGATCTTGGCTACCGGCGCCTCGAATGGACCTGCACCTCGACCAACCTGCGCTCGCGCAAGGCGGCCGATCGGCTCGGCTTCGTCTATGAGGGCACGCTGCGCCAGGGCCTGTTCCTGAAGGGCAAACCTTGCGACATCTGTGTCTATTCGATGCTTTCCAGCGAATGGCCGGACCATCGCTCAGCTTTTGAGGCCTGGCTTGATCCCGGAAATTTCGACGCCGGGCGGCAGCTTCGCTCGGTTGCCGAGATCAGGAGCGGCCTTGATTAGCATGATCCAGAGGTCAATCCTCAGTCGCAGCACCAGTCAATCCCTTGAAATCACAGTGCCGCGTCACCGACCAAGCGGCTGCCGTGACAAGGCGAGGAGCTCGGCCTCGTCCGTGATTCCGGCCATATAGTTGGCGATGATGCGGGAGGCCAGCGCTTCTCGGCTGGCATCAGAGTCGCCCTCACGCTTTGCCTGGTCGAAGACACGCCCAAGAAGTCCCATCTCGGACGGCGTGAAGTTGCCCGCCTCTTTGAGTTTGCGATTGATGGACATGCCGCCTCCCTTCCTTTCGAAAAGTATACGCGCATCTCACGCAAAAAGGACGGACTGAACGAGCGCCAGCTTCGATTGCGCCCTTTTTGATTTCGCTCACAACCCGCGATCTTACGCCACCGACCAGCCGCCATCGACCAGAATATTGGCGCCGGTGATCATCGAGGCTGCGGGCGAGGCCAGGAACACGACGGTCCCTGCGACATCGATCGGATCGCCGATGCGGCCGAGCGGAATGTGCCCCAGGACATGGGCATGAAAGTCCGGCTCGGCGAGGGACGGCCGCGTGCCGTCGGTCCAGATGAAGGTCGGCGCCACGCTGTTGACGGCGATCTTGTGCTGGGCCCATTCGGCGGCCAGGCAGCGCGTCAAATGGTTGATCGCCGCCTTGCTCATGCAGTAGATCGCCTCGCCCTTCAGCGTCACCGTGCCGGCCTGCGAGCTGATGTTGATGATGCGCCCGGATTTCTGCGCGATCATCAACCTTCCGACCGCCTGGGTGGTGAAGAACGTGCCCTTGAGGTTGACGTTCACCGTCAGGTCGAAATCCTCCTCGGTGACGTTTTCGGCCAGGTTTTCCGGCCCAAGCCCGACATTGTTGACCAGCACGTCGATGCGGCCGAAGGCGGTGTGCGCCTCGGCGACGGCCTTTCGCACCGTGGCGAGGTCGGTCAAATCCATCTGCACGGCAAGCGCCCGCCTGCCCAAACTCTCGATCTCGGCGACCAGTTCCGCCCCGTCGGCCTTGCTGCGCACGCCGACGATCATGTCGGCCCCCGACCCGGCACAGGCCAGCGCACAGGCGCGGCCGATGCCGCGCGAGGCGCCGGTGACCAGCGCCACCTTGCCGGCCAGATCGAACTTTGGTGTGAACTCTGTCATCGCAACCTCCCCTGAAGGCTCTGGCTTCTTGCTTGAGCATGATCTTCAGCGAAACCCGGATTCCACTTTTCGGGATCATGCTCCAGGCCGAAACCATCGCGGATGGTGACGACCCTCTTTGCCGAACACTATCCGGTCGCCGCTTGAAAGCCAGCCGGCATCTGAAGACAGCTCACGACAAGAACACCGCTTGCCCCCCGACTTGACAGCCTCTGCGATGTGCTGACCGATCTCGGCGCCGCCCGCAAGGAGAAGGCGATGGTTCGGAAAAAATCTCGCCGAGGCACAAGCCCTGCTGGCCGGACTGCACTGACACAGCGATTTCCCTCGGGAGCCAGGCGATTGCAACGACGCGTGACATAGTCGATCGCTTGTCGTATATTGACATAAAGATATCCTTATGTGACATGAATAGGCTTGTCGCCAAAGGGATAAAAAATGTCGCAGAATTCTGCATCGCTGGACGCATTGTTCGGCCCCGTTGCGGCAAAGCCCGACGGCTCGGAAGTGCTTGCGGCGCTGACGGCGGCAGCGCGCGAACGCATCCTCATCCTCGACGGCGCCATGGGCACGCAGATCCAGGGCCTTGGGTTCGACGAGGGCCAGTTTCGCGGCGAGGCCTTCGCCGGCTGCGCCTGCCACCAGCAAGGCAACAACGACCTTTTGATCCTGACCCAGCCCGGAGCGATCGAGGAGATCCACTATCAGTACGCCATATCAGGCGCCGATATCCTCGAGACCAACACCTTCTCCTCGACCTCGATCGCCCAGGCTGACTACGGCATGGAGGATGCCGTCTATGCGTTGAACCGCGACGGGGCGCGGCTGGTGCGCCGCGCAGCGCTGAGGGCGCAGCAGCAGGACGGCAAACGCCGTTTCGTCGCCGGCGCCCTGGGGCCGACCAACCGAACGGCGTCGATGTCGCCTGACGTCAACAACCCCGGCTATCGCGCAGTGACTTTCGACGATCTGCGTCTCGCCTATGGCGAACAGTTGCGCGGGTTGATCGACGGCGGCGCCGACATCATCCTGATCGAGACCATCTTCGACACGCTGAACGCCAAGGCGGCGATCTTCGCCTGCAACGAGATCTTCATCGAGAAGGGCGTGCACCTGCCGGTGATGATCTCCGGCACCATCACAGACCTGTCCGGCCGCACGCTGTCCGGCCAGACGCCGACGGCCTTCTGGCATTCTGTGCGTCACGCCAGCCCGTTCACCATCGGCCTCAACTGCGCGCTCGGCGCCAAGGCCATGCGCGCGCATCTGGCCGAGATTTCGGACGTCGCCAACACTTTCACCTGCGCCTATCCGAATGCCGGCCTGCCCAACGAATTCGGCCGGTATGACGAGAGCCCGGAATTCATGGCCGCGCAGATCGAGGATTTCGCCCGCGAGGGGCTGGTCAATGTCGTCGGCGGCTGCTGCGGTTCGACGCCGGATCACATCCGGGCGATCGCCGAGGCGGTGCGGAAATATCCGCCGCGCGCCATCCCCGAGATCGAGCCGAAGATGCGCCTGTCCGGGCTGGAGCCGTTCACGCTGACCGACGAGATTCCGTTCATCAATGTCGGCGAGCGGACCAACGTCACGGGGTCGGCCAGGTTCCGCAAGCTGATCACGGCGGGCGACTATGCCGCCGCGCTCGACGTGGCGCGCGACCAGGTCGCCAACGGCGCCCAGATCATCGACATCAACATGGACGAGGGGCTGATCGATTCGAAGAAGGCGATGGTCAGTTATCTCAACCTGGTCGCCGCCGAGCCGGACATCGCCCGCGTCCCGGTGATGGTCGACAGTTCGAAATGGGAGATCATCGAGGCCGGCCTGAAATGCGTTCAGGGCAAGCCGCTGGTCAACTCCATCTCGATGAAGGAAGGCGAAGAGGCGTTCCTGCATCATGCCAGGCTGGTGCGCGCCTATGGCGCGGCGGTGGTCGTCATGGCCTTCGACGAGGACGGCCAGGCCGACACCAAAGCGCGCAAGGTCGATATCTGCACCCACGCCTACAAGCTCCTGACCGAACAGGCCGGCTTTCCGCCGGAGGACATCGTCTTCGACCCCAACGTCTTCGCCATCGCCACCGGCATAGAGGAGCACGACAATTACGGCGTCGACTTCATCGAGGCGACCGGCGAGATCACCGCGACGCTGCCGCACGTCCATATTTCCGGCGGCGTGTCGAACCTCTCCTTCTCGTTCCGCGGCAACGAGCCGGTGCGCGAGGCGATGCATGCCGTGTTCCTCTACCACGCCATCCAGCGCGGCATGGACATGGGCATCGTCAATGCCGGCCAGCTTGCGGTCTACGACACGATCGAACCGGAACTGCGCGAGGCCTGCGAGGATGTCGTGCTCAATCGCGTGCCCAAGGCCGGCGGCACCGCAACCGAACGCATGCTGGAGATCGCCGAACGCTTCAAGGGCACGGCGGGCCAGGAGGCCAGGGAGCGCGATCTCGCCTGGCGCGAATTGCCGGTCGAGCAGCGGATCAGCCATGCATTGGTCAACGGCATCACAGAGTTCATCGATGCCGATACCGAGGAAGCGCGGCTGGCGGCAGAGCGCCCGTTGCATGTCATCGAAGGCCCGCTGATGGCCGGCATGAATGTCGTCGGCGACCTGTTCGGCGCGGGAAAAATGTTCCTGCCGCAAGTGGTGAAGTCCGCGCGGGTGATGAAGCAAGCCGTCGCAGGGCTATTGCCGCACATGGAGGCCGAGAAGCTGGCGAACGCCGCCAATGGCATCGACAATGGTGAGCGCCAGACGGCGGGAAAAATCTTGATGGCGACGGTGAAGGGCGATGTCCATGACATCGGCAAGAACATCGTCGGCGTCGTGCTTGCCTGCAACAATTACGAGATCATCGATCTCGGCGTCATGGTGCCGGCGGCCAAGATCCTGCAGACGGCGCGCGAACAGCACGTCGATATCATTGGCTTGTCCGGCCTGATCACGCCGTCGCTCGACGAGATGGTGCACATGGCCGCCGAGATGGAGCGCGATGGTTTCGACATCCCTCTGCTGATCGGCGGTGCGACGACCAGCCGCGTGCACACGGCGGTGAAGATCCATCCGCGCTATACCAGGGGCCAGACCGTCTACGTCACCGACGCCAGCCGGGCGGTCGGCGTGGTCTCGTCCTTGCTGTCGAACGAGACCAAGGGCGGCTATGTCGACGCGGTGCGCGCCGAATACAAGAAGGTCGCTGACGCGCATGCCCGCTCCGAGGCCGACAAGCAGCGGCTGCCGCTGGCCAAGGCGAGAGCCAACGCGCACCGGATCGACTGGTCGAGCTACGAGCCGCCAAAGCCGTCCTTCACAGGCGTGAAGGTTTTTGAAAACTGGGACCTCGCCGAACTCGCGCGTTACATCGACTGGACGCCATTCTTCCAGACCTGGGAGTTGAAGGGGCGTTATCCCAAGATACTCGAGGACGAGGCGCAGGGTCCCGCTGCTCGCCAGCTGTTCGAGGATGCGCAGGCAATGCTAAAGAAGATCATTGCCGAAAAATGGTTCGCGCCACGCGGCGTCATCGGCTTCTGGCCGGCCAACGCCGTTGGCGACGACATCAAACTGTTCACGGACGAAGCACGCTCGCAGGAACTGGCGACCTTCTTCACCTTGCGCCAGCAGCTGACCAAGCGCGACGGCAAGGCCAATGTCGCGCTGTCGGATTTCGTCGCCCCGTCGGACAGCGGCAAGCCCGACTATATAGGCGGCTTCATCGTCACCGCCGGCATCGAGGAGGTGGCGATCGCCGAGCGGTTCGAGCGGGCGAACGACGACTATTCCTCGATCATGGTCAAGGCGCTGGCCGACCGCTTCGCCGAGGCCTACGCCGAGCGCATGCATGAGAAGGTGCGCCAGGAGTTCTGGGGCTACGCGGCAGACGAGAAGCTGGCGCCAGACGAACTGATCGGCGAGCCCTATCGCGGTATCCGTCCGGCGCCCGGCTATCCGGCGCAACCCGACCACACCGAGAAGGCGACGCTGTTCCGGCTGCTCGACGGCGAAGGCAATGCGGGGGTGAGCCTGACCGAAAGCTATGCGATGTGGCCGGGCTCGTCTGTGTCGGGGATCTATCTGTCGCATCCCGAAAGCTATTATTTCGGCGTCGCCAAGGTCGAACGCGACCAGGTCGAGGACTACGCACGCCGCAAGGCCATGCCGTTGGCCGAGGTCGAGCGCTGGCTCGGACCCATCCTCAACTATGTTCCGGCGCACCATGCCGAGGCGGCTGAATAGCGCGGCAAGCTCGGTCGCCTTTTCGCTCTGACAGTCGGTGTGAACGGGACTTTGGCGCAGGTGTTTTGACTCTGGTTCACGCTGTGCCGTCAACTGAATTTGCTCTGGTTGCCGGCTTGTGATCCATGGCGTGGCGGTTACACCTTCGGGGTAGCCGTCTTTGCAGTTGGAGCGCCAGATGACTGTACTCACACGCCGCAGGCTTTTGAAGACGGCAGCGATTGCCGGCGCCGGCGGGGTCGGGCTCTCGGCCATGGGCAGGTTTGCCGGTTGGGCCGCCGCAGGGCCTAAGCCAGTTGTGCTGCAGACGGCCAAGATCCAGGCGAAGCTGATGGATGTCGGCCAGACCAGGGATGTGCTGAGCTATGGCGACGCCGGAATGCCGCCGGTGCTCAGGATGAAAAGGGGCGAGCCCTTCGCCGCGCGGCTTGTCAATGCGATCGACGATCCGACGACGATCCATTGGCACGGCATTCGCGTGCCGAACAAGATGGATGGCGTGCCGTTTCTGGTCCAGCCCTATGTTTATACCGGCGATCATTTCGACTACGCCTTCACGCCGCCCGACGCCGGCACCTTCTGGTACCACCCGCACTGCAACACGCTGACCCAGATGGGCCACGGCCTGACGGGGGTAATCGTGGTCGAAAACCCCGGCGATCCGACATTCGATGCCGAGATGGTCCTCAATCTGCGCGACTGGCGGCTCGGCGACGACGGCCAGTTCATCGACCAGTTCCGGCCTCGCGATGCCGCAAGAACCGGCACCTACGGCACCGTGCGTACCGCCAACTGGCTCGATCAGCCCCAATATGACGCGCCGGCTGGCGGGCTGGTGCGGCTCAGGGTCGCCATCACCGACGTCACGCGGATCTATGCCTTTCTCGTCGATGGCGCGGAGGCCACCGTCATGGCGCTTGACGGCAATCCGGTGCCGCAGCGTTTTACTCCCGATGCTCTGCTGCTTGGACCCGGCCAGCGCATGGAACTGGCCATCCGCATGCCCGACGACGAGGGCGCGATCGTCAGCCTGCGAGACGTCAGGGGCACCAAGCCCAGGGTGCTCGCGACCCTGCGCACGACTGGAAGCTCGCTCAAGCGCGACATTCGTGATGTTGCACCCCTCGAGGTCAATCCGGTGGCGGAGGTGGATCTCACCGCCGCCCAGCATATTTCGCTGGCGCTCAGCGCCACGGCGGAAAACGTCCCGAGCGATGGCATCTGCGGTTCGCTTGGCTACAGTTTCTGGGCCATTAACAAGGTGCCGTGGCCAGGCGATACGCCCGATCCAACCGCGCCATTGGCCGAACTGAAGCTCGGCAAAAGCTATGTCATCGACATGGAGAACCTGACGCCGCAATCCCATCCGATGCATCTGCACGGCATGAGTTTCAAGGTGTTGTCGTCCTCGACGCGCGAGGTTCAGCCGCTGATTTCGGACACCTATCTCATCCAGCCCAACGAGAAGGTGAGCCTGGGCTTCGTCGCCGACAATCTCGGCGACTGGCTGCTGCACTGCCACATCATCGAGCACCAGAAATCGGGAATGACGAGCTATGTCAGGGTGGTCTGAACCCGGTTTCAATGGCTCGGAGATGGGTGGGAGGGTTGTTCTAACGCTGCATTGACGAGCGAGAAATTGCCGTCGGCTTGCGGTTTCGTTGGCAAAGAGGGGCGATTCCCTGCTATTGCCGCCTCGAAATCGAGAAGCATGGAAGCACCTGCATGACCAATGTCGCCTTGACCGGGCTTGCCCGCGATCTCGCCAGGCGTGCCGCCGAGGGCCGCCCGGTGCGCATCGGCGTTATCGGCTCGGGCGAGATGGGCACCGATCTGGTGACGCAAGGCATGCTGATGAAAGGCATTTCGGTCTGCGCGGTCTCGACACGCCGTCCGCACACCGCGCGCGAGGCCATCCGTATTGCCTATGGCGATGAAGCGATGGCGGTCGAAGCCGACACCGCATCGAAAGTCACCGGGGCCATCGAGAGCGGCAAGATCGCCATCACATCCAACGAGATGCTGGTCACCAATCCGCTGATCGACGTCGTCATCGACGCCACCGGCAAGCCGGGCGTCGCCGCTGATTTCGACCTGATGGCGATGGAGCACGGCAAGCATCTGGTGATGATGAACGTCGAGGCCGACGTCACCATCGGCTGCTATCTCAAGCAGCAGGCCGACCGGTTGGGCGTCGTCTATTCGGTCGGCGCCGGCGACGAGCCGTCGAGCTGCATGGAGCTGATCGAGTTTGCGTCCGCGCTCGGCTACACCATCGTCTCCGCCGGCAAGGGCAAGAACAACCCACTCAACCACGATGCTGTGCCGGACGATTATCGCGAGGAAGCGATCCGCCGCAACATGAACCCGCGCATGCTGGTCGAGTTCGTCGACGGCTCGAAGACCATGGTCGAGATGTGCGCCATCGCCAACGCCACCGGGCTGGTGCCCGATGTCCCCGGCATGCATGGCCCGAAGGCCGATCGCGATGACCTCGCCAAGGTGCTCATCCCGCGAGAGGACGGCGGGCTCCTGTTGAAGAAAGGCGTCGTCGACTACACGGTCGGCAAGGGCGTCGCGCCCGGCGTCTTCGTCATCGTCGAGGCGACGCATCCGCGCATCATCGAGCGCATGGACGATCTGCATATCGGCCACGGCCCCTATTACAGCCTGTTCCGGCCGTATCATCTGACCTCGCTGGAAGTGCCGCTGACCGCCGCCCGCATCGTGCTTTTCGGCAAGCCCGACATGGTGCCGCTGCCAAAGCCGGTGGCAGAAGTGTGCGCCGTCGCCAAGCGCGATCTCGCCGCCGGCGAAACCTTCGATGCGATCGGCGAGACCTGCTATCGCTCTTGGACCGTGACCGTAGGTGACGCTCGCGCCCAACGCGCCGTGCCCGTCGGCCTGCTGGAGGGCGGCAAGGTGCTGAAGCCGGTCCGGAAAGGCGAGTTGCTGACCACCGACAATGCCGCGCCCGACCAGACCACGCGGCTGTTCGCCTTGCGCCAGCTGCAGGACGACATGCTGTACGGAACGAACTGAGTTCTTACTTTCCCAGCTCGATCGATCGCAGCCGCGCCGCCTCGACTGCCTCTGTAAGCAGGTTGGTTAGCCTGTCCTCGCCCATCAGCACGCCAAGGGCAGCCGCCGTCGTGCCGTTGGGGCTGGTGACCTGCTGGCGCAGCACGCCCGGCTCCTCGCCGCTTTCGGCGGCGAGCGAGGCAGCGCCGTAGACTGTCTGCATGGCGAGCAGCTTGGCGGTCGCCGTCGGCAGGCCAGCCTTCTCGGCGGCCACGGTCAGTGCCTCGATGAAATGGAAAATATAGGCCGGCCCCGATCCGGACACGGCGGTCACCGCATCCATCAGACCCTCGTCGTCAATGGTGGCCACTTCGCCACTCGCCGACAAAAGGTCGGCAACGAAACGATTGGTGTCGTCGGAGACCAGTCGGTTGGAGAACACCACCATCATGCCCTTGCCGATGGCAGCGGGCGTGTTGGGCATGCAGCGCACAACCGGTGCACGGCTGCCCAGGATTTCTTCGAAAGTGGCGGCCGGTGTCCCGGCAGCGATGCTGACGAAGGTGGTGCGGCCGTCGCCGAAGCGCTTGTAGGCGGCCGTCACGTCTCGGATCACTTGCGGCTTCACCGCGATGACGACGAGATCGGGAACGGCATCGGCTGGAATGCCGCCGGCATCGGCTGATGTACCGCAGCCCAGCACTGCCGCTCGATTGCGTAGGTCGGCATTGGGCTCGACCACGAAGACCGCCGATGGTTGAAGCTTGCCGGATTTCAGCCAGCCCGAGAGCATGGCGTAACCCATATTGCCGCAGCCGGCGAGAACGAGCTTGATCGTCATGGAACCCTCCGAAGGAAGGCCTTCACATAGACGCTCGCGGTTCGGTGGGGAAGCCCCGTCAGGACGGACGAGAAGACCGCTAACCGCGATCGGAATCCCGCACTGCCATGGGCCGCAGCGACACCTGTCTCAGCCCAAGCACGCCGAGCACGAAGAACAGCCAGACCGGGTCGCCTCGATGGAAGAAGAAGCTTTCGAGGAAGGCGTTGAGCGCCGTGAACAGCACCACCATCATGAAGAAGTCGCCGAGATAGATGTTTTCCTTGCGAAGCGGGATACGCATGTAGTCGCGCAGCGGCGCGATGAGGAAGGTGTAGACCGCGACGCAAAGTGCCGGAATGCCCATCAGCACGGCGATGTCGAGATAGCCGTCATGGCCGTGCACGATGGTTCTGATGTCCCACGGCCGGTCGAAGGGCTGGTCCTGGTTGAGCAGCAGCGGCGTGCCCCAGAAGCTTTCATAGCCGTAGCCGGTCCATGGTCTCTTCGCCAGCATACTGCCGGCGAACTCCCACAGCGTCGTGCGCCCGGTATAGGTCATGTCGGGGAAATAGATCGCCGCCAGATGTTTCACCGGCGGCAGGAAGACGATGCCCAGCGTGCCGACCGCCGTGCCGATCATCGCCAGCGCAAACAGGACCGGCGTGCCAAGCCGCATCCCCATCAGGCTCGGCAGCACGACGATCAGGATCGAGAACGGCACCAGCCCGGCCGTCGTCTTGGAGCCGGTGTGCAGCATGAAGATCATCGCCGCGCAAAAGATCGCCGCCCCCCAAAGCCGCTGCCCGCGCCGGTAGAGGTACAGGCCGGCGAAGCTGAAACAGGCCATGATCGGGCCGGCGATGTTCTTGTGGGTGAACACGCCGCGCCACAGGCCGGCATGTTCGGGCTCCTGTGAGTCGGCGGTGTGCATGGCTTCGTGCGGAAAGACGATGAGGCCGAAATAGGACAGGCCCATGACCACGACGGCGGTGAAGATGATGACCTTTGAGAAAGCCTCGGCGTCGCGCGGCAAGACCAGTATCGTCGCCATCGTCAAAATGCCGATCAGCGTGAACGAGGCGGCACGCATCGCCGTGGGCGGGTCGGTTGCCAGCACCACCGACAGGAAAAAGAAACCGAGCATCAGCACCCAGGACGGGCTGAGCAGCGAGCGCACCACGCGCGGATCGGCGAAAGCCATCAGCGAGAAGATCGACATGGCGCCGAGCGAGCCGAAGCCAAGCTGGTTGACGATGTCGCCGCCTTCCCCGGTCAGTTCGGCGCCGGCCGGCTGGAACGGGCGGAAGGACACCATGATGACGGTGAACAGCAGTGCTGCGATCGCGGTCGCCACGCCTTCGCGCGTGAACGCTTCGCTGAGCGGGGCGCGCTCAGTTTTTCTCAGGCTGGCGGTATTGCTCATTGGCATATCCGAATTCGGCCAGCACGCGGCCCAGCGCCACATGGACGGGGTAGATGGCGATCGCCGGCGATCCTGTCCGCGCCAGCCGGAGCATGCCGCGGAACGGCGAGGCGGCAAGCAGCGCCAGGCTCTTCAGCAACACCATGGCGCCGGCCAGCGGCGCGCCGGCGCGTTTCTTCTTTTCGACCAGTGTCGAGATCACGCCGTTGCGCAGGCTGCGGGCACGGATCCAGTCGGCCTCGAGGCGCCGGGCCGGAACGGTTTCATGCACTTGTCCCTCGGCGCACCAGCCCAGCACGAAGCCTCTCTGTGCGGACCGGCTGAGAAAATCAGAATCACCGCCGCCCATGAAGTTGAATTTCAGATCGAGAAAGGGCGGACCCATGGCGATCAGTACATTGCGTCCGACCAAAAGGTTGCCGGACGAATAGAGCGCCGGCACGCGTCCGGTTTCCCGGTAGGGCGGCGCAAACACCGGATGCTCGGCCCATTTCGCATGGGCGGGGTCGGCAAAGTCGGGCACCTGCGGACCGCCGACGATATCGGCGCCGAGCGTTTCGGCCGCCGTGCACATCCGTTCCAGCCATTGCGGATCAGCGATCTCGTCATCGTCGATGACCAGCAGATGCCTGAAGCTGGGGAATTGCAGGATCGCTGTCTGCCAGCCGGCATTGTAGGCGCTGCAATTGCCGCGCTGATGGGCGATGATGACCAGACCTGAAATCTCGCCGCGCTCGAACAGCGGCACCGCCGCCTTGGCGCCGGCACGCGCTTCGGCTTCATTTTCCATGACGATGACGGCAAAGCACCGGCCGGTTTGCTGCGCACGCAGCGACGCCAGCGTTTCCAGCACCTGCTCGGGCCGCTTGAAGGTCGGCAAGGTGACGACGACTTCGACAGCCTCGACGTCAAGCCGGGGCGAGCGCCCCGCGATCGATACCGAACTGTCCGATGGCAAAGGGATCATCTGTGTCCAGCCACATGGTGAGTTGGGTTCTGGTAGCACCACGGTGATAAGGTTTCGTTAATCACCTTGTACGGAGAAGCCTGCCTGCCAGCGGCATTCGCTCGTCGATTGTGCTCGCTTAATCAAGGGTTCACCGCACTTTGCTACCGGCTACACCACAGGATAGGTGAGATGCATCTGCTGTTCGCCACATCGATCGTGCCCGACGGCGCTCTTGCCTCGGGCTATGAGATCGCCAACGCTGCGATCATCGCTGCTTTGCGGCGCGCTGGCGTGCGCGTCACCGTCATCGGCTTCACCTGGCCAGGAAAGCCCGCAGACGACCCCGAAAACACCGTGGTGCTGGGTGCGATCGACGTGCGCACGGACAATGCCTCTGCACGACAAAAGCTGGCCTGGGTCGGCAAGGCGCTGCTCTCAGGCCTCACCTTCGCCTCGGTCAAGTTGCGCGCAGTGCCCGACAGCGACGTTCTCGCCGCGGTCGCACGCGCCGGTCCGTTCGACGGCTATGTGCTGAATTCCGTGCAGTTCGCCGGCGCCTTCGAAAAGCTGTTCGCCGACCGGCCCTCGATCTTCGTCGCCCACAATGTCGAGCATCTTTCGGCGCGGGAGAATGCCGCTGCCGCCGGCAGCCTCTTCCAGCGCCTGCTGTTTCGCCGCGAGGCGAAGTTGCTCGAGACCATGGAAGAGCGTCTCTGCCGCCGCGCGCGCTTCATCTTCACGCTGGCCGAGGAAGACCGCGCGGCACTCGGTGTCGCCTCCGACGACCGCTCGGCGGTGCTGCCTTTAGTGACGGGCGCGCAGCCGCCGACCGAGGTAGCTTTGCGCCGGATCGATTGCGAGGCAGCGCTGATCGGCACCTGGACCTGGCAGCCGAACCGTATCGGCCTGGACTGGTTCCTGGGCAAGGTGGTGCCGCATCTGCGGCCCGGTTTCCGCATTCGCATCGCCGGCAGCATGCCTTCGGGCGTCACGTCGAAGCATCCCGGTGTCGAATTCGTCGGCCGTGTGCCGGATGCGCAGGCTTTCGTGCGCAGCGCTGCCGTCATCCCGCTGATCAGCACCGCCGGCAGCGGCGTCCAGTTGAAGACCATCGAGACCTTCGAACTCGGCCTGCCCTCCGTCGCCACCAGCCGCTCGCTGCGCGGCATCGATCATCGCCCGGCCAATTGCGTCGTCACCGACGATCCGGCCGATTTTGCCCGGGCCCTGGAGGCCGCGGCAACTGTCATCCACGATGTCGACGGCAGCGCTTTCCGTCGGTCGCAGGTCAGGGCGCTCGATGCCGCCATCCGGCTCGGCCTCGAAAAGCTCGGGCCGGTCAGGCAGGAGGCGTTTGCATGAACATGCATGCCGCCCGCACCCCGTCGGGGCTCGACACCTCTAAGACGATCCTCGGTATCCCGGTGCTCGCCATCCGTTGGAACGATGCGGTCGGACTGCTGAACCGCCTGATTGCCGAGCGGCGCTTCACCAAGGTCAGTTTTCTCAACGCCCACAACGCCAACCTCGCCTCCACCGACCCGGTCTTTGCCGACGCGCTCGATGATTTCCTCATCCTGCCCGACGGCATCGGTGTCGATCTGGCGGCGAAACTTCTTTATGGAGCGCCGTTTCCAGACAACCTCAACGGCACCGACTTCGTCCCCGCCTTCCTGCAGGCCTCGACGACGCCCCTGACGGTCGGGCTGCTCGGCGCGACGCGCGTCAATGCCGAAGCTGCGTCGGCCAAGCTTGCAGCACTTGCCGTGCAGCACAGCTTCGTGGTCATCCATGACGGCTATTTCTCGCCGGCCGAGGAGGCGGGAATAGTCGATCGGATCGAAGAATTGCGGCCGGACGTGCTGCTCGTGGCCATGGGCGTGCCGCGCCAGGAATTGTGGATCGCACGCCATATCGACGCGCGTCACTGCACGCTGCCGATCGCCGTCGGCGCATTGCTCGATTTCCTGAGCGGCGCGGTGCCGCGGGCGCCCTTGTGGATGCGCCGGCTGCGGCTCGAATGGCTGTTTCGGTTGGCCGTCGAACCCGGTCGCTTGTGGCGCCGCTACGTGGTCGGCAATCCCTTGTTCCTGCTGCGCGTTGTCAGGCAGAAACTCTCGCGCACACCGGAAGCTGCGGGAGACATCCATTGAACAGCCGGTTCGTCCCAGGCGCCGCTATCGAGCCAAGCACGCTTCAGCAGCTACCGACGGCGGCAATAGTGACGGCAAGCTATGCACCGGATTTCGAGCGTTGCCGGCTGTTATGCGAAACGCTTGACCATCACGTTTCGGGCGCGGCGCACCACTATATCCTTGTCGAACATCGCGATATCAAGCTTTTCCGTCAGTTGGAGAACGACCGTCGCAGCATCGTCGATGAGCGGGAGTTGCTGCCGCGTTGGCTGCATGCCTTCGATGATCCGCTCAGCCTGTTTCGCCGGCGAGTCTGGCTCAGCCTTAAGACGCAGCCGTTGCGCGGCTGGCACGTGCAGCAATTGCGCCGTATCGCGATCGCCGCGCATGCCGGGGAAGACGTGCTGATCTTCTGCGACTCCGACGTCGCCTTCCTCAAACCTTTCGACTGCGGCGCCTTCTGGCGCGAGGGCAAGGTACGGCTGTTCCGCCGCGACGGGGTGCTGGCGGAC
This sequence comes from Mesorhizobium sp. P2_D5, assembly GCF_056404355.1. Lineage (NCBI taxonomy): Bacteria > Pseudomonadati > Pseudomonadota > Alphaproteobacteria > Hyphomicrobiales > Phyllobacteriaceae > Mesorhizobium > Mesorhizobium sp. P2_D5. Next base: position 1,302,514 of record NZ_JBFUEE010000001.1, read on the forward strand.
GAGGGGCATGAGGAGCATCGCATCTGGTCGCGCAACGCCGGTACGGCACTCGGTATCGACCCGTCCCGGACATCGGTCCATGACTATATCTCGACGCTGATCGCGTGGCGGCGTGACACCGTGCTGGCCATGTGCGGCGAGATCGAGAAGGTCCATGCGCGTGGCTGGGTCGAGGTTGTCGGCTCGGCGCGCAAATTCTCCGAATGCATGATCTACGGCCGCTATGTCGACGATCTGCTGGAGGGTGCCGGCCACTTCCACGCTTCGGAGGAGTTCTGCCGCGTCCACTGGACCGGGCAAGCACTGTCGGACGACGAGTTCCGCCGCTTCGTCGCCGCCATGGCGCCAGAGCAGGTGGCAATCGGCATGCAGTCTTTCATAGGCACCGATATCGGCCGCATCCGCCGTCTGATCGGGCTCAACTAAAGGCCGGATCCTGAAAACGGGCTGGGTTTCCGTCCGCAATTGCGTCAAAGCTGGGGAGATAGCGTGGTTCTGCGTTTCTGTGAACGGTGAACCGCCCTAGACGGGCTTTGGCGGCTTGCGCATCGCCGAATAGGTGAGCAGCGTTGAGGCAAGATACAGAAGCAGGAAGACGACGTTGAGCGACAGCACCAGGTTCGGCGTGTCGAGGATGGTCGTCAGCACATAGGTCAGCAGCACCGCCTTCAGTCCGGCAAGCAGGCCGAGATTGAGCGCCCGCACCAGCGTCTGGCCGCGGGCGAACAGCAGCTCCGCCTGGTATTCGACCAAATTGCGCAGTCCCGGGACGCAGATCGCCAGCGCCACCAGAGGGGCGGCCTCGGCGACGTTCTTGCCGAGCGCATTTGGGAAGAAATGCAGCACGATGCCAAGCGTCAACAGCGCCAGCGTCGAGACCGCGAAAACGCCGCCTTCAATGCCGCTCTTGACCGCCAGCCGTGACAGCAGCTCCGGCGCGCGCATCATGCGCTGCACCAGCATCATCGAGAAGGTGCGGATCGGAATGGCCGTCAGGTCGACCAGCCGCATGATGATGGCGTAGATACCGGCCAGATGCGGTCCGCCGATCGCCAGGACCAGCAGCTTGTCGAACTCCATCTGCAGATAAAACAGCACTTCGGCCCCGGCCACGTAGATGGAGTCGGCCAGTCGCCGAAGATAAAGCTCGATGCGCAGCCGCAAACGCTGGCGCGGGTAGAAGAAGCCGAAGGCAATCAGCAACGAGGCGGCATTGGCGCCGATATAGAACCACGACCATATCCAGACGCTGTGTTGCGCCCAGAACATGAACAGCACCGCGCCGAGCGCCCGCAGCGCCGTCGCCATGATGGCCAGCAGCGCGGCGCGGCCGAACTTGCCCAGGCCGTTGTTGACGATCAGCGCCACCTCCACTGGCCGCCACAACAGCGCTTCGGCAAAGACGATTGCCGCAAACACCGACAGCGGCACGGTGTCGGCGAAGAAGATCAGGTAGACGCCGAACGAGGCAGCGGCCAACAGCGGCAGCGACAGCAGGCCGAGCAGCAGGAAGCCGGCGGTGAAGGTCCCGATCAGATTGGGGCGGATGGTGGCGGTGCGATAGAGTGCCGAGATGAAACCGAAGGCGAGAATGCGCGACAGCATGACGCCGGCCGCCGATGCGGTGGCGAACATGCCGAACTCGGAAATGGACAGCGTGTTGGCCAGCGCGATGAAATAGGCGAGTGAAAACACCAGTCGCCCGCCGGCGCCGCTGATCGCCGAGAAATAATCGCGCAGCAGCCCCCGTCGTTCGGCCAAAAAAGTGCCGATCCGGGCGAGGGTGGGCCGCCTTTGCGGTATGTCACTGGCTTGCGTCATATCTCCAGGGAGAGCTTAGGTCGGAAAACTTAACGTGCCGTTCTGGAGCCCAGGGGCGTGTTGAAAAATAGGTGCTGGCGGAGGGAGAAACGGGGGCTTCGGCGGGCGAAAATTAACCTTTTGTTTTCCATGCCTGTTTAGCGTGGCTTAACGAATGGCGAAGCGCCGTTTGCAGGCCGCCAAGGGTAAAGCTCCAGACGATGGTCGACAGGGAAAACCGTGAAGACTGGAAGCGCGAGCGTTCGCTGCTGGCGCTCGGCAAGGCTGTGCGCGGCGACGGCGAACCCGACGCGTCCCTGGTCTCGATCGGGGACCGGGCGGACCCGTCATGGCGCGAGGATGCCGCCACACGTCATCGTCTCGCCCGGTCACAGCGCGAAGCGCGGACGAACCCTTCGCAGCGCGAGGCGCTGTCGAATCCGAAGCTGTCGGACGCCGTTGCAACAGATGGATATCAGGCTGGCTATGAGCCAGCTTCGTCTGCGCAGGTGCCGCCTGAAGGCGGTCGATCCGCTGACGATTATTCAGCAACCAGGTCGGCATCATCGGACTACGCGCAAACCACGTCACGGTCTGCTGAAACCGCAGGCACCACCTATCGCCCCGATCGCATATCCGAACCTTACCATTCAGGCGACGCGCGGGCGTCCCGCAACGACGGCGCGGACAGCCAGCAATGGAAGCCGCTGATCGATCCGATGCAGGTCGTCCGTGGCGTTGGCAAGTCGAAGCTGCTGATCGTGGCGACGACGATATTGGGTGCCGGGCTCGGCATCGCCATCGCGCTGTCGACGCCGAAGAAATACGAAGCCACCACAGAACTGATCGTCGATCCGCGCGACCTGAAGCTCACCGACCGCGACCTCACCCAGTCGGTCGTCGCCTCCGATGCCACGCTGGCCATCGTCGAAAACCAGGTTCGGGTGCTGACGTCCGGCACCGTTTTGAACAAAGTCGTCGACAAGCTCAATCTCGTCAACGATCCGGAATTCAATGGGCAGGGCAGTGGCGGCCTCAGCGTCATGTCGCTCATCCGCTCCATCCTGTCGCGCCACGACGGGCCGGGTGGTGTCGACGAGACCCGCCGCCGGGCGCTTACTGTCGGCAATCTGGGCGAAAGCCTTTCAGTCGAGCGCGGCGGCAAGACCTTCGTCATCACCGTCAGCGCCACCACGCAGAATGGCGAGAAATCGGCTCTCATCGCCAACACGATGACGGATGTCTTCCTGCAGACCTTCGGTCAGATCCAGTCCGATACCGCCGGCCGCGCCACCGACGAACTGACGGCCAGGCTTGATGAATTGCGCAAGGGCGTCGAGGCGGCCGAACGCAAGGTCGAGGATTTCAGGGCCACGCACGACCTCGTCGACGCGCAGGGCCACCTCATCAGCGACGACGAGATGCTGAAGCTCAACGAGCAGCTGTCGGTTGCGCGCGCCCGCACGCTGGAACTCAACGCCCGGGCCGCTTCGGCGCGTTCGGTCGACGTCAACTCGGTTCTCACCGGCACCTTGCCGGAGGAGATCAACTCCAACACGATGAGCGATCTGCGTTCGCAATATGCGTCACTCAAGCAGGAGGCCGACCGCGCCGCCATCCGGTTCGGTCCGCGGCACCCCGAACTCCAGGCGCTCAATGCCCAGCTTGCCGGCGCACGCGACCGCATCGCCGCGGAACTGCGTCGCATCGGCTCGTCGCTGCAGGTCGACCTCAAGCGCGCGGTCCATCTCGAACAGGATCTCGCCTCTCGTCTGGCGCAGCTGAAGGTTCGCAGCGGCGACGTCAACAGCGACCTGGTGTCGATGCGCGAACTGGAGCGCGAGGCCGCCGCCAAGCGTTCCGTCTATGAACAGTATCTGCTGCGCGCCAAGGAGACGGGCGAGCAGAAAGACATCAACACCGCCAACATCAATGTGATCTCGAAGGCCTTCGCGCCGCTCGAGCCGAACGGGCCGTCGCGGGTCGTGGTGGCGCTTGCCGGCCTGCTGCTGGGCTTTGCCTCCGGCGTTGGCCTCGGCGCCATGCGTGGCGCCTATGAGAGCTTGCGTGACACCGCGACATCGCGCTCGCGCCGCGACCGCAGCATGGACGAACGCCGGACGCCTTACGACGACAAGGCATATCAGCCAGCACCGCCGCCGCCAAAACCACCTGCACCGCAGCCGGCGGCACCGCCACCACCGCCACCTGCACCGCCCCCGCCACCGCCTGCACCACCCGCGCCTGTTCAACAGGCTGACGTCACGCCGACCGAAGGTCCCGGTCGGATCAGTGCGTTGCTGTCGAAGCTGCGCAAGGCCATGTCCCGCAAGCAGTCCCCGCAGGACACCATCGATGCCGGTGAGTGGGTCTCATCCTTTGCCGAAGGGAAGCCAACGGAAGATCTGACGCACCCCGCCTATTCCCAGTCGGCAGCGGCCTTTGCGCCCCTGCCGTCGGCCGCGGCAGCCTATCCACCACCGCCTTTCCGGCCCGGCGGCCATGTTCCCTATCCGCAACAGACAGCGCAGCCGCCATTGCCTCCCCACATGATGCCGCAGCGATCGTATTCGGGTCCGCAGGCCTATCCCTATGGGCAGCCGTTAGGCCTTCCGCAGGCGCAGCACTGGCAGGTGCCGCAGCAGCCGGGCTATCCCTACCCGCAGCCCATGCCCGATGCCGGGCAGATGTCTTATCCGCCCCACCCCGCTTCCGCGCCTTATCCGCAACAGCCCACCGCGCCGCAGCAGGCGGCTCAGCCCGACGAGCCATCGGTGGAGGCGCCCCGGGCGGCGGAGGATGTCGAACGGCACGCCCCGATCGACGAAATCCGCGCCAGCCTGCGCGAATTCCGCGAAGCCGTCCGCGAACTTACCGAGACCCGCGCGCGCCGCCGCTACTTCTGAGCCACAAAATAAGTCGCGCTGCCGAACAAAAACATGCCGGTTTCGCGTAAACGGCATGGGACGGCGCTTTGACGGGATTGCGTGTTGGAATTTTCGTGAAAATGCCGCGCTGCATGGTGCCGAAGGCACGCTTCCGAGTTTGATCGGGGCGCGCGGTTTCGCGGCATGCGTCAGACAAGGATCCAGGGTGCCGCATTCATGTTTTCGATGCGGCCGTTTGGGCGGAACGGTGTTGAGGGTGGTCCATGGCCGAAGTGATTGATGGGAAGAGCGTCGCCGAAGACGTGGTGCGGACGGTTAAGACCCTGACGGCCGAACTTGTCGCGAAAGGCAAGGCCAAACCCGGTCTTGCCGTGGTCATCGTCGGTGAGGATCCGGCCAGCCAGGTCTATGTCGCTTCCAAGTCGCGCACCGCCAAGGAATGCGGCTTTCATTCCGTCCAGCACACGCTGCCGGCCGAAACCTCCGAGCCGGCATTACTGAAGATCATCGGTGATCTCAACGCCGATCCGGCCATCAACGGCATCCTGGTGCAGCTTCCGCTGCCCGCCCATATCGACGCCGGCAAGATCATCCAGACCATCGCGCCGGAAAAGGATGTCGATGGCTTTCATTTCATCAATGTCGGCAAGCTCGGCACCGGCGAACTCGAGACCGCCTTCGTGCCTTGCACGCCGGCCGGCTCAATGCTCCTGATCGAGCGCGTGCGCGGCAAGGACCTGTCCGGCCTCAACGCGGTCGTCGTCGGCCGCTCCAACATCGTCGGCAAGCCGATGGCCAACCTCCTGCTTGCCGCCAACTGCACCGTCACCATCGCCCACAGCCGCACCAGGGATTTGCCGGCGCTTGCCCGCACCGCCGACATTCTCGTCGCGGCGGTCGGTCGGCCGGAGATGATCAAGGGTGATTGGGTGAAGCCCGGCGCCACGGTCATCGATGTCGGTATCAACCGCATTCCGGCGCCGGAAAAGGGCGAGGGCAAGTCGCGCCTCGTCGGCGATGTCGCCTATGCCGAAGCGGCGAAGGCCGCCGGCGCCATTACGCCGGTGCCCGGTGGTGTCGGCCCGATGACCATTGCCATGCTGATGGCCAATACGTTAGCCTCTGCCTACCTCGCGGCCGGATTGAAACGGCCGTCCTTCTGACCCACCAGAAAGCCGCAGCTTTGCCGAACCCAACTGTTCCTGTAGAACGGCCGGTCATGACGGATCCCGTTCAAGGCGGCCGGCAGTTCGCTTTCCTGCTGGTCGACAAGTTCTCGATGTTCTCGCTGGCCGCGGCGATCGATACGTTCCGGTCGGCGAACCGGTTGCTTGGCCGCGACTTCTATGGCTGGACGACCGTCTCCGCGGATGGCGATCCGGTGATGGCCTCCAACGGCCTGCCGCTGAAGATCGACTATGCCGTTGCCGACCTGCCGCCGGTCGACATCCTCTTCGTCTCGGTCGGACTGACGACGGAATTTCCCGGCAAGAGCAAGGTGCTGGCGGCGCTGCGCAGCTGGGGCCGGCGCGGCAACGCGCTCGGTGCGCTGTCGGTCGGCTCCTACCTGCTTGCCGAGGCCGGCCAGCTCGAAGGCTATCGCTGCACCATCCATTGGGAAAACCGCGCCGGCTTCGTCGAACGCTTCCCCGACATCAACTGCACGGGCAACGTCTTCGAGATCGACCGCAAGCGCTACACATGCGCCGGCGGCACCACCTCGATCGACCTGATGCTGGAGATCGTGCGCGGCGATTTCGGCTCCAACCTCGCCAATGGCGTCGCCAACCAGTTCCAGCACGAGCGCATCCGCTCGGCCGGCGACCGCCAGCGTGTCGGGCCGGAACGCGATCTCACGGGCAAGTCGGAGAAGCTCAGGCGCATTGTCGAACTGATGGCCGACCACCTCGATGAGCCGCTGTCGGCGGTGCAGCTGGCCAAATCCGCCGGCCTGTCGGTGCGCCAGGTCGAGCGCCTGTTCCTACGCCATCTCAGCGTCACGCCGGGCCGCTATTACATGCGGCTGCGGCTGGAGCGGGCGCGCGAATTGCTGCGCCAGACCAACATGCCGATCCTCGACGTGGCGATCGCCACGGGCTTCACCTCGCATTCCTATTTTGCCCAGAGCTACCGGCTGCAATTCGGTAGGCCGCCCTCGGAAGAGCGCCGCACGACCTACTGAGCGGAGATTTTCGCTTCCGCTCAAAAGTTTGACATTCCGTCCCCTCCCAGCCGCGCCCGGCCTTGTGTCCTGACGCTGCGTCAAATAGTTTCCCGCCCGGATCGGGGCGGATTTGAGGAGATTTCGATGGCGGGATTTGCACGGAGCGTCGCTGCGGCGATCCTCCTTTTGTCGATGACGACGTTCGGCTTTGCCGCAAACAAGGTCATCATCATTCTCGATGCCTCTGGCTCCATGTGGGCGCAGATCGACGGCAAGCCCAAGCTCGAAATCGCCCGTGAATCGCTGAGAACCGTGCTTCAATCGGTTCCCGCCGATGACGAGATCGGCTTCATGGCCTATGGCCATCGCGAAAAAGGCAGTTGCGACGACATCCAGTTGATCGTGCCACCACAGGCAGGCTCGGCAAGCGCCATCTCGGCCGCTGCCGACAGCCTGAAATTCCTCGGCAAGACGCCGCTGACGGCCGCCGTCAAGCAGGCGGCCGAAGCGTTGAAATACACCGAGGACAAGGCGACCGTCGTCCTCATCACCGACGGGCTGGAAACATGCGGCGGCGATCCCTGCGCGCTTGGCAAGGAACTCGAGGCGTCCGGCGTCGATTTCACCGCTGACGTCGTCGGCTTCGGCCTCACCGCCGACGAAGGCAAGCAGATCGCCTGCCTCGCCGACAACACGGGCGGCAAGTACATCCAGGCCTCCGATGAGAAGGCGTTGCAGGAGGCGCTAGTCGAGACGGTGGCGGCACCAGCACCAGCACCCGCTCCTGCTCCTGAACCGGCTCCCGCCCCGACGCCTGCGCCGGAGCCCGCGAAACCGGAATTCAACTTCCAGCCGACGGTGGTGATGGCCGAAGGTGGCGAGCCGATCACCGACGGCAACGCCTGGGAGATCTACAAGGCGAATTCCGACGGCTCGCGCGAGGATTCCGTGACCACCGAATATGGCGCCTACAAGGGCAATCTCGAGCCCGGCGACTATGTCGTCGTTGCACGCGACGACGAGGCCAAGGTGGAGCAGAAATTCAAGATCGAGGCCGGCCAGGTCTACAAGCCGCTGTTCACCTTGAACGCGGGCACCATGCTCATTCATCCGCGGCCGAGCCAGGGCGCCGACATCAGTGACGAGGCCCATGTCGACTTCACCTATCCCGGCGGCAACACCACCCACTATGGCGACACCAAGATCATCGTACCGGCGGGTGAACAGAAGGTCACGGTTCAGATCGGCAGCGGTTCGGTGGTCGAGACCATCCAACTGGCCGCCGGGCAGACGATCGAAAAGGACGTCATCGTCGGCGTCGGGCACGTCGTGTTCAACGCTTATTATGTCACCGGCGGCGACAAGGCCGACAGTTCCGGCCTCGGCTTCCAGATCGTCAAGGCGAAGAAGAAGATCGACGGTTCACGCGACGATGTCGAGCATTCCTATGGGCCGGACAGCAAGTTCTGGCTGCCGCCGGACGACTATGTCGCGCTCACCACGCTTGATCTTGCAACCGTCGAACAGCCGTTCAGCGTCAAGGTCGGCGACAATCAGGACATCAAGGTGCCGCTCGGTGCCGGCGTTCTGGCCATGTCGGCCCCTGGCGCCTACTCGATCGAGGTCCTGTCTCCGAAAAAGGACATCCAGGGCAATCGCAAGGCGCTTGGCCTGAACTATGGCGACGCCTGGCAGCAGACCATTCCGGCCGGCGATTACGTGGTCGTCCGGCACATGTCCGATGGAGGCCATGACAAAGAAATGCCGGTGACGGTCAAGGCTGGCGAGCGTACCGAGATCACCGTTACGCCATGACTGCCGTATGACCGGCAGCAAAAAAGGGCGGCTGTCAGCCGCCCTTTTTTATCGACAGGACGATGATTTCGTCACGCCGTGCCGAAGGCGCTGGCGCCATGGTCGGCACGGCCGACCAGTTGCCGGAAGCCGGCGAACAGCTCGCGGCCGAAACCGAATTCATTGCCGATGAGGTCGGCATCCGCCGTCCGGCGCAGTGCAAACTCGCCGGCCGGCACGAGCACTTCCAGCGTTCCGGCGTCGGCGTCGAGCCGGACGATGTCGCCATCATGGATCCTGGCGATCGGTCCATCCTCGACTGCTTCCGGCGTGACATGGATGGCGGCCGGCACCTTGCCGGAGGCGCCCGACATGCGCCCGTCGGTGACCAGCGCCACGCGCTGGCCGCGGTCCTGCAGGATGCCGAGCACCGTGGTCAGCTTGTGCAGTTCCGGCATGCCGTTGGCCTTCGGCCCCTGGAAGCGGATGACGGCGATGAAGTCACCGGTCAGCGTTCCCGCCTTGAACGCCTCGTTCAGTCCTTGCTGGCTGTCGAAGACCTTGGCCGGCGCCTCGATGATGCGCCGCTCCGGCTTCACCGCCGAGGTCTTGATGACGGCATGGCCGAGATTGCCCGACAGCACCTTGAGACCGCCGGTTGCCTGGAATGCCTTGTTGAACGGCGCCAGCACCTTTTCGTCACCGCTTTCGCGCGGCGAGGCTTCGCGCACCACGCCGCCGTCGGCGCCGAGCTTGGCCTCGACCGCATAGGGCCGCAGGCCTTCGCCCCACACTGTCTGCACATCCTCGTGCAGGATGCCTTCGTCGAGCAGTTCGCGGATCAGGAAGCCGAGCCCACCTGCCGCGTGGAAGTGGTTCACGTCGGCGAGACCATTGGGATAGACCCGCGCCAGCAGCGGCACGGCTTCCGACAGGTCGGAAATGTCCTGCCAGGTGATGGCAATGCCGGCCGCTGCCGCCATCGCGATCAGGTGGATGGTGTGATTGGTCGAGCCGCCGGTGGCATGCAGGCCGACGACGCCGTTGACGATCGAGCGCTCGTCGATCATCCGCCCGACCGGCGTATAGGCATTGCCGAGCGCGGTGATCGCCAGCGCCTGCTTCGTCGCCTCGCGCGTCAAGGCCTCGCGCAGCGGCGTGCCGGGATTGACGAACGAGGCGCCCGGCGTGTGCAGGCCCATGATCTCCATCAGCATCTGGTTGGAATTGGCCGTGCCGTAGAAGGTGCAGGTTCCCGGCCCGTGATAGGACTTGGACTCGGCCTCCAGCAGTTCGGCCCGTCCCGCCTTGCCTTCGGCATAGAGCTGGCGGACCTTGGCCTTTTCGTCGTTCGGCAGGCCGGTGGTCATCGGCCCTGCCGGAATGAACACTGCGGGCAGGTGGCCGAAGGTGAGTGCGGCGATCACCAGACCCGGCACGATCTTGTCGCAGACGCCCAGATAGACGGCAGCGTCGAACATGTTGTGCGACAGGCCGATCGCCGCGGCCATGGCGATCACATCGCGCGAAAACAGCGACAGTTCCATGCCGGGCTGGCCTTGGGTGACGCCATCACACATTGCCGGCACGCCGCCGGCCACCTGGGCGATGCCGCCGGCCTCGCGCGCCGCGTCCTTGATCAGTGCCGGAAAGGTTTCGAACGGCTGATGCGCCGACAGCATGTCGTTGTAGGAGGTGATGATGCCGAGGTTCGGCACCGTGTCCGCACCCAGCGCCAGCTTTTCCGAGGGGCTGCACACCGCAAAGCCGTGGGCGAGGTTGCCGCAGGACAGCACGGCTCGGTTGGCGGTGCGGTTCGACGCTTCGGCGATGCGGCCGAGGTAGCGCTCGCGGCCCGGTCTGGAACGCTGGCGGATGCGCTCGGTGATGGCTTCGATGTCGCGTCTGGCGGTCATGATGTCGGTCCTTTCAGGCGAGGTCCCGGAACACCCTCCGGCTGTCTGCCGGGACCCTCAGCACGTTCAAATCAGGGCGCCCAGAAAACCTCTACGGGCTTGGGTGCGGCGTCGAGCACGGCGCGGATCGGCTTTCGCGGTCCAGGTGCAACCGCACCGTCGAAGGCGGTGCGCTTGTCCTCGCCTTCGATGTGGAGCGCGATGAAGCCGGCATCGACAATGCGCGCCAGCGACAAGGTCAGCCGCGGCTCGACGGCACTCGCAGCCTGAACCGGCAGCACGATCCTGTCGGACGACGGGTCGAGCAGCTTTGCCAGATCATCGGCATCGGGAAAGAACGAGGCGGTGTGGCCGTCCGGTCCCATGCCGAGCACGACGACATCGAGCGGCCAGGGCAATGACTGCAGCGCTGCGTTGTCGGACGCCGCCGCATCCTCGATGCCGACGGCTTCGTGATAGAGCGGTACGAACCGTGCCGCCTTGGCCGCGTTCTGCAACAGATTGGCGGCCACCAGCCCGGCATTGGAGCGCGGCGAGGAGGCCGGCACGAAACGCTCGTCGACCAGCGTCACAATCACCTTGTCCCAGGCGATGGGTATCACCGAAAGGGCGGCGAAGAATTTGGCCGGGGTGGTGCCGCCGGAGACGGCGAGCAACCCTGTGCCGCGCTCGGCGATTGCCTTGGTCAGGCGCCCGGCGACATGGCCGGCAAGGGCGGCCGCCAACTCCTGGCGCCCGGCGAAGCCGTTCCAGCTATAGGCAACGCTGTTCAATTGCTCTCGTGCCATGTCCGCCCGTCACGTTCGATCAGCGCAATGGAAGCCGACGGTCCCCAGGTGCCTGCTGTGTAGCCCTGCGCTTCCTGTCTGGCGCTCTCCCAGGCGTTCTGGATCGGGTCGATCCATTTCCACGCCGCCTCGACTTCGTCGCGACGCATAAACAGGGTCTGGTTGCCACGGATGACATCCATGATCAGCCGTTCGTAGGCGTCCGGAGCGCGGCCGTCGAAGGATTGCGCGAAGCTCATGTCGAGCGAGATCTGGCGCAGCCGCATGCCGCCCGGACCCGGATCCTTGATCATGATGAACTGCTTGACGCCTTCGTCCGGTTGCAGTCGGATGACCAGCTGGTTGGCGAAGATCGGCCCGGCACTGTCGCCGAAGATCGAATGCGGGATCGGCTTGAATTCGATGACGATTTCCGAAACCCGCGTCGCCAGCCGCTTGCCGGTCCGCAGGTAAAACGGAACGCCCGCCCAGCGCCAGGTACCGATCTCGGCCTTGATGGCGACGAAGGTCTCGGTGTTGCTGTCGTGGGCAAGCTCCTCGACATAGCCCTTCACAGCGCCGCTGGCCGAGGCGCCGGCGCGGTACTGGCCACGCACGGTGTGCTTCGGCGCCTCGTTGCCGTTGATGCGCTTAAGTGCCCTGAGCACCTTCAGCTTCTCGTCGCGCACCGCGTCGGCGTCCATCGACGAGGGCGCTTCCATGGCAACAAGACACAACAGCTGCAGTATATGGTTCTGCACCATGTCGCGCAGCGCGCCGGCCTTGTCGTAATAGGTGACGCGGTCTTCCAGACCCACGGTCTCGGCCACGGTGATCTGCACGTGGTCGATATGGGCGGAATTCCACAGTGGCTCGTAGAGCGCGTTGGCAAAGCGCAGCGCCATCAGATTCTGCACCGTCTCCTTGCCGAGATAGTGGTCGATGCGGAAGATCTGGCTTTCGTGGAAATCGTCGCCGACCAGGTCGTTGAGTGCTTGCGCCGAGGCAAGGTCGCGGCCGATCGGCTTCTCCAGCACGATGCGCGAGTTCGGCGTGATCAGCTTGTGCTCTTTCAGCTTGTGCGAGATATCGCCGAACAGCGCCGGCGCCACCGCCAGGTAGAAAGCGCGGATGAGGTCGCTATCGCCGATCGCCTTCTTCAGCTTGTCGAAGCCGGCGCCGGTCGTCGCATCGGCCGAGACGTAGGAGAGGCGAGCAAGGAAGGTCTTCAGTTCCTTAGCGTCGATATCGTCAGCTTTGACGTGGTCCGAGATCGCCTGTTTGGCGAAGGCCTGGAATTCCTCGTCGGTCATCTTCGAGCGCGACGTGCCGATGATGCGCGTCGGCTCGGAGAACTGATGGTCGCGCTGGCGATAGTAGAGCGACGGCAGAAGCTTGCGTTCCGACAGATCGCCGGTGCCGCCGAAAATGATGAAGTCGAAAGGATCGACGGGGATGATCTGGCTGGTCATGGTAGGTCCGCTCTGACGCCGGTCGCTGTGACGCGGCTGATATTATCTAATCGATTTAAATTTTCCAGTGCCATGGTGTCACATCTGAGTGTTGCGCCTGCCTCTTGACAGCCCGATGCCTCGGAGGCTTGTCGACAGGCGCGGCCCCGGAAGCCTTCGCAGTTGCAGCATAGAGCGGGATCGAAGCGAAAGCCAAAGGAGAAATCGGCGATGACCGCACATCTTTCGACTAAGCCGGTTAGAAGTCGTGGCCCGGCTAGAAGTCGTGGCCCGGTCAGAAGCCGTGGCTTTGCGTGTGCCGCGGGCACTCCGGTCGATCGTCACCAATCATGAGCGGGAAAAGCATGCGTCTGGAAAACAAGGTTGCCGTCATCACCGGTGCGGCGGCGGGCTTTGGCGAGGGTATGGCTAGGCGCTTTGCGCAGGAAGGTGCCAGGGTCGTCGTCGCCGACCTCAACGCCAAGGGCGCGGAGCGTGTCGCCAGCGAAATCGGCGAGGCGGCGATCTGGACCCAGACCGATGTTTCGCAGCGGTCCGAATTCGACGAGATGGTCTATGCCGCCAAGAGCGCCTTCGGCCGCATCGACATCATGGTCAACAATGCCGGCTACACCCATCGCAACGGCGACATGCTCAACGTCGACGAGGAAACCTTCGACCTGATCACCGCCGTCAACATGAAGGCGATCTATCACGCCGCACGCGCCGTGGTGCCGATCATGGATCGGCAAGGCGGCGGCGTCATCCTGACCACGGCTTCCACCGCGGGTCTGCGGCCGCGGCCCGGTCTCACTTGGTACAATGCCTCGAAGGGCTGGGCGATCACCGCCACCAAGTCGATGGCGGTGGAACTGGCGCCGAAGAACATCCGTGTCAACTGCCTCTGCCCGGTTGCCGGCGAGACCGGCATGCTGGAGAAGTTCATGGGCGCCGACACGCCTGAAATCCGCGAGAAGTTCCGTGCGTCGATCCCGCTCGGCCGGCTTTCAACACCACTCGATATCGCCAACGCCGCACTCTGGCTGGCGTCGGATGAAGCCGCCTTCATCACCGGTGTCGCGCTGGAAGTGGACGGCGGACGCTGCATCTGAAGGCGCCAATGCCCCGAAAATCGGTACCGATTTTCGGAAAGGATCATGGGCAAATCAAAATGCCGCACGGAGGCAGCATTTCTGCGACGGGTCCATCTCGTGTCTTGACGCAATTCCCTCAGGGAAAGCGCTGCGCGCTTTTCCCGGGGAAACCGCTTCACACTTTTCCTGAAATTGCTCGAGGCGTCAGGCGCCGGTCTTGATGTAGGTCTTGTAGATCCAGCCGGTCTTGCCGTTGTAGGTGATCTGGCACCACTTCTTGCAGCTCATCACTTGCACCGAGCTTTTGGCTGGCACCGTGAGGATAGCGGCCGCATTTTTCTTCGGGCCGCTGCGCATGGTCACGGCCCGCAGGATCAGTCCGGTTCCGGCGGCCTCGACTTTGCGTGGATTCGCCTTGACCTGGCTGTCGTCGTCTTCAGCCGCTGCGGGCTGCTCTGACGGCACTTGCGGCTGCACCGCCGGGATGGCGGCGGTTTTCGCGTCATCGGGATGGCTACCCGCCGGCGGAGTGGGGGCGGCAACCTTGGCAAGTTCGCTGGCAGCATCGCTATCTGCCGCCGGTTGCGCGAATGCCACCGCGGCTTTGTCCGGTGCCTGTTTAGCCTGGTTCGCCATCTGGCCGGGAGCAGGCGTACCCGCAGCGGATGCGGCTTTCGACTGCGAACCGGTCCAACGCGGATCATCGGCTGGCAGCGCCGGTATGGTGGCTTGCGCGGCCGCCACGGTCGGCAAAATCTTGTCCGACTTGCGCGCCGCCTGCGGCACGGCCGCTGCAGCCACAGTTGCTCCCGCCGGAGCGATTTTCGTCGTTTTCACCGGAATGGTTGGAATGGTCTGCTCGGGGCTCGCCGCCGCTTGCCTGTCATTGGCCGGCAATGCCAGCCAAAGTGCCACCGCGGCGACACCAAGCAGTGCGGCGGTGCCGATCGCGGCGATCACCAGATGCGAATTCGAGCGGACCTCCTGCCAGAAGGACGGCCGCATGTCATATCCGAACTGCATGGCAAAGCGCCGACGTTCCGGCGTACCGAAACTGAAGGGCTCTCTCACTCTTGCCACCTCCATAAGCGGGCCGATGTTCTTCCGATCAAATGCCAAGAACCTGGCGCCAGATCTGCATCAGTCCCAAGAATCAAAGCGGGCAAGCCCGCAGAATTCCCCGTCAGTAACCCACAACCGGCATCTTTATATCGCTGATTGTGGCATCACTACGCCCTCATCAGGGATTCTGCTCCTTTGGAGGGGATTCTGCAATGTGCCGTTACGGCAACAAATATTACAGCAATATTACATAGATGAGAGCGATCCTGTCCGTCCGGACCACGATCCCGAAAAGTGACCATGCGGTTTCGCAGGAGATCACGCTCCCAATTCCACCTGGACAGAACAGCTTCTAGATCCTGTCGCGCAACGCGAACCAGTTGAGCGCCAGGAACAGCAGCGGCGCGCGGAAGCGCCGGCCACCGGGGAATGGCGGGATCTTCAGATCCTCGATCAGCTTCAGCCGGTCGCGGTTGCCGGCGACGGTTTCAGCATAGAGCTTGCCGAAGAAGTTCGACAGCATGACGCCGTGGCCGGAATAGCCGCCGGCCGAGATCACATTGGGCATCACTTCGCGCACGAACGGCTTGCGCGGCACTGTGATGCCGACATAGCCGCCCCAGCCATGCGTGATCTCGACATCCCTAAGTGCCGGATAGAGTTCGACGATCTGACGGCGGATGTGGATGTGGATGTCCTTCGGATCGTTGACGCCATAGACTTCACGTCCTCCGAACAGCAGCCGCCCGTCCTTCGATCTGCGGAAATAGCGCACGACGAAGCGGGAATCGTCGACCGCCTCGCCGCCCGGCAGCACTGTCGAGTCCGCGCCCAGCGGCACAGTTGCGCCGATGAACGACCCGATCGGCATGATGTGCGCGGCACTCACCGGCTCAAGTGTGCCGCCATAGGCGTTGACCGCGATCAGGCATTTCTGCGCTGTCAGCGTGCCTCTCGGTGTCGAAACCTTGACCTTTCCGCCACTGGAAATGATGCCGGTCGATGGCGTCTCCTCGAACAGTTGCGCGCCGGCTTGCGCCGCCACCCGCGCGGTGCCGATCACCAGTTTCATCGGGTGGATGTGGCCCGTGCCGGTGTCGCGCGTGCCGCCGAAATAGGCGGTCGAGCCCAGCCGCTCCGCCGTCTGTTTGGCATCCATGAACGAGATATACGGGTAGGAAAAACGGCTCGCCATGATCTCGGCATGCGCCTTGTAGTCGTCGACATAGCGCGGCTTGTGCGCCACCGAGAGTTGGCCCGGCATATAGTCGATATCGATCTGGTTGGCGGCGGCAAACTCGAGGAGATGCGCCTTCGCCTCTTCGGCAAGGTCGAACAAAGCCTTGGCGCGGGAGAGGCCGTATTCGGCTTCCAGGTCCTCGACCCAGGCGCGCTGGCCGGTGCCAAGCTGGCCGCCATTGCGCCCGGAGGCGCCATCGCCGAAGCGGTAGGCTTCAATCAGCACGACATTCGTGCCTGCCTTGGCAAGGTGAGCAGCCGCCGACAAACCGGTGAAACCGCCGCCGATGATGACGACGTCGCATGTTCGGTCGCGATCCAGCGCCGGATATTCCGGCCGTGGGCCGCCGGTGTCCTCATACCAGGAACGGCCGGGAGAAATCGGGGATTGGTAGGGCATGATGGAGGAAAGACTCGGTGATTCAGAAGGAGGAGGTGAAAAGCGAATAGCGAATAGCGAATAGAAAAATATCGGGTACCTTCGCTACTCGCTACTCCTACACATTCAGCAGCAGATACTCCCGCTCCCACGGACTGATCACTTCCATGAACGTCTCGAATTCCGCCCGCTTGATCGCCGCATAGGTCGCGGCGAAGGACTTGCCGAGCAGTGCGCAAAGTTCCTCATCGCCCTCGAACAGGTCGACTGCTTCGAGCAGGCTGCGCGGCAGGTCGATCTCGGCCGCGTTGGCAGTGGTCAGCACGGGAGGCTCGGCCTTGATCTTGTTGGTGATGCCGATCAGCCCGCACGCGAGCGATGCCGCCAGCGCGAGATAGGGATTGGCATCGGAGGAGGGGATGCGGTTTTCGACGCGCCGCGCCGCCGGATCCGAGCGCGGCACTCGGAACGCCGTGGTGCGGTTGTCATAGCCCCATTTGTTGTTGACCGGAGCCGACGCTGCCTGTGTCAGCCGGCGGTAGGAATTGACATAGGGCGCGAACATCACCAGCGCGTTCGGCACATGCTTCTGCATGCCGCCGATAAAATGGAAGAAGTCTTCGGTCTCCGAGCCGTCCTCTGCCGAAAAGATGTTCTGTCCGGTCTTCTTGTCGATGATCGACTGATGGATATGCATGGCTGAGCCCGGCTGCCCCTGGATGGGCTTGGCCATGAAGGTGGCGTAGATCTCGTGCTTCAGCGCGGCCTCGCGAATGGTGCGCTTGAACATGAACACCTGGTCGGCCAGCTCGATCGGGTCACCGTGGCGCAGGTTGATTTCGAGCTGACCGGCGCCCTCCTCATGGATCAGCGTGTCGATCTCCAGGCCCTGGCCCTCGGAGAAATGGTAGATGTCGTCGATCAGTTCGTCGAACTCGTTGACGCCGGCGATCGAATAGCCGGCGCCACCGCCGATGGCACGCCCCGAACGGCCGACCGGTGGCGTCAGAGGATAGTCCGGATCGGGGTTCTTGCGCACCAGGTAGAACTCGATCTCGGGCGCCACCACCGGCTTCAGTCCACGCTTGTCGTAGGCGGCAAGCACGCGCTTCAGCACATTGCGCGGCGTGAACTCGACCGAGCGTCCGTCCTGGTGGACGAGGTCGCAGATGACCGCGGCCGTCGGGTCTTCTTCCCAGGGCACCACCGTCAGCGTCGACAGATCCGGCATCAGCTTGAGGTCGCCATCGTCTTCCGGATAGTGGAAGCCGTTGCCATCCTCGGGATAGCCGCCGGAAATCGTCGTCATGAAGACAGCCGACGGCAGTGCCAGCGAGGTGTTGGAGGTGAATTTTTTCGATGGCATCATCTTGCCGCGTGCGACGCCGGCCTGGTCAGGTGTGATGCACTCGATGTCTTCGATGCCGCGCCATTCCAGCCAGGCGCTGGCTTCCTTCCAGTTCTTGACGCCACGTTGGTTTTTCACGAAGGCAGGCGTGCGCGCCCGTCCTCCGCGGCTCGACGGACGGACTTCCTTTTTTGCAGGCGGCATCATTCACCAGATTGGGTTGCGGATTGTGGAGTATAGCCGTGCGCCCCTGTGGAAGGGAAGGGGAGCCACGTCGGGCATTGGCCGACACGGTTGAAAATCACGCCAATCGGCTTAGTTTCCCAATCCTAATCGAGACCCCGATCCCAATCGAGACTTTGCATGCGGCACGAAAGCAAATTGACGACGATCGGCTTCGATGCCGACGACACGCTCTGGCAAAACGAGCAGTTCTTCCGCATGACGGAGAAGCGCTTTGCCGCCATGCTTGCCGATCATGGCGAAGCCGAGCACATCTCGGCACGATTGCTGGAGGCCGAAAGACGCAACCTTGCCGTCTATGGCTTCGGCATCAAGGGATTTACGCTGTCGATGATCGAAACGGCGATCGAGGTCACGCAAGGCCGCGTGCCGGCTTCGGTGATTTCAGAAATTCTCGATGCCGGCCGCGAGATGCTGAGCCATCCGATCGAGGCACTGCCGCATGCGCGCGAGACGATCGAGAAGCTTGCCGGCGCATTCCGCCTTGTGCTGATCACCAAGGGCGACCTCTTCGACCAGGAGCGCAAGCTGGCTGGATCAGGCCTCGGAGATCTGTTCGATGCGATCGAGATCGTCAGCGACAAGAGTGCCGCCACCTATGCCCGCCTCTTCAGCCGCCACGGCGATGGTCCGGCAAGAAGCATGATGGTCGGCAATTCGCTGAAGTCGGACGTGGTGCCGGCCATCGAGGCCGGTGGTTGGGGTGTCCATGTGCCGCATGAACTCACCTGGGTGCTTGAGCATGTCGAGGCTCCAGTGACCGAGCCACGCTTCCGTGAGATATCCGATCTCGGACAACTGCCCGGACTGGTCGAAAGCATCGTCAATCCGGACTGATCGCGGGGCCTTCCTATTTTGCGCAATTCCGGACGGAAATCGCTTAACGGTTGATCAGGCGATCGATCACCGGCTGCAGCCGTTCGGGTGTGATCGGCTTGGCGACCACCACGTCTATGACGCTCGACAGGCCCAGGCTCTCCGGCGTGCCATTCTTGGTTGAAAGGAGGATCACCGCCGGAAGCGATTTGCCGGAGGCTCGCCGCAACGCGTCGATGCTGGCCATCAGATTGTCGCAGTCCTTGTTGTCGGCGCCGCCGTCAAGGACAACCGCACCGGGAATGAGGGACCGCAGGATCTTTACCGCCATGTCGGGAGATTCCGAGATTGGCTTGAGCCCGGATCGCTCGACGATCTTCGAAATCACCACGCGATTGATCGGCGATTTGCAGACGACGAGCACTTGCGATGGATCGCGGATCGTCTCTGTGTTCGAGTCGCGGGCAACAAAATTCAGGTGTCTTGGAGTCTCGCCTTCGCGGTTCACTGGGCACACAAGTCGGCCAAGAAGCTCGCCCCTATTTCAATGCAGAGTTGAATCTGGAGCGCAATTGGCGTGAGATCGCCGCCTATGTCAAGTTGAAATAAAAGTCCCCGAAATCATCCCTGGGAACAGTGAATTTCAAGCAACGCTACTGTACTCAACTGTCCACAGGTGGGCTTCATAAAAAGAAAATTCACCTGCGCAGAGACTGCGCAGGTGAAGGGTCGGTTGCGCGAGTTCGATCAGCTGTGGCTCTGCTGCGTGACGATCACTGGGATCAAGAGATCGCCCCAGTTTCCGTCGCCGCCGTGATGCCGTGCCGAGCGCACGAGCTCCACCGAGACGCCGGCCTCGACTGCCTTCATCACCGACTGGTTGAGGCGGTGCAGATCATTGGCCAGCATGCGGATCGTCGCTTGCTGGTCGACGGTCATCGTTGTGGCCTGTTCTTCGGCGCGTTCCTTGACACGGCTTATCGATGCCATTGGTCTTCTCCTTGTGTTCCATGCCCTGTTGGGCGTTTCCTCTGTGTTGTTCTGTTTGCTATTCGGCGGCCGGCTTGAACTGCGCGTGCTCGGTCGACTCGTGCATGGCGGTGGTCGACGACTGGCCGCCAGTGATCGCCATCGACACGGCGTCGAAATAGCCGGTGCCGACCTCGCGCTGATGCTTGGTCGCGGTGTAGCCATTGGCCTCCGCCGCGAACTCAGCCTCCTGCAACTCGGAATAGGCCGCCATCTGCCGTGCCTTGTAGCCGCGCGCCAGTTCGAACATGCCGTAGTTGAGCTGGTGGAAGCCGGCGAGCGTGATGAACTGGAACTTGTAGCCCATCGCGCCAAGCTCCCTCTGGAATCTGGCGATCGTCGCGTCGTCGAGGTTCTTCTTCCAGTTGAACGATGGCGAGCAATTGTAGGCGAGCAGCTTGTCGGGGTGATGCTTGCGCACGCCTTCGGCGAATTTCTTGGCCTGCGCCAGGTCCGGCTTCGAAGTCTCGCACCAGATCAGGTCCGCGTGAGGCGCATAGGCGACGGCGCGGGCGATGCAGGGTTCGATGCCGTTCCTGACGTTGTAGAAGCCTTCCACGGTGCGCCCGGCGCCGTAGTCGACGAAAGGCTTGTCGCGTTCGTCGATGTCGGACGTCAGCAGCTTGGCGGCTTCCGCATCGGTGCGCGCGACGACCAGGGTCGGCGTGCCCATCACGTCCGCCGCAAGGCGCGCGGCGTTGAGGTTGCGAATGTGCGCCGCGGTCGGGATCAGCACCTTGCCACCGAGATGGCCGCACTTCTTTTCCGACGCCAGTTGATCCTCGTAGTGGACGCCAGCCGCGCCTGCCTCGATGAAGGCCTTCATGATCTCGAAGGCGTTGAGCGGCCCGCCGAAACCGGCTTCCGCATCTGCCACGATCGGCGCGAACCAGGTCTCGACCGAAAGCCCGTTGCCTTCCGAGGTCTCGATCTGGTCGGCGCGCTGCAGCGTGCGGTTGATGCGCTTGACCAGTTCGGGCGCCGCGTTTGCCGGATAAAGCGACTGGTCCGGATACATCGCGCCAGCCGTGTTGGCGTCGGCGGCAACCTGCCAGCCCGACAGGTAGATCGCCTTCAGCCCGGCGCGCACCTGTTGCATCGCCTGGTTGCCGGACATGGCGCCGAGTGCGTTGACGAAGTCCTCCTCGTGGATGAGCTTCCACAGCCGGTTGGCGCCCATTTCCGCGACGCTCTGGCGGATCTGAACCGAACCGCGCAGCCGCTTCACATCCTCCGGCGAATAGGGCCGTTCGATGCCGTCGAAACGACCTTCCGGCGCCGAGGGGACAAGGTTGTAAAAGTCAGTCATTGGTCACTCCGAAGGATTGCTACACCCGTGTCCGGCGCCAATGATCTGCGCACCGGGATATGACTGAATTTACATTGCGGTGCGAAATGGGCCAGAGAAATCAAGGAAATCAGCTTGAAATAGGGGAAAACCTGTGTTGTGTTTGACAGGAAGCCGTTGTAAATTTGTCATGATTGTAAAAGAGGCGGGCGTGGGGTCGCCGCGAAAGTGGTGTAAATTCTTGTCAAGGACAGGTGATGGCTGACCAGAAGATCTTTGCCGGGCCGCGCATTCGGCGCATCCGCAACGCCAAGGGCCTGACGCAGACGGCGATGGCCGAGGGGCTCGGTATCTCGCCGTCCTATCTCAACCTGATCGAGCGCAACCAGCGGCCGCTGACGGTGCAATTGATCCTCAAGCTGGCGTCCGTCTACAAGGTCGATCCGCACGAACTGCAGGGCGAGGCAAGGGGGTCCGTCGCTGCCTTGAAGGAAGTGTTCACCGATCCTCTGCTGGTCGGCGAGTTGCCGGGAGATCAGGAGTTGATCGAGCTTGCCGAGGCGGCGCCCAACGCGTCGGCGGCGGTGATAAAACTGTTCCGCGCCTATCGCGAGCAGGCCGAGCGCCTGTCCGACCTCAACGAGCTCCTGGCGCGCGAAGGTCGGGCGACCGCACTTTCCGGCGCTCGCTTGCCGATAGACGAGGTGCACGAGATTTTCGAGCGCCGGCCCAACCATTTCGCGGCACTCGAGGAAGAGGCCGCGGCGTTCACCTCGGTGCTTGATCCCGGCGACGATCTGTTCGGCGCGTTGAAGGCCTGGCTGAAGCGCGAATACGGCATCGTGGTCAAGGTGCTGCCGGTCGCCACCATGCCGAACTGGCGCCGCCGTTATGATCGCCACTCGCAGCGCCTGTTCCTGTCCGAACGGCTGTCGCCGTTCGATCAGCTGCGCGAAGTGGCGATGGAAGCCTGCCTGATCCGCATGACGGTCGCGGTCGCCGGCGAGATCCAGGCGCTCAAATTGACCACCGACGAGGCCCGCCGTCTCGCCCGTTTCGAACTCGGCCGCTATGCGGCGCATGCGCTGATGATGCCCTACCAGGCCTTTTATGCGGCTGCCGTTCGCGCCCGCTATGATATCGACGTTCTGCGTTCGCGCTTCGGCGTCTCCTTCGAACAGGCGGCGAACCGGCTGACCATGCTGCAGCGGCAGGGCGTCCAGGGCGTGCCGTTCTTCATGCTGGAGGTCGACAATGCCGGCAACCGCTTCCGCAAGGCCGGCAGCCAGGGCTTTCCGCAAAGCCGCTTCGGTGGCGGCTGTCCCAAGCTGCCCGTGCATGTCGCTTTCACCCAGCCCGGCCAGATCTTCGTCGAGGCGGTGGAAATGCCCGACGGCGCCGAGTTCCTGTGCATTGCCCGCACGCTGGAAGGTCCGCAAGGCGCCTTCTCCGAGCGTCCGCGCCGCACGGCGTTGCTGCTTGGCTGCGACATCGGCTTTCGCGACGACATCGTCTATGGCGCGGCACTTCCCGGCGCGGCTGCCACCGCGAAGGCGGGCAGCGTCACGGCGACGCCGGTCGGGCCCGCCTGCCGGCTTTGCGAACGCGTCGGCTGTCTGGCGCGTGCCGAGCCGCCGGTGACGCGTCCGCTTGGCCTCGACGAGATGGTGACGGGCCTGAGTGCCTTCGACTTCCAGTGACGCTGGCCCCCAGTGACGCCGGGCCGGGTGCCACAATTGTCGTCGATCTCTGGCTCACCCCCGGCCTTCGCCTTTGCGTTACGCGAACGGAGTATCTTTTTGTCGTCCCTTGCGCATCGTCCCGTCCACAAAAGCCCGACAGTCGCGCCCATGACCGACACAGCACCATCACCGAGCGTTGTTTTGTCGACCGTCTCGCCGCGCGAGGAACGCGTCGGCATGCTTTTGGTGTTCCTGTCGGCGCTGATGTGGAGTTTCGGTGGCACCATCGCCCGCTTCATCGCCGTCGGCGACAGCTGGACGGTTATTTTCTGGCGCTCCGTCTGGGCAGCGGCCTTCCTGATCTGCTTCATGGTCTGGCGTGACGGCTGGCGCGGCACGCTGAAATTGTTCCGCGACATGGGTCTGCCCGGCCTGGCCGTCGGGCTCTGCTTCGCCACGGCATCGACCGCCTTCGTCGTCGCACTTGCCTACACAACCGTCGCCAACATCCTGCTGATGCAGGCCGGCGTGCCGCTTCTGGCGGCGCTGTTTGCCTGGGCGTTGTTTCGCGAGAGGGTGAGTGTCGCGACCTGGCTGGCGATCGCGGCCGTCATTACCGGTGTCGCCATCATGGTGTCGGAATC
Source organism: Mesorhizobium sp. P2_D5 (assembly GCF_056404355.1). Taxonomy (NCBI): domain Bacteria; kingdom Pseudomonadati; phylum Pseudomonadota; class Alphaproteobacteria; order Hyphomicrobiales; family Phyllobacteriaceae; genus Mesorhizobium; species Mesorhizobium sp. P2_D5. Next base: position 1,326,118 of record NZ_JBFUEE010000001.1, read on the forward strand.
GCTCAATGGCGCCGTCTCGCCGATAGGCGACGGGCTGGCGCTCTTGATTGCTGTCATGTTCTCGATCGCCACCGTCATCACCCGGCGGTTTTCCAGCGTTCGCATGACGCCGGCGACCTGTCTCGGCACCATGCTTGCGGCGGGCTTTGCCGCCTCGCAGGCATCGACATTCGCCGTGTCGGCCAGTGACATGGGCTTTCTGTTTGCCTTCGGCGTAGTCAATCTCGGTCTTGGCCTGGCCTTCTTTGCCACCGGGGCGCGGCTGATCCCGGCGGCCGTCGCCGCATTGCTCGGCACGTTCGAGCCGATCCTCGGCCCGATATGGGTCTGGCTCGTCCATTCCGAAGTGCCATCGGAGCGCACCATCATCGGCGGCGGGGTGGTGGTGACGGCGTTGCTCGTCCATATCGGGCTCGAATTCAAGCGCCAGGCACGACCCGAGCGTGCAGGGGTCACAGGGGTGCCATCGCCTAATTGATGCGGCGTGCAAGCTTTGCCATTGACAAATTCGCTGCCGCACGGGCAGGCTGAGACCACGCAACAACAAGACAGGCGTATCTTGCCAAGTCTCCCTGCCGGTCAGATCGAGACCGGACCACATCGTCGTATCTCTGCCCCCGCCACGGCGAAAGCCTTTGACGGTATCCGCACGCCTCCCAGGCAGCGACAGGGACACAAACCCACCACCCGCCGCTCATCGAACCGCCCGCATGCTGTCGGCAGTTGGCGCTTGTTGCTTCCTGGAAAGCTCAATAGTCTGAAACAAATGCCCGGCCGCGCGGGGTCCGCGACGAGCCGGCGAAGGAACACTCATCAAAGGAGAATAGCATGATCCGCAAAGCGCTCTGGCTTTCGGCGACCTCGGTATTTCTGACGCTTTTCACCGTCGGCGGCCATGCCGAAGATCGCGTCGTCAACGTCTTCAACTGGTCGGATTATATCGACAGTTCGATCATCGATGATTTCACCAAGAAAACCGGCATCAAGGTCGTCTATGACACCTTCGATTCCAACGAAATCCTGGAAACCAAGCTGCTTGCCGGCGGCAGCGGCTATGACGTGGTCGTGCCCAGCGGCAACTTCCTCGCGCGCCAGATCCAGGCCGGCGTGTTCCAGAAACTCGACAAGTCGAAACTGCCGAACATTTCCAACATGTGGGACACGGTTTCGGAACGAACCGCCAAATACGACCCCGGCAATGAATACTCGGTCAACTACATGTGGGGCACGGTTGGTCTCGGCTACAATATCAAGAAAGTGCAGGCGGCACTCGGCACCGACAAGATCGACAGCTGGGATGTGTTCTTTAATCCGGACAGTCTGGCCAAGTTGAAGGACTGCGGCGTCTATGTGCTGGATTCACCGGCCGACATCATCCCGGCGGCGCTGAAATATCTCGGTCTCGACCCCAACAGCACCTCGCCTGACGATATCGCCAAGGCCGAGGAGGCCCTGCTCAAGGTCCGGCCTTACATCAGAAAGTTCCACTCCTCGGAGTACATCAACGCACTCGCCAACGGCGATATCTGCCTGGCCGTCGGCTGGTCGGGTGACGTGTTCCAGGCTCGCAACCGCGCGGTCGAGGCCAAGCAGGGCGTGGAAATCGGCTATTCCGTGCCGAAGGAAGGCGCTCAGATGTGGTTCGATCAGATGGCGATCCCTGCCGATGCGCCGCATGTCGCCGAGGCGCTCGAATTCATCAACTACATGATGACGCCGGAAGTGATCGCCAAATCGTCGAACTATGTGCTCTACGCCAACGGCAACAAGGCGTCGCAGCAGTTCGTCGACAAGGCGCTTCTCGACGACCCGTCAGTCTATCCCGACGCGGCGACCTTGCAGAAGCTCTATACGGTCCAGCCTTACGATCCCAAGACCCAGCGTCTGATCACACGCAGCTGGACCAAGATCGTCACCGGCCAATAGCAATCCGAGACGGTCCCGGCAGCCACCTGCCGGGACCGATTCTTTCTGGGGCAAGAAGCAAGACACAGGACGGAGTGGGACATGAAATCGCTTGGCAGCATCCGCAGGGATTTTGCGCCGTGGAACGACCCGAACGCCAAGCCATACATCCAGTTCGACAATGTCACCAAGAAGTTCGGTGACTTCACCGCCGTCAACAATCTGTCGCTGACCATCTTCGAGCGCGAGTTCTTCGCCCTGCTCGGCGCGTCGGGCTGCGGAAAGTCGACGCTGCTCAGGATGCTCGCCGGATTCGAGGAGCCGACGGCTGGCCGCATCCTGCTCGATGGCCAGGATCTGCGCGGCATTCCGCCCTATCGCCGGCCGGTCAACATGATGTTCCAGTCCTATGCGCTGTTCCCGCATATGACGGTCGAGAACAACATCGCCTTCGGCCTCAAGCAGGACGGCATGCCGAAGCCCGAGATCGCGTCACGCGTGGCCGAGATGCTGAAGCTGGTCAAGCTCGAACAGTTCGCAAAGCGCAAGCCGCATCAATTGTCCGGTGGCCAGCGCCAGCGCGTCGCGCTCGCCCGCTCGGTTGCCAAGCGGCCGAAGGTGCTGTTGCTCGACGAGCCGCTCGGCGCGCTGGACAAGAAGCTGCGCGAGGAAACGCAGTTCGAACTGATGGACCTGCAGCAGAATCTCGGCCTGACCTTCGTCGTCGTCACCCACGACCAGGAAGAAGCGATGACCATGGCCGATCGCATCGCCATCATCGACAAGGGCGAGGTGATGCAGGTGGCGACGCCTGCCGAAGTCTATGAAGCCCCGACATCGCGCTTTGTCGCCCATTTCGTCGGCAACGTGAACATGTTCGAGGGCAAGGTCGCCGAGCAGACCGCAAACACGACACGCATCGCGGGTTCGAGCGGGGCCCAGATCGTCGTCGACAACGCCGCCAAGACGGCTGCAGGCGCCGATATCGTGTTCGCCATCAGGCCGGAAAAGATCAAGATTTCGTCCAAGAAGCCGGCCGATGCGGTGAATGCACTTGAAGGCGAAGTCTACGACATCGCCTATCTCGGCGACATGACCGTTTTTCACGTCAGGCTGGATGACGGGCAGATGGTGCGCGCCAGCACCATGAATGCGGCCCGCATCACCGAGGATCCGCTGAGCTGGAACGACCGCGCCTGGGTTTCCTTCCGGCCCGACGCCGGCGTCGTGCTGACGCGGTAGGGGGCGGTCATGTCGAACGCCGCCGCAACCGCCTCATCAGCCCCGGCAACCAATGCCGACAAGTCCATCCTGGCCAGGCTGGGAGCGGCTTTCGTCGGCCGCCTGGTCATCATCGTCCCCTATGTCTGGCTTCTTTTCTTCTTCCTCGTTCCCTTCATCATCGTCTTCAAGATTTCGCTGTCGCAGACGGCGATCGCCATGCCACCCTACACGCCGGTGCTCGACTTCAAGGACGGTATCTCCGGGTTCTTCGCCGGCTTTGGCGCGCTCAGCTTCGACAACTACGCCTGGCTGACGCAGGATGCCCTCTACTTCAACGCTTATGTGACAAGCGTCATCATCGCCGCGATCTCGACGGTCCTGACGTTGATCGTCGGCTACCCGATCGCCTATGGCATGGCACGCGCGCCGGCAACGATCCGCCCGACATTGCTGATGCTGGTGATCCTGCCGTTCTGGACCTCGTTCCTGATCCGCGTCTATGCCTGGATCGGCATCCTCAAGCCGGAGGGGCTGCTCAACCAGCTGCTGCTGGCCACAGGCATCATCAGCCAGCCCTTGATCATCCTCAACACCTATACGGCGATCTTCATCGGTATCGTCTATTCCTACCTGCCGTTCATGGTACTGCCGCTCTATTCGTCGCTCGAAAAGATGGATTATTCGCTGATCGAGGCCGCAAAGGATCTTGGTTGCCCGCCGACCAGCGCGTTCTGGAAGATCACCTTCCCGCTGTCGCTGCCCGGTGTCATCGCCGGCTGTCTGCTGGTGTTCATCCCCGCCGTTGGCGAGTTTGTCATTCCCGATTTGCTCGGTGGATCGCAGACGCTGATGATCGGCAAGACGCTGTGGAACGAGTTCTTCGCCAATCGTGACTGGCCGGTCTCGTCGGCCGTGGCCGTCATCCTTCTGCTGCTCTTGACCGTGCCGATCATGTTCTTCCAGCAGGCCCAGGCGCGCGCCCAGGAGCAGGACAAATGAACACCACCTGGAGCCGATTCAACGTCACCTCGATCGTGCTGGGCTTTGCCTTCCTGTACCTGCCGATCGTCCTGCTCATCGTCTTCTCCTTCAACGAGTCGAAACTGGTTACCGTCTGGGGCGGTTTCTCGACCAAATGGTACGTTTCCCTGTTCCACAACCAGGGCCTGATGGACGCCACCTGGGTCACGGCCCGCGTCGGCGTCATTTCGGCCACGGTGGCGACCGTGCTCGGCACGCTGGCGGCGCTCACCTTGACCCGCTACACGCGGTTCAGGGGCAGGTTGCTGTTTTCAGGCATGGTCTTTGCGCCGCTGGTCATGCCGGAAGTCATCACCGGCCTGTCGCTGTTGCTTCTGTTTGTCGCCGTCGGTCTCGACCGCGGTTTCCTGACCGTCACGCTCGCCCACATCACGCTCACCATGTGCTTCGTCGCCGTCGTCGTGCAGTCGCGCCTAGTCAGCTTCGACCGCTCGCTGGAAGAAGCTGCGATGGATCTTGGCGCAACGCCGGTGAAGACCTTCTTCCAGATCACGCTCCCGGTCATCATGCCGGCGATCGTGTCCGGCTGGATGCTGGCCGTTACGCTTTCGCTAGACGATCTGGTCATCGCCAGCTTCACCTCCGGGCCTGGAGCAACAACGCTGCCAATGAAGATCTACAGCCAGGTGCGTCTCGGCGTGACGCCGGAGATCAACGCCGCTTGCACGATCCTGATCGCCGTTGTCGCGGTCGGCGTCATCATCGCCTCGGTCGCCAACAAGCGGCGTGAGGTGCAGCGCCAACTCGACGAGCGGGCCGCACAACGCGGCTGAGGCAATTCCGGGAAAAGCGCGCAGCGTTTTTCATAGGGAATTGCTTCAGGATAAACCGGCCGTAAGGTCTATTCGCCAGAAACGCCGCGGCTGATCGGGGAAATGAACGGCGTGCTCCACGTTCCTCCGACGAAGAAGGATGACTGGATCGGGCCTTGCTGGCCGTTGGCCTGCGTTGCCGCCTGGTCCGGCTGAATGATACCGCCGGACAAGGCCAGTCCTCGTCCGGTGTAGGACGCGATCCCGGACAGCCAGAGCTTGTACTTCGCCGAATTGGCTTCGGCCTTGTCGATCCGCGCCACGCCCTTCGTGATGCTGGCCTTGATCTCGGCACCGTCGATCGGCAATGTTCCGTCGGAGACGTCGTCGAGCGCGAAGAAGCCGCCTTGTTCGGTATGCTTGAGGAAGGCGGGCAGGTTGAGCTTGCTCAACACACCCGGTCCGAACGTCGCGGAGACCGAGCCGTCGGCATTGTCGAAGATGGAGTCCCAGGTTCTGCCTGGTCCCTTGAGGATCACCGAGACCGTTCCGGTGGCGACCGGCACCAGCCGGGTCATCCCAGCCGCCGTGCCGAAGGCGCCGCCATCGATGTCGGACGCCAGCAGCTTAATCTCGACCTGCGAGCCTTCCGGTTTGCGGTCGAAGCGAAGGCTGCTCTGGATGTTGCCGCCAAAGGCCGAGGCATCGGAGATATCGAAGACGGAAAGACCATCCTTGACCTGGGCGGTGGCGGCGACGTCGGCGAGTTGGATAGGCCCCGCCGTAGCGTGCGCTGCCGACAGCCTGAGATCGAGGTTGACCTTGTCGGCGAAACTTGTGTCGATGTCGCCGGGTTCCGCCCCTCCGGTCGGCGCCAGCGGCGTGAAGGCCGAGAGAAACGATCTGAGGTCGAGCGTGTCGAAGGCGAGCGTCCCGGAGATCACCGGTTGCGCCTCGCCCAACGAGAGATCCAGCGCGCCCATTCCCGGATTGTTGTCCAGCGCGATCGCGGTGTTGTCGAATTTGACTCGCCCTGCCGTCGCCGTGATCTTGCTCGAAATGCTGACCGAACCGATCGCAGCACTCGGCGCAATGCCGGCCTGCGACCACTCCAGGACACGCCGCAGCGAAGGTGCCGAGAATTTCGCCTGGCCGTCGAAGTAAGCGTTTTCGGACATGCTGGCCGTGCCGTCGAACGAGAAGGTCGCGGGCGCCGCCTTGAAGGACAGCGTCAGCGGTGCTGTACCGCCGGCAAACAGTACAAGCGGCTTCGGCGAGGCTACGTCCAGCGCGACGCTTTCGCCGCGCCAGATCCCGGTTGCCGACAGCGTCGCATTGCTGTTCATCGCCGCCCAATTCGCCTGGCCGGACAGGCTGCTCAGGATCTCGACATCCTTGCCGGCGATGGACGCCACCATGCGGCCGTCGCGGAACTCCACCGTGCCGAACGTGTCGGCCGGCAGCTTGTCGAGGTCGGGCTTGGCGGGGTCGGCATTGACCACGCCGCGCGCCGTGTCGATGGAACGCGTGATGCGCCCGCCGGTCGGGACGGCGGGCAGGAAAAAGCCGGCCGGTGTTCGCTCAACCCGGATCGTCGGCCGCACCAGCCGCGCCGTCGAAAACTCCACGTCGCCGCGCAAGGCGGCCATGGCGGAAAGGTCAACCTCGACTCGCTCGGCCTCGACCACCGGCGGCGCCTCGGTGTCGGTCCATTGCGAAAGCGTCACATCGGTCAGGATCGCGCGGAATTTCGGCCAGACCTCGATGCGCGGCGAGCCGTCGATGGCGACCCGGAAGCCGCTCCACGCACTCATCTCCCAGGCAATGCGGTCACGCACGATTCGGGTGGAGGCGATCAGCGGCAGGGCGGCAACGACCAGCGCGATGACGAGCACGGCAGCGCCGATCGCCCATATTCCGCGCCGGATCAAAGTTGATGGCATATCGCCCCGTATGTTTCCATTCCGACAAAAATCGCCTGACGGGTGTAACCCCAGTCGTCACTACGACTTAGGGCTGAGGCATTTCAAGTCTTTATGGCCCGGCGATGGCATTTGCGCACATCTGGTCTCACTGACCGAACAAAATCTTGCTCTGCTGCGCTGCGATATGCATAAGCGGTGGCGACCGTGGAGGAACGATCATGGCTGCCGAAGTACCGCTCTGGACCCCGACGCAAGACCAGATTGATGCAGCACCCTTGACCGCTTTCACAAAGGCTGCGGCAGTGAAAGCCGGCGTAGAGGTTTCTTCGTATTCGGAGCTCCACCGCTGGTCGGTCGAGGACCGCGAAGGGTTCTGGAACCTGGTCTGGGACTTCGGCGGTATCGTCGGCGACAAGGGGACCAATGGGGGCGAGCGCGTGCTCGTCGACGGCGACAGGATGCCTGGTGCCTCGTTCTTCCCCGACGCGACGCTGAATTTCGCCGAGAATCTGCTCAAGAAGACCGGCGCTGGTGAGGCAATCGTGTTTCGCGGCGAAGATAAGGTCGAGCGCCGACTGTCGTGGAACGAGTTGCAGGCGCTGACGTCACGGCTGCAGCAGCTTTTCCTGTCGCTCAAGGTGAAGAAGGGCGATCGCATCGCAGCGATGATGCCCAACATGCCGGAGACCGTCGCCGCCATGCTGGCTGCCGCCTCGATCGGCGCCGTCTGGTCGTCCTGCTCTCCCGATTTCGGCGAGCAGGGCGTGCTCGACCGCTTTGGCCAGATCGAGCCGGTGGTCTTCATCGCGCCCGATGGCTACTGGTACAATGGCAAGGCGATCGAGGTCGCCGACAAGATCGCCGCGGTCGCGGCCAAGCTTGGCACGGTGCGCAAGGTTCTGGTCGTCGACTATCTCGGCACCTCGAGCGATGTCGCTGATGTCATCGATAAGGCCGTGGCGCTGGAAGAGGCGCTTTCGCCCTTCGCCGTCAAGCCCGTCACCTTCGAGCGGCTGCCGTTCGCGCATCCGCTCTACATCCTGTTCTCGTCGGGAACGACCGGCATTCCCAAATGCATCGTCCATTCGGCCGGCGGCACGCTGATCCAGCATGTCAAGGAACATCGGCTGCATGCCGGTCTCACCGACGGCGACCGCTTCTTCTACTTCACTACCTGCGGGTGGATGATGTGGAACTGGCTGGTTTCGGGGCTCGCCTCGGGCGCGACGCTGCTGCTCTATGACGGCTCGCCCTTCTACCCCAACGGCAATGTGCTGTTCGACTTCGCCGATGCCGAGAAGATGACCTTTTTCGGCACCTCGGCCAAGTTCATCGATTCCGTGCGCAAGGCCGGTCTCAAGCCGATCCGCACGCATGATCTTTCGAGCGTGCGGGCGATTTCTTCCACCGGGTCGCCGCTGTCACCGGAGGATTTCCGCTTCGTCTATGACGGCATCAGCAAGGACGTGCATCTGGCGTCGGTCTCCGGCGGCACCGACATCGTCTCCTGCTTCGTGCTCGGCGTGCCGACACAGCCGGTGTGGACCGGCGAGATCCAGGGACCTGGCCTTGGCCTTGCCGTCGATGTCTGGGACGACGACGGCAAGCCGATCCGCCAGGAGAAGGGCGAGCTGGTCTGCACCAGGGCGTTTCCATCGATGCCGATCGGCTTCTGGAACGATCCCGAGGGCAAGAAATATCAGGCCGCCTATTTCGAGCGTTTCGACAATGTCTGGTGCCATGGCGATTTCGCCGAATGGACCGTGCATGGCGGCATGATCATCCATGGCCGCTCCGACGCCACGCTCAACCCGGGCGGCGTGCGTATCGGCACGGCGGAGATCTACAACCAGGTCGAACAGATGCCGGAGATTCTGGAAGCTCTGTGCATCGGCCAGGATTTCGACAACGACGTGCGCGTCGTGCTGTTCGTGCGGCTCGCGGCCGGCGTCGAACTGGATGACGATCTGGAAAAACGCATCCGCTCCAAGATCCGCAGCGGGGCGAGCCCGCGTCACGTGCCAGCCAAGATCGTCGCTGTCACCGACATCCCACGCACCAAGTCAGGCAAGATCACTGAGCTCGCCGTGCGCGACGTGGTGCATGGCCGCGCCATCAAGAACAAGGAGGCGCTCGCCAACCCCGAGGCGCTGGAGCTGTTCAGGAACCTGCCGCAGCTGGCCGAGTGACCGGGCAGGCATGGTTAACCAAATATGTCGCGAGAATTTACCTAGATTTCATGAGTGGTACACATTCGTAAACTTTCGGCGGCGCCGGTAAGGAGTTGTTAAGGCCCGGCGTCGATAGTCGCACGTAACTTGAGGGAGAAATCCCGTTCCTCTGCCCCCGGAGGATCTGAATTCGCTCAAGCCCCGTTGTGACAGCAATCCCATCTCTTAAGGCGTCCTCTTGGGCGCCTTTTCTTTTGCTGCTCCATGCCGCCCAAAAGTGCTCCCGGTTTGGGAGAACGACATGCACAAGGATAAAGACCAAAAGCGCATCGCCTGAATCTGATCGGACGCGCTGCGCTGTAGGTCGGTCTGTTTTCCGGAATTGCTTATTCGGCGAGCACGCGGGTCGACGGAAACGCGACCTCGACCAGGGTGCCTTCACCCGGTGTCGAGTTGATGGTGAACCGGGCGCGGTTGGCTTCGACCATCGCCTTGGTCAGCGGGAGTCCAAGCCCCGTGCCGTCGCCACGTCCGCGCTTCAACGCGTTGATCTGCTTGAACGGCTTCAGTGCCTGCTCGATCTCGGCGTGGCTCATGCCGATGCCGGTGTCGCGCACCCGCATGACGACGTCGCCTGACGTCTCATAGGCGGTGGAGACGATCACCTGGCCGCCGGCCTGGGTGTAGCGAATGGCATTCGACAGGATGTTGAGCGCGATCTGGCGCACGCTGCGCAGGTCGGCCACCACTTCCGGCAGCCGAGACGCGAAGCTGGAGCGGATAATGACGCGCTCGCGGTTGGCCTGCGGCTGCATCATCGCCACCGTCTCGGCCAGCGTGTCGTTCAGCGACACCGCCTCGTAGGCCATCTCCTGCTGGCCGGCCTCGATCTTCGAGATGTCGAGCAGGTCGTTGACGAGGTCGAGCACATGGTTGCCGGAGCGATTGATGTCGCGCAGATAGTCGCGGTAGCGGTCATTGGCGACCGGTCCGAACTTCTCGTCGACCATCAGTTCGGAAAAGCCGATGATGGCGTTGAGCGGCGTGCGGATCTCGTGGCTGATGCGGGCGAGGAAATCGGTCTTTTGCGAGGACGCACGCTCGGCCACCGCGCGTGCCTGGGTCAGGTCCTCTTCGGCCCGTTTCCACTGCGTGATGTCACGCACGACGGCACAGAAGCCGCTGTCGTTGGGCAGCCGGCCGATGGTCATGAACAGCGGGATGAAGCGGCCCTGCGCCTCGCGCCCGATCACCTCGCGGCCGTCATTCATGACGCTCGCCACGCCGGGCTCGGACAGTCCGTTGAGATAATCGCGCGCCGCACGCTGGCTTTCTATCGCAAACAGCGAGGCGAACGGTTTGCCGGTCACTTCGTCGCTGTCGAAACCGAACAGCGCTTCGGCCGGCCGGCTGATCGAGCGGATGGTGCCGTCACGGCCGATCAGCACGACCCCGTCGGTGGCGGTGTCGATGATGGTGCGCATCTCGGCGATGCGTGCCTTGAGCTCGGGAATGTCGGGCTGCGTCTGCTCGTCGCCAACCACATGCAGGGCCGCCGGCGCGTCATCTTCGCCGGTGCGGCGCACGACCAGCATCAATGCCTTGCCGTCACGCCAGGGGACGGAGCGCAGGATAGCCTCGATCGGGAATTCCTGCCGATCGCGCGTCTTCAGTCGCAAGGCGCGATCGGTGCCGTCGGAGGTCCCATCGTGGGCGTAGGGGTCGGCAAACAGCGCGCCGAGGCCGCCGGCATCCGCCAGGTCTTCGAGCGCCTCATAGCCGGTCAGGTTGAGGAATTCCTCGTTCGCATAGTGCAACTGGTCGCCGGAATGGATGAGCAGCGGCACCGGCAGTTTGCTGAGAAGCGAGGTATCAGGAGCCTTGTGCTCATCTCCGGCGGAAAAGGCCGACGGCACGAACCCTTCGACCTTGAGCGGCGGCACATTAAGGCGTGGGCGCGCGATGCGTGCTGCGGCGCCGGTTGCGCCGGCTGTTTCCGCGACGGACGCGGACGCCTTTTCGTTAGAGGCAGCGGCTTCCTCGTTGGGCTGTACCCAATCTTCACTATCCTCGGCATCGCGAAAATCCGCCGATGTCATGCTGTCGTCATCAACAGCGTCATGTGTCGCATCGGCTACAACCGGCCCTTTGCCGGTGGCGACGGGCTCGGTGATCTCTGGTTGCGCCGCCACCGGTTCGGAAACCGGGGCCCCGTCGCTGTTGTCCGCAACAGGACCGCGTTCATCATCACGGTCGGCATAGTCGAGCAACGAACCCGGCAGGGTGTCGGAGGGTGCCTCATGACCCGCTTCGTCCGGGTGACCGCCGTCAAGCCGTGCCAGATCCGCTTCGTCCTCGGCATCGACATCCGTCTCGGCCCGCATCGTCTCCGGCTCCGCCGCCGGGATTTCGCTGGCCAGCGTCGGCCCTTCGTGCGAGGCCACATCCGCTGTTGACGGAATCTCGCCGACTGCCGCAGCCTCGGCATGTGTCTCGGCGGTCCGTTCCCTGGGATTGTCCAGGCTGGGCTTCTCGGCCTCCGGCGGCTCGACCGGGGAACTGTCCTTCTTCAGCCTTTCGCCGATCTCACGGAACGCGCTTCGCTCCAGCGTCGACAGGCCCTTATCGTTGGCTGGCTGGCGATGTTCGGCCAGCCGGATCACCTTGTCGGCAAAGCGTCGCTCCGGTTTCGGCACGATGGTCAGCGCCGGCACCTCGCCCTGGAACGGGTCCGATGCCTTCGGCTCCTCGACCTTCGGCTCCTGGGCTTTCGGCGCTTCAGCCTTGGGCTGTTCAGGCACGGGTTCCACGGCTTGCGGCTCCGGCGTCTCCGGGGCCTTGCCGTTGGGCACCAGCGCCATGCCGATGGCTTCCGGATCGACGACCGCGTCACTGGCCCGGGCAACACCGAAGCCACGGAAGCCTTCAAAAGCACGGCTGCGGCCATAGACAGGCAGCGCCGCGAGGTCGACAGGGAGCTTCAGGTCGGATCCGGCGACCGGCCACAGCACGGAGCGGCCGGACCAGGTATCGCGGCGTTCCAGCAAGCCGGCGATCTCGCCGGAGGGATCGAGGCCGAAAGTGGCCGCCACATCCCTGAAGCGCCGCCCGATCACATCGGCGGCCGGCTTGCCGACAATGTCGGCGAATTCCGGAGACAGCGTGCTGAACTTGCCTTCGGCATCGGTGCGCCAGACAAAGCGTAGTGGCGCCGCCGTGCGGTCGATAGACCGCGCGACCGGGCGTTCGACAGGGGCGGCGGCCTTGGTGTCGCGCTGCGTCGGGATTTCCGCCGCACCCTTCGCGACGGCGGCAGGGGGCTCAACCGGCTCGGCGGCAGCGGCCCGGTCTGCCTGTTGCGTGTCGTCTTCACCGGCATTGAAGTACCAATGATCGTGCTGCGCCGGCGTCGCGTCGGCAGTTCCCGGGTCGTTATCGGCCGCCTCCACAGGCTGCCCCGATGGATACGCATTCTCAGGCGCTGCCGGCATCGGGATAATCTCGGCGGCTTCCAGAACGCTCGGTTCGTCCACGGCGGGGTGTTCGATGTCGATTGCCGGTCTGTTGTTCTGGTCCGGTTCCGGCCGGGCAATCGTGCTTTCCGCAGCCGTGGTTTCAACCTGGGCTGGCGCTTGCGCGTCCGCGACACTGTCGTCGGCAGCGGACGTGTCGTCGAGTTGGTCCTCGTCGATCACCACCAGCAGATGCCGTTCCTCAGTCAATCTTGCCAGCCCTGCCGGATAGGAGGTCGCGCCACCAGGCACGAGGCGCTTGACGATACGGTCGCTCTCATCCGCGACGTCGGCAACCAGCGCCGCCAGAGTCTCCGGCAAGATGCCGAGTGCCGCAAATCCTTCCGAGGCGGCCTCGACGTTTCCCCTGGCATCGACAAAGGCGATGAAATGGCCGTCTTCGGTAAGGCCGCCGATGGCGCGAGCAGCGATTTCGCCGGCGCTACGCGAGCCCGTCTGCGCCGCCGGCACGGTCAGCATGATCGCCTTTTCGGCGTCCGGCATGGTCACGGCACTGGCCAGGAAGCCGACGGCACGGCTGGTCATGCCGGTTGCCAGCCGGACCGTGATGGCGCGGTCGCCGCTGATCTCGGGAAATCCGCTGGTCGCCATGATCTGGCGTCTGGCGACCAACGGCAACTGCGCGGAGGCGCCGATGATCGCTTCGATGTCGGGGTAGCCGAACACCGCGGCTCCTGGCCCATTGGCCCAGATCACCTGCTCCAGATCCGTCGAAAGAATCGCGATCGCGTCGCCGGCGGCAAAGCGCTGGCGGACTGCTTCGAGCACGGCGACGTCGAGGAAGGAATATTCGGACGGCATGCGCTTGGCGAACCCTCACGGAGCGGCAAATTGCGGTTAACGCTTTGTTAATAAAAGCCGGCGGCGCGAAGGTCCACAAGCCAGAACGTGCAAAGGCTGGAATCTGGCCTCTTGGTTAACGGCCCGAAGAAATTTATGGTGCACTGCAACAAAGATATTGCAATGCACAAAATTTGCCTTTATATTGCCATCATACATGAACGAGACGGCTTTCTGTCAAAGCCGCTGACGCTGAAAAGGATGGAAAATGTCCAGGACCAAAACTGCCGACACGATCGAAAACGTTGAATTCCCGAGCTTCGACGCTTCCAAGGCTACCGACCAGATGCGCGCTTTCGCCGAAAAGGGCGTTGAGCAGTCGAAGGAAGCCTACGCCAAGCTGAAGACCGGCGCCGAGGAGACCCAGAAGGCTTTGGAGTCGACCTACGAGACCGCCAAGACCGTTTCCAGCGACCTGTCGCTCAAGACCATTTCCGCTCTCCGCGCCAATGCCGAGGCTGGTTTCTCGCATCTCGAAGCCCTGATCGGCGCCAAGTCGCTGTCGGAAGTCGTCGAGCTGCAGACCGCCTTCCTGCGCAAGCGCGTCGAAATGACCGTCGAGCAGGCCAAGGACTTCCAGACCGTCGCCTCCAAGGCGGCCGAGGACGTCACCAAGCCGATCAAGACCGCCTTCGAGAAGGCGATGAAGGAAATCAAGGTTGCCTAACATTTGCGCATGATCTGAAGATGCAACAAAAGGTCGCATTTTCTTAAAAACGATCAGGCGTATGATGGTAGCCATAAAGGAATACCCGGCGAGTGGAACCTCCTCCCTCTGCTCCCGGGGTGACCAGCCAGCACCTCCTCCCGCTGGCTCGTAACAGGAAAAGGCCGGCACCTCCTCCCGCCGGCCTTTTTCTTTGTCCGGCGAAAAGTCGATGCTGTTTGTGGGCAAGCGACCTTTGCCTAGCAAAAGTCTTGAATTAAAATCCATTAGCCCGTAAGGACGCATCGCCGAACGACGGAGCGGATCACGGAAAGCGCGCTTTCCACCTGGTCCGGCTCGGTGAACGTGCCGTTGTAGCTCAGATGGTTAGAGCGCCGGATTGTGGATCCGGAGGTCGCTGGTTCGATCCCAGCCAACGGTACCACAAATTTTTCGGTAACTAATTGATTTTGCTGTATAATTTCAAATTTCTAGCCGTCAATTTCGGTTCATTCTACTCATTTGTGTTACCTATTGTGCTACTTAGCGGACAAATTTGAGGGTTGAACGAAACGGCTTTGGGCCTCTTCGTCGAGGCCTGCCGCGAAGTTGATCTTCGAGTCGTTCCGGATCACAGGACTGGACATGTGGTATGTCCCGACTTGCCCCATAGTTGACCTGCGCCAGCCGCAAGAGGGCGGCAGCTTCGCGCCTCATGTCGGCCGTTCAGGCAATCCGCACCATCCTCAAGAAGCGGACGTCGATTGTTTCAACGTGAGGACAAGTTGCGAAAGCTGCCGGACGTGCCCCCCGAGACCCCTGTGGCACCAACATGTTCAGTGCTGCGGGCGGCTCAGCGTAACAATGCCTTCGACGTCCTGGCGGGTACGCGCGAAGCGCTTGAGCACCAGAGGGTCGTGCCCGGGGACGATGTGAGCGGGGGAACTGGCGAGTTGTTTCATACGCTCGACCCCGAAGATCACATCGCTCAGCCGGTCAAAGACGGGAAAAGGTTTTTCGCGTTCCATGTTGGCGTAGAAATGGGCTGCGTCCGACGCGATCACGACCGCGCCGTTGTCGGTCTCCACCCGCACGACCTGCAATCCGCGCGAGTGGCCGCCAACCTTGTGGAGCGTTATGCCGGGCGCGATCTGCGACTCGGGGTCGTGGAAGCAGACCTTTCCGGCAAAGACGCGTCGCACCATGGTTGACACGTCTTCGGCCTCGAAGGGATGGCGCATCGCATGGTGGCACATGCAGCGGCCGGTCGCGAACTCCATCTCCGCATCCTGCAGATGAAAGGTCGCGTTCGGGAACAGGTGATGGTTTCCGCAATGGTCGTAATGCATGTGGGAGATGATGACGTCGCTGACGTCGGCGTGGTTGATGCCGATTGCCGCCAGGCCGGCATCGACGGGTCTGACGACACTGCGCCCGCGTTTGTCGCCGGTCGGCTTGTCGAAGCCGGTGTCGACGATGAAGGTGCGTTTCTCCCCAACGATCGCCCAGACGAAGTAGTCGAGCGGCATCGCAACATCATGCGTATCGCCGCCGAGGAAATTCTCACCCGAGCGGCGTTCGAAATGGCCGTAGCGAACGGCATGGATTTCATAGCGTCCGGGATCACCCATGATCAGCTCGCTTTGGCGACATCTGTGATCTTGGCAGAGCCGACTTCTACATGCGCCCATGTCTCGACCGTCTTGACCATACAGGTAAAATCGGAGTCAGGCCCGTAGAGTTGGTTCGTCACGCTGAGCAACTGGCGCACGGCACTGCCCACCACCATCGGCACGCCCATTGCCTCCGCCTCATCCACGCACAAGCGTACATCCTTGAAGGACAGGCCTGTCGCGAAACCGAAATCGAAGGTGCGTGGCAGGACAGATTTTGGGAACTTGTCCTCGGTGGCGCTGTTGCGGCCGCTCGAGGCGTTGATGACGTCAATCATCACCTTCGGATCGAGGCCCGCCTTAACGCCCATTACGACCGCTTCGGAGGAGATCGCAAGTGCTGCCGCTGCAAGCAGGTTGTTGGCAAGCTTCATGGTCTGGGCGGAGCCCTGAACTTCACCCATGAAGAATATCCGGCCGAAATTCTCGATCACCGGCCTTGCCGTTTCGAAGGCAGCCTTCGGCCCCGACACCATGACGGCGAGCGTGCCGTTGCGCGCTCCCTTCAATCCTCCGCTGACGGGCGCGTCGATCATGGCGATGTTCTTGGCTGAAAGGCCTTCGGCAACCTTGGCGGCCGTCCGCGGACCCGTCGTCGAGATGTCGATGAAGATACGAACTGCTTTGCCCTCGGCGATGCCGCCTTCGCCGAGCACCACCTTTTCCAGGATCTGCGGGCTGGGCAGGCTGGCAAAGACGATCTCCGCATTGTCGGCAACCTCGCGCGCATCGGCGGCGGCTTTCGCGCCCGCATTGGTCAACTCCACAACGGCTTTGCTGTCGACGTCGTAGACAGTCACTTCGTATCCGGCCTTGATGAGACGGGTCGCCATCGGTGTGCCCATTTTTCCGATGCCAACAAAGCCGATTTTCAGGGTCGACATGATCGCTCTCTCCTTCGTCGGGGCTATTGCCCATTGGTGCTTGGTCTCGATCTCTTGGATCGCATTGCGTCAGGTCGTTTCCACCGTGGGCATTTCGAGCGCCTGGCTTGTGCGCGGCACGAGAAGTTCCGCTATGTCCACGACCTTCAATGTCTCGGCCACGCCGAGCGCATCGATCGCGGCGGTGTACATCACCTTGTCCTTCGGGCAGGCGACGACGAAATAGGCGACGTCGCCCAAGCTCAGCGCTTCACGGATGCGGTTCTCGCTCGGCCGCTCGATCACGCCGTCGTCGCCTTGCCAGATGCGGCCGCCACCGGCGCCGCAGCAGAAGGAATTATCGCGGCAGCGCGGCATGTCATGAAGCGTATAACCGGCGGCGCGGATCAGCTCGCGCGGCGCATCGAAGCCGCCATTGTAGCGTCCAAGATAGCAGGGATCGTGATAGGTGACCCTGGCGCCGTCGGCGACGTGCAGATCGAGTTTTCCCGCTGCGATAAGTTCCGCCAGCAGCGCCGTATAGTGCAGCACCTCGAACGCCACGCCGAAATGCTGATAGTCGTTCTTCAGCGCATTCAGGCTATGCGGATCGGTGGTCATGATCCGCTTGAAGCTGCACGCCTTGATCTCGTCGATGTTGGACTGCGCGAGCGTCTCGAACAGACCCTCTTCGCCGGCACGCCGCACATCGTTGCCGCTGTTGTGCTCGGCATCGAAGAGAATGCCGAAGTCGACACCGGCCGCGGTCAGCAGTTCTGCAACCTTGCGGGTGATTTCCTGAACGCGCGGATCGTAGGACGCGTAGTCTCCTACGAACCACAGAACGTCGACGGGTTCCTCGCGCGCGTCCTTGACGGGAAAGCCGAGCTCCCGGGTCCAGCGCGCCCGCATCTTGGAAGGCTTGCCCATGGAATTGCCGAGACGGGTCAGGTTCGATAGCGCCTCCTGCAGACCGGGGCTGACATGGCCTTCGTCGACCAGGTGACGGCGCATGTCGATGATCTTGGGCAGATGTTCGATCTCGACCGGGCATGCCTCCATGCAGGCACGGCAGGTGGTGCAGGCCCACAGCGTCTCCTCGGAAATCACCCCGCCCACCAGCAGGGCAGCCGATGATCCTGCGGCAAGCGCGTCGCGCATGTCGGTGATCAGCAATTTCGGGCTGAGCGGCAGACCGGCCGCATAGGCTGGGCAGACCGCCTGGCAACGGCCGCATTCGGTGCAGGACAGAAGGTCGAGCTGCTGCTTCCAGTCGAACTGCCCCAGGCTGTCGATGCCTGGAGTCTCACGCGCTTCCGGGACCGCGGGCGCCAGGCCGCGCGGTTCGAGGCTGCGGAAGTAGATGTTGGGCGCGGCAAGGAACATGTGCCGGTGCTTCGAACCGGGGATATAGACAAGGAACGCCAGAATGGCGCCGACGTGAACCCAGTAGAACAGCTCTTCGCCCGCATGCGCCGACATGCCGGCACGATCGAGGGGTCCTGCCAGCGCCGACGCGACCGGCCGCCACGAGCCGTCGGCGCCGCCGACTATGCGCGCCGCCGCCTCAAGCAGCAGAGACGCCACGATCAGGACGATCAACACATAGATGATTGCCGCGTCACTGCCGCTCGAGCCATCGAAGCGGGCAGGCCTCAGAACATAGCGCTGGTAGAGGGCAAGTCCGACGCCAACCAGCATCACCACCGAAAAAGTGTCTTGCAACGAGGCGATCCAGGTCTCGCCGCCGAGCGGGGCAAGCGAAAACCCCGGGAACAACCGCGAGCCGAAGGCATCGATGGTGGCGGTGAACAGCACGAAGAACGAGACGAAGATGATCGCGTGCAGCACGCCGGAAAGCGGCTTGCGAAGCATTTTCCGATGCAAGCCGATGGCGACCATCACGCCCTGGAGACGCCGCATCGGCTGGTCGAAGCGGGCCGCGGCCGGCGCCTTGGCGAGAGCAAAGGCGTAGTTCCGCGCGCGCCAGCCCGTCAGCACCAGTGCCGCCATGACCAAAATCCAGAGTGGCAGGGTCGATGCCATCTCAACGGCCAGAGCCGGCCCGCAGCCTGTCGCTCAGATTGGCGACGAGATCGAACAGGTCACAGGTCGCGCCGTAATGCGCGACATTGAAAATGGGTGCCTTCGGATCGGTGTTGACTGCAATGATAAGGTCGGCCTGCGACATGCCTTCGAGATGTTCGGGCGCACCGGACACGCCGAGCGCCAGATAAAGCTTCGGCTTGACCTTCTGGCCGGATTTGCCGACTTGGCGCAGCTTTGGCAGCCAGCCATTGTCGACGACCGGACGGCTGCCGGCGATCTCCGCCCCCAGCATCGTCGCCAGATCGCGCGCAAGGTCAATGCTTGCTTCGTCGCCGATGCCTCGGCCCACGCACACGATCCTCTCGGCCGTCGTCAGATCGACGTCGGCAAAGTCGGGCACGTCGATGGCCACCATCTTCACCTTGCCGCCGGCGAGCACGGGTTCGGCATCGATCGTGCGCACCCTCGCCGTATCGATCGGACCAGGTGCTGCCTCCGCAAAGGCGCCCGGATTGATCATCAGGATTGCCGGCAGCCGCACCGCGCATTCAGCGAGGATCTTGCCGCCATACATCTGCGCGACGACCGTCAGGCTTTCGCCGTCCCGCTTGATTTCATTGACATAGGAGATGAGCGGCCAGCCGGTTCTTGCCGCGATGTCGGCGGCCACATCCAGACCGTTCGCCGAATAGGGCACCAGCACGAGGCTTGGGCTCTCAGCGGCGATGATGTCGCGCAGAAGTCGTGCATAGGTCTCGGCCGGAATGAGATCCGATGTTGCCGCGCAGGCCGCGATCAGCCGGTCGGCTGCGCCGAATGAAGCAGACGCTGCTTGCGCATCCCGGCCGGCGAAGAAGGCGACGACCTCGTCGCCGGCCTGGGCGAGCGAACGCGCCGCGGCGATCATTTCGAGCGAGAAGGCTTCGATCTTGCTGGAGTGGCCTTCCGTACAGGCAATCAATTTCATGACTTAGTTCCTTGCCAGGCCTTTGGCTGCCAGGATGGTGACCAGACGATCCGCTACTGTCTCGGCATTGCCGCCCAGGTTCTCGCCGGAGCCGCCCTGGACTGGCAGACGCAATGTGATGATCTCGGCGGAACGCTCGAAGCCTGACGATTCTGGAGTGGCGCGGCCGATCGGCGTCTTGGACGCCTCGCGAAGCTTACTGCCGGAAACGTAGCGCGGCGCCTTCGACGCCGTCTGCACGCCCAGCACCGCCGGCGTGGCCAACTCATAGGTGACGGCCACACCCGCGCCGCGCTCCTGCGTGACGCGAAGCACGCTGCCGTTCGCAACGATACGGGCGGTTCCTGAAACGTGCGGCCAGTCGAGCAACGCACCGACATAGGGCGCGAGCTGGCCGAAGACATCCTCGGTGGATTGAACGCCGCACAGCACAAGGTCGGCCGACTTCGCTCGCGCCATTGCAGCGATGGACGCCGCGATCTCGCGTGAGGAGATCATGGCGTCCTCCTCGGATTGAAGCGCCACGGCTTCGTCGGCACCGCGCGCGGCAGCCATCTGCAGGACACGGTTGGCGCCTTCGCCAACGGCCACCGCTGTCACCTTCGCACCGCTGGCTTCCTTGAGCAGGATTGCTTCCTCGAGGGCATGATCGTCGAAATCGTTGAGCTGGAAATCGAGCCACTCCCGATCGATGCTGCGCCCGTCCTCGGCGAGTTGCAGCTCGCCCGCGGAATCCGGGATCATGCGCAAGACAACAAGAATATTCACGGCCTCTCCTCCGACGGAACGCACCTCAAGCGCCCGGCACCGGCTGCTAGATAAGTCGTATTCTTCGCTGCCCCCAATGGCGAAAAAGGTAATAGCAGCTATTACAAGACGGCAGATTGACGATCGTGGGTAATCGACTGCTAATTTGCGTCAAATCGCTTTCAATCGAATTTTCCTGAATTGGAGGGTATCAGGAAGATGGCCGTGCGATTTGCCCGGGATATAAGCATCTATTCTTTGTTTATACTGTCCCGCGCGTGAGAGTTTCTGAGGAGAATTTCAGGCGCTCTGTCGAGCGTTCAGGAGGAGGAACCAATGTCAATAAAGAGCATCCTAGACCACAAGATATCACGCAAAAGCTTCATCAGGGGTATGCCGGCCGCCGCGGCGATCGCCGCCGTGCCAGGGCTCCAGCTTGCACAGGCCACCCCGGCCGCCGCGGCTGAAGCCGAAACCAAGCCCGGCTACTATGGTGCGCCACGCACCTGGATGTGGAACCCCAATGCCAACAGCATGGTCGACACGTCGAAGTGGAAGAAGGCGGGTCCCTATACGATCGGCTTTTCCAATGCGTCGATTTCCAATGCCTGGCGCGTCGCCTTCCAGCATGGCGTCCTCTGGTCGGCCGGCCAGCATCGCGACGAGATTGCCCATCTTCTCGTCACCGACGCCAACGACGATCCCTCCAAGCAGATTGCCGACATCCAGGATCTGATCAGCCAGGGCGTCGATATTCTCCTCATTGCGGCCTCTACTGAGGACGCGCTCGATTCCGTCGTCGGCCGCGCCACGGAACAGGGCATTCCCGTCGTCATGGTCGATCGCAAGGTGAAGACGCCGGCAAACTACATCACCTACGTCACGGCATCCGATTGGGCGCTGGGCCGTCTCGAGGCACAGTGGCTGTGCGAGACGCTGGGCGGCAAGGGCAACATCGTCATGCTGCCAGGCATCGCCGGATCCAGCGTCGCGGAAATCCGCATCAAGGCGAACGAGGAAGTGTTCTCCAAGTTCCCCGGCATCAAGGTGCTGGAAAAGCAGTATTGCGACTGGAATCCGGCCACCGGCAAATCGGTGATGGCCGCGCTGATCCAGAAGCACGGCAAGGCCATCGACGGCGTGCTGTCCGACAGTGCGCTGCAGGGCTATGGCGCGATCGAGGCGTTCCTCGACGCCGGCTACAAGGACGGCGAATTTCCGCCGATCACCGGCGGCGACGTTGCGCGGATGTATCAGCTGGCCAACCAGCACAACATCAAGATGGTCGGTATCGACTATCCGACGTCGATGGGCATCACCGGCATCGAAACGGCGCTCGATGTGCTCAAGGGCATTTCGGTTCCCGACAAGGTCGAGGTCAGCTTCCAGGTGGTGACGTCGCCTGGCGCCGATACGGTGTCCGTCAAGGGCGACCGGCATCTGCTCGACCATGTCAGCATGAGTGACCCGGGTGACCTGTCGCCAAGCAACGGACTGCCGGCGGGATACAACCCCAGCACGTTCAATCCCGACTATCCGAAGTGAGCCTCCCAGCTCAACCGGGTGCGCGTCCAAGGACGTGCACCCGGGTGTGATTTGATTGTTTTGAGCGTCGGATAATGTCCATTTCTGTTATCGAACTCAGCCAGATCGAGAAGGAGTATCCCGGCGTAAAACCCCTGGACAAGGTCGATTTCGCCGTACAGCCAGGCGAGATTCACGCCCTTCTCGGTGAGAATGGCGCTGGCAAGTCGACCCTTATCCGCGTCATGGGCGGGGCCGTGAAGCCGAATTCCGGCGCCATCACCTATCTCGGCAAGCGGGTCTCCTGGCAATCGCCAAAGGCCGCGCGCGTCGCCGGCATCCATGTCATTCATCAGGAACTTGCGCTTTTTCCCGAACTGTCGGTGGCCGAAAACATTCTGATCGACGCACAGCCTCGCGGCCGGTTTGGGCTCATCTCCAATCGTGCCCGCCACGCCCGCGCCGCGGAAATCCTCGCCCAGCTCGGGGTTAGCATTCCCACGCACGCAAGGATCGACGAACTGCCGCTTGCCGACCAGCAGATGGTCGAGATTGCAAAAGCGCTGGTCGGCAAGGCCAGGCTGCTCATCCTGGACGAACCGACCGCTGTCATTGCCGGCCACGAGGTCGACCTTTTGTTCGAGAACATGCGCAGGCTGCGCAACGAGGGCGTCGGCATCGTCTATGTCTCGCATCGGCTCGAGGAAATTTTCGAGATCGCCGACCGGGTAACAATCCTGAAGGACGGCCAGGTCGTCGGCATGAGCCCGGTGGGCGAGATCAGCCGCGAAGAGATGATCACCAAGATGGTTGGCCGCAGCCTCGGCCAGATCTATCCGGCGCGGCGCGCGGCGCCGGCGGATGGGCCGGACATCCTCAGCGTTCGCAACCTGCGGGCCGGTCGGCGCGTACGCGACGTCAGCCTGAGCGTGAAGGCCGGAGAGATCGTCGGCGTGGCCGGCATGGTCGGCTCGGGGCGCACGGAAGTCGCGGAGGCCATTTTCGGCGCGCGCGCCGTCGAAGGCGGGGTGATCGAGTTCGACGGCAAGCCGTTCCCAAAGAGAGTGCCGAAAGATGCCATCGCCGGCGGCCTCGGTTTTCTGACCGAGAACCGCAAGGACGAGGGCCTCTTTCTTGGCCTTCCGATTTCCGCCAACATCATGGCGCCGGACCTCCAGGGCATTACGAAATATGGCCTGATCGACCGCTCGCGGGAGCGTGCGCTGGCGGAGCGCCAGATCCACGATTTCTCGGTCGCAACACCGTCGCCTGATGTGAAGGTCGGCAATCTGTCTGGCGGCAACCAGCAGAAGGTGCTGTTCAGTCGCTGGTCCAGGATCGCCAATCGGCTGCTCATCCTCGACGAGCCGACACGCGGCGTCGATATCGGCGCCAAGGTCGAGATCTACCGCATCGTCCGGCGTCTGGCGGATTCGGGCGTCGGCGTCCTGATGATCAGTTCCGAACTGCCAGAAATCGTTGGTCTGTCCGACAGGGTCTTCGTGATGGCCCAGGGCCGCGTCGTGGGCGAAGTCGAAGGCGACGCTCTCGGCGAGGAGGTAATCATGGATCTCGCGGTAAGATCGATCGAGCGTCACAAGGCGCCAGCGGAGGAGATCGCATGAGCGCCATCGCCATGGATATTCGCCGCAACCGGCTGATGATGTCGTACCTGATCGTTGCGGTGCTGCTGGTCATGCTGGCTGTTGCCGGCGGTTTCCTGTCCGACCGCTTCCTCACTTGGCGCAATGTCGGCAATCTGTTCCAGCAGCTTATCGTGCTGGGCATGGTCAGCCTCGGCCAGACCTTCGTCGTGCTGATGGGCGGCATCGACCTGGCGATCGGCTCGCTGGTGAGCGCGC
Source organism: Mesorhizobium sp. P2_D5 (assembly GCF_056404355.1). Classification (NCBI taxonomy): domain Bacteria; kingdom Pseudomonadati; phylum Pseudomonadota; class Alphaproteobacteria; order Hyphomicrobiales; family Phyllobacteriaceae; genus Mesorhizobium; species Mesorhizobium sp. P2_D5. Next base: position 1,349,840 of record NZ_JBFUEE010000001.1, read on the forward strand.
TGACGGTCTTCCTGGCGAACTTCCTCGAATGGCGGCCGGACCTGGTCTGGCTGGCGCTGCCGCTCGCCCTGGTGGCCGCGACCGCTGTGGGGGCGCTCAACGGGCTGCTGACGGTTGTGCTGCGCGTCCATTCGCTGATCGTGACGCTCGGCATGTCTTCTGTCATTTTCGGCGGCACGCTGATGTATCGCAAGGAGCCCGGCGGTTCGGTGCCGCGCGCCTTCGCCGACGTCGCCTATGCCAAGGTCGCCGGCATTCCGGTCAGCGCCATCATCCTCGTAGCCATTTTCGCCTTGGCCGGCCTCTGGCTACAGCGGACCCATTCGGGCCGCAGCATCTACTTCGTCGGCGGCGATCGGGAAGCGGCGCGGCTGAATGGATTGCCGGTCGATCGTATCGTGGTGCTTGCCTACGCGCTGTCGGGCCTGTGCGCCGGTATAGCGGCGATTTTCCTGACCGCGCGAACCGGCGTTGGCGACCCGCGCATCGGGGCCGCGCTGACGCTGCAGTCGGTGACGCCAGTCGTGGTCGGAGGCACCATTCTGGCCGGCGGAAGAGGCGGCGTGCTTGGTACGTTCCTCGGCGTGTTGCTCGTCACCATGCTCAACAGCCTGCTGAACTTCGTCAATGTCTCGTCCTACTACCAGTGGGTCATCCAGGGTCTCATCATCATCATCGCGGTCGGCATCCACACTTCGAGGCGGAGATAACGATGGCGCCTCTCGACACTCCGATGCCGCGCTCACGAGGCCTGTCGCTCGCGACCATCTTCGAACGCTATGGGCTGGTGATCTTCCTGGCGGTGCTGATGGCGGTCGCTGCGGCGGCGTCGCCGACCTTCCTGCGGCCGGCCAACCTGGTCAATGTGCTGACCATCGCGGCACCGCTCGGCATGGTCGTGATCGGCCAGACATTCGTGATCCTGGTGCGCGGGCTGGACCTGTCGGTGGCGTCCCTGATGGCCACGGTCGCGGTGCTGGCGACAGCCTTCAAGGCCACCACCAACGACGCCATTCCGCTGATCTTCCTGGCGGCGATCGTCTTCTCGGCCATTGTCGGCTTCCTGAACGGATGGCTGGTGGCCAGGCGCAACGTCAGTCCGTTCCTGGCGACGCTGGCGATGATGATCATCCTGCAGGGTATCCGCTTCGCCTACACTGGCGGTGCGCCGATCAGCACCTTGCCGCCTGGCATGGGCTTTCTGGCCTCCGGGCGCATTCTTGGCGTTCCCGTCAACCTGATGACGCTGGCGGTGCTGGCGATTGCTTTTGGCATCGTGCTGCATCGATCGCGCCTCGGACGCGAGATATTCATGGTCGGAACCAACCCCAAGGCCGCGTTCCTCAACGGCGTCGCGCCTGATCGCGTGATCATCCTGTGCTACGTGATCTGTTCGGTCTGCGCGGGAATAGGCGGGCTGTTCCTGCTCGGCTATGTCGGCACCGTTTCGAACTGGGTCGGCCAGGGCTACGAACTGGACTCCATCGTCGCCGCCGTCATGGGCGGTGTCGCGCTGACCGGGGGGCGCGGCAACATCTTTGCGGCGCTGCTTGGCGTGGCCGTGCTGATGGTGATCAACAATCTCGTGCTGCTGCTCGGATTTCCGATCGAGATGCAGCTCATCATCAAGGGCATCATCATCATCGGCGCGGCGGCGTTTTACCGGACGCGCCTCGTCTGACACGATGTTGCCATTGGACCGCAAGGGAGGAAGAAAATGACCGTTGAAGTTCTGGCGGATCGCAGTGCACGGGCAAGGCGCGACGAGGAAGTCGATGTCGTGATTGTCGGCGCCGGTCCATCCGGCTCGGTCGCAGCCCTCCATCTGGCGCGCGCCGGCATTTCCGTCGTCGTGCTCGAGCAGGGCGAATGGCCGGACTATGCCGACTATACGGGTGCCCGTCCGGAGCACGAGCTTGTCAGCACCAAGCTCTGGCATCCCAATCCCAACGTCCGCGACAATCCCAACGACTATCCCGTCGACACCTCGACGACGGACATCAACCCGCTGATGTATGCCGGCGTCGGTGGCAGCGCGACGCTCTACGGCGCGCAATGGATGCATTTCCTGCCGTCCGACTTCCGCGTGCGCTCGATGGATGGCGTGGCCGAGGACTGGCCGTTCACCTATGAAGACCTGTTGCCCTACCAGCTCGAGATCGAGCGCGAAGTGGGCGTGTCTGGCCTTGCCGGCGATCCGGCCTATCCGCCGCGCGGCGCCTATCCCTTTCCGGCGCTCCCCATGGGCTCCGTCGGCCAGCGCGGTGCGCTGGGTATGGAGAAGATGGGCTGGCACTGGTGGCCCGGCAGCAACGCCATCCCGTCGGAGAAGTTCGGCGAACTCAATCCCTGCGTGCGCCGCGGAACCTGTCTGACGGGCTGTCCGGAGGGCGCGAAATCGACGACCGACCGGTCGCATTGGCCACTGGCCCTGAAGGCCGGCGCGCGGCTCGTCACCCGTGCCCGTGTCAAGGAGATCGAGACCAACGACCAGGGACTGGCGACCGGCGTCGTCTATGTCGACGCGAACGGGCGCGACCGGCGCCAGCGCGCCAAGGTGGTGATCCTGTGCGCCAACGGCGTCGGCACGCCCCGGCTGCTGCTGATGTCGGGAGGGGCCGGGAACCCGGACGGCCTTGCCAACTCTTCGGGCATGGTCGGCAAGCGGCTGATGATGCATCCCTTTGCAAGCGTACTCGCCTCCTACCAGGATCCGCTGGATTCCTGGCGCGGTCCCTTCGGCCAACAGGTCTATTCGCTGGAATTCTACGAGAGCGACGAAAGCCGCGGCTTCGTACGCGGCTCGAAATGGAACTGCATGCCGTCGGGCGGACCGGTCGGCATATCCGGCGCGACCGGGTCCAAGGTCTATGTCGCCGAAAGCGGCCGGTTCCAGGATTTCTGGGGCGCCAACCTGCATGAAAATGTAGCGCGCCGCTTCGGCCACTCGCTGATCTGGGGCATTGTCGGTGAGGATCTTCCGGAAGAGAGCAACCAGGTGGTCCTGTCGAAGGATCTGGTGGATTCCGATGGCCTGCCCGCGCCGCAAATCGTCTACAAGGTCAACGAAAACTCCAACCGGCTGCTGAAGTTCAACATCGACCGCTGCCTGGAATCGGTGCGCGCCGCCGGCGCCATCGAGACGCTGGTTTCGACGCCGGTGCGTGAATCCGGCTGGCATCTCATCGGCACCACCGTCATGGGCGACGATCCGAAGCGCTCGGTCGTCGACCAATGGGGCGCCTGCCACGACGTGCCGAACCTCTACATCATGGATGCGTCGACCTTCCCGACCTCGGGCGCCACCAACCCGACGGCGACCATCATGGCGGTCGCGCTACGCAACACGCGCCGCATGATCGCCGAGCGCCGCAACCAGAAGGTGGCCTGACATGTCAAACCAGAACACTTTCTTCGCGCTCGCCGACTTCCTCATCCCCGCGCATGGCAAGATGCCGAAGTTCAGCGACGTCTGCGGTTACGCCGATGTCGAGAAGTCGCTGGATTTTCGTATTGATCTGAAGCCGGGCTTTGCGCGCGGCATCGCAGTCGATCCGGCCAACGGCGCCGAGGCTCGCCTGGAAAGCCTCAACAAGGAGGATGGCGAAGCCTTCTCGGCGATCACCACGATTGCCATCGCTACCTACTACATGAGCCCGCGCGTGCGCGAACTGATCGGTTATCCCGGCCAGGAGAACGTCCCCTACGATTCCAAGGCGACGCAGACCTACCTGACCGACGGCTCGCTCGGCCAGGTGGTCGCGCGCGGCCGCAAATATCGGCCGAGCCCCGGCCTTTGATCTCCCAAGCAACTGGAAAGGACCATCCAATGGGCAAAGACGTTTTCGACAAGGGTTTTGAAATCCGCAAATCGGTTCTGGGCGCCGAATTCGTCGAGAAATCCTTCGCCAGCGCCGACGATTTCAATCGTCCGCTGCAGGAACTTGTGACGGAATATTGCTGGGGCGCTGTCTGGGGCCGCGACACGCTCGACAAGAAGACCCGCAGCATGCTGAACCTCGCCATGCTTTCCGCGCTCAATCGTCCCCACGAGCTGAAGATGCATGTGAAGGGCGCGCTGACCAACGGTGTGACCAAAGACGAAATCCGCGAAGTCCTTCTACAAGTCGTGATCTATGCCGGCGTGCCCGCGGGCGTCGATTCCTTCCGGGTGGCGCGCGAAGCAATGCAGGAAGTCGGCGCATGACAACGCGTCCGCCGCTGGCCACGGAAAAGCTCTCGATGCTGATCGGCGGCCGCTCGGCCGCCGCGCAGTCGGAGGATTTTTTCGAATCCTTCGATCCCTTCACCGGCAAGGCCTGGGCCCTCGTTCCGCGCGCTGGCGTAGCCGATGTCGATGCGGCCGTTCAGGCAGCAGCGGCCGCGTTCCGCGGTGAGTGGCGGACGATGACCCCAAGCGCGCGTGGCCAGATCATGACCCGCTTTGCCGACCTTGTGGCGGAGGAGGCCGAAAACCTGGCTGTTCTCGAAACCCGCGACAACGGCAAACTGATCAATGAAATGCGGATGCAGTGCAAATACATCCCGCAATGGTTCCGCTTCTTTGGCGGCCTTGCCGACAAGATCGAAGGGCGTGTGATCCCGATCGACAAGCCGGGGGTGTTCAATTACACGCGCCGCGAGCCGCTCGGGGTTGTGGCCGCGATTACGCCGTGGAACTCGCCCTTGATGCTGGCGACGTGGAAGCTTGCCCCGGCGCTCGCTGCCGGCAACACGATCGTCTGGAAGCCGTCGGAATTTTCCTCGGTGTCGGCATTGTTCTTCGGCCGGCTTTTCGAGAAGGCGGGCTTTCCCAACGGCGTCGTCAACATCGTCACCGGCTTCGGCCATGAAATCGGCGACCGCCTCGTCACGCATGCCGATGTCGCGAAAGTGGCGTTCACCGGTGGCGATGCAACCGGCCGCCGCGTCTATCAGGCTGCCGCTGGCGGGCTTAAGAAGGTGACGCTCGAACTCGGCGGTAAATCCGCCAACATCGTTTTCGCCGACGCCAAGATGGATGCCGCCATCCCTGGCCTCGTTTCCGGTATCTTCGCCGCGACGGGGCAGACCTGCATCGCCGGCTCGCGCGCGCTTGTGCAGCGCTCCGTCTACGACCAGGTGACGGAGAAGCTGGTCGCCTTCGCAAAGACCGCGAGGATTGGCGATCCGCTCGATCCCGAGACCCAGGTCGGTCCGATCACCACCCTGCCGCAGCGCGCGAAAGTGCTCGACTACATTGGCATCGCCAACGGTGAAGGCGCCGCGCAATTGCTCGGCGGCAAGATACCCGAGGACAAATCGATTGCCGACGGCTGGTTCGTGGAGCCGACGATCTTCGGTAACGTGAAGCAGTCCATGCGCATCGCCCAGGAAGAGGTCTTCGGACCTGTTCTGTCGGTCATTCCGTTCGACGACGAGGACGAGGCGGTGGCCATCGCCAATGACACCATCTACGGACTTGCGGCCGGTCTTTGGACGCAGGACCTCGGCCGCGCAATCCGCCTGCCCGAGCGGCTCGAAGCCGGTAGCGTCTGGGTCAACATGTACCGCGCCACCAGCTATCTCTCGCCTTTTGGCGGCTACAAGCAGTCGGGCATCGGTCGGGAGAACGGCCAGACCGCCATCTACGAATATCTTCAGGAAAAGAGCATCTGGATCGATGCCGGGAATTCCATTCCCGCGCCGTTCGTCCAGCGCTGATCGAAGAGACCCTTCGGAGGAAATCATGAACATACGTTTCGATGCGGTGCCGCCGCTCGACCCCAAGGTGGCGGCGTTCGTCGGCGGCAGGCATGCGATGCTGATCGGCAACGCGTGGCTGCCTGCGGCCTCCGGACAGTCGCTCGACGTCATCGACCCCTCGAACGGCCGGGTCATCGCGCAGGTGCCGGCTGGCGATGGTGCCGATGTCGATCTGGCGGTCAAGGCCGCGCGGACGGCGATCGACGGTCCCTGGTCAAAAATGGTGCCGGCCGAGCGCGCCAGGCTGATCTGGAAACTTGCTGATCTGATTGACGCCAATGTCGATATGCTGGCAACGCTCAATTCTTATGAGAGCGGCAAGCCAATCGGCGATTCCCGCAATGGCGAGGTGCCGTTCACGGCCGAGACGTTCCGCTACTATGCGGGATGGGCCACCAAGATCAACGGCGAGACGATGACCATCAACGCGCCGGGTGACTGGCATGCCTACACCCGCCGCGAGCCGGTCGGCGTCGTCGGCCAGATCATCCCGTGGAACTTCCCACTCAGCATGCTCGCCTGGAAGGTGGCGCCGGCACTGGCGGCCGGCTGCACCATCGTGCTCAAGCCGGCCGAGCAGACGCCGCTCGGTGCGCTCTACTTCGGTAAGCTGGTCCAGGACGCCGGTTTTCCGGAAGGCGTGGTCAACATTCTGACCGGCTTTGGCGAAACGGTGGGTGCGGCTATGTCGGCCCATCCCGACATCGACAAGGTTGCTTTCACTGGCTCGACCGAAGTCGGCCGGCTGATCGCACGCGCCGCGACCGGCAACCTCAAGAAGGTCAGCCTGGAGCTTGGCGGCAAGGCGCCAACCATCGTGCTCGGGGACGCCGACATCGACATGGCGGTGGCGGGCGCCTCGAGCGCGGCATTCTTCAATGCCGGCCAGAGCTGCGGCGCGGGAACGCGGTTCTTCGTCCACAAGAAGATCTACGACAAGGTCATGTCCGGCATTGCCGAGCGTGCCGAAAAGCTGAAGCTCGGCGCCGGGCTTGATCCCTCAACCGAGCTCGGCCCCGTCGTCTCTCAGCAGCAGATGGAACGCATCACCAGGTTGATCTCGGAAGGCAGGAGCGACGGTGCCGAAATCGTCACCGGTGGCGCGCGTGCCGGCGACGTCGGCTATTTCGTCGAGCCGACGGTCATCTCCAGGACGCGGCCGGACATGTCGGTGATCCGCGAGGAGATATTCGGGCCGGTGGCCTGCGCGATGCCGTTCGACGACGAGGATCTGGACCAACTTGCCAGGGATGCCAACGACACCGAGTATGGCCTGGCTGCATCGATCTGGACCAACAATCTGGGCGCCGCGCATCGGCTGGCCGCGAAAATCAAATCCGGCACGGTCTGGGTCAACTGCCACAACTTCAACGACGTCACCATGCCGTTCGGTGGTTTCAAGCAATCGGGGTGGGGGCGCGAACTTGGCGAACAGGCGCTGCAGCTCTACACCGAGACCAAAACCGTCGCGATCCGGTTGCCATAGGCGAGGCGGTCAATGTCCTGCTACGAGACGATCGACACACGGTTTGGGGAGCTGATCGATCCGGTCGCATTCCTCGAAACCGTCCATACGGGAAATCGCTGGGCGGAGGGACCGGTCTATTTCGCCGACCTTCGCTCGCTGATCTGGAGCGATATTCCCAACGACCGCATGCTGCGATGGGACGAGGAGACGGGAGCGGTTTCGCTTTTCCGCGGCCATGTCTCCAACCCGAACGGCAATACACGCGACCGAAACGGAAGGCTGATCACCTGCATGCAGGGGGAGCGTCGCGTCGTGCGCACGGAATGGAACGGCACGATCACCCTTCTGGCCGATTCTTTCGATGGCAAGCCGTTGAACTCGCCGAACGATGTGGTCGTGAAGTCCGACGGCAGCATCTGGTTCACCGATCCCAATTACGGGATCATTTCGGATTATGTCGGGCGCAAGGGCCTGCAGGAGCAACCGGGCTGCCGCGTCTACAGGATCGATCCCAGCTCGGGAGTAGTCACCGTTGTTGCCGATGATTTCTCTATGCCGAACGGGCTAGCCTTCTCGCCCGACGAGAAGCACCTTTACATTTCGGACTCCGGCTTCCTCACAGACCGCACCGCCCCGCATCACGTCAGGCAGTTTGACGTTGACGGTGACAAGTTGGTAAATTCCCGCGTCTTCGCCGACATATCGCCTGGCATTCCGGATGGCTTTCGCGTTGACGTTGCGGGCAATCTCTGGATCAGCGCGTGGGATGGCGTACAGTGCCATACGCCCCAAGGTGAGCTCATCGGGAAAATTCAGGTGCCGGAAATGGTTGCGAACCTGACCTTTGGTGGACCGCGCAACAATAGGCTGTTCATCACAGCGACAACGTCGGTCTATGCCGTTTTCCTAAATGTCCGGGGCCAGCAGTACCCGTTCGGCACGTGACACGGACACCACTGAGTCAGCCTGGAAGCTCTGTAGCAGTGGATGGTTAGGGCGAAAGTTGGACACGAAACAGCTACAGGTATTCATCGCCGTCGGTGCGGCTGGCAGCTTCTCGAAGGCCGCGCTCGACCTCAACGTCACCCAGCCGATGGTCACGCGCCATATTCGCGGGCTTGAGGAGGAACTCGGCGTCGAGCTGTTCTATCGCAACGGCCGCGGCGTCGTGCTGACCGAGGCGGGCGTGCTTCTGAAGGCCCATGCCGACGAGATCGTCGAGCGGATGCGGCTGGCGCAGAATGCAGTATCGAACCTCAAATCCTCGCCGAAGGGGAGGTTGGTGCTGGCCGTGCCGCCCTCGGTTGGCACCGTGCTGACCGTGCCCTTGGTCAAGAAGATCAAGAACGAGTTTCCCAATGTCGCGCTGCAGGTGATCGAAGGCTTCAGCGGCCATATCCTGGAATGGCTGATCGCCGGTCGCATCGATGCCGCCGTGCTCTACAATTCGCCGAACCATCCTTCCGTGCTGACCGAACCGCTGGCCGATGACGAGCTGTTTCTGATCGGGCCGGTCTTGTCCGAGCGCGCGCTGCCGCGCGGGCCGGTCGGCCTCAACATCTTCGCCGAGCTGCCGATGATCCTGCCCAGCCGCCCGCACGGACTGCGGCGGCTTATCGATAACACCTTGGCGGAGCATGGCATCTATCCGCGTGTAGAGATGGAGCTGGAGGCAATGCCTTCAACCTTGCTTCTGGTCGAGGAGGGAACTGGCTATACGGTTCTGCCCTACGCTTCCGTCCACCTCCTTGTGGAGGCTGGCCGCATCGAGGTCTGGCCATTCGACCCGCCGATTACCCGACAGCTGATCCTCGCGACCTCCTCGCAGCGACCGATGTCCTCGAACTTTCGCCCGCTCTTCCGCACGGTTCGCACCGAGCTGCGCGACATCATATCGACACACATCTGGAAACCGACAAGCCATATCGAATAGCTGCACGAGCAGGATAGTGTGCAATTCGGCTGCCTGCTGCCAACCAATAGCTCCCGATGGAAAGAATTTGATGCGGAACACGATGCTGGGCTTCGCGGCACTTGCCCTGGCCGCGTGCCAATCGGCTCCTGTGGAGCCGCGACCCGCCGCTGTCGAACCTCCTTCAGGTCCCGTTGCCTGACTACGAGGGGATTCAGGCACAGCGCAACCGCGACTGGAAACCGACTTTCGGACGATAGACGAAGCGGGCCTTTAGAGCCGGCAGACCAAGGACTTCAGTCTTACAATGGTAGTTGTGACGACTATTCTGGCCGCGCTGCGTTCCCCTTTAGCCCTTGCGGCATCGCCATTTCCTGATTAAGCGGCAACATCCAAAAAGAGGTACAGTTAGCAGCCAAAAGCATCAGCAGGGGGCCGGCGCTCGCGCGGGAAAGTGGCAGCACGATCGCAAAGGACAAGTCTGATCACAACGCGGTGCGAGCCCGTCTGTGCTCTTTAGGCTGCTGCTGCTCTTAAGGCTGCGCGGGCGAAGCGATCGACCCTGAAGTCGTCGAGCGGCGTTTCGCAATGGTCGGTGGTGATGAGTTCGGCCATGGCGTCGCCCACGCCCGGGCCGAGCTGGAAGCCGTGTCCGCAGAAGCCGAAGGCGTGGAACAGGCCTGGCGTCGTCGCCGAGCGTCCCATGACCGGCAGCATGTCCCGCACATAGCCCTCGCAGCCGGACCATGTACGGATGATCGCGACTTGCGCGATTGCCGGCAGCAGCCGCGCGACGGCGCGCAACTGCATCGGCAGGCGCATGGGGTCGGCGTTCGCATGGCCCGGATCCAGGTTAACCGCCACCCTTTCGGCGGCGCCACCGAAGACGATGTTGCCCCGCTCGACCTGACGCAGATAGGCGCCATGGTGCTTATCGCGCGTCCAGATGCCCACCACCGGTAGAATCTGATGTGGCACGGGCTCGGTAACGCCCATCTGCGGGCCGCGGGCGTCGAGCGGGACCTCTTCGCCGAACTGCGCGGCGATGCGCGCGCCCCAAGCTCCGGCGGTGTTGAGCACGCAGCCGGCGGCGAATGTACCTTTTGAACTGGCTACAAGGAAACCGGAGCCCGTGCTGGTGATCTTCCCGACTTCGGCTCCCTCGACGATTTCCGCGCCCAGCTTGCGGGCAGCCTCGGCAAAGGCAGGTGCGATCAGCCGCGGATTGCCGCTGCCATCTTGCGGAGAGAACGACGCCGCGATCGCTTCGAGACCGAGGCCGGGAAAGCGGGCATGGATCTCGCGCGGGCCGAGTTCCTCTAGCTCAAGGCCCCAGGGGCGCGCCGCCTCGGCATAGGTCCGCATGTCAGCGAGCCCGCCTTCATCGAAGATCAGCCGGATATGACCGGTGGCGCGGAATTCCACGTCGCGGCCAAGCATTCTTTCGGCCTCGCCCCACAGCCTGAGCGAACGGTGGGCCAATGGAAGCTGGGAGAGATGGCGCCCGGTCCGCCGGATGTTGCCGAAGGAGGCGACGGTTGCACCGGTGCCGATCCGATTGCGCTCGACCAGCGTCACGCGTGCCCCGCGCCTGGCGAGGAAATAGGCCGAAGCCGTCCCCATCAGTCCGCCGCCCAGCACGATCACATCCATAGTTATTCCTTGAGCAGATGATCCTTTGAAGACGCCGATCTTGTCCGCGCCACGGCGTTGCGTCAAAGATGCGTTTGGACAAGAGCCATAAGCTTTACCTATGGAGTGGCAATGCGGGCCCGGCAGCTCGAAGTGTTCATCGCCGTCATGCGCGCGGGCACCGTGACCGCCGCGGCGCGGATGCTGAACATCTCCCAGCCTGCGCTCAGCCAGATCCTGCTCCACACCGAGGACGAACTCGGCTTCACGCTGTTCGAGCGGGTGAAGGGCCGGCTACGGCCGACCCCTGAGGCGCTGGAGATCTTCGTCGATGCCGAGAGGCTGTCGGCAGGGCTCGAGGGCTTGCGCCGCAAGACCACCGACCTGCGTCTGGGCCGAACTGGGCTAGTCCGGGTCGCGGCTTCGCCACCGCCGGCCATGGCGATATTGCCGCTCGCGTTCACCGGATTCCGGGCGCAGCATCCCGATATTTTGCTACGTTCCCATATGGCGCCGATCGCCGCGATCATCGACATGCTGCGCGCCGGCGATGCCAGCCTCGGCGTGGCCATGGACGATCGTCTGCCTCCCGATATCGAGGCGGAAGTGATCGGCAGCGTCGGATTCGCATGCCTTTTGCCCATAGGGCATGCGTTGGCCAGGAAAACCGATCTGCGGCTCGCCGATCTCGCCGGCGAGGAATTGATATCCTATCGCGGAAACACCCGTCCTGCCGACGAACTGGCCCATGCGGCCCGCGCGCAGGGTGTGGCGCTTTCGCCGTCGCTCGAGATCGACGTGTCCATCTCCGCGGTCGGCTTCGTCCAGGCCGGTCTGGGTATCGGCCTCGTCGACGCGCTGCTGCCCTGGCACCAGTTTGCCGGGCTTGCCGTCAGGCCGCTCGCTGCGGGGCCGGAATTTCCGATCGCGCTGCTGACCTCGCGCACTCGGCCACTTTCGCGGGCCGATGAGATGATGCGCGAGCAAATCCGTGCTGCCTGTTCGGTGGTCCTCGGCGAACATCGCGCCAAAGCATAAGCAAGACTTATATCCTTGCCTCTCATCCATCTTGGACCCTGACCGTCCGCTCGTGCCAGTTTTGGTCGGCAGACAGAAAGGGACGCATCATGGACGGTGCCATCGCGGCAAATGGGGCGCTGAAAGAGGCCGACTGGAAGGTCGGCGTCGATATCGGCGGGACATTCATCGATTTCTGCGCACTCGAAGCCCGTTCCGGTCGCGTCGCCTCGCTGAAAGTGCTGACGACGCCGGAAGATCCGGGCGCCGAGCTGATGACGGGCCTCACCCTCCTGGCTGAACGCGAAGGCTTTGATCCTACGCACATGACGCGCTTCGTGCATGGCACAACCGTCGGCATCAACACTATCATCCAGCGCAAGGGCGCGCCGCTCGCGCTGTTCACCAATGCCGGCTTCGAGGACGTCATCGAACTCGCGCGGCTGCGAATGCCGGACATGTATTCGCTGTTCTGCGCGCGGCCGGATCCGCTGATCTCGCGTGACATGGTGTTTGGCATTCCGGTTCGCATGCGTGCCGATGGGAGTGAATCCCAGGCACCGGACATGGCGGCTGTCGAGAGGGCGGTGGCACTGGCGAAAGCGAACGGGGCGCAAGGGATCATCGTCTCCTTCCTCCATTCGTGGCGCAACGCCGCGCAGGAGGCCGCCGTCAAGGCAACGATCGCGCGTCTCGCGCCCGACCTTTTCGTCTGCTCCTCGGCCGAGGTGTGGCCGGTCATCCGCGAATACGAGCGCAGCTCGACCGCCATCCTCAATGGCTATGTCCATCCGCGCGTCTCGGGCTATCTGACGGCGCTGGAAGAGCGGCTGAAGGACCGCGGCGTGCCGGCCCGCCCGATGCTGACCAAGTCGAACGGCGGGCTGATGAACGCTGCCGAAGGCAAGCGCGCCTGCGTCAACATGCTGCTGTCGGGAACGGCCTCCGGCGTCATCGGCGCCTCATGGCTGGCGCGCCAGGCAGGCGAGGACAAGGTTCTTACCCTCGACATTGGCGGGACCTCGGCCGACTTCGCGCTCATCATCGGCGGCGAGGCGCAATTCGGTACCGGTGAACTGATCGGCGAGTTTCCGCTCCATATCCCTTCCGTGTCGGTGAGCTCGATCGGCGTCGGCGGCGGCTCGATCGCCAGTGTCGACGCACAGGGGGTGCTGCGGGTCGGGCCGGAGTCGGCCGGTTCGACGCCAGGACCCGCATGCTATGGCCGTGGCGGCGAGCGGCCGACGGTGACGGACGCCATGGTGGTGTGTGGATGGCTTGGTCACAGCGAGATGGCCTACGGCCAGCTCAGGATCGATACCGGGCTGGCGCATCGCGCAATCGGCGAACTTGCCGCTCGCCTCGGCCGTCCAGTCGAGCAGACCGCGCAGGCGATCCTCGACATCGCGGTGTCGGAGATGTTCGTCGAGGTCGAGAAGCTCGCCTCGCGCGCCGGCGTGGACTTGCGCGATTTCACGCTGATGCCCTTCGGCGGCGGCGGCCCGATGCTCGGCGCCTTCCTTGCCCGCGAACTCGGGATGAAGCGTGTCATGGTACCGCGCCGTCCCGGCGTGGTGTCGGCGCTGGGCGGGCTCGTGGCGGATCTGCGCGGCGACTTCATCCGCACCATCTTCAGCCCGCTGTCGGACATGTCGCTTACCGGAATTCGCGGCGCCTTCGAGGCCCTCGCACAAGAGGGTCGCGACTGGCTCGCGGCGCAGGGGCATGAGGGGGCGGCCGAACTCAGTCTATCCTGCGACATGCGCTATGTCGGGCAGAGTTATGAGATCGAGGTCGTCCTTCAGCCGGAATGGCTGACGGACGGCAATGCGACCGCCGTCGCACAAGCCTTCCACCTCACCCATGAGCAGCTCTACGATTTCCACGACCCGGACGGCGAGATCGAACTTGTGAATGTCCGGCTGTCGGCAGTGGGCGCGGGGCCGAAACTCCACTTCCCGGTGGTCGACATGATCGACGCCGCCGCCATTCCGGCGCGCCGTCTCCCAGTCTACACGGGCGCGAGCGTAGAGACCATCGACCTCCACGACCGGCAGGCCCTCGTGCCGGGCAGCACGTTCCATGGGCCTGCCGTGGTCGTTCAGGAAGACACCACTTTTGCCATTCCCGCGGGGGCGCAGGCACGGGTCGACCGTCACCTCAACCTTCTGCTGACCTTCCCGGAGTGATGCCATGTTTGACCGGACAAATCTGCAGGTTCTGGCGAACCATGCCCGCGCGGCCGCCGAGAACATGGCCCACACGCTGCACCGCACCGCGCACTCCGCCTTCGTAAAGGAGACGCAGGACTTTACGGTGATGCTGATGGACCGTTCAGGCGCGACCTTCGCCGTGCCGATGGACCTCGGCGCCACCTGGTATCCGGGGCTTTCGTATCACCGCGCTATCGCGATGGTCGACAACTACCGGCCGGGAGACGTCGCGTTCACCAACGATCCCTATTCCGGCCACGTCGCCACGCACGCGCCCGACACGCATCTGTGGAAGCCGGTCTTCGTCGACGGCGATATCGTCGCCTGGACAGGAGGGCATATCCACAACACCGACATGGGCGGGGCTGTTCCGGCTTCGCTCAGCCGGGCGCTGACCGAAATCCATCAGGAAGGTATCCGCTTTCCCCCGATGAAGCTTGTGAACGAGGGCGTCTTCGACGAGACGATCCTGCGGATCATGAGCACCAATGTGCGCAAGCCCGACCTCAACATCGGCGACATCAAGGCGCTGGTCGGGGCGCTCAACACCGGCGAGCGCAAGATCCAGGCAATGGTGAGGAAGTTCGGCAAGGCCGGCTTCATCGAAGGCGTTTCCGCTCTTCTCGACCATGCCGAGGCGCAGGCGCGCGACGTGCTGCGCTCCATGCCCGACGGGACGTGGGAATTCGCCGACTATGCCGACGAGGATTCGGTCGAGGCCAATCCCTGCCGGCTGAAGCTGACGCTGACGATCAGGGGCGACGAGGCGGTGCTCGACTTCACCGGCTCCGATCCGCAGCTCGGCTCCTCGCTCAACGTGCCTTCAGGCCGCGACCCGCGCCACACTATGCTGCTGGTGGGCGTCTACTATGTGCTCTACACGATCAACCCGAAGATCCTGCTCAATACGGGCCTCACCCGACCGTTCACCTGCATCGCACCCACGGGTTCGGTGCTGAACCCGGTATACCCCGCCGCCGTGGGCATGCGCTCGCTCACCTGCGCCCGGCTGCGGTCGGTCATCTTCGGCGGCTTCTCGCAAGCGGTGCCGGAGCGCCTGCCAGCGGCACCCGCCGGCAACAACTGCATCGTCAATGTCATGACCACGGACGAGCGGACCAGCCGGACCGTCATCGCCGCGGTCAATCCCGTCGTGGGCGGCGGCGGCGCCATGCCCCATCGCGACGGAACCAACGGATCGGGCGCCGATGCGGCCTATCTCAAGAACACGCCGATCGAGATCACCGAGACCGAGACTCCGGTCGAATTCGTGAAATACGGGCTCGCCAGGGACAGCGGCGGCGCGGGCCGCTGGCGCGGCGGGCTGGCGACCGAGATGGCCTTCCGTGTCTTCGCCCCCGACTCAAGGATCACGGCGCGCAACCGGGACCGCAGCTTCTTTCGTCCCTGGGGCGTGCTGGGCGGCAAGGCGGCCGGCCTGTCTGACATGGTCGTCAATCCGGGAACCGAGCACGAGCGGCGACTGGGCAACATCGACACGGCGGTGCTACAGCCCGGCGACGTGCTCGATATCCGTTCCGCCGGAGGCGGCGGGCGCGGCGATCCGCATGGGCGCGAGCCCTGGCGCGTCGCGCAGGATGTGCGGCGAGGCTATGTCTCGCCAACGGCTGCCGAGCGCGACTATGGCGTCGTCATCCGCGACGGCGAGGTCGACGAGCAAGCGACGGAAAGGCTGCGCGCACGCCAGGGGCCAGCCGCCGGCCATTTCCATTTCGGTCCGGAGCGCGACGGTTACGAAGCGCAGTGGACCCCAGCGGCCTATGACCGGCTTACCGCCATACTGAGGGACTTGCCGATCCATTGGCGGTTCTTCGCCAAGACGGAGATCTTCCGCCGCATGAAGGGACGTTCGGGGCCGGAGGGCGTCCAGGCGGCGTTCGATGCGGCCTGCGAGCGGTTCCCCGAACTGCCTCGCCCGAACCCGGTACGAGAGGCGGCGGAATGATGACCGCCGGCCGCATCGTTCGGCTGGCCGAGTGCGACCGGGCCGAGGTGTATTTTTTTCTCGACGGGCAGATATGCAGTGCTCTGGTGGGCGACACCGTGCTGACCGCCATGCTGGCTTCTGGGTACGCGCTGCGAAAGTCCGAGTTCGGACCCGAGCCGCGGGCCGGGTTCTGCCTGATGGGAGCCTGCCAGGATTGCTGGGTGTGGCAGGACGAGGGACCGCGGATAAGGGCGTGCTCGGCATTTGTCACCCAGGGCATGCGTTTACACACAACGCAGCCGGAGAGCTGGCCGTGAGCGAGACCTCATCGCAGCGGGTCGTGATCGTGGGCGCCGGTCCAGCCGGCATAAGGGCCGCTGCGGCGCTGGTCGAGGCCGGACTTCACCCGGTGGTGATCGACGAAGGGCATTGCGCGGGCGGGCAGATCTATCGCCGCCCCCCTGCCGGCTTTACCCGCACGGCAGAGCAGCTCTACGGGCCAGAAGCGCCGAAGGCGCGCGCGCTGCATATGCTCTTCGATCGGCTGGCCAAGGAAGGGCGGCTCACCCATTGCGCGGCGAGTTCGGTGATCGCAGCGCAGGAGGGTCGGCTGCACTTGCTGGGGGAAGGCCGCGTGCAGATGATCGGCTATGACCGCCTGATCCTTGCCACCGGCGCATCCGACCGCGTGGCGCCGGTTCCCGGCTGGCAGAATGCCGGCGTCTATAGCCTTGGCGCGGCGCAGATCGCGCTCAAGGCGCAGGGCGTCGCTCTTGGGCGGCGGATCGTCCTTATGGGATCGGGGCCTCTGCTGACGCTGGTCGGCGCCCAACTGGTCAAGGCTGGAGCGGATGTGGCAGCAGTGCTCGACACGTCTCCCTGGCATCAGCAGATGCGCGGGTTCTGCCAGCTTGCCGCCCGGCCGTTCGTCACGCTGCGCGGTCTGGCCCTGCGGACGAGACTCGGCGGCCGCTACCATGCGGGCGTGACGCTCGAACGGATCGAGGCCGACAAGCAAGGTGTCGCGGCGATGCGCTGGCGCGACGCAGGCGGCCGGGAGCACCGCACCCCTTGCGACATGATCGGCATGGGCTGGCACCTGCGGGCGGAGACGCATCTGGCCGACCTGGTCGGATGCGCCTTCATTTATGATGAGCAGTGGCGGCAATGGCTGCCGAAGACCGACCCGATGGGTCGAGCCGGCAACGGAGTCTATCTTGCCGGCGATGGGGTTCGTCTTCTGGGAGCGGATGGCGCGGAGATCGCTGGGCGTCTCGCGGCTGCGGCATGCCTTGCCGATCTCGGAATTCCTGCGTCCGCCACCGGCGTCGATTTGCGCAAGC
Organism: Mesorhizobium sp. P2_D5; assembly: GCF_056404355.1. Lineage (NCBI taxonomy): Bacteria > Pseudomonadati > Pseudomonadota > Alphaproteobacteria > Hyphomicrobiales > Phyllobacteriaceae > Mesorhizobium > Mesorhizobium sp. P2_D5. The sequence goes on from NZ_JBFUEE010000001.1 coordinate 1,367,118, forward strand.
TGGCACGGCTCGAGCGCTTTGCTCGCGGCCTGGCTTACGCCTTTCCCTGGCCGGCAGCGATGGCGCGGGCACTTCCCGATGAGGCGGTCGTCTGTCGCTGCGAGAATGTGACAGCCGGAGCCGTACGCCAGAGCGGGGATTTCGGCGGCGGCGAGGCCAACAGGGTGAAATCGCTATCGCGCGTCGGCATGGGGCGATGCCAGGGGCGCTACTGCCAGTTGGCTGCGGTCGAACTCGTGGCGGCGCAGGCCGGCTGTACGGCCGACGCTGTCGGCCGGTTTCGCGGACAGGCGCCTGTCCGACCGGCGCCTGTCGGTGCCTTCCTCCGGGACGGCTGATGCAATTCCGGAGTCCACACCAGGAAGACATGGATCACGTCTTAGAAATCGGCGACCTTCCCCCAGGCTGAAGCGTCGAAGCGCTGGGGATCATAGGAATTCGGATCGACGATCGGTTCCGACCCGGTCACCAGATCGGCGACGAGGTGACCGGCGCCCGGGCCGATGCCGAAGCCGTGTCCCGAAAATCCGGCAGCCAGGAAGAAACCCGGCACCGTTTGAATCTCGCCGATGGCGGGCACGCCGTCCGGCGTGCTGTCGATGTAGCCGGCCCAGGCCGCGCTGATCTTTGTTTGGCGCAGTGCCGGCAGCAGCTCGAGCGCCCGGGTGTGCGTCAGGCGGATGGTCGCCTGATCCGGGGTCGGATCGAGGATGCGCATCCGTTCCATCGGCGTCGGCTGGTCGAGCCGCCAGCAACCGAGTGTTTCGTGGCCCGAGCGCATGCCCTGCAGACCGCCGGGTGCGAGGCTGCGCCAGCGCTTCAGGAACATGGGCAGGAACTGCGACGAGAAGCGCAACTGCTGCGGCGTCACGTCCACCCGGCCGCGTCCGCTTATGGCGAGCGTGTAGCCGCCGTCGCCGCGACGCGTGGCCGAGATCCTTGCCGTGTGCAGCGCATCCGGCAGACCTTCGGCACCCGGCGAGACGGACAGGATGGAGGAACGGATCGACGCCTGCGGAAAGCGGAAGTCGAACTGCCGGCAAAAAGAGGAGGCCCAGGCGCCGCCGGCTAGGACGGCCAGCTTCGTCCGGATCGTTCCGCTTTCGGTGACCACGCCGCTCAGGCGGCCGCCCTCGATCTCGATACCGCGCGCGGCGCAGCTCTGGTGCACGGAGCCCCCAAGCTTGAGAATGGCACGGGCGACCGAGGGCGCGGCGCGCGACGGGTCGGCGGTGCCGTCGGTCGGCGAGAAGACGCCGCCCTTCCAGGTCCGGCCCGTGGCGCGGCCCCGCTCGCTGGCCGCGGCGCTGTCGAGCATATGCGTGGTAACGCCGGCCGTTTTGGCGAAATCACGCCAGCGCGCCCAGCCGGCCAGTTCCGCCTCGTCGTCGCTGAGATAGAGCAGGCCGCAGCGGCGAAAGCCGGTGTCTTCGCCGGTTTCCGTCGCGAAGCTGTCCCACAGATCAAGGCTTCGGGTTGCCATCGGCAACTCGCGGGCGTCACGATTCTGCTGGCGGCACCAGCCCCAGTTCCTGGAGGACTGCTCGGCGCCGATGCGTCCCTTTTCGACAAGCACGACCTGCATGCCGCGCCTGGCCAGATAGTAGGCCGCGAAGGCACCGACAATGCCGCCGCCGATCACCACCGCGTCCGCGGACTGGGGCAGTTCGCCGGATGTCTCGATTTGCTGCAGCGGCGCGCGCATGGTCCCTCTACGTTTGAAGCGCCAATCCTAGCGCGTTGCGCAGGCAGCCGCTGCCGCAGTTGAGGCCCAAGCAGAATTTTATTCCGGCAGCCCGGTTGAAATCGGGAGTCGCTGCGTTTCAAAGCGGTATCGCTTGGATGGACAGGCCGGCGGGCTGTGGTAGTGTCAATGGCTACTAGCAAGGCAGCATTTTGTGCTGTGGCGAGCGCGTTCTGCGGAGACGGCCGTGAAACTGGATCGGATCGATATCAAGATCCTCTACGAGTTGCAGAAGAACGGCCGCATCACCAATGTGGAACTGGCCGATCTGGTGCATCTGTCGCCAAGCCCGTGCCTGATGCGGGTGAAGAAACTCCAGTCGGAAGGCTACATCGAGGGCTATTCCGCACAGGTCAATATCGGCAAGCTCGGCCAGACGCTGACCGTGTTCACCGAAATCACCTTGAAGAACCATCGCCAGGTGGACTTCGCCCGCTTTCTCGCCGTCGTCGAGAAGATCGACCAGGTCATCGAATGCCACCTCGTGTCGGGCGGCTACGACTATTTGATGAAATTCGTGACCGCCGGTATCGGCGAGTACCAGACGATCATGGAACGGCTGACCGACATGGATATCGGCATCGACAAGTATTTCAGCTTCGTGGTGCTGAAGTCTCCCATCGTCAAGGCGCACATGCCGCTGCCCAGCCTGTTTCCGAGGTGAGGCGGCTGCTTCCTGAAACGGTGGCCCTTTTGTCGATGTAGTCAGCGGTGGCCGTACTGGCTGACGAGTTCGGGGTCGCGGACGAGGCCGTCCAGCCAGGTCGGGTCAAGCTTCGGCACCGAGGAGAACAGAAGCTTGGAATAGGGGTGGGTGGGCGCCGTCACCTTGTCGGGCGTGATCTGTTCCACCCGCTGCCCGTTGTACATGACCATGATCTCGTCGCAGATGGCCTCGACGACGGAGAGGTCGTGGCTGATGAAGATGTAGGAAAGTCCCAGCTCGCGCTGCAGCTCCTTGAGCAGCTCGATCACGGCGGACGCCACCACCGTGTCGAGGGCCGAGGTGATTTCGTCGCAGATGATCAGCTTGGGGTTGGCCGCCAGCGCGCGTGCGAAATTCACGCGCTGCTTCTGGCCGCCAGAGAGCTCCGATGGGTGACGGTAGCGCAGGCCCCTTGGCAAGCGCACCATGTCGAGCAGCTCGTCCACGCGCTTCGCGCGCGCCTGCCTGTCGAGCCGGTGATAGAAGGCCAGCGGACGGGAGATGATGTCCTCCACCGGCTTGGCCGGATTGAGCGCAGTATCGGCATATTGGAACACGATCTGCATCTCGCGCAGCTGGTCCTGACTGCGTTTCCTGGCGGCGCGCTGCAGGTCCTTGCCGTCGAAGACGATGTCGCCGGTCGCAGCAGGATGGATGCCTGCGATAACGCGCGCCAGCGTCGATTTTCCGCAGCCGGATTCGCCGATGACGCCGAGATTGCGCCCCTTCTCGACGACCAGGCTGACGGAATCGACGGCGCGGATGAGTGGCAGTCCGTCATCCCGAACCGGGCCGTAGCCGGCCGTCACATTGTCGATACGCAGCAACTGCTTGGTCCCGGCATCTACGTCCGCATGTGCTTGCCGCGGCTTCGGTTCGAAGGCGGCCAGCAGTTCGCGCGTATAGGGATGCTGGGCAGCCGAAAGGATTGCCGCGGTAGTGCCGGTCTCCTGCACTTCGCCGCCCTTCAGCACCACGATGCGGTCGGCGATCTGGGCCACGACCGCGAGGTCATGGGAAACATAGACACCCGCCACGCCGCCCGCCCGCATGACCGACTTGAATGCCTTCAGCACGTCGATCTGCGTCGTCACGTCGAGTGCCGTCGTCGGCTCGTCGAAGATGACCAGCTTGGGATCGCTGATGAGCGCCATGGCCGCCGACAGCCGCTGCAACTGCCCGCCCGAAACCTGGTGCGGATAACGGGTACCGATCCCTTCCGGGTCGGGCAGAGACAAGGCCCTGAACAGCTCGACCGCACGCTGCCGCGCCTGTTCGGGCGGCATCAGTTTGTGGATCCGCGTGACCTCGATGACCTGCTCCATGATCGTGGAGGAGGGGTTGAACGAGGCGGCGGCACTTTGCGGGACATAGGCAATGTCGGTGCCGCGAAGCCTGGCGCGTTCCTTTTCGGAAAGGGCAGCCATGTTCTTGCCGCCAACATTGATCTCGCCGCTGGTGATCCGGCAGCCGGGCCGCGCATAGCCCATCAGCGAGAGCGCCACCGTGGTCTTGCCGGAGCCGCTTTCTCCGATCAGGGCGACGATCTCACCGTCGGCGATGTCGAGGCTGACGCCCTTGATGATTTCGACAAGCCGTCCGGAGTCGGTCTTCGCTTCGATCCGCAGGTTCCTGACCTCGACGAGATTGCTCATGCGTCCCGGTCCCTGATCTTTTGCGGCAGGTTGTCGATCAGCAGGTTGACGCTGATGGTGAGGCTGGCGATTGCCAGCGACGGCACGATGACGGCGGGGGCCGCGAAAGGCAGGCCGCCGATGTTCTCGCGCACCAGCGCACCCCAATCGGCGAGCGGCGGCTGGAGACCGAGTCCCAGGAAGGACAGGCCGGAGAGCAAAAGCACGATGAAGACGAAGCGCAGGCCGAAGTCGGCCAGCACCGGGCGGATGATGTTGGGCAGGATTTCGGACCCGATGAGGTAGAGGGTGCTCTCGCCGCGGACACGGGCGACGGTGATGAAGTCCATGGTGTTGATGTTGACGGCGAGCGCGCGCGCAAAGCGGTAGGCGCCGGGGATATAGATGACGGCCAGCGTCAGAATCAGCACCGGGATCGACGAGCCGACCGCGGCGACGACCACAAGGCCGAACAGCTTGCTGGGGATGGAGTTCATGGCGTCCAGGAAGCGGCTGAGGCAGGTGTCGAGCCAGCCACCGGTGACGGCCGCAATCATCCCCAGCACGACGCCCGAAAAACAGGCGATGGAGACGGCGGCGAGCGATATGCCGACGGTGTAGCGGGCGCCCATCAGAACTCGCGAGAGCATATCGCGCCCAAGATAGTCCGAGCCGAGCCACAGTCCCTGGCGCATCGGGCCGAAATAGTCGTCGTCGACTATGTCGCCGATCGAATGGGGAATCACGTAGGGCGCAAGGATCGCGACGAGCGTCCAAGCCAGGATGACCAGCGCGGCCACGACGCCCACGAGGCTGTAGCTGTGGCCCAGGAAGGAACGCCGAGAGGTTGTCACGCGCGCTGTCGTCATCTGAGCCTCGGGTTGGACATGATGGCGACGACGTCGGCGGCGGTGATGAGAAAGAGATAGCCGAGGCAGAAGATCATCGCGCAGCTCTGGATCAGCGGCAGGTCGCGGGTGGCGACCGCATCGACCATCAGCTTGGCGATGCCGGGATAGTTGAAGATCGTCTCGACGATGATGACGCCGCCGACCAGATAGGAAAGCGAAAGCGCTACCGCGTTGACGATCGGCCCAAGCGCATTAGGGAGCGCGTGCCTCAGGACCATGCGGCTGCGCGAGGCGCCTTTCAGAAGCGCCATCTCGACATAAGGCGTGGAGAGCGTCTCGATCACCGCGGCGCGGGTCATGCGGATCATCTGGGCGGAGATGACGAAGGTGAGCGTGATCACCGGCATTGCATAGATGCGCACGAGATCGGTCAGCGAATGCGCCTCGTTGACCGAGGACAGCGCCGGCAGCCATTTGAGATAAACGGCAAAGAGCAGGACCGCGAGGGTCGCGACCATGAATTCTGGCACGGAGATGACGCCGATCGACAGGATGGTGACCGTGCGGTCGTAGACGGAGCCGCGCAACATGGCGGCGGTGATGCCGAGCGTCAGCGCCAGTGGCACCGAGAGCAGCGTGGTGATGCCGGCGAGCTTCATGGTGTTGACCAGGCGCCCGCCGATTAGCGCCGCAACAGGCATCTCGTTGGCATAGGAGGTGCCGAGGTCACCATGGAGCAGGCCGAGAAGCCAGAGCAGGAAGCGCAGGATCGCCGGATCATTAAGATGCATAGCCTCACGCAGGCCGGCGACCGCTTCAGGAGTCGCCGCCTGGCCGAGTAGGATCGACGCGGTGTCGCCGGGTAGCATGCTGGTGGCGAAGAACACGGCGAACAGCACGATCAAAAGTGTGACGGCCGCGATCCCCAGCCGCTTCAGCACGAGGTTGAGAACCCCAGATGTCATGGAAGCGCTCCCTGCGGTTGTTCGGCCAAGCAATCTTGCGCAGTGAACTGCCGGGGGCTGGCTGACCGGCCCCCGGCAGGCGTCTCTCAGGCTTCAAGCCAGAGATATTCCGCCATTGCGTAGCCCATCATGCCACCGAGCGGGTTCGCCTCCAAACCCTTCACCTTACTGGAGAGGGCATCCACGTTGGAAATGTAGGCCGGGATGATGGTGCCGGCCTCCTCGGAGACCATAGCCTGCATCTGGCCGTAGATCTCCTTGCGCTTGGCCTGGTCGAGCGAGCCGCGCGCCTCGATGAGCATCTTGTCGAACTTCTCGGACTTGTACTGGCTTTCGTTCCACGGCGCGTTGGAAGCGTAGAGGAGCGAGAACAGGATGTCCGGCGTCGGGCGCGGATTGATGTTGCCGAAATGGATCGGCGCCTTGAGCCAGTAATTGTCCCAATAGCCGTCGGCCGGGACGCGCTGGACGTCGAGTTTCATGCCGATATCCGCGCCGGCGGCCTGGATGATCACCGCCATGTCGATCGACGAGGTCGCGGCGTCGGAAGCGATCACCGGGATGGACTGGCCGAGCAGGCCTGACTTCTGGAAGTGGAACTTCGCCTTGTCCGGGTCGAAAGCCTTCGGCTTGATGTCGGGATTGTGGAAGATGTTTGCCGGCGAGACAGGCTGGTCGTTGCCGATTTCGCCAAGGCCGCGCAATGCCGATTTGACGATCTGCTCGCGGTTGACGAGATACTTCATGCCGGCCACGAAATCGGCCTTGCTGCCCGGATCCATGTCGAGCCGGATGTTGAGGTCGGTATAGTTACCCGAGGTCGTCTTCGACAACTCGAAGCCCTGCTGGCCGCCGATGAGCTTCATCGCGCGCGGATTGATCGAAGCCGCAAAATTGATGTCGCCGGAAAGCAGGGCGTTGACGCGGGCACTGTCGTCGCTGATAGCGATGAATTCGAAAGAGTCGAGATAGGGCTTGCCCGACTTCCAGTAGTTCTTGTTCTTGGTGACCACCGACCGCACGCCCGGTTCGAAAGCCTCGAGCACGAAGGCTCCGGTGCCATTGCCCTTGGAGAAGTCGGTGGTGCCGTCCTGGACGATCATGAAGTGATGCAGCGCCAGGATGGTCGGGAGGTCGGCATTCGGGTCGGCGAGCGTGATTTCGACGGTCGACTTGTCTACCGCCTTGAAGCCGGTCATCTGCGCGGCGATCTTGGCGACCTTGGAGCCGACCGCTTTGTCGAGATGGCGCTTCAGTGAGTAGACGACGTCGTCGGCGGTAAGGTCCTTGCCGTCGTGGAAGGTGACGCCCTTGCGCAGCTTCACCGTCCAGGTCTTGGCGTCCTTGCTGTCGAAGCTCTCGGCCAGCTCCATCTGCGTGACGCCATCCTTGTCGAGGAAAGTCAGGCGGTTGTAGAGCGAGCAGCAGCGGACATAGTCGGTGGAGAGCGACGCCTTTGCAGGATCAAGCGTGTCGGCGGTCGATGACGACCAGCCGGCGGCTTTGAAGTTTCCGCCGGAAACCGGCTCAGCGGCGACGGCATTGGTGGCGCGGCCGAGCACCAGGCTGCCCGCGGCAACCGCGGCGCCGCCGGCCAACAGCATCTTGAGAAGTTCGCGGCGGTTCGCGCCCCGCCGAATGGCGTTTTCGACCATGGCATCGTCTGCGCTGGTCCAGTTCGTGATCTTGTCGGTCATGTTATTCCCCTTTCTGTTTGTTTGGTCGGGATGCTCGTCTTGTTGCGGCTTTCCGGGCTTGGGCTCAGGTTCGTTCCTTCAGGCTTTCCCGCACGGCCGACGCCAATGCGGCCATTGAGGTGAAGTGGTAGTCCGGGGCGGTGAAGCGCTCCGGCTCGATCGTGCCGCCATAGCCCTTCTGGGCGTGCCGGCGTTCGATCCAGCAGTTGGTCAGGCCAAGTGTCCGGGATATGCCGATGTCGTGATACTGGCTTTGCGCGACGTGCAGGATGTCGTCCTTGCGGTCACCCCGGGAGGCGACGAAATCAAAGACCTTCTGGAAGAACGCCGGATCCGGTTTCTCCGTTCTGGTATCGTCGGCGGTAAAGGTGGCGAAGAAGGGCGATCCCAACTGCTTCTCGAAATGATTGAGCGCCCAGCGCCGGGCATTGGTCATGGCAATCAGCTTGTGTGACTTCGCAAGCTCGGCCAATGCCGCCGCGCTGTCGGGAAAGCCCTGCCAGGTGCTGGCGGAGTCCCGCAGGCGGACGCCGTATTTCTCCTCGGCCGGCAGGCCGAGGCGCGGCGCGATGACCATGTAGACACGCACGAGATCGTCAGGGAACAGCCCTGCATCGGGCATGTAGCGGGCCTGCCGGTACAGGGCCAGCGCGGCTTCACCATCGATGGAAACGCCAGCGTCACCGGCAATCCCGGCCAGGCAGGTGGTAATGCCGCCTTCGAAGTCGATCAGCGTGCCGACGACGTCGAAGGTCATGTATTTGAATTCGCTAAAGCCCCTGGCCAAGACTGGCTCTCCTCTGCTCGTGGCCGAATTGCATGATGTTGAACAGAACAAAATTCCGTGCTGTCCGGGGCGTCGGCCTTTTCAAAAGCTCGGAAATTCGGGCCTTCTGGCCTTGTCTTAAGGACAGTCTGGCACTTCCCCCGCGCTGGATTCGCCGAAAAGGCGTGAGGGGGCGGCACAAAATTGCGAAATCGTCTGCCCCGGCGCTATTTCGAAACACGCGGTATTCGTCGCCCGTCATGCCAGGGCCTGGCGGACATCAGCATCGTCCAATGTTTGGTCGAGCGTCCGGCGCGTGCGCTCAATGATAGCATCGATGTCGTCGTCGGTGCAGCAGAGCGGGGGAGCGTAGCCGATAACCCCATTCGCAAAGGCACGGATGATGAGACCGTTGTCCCACGCCCTGTCGAAGACGCGCCGCGCCGGCATGGCCGATGCGGGAAGCGGTGTCTTCCTCCTCTTGTCGACCACCAGTTCGATCGCGGCAAGCATGCCGCGACCACGCACGTTGCCCACCAGCGGGTGGTCTCTCAGGCCCTCCAGCCCCGCCATCAGGCGAGCGCCGGCCTTGATGCCGTTCTCCAGCAGGCCGTCTTCGTAGAGCTTCAACACCTCGAGCGCGACGGCGGCGCTGACGGGATGGGCGGAATAGGTATAGCCGTGGCCGACCGCAGAAGCGCCCGCTCCATCGGCGATGACGTTGTAGACATGATCGGCCATGAATACGGCGCCCATTGGAACATAGCCCGAGGTCAGCCCCTTCGCGGTCGTCATCAAGTCGGGAACGATGTCCTCGTCCGTGCAGGCGAATAGAGGGCCCGTGCGGCCGAAGCCGGTGATCACCTCGTCGGCGATGAACAGGATGCCGTACTCCCGGCAGAGTTCGCGCATCGCCTTAATCCAGCCCTTCGGCGGGACGATCACACCACCCGACCCCTGGATCGGCTCGGCATAGAAGGCAGCGACCCGCTCCGGTCCGAGCTCCTCGATCTTGGCCTTCAGCGCGGCGAGCGATGCGGCGATGATCGCGTTCGCGTCCTCGCCTACCGGGTTGCGATAGGGGTAGGGCGAGGGGATCTTGTGTTGCCATTCGAAGGGAATGCCGAAACCGGCGTGAAAGGCGGGCAGGGCGGTCAGGCCCGCGCCGACCACCGACGATCCGTGATAGCCTTGCTCGATGGAAATAAACTGGTCGCGTTTCGGCTCGCCCCTGGCATTCCAATAGTAGCGAACGAAACGGATCGTGCTGTCGACCGCGTCCGACCCGCCAAGCGTGAAAAAGACGTGATTGAGGTCGCCCGGCGCGCGCTCGGCCAGTTCTGAGGCGAGCCGGATAGCGGGCTCCGAACCGAGATCGAAATAGGCGGTGGCGTAGGGAAGCTCGCGCATCTGCCTTGCCGCCGCCTCGACGATGCTGTCGTGGCCGTAGCCAGCATTGACGCACCACAGTCCGGCGAAACCGTCGACAAGTTGCCGGCCGGATGCATCGGTCACGGTCGCCCCCTTCGCCGATTTCAGCACGCGCACGCCGAGGGCCTCATGGCCACGGTATGAGGAGACCGGATGGATGAGATGGGCGCGGTCGAGTTCGATCAGGGAATTGGCGAGCATTGTTTTCCTCCGCGCTAGCCGAGCGCCTGATTGGCGAGGGCGTAAACTTTTGGCCTGGCCTGTTCCGCGCCCGTCTTGGGCGGACGGTCCATGGCGACGCCACCGCCGGCATGGGCGAGGCCGATGTCTTCGAGCCAGCCGGCAATGCCGGTCCGGCTGTCGGTATCCACACGCAGAAAGGCGCCGGGGCGCGGCGCGGCGAAGAAGCTGATCAGGGCCCTGGCGTCCGCGGCACTTCCCGCGATGACCGGACCAATCACCTCGCCGCGTCCAAACGGGCGGATCGCGGCATAGGCGTCGATGGCGCCGTTGCGGCGGATAACCGCGAGTTGGCCGTGCTCGGCCAGCGCATCGATCAGGGCTTCGCGGTCGGCGCCATAGGCGTCGCGGTCCAGCGCTTTGATGTCTGACAGATCGTCGATGCGTGCGGCTTCCACGCCGTCGGGCGCGACGAGCTGTGCAACCGTGCCCTGATGCTGCAGGATCGTGCCGGAGGGCACAAAGCCCAGTTTCTGATAAAGAGGCATGCCGTCAGTCGTCGCGACGAGCCGCAGCGGACGGTCGCCGGCGAGGGCGAGAGCCTGATCCATAAGCCGGCGCCCGAGCCCCTTGCCACGCACGTTCCTGTCGACGATCACCATGTTGATCATGGCGCAATCCGCGCCGTAGGGCGTTACCAGGATGGTTCCGGTGACACGGCCCTCGTCGTCGAGCGCGACCGCGCCGCTTGAGAGCTGCAGCGCCATCTGCCAGTCCTGGGGGCGATGCGGCCACTTCTCCTGGCGAGAAAGCGCCACCGCTCCCTCGATATGGTCCGGCCCGAAGTCCTGGATTTCGATCTCGCCCTGCGACATGAGGTGTCCCTATCGTCTGATGCCAAGTCTCGGCCATCAGCGCGCCGCAGATCATCTGAAGGCTTCGGCTTCGACAGTATCTTTCGCCGTAGCGCGAGGCGTGCGCCGCATCTTGTGCTGGCACCCTCCACGGCGGACACGCTTCACATCTCGCGCGGCGCCGCTTCGGCACGGCAGATGCTACAGCGTGCCAAACCGGATGGTGGATACGGAACTTTCTGCTTTCGGGAGGGCGATTTCGGTCAGGTGGGCCGCCACCAGCCGTCCTATGATGAAATACATCCCAGCGCGGATGTGCTTCCACCGGAGATCGACGGACATGGCTTCCTTCAGGCCCAAATACATCACCTTCGACTGCTACGGCACGTTAACCCATTTCCAGATGGCGGAAGCGGCGCGAGACCTCTACGGCAGCCGGCTCGACGAACCGCGCATGCAGGAGTTCATCAAGAACTTCGCGGCGTATCGGCTCGACGAGATCATGGGCGACTGGCAGCCCTATGCCGACGTCGTTCACAACGCGCTCGAGCGCTCCTGCAAGCGCAATGGCGTCGCCTTCAGCGCCGACGACGCCAGGATGGTCTATGAGCGTGTCCCGACCTGGGGACCGCACGCGGACGTCCCGGCCGGCCTGGCGAAGGTGGCCAAGGAGATTCCGCTGGTCATCCTGTCCAACGCCATGAACGCGCAGATCATGTCCAATGTCGAAAAGCTAGGCGCGCCGTTCCATGCCGTCTACACGGCCGAGCAGGCGCAGGCCTACAAGCCTCGCTTCCAAGCCTTCGAATACATGCTCGACATGCTGGGCTGCGGCACGGAGGACATCCTTCACTGCTCGTCTTCGTTCCGCTACGACCTGATGTCGGCGCACGATCTTGGCATCAAGAACAAGGTCTGGGTCAACCGGGGCCACGAGCCAGCCAACCCGTACTATGGCTATGTCGAGATATCAGACATTTCCGGTCTTCCAGGCGTGGTCGGTCTCTGAAACAGGCGGGTTGCCGATGAAGTTCGTCTCCTACTGGCACGACACAGCCCCTGTCTTTTCCGGCGGGGCGCAGGGCCCGGTCGAGGGGCACTACGATGCCGCCATCATCGGCGGCGGCTTCACCGGTCTCGCCGCGGCGCGCCAACTGTCGAAGGCCGGCGCCAAGGTGGCCGTGCTGGAGGCGGAGCGGGTGGGCTGGGGCGCATCTGGTCGCAATGGCGGGCACCTGAACAACGGCCTCGCCCACAGCTATCTCTCGGCCAAGGCAGAGCTCGGCAAGGAACGCGCAATCGCGCTCTACCGGGCGCTCGACGACTCTGTCGATACCATTGAGGCGCTGGTCGCCGAAGAGGGCATCGACTGCAATTTCCGCCGCGCCGGCAAGCTGAAGCTCGCCTCCAAGCCGCAGCATTTCGAAGCGATCGCCCGCAACTTCGAAGCCCTCCATGCCGAAGTCGATCCGGATACGGAGCTGCTGTCGGCGGCAGATCTCAAGTCCGAGATTGGCTCGCCCTTCCACGGCGCGATGCTGTCGAAGAAGAGCGCCATGATGCATATGGGCCGCTATGTGGCAGGCTTGGCCACGGCCGCCGCCCGCCACGGTGCGGTGATCCACGAGAACGCGGCGGTGACCGACCGCAAGCAGGCCGGCAACAGGCATGAGCTGACAACCTCCCGCGGGCGGTTCAGCGCCGACAATGTGCTGGTGGCGACCGGCGCTTACACGACGCCAAATTTCGACTATTTCCGCCGCAGGATCATCTCCGTCGGCAGCTTCATCATCGCTACAAGGCCGTTGAGCGACGCCGAGATCGCTGCGACCATGCCCGGCAACCGGACATGCGTGACATCGATGAACATAGGCAACTACTTCCGGCTTTCTCCGGACAGGCGCCTGATCTTCGGCGGTCGCGCACGCTTCTCGGCGACATCGGACCAGCGCTCTGACGCCAGGAGCGGACAGATATTGCAGGCAGGCCTTGCGGCGATCTTCCCGCAACTGGCCAAGGTCGAGATCGACTATTGCTGGGGCGGGCTGGTCGACATGACCAAGGACCGTTTTCCGCGGGCCGGCTACCATGACGGTGTCTGGTACGCGATGGGCTATTCGGGCCACGGCGCGCAGCTTTCCACCCATCTCGGCATGATCCTGGCCGATGCCATGCTCGGCCGCGAAGACCGCAATCCGATGAAGGGGCTCGAGTGGCCTTCCATTCCCGGCTATTCCGGCAAGCCCTGGTTCCTGCCGATGGTCGGCCTCTACTACAAGGCGCTCGACCGGATTCAGTGATCGTCGATCCGGCCCGGTCGGGCTTCAGCCAATTGCCTCAGCTGAGCCCGCCCATGTGGAAGCTCTTCATCTCGAGATATTCCTCGATACCGGCCTGCGCCCCCTCGCGGCCGAGGCCTGACTGCTTGACGCCGCCGAAGGGGGCCACTTCCATCGAGACCGAGCCGGTGTTGAGTCCCACCATGCCGAACTCCAGCGCCTCGCCGACGCGCCAGGCGCGTTTCAGGTTCTCTGTGTAAAAGTACGAGGCAAGCCCGTAGGGCGTGCCGTTGGCGAGCGCGATCGCTTCCTCTTCCGTCTCGAACCGGAAAAGCGGCGCGACCGGGCCGAACGTTTCCTCGCCGGCGAGCTGCATGTCTTTCGTGGCGCCGGTCAGCACCAGCGGCGCGACATATTGAGGACCCTCCGGCAGCGCCGGCTTCTCGCTGATGATCACAGCACCTTTGGCGATCGCGTCGTCGACATGGCGGTTGATCTTCTCGACCGCCGCCATGTTGATCATCGGTCCGATGGTGACGCCAGGCTGCGTGCCGGGCCCCACCGTCATGGCGTTGACGCGGGCGGAAAGCTTCGCGGCGAAGGTTTCGTAGACAGTGGCCTGGACGAGAATGCGGTTGGCGCAGACGCAGGTCTGGCCGCCGTTGCGGAACTTCGAGACAAGCGCGCCCTCGACGGCGAGATCGAGATCGGCGTCGTCGAAGACGATGAGAGGCGCGTTGCCGCCGAGTTCGAGACTGAGCCGCTTAACGCTGTCCGCCGCTCCACGCATCAGCAGCGAACCGACCCGCGTCGAGCCGGTGAAGGAGATCTTGCGAACGGTCTCGTTCGCCATGATCTCGTTGCCGATTTCGGCCGGCATGCCGGTGACGATGTTGATGACGCCGGCGGGGATGCCCGCGCGCTCAGCAAGCACGCCGAGCGCCAGCGCCGAATAGGGGGTGAACTCGGATGGCTTGATGACCACCGTGCAGCCGGCGGCCAGCGCCGGCGCGACCTTGCGGGTGATCATCGCGTTGGGGAAGTTCCACGGCGTGATGATGCCGCACACACCGACCGGTTCCTTCAGCACGATGATGCGCCTGTCTGGCGTCGGCGAGGGGATGGTGTGGCCGTTGATGCGGCGGGCTTCCTCCGCGAACCATTTGACGAAGGACGCGCCGTAACGGATCTCGCCCTTGGCCTCGTCCAGCGGCTTGCCCTGTTCCGTCGTCAGGATCAGCGCGAGATCGTCCAGATGCGCGAGCATCAGGCCATGCCAGGCTTCCAGCAGGGAAGCGCGCTCGGCGTTGGTCTTCTTCTTCCAGTTCCCATAAGCGGTAGCCGCGGCCTCCACGGCCGCGCGGGTCTCCGGACCGGCCATGTCGGGCACAGTGCCGATCGCTGCCTGGGTCGCCGGATCGATAACATCGACCGTCTTGCCAGAGCCGGCAGCGACCCATTCACCGGCGATCAGGCCGGCCTCGCGGAAGAGACTTTTGTCTTTCAGGTTTTTCATCGAAAACGACCTTGCAATCAGGGGAATGCCGCGACGATGGCGGCCGTGATGGTTTCCGTGGTGTCCTTGCCGGCAGTTGTTCCAACGCCTCGCGCGGTCGTCGCCTCGACCGCCTTCATGACGCGGCCGGCCGCGGCCTTTTCGCCGAGATGATCGAGCATCATGGCGCCGGACCAGATGGTGGCGATCGGATTGGCGATGCCCAGATGTGCGATGTCCGGTGCCGAGCCGTGCACCGGCTCGAACATGGATGGCGCCGAGCGATCGGGGTTGATGTTGGCGGAGGCCGCGTAGCCGAGCCCGCCCTGGATTGCCGCGCCGATGTCGGTCAGGATGTCGCCGAACAGGTTGGAAGCGACGACCACGTCGAGGCTCTCCGGCGCCATGATCATGCGCGCGGCGAGCGCGTCTACATGATAGCTGGTCACTTCGACGTCGGAGTACTCCGCGGCCAGCTTGCGGGTAATCTCGTCCCAGAACACCATCGAATATTTCTGCGCGTTGGATTTGGTGACGGAGGCGAGCTTGCCGCGCCGCGCCCGCGCCTGCTCGAAGCCGAAGCGCAGGATGCGCTCGACGCCGGCACGGGTGAAGATCGAGGTCTCCACGGCGACCTCGTCCAGCGTGCCTTGATGCACGCGCCCGCCGGCGCCCGAATATTCGCCTTCGGTGTTCTCACGGATGCACAATATGTCGAAGTTTTCCGCCCGCAGCGGCCCTGTCACGCCCGGCAGCAGGCGGTGCGGCCGGATGTTGGCGTACTGCACGAATGCCTTGCGGATCGGCAGCAGCAGGCCGTGCAGCGAAACGGAATCCGGCACCTCCGCCGGCCAGCCGACCGCGCCGAGAAGGATGGCGTCGAAGCCGCGCAAGGTGTCGATGGCATCCTCGGGCATCATGCGGCCGGTCTCCTTGAAGAAGCGGCAGGACCAGGGGAACACGGTGCCCGTCAGGGCAAAGTCGAAGTTTTTGGCAACGGTTTCCAGCACTGTCCAAGCGGCGGCGGTCACATCGCGGCCGATGCCGTCACCAGGGATCAGGGCGATCGAGTAGGTCGTCATCGGCATCACTTCAAAGGCTGATCAGGACACTCTTGGTCCTGCGGTTGGCGAGATAGGCCTCACGGCCAAGATCCTTGCCGATGCCGGACCGCTTGTAGCCCCCGGTTGGCAGGATATGGTCGCGCGAGCGGCTGTAGCGGTTGACCCAGACGGTGCCCGCTTCGAGCTTGCGCGCGAAGCGGATGGTACGGGACAGGTCGGAGGTGAAGAGGCCGGAGGCGAGCCCGTAGGTCGGATGGCTGGACAGTGCCAGCGCCTCTTCCTCGGTCTCAAAGGTTTGGACGGTCAGGACCGGACCGAAGATCTCCTCGACGATTGCTGGATTGGCCTGGTCGACATCTGTGATCAGCGTCGGCTCGTAGAAATAGCCGAGGCTGTCCATCGCGGCGCCGCCGGTCAGGCATCGGCCGCCGGCTTCGACCGCGGCCCGCACGATGCCGTCGATACGCGCCCGCTGCCGTTCCGAGATAACAGGCGAATACTGCGTCGCCTCGTCCCAGGTCGGGCCGGGCCGCACCGCCTTCATCTTCTCCAGGATCGTGGCCGTCAGCCTGTCGGCCAAACTCTTCTCGACGATCAGGCGCGTGCCGGCCACACAGGCCTGGCCGGCATTGAAGGTGACGCTGCCGGCGATCGCCGTCGCTGCCTTCTCCAGATCGGCATCGGCAAAGACGATCTGTGGGCTCTTGCCGCCGAGTTCCAGCGTCATCGGCTTGACGCCGGTGCGAGCGACGTTTTCCATGATGGCCGAACCGGCGCGGGTCGAGCCGGTGAAGCTGACCTTGGCGATCTCGGGATGGCCGGTCAGCGCCGTTCCAGTCGTCAGGCCGTCTCCCAGGACTACGTTTATGAGCCCTGCCGGTAAGCCTGCCCTCACGGCGAGTTGTGCCATGTAGACTGCGGAAAAGGGCGTCATTTCCGACGGCTTCAGCACGACCGCATTGCCCGCGGCCAGTGCCGGACCAAGCTTCCAGCCAGCCATCGAGATGGGGAAGTTCCACGGCGTGATCGCGCCGACCACGCCATAGGGCTCGCTCATGATCATGCCGAGACTGGCTTCGTCGGTCGGCACCAGCTCGCTGCCTTCCTTGTCGGCGAATTCGGCAAAGAAGCGGATCTGCTCGGCGGTTATGGCAATGTCGCCGGCGACGAGCTGGCCGACGGGCCGCGTCGAGCACAGCGCCTCGATTTTTGCCAGCGTTTCGGCTTCCGCCTCGATCAGGTCGGCCCAGGCCTGGAGCGCCCTGGTGCGCTCGCGCGGCCGAACTCCGCCCCAGTTGCTGGTCTTCAGCGCCGCCTTGGCGCCCGCTACCGCCCGGTCGACCATTTCGACGCCGGCCACGGGGCTGACGGCGTATGCCTTGCCATCCGACGGGCGGCGCATCTCGATCGCACCCTCGGCCGCAATCAGCTCCCCGCCGATAAAATGGCCGACGGGAAGGGAGACGGTATCCGGGTCGAAGCTCAGGCCCATGGGCGCCCACTCTCAGCTGTTCTGGAGGAGCCTAGCCCGTGCAACAGCGCAGCATGCACCGTTCGAAGATCGGTCGCGGATGATTGTTGCGTGCTGGCGATGAGGGACGGCAAAATCTGTTGCGGAGGCCAGGGCCTCACGTGCGAACCCCATTATCCTACCGTGACGTAGATCTTGCGCACCGTTTCGATGGTCTTCCAGACGCCGGTGAAGCCGGGCTTCATCACGAAGCTGTCGCCGGCGCGGTAGGTCACCGTCTCGCCGGCGTCGGGCGTGATCTCGATCACGCCGGAAAGGATGTGGCAGAATTCGAAAGTCTCGCCCTTGATCGAGCGCGTCTCTCCCGGCGTCGCTTCCCAGACGCCGGTATGGACGAGATCGTCCTTGGCGGCGTCCTGCGCCCACGTCTTGAAGGCGGGGTCGCCGGCTATCAGCCGTTCGGGCAACGCCCTGGACTGGCGTGGCGGGAAAGATGGGGCGGTGTCGACGGTCTTGAGCAGGGACAAGTGATGGCCTTTCAGGTTGGATTTCAATAGCCGCGCGACCGGTCGATGAGCCCGATGGGGTCGAGCCCGGCGCGGTGGCGTCGGATGTTTTCGATGACGGCCCGCGCTGCAGTTGCGGGCTGGGTGACGCTGGCGACATGCGGGGTCAGGATGATCTTCGGATGCGACCAGAACGGATGGCCTGCGGGCAGCGGTTCGGGATCGGTGACGTCGATCATCGCCGCCGCAAGGTGGCCGCTGTTCAGCGCGACGAGAAGCGCTTCATGATCAAGCTGTGGCCCTCGGCCCGCGTGGACGAGCGCGGCGCCCTTGGGCAGTTTCGCGAACAGGTCGGCATCGAGAAAACCGCGCGTGTCTTCGGTCAGCGGCAGCAGACAGACCAGAATGTCGCTGGACGCCAGCGTTCGCTCCAACCCGAGCTCGCCGTGGTGACAGGTCACGCCGTCAATCTGCCGTGGCGAGCGGCTCCAGCCGGCGAGCGGGAAACCGAAGGGCTTCAGCCGGTCGAGGACGGCCTGACCGAGTTGCCCGAGGCCGAGCACGCCGATCCGGCGCGACCCAGCCTGCAGCTGTGGGATGTCACGCCATTCGCCGGCGCGTTGCTGTGCCAGATAGGCGGGCAGGTTGCGATGCAGGGCGAGCACGGCCAGCGTTACATACTCCTGCATCATGCGCACGATGCCTTCCTCGACCGTGCGCACGATCTTCACCTGTTCCGGTAAGGTATCGAGGCGGAACTGGTCTACGCCGGCGCCAATGGAGAACAGGATCTCCAGGTTCCTGTAGCGCGCGAGGTCTTCTGGCGCGGTCCAGGTAATGAGATAGCGTACGGAGTCAGGATCGACTGTTGCGGCATCCATAGTGAAGGGGACGTCCGGCAGTTCCTCGGCGAAGGCATCGGCGAAGATCGCTCCGCGCCGCGCATCGGAATTGAACAGGAATGTCATTCCGGTTCCCCTTCAAGCCGCGCAGCGGGCGCCCAGCGCCTCGATCAATCGCTGGCAGGCGGCGAGTTCGCTGGTGAGAATGTACTCATCCGGCTTGTGGGCGCGATCGATGTCGCCGGGGCCGCAGATGATCGCATCGACCCCGGCAGCCTGGTAAAGTCCGGCCTCCGTGCCGTAGCTGACGGCGGCAAGCGGCGCTTCGCCGGTCAGCTCGGCTAACAGTGCCGCCAGTGCCGCGTCCTGCGGCAGCGACAGCGCCGGATAGGCGCTCATCGGCGTCCACTCGACCCGAAAGCCATCTTCGGCCGCAAGGGCCTCGGCTCGCGCCTTGACCGGCGTGAGCAGGCTGGCCGGGTCGACGCCTGGAATGGCGCGCGCCTCAAGGTCCAGCGTGCAGGTGCCGGGAATGATGTTGACCGACTGTCCGCCTGCCACCACGCCCGCTTGCAGCGAGGAGTAGGGCGGCTCGAAGGCAGGGTCGAACGGACCGTTCGCCAGCCGCTCGGCTTCGCTCACGGCCGTGCTCAGCGCACCGGCCATGGCGTGGATGGCGTTGAGGCCGAGATCGGGCCGCGAGGAATGGCCTGAGCGCCCGTTGATCGTCACGCGGGCGGCCGCCTTGCCCTTGTGCCCGCGCACGGCGCGCATGCCGCTCGGCTCGCCGACGATGACACCGAGCGGCTTCGCGCAAAGTTCGGGGAGGCGGGCGATCAAATGCGGCACGCCGCGGCATCCGACCTCCTCGTCATAGGAGAAGGCAAGATGAATTGGCCTGGCCAGGCCCAGTCCCGTCAGCGCAGGCACGGCCGCGAGCGCCGCGGCCAGAAACCCCTTCATGTCAGTTGTGCCGCGTCCGTAGAGTCGCGTGCCCTCTCGGCGCAGCGCGAAAGGAGCCGAACTCCATTGCGGCTCGCCGGCGGGAACGACGTCCATGTGGCCGGACAGGATGTAGCCAGGGACATCGGCGGGGCCGATCGTCGCGAACAGATTGGAACGGTCGCCTTCTGGCCCCGGGAGCACCGTGACCTGCGCCCCGTGCTCTACGAGATGGGCCTCTATCCAGCCGGCGATATCACCGTTCGGCTTGCCTGCGACCGATGGAAAGGCGACGAGACGGTCGAGGATGTCGAAGACGTCCATTCCAGCCCTCAAAGCATTTCGGGTCCACCGGGATCGATACCGTCGACCATACGCTGCTAGATTTCCGGAGAGGATGTGCGCGTTCTTTCGCGATTGCGTGCCGAAAGCGGAAATGTTTCAGTTGAATCTAGCGTTGGTGCGCGGCTTTCGAGCAAATCGTACCGGTCTGCTTGTTTAGCGTTGGTAGGGGCAGAGGGTGGCCATCGGTGCGTCGCTCTCTGGTACGATAATCTTGCAGGGGCATGGACTTGAAGCCGTCCGGAAGCTTGAAAATCGATACGTTCTCGATGCGCGTCGGCGACATCGAAAGCGTCGAACTGGATCGCTTGCACGCGCTCTCGCTCTCCGTGGGATGGCCGCATCGCGCCGAGGACTGGCAATTCCTGCGCGAGTCGGGAGAAGGGTTCGTGGCGCTCGATGAGATCGGCCGGGTTCTCGGTTCGGCCATGTGGTTCGCGCATGGTGCCGATTTCGCAACCGTGGGCATGGTCATCACCTCGCCGCGGCTCCAGACCCTGGGGGCGGGGCAATGGCTGATGAAGCGGGTCTTCGACAAGGTCGTCGGCCGTGATCTGCGCCTCAATGCAACGCGCGCGGCAAGGCGGCTCTATCTCTCGCTCGACTTCCAGCCGGAGAAGACCGTTTATCAATGCCAGGGCATCGCCCGCGTGCCGACGACGGGTTGGCCGGCAAATATTCGAGGCGATGTCCGGACTTTGGACGCAAGGGATATTCCCGCCGTGATCGCGCTCGACGCGGCAGCATTTGGCGTAAGGCGGACGGCGCTCGTCGAACAGCTTTTCGCCCTCTCGGCCGGCTATGGTCTTTTCAAGAATGGCAGGCTGAACGCATTCGCGCTCTGTCGGCCGTTCGGGCGGGGCCATGTCGTGGGGCCGGTTGTGGCGGAAAGCGACGCGGATGCCGTGGCGATCGTGCGGCCGCACGTGGCCGACCATTCGGGGGCCTTCCTGCGCATAGACACCCACATGGACAAAGGCGAGTTCGCCGCCTTTCTGTCACACAGCGGAATGCCGGTTTTCGACACGGTTCTCACCATGTCGATGGGCAAACGCCTCGCCGATTTTGCCGTCGGCGGCGCATCTGCGCCGGTGACCTATGGCCTCGCCAGTCAAACTCTCGGGTAGTTTAGTCCAGGGCGCGGGCCGGCGCGGCGGTTCACGCCGGCACAATCGCGGCTAGCTGGGAGAACCGACATCGAGGCGAGACGGCTTTTTTTGCAACCATGCTGGACCAAACGCAGCAGGCCAAACTGGAAGTGTTACAGCCTTCCAAATTGCTTAAGGGGGCGTGGATCAATAGGGGTCATAGAATTAGCCGAGTTTCGATAGTGAAGCGTCGCGGAACCATACGAAACGATGCGGGAAGATTTCTGATTTTGGCCCACGAAAAATTAAATAAAATCAACGTTCTTGATACGTCCTCCGGGCCCACCAATACCTTTTCGAGATAAAGAGTATCAGCCTGGGTGGCAAAGGAGCAGAACATCAAGGTGAGCCGACGTGCGTGAGGATGTTGCTCTGTGCGGCTCCTTCGCCCAACGCCCCGTGAAAGTGCTACCTATTGTGACACCTAATTGTGATACAAATCGAGACCAGAGGCAGAAAAAAGACAATAAAAACAATATCTTGTAGAAGATGTTGATCCCAGCCAGCGGTACCAATAAATTCAGTGGTTTGTCGCATGGGGTAGGGGCGTCCTTGCCCGCTTCATGTCACACCTATGTTGCAACTGGCTACCGTTGATTTCCAAGGGTTTCCTGCGACTATCGGCAAGTCCGTGCGACATCCCCAAAAACGGCGGCGGCGCCGGGGTGAGGTTGAGCAAGCCATGAGGCTGATCAGATCATTGGTGAGACGTGCGCCGGAATGGCTGCTGCTTCAGTGGGAAAAGGCGCGGCGACGCCAAATCCTCAAGCGCTACCCCCCTTTTGGGGAGCCGGCGTGGGGTCAGCAGCCGACTTTTTTGAGATACTGATCGGATTGGTCCATGCCACTTGATATCGAAACTCGGTTTCTCTGCCTGGCGGATTTTGAACCCGCGGCGCGGGAGCTATTGCCGCACGCGGTTTATGAGTTCATTGCCGCCGGTGCTGGCGAAGAAATCACCAAGCGTGACAATGAAGCCGCATTCGACCGCATCAAGTTAAGGCCGCGCGTGCTTCGCGATGTGACAAGACTTGATACCGGGATCACGCTCTTCGGGCAAAGTCTGCCGCATCCGATCATCCTAGCCCCAATAGCATATCAGCGGCTGGCGCATCCGGAAGGCGAGGTGGCCGCGGCGCGCGGCGCCGGAGTGGCGGAAGCGGTGTTCACTCTGGGCACGACGGCGACGGCGGCGATCGAGGATTGCATGGCGGTGACCCAGTCTCCAGTCTGGTTCCTTCTCTATTGGCAAAGCGATAGCAGTTTCAATGGCGAACTCGTATCGCGCATGGCCGCACTGGGCGCAAAGGCGATCAGTGTGACGGTCGACATGCCAACACCAGGCGATCGCCGCAGGCAGTTCCGGGCAGGATTCAAAATTCCCGACAGCCTCGCAACGCCATACTTCAAGGACCGGAACACCGGCGTCCTCAAAGTTGGCACTGCGCAGCGGCGCGCCATGCCGACCTGGGCGGATATTGCCTGGCTGCGTTCTCTGACAACCCTGCCGCTTATCCTGAAGGGCATCCTCGATCCTGACGATGCCGAGCAGGCGATCGGAACCGGTGCCGATGCCATCGTCGTCTCGAACCACGGTTCGCGCAACCTCGACACCCTGCCGGCGACCATCGACGCCCTGTCCGCCATCGCGGATCGGGTGGCCGGGCGGATTCCCATCATCCTCGACGGCGGCGTGAGGCGTGGCACCGACGTTTTGAAGGCAATTGCCCTAGGGGCAAGCGCGGTCATGATTGGCCGCCCCTATGTCTACGCACTGGCAACGGATGGTGCCGAGGGCGTAGCCCATTGTGTCAACCTGCTTCGCCGGGACTTCGAGGTCGCAATGGCGCTTACCGGCCGGGCGCGGATCGGCGAGATCGACCGGTCGGTAATCTGGTGAAGCCGGACCTATTCCTTAGCGCTCTGATGGCGGCTGTGGTCCTGTCTCAAGGACGATTGACGAAGCACTCTGCCAGTTCCAGCAACCCCGCCGCACGCTCTGGAAACGGCCGGCGTCGAGTTCATCGCAGAGAGCGCCCTAGCATAGCGCCTCGTGCCCCTCAGATGTTCCTCTCGAAGGTATGAGCCACGATCGGATCTGGCGTCGATAGCTCAAATCCTTTAGCTGCCATAAAGGTCAGAACGATAGCCACAGCTATCGATGCAATCACGGTGGCGGTGCGAGCTATGATTCTCATGATCTCTACCCAAAGCTCCAGCAAATTCTCTCGGACGGGTAGGTCCGCCTTCTAAGGTCGGGATGCTCGCGGCGGATTGCAACTAACCCTTAGTCTAGGTCCAGCTTCGGCGCGCTTGGCAATGCGGGTCGGAAGCGGCCCCGCGTTTCGCTATCCCTTCGGCAGCAGCACCGGCATTTCAGAAAAGCACCAGCTAATTTGTGCTCCGCTGGGCGGAACAGCGCCGTTAGAGCCAGTGCTCCAAAAGAAAGGAGTGGACAACGCACCCAGGGCGGATTGCGTTTGCGCTCGACTGGCGCAATCCTCACCTAGGGGAAGTGAGGAAGCATGAGCAGCTTGGGCTTATGGGTCATACTCGCGACGGCGACCATGGCGATCCTTTACCTGTTGTCGTATGTCTCGATCACGATGTAGGGAGATGGCCGGGGCGTGCTGCATTTGTTGACGGTCAGCGCCCCTTCTTCACCTTCGGCGTGATCTCCTCGATCCGCACCTTGTTCTGGATAGCCAGCGTCGAGGCAGCCGGTCGGAAGCGCACCACGGTAGACAGCTATAGCTCGCACCTTGATCTGCACATCGTGCCGTTGATCGGGATCTCAAACTTACAGCGCTGAACATCGCCGCTGCACGCTCGTTTGAGGATCAACTGCGCGCAGCGGTCGTTCTCAAGCGATGATCCGAAGGGTTCGCTCGCATGGGTGAACTCACTCGGGGTAGCCCCCAACGTCCTCCGGCCCCGGCTTGTTGAAAAGGATAAATGCCAAGGGATTGCCGGGCTCGGACATTGCATCGCTGCGCAGGCCCGATATCTCTCCAGCCACGCCGCTTGCGTACTCCGCAACCACTTCGCCGAAGCTATTGCGCTGGATGGCCACCTTCTGTCCGGCCTCGACCTTGTCGTTGAGCTTGACCAGATACTCGACCAACCCGCCCTCGGTTGCCAGGATCGGGAACGCACTGTTGCCGACAAAGACGTGCACGTCCTTGCCCGTGCGTCCCATCGGCCCGGCGACGATGCCGTGATGCTTGAGCACGTTCATCGTGCCTTCCACGAATAGCCCGATCATCTCGAGGTCCAGGTGGCGGGCAGCCCCGATCTCCGGGCAAAAGGACGGGATGCCCGCGGCGTTAAACGCGTTATGGAGGACATTGGGATATGTTGGATTGTCGAAGATCTGGCCGATCGGATAGAGCTCCGCCATCGCCTTGATCTCGGGCACGTCCATCTCGGCAATATTGAATGCGGTGACCTCGAATCCGGTCGTTCCGGTATGGAAGTCGATCGCGAAGTCGGCGTTGGGCCGCAGCAGCCGGTTGAACACCAGCCCGGCGTGTCGGCTGGCCGCGGTGATGTCGTTCTCGTTCCCGGGCCACACCCGGTTCATGTCGATCAGGTCGAGGCCTCTGCCCGCGTTGGGCCATCTGCGCTGCATGCTTTCCAGGGCCGGGCGGGAGATGTCGGTGACCGCCATCACCGTGCCCGACATCTCAGCGGGGTCGAGCTGGTTCATCACGGTCTGGACCGTATGTATGGAACTCATCTCGTCGCCATGCACCCCGCTGGTCAGGATGCCGCGCTTGCCCGACTTCGCCCCCTTGGCGACGGCCACGGACACATACCAGTGCTGTCCAGTGGGACTCTCCACGCCCTGGAAATACAGAAGGTGCTTCTTGCCGGGCTCCAGGTCGTTGACGTCGAGCGTGCTGACGACTTTCTTCCCCTGGATCACATCGCCGACATAAATCGTCGCCGATGGCGCACCCGCTGCCGGAGTGGACGAGGAAGTCGCCGAGTCCTCGGCGTTCGCGGCGCCGGCGTTGGCCGCCAAGGCGGCCGCGGCGCCGACCGTTGCAATGGATGCCATTATAAGGTCGCGGCGATCAATGCCCTTTACAGATTTGTCCGACATGATGGGGCCTTTTTGCAGAAAATCCCCCGCGACTTCAAAATACTGGTATGCCGCCCAACAAGCAAGCTTGCATGATTTCTGTGCGGTAGGAAGAGGAGTAGTCCGGGCCGGTGCCAACGCTTCGGTGCTGCCAATCTTCAGCGTGGCCAGCCTTGTCGGCTCCGGCGCGGTGGTTGCGGCGGTCCCGGCTTTCGAGATCGTGTGCAATTGGGTGCTTGGGATCAAGGGCCGGCCCTTGGTCTCGCTGGCCATCGCGGCCAACATCCTCGCCTGCGCTCACAGGCTCGGCCTCGGGCGGCCTGACCGTCGCGCTCGAAGTTAGTCCCTTGACAATACGCTTTTCGGGGGAGTTGATTCTAGGGAAACCAAAGCAACGTCACGGAGAGTTCCATGCCTCGTCCCTTGTTTGCTTGCCTGGGTCTCGTTCTCAGTCTTGTCGTGCCCCTGGCTCTGCCGGCGCCCGCCCATGCCGTCACGATCAACATCAACATCGGCACCAGCCTCAACAATGGCCGAGCGATCACATGCCGAGAGGGCGAGAGGCTGCTGCGCAACCGTGGTTTTTGGAACGTCCGGCGAGTGGATTGCCGCGGGCGCCTTTTCACCTATCGGGCGCGCCGCGCCAACGGTCTGTTTGAAGTCGGGTTGAACGCGCGCAATGGCCGTGTCGTAGATATGCACCGCATCAGGCGGTGACCTCGTCGCGGGTCCGGCTGCCGCGGCCGGCCGTTCGAACCGCGAAACAATCGCATGAGGCGCCCGTCGCAAGCAGCGATCACATCCTGGCGCGCGCGGCAAGATGTTGCTTCAGTTGCGCTATCTGGTCGGCCGACCACCCCTGTGGGTCAGTCACGGCGAGCCACGCATTGACGTAGTGTTCGGGCGCAAAGACATGTCCGTAGCCCATCGGCGAGTTGGTCGACACGGCCATGTCGAGGGCGAGCTGCAGCATCGATACGATCGGGTACCACCGCAGCTCCGGCGAGACGTCCGGGCCGCGCGGCGCATTCATCCAGTCCGGACGGCGATAGAAATCGCTATAGGCGAAGAACGTCAGTGGATCGCTCGCATACTGGAGGTAGACGATGCGCAGTGGACCCCAGGGCGCGTCCCTCGGACCGGGGTCGCCGTTCTGGTTCATGAAACGGACGAAGGACCCGTCTCGGAATTGCGGCAGCCAGGCCGGTGACCCGGCATTGCGATGCTCCGTCACGCTGCGCCAGATTCTGCTCTTGAACGGCGGACCGCTCCACAGAGCCCCCTGGACAGGGTCACCAAGCATCTCGAAAAGCTCCATCGATCTCTCGGAATTCATCGCTCCCAAGCTCAGGCCATGCAGATAGAGTTTCGGCCGACTCTCGTGCGGGAGCGTCGTCCAGTATCCATAGACTGCGGCAAACAAAGCCTTTGCAGCCTCCGAGCCGTATTCCGGCTCGAGCAGCAGCGATAGCGGGCTCGACAGGTAGGAGTACTGCTGGGCCACGCTCGCCACGTCGCCGTGGTGGAGATACTCGACCGTATCCATCGCAGAGGGATCGACCCAGCCGGTGCCGGTGGGGGTGATGACGACGAGTACGGAGCGTTCGAAGGCGCCGACGCGTTTCAATTCATCGAGGGCGATTTGCGCCCTTTCCTCCGCCGTGTCGGCGACACCGAGCCCGACATAGACCCGGATAGGTTCGAGCGCATCGGCGTGCGTGAACGCGCGTATCTCGGCGGCGGTGGGTCCTGTCGCGATGAATTCGCGTCCTGCCCTTCCAAGTTCTTTCCAGCGGACGAGGGAAGCCGAGCTGCCGGTCTTGAGCGGAGATTCAGGTTGCGGTCGGTCCGGCTCGATGAGGGCGTCAACCGCCGCGAAGGACGAATCGGCCAAGTGCAGCACGTAGCGGAAGAGCACACCGTTTGCCATCGTCCAGAACAACAGTATCGCGACTGCGAAACCGATCACCTTCGAAACCCTGCGTGGGACGAAGCGGCCCAACCTTTCTGAAAACCAACGGGAGATACCTTTGAAGAGCCTGGCAAGCGCGATGACCACCAGGAACGTAGCGATCGCAATGAAACAGACCTCAACCGGATGCGCGCTCGTCACGGGTTCGAGCTGCATCAGTCGACGGATCGAGTTCTGCCATTCCGCCGCCCACCACAGAAACAGTATGGCGATGACGGCGCAAGCGGCCGCGACAGCAATCTTGAGAGAGAGCAGAAGCCGCTCACGCGGTTCCGGCAGTTCCATATAGGTCCATAGCCAGCGCCAGGCGACTCCGATGCCGTATCCGACGGCGAAACATGCCCCGGACAGCACGCCTTGGGTCAGGTAGGTGCGGGGAATGAGCGTCGGAGTAAGCGAGGCGACGAAGAACAGCGTGCCCAAAGCGAGGCCGCCGGCGGAAAGCGAGCGCCAGAACCTTGTCACCCAGCTGCGCATACGCCCGTTTCGCTTCCCTTTGGGATGAATTGTCTCGGGATGATTACGATGGGCATCATGGCTCGCTCTCGCGTTTAATAGAAGGACGCAGCTGCTGAAATTTCCGTTTGCCTCGTCCGGCAAGGCGCACCATGTACTCGGTTGAGCGTCGACCTTTCGCGCCGACGCCACCACGACCGCCAGCGTGGTCGCCTGCGACGTCAGCTTTCAGGAAGCGGCAAAGCTGGCCTCTACAGTCGAGATGCGGCGCTGAGTTGCCCGTTCCAGCAGCCGGCTCAGGCGGCAAAATCTGACTCCATTGTCGACCTCAGCCCGGACAAGTACCAATTGCAGGGTCTTCAGGAAGGAAGAAGCTTCGCCGCTCGCAAGGGGTGAGTTCGCGAGGCACGGTGCGCCGGGCGAAGTCAATGAGGTCCCTGGGTGTCTGGAAGACGCGAACGATGCGGACGCTTTCCTCGCCGGAAACAATTGCGATCTGGGTGCCGTCGGAACTGAAAGCTGCGCGTGTAAGGCCCGGTCGAACGGTCGCTTCGTCCTGGCTGGCAAGGACGGCAATCTGGCGCCCCGATTGCGTCGCCCATAGCCGGACCGTGCGATCTTCGGATGACGCGGTCACGACATACAATCCACTGGGACTGAACTGGGCGCTGTCCACCGCGCCGCTGTGGCCCCTAAGAACGGTCCTTTCCAGTCCGCCAGCGACGCTCCAGATCCGGACGGTTCCATCGCGTGAGGCCGTCATCAGCGACTGGCCGTCGGGACTGAAGGAGACCACCGTCACCTCGCCGGTATGTCCCTCTAGCGTTACGACGTTTGCTCCATTCGTGGTCGACCAAATTCGGGCCGTGTGGTCGAGTGAGCCCGTGGCGACCAGTTGACCGTCCGGGTTGAAGGCCGCTGCCGTGATGCGATCCCGGTGCCCCACAAGGGCCTTAAGCTCAGCCCCGCCCGCCTTCAGGAGGTGGCCCGCATTGTCTTCCCTGGCCGCGAAGACCAGACGTTCGTCGGGGCTAAGAATGGCCTGCGGCAGCTTGCTGCTTGAATTGATGACGGCCAGCTCGGTACCGGTCACCGCATCCCACAGCTGCGCGGTACCGTCGATCGATGCGGAAACAAGCGATTTGCCGTCGCGACCAAACTGGATCTGGATCAGTCCGCCATGGGCTCGGAACTGGGCGGTCTCGAATCCCCTGGCAACCTCCCAAATTCGGACCTGGCCCCCAAGAGATGCCGTCGCGACGCGCCTTCCATCGGGACTGAACGTCGCGCGTTGAACGATCTCATGTGTATCGAGCCGGATGATCTCGCGGCCGCTCACGACATCCCAGAGATGCGCCGCGCTGTCGCCGCCACCGGTCAACAGGTGGATATTGTCGGCACTGAAGACCGCGAAAGTCGGCCGATATTCATGAGAGAGCGTGGTCGTCAGTGCGCCGTCGACGTCCCACAGCCGAGCTGTGCCATCGTGCGAAGCGGTGAGAAGAATGTTGCTGTCGGCCGGGCTGAATTCCAGATGCTCGACCAAAGATTCATGACCGGCGATCGTCGTGACCAACGAGGCGCGTTCAACGTCCCAGATGCGGACCGGCCCATTGACCGAAGCAGTCGCCAGAAAGCGGTCGTCCGGGCTGAAAGCACCGTTCATCTCTTCATCGCGTTCATCCGCACCGATATCGGCGAGCTTCAAACCCGAAACCTCCTGGCCGAGCAGGTCATGCAACGTTCCCAACGATCCATCCCAAATCCGGGCAGCGCCGTCGAGTGATACGGTGGCGATCCGCTGACCCCCGTGACTGAAAATCACGCCGTTCAATTGCGTGTCGCTCTTGTGGCCGTCCAGCTTCGCGATCTCCATTCCTTTCGACGCATCTAAAAGGCTGGAAGTGCCGCCGTATGAAAGCGGGCCGCATGCGCCAGCCAGCAGCCGGCCCCCGTCCGGGCTGAACGCCAGGCTATAGGGCCGGGAGTTCACCCGGAATGACCGCGTCAGTGCGCCATCCGCGGTACTCCAGATCGAAACAAAGTGCTTGCGTGCCGTCGCGAAGCTGTGACCGTCCGGACTGAAGCCAGCCCGTGCATATCCGTCGCTTCTTACACTCACGACTTTTCTTCCGGTCCGGGCGTCCCAGAGCACTGCATCGCTGTTCTCCCCCGCCGTCAGCACCTGGTTGCCATTCGGGCTGAAGATTGCGGTTGGATAATTGCCTACCGGCTGCAGGATGAAGAGCTGTTCTCCCGAGATGGCGTTCCAGACGCGTGCAGTGCCGTCCCTCGCGGCCGTCAGGATACGGCTCCCGTCCGGGCTGAACTCAGCCCTCTCCACGGCCCCTCCATGACCTTTTAGAACCGCAGTTTCGGCACCGCTGGAGATGTCCCAGACGCCTGCAGTTTTATCGTAGGATGCAGTGACGATGTGATCGCCGCTCGGATTGAACGCCGCATCCGCGACGCCGGCACCATGCCGGAAGATTTTGATCTGGTGGTGCGCCAGCAGGGCCTTGAAGAGGGCTGCCTCCGCTTCAAAGAGATAGGGCCGCTCGGACGGGTCTTTCGAGGACAGTGCTTCGAGCGCCAACAGGATCGCAGCCTCGGTGTTGCCTCTCGCCGTGGACTGCTGCGAGAGAAACGCGAGCGAAAGAGACTGGTTGCGCAGCGCCAGGTCGCGTTGCGACCTTGCTTCCTCCTGCGCCCTGAAGGCGACCAGTGCACCTGCGCCCGCCATGAGAGCGAGCATTATCGCCACAATCGCGGCATTGCGCGTACGGCGGGCAAGCCGGTTTGCCGCGGCAGCCGCGAGGCTCCGGCGCTCGGCCTCGCGCTCACGGCGCTCGCGTTTTGCCTCTTCTGCGGCCTCGATCAGCGCCAGCTCTGTGTGCCGGTCCTTCTCCTCTTTCTGCTGATGGGCACGCAAGGACGCCTCGATGTATTCAAGTACGTCATCGTCGACCTCCTCCCGTCTTGACAACATCAGCTCTTCGCCCTCCGCGAGACGTTTGCCGGACGGAAGGAGAAGCTCTCGATTCCTGCTCTCCAGGTGCCATCGGTGGGTGTCGGCCCTGAGGCGTTCGCGCGTCTCGAGAAAGTCCCGGTTTGCATTCACAATGTCACCGGCGCGCGGCCAACGGCTCAACAGTGCTTCATGTGCAACGCGGACGAAGACATGCCCTCCGGCGTCCTCGTCGCTGACGAGGAGCCGTGCGTCGATCAGGGCCCTGACGAGGGCCGATCGCGAGGGGGTGCCTGCAATTTCGGTGAACAGGGCCGGACGTGCCGTGACCGTTTCATCGCCAGGACTTGCCGTGGTGAGCGCGCGCAGCACCGCGGGTAAGGCCTCCTGGATGTTGGGCGCCAGCAAGTCCACGACTTCGTCGGCGCGGCGCGCGATTGCGCCTTCGAGCCCGCCGAGCGCGCGATAATGCGCAAAGGTGAGAACTCGGCGCTCGCGGCCGGCCTCGTACAACGCGTCGAGCACGAACTCGAGAAGCGGCAATGATCCGGGATCGGCAGCTGCTGCCTCCTGCAGCACATCGTCGAGCCGCCCCAGTTCGGCACTCTCCTCGAAGCGGAGCCCGGCGACGCCCGCCGGTTCGCGGATGATCTGCCCGATCTCTGGGCCAGTCGGCGGCAGGAGTTCGTAGCTGGAGAGGCCGTCCTTGAGCGCCGAGAAACCCCGGACCTCTCCGCAGCGGTGAAAAAAGTCCGAACGGATCGCCGCTATCACCCAGGCCAGTCCGCTCGCGGCCAGCACCGCCATGAGCCGCACGAGGGCCTCGCGCGTCGCCGGCTGCTTCTCCGTCGTGAACAGCTCCTCCAGCTGATCAATGGCGACAAGCAATCTGATCTGCGGGCGGGCCGGCCCGGCGGCCTCGCGAAGTGCCTGTCGGATCATCGCCAGTGCCCGATCCGGCGTGCTCCTGCAGAGCCGAGCAAACTCCGCGGCTGTTACTTCGGAGGCCAGCTCCGGCACAGCAGTTTCGCGAAGCAGTGCCGCAGCCAGCACAGCGAATGGATCCGGTCCTTCGGAGAGGCGGATCAGGCAGCGGCGCCACAGGGATATGCCTGCCACGGCTCCAGGCAGTGTCAATGACGGCAGCAGGCCAGCGCGCAGGAGGGAAGACTTGCCGCATCCGCTCATACCGTAGATGAGCAGGAATGCCGTGCCACTTGCTGCCTGCTGCTCAAGTCTTGCGGTGCAGGCCGCAATCGCCCGCGCTCGGCCGAAGAAGAGATCGGCATCTTCGAATTCGAAGGCATCGAGACCACGAAATGGTGACCTGACCGGTTCCTCCGCAGCAAGGGGTACGCGGTAGATGCGCAAGGCGCGTGCGACGTTCTTCAGCTTGTGCTCGCCGAGATCGACGAACTCCAGCGAGAGTCGGTCTTGAGCCTGGGCGCGCACCGCTTCCGTGACGCAAATCCCGCCCGGTCGTGACAATGTTTGCAGATGAGCGGCGACCTCGACGGCCTCGCCCGCGAGGTGGTCGCCCTCGGCGACGGCATAACCCAGGTGAACGCCGATGCGGAAGCGCAGGCGCTTTAC
The DNA here is from genome assembly GCF_056404355.1 of Mesorhizobium sp. P2_D5. Lineage (NCBI taxonomy): Bacteria > Pseudomonadati > Pseudomonadota > Alphaproteobacteria > Hyphomicrobiales > Phyllobacteriaceae > Mesorhizobium > Mesorhizobium sp. P2_D5. The sequence goes on from NZ_JBFUEE010000001.1 coordinate 1,399,111, forward strand.
CTCGGGAACTTCGCGGTTCCGCCTATCGACCTCATGCTGGATCTCGCCCGCACACCGCATCGCCTCGACAGGGCCGGAGAACTCGGCGACCACGCTCTCTTCGGCGCTCCAGAACACACCATCCGCATGTTCAACCAGCAGCCGATCGATGATCTGCCTGTATGCCCGGAAAGTTGCAGCGGAGATCGGCTCATCCATGCCTGTCAGCCGGCCCCCGGCGGCCACTTCGGCGGCCAGGATGGTGGCCATTCTCGGTGCGGCATTTGAGGGAAGGACTAGCCTGTATCCGCGCCTCGGAACCGTCTGCACGACGGCCTGCCGATTGTCGTTGAGCGCCGCACGGATCTCGTGAATGCATTGCACCAGGCTGTCGTCGGTCACGGCTATGCCGTTCCAGACTGCCTTCATCAGGTCGTCCTTGGTGATGACGCGATCAGCGTTTTCCAGAAGGTGACGAAGCACCGCGAAGGTCTGGTGGCGAAGTGCGATTGTCCTGTTGGACTTGTCGCGCAAGGTCTCGCTGCTCAGATCGGCGGTAATGCCGTTGAGTACGAACGTCGTGGGCGGCGAGCTATTCAAGCCGGTTCCCTCACGCACGAAGCCGCAGTCCAATTCTTCGATCTTAGCACGGTTCGCGCTGCGAAGAGTCATCGCCATCCAGACCGGCGGGGAGCGCAGATTTCGGCAAATGATCGGAAGCCGTTCGTGACCAAAGAGACGCCTCGGACCGACAATTGCATTGTCAGCGGGAGGCTCGCCATGGACTACTTGGTGCGGATTGCTCGATCTGCCGGAGCAAGACCGGTGCCACAGCTCACGGGCCTCTGCCTGCTCAGTCTGTTCTTCGCGATGGCGTCACAGGCTCACTCGACCGACCGTCGCGCAGACGACCTGACCGAAGTCGATCTGCAATTGATCCTTGCCGTGGACGTCTCGCCCTCGATGAGCAAGGTTGAGCAAAGAGTGCAACGCGACGGCTACGTCGATGCTTTCCGCCACACGGACATCGCCAGGGCAATCAAGTCGGGAGAGCGGGGCAGGATCGCAGTGCTTTATCTGGAGTGGGCCGGCCCACGTCAGCAAACAGTCATTGTGCCGTGGACAATTGTCGAAAGCCTCGACGATGTTCTGACTTTGGCAGACAGGCTTGCGGCGCTGCCGTTGACTGAAGGCCGCGGAACGTCGATTTCCGGCGCATTGTCGGCCGCGAATGATCAGTTCGCGAAGAGTGGCTTGCGCAGCCCGCGCAGGGTTATTGACGTATCCGGCGACGGACCCAACAATGCCGGAGCACTCCTTGACCCCATCCGGCAGGTTCTTCTTGCGGAAGGCGTGACGATCAACGGGCTGCCTATCGCAATGCCCCGCATTGGCGGGGCCGACGGGTTTGCGATGTACGACCGTTCCAACCTCCAATCCTATTTCGAGCGCTGTGTCATTGGCGGGCCAGACGCATTTACAATCGGCGTCACCGAGGCCGCTATGTTCGCGACTGCAGTTCGTCGAAAGCTGGTGCGTGAAATCTCCATGAACATGGGTCAGGTGATCCACGCCAGCTACACCGTGCGTTCACACCGCACGGTCGATTGCAACGGGATAGCTCAGGTGCCGGGCCGGTAGCGATGGGCAACTGGGTGACCGCGTTGTAGAGGTGGGCAGCAACGCGCACCGCTGCCTACAGTCAAATTGAATCTGCTTGCGGACCCAGGGCCACTGGCTTGCCATGCGGTGTCGTCAGGTAGGCGTTTCGCCAATCCTGTTGGCGTCTGTCCACCTCGGCTCGCAGGGCGAACTGGCTCCTGTCGAGTATCTGCTCCAGAGCGCTGAGAAAGGCCCCGTAATAGATCGCGTCGGGGTCCATGGCTGTATCGGTCGCCCGTCGATCAAGCTCGGCGCCCAAGGTCTGAGACCAATCCTCGGCTTCGATCTTTCCGTCGGCGATGAGCAGCTCGACCAACGCAATGACCTGAGCGTGCCATTGCTCGGAGAAGACAGGTTCGCCATCGCGATGGCGCCGTGCGCGACGGGCAATCTCAGGCCGGCTCAAGATAGCTGTCCCACATGTCGATCCGCAGGCTGTCTGCGCTGTCGCCGGCTTCAGGCCAAAGATCCGACATCCGAAACCGCACGACGTATGTCTGCTCGCGCCGTATCGTGCCGACAGCTTTCTCGTCGGGCAAAGGCTGTGGCCCGTTCACGCTGTCGACAACCCCGGGTCGGCCGCGGACATACCCAGCCAGCCGCGTGTGCATTGTGGCGACGTCGCGCCGTGCCACAATCTTGTCGCCAGCCTTGAACCTTGCCCCTGTGGGCGAGACCTCGACCGCAGGCCTGGGCGCCTCGTATTCGAAGGTTCGACTTGAGGCACTGCCGTCGAAGAACTCCTGAACGCCCGCGACACCTTCATCCACAGACGTGACCATCATGCCCAGAATCCACTTCTCGAAATAGTCGAGGCCGAGGTAGGCGTCCGGGGGAAGCCTTTCCAAGACGTGGCGATACCAATCGAGCGTCCAGCCCGTGCGATCCGTCGTCAGCTTTTTCATCGACATCATGGCGATCGCCCATGTTCGCGCCTTCCATTCATCGGAAAACAGCGCCGAGTCATCTTCTGCGACGTTTGGGATCGGCCTGAACCCTTGCCTGCCGCCGAGGTCGTGTACCGTATCCATCACCCCACCTCCTGCTTTGGCGACAGATCCCTCATCGTCCCGATCATTGCATTGCGCGTCACGAGGCCGGCAAGGTCCTCTTCGGTCCAGCCGTCCGTCCCTTCTGGACGCTCCGGGACCACCATGTACCGCCGGTCTGAAGTCGAGTCCCACACCGTGACCTCAACCTTGTCCGGCAGGTCGGTTCCGAATTCGGCGAGAACGCCACGCGGATCGCGGACCACTCGCGCCCGGTACTCGGTCGACTTGTACCAAGATGGAGACATTCCCAAGATTCCAACCGGATAGCAGGAACACAAGGTACACACGACAACGTTGTGAATCTCCGGCGTGTTGAACACTGCGACAAGGGGGTAATCCTTCCTGACGCTTGGGACGATTTCCGAAAACGCCTCGGCCGCATGTTTCGCCAGCCGTTCGGCGAACTTGGGATCAGTCCACGCCCGCGCGATGACCTTGGCTCCATTCATCGGACCTACGTTTTCCGAGTAGTCGTCGAGCCACTTGTCCACGGCGTCGGCCGCCAGAAAGCCTTTCTCGACCAGAACCGTCTCCAGTGCTCTCAGGCGAAGCGCCGGTTCAGGCGGAAGATGGCTGTGCAATTCCCGATGAAGTTTGGCAACCTTGTCGGAATCGTATGAACTCATTGATGCCCTCCCTGAGTATCATTCTTCGCACCGCGCTGGGTTGGATTTTTAGGGTTGCGTGGCTAACTCCTCGCCGACCATCAATGACCAGTTTATTGGAGCGGTGCACTCGAGTCATTGACTTTCTGACCTCACGTCAGCTTAAAGGTCGAAGCCGATGTCTTGCTGCTTTGGGGCCCCTGCATGCGGCGACCGAACCGGGCGCCCACTAGGGCACGCGCCAGGCGCGACACCATTGCAGTTCGACACTCCGATATGATCGGCCCTTGATATCGTGTAAAACGATAGGGGTCCTCAGTGCTTCCGGAATGAGACGATGCGCCCGGCCAAGATCCGTCATTCGAGAAGTGATGGCGAGGATCGCGTACACAGAGCGATGGGCATGAGCTCGCGCGATCTGGTGCTCGTGCCTGGCTTTCTCTCGCGATTGCATCGCAGGCAGCCCATGCTACCGGCGGCGAGGGCCTCGCGCCTGTCGTACGACTTGCCGCATCACTCAGGATCGGACCATCACCCGAGTTGTGAAGGAGGAACGTCCATGACCGGCGAAGCATTCTACCACGAAGGCAATCGCTCTCTGCAGGACCGCTTCGAGAGCCGGCGCATCGCTGACCGCCTGGCAGAGATGGCACGGACGGCCTTCACCGACGAGGATAAGGCGTTCATCGAGAATGCGATTTACTTCTTTCTTGCCACGGTCGACGCCGAGGGACGGCCAGATTGCTCGTTCAAGGGCGGCCCCGCCGGCTTCGTGCGTGTCATTGGGCCATCGGAGCTGGCGTTCCCGGATTATGACGGCAACGGCATGTTCAGGAGCCTCGGCAACCTCGACGTCAATCCGAACGTCGCGCTGTTGTTCATCGCCATGCACGGCACGCCGCGCCGCCTGCGCGTTAACGGCGCCGCCCGAATCGACCGAGACGATCCGCTAACAGGCAGGACGGTCGGCGCACAGATGATGGTACGCGTGGAGGCGCGCGTGATCTTCCCGAACTGTCCGCGCTACATCCCGACGATGCAGCTCAGCGAGCCGTCGCCCTTCACGCCCATGCCGGGCTGCGATCTGATCGAACCTGCCTGGAAGGGCTTCGACGCCTTCAAGGACGACATCCATCCGCGCCAGCCGACATGGAAAGGCTGATCGACGGCAATCACGCTGTCACCCCAAAACCCGCGAAGCGCCAAGATAGGCAGTGACGCGGCCCTCCAAGTCAACTCCATCTCGCGGCGCTAGCTGGGCTCAGCTTGGCCGACCCTGCTGCTCAGTATTTGAAGGATCGCATTTGCGCTGGGTCAAAGCTCGTCTCATCCATCGTGACTACAAGATGGTGATGGCAGTTGGCCGTTCGACCATGGAGACGATTCCAATGAAGCTGATGGCATCCCTGTCCTTGGCGACTTATCCAGACGCGAACTCCTCGAAAATCGCGGCGAACTCGGTCGCCCTCGTCAAGCAGATCGACGCATCGCTTGATGCTGTTGCCATCAATGTCGACATTCCCGACGTTTCGAACGCGCTGTCGAGCTACCTGCTTGATCTTCCGAGCAAGATACGAGAGGTCGAGGCGACCAGCCGCACGTGCGGCAGTGTTCTGCTAGAGGCCATTACGCAAGAAGCGGCACATAGCGGTGTGGCCCTCACGACGCAGGGGCTGAGCGCACCACCGGCCCTGATGGGCGAGGTTGCCGCAAACCACTCCCGCTATTTCGATATCTGTCTGGTTGGCTGGGCGCCGGCCAACCAGACGGCGCGGATGATAGCCGAGGCGATATTGTTCAGTTCGGGTCGACCGACCGTGCTTCTTCCCGACTCCACTGACGTCGGGGTTCTTGGACATGTCGTTATCGCCTGGGACGGCAGCCGAGTCGCCGCCCGGGCCGTTGCCGATGCAAAGGCGTTTCTCGAACGTGCCTCGATGGTCACTGTTGTGACCGTGACTGACGAAAAACCGCTTCCGGGGCAGGACATCGGCGAACGCCTTGCGCAGGGCCTGAGGACGCGTGGCCTGGTGGCCGAGGCCGCCTCTATTCAAGCGGGGAAACGTTCAATCGGAACTGCCCTACAGGAACACGCTCTCAAGGTCGGCGGCAACCTGCTTGTCATGGGCGGATACGGGCATTCCCGCGTCAGGGACTTCGTGCTCGGCGGAGCCACCGAGGGCATTCTCGCCGATATGCGCCTGCCTGTTCTCCTGTCGCATTAGGTCGTCGCGAGATGAGAGGCGAGACGGATCCAGTCCTGCGCTTCCACGGCGCGGCCCATGGCGTCACGGGCTCATGCTATGAGATCGAGACGCCGCATTCGCGTATCCTCATCGACTGCGGCCTGTTCCAAGGTTCCAAGTCCGAGAGGGAACTGAACTATGGTGCATTCCCGTTTCCACCGGACGCGATTGACGCTGTCATCCTGACCCATGCGCATATCGACCACAGTGGCCTTTTGCCGAAACTGGTCAAACAGGGCTTTTCCGGTCCGATCCATACGACCCGTGCCACGATTGATCTCTGCTCGGTCATGCTGCCGGACGCGGCGCATATCCAGGAGACGGAGGTCGAGCACCTGAACCGTCGCAATGCGCAGCGCGGGCGCCCGCCCGTCGAGCCGATCTACGGTCAGCAGGATGCCGCCGCGTGCATGACATTGTTTCGGGCTTCGGAATATGGCGAATGGACCACCATCGCCGAAGGCGTTCGTACCCGCTTCTGGAACGCGGGCCACCTGCTTGGTTCGGCGTCGGTAGAGCTCGAGATCGACCGACATGATGTGCCGCTGAGCATCGTGTTTTCGGGCGACATCGGCCCAGGCCACAAGCTGCTTCAGACCGATCCCGAGGGGCCGGCCGACGTTGACTATCTGATCTGCGAATCGACTTATGGCGACCGGGACCGCCCGGACGTTTCGCCCGAACGGCGGCGATCTCAGCTCGGTGACGTCGTGCGCGGCGCCGCCAAGGCCGGCGGCCCCCTCATTATTCCGTCCTTCGCCGTAGAGAGGACGCAAGAACTGCTGATCGACCTGTATCTGCTCATGAAAGCCGGGGAGGTGCCATCAGCCCTGGTTTTTGTTGACTCGCCGCTGGCGACGCGCGCCAGCGCGATTTTCGACCGGCATGCCGACGAGATCGAACAGGGCAACGTGCTGCGCCAGGCCCTCGGTTCAAAAGAGTTGCGCTTCACCGAGACAGTGGAGCAAAGCAAGGCGATCAATCGCCTGAGTGGCTTCTTCGTGGTGATTGCAGCCAGTGGCATGTGCGACGCGGGGCGTATCCGCCATCATCTCAAGGCCAATCTCTGGCGCAGGAACGCCACGGTGATGATGGCCGGATATCAGGCCCAGGGGTCGCTCGGGAGGATCCTGCTGGACGGCGCGCAGCGCGTGCGCATCCAGGGTGAGGAAGTCGAGGTCAAGGCCCGTATCAGCCTGTTCGACCTTTATTCCGGACATGCCGATGCCAGTGAACTGGTCGCCTGGATCAGGGCCCGAACTCCGGTGAAGCAGCAGGTGTTCTTGACGCATGGAGAGGAGGCTGGACTCGGCGGCCTGCGTAGAAGGCTTGCAGGACTGATACCCGACGACAAGATCATCATCCCGAGGCTGGACGATGCTTTCCAATTGACCCCCGGTCGCAGTTTGCCGGTCGAGGTCAACGAGCCCCGCCGATTGAAGCCGGAAAAGATTGCCCGCCTCGACTGGCACAATGACCTTTCAAAACTTCTCCTGGACGTAAACGAGGCGGTCAGCGCGGCGACCGATGAACGGGGTCGCGCCGCGGTGATCAGGCGCATGCGCAGGGCGCTCGAGGACAAGGACGTGTAGGGTGGCCTTCTTGGTAACTGGTCCCCTGCACCGGCGCCTTTGTCCTCATAGAGGCCGGGCTGCTCGAACGGGCGCCGCGGGAAGGCGCGATTTCCTGACCTTGAGGCGGAAGAAGATCGCATCGTCTACGGCGAGCGATACCTTGAAGATCGTCACCATTTGACGATGCCGACGCCGGCGATATTGTGAACAGCATGACCGACCAGCCCAACCGCCCGGACGACTATCCCGATCGCCAGATCGATCGCCAGCAGGAAACAGGTTTTGAGCGCAGAGTTCCCTTGCCCGCTGGCTACCGACAAGGTGCCATCTCCGCGATCACCGTGCTGCTCGGATTTTCGCTTCTTTTCCTGCGGTACTGGAATTTCGAAGTCGAGGGCGGATGGACGTTTGCCTCGATCCTGGCGACGCTGCTGCTGGCACTGGCCATCGTCCTTCAGTTCGTTGCGCTGTGGCGGTCGTTGCTCCCACGAGACGACGACGAGCCGGTTTATCAGGTCACGCTGCGCTGGTTCCTCGCCTCGATCGTCGCTCTCCTTGCGGGCGTGCTGCTCGCCGGTCTGACGGCTTCGCACGTCTTCAATCTTTGATCGATTCCCGGCCGCTCGACTGTCCGCGTTGCGCAGATCAGCACGCTCGCATCTGGGAAGTCCTTGGGTCTTCTGAGATCTGGCGATAGCCCCGCCGCCCTCCAGCCTGGCGCCTATTTCGCCTCGGGCGGTTCCCCCCGAGCCCGAACCTCCCGTAGATCGGGCGGCCCTCGCTGCGGGTCGGCGCTTCGTGGCGGCGAGAGATGTTAAGCCTTGCGCAATCTTCGCGGTCTATCTTAACTTGCAGATTGTGAGGGAACATGAAACGCAAGCCGCTTCTGCTTTTTGCCTTCCCGTTTCTCATTCTTGCGATCCTGGCAGGGGAACGCATGGCAGCCTTCTTGCTGGGAATCTATCCAGCCAGCCCTACCGCATGGTGGGTATGGCTTGAACTGCGCCCCTTGTCGACGATGCTTTGGCAGCAGGTCAACGCCTATCTGGGTGGCTCGATGGCTGCCGACGCCGCCATCCTTGGCGCCGCATCGATCGTCTGCTGGATGGCGTGCCAGACCCGGAGGTCGGCCTTCTTCTTCCTTACGAACCACGTCGCCCTGCTCTTCGCCGGGCTGATGATCGCGGTCGGCAGCCACTCGGAAACGGCGAGCACGATCGCCGCCTTCACGACGCCCCGGGGTCTTCCGTTCGCGCTGGCGATGGATTTCACCTTGAAGAACAGCCTGGTGCTGCTTCTGGGCGCTGCGGCCTGTGTGTACTGCCACGTCGTCTTCCTCAACGAAGCGCGGGCGCGGTTTGAAGCCCGGACCTCCCGCATCATGGCCCTGCAGCGCGATCTCTGAGCAATCCCGCGATCTCTACAGCAATTCCGGGAAAAATGTGAAACGGGTTTCCGGGAAAAGCGCGTAGCGCTTTCCCTTGGGGAGTCGCGTCAGAACTAAAGAGTTGGAGCGGGCGGCATTCGCCACCAGTGCCCTGCCAAAATCCATACCCTACGAGGTCTAATTGATCCTCTTGTAATAGACCTTGCCGTCAGGCTGCTGGATGCGCTGGTAGTTGGAGCTTGGGGGAGGGGGCGACGCCGGCGCGGCCCTCTTCCTGGGCGTGATACTGGGTTCGCTCGCGCTCGCGCCTTCGAGAGCTTCGGGCGCTTCCGCCAGCGTGCTGGTGGTCATCTCCGGCGGCTCCACCGCACCCGGCGTGGCCTCGTCGCCGGCGATCGGCCTAGTCAGTGCCAGCTGGGCAACGTTGCTATTGATCTCGTTGAAGCTGCCTTGCAGTTGGCTGTCCAGTTTCTCGAACCGGCTCTGGAAGCCGTTGTTGACCGTGTCGAGCCGTGCCGCGATCCGCTGCTCGAACGCCCCGAGCTGCTCCAGCCGCGCTTCGACGAAACGCAAGTCGTTCATGCCGCGATAGAGATAGATCGCGGCCGCCATGTTGACCACGGTGAGGAGCAAGCCGCCGCTGGCGATGAGAATGCCGATCGTCTTTATCTTGCTCGGTTTCTCGATGGCGTCCTGTTCGCGCGGTTCCTGGTTTCCGATATCGATCGCCGGCATGTCCGGTTCGCTGAGCATCGTCATTGGACCACCACCTTCGCGCCGACCGCGACGCGCTTGAAAAGATCGATCACATCGGTGTTTGTAAGCCGAAAACATCCCGATGTCCCGTCGAACCCGACACCGGACGGATCATTGGTGCCGTGTATCCGGTAGAGTGTGTCGCGACCGTCACGAAGCAGGTAGAGCGCCCTTGCGCCAAGAGGATTGTAGGGCCCGGCGGGCACCATTTTCGGCAACTCCGGCTGGCGGGCCCGCATTTCCTGCGGCGGGCGCCACTCCGGCCATTCGGTCTTGGCCCCCACCTTGACGACGCCTGTCCAGCCAAACCCGTCGCGTCCGACGCTGATCTGGTAGCGTAGCGCCTGGCCTTGGCGGGTCACCAGGTAAAGCGCCTTCTCGTTCTTGCGGATGATGATCGTTCCTGGCTGCTCGGTGGTTGCGAAGGCAACCGTCTTGCGCAGGCTGGGGCCCATTGCCGGCAGCGGCGGCCGATCAGAAAGGCTCGATCTCGCTTGGGCGAAGTCCTGGACTGGTAGCGCCAACACCACGCCCAGCAGGCTGGCGTAGGCCAACCCCTGGGCGATCCGGTAGCTAGCGTGCAGCAGCGTCATCGAGCCGCTCTTTGAACATCCGCTTCAGGTCCTTGTTGAAGCGCGCCCGCCCATCGACTTCGGAAGGCAGGATCGCACGATTCAGGGCATCGGTCAGCAACGCATTGTCCAGCGCGACCGACTTGATGTGCGGTGCCTTGAAGATCTTCTCGAGCTCGCTGCGCGAGAAGTGGTTGCCGAACCATTTGCGCTTGTGCTTGTTGGCGACCAGCGTGATGTTGACCGCATTGCCGCGCAGTTCGCGGATCTTCTTGTAGAGCCGTTTGCCTTGCCGCAGCGAAGCGACATTGAGTTCGAAGACGATGAAGATCTCGTCGCTGGTCGACAGCACGGAGTTATGCCAGGGCGTCTCGATGTTCGGCAGGTCGATGACGATGTCGTCGAAACGGTAGGCGACGAGGTCCAGCAGCCGGAACACGAAATCGCTGCCGTGCGGCTCGAAAGGCAGTTGCGGCCTTTCGAAGGCATACATGGTGAGGCCGGACGGGCGCGACAGCTTGATGACATCCATCAGTTCGACATCGAGCCGTTCCGGCTGGCCGATGATGCCGGCGAGGTCGAACTGGTTGAACAGGTTGAGATAGGCACCGCAATTGGCGCTTTGGAAATCGAGATCGACCAGGCAGGTGGAAGCCGCGCGTTCGGCCGATTTCGAGGCCAGGTATTCGGCCGCCGACAAAGCGAGTGTCGTCCCACCGGCGCCGCCGCTGGCGCTGATGAAGGTGATGATCCGGCTTTTCGTTCCCTGGTTGCCGGTGTCGTGGAAGGTCACCGCGTTGAGCAGTTCCTTGGCATCGAGCGGCTTGTGCAGCCAGTCGGACGCGTTCATGCGCACCAGCACCCGCGTCTGCTCCGACGTCAATTCGCCGGAAACTGCGATCAGCGGTACGCTTGCCCATTTGGACCGCGCCTCGACGATACCTGCCTGGCCGAGCACCTCGCCATTGGCAAGGTCGAGGATGACGATGCCGGGTCGCGTGTCGGCGGGCGGCCCCTTTAGGAAGTCGGGCGTCTCGGAAACCCTGACATCGTAGATCGCCAGCGCCTCGAGCCGCGTCGCCACCTCGCGCTTGAAGTTCGGATCCGACGAGAACAGCGCCACCTGCTTGCGCTTGGTCGGTGTAACCTTGGTGTTGATGGCATTCATGGCGTCCACGTGCTCTTCATGTCTTCGCCCGTGACCGTGCTCAGCATGGAGGGCATGGTGATGGTTCCGAATCCGAGCAATCCGGCCAGGAAAAAGAACTGAAAGGGATGGTCGGTGATGCTGACGGTAATGGTCGGCACCGGCCCCTCAGGGCGCGTCCAATATCCGAGTCCTGACGCCTGATATTGTATCCTGACCTCGGACTTCACTAAGGTTGGCAGGAACCTCTGCATTCCGGCCCGGTTGCCGTTGCCGCTGAAAATGAAATCAAAGGCGGCCTGGCTCGCATTCAGGTTCTGGCACGTAGCGCCTGCGCCACATGTGCAAGAGACGGTTCCAGCGGCATTTGCCGTGCAGATATAGTTGTAGGTGTTTGCGGGCACCGCGGTACCGACTTTAGTGACATCGCTCTGCGTCAACGTCTCAAGCAAAAGCCCGCTGGCGACAGGTGCAGAGATCTCTGCCAGTCTTGCGCCGGCCTGCACCGCTTTGTTCCCGGCGTTCCACTGGAAAAAGGCGTAGCCGAAGTCGACAAAACCCAGCAGCAGCGTCAGCAGCAATGGCAGAGCGATGGCCATTTCGACCATTGTGGCGCCCGACTGCTCGGCGCGGAACCTTCGGTTTTCCATCACCATCCGAAGACGCGCTCCTGATGCGATACGTTGATGTTGAGGGTTCCAAGGCCCAGATAATCCCAGAACACGATGCCGTTGTATGGCAACTCGGTGCTGACCTGCACGACGTTCACCGTGCCGGTGCTACTGAGATAAAGCACGTTGCCGCTGCCATCGACCGCTGGGGTGGAAACAGGCTTGGTGATCAAGACTTGACCCGGGGTCCATCCCGGAACTCTTGCGCTGCCGCCAGCGATCGCCCCATTTGCCGCAAGGTTTTGTGCCAGGCCCTGGCAAGTAACCCAATCGCCACTGCATCGCGCCATATAGCGCGCAGCATCTTCGACGCCGGCTTCAAGGAGCAGACGCGTGTTCAAAACGTTGGAGAACTCGAACACACCGGCCGATAACAGCAATACGAGTGGTACGGTGATCGCGACTTCCACCAAGGCGGCGCCGCTTTCGTCGCCTTGGAACCGCCGGATGATTTTGCCCAACCTGGTCATGTCGCCCTACCGATACAGCTGGGCTTCATTGCGGAATGCTTTGTCTACAAGGGTGTTATTGGCAAACCCTCCATCGACGTCGACGATCTCCAGGCTGATCGGCTTCTCAGCACCAGTGCCGTCGTCATCATCGGCATTGTTCTGCTTTGAGACCGGGGTGTTGACGAACACACTGGCATAGCCATCCGGCTTTAACTGGGTGTGGCCATTGATCTTGCCCGCGTTCGCGATGCAGTCGACGATCGCCATGTTGAGCAGACGGCGATCAGGATCCGGCGTTGGGTTGTCACCCTTGAAGCAAGACGGCGTCCCGGTTTCCTTTGTCGGCGCCTGAGACTTGTCCCCGACGAGCCCGTGCGCAATCTCGTATTTATAGACGTCATATCTGGAAGCCGGGACAGTGGTGGTGCCGGTGGGGTTGGTGGCGGCAGGGACGTTGGGGTATGTCGTGCCGTGATTGATCGACCAATAACTAGACCAAAAGCCTTGCGTAGCAATCTGATCGGACATTCCTTTTGAGTCGACATAGTTTGCGCCGGGAGGGAGAGGCAGCGCCGTTCCATCCGTAACGGGGTCGTATTTGCTGCAGCCGTTCTTCTGGCCCTTGCGGACATTGCTGGCAGGCCGGTAGTTCCAGTCCTTATTGTTTTTATTCAACGAGCCGCTGTAGAGATCGAACCGGGTATTCAGCCCAGCGTTGACCTGTCCCAAGGTGACGCCGGTTTTCGTGGTGAGCGCATCGCGGTTGTAGCAGGTGCCTGAGGTGCCCATCGCTATGGCATCACGCAGCGAACTCAGGTTGTTGTCGATCAGCCCGAAATTGCCAGGGCCTGGGTTCGAGTCCACCTTGAGAATACGAAACTCACGGCTATAGGTGTTGCCCGAGGCAAACGCCTGTTGGATCGTCTTGCTGGTCAACGGATCGGTCGTCTCGAACGGGTTGCACATGAAAATCGGCACGGTTTCGCAGATCGACTGAACGAACCCGGCCACGGCCTGTGGCTGGATGTCCATGGTGTTGGCGCTGCCAATCATGCTTGCCGGAAAGATCGTCGCAAATGCGCCGGCACCATCCGCCAAACCGGACGCGTTCACCGTCACCAAGGAGAACTGCACCGCTTTCGGGTCGGTGCTTGACCAGTCATGGCCAGTAGAGTCGACGCCGTCAGCAGTCAAAGTGGTGTCATCGCTGGCGGGTATCCCGGTCAGGTATTTGATCGTGACATCGGCAAGAGCCAGTGTGTGATTGTCTGCCGTTGAAAATTTGGTTGTGTTGCTGAGGAGAGTAGTCGCCGCCCGGTTGGCTCGGTCAATCGAATCCGCCCTACCATCAAGCTCTGAAGCTGTCGCAAGCGCAAGCGCATCGATACCCTTCTGCAGATCGTTCTGGAGCCCGTTGAGCCTGGCCATATCGATGGCCAGCACGGAAAAACCGATCAGAACCGGAAACATTATCGCCACGAAGATCATCGCTACGCCGCGTTGATCGTTCCAGAACGCACGAATGGCCCCCAACATGACCTTACTCTCTCTCTCTCTCTCTCTCTCTCTCTCTCTCTCTCTCCTTGCACCAGGGCCCCTCGCATGCCCGGCGCCTCCGCATCCTTCCGTTCAGTTCACTGCGTTGTCACACCCGAGTTGCCGACATTGACCGTGATAGGCGGCGGCGCGGGCGGCGGTGGTGGATGTTTGTAGTTCTCGCCAACATTGGCGGCGCGCGTGCCGTCACCTTCGATCTTGGTGTTCTTTGAAGCCGGGTTGAGCGTGTCGACCGTCTGCAGCAGCGTATTGAACTTCTGCGTGTCGCCGGCGGCCAAGGTCACCGAATCGTAGTTGTTCAGATAGTCCGCTGCGCAGCCTGACAGCGCGCCGGCGCACAGAACGAGGATCAGGGCGCTATTTCTTGACATAGAGCATCTTGTCCTTCGATTTGAAGTCGAGCATGTGGCCATAGGGGCCGGTGACGCCGTCGCCCGTTTCATATTTGCGGATCATGTCTTTGTTAACCTCGAGTTGCCCGAGGATAAAGAACTCCGGGTCGTTGGCGGGCCGCGTCTTGTCGAACGGCGTCGCCAGTTGCTCGCCGGGCTTAACCGGCCGCACGACATGCGGCGTGACGATGACCACCAGTTCGGTTTCTTCCTTCTGGTTGCTCGAATTGCGGAACAGCGTCCCGATAACCGGCACCTGGCCGAGCCACGGCACCTGGTTCTGAAGCTTAGTGGTTTTGCTCGACAGAAGTCCGCCCACGGCGAAGCTCTGGCCATCGCGCAACTCGACCACGGTCGCCAGCTTGCGGTTGGTGAAGATCGGGTCGCCGGCAGTGGTGAAGCCGGTCAGGTCGCTGACCTCCGGCGCCAGCTTCATATGGATCTTGCCGTCGTCGAGCACGATCGGCGTGAACGTAAGGTTGACGCCGAATTGCTTGAAATCGATCTGGACTAGGCCATCCGTGCCAATGCTGCGGATTGGGACCTCGCCGCCGGCGTTGAAGCTGGCCGGCTCGCCGGAAAGCGTGGTGAGGTTGGGGTTAGCGAGCGTGCGCACCACGCCCTTGGCCTCCAGCGCCTCGATGTACAGGTCGACTTTGATGTTGTTGTCGATGACGCGCGTGAGGAGGGCTCCGAAGGGACTGGAGCCGGACAGGAGGCCACTCAGCAAACCGCCCGAGCCAAGCACCGTACCGTCTTTGTCGACGGCAGCAATTCCAGTTCCGGATTGAGTCGTGCCTCTGCTGTTGGTGGTTCTGATCGACACGCCGAGATCGCGGCCGGCGTTGCGCTTGGCTTCCAGCACGCGCACTTCCAGATTGACCTGCTGGCTGTCGTCGACGATGACGGAGTTGATGATGGCATCGGGGCCGTATTGCTGTGCCACCTCCATGATCGCCGCCAGCGTGGCGCCGTCCTTGACATGGCCGGCAAGCCTGACCCTGCCGTTGACCGAACCGACTTCGATGCGCGACTTTGGCGCCACCTGGCGAATCGCCTGCGCCATGTCGCTAACGTCGACGCCGACCTCGATCTGGATGACGCCGAGCGAACGCTTGTCCGTGGAGAAGAGATTGACCGTGGTGGTGCCGGCGCCCTTTCCGATGACGTAGAGCGTGCGGTCAGTCATCGGCTGGGCATCGGCGATCTTCTCGTCGCCGACGACGATGTCACCCAGATTGGCATTCACCTGGATCGTTACCGATTGCGACATCGGCAGGAAGATCTTGTGGACGCTGGGGTTCGACACATTGATGAAGCGGTCTGCAGCGTGAGCCGCGAGGCTCAACGACAGCAACGGACAGAGACAGGCTAGAACGAAGGCCGCCAGTGGTCCCCAGAACACGCGCATTTACGCTACCCCCTCGCCGGCTGATTCGGACTCCAGATATCCCAGTATGCCGGTGTTATTGTTGTCGTGGCACATCATATGTTTCGAGCTTTATACCTCGAAACACACCCACTGTCGCCCGCGCCGGTGGTTCCGGCTGCACATATTTGACGACTTCCTTGACAACTTCTTGCACCTGCGGCGCAGAAGCCACAGCCGGAGCCGGCTTCACCTTGCTCAGATCGTCGAGCTTGCTCCCCACCCTGTCCACGGCTTGGGTCAAACCGGCTATCTTGTCGTCGGCGCGTTTGCGCTCCTCTGCGGCCGCGGCTTCCGCCGCTGCCTTCCTGTCGAGCTCAGCTTGCCTTTTGGCGACATCGGCCGGCGTTTCGCCGGTCAAGTCGGAAAGCGTTATGCGTTCGGTCATCTCACCCCGGCTGGCCGCGGCTTGGCGAAGCGCCAGCGACAATTGGCCCGCCCCTGCCGCGAGAGTCAGTTTTTGCGCATCCTTGGTGCTGACCTCGAGCGTCACCGACTTCACCACCGTCGGATTGTCCTTGCTCTCGTCAGCCACCTGGTCGACGGCGAGCACCTTCATGCTCTGCAACAGCACGTCGACAAAACTCCTGTCCGCGCCATCGTCGCCGCGCGCCGTGCGCGTCAGCAAAACATCGACCCGGTCACCGGGGAAGACGAAGCCGGCGACGCCGAGCACGTCGTTGACGCGAATGGAAACGGCCTTCATCCCTTCGCCGAGCACCGCCGAAAGCGTGGCACGCTGGCCGGGACCCGTGATCTTGCTGGCAAGAATGGGTTCGTTTGCGCTGATCGCTTGCAGCGCCTGTCTTGCGCCTTCGCCGGCCAGGGCATCCTTAGTCGTCTTGAACGCGCCTGCCGGTAGTGCGCCCGCCTGCCACGGAATTTCGCGCAGCTTGTCGGCGCTGAGTGTGTCGCCGAATTTCAGCGGCATTGCCGCCACCACGACCGTATCGCGCTGGATACCATTCGACTGTGCCATCGCATTGCGCTGGCCGGCCAGCCAGATGTTGGCAAGTACCACCGCCAGCACGCCGAAGACGCCGGCGAGAACAATCATGATCAGAGTATTGGCACGCATCTTCCCACCCCAAATCGCCCCCCAAGGGCGAAGCTAGCTTTTCCTGATGCAGAATGCCTGGGTCGGGACCGAGCGGTCCCGACCCAGCAGTTTGTGGTTACGGCGTGCAATCGCCGCCGGCGCCACCACCGGCCGTAACACCCTTGAGGTTGAGGTTTTTGCATAGACCGGTGAACTGATCACCAACCCAACCGCCGATAGCAAGGATTGCGAGGAGCGAAACGGCGGCAATGATGCCGACAAGGATGGAATATTCGACCATGGCAGCGCCGTTTTCGTCGTCGCGGAACTGCCGGGTCATCGTCATGAGCTTCTTCATGCCAATTTCTCCCTTTGGAGGTTTGAACCCGACGAGACAGAGCCAAGGATGAAATCCATACCCAAGCATCCCCCGTCATCTCGATCCTTGTCCCGCGAAAAAGCAGAGTCAAACAGATTAACGGTTCCTTAACCTTCCAATACCTGATTGGGGGGAGGTTAGTTTTTCCAAGAGCTTGATTCGATTAATTTTTCAATCTCCTTAACCATTCATTCACAATTTGGCCATACCTCCGAATTCGGTACCGCTAAATTAGGTAATATGCATAATCCTTTATATATAAGGGCTTACGACCGGGTGTCGACCTGACGTGGCTCATTACGATCGGTCATGTTCCGTGAGGTGGCAGGCAGATTGCCTGGTATTGATGTGTCGCCAAATAAAAACGATTTTCTTGCACTGCTTGTTAACTATGCCGTAAGTAATGGCTGGTCGCGACCTCGCGCGGCGCTTGTGCCATGCGTGGTTAACAGTTAGTTTCCGTGTCACGAATTTAGCGGGGGCTAACGCATCGTGGTGGGCGGTTCGGCAATCGGTGGGGAGCAGGTGGTCATCCAGGTGTCGCATCATGGATGCGCCGTGACTGCTGATTTGCCCCACGCCAGACCCACGGGATGTTCAGAGTATAATTCGGCTCAAGGCAGTGCGGCAATTTATCGGGGCCGTCAGCTCACTGCGTTTGTTTTGGCCTTGCTCGCAGGGCTCGCGGCTGCAGTTTTGATCTGGTACCCGTTTTCGACCGTAAGCGTAGAGCCGGTTCTTTGGTCTCGAACTGCGATCTCAGCAATGCCTATGGTCCTGCTGTGGGTCGCGCTTGGCGCGATGCGCTACCAACTTCGCAAGACTCCCTTTCGCTATCGCGACATGTTGAGCGATGTCGCAAGCAGGCTCCAGAATCTGATCGTGACATTGAGCGTAATCACTCTCTTCTCGATCGAAATTTTGTTGTTGTCCTATTTGGCATCCGCAACCAGCCGTCCTTTGATGGACGTATATCTGGCCGCGGGCGACGCTGCCCTGGGCTTCGATTGGGTGGCATATGTCGGGCGGCTGAATGAACATCCTTGGATCGTGTCGGTACTTTCGTCCGCCTATTTCAGCTTGAAGGTTCAGTTTCTGCTGTTGCCAGCCATCCTTGCCTTGACCGCCCGCTCGGGCCGGCTAAAGGAATTCGCCGCGCATTTTGGGCTGGCCGGTTGTTTGACCTGCCTGATCATGATGGTGGTGCCGGCGGCGGGGACTTTCGATTTCTACCATCCTTCGCCGGATCTTTTGAGTTCTTTTGGTCCCGGTGCCTCGGCGCGGCACCTTGAACAGCTCCACGCACTTCGGATGTTGAAGCCGTTCCTGATCGGGAATCCGGAGGGTCTTGTGACCTTCCCGTCGTTCCACTCTGCACTGGCTGCGATATTTGTCTATTCCGTGCGAGGCATTCGCTATGTGGCGCCCCCCGTCTATCTGTTGAACGCCATGCTGATACTCGCGGCGCTGCCAGAAGGCGGTCACTACCTTGTCGATATTCTTGCGGGATTCGCGGTCGCCGCCGTCTCGATTCAAACAGTCCATTGGATTGCCAAACTGGAGACTCAGCAACAAACGGGTTACGAAGATGCGCAATCGTCGGAGCAGCAGGCGTGATCATGACATTAGTTAACTGTGGAATGAACCGTCTCGCGAACTCCTTGTGGGCAGTTAATAGTATCCGTTCAGCGGCATTGGGGACTTACGGAAGATGTTAGGTCGTTTCATCAAGGGACCGAGTGAGACGCGGGCGCTGCAGGAGCCGCCGCCCGTAGCGGTGATGCCCAGCGTTCCATCTCCAGCGACGGTGGTCGCCGAGGGCGCCGACGCTTTCCTGACGCTCAAGGTCGAGCTTCATCGCCACCTGATCGATCGGTTCAATCTGACCGCTCTTGAAAGCGCTTCCAAGGATGAGATCCTGAATGAGATCCGGCCGATCGTTCGCGAGTTCGTTCGCCTGAGAAACGTGCCGCTGAATGCCCGCGAACTCGATCAGCTGACCAGCGACACGGCCGACGAGATGCTGGGGCTCGGGCCGATCGAGCCGTTGCTCAAGGACGATTCTATTACCGATATCCTGATCAACACCCACAAGCGCGTCTTTATCGAACGGCGTGGCTTGGTCGAAGAGACGGCAATCCGGTTTCGTGACGAGGCGCATCTGCTGCGCGTCATCAACAAGATCGTCTCCGCCATCGGCCGCCGCGTCGATGAATCGTCGCCGATGGTCGATGCGCGCCTGGAGGATGGCTCGCGCGTCAACATCGCCGTGCGGCCTGTCTCGGTTGACGGCCCATTGGTGTCGATCCGCAAGTTCTCGAAGAATCCGTACTCGCTCGAACGCCTGATGGCGCTCAACTCGATCAAGCAGCCGATGATCGACCTGTTGCGCATCGCTGTTCAGGCGCGCAAATCGATCCTGGTTTCAGGCGGCACCGGCAGCGGCAAGACGACCTTGCTCAATGCGCTGTCGAGCTACATCCCGTCCAGGGAGCGCCTGATCACCATCGAGGATGCGGCGGAACTGCAACTGCAGCAGCCGCATGTCGGCCGGCTGGAGACACGCCCGCCCAGTGTCGAAGGGAAAGGCGAGGTTCGCCAGCGCGAACTGGTCAAGAACGCGCTGCGCATGCGGCCGGATCGCATCATCGTCGGCGAGGTGCGCGGCGAGGAAGCCTTCGACATGCTGCAGGCGATGAACACCGGCCATGAAGGCTCGATGACCACCATCCACGCCAACACCCCGCGCGATGGGATATCGAGGCTGGAGCAGATGGTTGGCATGGCCGGCATGCCGATGACGCACGAGTCCATCCGAGCGCAAATTGCTTCGGCCATTGACATTATCGTGCAGACACAGAGACTGTCGGACGGCGGCAGGCGCGTGACATCGATCTCGGAAATCACTGGGATGGAGGGCAATGTCGTGCAACTGCAGGAAATCTATCATTTCGTCCGGCGCGATGTCGCCGCCGACGGTACGATCATCGGCGAATTTCGCGCCACCGGTGTCAGGCCTAGATTTGCGGCGGAAGCGGCAACGCTAGGGCATCATTTCGGCAAGGACGCCTTCAATCCGCAGGTTGCGCTCTGATGCCGTCCGGCCAGGCATTGCTCTATTTTATCTACGTCCTTGCGGCGGCGTCGATCATTCTCGCCGGCGAGGCCCTGTATCTTTCCTTTTCCGATCGCCGTGCGGCGGTCGGCGCCATCAATCGTCGGTTGAGGCGATTGTCTGACGACGTTCCGGCAGAACGAACTTTGCAAAACCTGCTGCGCGAGCGGGGGCTGACGGAATCGGGGGACTTTCTTTTTGGGCTGGTCGGACTGAACAGGCTCTATACCCAATCCGGCATCACCGGAAACCCGCTGACATTCGCCGGTATATTTATCTGTGCCGGGTTGGCATTGGCGCTGCTGCTGTCATTCCTCTTCGGCTTGTCGGCAATACTGGCACTCGTCGTATTTCTGGTTGTCGGGTTTGCGTTGCCTCTATTCATGCTTCGCCGCGCGCGCAAAAAGCGAATCCTGAAATTCGCGAAGCAACTCCCGAATGCTCTCGACATGATCGTGCGCTCGCTGCGAGCCGGACATCCGGCCTCAGTGGCTATTAGCCTTGTGGCGCGCGAGATGCCTGATCCCCTGGGAACAGAATTCGGCATCGTCTCCGACGAGATCACCTTTGGTCTAAGCATTGAACAGGCAGTGCGAAAACTATCTCAGCGCGTCGGATTCGACGGCCTTCACCTGCTT
The DNA here is from genome assembly GCF_056404355.1 of Mesorhizobium sp. P2_D5. Lineage (NCBI taxonomy): Bacteria > Pseudomonadati > Pseudomonadota > Alphaproteobacteria > Hyphomicrobiales > Phyllobacteriaceae > Mesorhizobium > Mesorhizobium sp. P2_D5. Next base: position 1,419,763 of record NZ_JBFUEE010000001.1, read on the forward strand.
TCGATAGCGCTCTCCATTCAGTCCAAGACCGGCGGCAATCTTACCGAAATCCTGGCTAATCTGTCCTCGGTTCTGCGTGAGCGGCAGAAGTTGCGATTGAAGATCAGAGCGCTTTCGTCCGAGGGGCGGGTCTCAGCCTGGATCATCTCGCTGTTTCCAATAGTGATGTTCTTGGTCCTTCAGCTCATTGCCCCGTCCTATTATGGCAAGGTATGGCACAACCCGCTGATTATGCCCGTGTTTGTGGGCTTTGGCCTATGGGCTCTGGTGGGCGACTACATCATGTATCGAATGGTCAACTTCGACTTCTGAGGAGCGTGCGATCAACCTGCTTTCTAACATCAACGACCTGAGCTTTCTGGTCTCCGTCGCTGTTTTCGTGGCTGCGGTGGCCCTTTTCCTGTTTGGCGCGCTTGTCTTCTTACCGGCCCTGCAGACGCGAAAGCTCGTCGCGAAAAGCCTCATGGCCGAAGGTGCGGTCAACCATCGCTCGCTCGCGGGTCAGGAACAGTTGGTCAAGATCGCCGCGCAACGGCCGGTCGACGCCTACTTTCGAACGATGGAGAAGGAGCGTCAGGAGCCGAGTGCGCTTGAAGCAAAGCTCTTCCGCGCCGGCTTCTATCAGGCGAGCGCTCCATTGATCTATACGCTATCGCGACTCGGCGTGGTGTGTATCGGATTTTTGGCTGCCTACGCACTTCTGCCGCGCGTGTTGCCGCCGCATCTGCCCGGGTATTTCGGCCTTGCCGGCTCAGCCCTGCTGGGATTGGCGTGCTTGGTGATTCCTAGCATTCTGCTCGATCGCTTCGAGAAAGCGCAGAAGGACATCTACCGTCGTGGGTTCCCGGATTTCATGGACATGATGATCACCTGTGCCGACGCCGGCATGAGTCTGGAGGCAGCGGTCGAGCGAGTTGGCTCGGAGTTGGCCGGCACCCATAAATGGTTGGGCATCCAGCTTGCGATCATGAATCTGCAACTGCGGGCGGGAAAGCCCTTGCGCGAGGCGCTGCGTGAACTCGCGGACCGCATCGGGCTTGAAGAAGCAAGGTCGCTGGCCGTGCTGTTCCGGCAATCGGAAGAGCTGGGCACCAGCCTGACAGACGCACTACGCGTCTACAGCGAAGAGATGCGAGGCCAGAGAATTCTGAGCGCGGAGGAGAAAGCCAACTCACTGCCCGTGAAAATGATGATTCCGTTGGGGCTGTGTATCTTTCCAGTCGTGCTGATGGTCATTATGTTGCCGGTCATCATCCGGATGAAGGGGATTTTCTTCTAGTTGCGTGTATGCTTTGGTCCTAATGTGAGTCGGGGGACGCTCGAGGGGAACTATATGAAAAGGCTTATCGCTGTCGCAGCCTGCCTGTTGACGGTCGTCCTCGCTGGCTGCCAGACAGACCCCATCGACGGTGTCGTTCGCACCAACGAGCCGTCGAAAGGCGACGTAACCTCCTTTGGCGATGCTTTCGACGGGCTGAAGACGGTCGCCGATGTCGAATATCACGCCTCGGACCAGGCCGTGGCCGAAGCCAAGAACCAGTTCCGCGCGGAAAACTACGGCAATGCCGGCGCCTTGTTCTTCAAGGCGACGCAACTGTCCCCCAATGACGGCAACGCGTGGATGGGGTTGGCTGCCTGCAGCGACCGGATCCACCGCTTCGATCTCGCCGACCGGGCCTATGCCCGAGCCCTCAAGCTGGTTGGCCCGACGGCGGAATATTACAACAATGTCGGCTATTCCTACCTGCTGCGCGGCAAGCTGCAGAATGCACGCAGCAATTTCCTCAAGGCCTACGAACTGGCGCCCAACGATCCGACCGTCGCCAACAATCTGAAGCTGCTGTCGTCAAGCGTGCAGAATATCGAGCGCTAGCATGCTGCTGGTCGAATCGCTGCTGCTGAAAGCCCTCGCCATCCCTCTGCTGGCAAGGATTGGCTGGATCGATTTCACCACCCAGAAGATCGCAAATCGCGACGTGCTGCTGCTGCTTTGCCTGGGGGCAGGGAGCATGCTGTTGCTGTCGCTCCAATCCGGATCGTGGTTCGACATGGGGCTGAGCGCCCTAGCCGGCTTTGTTTTGTTCATCGCGCTGCTCCCGTTCTGGGCGCTGCGCAAGATCGGCGCCGGTGATGTTAAGTTGCTGGCCGTGGTGCCCTTCCTGATCGGCGGACGCGATTTCGCGGTGTTTTCAGTGCTGCTCCTGGTTCTTGCCCTCGCCACCGCGGTGATCGTGAAAAACCCGTTCATGCTGCCTGCGGGCGCTTTTCGGCTCGTTGTCCAGCATTTGGACCGCAAGGGCGTGGTGCCATTCGGAGTGCCGATCTCGATAGCCGCGATCTGTACGATAGCGTTCCTGATCTACAAAAGTTTGGTGCTGGCGACCAGCACTGGAATTCTGAATCAGCTTAACTGAACCTCGAGTTTAGATAGCCAGCAAAATGGCCGTATACCTCTATATTAGCTTGTGCTAACGTATAGAGGTCGCAGCCCAAAACACCCCAAACGACCCCCCCGGTGCTGCGATTACCGAGCGCCGGCAAATATGCGCTCACCAGACTCTCCAGTTTGCCGGCGCTCGGTCCCCTCGGGGTGACGACGCGGGCGTTGCAGCAACGCTTTGCGCCGCGTGGGTTTCGTTTGCAATTTGGACAAACAAAAATCCAACATAGCGAGCCGCCAAGGCATATTAGTTCACGCTTGCATTGATATGCAAAAACTGAAACTGTTCGTTCGGGGTAGAAATCATGCAATGGGGCGAAAGACAACCGGGTCGATGCTTCCCGGAATCTTTCGAGGGCGAATGTATTTTCCACAGTTTCTGGTGGGAGCAACGGCGGCGTTGGCCGTCATCTTTGGCTGGATCTACAGCGTCACGGGCTCGTTTTGGGTCTCGTTCGCGTGGACAGTCATCAGCGCCGTGGTGCTGCAGGTGGGGTATTTCGCCTGCCTGCTCGTCATGATTTTCCGCCGCGTCGATGAAGCGACCGATGCCGATCGAGCGGTTCAGAAGAAGCCCGACGGAGCGTCTCCCGCCAAACACGACGGTATCTCGTTCTAGAGCAATTCCCTGAGGGAAAGCGCTGCGGGCAATCGCGGATTACTTCGCGCTGTCTTCACCAAAGCTGTCTTTCATCGCGCGCAGGATAATGACGGCCGAGGCCGCTCCCGGATCCATGTGCCCCAGGGATCGCTCGCCCAGCCGGGCCGCCCTTCCGCGTGCTGCGACCATGGATCGTGTCGAATTTGCGCCGGCTTCCGCGGCCTCCAGGATGCTGTTCCACATTTCCCGGCCACCGGCAGCGCGGGCACGTGCACCGACGGCTGCTTCCGTTGCCGGGATCCAGGCATCCAGCATCGTCTTGTCGCCGCGCTGGCCTTTGCCGCGCTCCTTGATGCCGGTCGTCATGGCCTCGACGATCGCCGCCTGGTCGGCAGTCGAGAGGCGTTCATCTTGCTTGAGGGCCTGTGCTGCTCTTCGGAACGCCGTCGCATAGAGCGGCCCCGTGGAGGCGCCGACCGCATCGAGAAAGGCCGATGCGGCAGAGGTGAAAACGTCCGACGCGAGCATGTGGTCGAGGTCGAGCTTGGCCAACTCGGCGTTCACCGCCATGAAGCCGAGCGACATGGTGATGCCATGGTCGGCATCGCCGATGGCGCCATCCAGATCCGAGAGGTGATCCTTCCCCGCCTCGATCGCAATGGAGATGCGATAAAACATCCTGCTCAGGCGTCGCGCCGCATTGTCCGACATCGTGTTCCTCCCAGTTCAAGCAGGATGCGACCCATCGTCGATCGGCGCATACTCGTATCTCAGCCGACCCGCAGGACGGCCGTATCGCAAGGATGATGCAACAGGTCCGTCAACTCGTTGTCGAGGTGCAAGACCGTTATCGACGCACCGACCATGTCGAGCGATGTGCAATAATGCCCCACCCAGTTCGCCTCTATGGTGATGTCCTTGGCGCTCAATCGCTGCGCGACGCGCCTGAACAGGATGTAAAGCTCCATCAGCGGCGTGGCGCCGAAAGAATTGATCAGCACCGCGACACGGTCGCCCGCGGCCGGCTTCATCTCCGAAAAGATGCGGTCCATGATCCGGTCCGTGATCGCGTCGGCGCTCATCATCCTTTCGCGGATGACGCCGGGCTCGCCATGGATGCCCATACCGATCTCGATGTCGTCGGGGCCGATTTCGAAATTGTGGCGACGGGTCTGCGGCATAGAGCAGGGCTCCAGCGCAACGCCCATAGTGAAAGTCCGTGCGTTGGCCTTGCGCGTCACGGCCTCGCAGGCGTCGAGCGACAAGCCGCGGTCGCAGGCAGCGCCAGCGATCTTGAACATGAAGAAGTTGCCGGCAACGCCGCGGCGGCCCTCCCTGTCCTCGATCGGCGACGAGGCGATGTCGTCGGTCGTCACCACCGTGCGGACCTCGATGTTTTTTTCCGCCGCGATCTCAGCCGCCATTTCGAAGTTCATCACGTCGCCGGCATAGTTGCCGTAGACGAACAGCACGCCTTGCCCGCCCGATGCGGCATTGGCGCACTGGAAGATCGTGCCGGGAGGCGGCGACGAAAAGATGTTGCCGACGGCCACGGCATCGGCGAGCCCCTTGCCGACATAACCGAGAAAGCAGGGCTCGTGCCCTGTGCCGCCGCCGATCACCAGCCCGACTTTCCCGGGCCTCGGCCCGGTGCGGGCAACGAGAGCACGATGCGAACCCTTGATCGGCTCGATATAGGCGGCGTGGGCCCTCACCACGCCGTCAAGCATTTCCTCCACGACATCGTCGGGGTCGTTGAGGAACTTCTTGATATGGGTGCGGAAGTTGCTGGGCAAAGCCACGGCGTTGTCGAGCCTTGGGCGCTGCGAGAGCTTCTGGTCGAGCTCCGTCACGCCGTCGGCATTGAGGATGCCGCGGCCGGTGGCGGCGTCGGTGATGAGCACGTTGACGTAGCCGCCCCGCAGCGCGGCAAGGATTGCCGGCACCTTGTCGAAACCGCCGGCGACCGCAATGCGCAGGCCGATGGCCTTCAGCCTGTCGAGCGATATTCCGATCGTACGATCGTCGAGCGGGCCGGCCACCGGATTGCCCTGTCCGTCGATGAAGCGGCCGGCGACGACACCCACGGCATCCTTGGCGAGGTATTGTTGAAGTGAGACCGATTCGAAGAAGCCGCTGGTGTGGATCGTTGAATTCGGGCGCAGGGAAGAGATGCCGAAAAGCGCCTTGTTGGCTTTGGCAAGCGCCTCGAACTGGCTTTCGATCAGCGTCTCGCGTAACAGCATGTCGCGAACCTCGGCGGTCGAAACGACCGCTGGTGCCGTGATGTTGATCAGCTTCCCATCCACGGCGCCGGCGATGGCGGCAGCGCATAGTTCCGGCGTATAGGCAAAACTCGCACGAGTGCCTCCGGTCGCCTGGACGACGGTGACGTCCTGGAGGCCAGGCACGGAGGCCTGCTCCCCGATTGCCAACACAGTTCGTCCCCAGGCAACGGCAAGCGTGTCACCGGATTTCAAAAGCTTGGCGAGCGCCTGCGCCGCAGCTCCGCCAAGACGATCGATCAGCGGGCGCGCATTGTCGTCGCTTGGCACGACCAGGCAGTCATGCAACCCGAAGTGACGCTTGAGTTCCTGAGCGATCGAGAGCGAACTCAGCCGTGACGGCTCGAGCGAAATGTTGACGATCCCGCGGGCGCGGGCATCGGCCAAATAGCTGTTCACCGTCGCCCGCGAAATGCCCATGATGTCGGCGATATCGCCTTGCGTCATGCGATCTTCGTAGTAGAGCCAGCAGGCCCAGACGTAGGGGTCGTCACCGTAGCGCAGCGGGATGGGTTCGGTGCCGGCCTCGGCCCCCGTCCGCACCGTCCCGTTCTTCCGCGCCGATGATGCCTTGACGGTCATGCTGCCTGGTTTCCCCGAATCCATAATCGGTCGCCAAGATGGGCGCAAACGGGCGAACTCTCAATCTTGCTCCGCTCCCGGCTGGAAGATCAGCCGGGAGCCATTGCTCGGGAGGAGCATTCTTCAAAATTCAACGCACCGCTGTCGCGGACAGCTGCAGTTTCTGCTTGGCGCCTAGCGCCAGGGCTTTCAGGATCAACGCGCAGGATGTGGCGCCGGCGTCGAGGACGCCGACCGAGCGCTCACCCAGGCGGCTGGCGCGGCCGATCTTGGCCACAAGGTCCTTCGTGCCGTCGCGGCCTTTTTCGGCTGCGGCAACCAGGGCATCCAGCGCGTCCGGAAATGGCTTCCCGTCGGCGTTGGCGCTGTCGAAGGCGTCGATGGCCGGGACGAGCGTGTCGAGAAGCGTCTTGTCGCCAACCTTGGCCGACCCGATGGCCTGGATGCCGTCGAGACCATTGGTGAGCATCGTGCTGAAAGTCTTCGCATCGATTGACGATGAGTGTTCGATCGTCTCGGCGAATTGCGTGAACATGACGCCATAGAGCGGACCCATGGAACCACCGATCTCGGTCATCAGCACGGTGCCCAGCGTATCGAAGGCGGTGGCCAGCGACATGTCGTTGCCCCTGATCCTCTCCGCGGCCATGCCGAAGCCCTTGGCCATGTTGACGCCGTGGTCGCCGTCACCGATCTTGCCGTCGATCTCGCTCAGATAGGCCCGGTTTTCGATGATACGGTCCGCCACCGAAAGAACGATGTCGCCAGCGGAAGCGTTTTCAAAATGCTGCATTCGCCTGTCTCCTAGAACCTTGCGGGACAATCGACATCGACATCCAGCAGCCTTTTCAGTTCGGCGTCGAGCGCCATGACCGTGAGTGTGGCGCCGACCATTTCCAGCGACGTGAAATAGTTGCCGATATAGGTCTTGTGGATGCTCAGCCCGCGTCCGGTGATCTCCTGTTCGATCGTGTCGTTGAGGATGTAGAGTTCGTTGACCGGGGTTGCGCCGAGGCCGGACACCAGCACCGCAACTTCCGTTCCGGCTGCAAGGTCATGATCATCGAGGACGATCTTGACCATCTCCCGCGCTATCTCGGCGGCGGGCTTCAGCGGTTCGACCCGGACACCCGGTTCACCGTGATGACCGATGCCGACTTCCATCGTGCCCGGCTCGATCGAGAAGTTGGGGTGGCCCACGGCGGGCAGCGTGCAAGGGCCAAGACCAACGCCAATCGAGCGGCAGTTGTCGATCGCCGTTTGCGCTGTCGCCCGCACGTCCGCGAGACCAGCACCTTCCGCGGCCTTGGCGCCGGCGCATTTCCACATGAAGATCTCGCCGGCAACGCCTCGGCGCTTGTCGCGTTCATCCGGCCCTGCCGAGCACACATCGTCGTTGGCAACGACGGTTGCGATGTCGATGCCTTCCTTGGCCGCGAGTTTTATCGCCATCTTCACATTCATGTTGTCGCCGGCGTAGTTGCCATAGAGGCAGACGACGCCCTTGCCGCCATCTGCCTCGCGCGCGGCGTCGAGGAAGCTCTTTGCCGTTGGTGACGAAAACAGCTCGCCGACCGCAACCGCATCCAGCATGTTGCGTCCCGTATAGCCGATGAAGGCAGGCTCGTGGCCGGAGCCACCCCCGGTGATCACGCCGACCTTGCCACTGACCGGCGCATGACGGGCGACGATGACACGGGGATTGCCGCCAAGCCTGACGATATCGGCATGCGCCTTGACGAAGCCCTTGACCGTATCCTCGACGACCTCGTCGGGATTGTTGATAAACCGCTGCATTGTTGCTCCAATCCTGCGCCGCTCAGATTATGGTGTAGCCGCCGTCGACCAGAAGGTCGGCGCCGTTGATCATGTCGGCGCCGTTCGATGCCAGGAACACCGCTGCGGCGGCTATTTCCTCCGGGAAGGCAAAGCGGCCGGTCGGGATGCGCTGCTTCAGCGCCTCGCCGCGCGGCCCGTCCCACGCCTTTCGGCCAAGGTCGGTCAGCACCACTGTCGGCGAAATCGTATTGACCGTGATGCCATGCTTGCCCCATTCGGCGGCAAGCGTCTTGGACAGGCCGATGACACCGAATTTCGAGGCACAGTAGGCGACGTGCTGGTCGATCGCGACGGTGCCGGCCTGCGAAGCCATGTTGATGATCTTGCCGCCGTTGCCGGCTTTGATCAGGACGCGTCCGGCGGCCTGGGAGACGAGGAACGTTCCCTTGAGATTGATGGCGATGGTCTTGTCCCAGGCATCGAGGCTGAGCTCCTCGGCCGGAGCAAGGATGGCGACGCCGGCGCTGTTGACGACGATGTCGATATGGCCGAAAGCCGCTTCCGCCGCAGCAAACACGGCCTCCACGGATTTCGGATCGGACACATCGCAGACGAAGAACTTGGCACCGTTGCCGAGTTCATCGGCCTTCGATCTCGCAACCGATTCATTGATGTCGATCACTCCGACTGCGGCACCCTTCAAGGCAAATGCCGATGCAATGGCGCTGCCGATGCCGGAGGCGCCGCCGGTGATCAGGGCGACTTTGCCGCCAAGTGAAAAATTGAGATCGACCTGTATTGAATCAGTCATGGTTCTCTTCCCGGCCTGTTGGAAAGTGGGGTGTGCAAGAGGGCACACCCCACGGCTGAATTACTTGCGTGTCGCAAGAAGCTTGTCGACGTTTTCCGCCGTCACCGGCGTCCACGGCACATTGTAGATCTTCTCCTTGCCGTCCTTCCACGGCATGTCCTTGTAGGTTGCCCAAATGTCGGACTGGGGTTTGTAGTCACCCTTCTTGGCATTGAAGATGGCGAGATCGAGCGCCCCTTGTGCCTGGGCACGTGCGTCCTGAAGGATCGACGTCATCTCGCCGTTCTTGACGGCGTAGAGCGCGTCGGTGATGCCGTCGATGCCGGCAATGGCAAAGCTCTTCGTATCAAGGCCGGCGGCCTTGATCGCCTCGATGGCGCCGAGGGCCATTTCGTCGTTTTGGCCAATCACGCCATTGATCTGTTTGGGGTGGGCGGTGAGCCAGTTTTCCATCAGCGTCTGGGCTTCAGCGCGCGACCAGTTCGCCGTCTGATCTTCGAGGATCTTGACATCCGGGCACTCGGCAAGCGCCTTCTTGTTGCCTTCGAGGCGAGAAATCTGCGCCGACTGACCGACCGGCCCCTCGAGAATGACGACGTTGCCCTTGCAGCCAATCTTGTCGAGCACGGTCTTGGCTTCCATGTAGCCCGAGATCGTGTCGTCGGACCCGACATAGGAGGCCAGGAGATCGGAATTGACGCGGGTGTTGGAGCCGACAACCGGGATGCCGGCATCGGCGGCCGACTGCACGGCGGCCGCCCCTGCATCGACGTCAATCGGTGCGAAGATGATCGCATTGTACTTCTGCGTGACCATTGTCTTGAACTGGTCCTGCTGCACCAGGGCATCATAGCGGCCGTCGAAAACTGTCAGTTCGACTTCACCGCTCTTGACGGCAGGGTGCTCCTGAAGCGCTGCTGCCCAGATCTGCATGAACTCCGCATTCAACCCGTAAGGTGCTGCGCCGATCTTGATCTTCTCCTGCGCCATGGCCGACGAGGCCAGCAGCGCGGTCGCGGACGCGAGCGCTATCATCAATGTTTTCATTTCGTACCTCCACTTTAAGTGAGCGACCGACATGGTTCGCCTATCAACGGACACGCGGTGTGCAGGTCCGATCCCGGAGGGGCTTTGGGTCCGATGCTCTAAGCCCCGTAGTTTCTCTTCTGATCAAGCATCACGGCGCCAACGATCAGGGCGCCCTTGAGAACTTGCTGGTAGTAGGATTGGATACCCATCAGATCGAGGCCGTTGTTCATGACGCCGATGATCAGCGCGCCAATCAGTGTGCCGGTCACCCGGCCCACCCCTCCTGAGAGACTGGTTCCCCCGATCACCACCGCGGCGATCGCGTCCAGCTCATAAGCAATACCGGCCTGGGGCAGTGCGGAGCCGGTGCGGGCGCTGAGCAGCATTCCGGCGAGGCCGGCAAGACCGCCGGAGACGACATAGACGACGAACTGAATGCGGGTGATGTTGATGCCCGAGGTCCTGGCAGCGTGGGGATTGCCGCCGACGGCATAGATGTAGCGGCCGAAACGCGTCCGGTTGAGGATCCACCAGGAGACGGCAAACACGATAGCCAGAATGACGACCGGGGCTGGTATGCCAAGGATGTCGCCTGTGCCGATCCAGCGAAACGCCGGCGTCAGCGCGGGAACAGGCCGGCCTCCGCCATAGATGAGGGTCAGTCCGCGTGCGGCCGACAGCATGCCCAGCGTCGCCACAAAGGCCGGCACCGAAAAGCGCGACACGATCACACCCGAAACGGCGCCGCAGGCAACGCCGACCAAAAGACCGATGCCGAGGCCGACGACGACTGGATGGGGTGAACCGGAAATCCCGGCGGTCGCGGACGTGGTCACGAAACTGGCGCTGATGAGACCGGCAAGCGCGACCACGGAGCCGACCGAGAGGTCGATGCCGCGGGTCAGGATGACGAAGGTCATGCCGATGGCGAGGACACCATTGATCGACGTCTGCAGCAGCACGTTCGAGATGTTGCCGGCTGTCAAAAAGAACTCGTTGGAGACCGACAGAACCGCAACCAGGATCAGGAAGGCAAAGAAGATGCCGTATTCCTGAATCAGCAGCCGGCGCTGCTCCGAACCGAGCCAGCTTTTTGCGTTCTCGTTGTTTCCAACCGACATCATTGACTCCTCTGCCGCCGGACGAACACCCTGTCCCTGCTCAGGTTGATAGGTGGACGAGTGATTGGGCATCCGTTTCCTCCCGGCTGTAGATCCCGGCGCTCTTGCCGGCGCGCATCACCATGATTTGGTCCGACATGCCGAGAACTTCGTCGATTTCCGACGAGATCATCACGACCGTGCCGCCGGCGGCGGCGAAGTCACTGATGATCCGATAGATTTCACGCTTGGCCCCGACATCGACGCCGCGGGTCGGTTCGTCCAAAAGCAGGACCTTCGGGTTGCGAAGGAACCATTTTGCCAGCACCACCTTCTGCTGGTTGCCGCCTGAAAGGCCGGAAACCGGCATCGTGTCGCGCGCCGCCTTGATCTGGAATTTTTCCCGCATGTCGCGGCTTGCTTGCGCCTCCCGCGGCCGATCCATGCTGAAGGCGGGGCTCATTTCCGGCAGGCTCGCCATGCAGATGTTGGCGCGCACGGAATCGGAGAGATTGAGGCCGGTCAACTTGCGGTCTTCGGTGACCAGCGCCAGCCCGTGCGCCATGGCATCGGCCGACTTGGAAATAGTGACCTCGGCACCGTCGAGCTTGATGCTTCCTGCCGAAGGCTTGTCGAGCCCGAAGAGGCAGTTGAAGATCTCGGTCCGTCCGGCCCCCATCAGGCCGTAAATGCCGAAGATCTCACCCTTTCGTGCGGTGAAAGAGATATCCTCGATCTTGTTCGGGCACGTGAGCGCGGTAACCTCGAGAACGGTTTCCAAGGTGGGCGTGTTGGTCTTGATGTATTCCTCGGACAGTTCGCGGCCGACGATCATGCGGATCAGGTTGTGCCGATCGATGTCTGCAAGCGCCCCGCTGCCGACATAGGCGCCGTCACGGAAGACCGTGTAGGAATCGGCGATCTGGAAGATCTCCGACAGCCGGTGAGAAACGTAGACGATACCGCGGCCCTGGGCCTGCAGGCGGCGGATCGCGGCAAAGAGGTGCTGCGCCTCCCGCTCGCCGATCGCCGATGTCGGCTCATCCATGAAGATGACCTCGGCGTCGTGGCTGAGCGCCTTGGCGATCTCGACGAGCTGCATCTGCGCGACCGAGAGGTTCATCATGTATTGTGTGGCTCGAATATCGAATTCGAGATCGTCCAGCAGCTTTTGCGCGGACCTGTTCATCGCGCGGAAATCGATGCCTCCGAACCGCGCGGAAGGCTCGCGACCGAGGTAGATGTTCTCGGCAACCGTCATGTGAGGGACAGGGCTGAGTTCCTGTTCGATAATAGCGATGCCCGAGGCCAATGCGTCGGCCGGGCTTGCGAACTCCACATCCTTGCCGCGACGGCGGATTGAGCCGGCATCGCGCTTGAAGATACCCATCAGTATCTTGAGGAAGGTCGACTTGCCGGCGCCATTGCCGCCGCAGAGCGCGTGAACCGTGCCGGCGCGAAGTTGAAAGCGGCCCTCGCGCAAGGCTGCGACGCCACCAAAGGACTTCTTCAGCCCTTCCACCTCGAGCAAAAATTCCACGTCGGCTCTCCTCCCAAGGGCACTCGACACCCCTCCTTGGCGCGAGCTGATCGACACGAATGATCTCTGTTCTTGGCGTCGATTTTTACAATAGTCGATTAGCACTCGACAAATGTCAAGCTGCAGGCGAAACTATGAATGCCAACCGTTGGCCGCGGATGGAATGCACCCGCTGACGCCCAGGACCCGGGCGCCAGACGGCGCATCCGCGGTACAACTCAGAATCTGAAAGGAAGTGAGCCCATGAAGATCGCTATCGGCGCCGACAGTGCGGGAAAGCCGCTTCTGGATGTGATTGCGGCTCATCTGGCCGGAAAGACCGGCATAACGCTAACGGATTTCAGTCAGCCGGGCTTTTACGCCGACATAGCGCAGACGGTTGCTCGAAAGGTGCTTGAAGGTGAATTCGACCGCGGTTTGCTGTTTTGTGGAACCGGCATCGGTGTTTCGATTTCCGCCAACAAGGTGCCGGGCATGCGCGCCGCACTGACCCACGATACCTACTCGGCCGAACGGGCTGCCAAGTCCAACAATGCTCAGATCATCACGATGGGCGCGCGTGTGATTGGCCCGGAACTGGCGAAGGCGATTGTCGACAAGTATCTGGCGTCCGACTTCGATCCCACCGGGCCTTCGGCCGAGAACGTCAAGGCGGTCGATCGTCTTGATGAGATCAGGCGCTAGAGAACGAAGGGCCGCGCGCGAATTCTCGTGGTTTGGATCAGTAGGTGGCGCGGCCGCCGGAGAGATCGAATACCGACGCGGTGGTGAAGCTGTTCTCCTTCGAGACCAGCCAGGCGACCATGTTCGCCGCCTCGTCGACTTCGAGGAACCGTGCGCGCGGGATCTTGGCCAGCATGTAGTCAATATGTTCTTGTTTCAACTGGTCGAAGATCGGCGTGCGCGCCGCAGCCGGCGTGATGCAGTTGACCGCTATGTCGTAGCCGGCAAGCTCCTTGCCCAGTGACTTGGTCAGCCCGATGACGCCTGCCTTGGACGCCGAGTAGGCCGACGCGTTGGGGTTGCCTTCCTTGCCTGCGATCGAGGCGATGTTGACAATGCGGCCGTAGTTGCGCGCCTTCATGGCAGGCACGACAGCGCGGTTGACGTGAAAGGTTCCGTTGAGGTTGACTTCGATGACGCGCCGCCAGGCATCGAGCGGATACTCGTCGAGCGTGTGATTGGGCCCGGCTATCCCCGCCGAATTGACCAGGATCGAGACGGCCCCGCTCTCGTTTTCGGTGCGGGCGTGCGCCGCAAGCACCGCCTCGGCATCGGTGATGTCGACCAGGACGCCCTTGGCTGCGTCCCCGAGGCCGGCAACGGCCACCTCCAGCCCTGCCTTGTTCATGTCCCACAGGCTCACCCTTGCGCCCGATGCGACCATCCGCCGGGCAAAGGCCAGGCCCAGCCCTTGCGCTCCACCGGTAACGACGGCGACCTGTCCTTCAAGATCGATTTTGTTCATTGCGTTCAATCCCTGGCGATCGATATGCAACCACACGACGGCACGCCCGGTTTCGGCATGGAAATCGCCGACAGGGCACTGCTGAAATCCCTCGTCTAACGTGGCGGCCTGACGCTTGTTTTGTTCGGGCGGGCAGTATCGACATCTTCAGGCAGCCGAGCCCGACGTCAATGGTGTCGGCGAGGGCAGTTCCGTAAATGTGCTACGCACTGTGATAAAAAGCTGCCGCGCGCTCTTCGGGTTGAGGCCGACGCCGCTGCCAGAAGGCAGTGTCCCACCGCGCGGCGGCGGCATAATGCACGCCGAGCGCGGAGGCGTAGTCGGCAAAGCCCTGCGAGGCGATCATCGCGTAGCGCGTGCGTGCGAGGTCGTCGCGTCCGTCGACCATGTCCGACGCGGCATAGGCGGCGAGGATCCCCGAGCGCAGCGCATGCACGATCCCGCGCGACGACAGCGGATCGGCGGCGAACAGGCTGTCGCCCGCCGCCACCCAGCGCTCACCCGCTGCCGGATCGACGGTGGCCGTTCCCGCCGATTTCACCAGCGTTGCGGTTTCACGCGCGCCAGGAGGCAGAAGCGGTGCGATCAGTCGTGTTGCCGCCAGTGCGCGGTACCAGGATTCCGGATCGCGCAGGCCGCTGCCCAGGTCAGGATCGGTCAGGCACGCCACCACCCGGCGTCCGCCGGGCAAGTCGGCGCTATACCACCAGCCCTCCGGGCGCGCCTCGATGACCATGCGGCCATCGCCCGGCGCGCGGTCGAAGAAGCGGGTGTATGCGGCGAGGTGGCCATGCACCCGAAGCTTCGCGCCGAAGGATCGCGCCAGCCGCCAGCTGCGGCCGGTCGCCCAGATCACGGCGCCTGCGAAAATGTCCCCATCGGCGAGCTTGAGCCGCCAGCCCTGGTCCTCGCGCACCGCCGAACGCACCTCGCACCCAAGTCGCACTTGCGCGCCTGCCGCCGCTGCCGCCTGCACCATAAGCTGATCGAACCGTGCCCGGTCGAGTTGCCAGCCGGCGCCGTGGGCGGAGAATATGCTGTGCCGCTCGTCGAGCGCCTCGCCGGCCCATGCCGAAACGACCGCGCGGTTCTCCACGAAAGCCGCGGCAAGGAACGGCGTCCAGACGCCGAGCTGGCGTAGCAGCCCCTGTGCTACCGCCGCCAACATCTCACCCGATTTTATCAGCTCGTGCCGTCCCGCTTCGAACAGCACCACGCGCCGTCCGGGCGCGTGACGGCGCAGCGTCAGCGCTGCCGCGGCACCCGCAGGCCCGCCGCCGATGACGACGAAGTCAGCCTGCTCGCACGGCATAGAAGGATGCCACCACCCCTGCCGGGTTCGTGCTGCCGCCATCGCCCGAATGCGGGATGGTGCGCACCACCGAGCCGACGATCGCGGGCACTTCCAGCCGGTCGGTGCTATCGGGCCAAACCGGCACAAGCCAGCCGATATAGTCGTAGATCCACTGCTCGCCGCCGACCACGCCCTTGCCCTGGAAGCGGACCTGCATCGGCGAACCGTAACCGAAGCTGCCGCGCAGATCGAGCGACCATCCCGGCCCGCCGATCGTTCCCGAAAGTTCGGTCATGGAAACCTCCGCAATGGCCAGCGTGCCTTCGCCGAATAAAAGGTCGTTGGCCGCCTTGCTGAGATCGGGGTCGTTGTTGAAGCTGCGATAGGCCCAGTTGCCGACAAACGGATTGGTCACGGTCATTCTCCCGAATCTTCGACGCAGATGTATTTGATACCGGGCGAGGGCTGATCGAGCCCGCCCGCCGGATTGCGGACGATGAAGCCGAGCTTCGACCATTCGGTCACCATCTTGAGATCGCCGGCAAGCGTCTGCGGAATGCCGCGCGCCCAGTTGCGGAACTGAAAGTCCTTTCCGACGGGATAATAGGCCTGCATCGGCCGATGCGCCGGCCACCACAAGGTCTCCCACACGCGCCGCTCACGCTCCATCAGCGTGTTGCCGACGCTGTCCGGGTAAAGGACGTTCCATTCCTCGTAGGTGACGTCGATCGTCTGGGTGGAGCATTCGTTGAAATCGGCCTGCCATGGCAGGCCGCTGAGCTTGGTCAGGTCGCCGGGCTGCAATCCGACATCGAAGTCGCTGCCGAGCGACAGCGGGTCGGAGGCATAGGCGATATAGCCTTCCTCGCTGACGCCCGCTCCCCATCGGTTGGCGTTCTCCTGCGCCGCGGTCAGCGCAAAGCTGTACCATTCAGGGTCTGCCTTGATCCGGTAGGGCTCGCGCCAGATCGCCGGATTGCGGATGATCCACGTCACCTCACCGCCTGGGCAGAAGGCGCCCCCGAGTCCGTTCGACAGCACACCCTGGTCGAGACCGCGTCCGCCCGGCACGTTCCAGTCCTTGTAGGGCTGCCACGGATCGATCGCGGGGGCGAAACCTGCATCCACCTCGTCAATGAAGATGCCCGCCGCCCATTGCCGCAGCAGGAACAGTTGCGTGTCGGTCAGCCGCAGGAACTTGCTCACCGTCTTGTTGGTGATCGGATTGTCGCCGGCAAGCAGCGGCATCAGCGGCAGGTGATAGGTCCGCGTCGCCGGATTGGCGTCGAGCCGGAACAGGTTCTCCTCGCCTGGCTTGCGCAGCAGATCGAACAGATACTGCCGCGCGGAACGGCCGGGATCGGTCGTGGCATCCTTGGCCGCGGCAGCGAGCGCGCGCTCGAGCAACTGGCCGGAGCGGTATTCGAACGCCAACCGGCGGAGCGCAGCCTCGATCGGCTCGTCCGGATCGGTGGTCCGGTCTGGTTCGCCGGGCTCCTGCCGCGACGAGGCCCGGGCGAGCGTCAGCATCCGTTTGCGCGGCGGCGCGGCGGCCGCGGCGATGCGCTCGATCACGCCGGTGATCTCAGCATCGAAGGCGCTGCGCGCCTCTGCATAGCCCGGCTCGGCCACTGTGTCGTTGTCGGCGAAGGTTTTTTGCCAGCGCGCGGCATAGCTGCGCGGCGTCTCACCATCGTCGGGCGGGCAGACCGCCGCGGTGAAAGTAGCCGCTGCCGCCCTCAGCGTGGCGGCAGCATCGCCAACCACGGCATCGGCAGCCGCGCCCGGCGCCTGCGTTGCATCGAGCAGCATCAGGCTCGGTTCCACAGCTGCCTCGAGCAGCCGTCCGCCGACATGGTCGTCCTTCGCGCGGCCTTCCTTTTGCGCCAGCGCACGCGGTGCGATGCGTGGCGGGATGCACAAGCGATAGGGATCGAACGTGCCCCGGCTCGACTGGTTGTGCGGGAAGTTCGATTGCTGGAGGATGTTGGTGAAATAGGAGAATTCGTCGGCGCGGAAAATGATCGGCCAGATGTCGCGCCAGAACCAGGGGCGATAGGCCGGGTTCCACTCAACCGGTCCTGCCTGCCAGTGCAGCAAGGCCGCCGTGTCGGTCGGATCGATCTTCTGCGGCGCGTCAAACGTTCCCGCGGTGCCGTACATGTCGGTGCGATAGGCAAATTCCCGGATAGACATGTCCTCGACCACGTCCTCCAGCGTGATCATGTCGAGCACTTCCGGCGCGTAGCGCGGATATCCGACCAGCACCCAGGCGGGATATTCGACATCGATGTAGCGCAGCGCCTGGACGCGCTCCTCCATCATCACCAGCCGCGCCATCACCGGCCCGTCCGAGATGTCGTCGAACCAGCCGTCGCTGTTGGCGTAGGTCTCGATGCGCGGATGGCCAAACCCGCTGAGGAACGAGCCGCTGTTGCCGTGTCCGCCAAGCAGCAGCAGCCGTCCGCTGTCGTCGGTCATCATTTCGCCCAGCGTGTCGATGTCGTTCGGCACCATCCCGGTCGGCGGGAAGGTGACGGCATAGGCAGGGTTGGTGTCCCGCCCGAAGCTCGCCTTGCGCCGCGCGGTGCAGTCGACGGCTTGCGGGCCGGCGTCGATGATCAGATTCTGCCGTTCGACCGGATCGGTGATGCCGGCGTTGCGCAGCGGCGCGTCGGCGGCATAGCCGGCCTCGCCGCGCAGCCCGTCGAAGGTGAACCATGCCGCCTTCTTGTTGGCGAGTTGAACGCGCCACTGGATATCGACCAGCTTGCCGCGGTTGCCGCCACCTTCGACATGGTCGCCGATCTTCAGCGGACTGCCCTGCGGGTTGGCCTCGTCATAAACGAAGATCTGGAACCGCGCAGCCTGGCGCTTTATGCGGCCCTTGCTGTCCTTGAAGTGTTTGATCGGCGCATCGCCTTTCGCGGCATTGCCGTTGGCGTCGCATTCGATCGGCAACTGCGCCGGCTTTTCCGGCGAGATGCAGAAACCCTCGGGGCTGTCGCCGAGCCGCGCGATGCCGACGGCCGGGTGGATGCGATAGACTGTTGGGTCGGCCATTTGATTTCCCCTCGGTGCCTGCGCCGGCCGTATCTTGTGTTTTCAATCAAGAAAGTTGAGCGAGACCCCGTCGAGCCGCAGCAACTCGCGGTCCTCCTCATAGGAGGCGCCGATCACGACCAGGCTTACTGTCAGGCTGGTGGCACCGGCCGCGATCAGCCGGCGTGCCGCGCGCGTCACATCGATGCGGTGGTTGCGCGGCGTGTTCATGCTGCGCTCGCGCAGATCGAATTTGCGGTTCTCCGCTGGTGGAATCTCGCAATGCCCAGGCCCGCCAAAACATTCGCCATGGCCGAAGATCGCCGCGTAACCGGCATAGCCCGCCACGTCGAGCGGCGTGCTGGCGTCGGCATCCGGCGTGTTGAGAAACACGCGGATGAAGCAGGAGCGCGGCAGCTGCGGAACGCGGTGCAGCCGCACTTCCGCCGAGCGGAAGCTCTTGGTCGCTTCGGGCACCGCGATCGGCGCCGAAACGAAGCGTCCGACCGGACTGGTCAGCCCGACCGGCATGAGGCATCCGCCACGAACATATTCATAGCCGAAGCGGTTCATATCGAGCGTATCGCGCACCGCGTAGCTCCACGGCGTCAGCGCGGAATCGAGATCGGCGGGCAGGCCGTCGGGATGGTCCTGCTGCCAGCGCCACCAGAGCCGGTCGATATTGGCGTGCACCGGCCAGAAGATCGGGTCGTAGGACGCGGTCAGGTTCGAGAACATGTCGCCGAACTGCGGCTCGGAGTAGAGGTCGTCGCGCTGGTGGAACTTGCGTCCGGCAACGCGTACCGCGCTGTTGCGATCGGCGGGCGCGCTGGTCTTGAACGCAGGGTTCATGCCCCCGGTCCAGATGTGCATCGTGTTGTGCGGATTCTGGTCCAGGAAGCCGAAGCTGTCGACATAGAGGCTGCCACCGCCGAAGTCGCGGAAGGTGCGCAGGCTGAGGATCTCGTCGATGTCCTTCTGTGCCGGATAATGATAGTGGATGACGGTGTTGATCGTGCCTTTGCCGAACTGGCTTGAATAGCGCAGCGGATACCATAGCGAATTGACCTCGAGCAGCGCGTCGATCAGCCGTTTGCGGTTTTCCCCTTCCACATAATCCTTGCCGCAGACGCCGCTGACCGCGTCATAGGCCTGCGTCGGATTGGCCCACAGCTTGCCCACCAGCGTGCCGATCTTGGCCGGGAAACCATGATCGCGCAGGAAGCGCACTGAGGCCTCGGTAAGGAAACCCTTGAACGCATCGGGGAGGATAGCGCCGTTCGCCGGATCCTCAGGCTTGTAGCGCTCAGCCGGGAAATCCCACCACGGCATGGTCACGTCGGGGCAGAAATCCTGCAACGCCTGTTCGAATTCATAAAGATACACGCGATGCCACGGCAGGAAACGTTCCCAGCCATGCTGACAATGGTTCTGGTGGATCAAGGCCAGATTGTTGTAGCTGCGCTTGTCGCCGACCCATTTATTGAGCTTGTAGAGCTCACGAAAGGCATAGCGCAGCCGCTCCTTTTGCGCGTCGTCCAGCACATCGACGTCCATGCGCTGCCGCAGCTCGCCCTTGGCATAGCGCCATGCCGCCGGATCGGACGCCGCGCTGAAGACCGGGCCGGCAATCCCCTTGACCTCGACGCGCGCCTCGGTCGCCACGCTGACCTCGCTGGCGAGTGCAATCGAACCGATCAACGCGCCGGGGCAGCCCTCTTCGATCCACGTCTCGATCCGGTCTATGTCTTCATCGGCGACCGGCTTGCCGCCCCAGGGCAGGCGAGGGAACTGCTTGCCGTCGAACGGCGGCAGTCCGCGCAAGCCCCGGATCAGCGCCGAGCGCGCGCCGCGCCCCTTGGCATCGCTGGTGCCGCAACAGGTGGTCGAGAGCGGCGCGATCAGCGGCATCCCGTGCAGCTGCAGTGCCAGGAACTCCGGCAGCGTCAGTCCCGTCAGGCTGCCGGGTCCCCCGGTGCCGCCGGCCGTCGCGAGGATCGCCTCCACATCGCTCCAGGTGAACGGCGCGGCGGGCATTGGCTGCGCCTTATTTGTGGCCATCGTGGCCATCCATCTGCATCTGCATCGCGCCGCTCTGGGTGATGTCGCCCACCTGATCAGGCAGCACCACGGCAACGTTCTGCATCATGCCCTGGTCCTCATGATCGAGGATGTGGCAGTGCAGCACGTACTCGCCAATGTAGCGCTCGTAACGGGTACGGACCTTGATCGTGTAGATGCCCGAGAAGCCGGCCGGCAAGGATTGCGGGATCAGGCTCTTGATCCACAGCGTATCCTTCCACACGCCCTTGAGCCCGGCATATTGCGGATCGTAGGGCTCACCGCCGGCATCGTCTATCGCGCCCGGCGCGCTGACGTCCTTGCCGTTGGGATCGATGATCGAGACGATCTGGAACGGATTGACGTGGATGTGGAACGGATGGCTGACGAAGTGCGACTGCAGCGTCCATTCCTGCGCCTTGCCCAGCGGCAGCGAGCGGTCGATGCGGGTCGGGTCGTAGGGCTTGACGTCGGCCGTGTTGAGCGTGTTCCCGACCTCGAACTTGGTGTTCGGCCCCGTCGTATCGATGAAGAAGGTCAGCTCCTGCGTGCCGTTGCCCTTCACCTCGTCGTCGGTGACGTCGGGATGCGGCGTGAAGCTGGTGAATTTCATTCCGGCCTTGAGATCGGCCACCACCGTCGCTTTGACGTTCGCCGGCATGGTGGCCTCGGCCAGGGCGACCAGCTTGCGATTGACGTAGGTTTCCACATTGTCGACCGCCGTTCCCGGCGCGACGTCGACCAGTGCGAGCAGTTGCGATCCGACATCGAGCCCGTTGACCACGCCTGATTTGGGCGCCGAAGAGTCGATCACGCAATAGCGTCCGGCTTCTGGAAAGACGACCAGCGCGTCAAAGCGATAGCCGGGCTGGAAGGTTGCAAGCTTGGTCGGCTGCGCCGCCGCCATCGTCAGCCCGTCGGCCGCGACCAGCGTATAGGGCACGGGCGTGGTGCTGCACGTATCCTTGATGAACGCCGCGTTGGTGTCGGCATTGAGCAGCGTTTTCACTCCGGGCTTGAGCTTGCCGTCAAGCACCTTGAAAAATTGCAGGCTGATCGTGTCGCGCACGCCGGCATGGACCATGCGCCAGCGCTCGATCTGGCCCTGCGTTGCCTTCAAGGCGTCGTTCGGATTGAACACCTTGCCATTGAGCGAGGTATAGCGCCCCGATGCCGGCCAGGTGCCCGGCCCGAACTGGTCATAGCCCTCGATGCCGCCGACATCGCCGGGATCACAGAAATAGTGGCCGTTGATGTCCTGCTTGATCGGGCCGAGTTCTCCGGGCTTGGCCGCCGGCGCGCGGCAGGCATACTGGATCTGCTGCATCACCAGCACCCGCTCGGGGATCGCCGAGGTCGGGATCAGCGTATCGATGTCGCCATGGGTTGTCGGGGTCGGGAAGCGGTTGCCGCGGATGATCAGCGCACCGGCCATGCCGCTCGACACCTGCAGCGCCGTCGAGCCGTGGCGATGGGTGTGATACCAGAACGTGCCGGAAGGATGGTCCGACGGGATGTTGTATTCGTAGGTGAACTGCGTTTGCGGGTTGATCGACAGCAGCACGTTGTCGCTATTGCCCGATGGGCTTACCCACAGCCCGTGAGTATGCAGATTGGTGCCGTTGAAGCAGTGGGGGATGTCGGGCATCTGGCCGCCGGGCATGCAGCCGGGGTCGCCGGGCTGCGGCCCTGCCGGCAACTGATTGTCGAGGGTGACGCGCACCGTGTCGCCCGGAACGGCCTCGATCGTCGGCGAGACATAAGGAGCCTTGGGATCGACGCCCTTGCCGGTGTAGCCGCGCAAATGGACCTTGTCGTAGCCGCCCGTGGACGGGTTGTAGATCTGGTTGTCGATATACTCGATCTTGAGATTGAGCAGGCGGTCGCCACGCACCGGCAGCGTGTTTCCGGGCAGTGGTGCAGCAGGTGCGAGCTCCGTCAGAGCAGGCTTGGCGATCGGCGCGCGGTCATCCTGCAGCACCGGTGGATTGAGGATCTCGGCCGCTGCGGGCAGCACCGCGATTGGTACCAGGCTGCTGCCGAAAAAACCCAAGAGAAATCGCGCACGCGCCATCGATCCACCAAGCGACATGGGGCCTCCCTCATACTGGCTGTAGACTTCGATCCGTAAGCATAGTGCGCCCGATCCGGAAATCTGTCTAGCTTGCAAAGCCATAAAATCTGAAATTTACTTCCAACAAAACTGTGATGGTGCACTTAAGAACTTGCTTATACGACTCACGGTCAGTTCATTTCAATATTGCTCTATTTTTAATCAGTTTAGGTGCCGATCGGCGGCGGAGCATGACCGCGAGGATCACAGCGTCTGCAATGTCACCGTGGGGGCGGCAGTCACCACCTTGGGGACGCCGCTCAGGACGGAGCCGCTGCCAAAATAGGCCACGAACAGCACCGAGGTTCCCCAGTTGAACTCGAAACTGTAGCTGTTGCCGCCGGCCGTCGCGTAGTAACCGGCCGGGGCCGGTGTCGGGTGGCCGGGCCCGGTATCGCCGTACTGCGAATTCAGCGCGATCGCATAGGCATTGTTGCCTTTGGTGTCCTGCGGGCCGCCGATGAAAGCGAACAGGCAAAGACCGGCCGAATTCGCCTGGAAGCCCAGCTGCATGTACTGCGGCAGCGTGACCGCTTTCAGCGTGGTGTCGACAGCGACCGGGACGGCGTCGCCGGTGGTCGGCAAAGGCGTTGGCGCCGCGCCGCCCATGCCCGGCCCATAGGCCGCGATCCAGATTGGCGTGTTGGTGTTCACGCTGACATTGGTGATGTTCAGATTGTTGGCCTGCCAATTGTTGATCAGGATGGTGGGCTGCAAGGCCAGCCCCGGCGCCAGCAGGAATTGCGGCTGGCTGCTGCCGCTGGTCAGCGCCAGCTTGCCGGCATTGTTCATCTCGGAAGCATTCTGGAAAGCCAGGATCATCGACCCGCTGGGGGTCTGCGGCATCGCCACGCTGTCGCGCACGGCAAGCTCCACCGGGGAGCCATCCCAATTGTCCGTCGCCAGGGATTGACCCAGAATGTTGAAGTCCGAAGGTGGCATGGCTTCCGTCTCATAGAGCAGCCAAGATGGCGGAAAGGCGGACCGGTGCGGAGGTCTACAGGGATTGCAGCAGGGTCGTCACCGGCGTTGCGGTCTGCGGCGAGAGATTGACCACGTAGACTATCGCCGCCCCCCAACTGAAGGACATCGTGTATCTGTTGCCGGCCGCCGTGGCGTAAAATCCGTCCGGCGGAGTGTTCCCGGTCGGCGGTCCGGTGTCGCCGCTGGGGGCGTTGAGCGCAATCACATAGGCATTGTTGCCCGACTGGTCAGGCGGTCCACCGACCACCGCGACCACCTGCTGATTGCTGGTGCTCGAGCTGAATTCAAGCTGCATCCAGTTCGGTGTCGTTATCCCTTGCACCGCTTGGCGCATCGCCAGCTGGACAGGTGTGCCGCTCACGAGCTGGCCTGGCTGCATGCCGGGAATGCCGGGGCCGAAGGCCTGTACGAAGATGGGGGTCGCGGCATTGAGGCTGGTGTTGGTGAGTGTCAGGTTGTTGGCCTGCCAGTTCGCCGTCAGCACGCTGATCATCCGTGCCAGGGCCGGAACCCGAACGTTCGTTGGCGCGCTGCTGCCAGAGGTGAAGGTAAGCCTGCCCTCGTTGTTTTGCTGTGACTGGTTGAAGTAGCCGACGATGAGGGAGCCGTTGGGCGTCTGCGGCATGGTCACGCTGCCACGGACCGCCAGTGTCTGCGGCATGCCGTTCCAGGTCGCGTTGACCGTGCCCGCTGCGATGAAGTCGTGCATGTCCAGGATGTCCTCTTTGCACCGGCATTGTCGCGGGAGCCGGCGGCTTGCGCTTCCGGCTCCCGCGCTTCGATCACAGAGACAGCAGTTCCGCCGTCAGCGAGGAAGCCGTCGAAGGCGACATGTTCGCCACGTAGACAACCGAGGAACCCCAGTTGAATTCGAAGGAGTAGTTGTTGCCGCCCGTCGTCGCGTAATAGCCTTGTGGCGCCGCGGTGCCGGTGCCCGGACCGGTGTTGCCGGACGGCGAGTTCAGCGCGACGGCGTAGGCGTTGTTGCCTGACGCATCCTGCGGACCGCCGACAACGGCAACGATGATCAACTGGCCCGTATTCGTCCCGAGGGTCAGCTGCATCCAGTTCGGGGTCGACGTTCCCTGGGCGATGCCGCCTGGCTTGAGCGTCAGCGCGGTGTTGATGGCAAGGGCGACCGGCTTCTGGCCGGGCAGTCCAGGACCGAAGGCCTCGATCCAGATCGGCGTCGCGTTCGCGACGCTGACATTGGTGACGGAGAGATTGTTTGCCTGCCAGTTGTTGACGAGGATGTTCGGCTGGGAAAGCAACGCCGGAGCTGTCAGGAACGACGGTGTCGAACTGCCCGAGGTCAGCGCCAGCTTGCCGGCATTGTTCAGGGAGGCGGTGTTCTGATAGGCGAAGATCATCGATCCGTTGGTCGTCTGCGGCATCGCCGCGCTTTCGTGGTAGGCCAGCGTCAGCGGCGAGCCATCCCAGTTTGGGTTAGATGCGTTTGCACCGAGAATGTCGAATTTTGCGGTCGTTGCCATAATTTCCCTCGCGGTTTGCGGGTTTCGGACTGTCGTTCTTGCAGGCGAATTCCAGAGCGGCGGACTTGAAGTCGAAGCGTGCCGTCGCTCGATCGTTTTGTTTCAACATCGGATGCTTCCAAAACCTGTTGCCGGCTTGGGGCCCGATGGTCTGGTTTCGAAACGGCTCCTCCTTCCACTCGTGTCTGCGTGACGCCGCCGCGATGCCCGCCTTGAGGCGGTCAGCTCGCGTCGATGTCCGTCAGTTTCAGTTGCAGGTTGCTGAAGCGCAGCACCGGCGTATTGACGCCGCTGAGTGCTGCGTAAAGCGTGATGTCGAAGACCAGCCTCGCGCCTGCCGGCATTGCGTTGGCGCCAAAGACGATGCTGTTTTTGGAGGCCCAGCCGGCGATCGCCGCCGCGAAAAGCGCGGCGAAATCGCCGAGCTCCGCCGGCTGCTGCCCGTCGATCTCGAAGGACCGCGCCAGCACGATCGGGACAAGCGGACTGATCGAGGCGCCGTCGAACGCGCCGCCGGCAACGGCGGGGAACGGGAACTGGTAGGAGCAGGCGACCTTGACCCGCCTTGTGGTTCCGCTGGTCACGTTGGCGGCCGCCTGCGCCGCAAGCAGCGATTGTTCGTGCACCGGGTCGGCCAAAAGGTCGGCCATGATCGTGTAGATGCGCTGGCAAAGGCTTGACGGCGATGTCGGACAGGCAGCACCTGAACCCTGGCCGGGCAGCGTCGCCACATCGATCGGCGTCGCATTGTCGATGAACGGCGTGACCGGCTGGCTCGGCCTGACCTGCGGCGTCATGTAGACGAATTCGGGCACCACCTGCCACGCGGTGTTGTTCGAGGC
Organism: Mesorhizobium sp. P2_D5; assembly: GCF_056404355.1. NCBI lineage: Bacteria > Pseudomonadati > Pseudomonadota > Alphaproteobacteria > Hyphomicrobiales > Phyllobacteriaceae > Mesorhizobium > Mesorhizobium sp. P2_D5. The sequence goes on from NZ_JBFUEE010000001.1 coordinate 1,445,227, forward strand.
TTCAAGCGTGATCAGGTTGCGCTCGATCTGCACCGAGGCGAGCGCATTCTCGGCCGCCAGCACGTTGAGTGCATCGACCTCGATCGTGTGCGCCACGCCGAAATTGCCGGGCGCGGCGTTGTCGACCTCGAACAGCAGGCCGTCCGGCGGCGACGGCTGGACCGGATGCTGGTTGGGGTACGGCGTCAGGGTCGACGGGTCGAGTGCGGTGACGGTCAGCGCGACATTGGAGAAGCTGGATTCGCCTTGAGCGGCCGGCCACTGCAAATCGATCTGCCGCGTCGTCCCGTCCGGCTGCAGCGTGTCTGTGACGACGTAGCTGTCGGTGACGCTGATCAGACCCTGACCGAGGGCCATGTTCAGGCTCGGATTCCAGTCCTTGTTGGCCGTCACCTCGCCAATGGCGGTGGCGAAGGCGGCCACCGCATCGGGCCAGGCTGGATCGGCCGGGTTGCGCAGCACCGGGCTGATGGCACCGTAGACGGCCGAGGTGCGCGCCAATGCCGTGAACAGGTCGTAGGGCGGGCCTGCGCTGGGGGCAGGGTTGGCGGAGTTCGGCGGGTTGTCCGGCGCCGCGCTGAGGTTGGTGTTGTAGGTGACGGCGGTGTTGATCTGGTCCTGCGCGACGAGGAACGCCTGATAGGTGTAGAGATAGCTCCAGTCGGCGCCGTCGGCGATTGGATTGCCCGAACCCGACGTTGGCGTGTAGCCCGACCAGGTCTGGCTGACCAGCGTCGGCGGCGTCGGGTACTGACGGTACACCACCGGGATTTTGGTCAGCGCGCCGGCAGGTCCGACATGCGGCACGCCCTTTGGATAGGGATCGACGAGCTGCAGCCAGATCGATGGACGCGCTTCGTCGGGTGCGCCCGCCGGCGCCAGGAAGAACTGCAGGTTGGTGATGGCGAAACGCAGATCGAACGGCACCACTGCGGCAGCGGCCGCGTCGGGATCGCCGTAGAGGAAGGTGAGGGGGCTTGCTCCCGTGCTGCTGATGCCGACATGGGCGGTGGACAGCCCGGCATTCTGGCGCGTGGCGGAGAAGGTGCCGGCGCCTGAACCGCTGGCGGCGGTGGCGATCGTGAAGGTGGTGTCACCGGTGACGGTGACGCCGTAGACGCCATTCGCCGGCAATTGCCCCGAACTGGCCTGGAATATCATCAGCACCCTGCTGCCGTCGGTCAGGCCGTGCGGATTGTTTGTCGTCGCCGACAGGCTGAGACCGCTCCAGCTGTAGTTTCCGGCGAGCATGGCTTCGATCTGGCCGAAGAGCTCGATATTGCCATCGGCGGCAGCCGAGACCGACTGGTTCCAGGTCACGTCGTATTGGACGATGGTGTCGACGAAATAGGCCGTCATCAGCGCCGCGCGCATCTGCTGCTCGAACACATCCTTCGCGATGGCAAGTGCCGCGGTCGTGCCGGTGAACGGCGATTGCGGGCCAAACAGCCAGTCCACTTCGTATTGCGCGTATTTCTGCGCCAGCGCCTCGCGGCCGAGCGCCATCGCGTCGTAGGCGTCGGGGGCGACCTCGAAGGCCTTGGCCGCCGAGGCCGGTGACAGCACCTCGTCGACCGCCTGGAAGAAGATGCGGTTGAGCTGGTCGAGGTCGGTGTCGATGAACAGCTGTTGCGCCGGCAGCGCCGGCAGCTTGGACGACAGCTGCGGCATCGAAACACTGGCGCTGTTCAGCACATTGTCGAGCGGCTTGGGCGACAGGAAGCGCGGTCCGGCACCGGCGGCGCCGATCGAGATGTCGAGCAGCGATGCCGCCGCCGCCCACAGCGATTGCGAGCCGGCGCGTGCTCCACCGGAGCCGTCATGGGCAAGCTTCAATGACTTGAGCCGCTTGCGCGCCAGTGCCGTGCTGGACTGGGCCGTGCTCGACAGTTTCTGCTGTGGCGATGCGTCGGCCCCATTCATTCCGATGGCGAGCTTCTGCGCCGGGAAGCCGCCGACGAAAGCGGCGGCGAATTGCGACATGTTGCTGGCGCCGCCGGTCGCCGGAACAAATCCGGTCGCGACGTTCTGCGCCGACGGCACCATGATCGTGCCGAACTGGTCCTTCAGATAGGGCGAGATCAATTTGGCATCGCGGGTGATGCCGAACAGCACGACGATCTCGAACAGCGGCGGCAAAGCGCCGGGGCCGCTGACCGGCATCGAAATGGTCACTGCGCCGGGGAAGTTGGTGCTGAGCCCCGCCAGCCAGTTGACGAGGTCGGCAACCATGCCGGTCACCTTGCTGGTGTCTGCAGCACCCACCGGGAAATTGACAAGGCTGCTGCCATCCGCCTGCAGGGCAAGGCTGGTCTCGACATAGAACGATACGCCTGGGCCGCTGATCTGGTCCTCGATGGTGCGGAAATTGGCCAGGGCTGCCGCCTTCTGGTCCGCCGACATGCCGCTGAAGGCCGCCTGGCTCGGCGTCAGGACGATCTCGATCGTGTTCGGCGTCGAGCCGTTGAAACCATAGGTCGGCAGGATCCCCGGCCATTGGTCGACCGGCACGATCGGATCGAAATAGAGGTTGGTATCGTTGTAGCTGGCCGGCGTCGGCAACTGGTTGCCGAAGGCGTCGTTGACGAAGAAGTCCAGCGTGAACTTGTCGTTGATCGAAGCGTAGCGGTCGGGCGTGGCGGAGCCGGCATTGGCGGTGGCGACGTTGTACAGCGGCGCGAACACCCGGTACGTGCCGGTAGAGCCGGACTGGTCGGGCTTTTGCGGCTGGATCGGCGCCGACAAATTGCTCAGCGCGAAGCCTGTCGTCGCCTGTATCTGGTAGGTGACGAGACTGTAGAGCGAGTTGAGCGACGCCTTCGCATCACCCGCCGCGACCAGTGCTGCGTGCAGTTCGGTATCGTCGGCGATGCCGGATGCGCGCAGCGCCTCGATGACTTTGCCGCGCGAATGGGAGTTCGCCGCGCCGAGCTGCCCGGTCTTGACCAGGGCGGCAGGCGTCTTCAGTTGCATGACGCTCTCGGAGCGCGTCAACTCGACACCGAAGGTGCCGGCCGCGACCTTGACGTAGCGTGCCTCGAGCGCCGGGTCGGCGGTCTCGGCATAGTAGACGAGGCCGCTCTGCGTGCCGGCAAGCACGACCGCGTTGTAATAGGGCTGGATGGCGAGCGGCGAGCCGCTCTGGTTGGTTCCGCTGCCGGCCTTGTAGGTCACCAGCATCGTCACCTGCGCGACGCCCTTGACGAACAGCGCGGTTGGCAGCGCGTTGCCGGTCTTGTCGACAAAACGCAGATAGTAACCCTGCGCATTGGTGACCGTCGCCTGTTGGATGATCTGCAGGAAACCGTAGCCGCCATCCGCGGTGATATCGGTGCTGGCGCCGACGGACACACCCGCCGGCAGACCGAGCGCAAAGGCCATCAGCCCTTGCGGCGGCTGCGACACCGTCGTGGTGTTGGTGCGCAGCGCAAAGACGGCGTTTGGATCGACCACTGCCGAGACGAGGCCGGGCGCACCGGCGGCCGTCTGGAACAGGATCTGGATCGCGTCGACCGGCCGGTCACCGCCCCTGAGATCGTCGAGGATCCGGCCGAGCAGCGCCTCGTCCGACTGGCTGGCGCCGGACAGTGCGTAGACGTCGGCAAGCATGCTACCTTGCGTGGCGCCCGGAATCTGCTTGACCGTCAGCGTGATGCTGGTGGCAAAGGTGATGTCCCCGGCGGGCAGCGGCGTGCCGTCCGGCAGATAGGCCCCTTGCGCCTGGCGGGATTTCACCAGGACGGGGATCGCTGCCGTTCCTTCATTTACCTGCAATTTCTCCAGGCTTGGCGCGAATGGCCGCAGGCTGAGCGCCGTCGCGCTTGGCGGCGTCCAGGCGATGGCGTTCTCCAGCGCGAAAGATTGCGGCCCGGTCGAACTGAGCGCGATTGGTGTCGGGCTGGTTGGCGCCGTTATCGACGCTTCGGTGAAGGCGAGGTAGGGGCTAAGGACGTCTTGGGTGAGCGAGAACGAGGCGTTGACGGTAAGCCAGTCCTGCGTCTTGTCGGGATTGCTCAGCGTGATGCTGTAGCTGTTGTTCTTGGCGAAGCCGCCGGCCGGAAATTCCTGCCACAGAAGCGCGAACAGCGGGTTCGTGCTGTTCGACACCGCCCCGCCCGGCACGGTGAGACCGGCGGTGTAAGGCAGGCGCACGCCGCCACGCAACGCGCTCGACATCTGACCGGCGAGACCCTGAAAGCGTGTTTGCGCGCCGGGTGTCGGTGCGGCCACCGCCGCCATGAACAGCTTGTCGAGCGGTGACGAGGTCAGCCCCGCATCCTGCATAGTCACCAGCAGCTCGTGCACCGCGCCACGGATCAGTCCCTTGAAATAATCGAGGAATATCTCCTGCGACAACGGCGTGGTGCCGCCGCTGTCGTTGACCGAGGTCGGGTTCGAGGTCTGGTTGACGAAGAGCTGGTTGAAATAGGTGTCGACCGTCTGCAGATAGGTCTGCGAGACGAGGTTCTGCGCCAGGAACTGGTAGGACAGATCTTGTGCGTTGCCATTGCCGTCGGTGCGTCCGGTGGTCGCCATGTTGAGGAACGGCGGCATCGGGAACACGCAGGCCTTGGCTTTGCCGGTCGGTGCGGCAAGCGTGGCGGAGAAATTGGCGAGCTGGCCAAGCAAGGTCGGATAGTCGATCCAGCCGGTGAGCGCGTCCGGCTCGCTGTCGATGTCCTTCAAACCGGGCGTGCCGCTGCTGGAATCGAATTCGAGCAGGACCACGGAGTTGTAGGCCGGCAGGTTCAGCGCGTGCATGAGCGCGAAGGTGGCGAGCTGCGTCGTCACCGCCTCGAACGGCTTGAAGTCGGCATAGGTCGGGTTCTGCGACGGGTTGTCGTCATACTGTATGCCGAGCGATGTCACGACCCACGGCGTGCCCTTGCTGGTCGCATCGGGGAACACCACGGTCAGTTCCGGCAGGAACAGGATAGGCAGGTCCTTCGGCAGGTTGGGGCAAAGCCCGACATTCGCCGCTGCACCCGCAAGAAGCCGCTGCTTCAGGCGCGCGAAAGTTTCGATCTGGGCCTGCTGCGACGAGCCGGCAAGCTGCCATTCGAAGCGGAACGAGGCATTGAAGCTGAAGCTGATGGAAATGGAGAACAGGAAGAGATTGATCTCCACCGTGACGCTGACGCTGACGCTCGCCTCGATGTAGAGCAGGATCGAGCCGCCACCGCCGCCCGGCACACTGGGTGGCTCCAGCGCCAGGATGATGCCGATGCTGGCCTCGAGGCGGACGTTGACGCTGGCCTTGATGATGACGAAGTCGAGCGAGCCGTAGAGCTCGCCGATGATGCCGAACTGGCCTTGCAGCGACAGCGCGTCCGGCTTTTTGGCGAGGTCTCCGCCACCGCTGGTGAGATAACCGGCCGCACCCTGGATGATGCCGAAGAAGGTGACGCTTACCCCCGCCTTCAGCGGCCCGGCGGTGAAATCCTTGCCGACGCCCAGCCGCGCGGCAAAGCCGAAGGCCAGGATGCTCTGGTAGGTGCCTTTGAACACGTCGGGGTCGGTGGCCGAACTCAGGCTGGCTATGTAGAAGCCGCCCGATCCGGTCACCGGAATAGGTCCGGCCTGCGCCTGCACCTGGAAGCAGACGCTCCAGTTGTCGCCGTCGGGGAAGCCGAGGTCGACCTTCCAGTCGCCATTCGTGTAGACGTCGACGCTCAGTGTCGGCAGCGTCAGCGAGGCCGCGCCAACCTGGAAGGTGCGCAGGCTGTCGGGCAGGCTGAAGACGGCGGCGAATTTGCCGATCGTGTCGGAGATCTTGGTGTAGACGACCTCGAATTCCGCACCCTTGCCGGCACCGCCGGTCAGCTTGAGCAGCAGTGCGTAGAACGGCGTCACGTCGTAGAAGACGAAGCCGACCTCGAGCACTTTCAGCAGCGTGAAGTCGGTGACGATGATCCACTTGCCTTCGGGATGGTAGATATCGGCAAATTTCTTGTTCTTGAGGGCATCCCAGAAGTCGCCCTGCATGAACTTCAGGAAGGCATCGAAATTGGCGGGCGGCTTGGTCGGGTCGGGGCCGACCCGCTGGCCGACGCCGAGATAGACGAGCTCGAAGACATCGCTGACAGCGCCCAGCTTGGCGGGCACCGGGGCCGCCAGCAGCTTTTGCGCATCGTCGCCGCCACCGCCGCCGCCATCCTTGCCCAAATTGTAGGCGCCGATCCAGCCAATCTGGTCGGCGCCTTCGGTCGGCGCGAACAGGCCGATGCTGATCGTCCCGTCCGGCGGCAGGCGCTGGCCCAGTATCTCGATGAAGCAATTGTGCATGCCGAGCACCAGCATCTTGGGATCGGCATCGGTGGCGTATTCGAGATTGAACTGTTCGATCGAGATGGTCAGCACGCCCTCGATCTTGATTTCCAGCTTGCCGTCGACTTGCGGAAGCTGGATGCCGAAGGCCAGCCCACCGCCGTCCTCGGGGCTCAGCCAGCCGATGAGGACGCTGAATTTGAAGGCCGAAAGCGAACCGACCAGCCCGCCCATCGAGCCGAGATCGAGATCGAAGATCAGCGCATAGTTGAAACTGTCCTGCAGCGTGACGCCGTTTTCCGCCAGGCCAGGCAGCGAACCGAGCGAATAATAGTTCAGGCTCTCGATCGTCTGATCGGCCGTGCCCGAATAGAGGAATGACTTGAGCTTGAACGGGATCAGGTCGAGCAGGCTGTCGGCGCCGCTGCGCTTCTCGGTGGCGCCGAGGTCGAGCCGCAGGTCACCCGGCGAAAAGCTGAGCGACGGCGTGCTTGTCGACGGCTGTCCCTGGGCCGGGATCGTCAGGTCGAAGCCGACGTCGATGCCGAGATTGGAAAAGGCCAGCTTCTCGAACGCAAACAGGTCGAGCACCTGGAATTCGTTGAACTCGATGTCGCCCCAGATGGCGAAATGGGCGCTGATGTGGGTGGTGTCGGCTTTTGGTGGCGTCGCCGCGGTCTCGTCATCGAACGAGAATTGCAGTTTCGTCAGCGTGATCTGCTTGAGATATTTGTTGTTGGACTTGCCGTTGTCGTCGGTAAAGTTGAAGACGAAATCGCCCTGGGCGACGAACGAATAGACGCCCTGTCCGGAACTCTTGTCGTCGCCGCTGGTGCCGTGTGCCTGGTAGGAACCCATGATGGCGATGACATTGGCGTCATCGCCGGCCTTGGCGGCCGGGCTCAGCGCGGCATCGAGGTTGACGCCGGTCTTGAACAGATTGTTGATGGTGAGATTGACCTCGCAGGCGAAGCTGCGCAGCTCGGAATTGGTGAACAAAGCGCGCAGATATTCGACCTCGAAGCCATAGTCGATGTCGATATCAATATTGCTATCGGGGGCCGCTGCCGACTTGCTCGCCGCCTTTTCATAGTCGACCAGCGCGAAGGTCGCGCTCTGCGCCAGCGTCGGCACGGCCTGCGACGGGTCGGTGTTGTTGATGGCAATGCCGACATGGTGGACACGAAAGCCGGCTATGCCTGGATCCTTCATGCCGCCGAGCACAGCGCGCACTGCGGTCGGCAATTCATCGAGTTGCATGTTGCAGTTTACGGCGAGGATGCCGTTGAAGGTCGGGTCGGTGACGGTCTGGTAGAAATTCCAGTACAGCGAGGTGGTGTCGGGCTGAGTGCCACCATTCGGGAACACCGCGGCCTTCGCCTCGGTGATCAGCTTTTGCAGATAGGTCTGGGTGGCGGCGGCGGTGAACGTCTTGTTGAAGATGTCGGCCTGCGACCACAGCCTTGTGTCGGCGACCAACGCTTCGATCGTCTCGCCCGGATAGAATTTCATCATGAAGATCGGCGGCGTGCCGTCGGGCGCGGCGAGCTTGCCCGGCGACAGGTCGAACGTCCAGTCGCCGATCTCCAGTTTGTCGCCTGAAAAGTCGAACAGGGCCTGCCCGGAGCCAAGTGGGTCGGGGTTGGCGGGGTTTTCGCTGACCACCGTGAAGATCTGGTTCTGCTGCACGGCCTTGCAGATCGACGGACCCATGGCCTCGAATTCCAGGATGCCGGCCGCACTCGTCGCCATCTGCAACCCGGTCCATGCCAGCGGCGTGCCGGCAAGTTCGGCCAGCATGCCTTGCGGCGTCATCGCCAGCGTCGTCGGTCCGGCGGCGGCAGCGTTTGCCGCCGCGCGTTGCTTCGGCGTTGGAATGAAGTCGCTGGCGCGCCTCGGGTTGAGCGCCCGCGATTCCATGTCGAGATAGGCGGCGGCATTGAGGTTCGGGTCGGTCGAGAAATCGAGGCCCGCATAGGGCACGAGCGGTATGGCTGGCGTGCTTGCGCCTTTCGCGCTCCACGAGGCGACCTTGAAAGCGTCGAGGACATAGACGGTGAGGCCGGAGGCGGGTTCAGCGCCGGCAAGCATTGTGGCTGTGTTGGTGCGCTGATTGTAGAGCGGAGCGCGCTCGGGCTGCGAGATGTAGCTGCCGTCCTGGACGATGAGCTGGGCCCACGAAGTCGTCACGGTGGCATCGAGAAAAGCCGGGTTGGTCGGCGAATCCTGCGCTGGCGCAATGCGATAGGCTGGCTGCGCCGGTACGAATTCGAGCTTGTCCGGTGTCGAGCCGACGGTGACGGTCACGAACTCGGTGCCGGTGACACCGCACAGCATCTGCACCGTTTCGGAGGTCACGGCTGTGGCCAGGTTGGCGCCGGTATCGAGTGCCAGGCCGAACTGTCCCGCCGGCGTCAGGTAATAATAGCGCTGCTCGCTCGGCGATTGTTGCGGACGGCCGGCGAAGACGAGACGGCTCGCCGTGCCGATATCGCCGGTGTTGATGGTGCTGAGGGCAAAGGGCTTGCCGTTGGTGGTGACGAAAGTCGAGCCGAGCAGCGGGTCGGTGAACTGGAAGAAGCTGCGCGTCGCGTCGAGTGGGCCGAGCACGTCCAGCGTGACGTTGAAGCCGAACGGCGTGGCCGAGCCACCGACGCCGCGGAAAACCGGATAGTTCAAGGCACCGACCAGCCCGCCGCCGGTTGGCGGGTCGAAATACATCATGCCGGCCTCGAACTGGACGAGGTCGGTGGTCGCCAGTTCAAACGCGGCGCTTGCCGTACCAGCGAGCGGTCCGCTGAGCGCCAAGCTCGCGAATGGCGCGGCCGACTGGAATGTCACCGTGGCGCCGGCTGGCGGCGTCGCCGTCAACAGCAGCGCCGCCGGCGGCTGGCTGTTGGCGATCTGCAGGCTGTTGGAGGCGTCGTCGAACAGCACCGTCGTGGACAGCGTGAACAGGTCGGGCTGAACCTGGAACGTCACGCTCTGCCGGAATGCCAGCGAGAAGGACTCCCCCACCGTCGGCGACGAGGTGCCTTGCCCGGTGACCGAGACCAGGATCGGCGCGATGCTGAGCGGCTCGGGAAACCAGCCGATCTGGGTTCCGGGACTGTCGGCGAAGGCTTTGCGGATGCCTATCTCGAAAGCGTTCCAGTCGCGTGTCGCCGAAGGGACGAAGAACGCGATGTAACCAAGCTGACCGGGGTCGACCCAGCTCTGGGCGGTCAGATCGAATGTCGGGTCGGCGCGTGACTTATCCTGGAACAGAAAGGCGACACGTGCGCCGGCTAATGGGTCCGCCAGATAAAGACCGCTCGCATCGCGTTTGAAAGCGATCATCCCCACCTCCATGTACTCTACGGCGCTATCCGGCCATCTCCTGCCGCCGCTTTGAGCTGGGCGGAAGGACTTGGTGAAGCGCTTATATTACCAAGACGTAAAGTATAATTGTAAGACGAAGAAAGTGATTTGTAAAAGACTATATTTGGGTGGATTTCAAAATGAAATAAATTTTATCTATATGGTGACCCGGCTAACTCATCGGCCTGAATGGGTTCTGTTTTGGTATCGAGCATCGAAGTAATACGCACCTCAACAGAATCAATCACTTAGTATGACGGGTGGAATCATCTTATGTCGATGGCGGTCGCGTGCGTAGCCGCCAAAGCTATGCCGGGACCGGCGCGACGCGCTTCAGGGGGCGGCTAGTAATTTGTCCTAGTCCGAAAAACTCCCTGGGGAACATCGCCGCAATCAGGGCGGCAAAATCTTTCCGCCCTCTATGTCAAAGTTTATAGACGGCAAATTTTAGCCTGCTCTAATGGAGCTCCATGCTGTCCTGGGGGGTGGCGGGCAGGCAAGCATGGGGCCGTCGTTCGTGGAAAAACGACGGCCTTTTCCTTTCGACGGCTACCTGGCTTCGGGGTTTTGTCGGCGCGCAAAATGTTCATAGGTGATTTGCCAGGGGTCGCTCTCGGAATCTCTTTCCTCGCCGATCCAATGGAAGCTGTCGGCGGTGATCTCAGTGAAACGCCATCGGGTTTTCAAACCGCGCGAGTCGTTGCCGAGCTGGACGATGTCCTTCCCCTCGGCCCGCCCGACCTGGCGCGAGTGATCCTGGTTGAGCGGGTCGTTCCATAGGATGTGCCAGCCGTCGATCCCAGGATCGAAGATGCGCAATGTCGTGCCATACATCGTTGACGGCGCAGGCCGCTTGGGCCTGATCCAAACGTCCTGGATCGCGCGGCCTCCAAGCACCCAGCCAAAATGGCATTCTCCATTCCATTTCTGCATTGTGCCGTCGTCGAGGTGGTGGACCGTATCCATTTCCCAACTTCCAACCAGCCATCCATACAGGGCCATGTCCTTCGCCCGGTCGGCTGGGGGACCTTCGGATCCGAGAGCGGTGAGAAACGGAGAAATCGTCATCGTCCTACGCCTTTCCAGCTAAAAGAACCAAACTGCCAGAGCAGCCCTGCCGGCCATTGTCGCGCCCGCCTGCCGCAAGAACGCCGACTTGTGGAATTTTGCGATGGAAGCCCATGTCGGCGCCGGAACATTGCCGCCACAACTTGCGGCGTTGCGGTGTCCAGGGCTTGGGGAAAATTGCTGTAGTGCCGCTATGAATGAGATCGTTTGCGAACGCGATGGCGAGCTGACCGCATGCGCATCCTTCGCGATATCCGCGCAGGATAGGCCATTTGGCTTAATTGCGAGATTGCTAATATGCCTATAGCCTGATCGTCGCTGGTCCCTCGAAGCCCCAGCACTGGCCGGCACGGCCCAGCGCCACCCCGAAGGCTGCAACCGTGCCGGCCTACCACGTGGCTGCCGTTCTCCACTTCGATCAATTCTAGCGTGTTGGCGCGCGCCAGGTGCGACAGCTGCTAAGCGGTCTTGCGTTTCGGCGGGGCGCTCTTTTTAGGCGGCCCCAACCCTTCCTGTTTGAGGCTTTTTTTCAGCACTTCGGCCAGGTTGATGACGTTCTCTTTCGGCTTCGGCGCTGGCTTCGGCGGTTGCTTGCCCCTGCGTTTCGCGTCGATCATGGCAATCAGCGCATCTTCGTAGGTGTCCTCGAACTTTGAAGGATCGAAAGTCGTCACCTTCTTATCGATGAGCATGCCGGCGATTTCGAGCAGTTCGGGATCATATTTCTGCGTCTTCAAGCCATCGAACATGCTGTCCTGCGAGACCATTTCATTGTGGTTGCGCAGCTCGGTCATCACCATGCCCTTGCCATAGGGCTGGATCAGAACCTCGCGGCCGCGCTGATACAGCACGACGCAGGATCGTGCGGCGACGCCCTTGTTCTTCATGGCATCGCGGATCACGCTATAGGCCTCCACAGTGGCGCCATCGGCCGGAATCAGATAGTAGGGTTTCTCCAGATAGCGCGTATCGATCTCGTCAATCGACACGAACTCGCCGACCTCGAGCGTATGCTTCGACGTCAGCTTGAGCGCCTTGATATCGTCGGGCTCGATCTGGAGGAACTCATCCTTTTCGACCTCGAAACCCTTCACTTGGTCTTCCGCGTCGACCGGCTTTCCAGTGTCCTCGTCGGCGTAGACGCTTTTGACCGGGAGTCCGTCCTTGCGGTTCAATATCCTGAAATGAACCTTCGACGCCTCGCTGGTGGCGCCGACGATCTTCACGCCGCAGGACACCGACCCAACCTTCAAAAAACCCTTCCAGGCAGCACGCGGGGCGACCATTTTGCTCATCCTGTTTCCAGTCAGGGCAAACGGGTTTCCATGCAAATCGTTCCTACGGTTTGCCCCCATCCGTTTCCGCTACGCTCGGGATCGGAAAATCCGACGAACCCGCGGGGTGCGATCCGTTGGCAAGGGCGACGGCAGGCTTCCCTGATAGGTGCGCAACACCTATCTCTAATCAACGAGCAACGCGGGCGGCAGAAATTGGCGCAACGATCTGGAAGTGCTGATCTCCCACTGCATGGCGGTCGCGTGCCCAAATGGCTCGGTGATCGCATGACGCGCCTTGGCGCGGTGATGTGCGAGGCGATCATCCATCACTATGGTCGCACCGAATTGCTGCGCCGCCTGGCACACCCGTTCTGGTTCCAGTCTTTCGGCGCGGTGATGGGGATGGACTGGCATTCCTCCGGCATCACGACAAGCGTTGTCGGCGCCCTGAAACGCGGCCTGTCTCCACTCTCCGGCGAACTCGGTATCCATGTCTGTGGCGGACGTGGCGCCCATTCGCGCAAGACTCCGCACGAACTGACATTGATCGGCGAGCGCGTCGGTTTCGACGGGTCGGGCCTGGCCAAGGCCAGTCGGCTGGTCGCCAAGGTCGATAGCGCCGCCGTTCAGGACGGCTTCGACCTCTACCTTCATGGCTTCATCGTTACCGACGATGGCGACTGGGTCGTGGTGCAACAAGGCATGAACGGCGACAGCAAGGTGGCGCGTCGCTACCACTGGCTGTCCGAGGGGCTGACGAGCTTCGTCGAGCAGCCGCATGCCGCGATCGAAGGCGCCAATCAGGGCCAGATCGTCAATCTGACCGACCGGCGCGCCGATGCTTCGCGTCACGGCCAACTGGAGCTGTTGCGGGATCTGGGTCCCGATCGCATCGTGAAAGAGTTCGCCTTGCTGGAGCACGGCTCGCCACTCGCTCCCGCGCAGCCCCGGCTGCCGCATCTGATTATGCCGGCCCATCATGACGTCCGCGAAAGCGACGTCGTCATGCGCCGCCTGCACGGCAATATCGCTGCCGCCGTCGAGCGCGGGCCTGCCGATTTCTCGGAGCTGCTCTTGGTGCCAGGCGTCGGTGCCCGCACCGTGCGTGCGCTGGCGATGGTGGCCGAGGTCGTGCATGGAGCGCCATGCCGGTTCTCGGACCCCGGCCGGTTCTCGCTGGCGCATGGCGGCAAGGACAGACACCCATTCCCGGTGCCGCTGAAAGTCTATGACGAGACGATCGGCGTGCTGAAATCGGCCGTTCACAAGGCGAAGCTCGGCCGCACCGAGGAAATCGATGCATTGAGACGGCTGGACGACCAGTCACGCCAGGTCGAGTGCTATGTCACCGGTCCCAGCCTGAAGGAAATCGTGGCAGGCGAGTTCGACCAGTCGCACATGCTGGGCGGACGCAGTGTTTTCGGATGGGAACCACCGCCGCAAGCACAGGCAGTTCGATCCGGCACCGAGGAATGACGTCAGCCGAAGGCCCTATCCCTCGGCCCTGAAATTCTTTGCGAAGGCTCCAACAAATGCCGGAGCCTTCGCGGTTTACGGGATTTCAATAGAAACGGATCCAGTAGGATTGGCGGAAACATCTCCGGCGCGCCAGCGGCCTCGACGCCAGTAGCGACGGCAAACCACGCGCCATCCACGCCGCGGCCTCCATACACGCTGCCGCCTCCATCGATAGTACTGCACGGGTTCGACGTCATTCTGGCTATCAGGACCCGGCTCCACAAGGTCGTCTACCGGCTTGTCCAGCTCATCGAGAATGCCGTTCCCCCGTGCTCGGGGTGCCAGCCACCGCCCTAACCGGGCGAGCTACCGCGACCACGGCCGCAGCGCTCGCGAGGCGCCTAGATGCCGAGCTAAATCTGTTTAAAAACCCGAAGTCGGTGTTGGTCGAGGTTCGCGGTGGCAAGAAACTTGCCAGTTTGGCGATGAAGACTTCAGCGCCGCGCCCGCCAAAAGCGGTCGCGCCGGGGGTCGTCAGATGTCGGCGACTCCCGGTAAAGGCCAAAACCGATCTACATGGCTCTACTTCACGCCGATGCCGGCAGTCAGGCCGCCATCGATTTTGTAGTCCGCTCCGGTGCAGAACCCGGCTTTGGCCGAACACAGAAAGGCGATGAGTTCCGCCACTTCCTCCGGCTCGCCGATGCGCCCGATGGGATGCGCTTCGCCGAAGCGCTTGTAGGCGGCCTCGACATCGGCATCGGTGCCGTTTTCGCCGCGTGCCGCTTTTTCCAGGATCGGGGTGCGGATCGAGCCGGGGCTCACGGAGTTGACGCGGATGCCGGAGCGCGCGTAGTCGAGCGCCAGCGAGCGCGTCAGCGTATGGATCGCCCCCTTGGTCGTCGCATAGGCGGCGACATTCTGCTGGCAAGCGTGACCCTGCACCGAGGCCACGTTGACGATGGCTCCGCCGCCCCGCCGGATCATTTCCGGAATGCCGAAATGCGCGGTCAGGTAGATCGAGCCGACATTGACCGACATTGCCTTGTTCCAGGTCTCGAAATCGGTGCTGGTAGCTGTTCCGTATGGATGGACCGCCGCCGAATTGACGATGATATCGAGGCCGCCGAACCGCTCGACGCCGGCCGCGACCGCATCGCGAACCTGATCCGGCACAGAGACGTCGGTGTCTATGACCAGCACGCCTGGCCCGGAGCTTTCCAGTTGCGCTTGCATCGCCGCGTTGGCCGCGCGGTCGATGCCACAGGCGATGATCGCGGCACCACCTGCCGCCAGGCGTATAGCGCTTGCGAGGCCAATCCCGGTCGTACCCGTCACCAGAGCGACCTTGCCGTCGAAATCCTTCATTGCGGGTACTCCGTTATTTGCTGTGGCTCTTAATGCATGTCGCCCAAAAGTGGCCCCGGTTTTGGGGCAACGACATGCATAAAAACAAGGACCTAAAGCGCGTCGCCTGAATCCGCTCAAACGCGACGCGCTTTAGTTTGACACTCGTTGCGGTCCAACAATAGGTTGCCGTCCTCGCAGAAGGAAAGCGGTAATGGAACAATGCTGGCGCTGGTATGGACCGAACGACCCGGTGACGCTCGATCATGTCAGGCAGGCGGGCGCGACGGGCATCGTTTCGGCGTTGCACGACATTTATGACGGGCGCGCCTGGCCGCTTGAGAGCATTCTGGAGCGCAAGCAGATCATCGAGGCGGCAGGGCTGACCTGGTCGGTCGTCGAGAGCATTCCCGTCCACAATTCCTTCAAGATCGGTGCGCCGGAGCGCGAGCGCTACGCAGGCTACTATCGCGACACGATCCGCGCCCTTGCCAAGGCCGGCATCACAACGGTCTGTTACAATTTCATGCCCGTGGTCGATTGGACCCGCACCGATCTGGCCTATCGGCTTCCGACGACGGGCTACGCCCTGCGTTTCGATGCGATCGATTTCGCGGCCTACGACCTGTTCGTGCTGAAACGCAGGAATGCCGAGGCCGGCTACAGCGCCGCCCGCATTGCCGAGGCGGAAACGCGACTAAGGGAATTGAGCGACGAGCAGATCGACAGGATCGAGCGCAACCTCATCGCCGGCCTGCCGGCAACAGAGCGCAGCTACGACCGTGACAGTTTTCGCGAGGCCCTGGCGGACTACGATGCTATCGGTCCGAAGGAATTGCGCGACAACCTTTCCTGGTTCCTGCGCGAGATCATTCCGGTGGCCGAGCAGGAGGGGGTGCGCATGTGCATCCATCCTGACGATCCGCCCTTCTCGCTCTATGGCCTGCCGCGCATCGTTTCGACCGCCGCGGATGCGCGTTTTATTCTCAACGCCGTCGACAGCCCCGCCAATGGCCTGACATTCTGCACCGGTTCCTACGGGACGCGCGCCGACAACGACATCGTCGCCATGGTCAAGGAATTCGCCGACCGCATCCATTTCGCCCATTTGCGCAACATCACCATGGAGGAGGATGGCTCGTTCTATGAAGCCGAGCATCTCGAAGGTGGCACCGACATGGCGCATGTCATCCTCGCACTGATGCAGGAAGAGGCGCGACGCAGCAGGGAAGGTCGCGCCGACTGGCGCATCCCGATGCGCCCCGATCACGGCCACTTGCTTGCCGACGATATCGGCAAGACCAGGATCAATCCCGGCTACTCGTTGATCGGCCGGCTGAAAGGCCTCGCCGAACTGCGCGGCATCATGCGCGCCGTGGAGACTTTCGGGCTGGCTTGAAGTCATCAGGCAAACAGCCCGAGAAGGGATCCGGGCGCAACGGCCAACCTGCCCGGGCCTTCAGTTCATGCGGAAGTCCGCATAAACGTCTCCGATCTATGTCTCGTCGCAATATGCATGAAACATCCGTTGGGAATATTATTTTGCCCTCGGGCCACAATATGCAGCGCTGACTTTCTTCTGTTGGTGCCGAGATTGGGGTGCCCATTGCTTTGATCGGCTGCCCCTGCGTGGCACCTTGGATGCACGATCCACGCCTCGAGTGCTTGCCGATGGTCGCTTCTACTTCTCCTCGGCAAGGGCGGAGAAAAGAAGGAACCTGGCCATGCCCAGAATTGTGCCGGTACTCGATCTGAGCCGTCTCGAACAAGGAGCGTCCGAGCACCGCACATTTCTCCTGGACCTGCGTACGGCGGCCCGCGACGTCGGCTTCTTCTATCTTAGTGGTCACGGAATTTCGGCTTCGGAGACCGATGAAGTGCTCGATGCCTCGCGCCGGTTCTTCGCCTTGCCGGAGACCGACAAGCTGGCGATCGAAATGGTCAAGTCATCGCAGTTTCGCGGCTACACGCGCGCCGGCGGTGAACTGACCAGGGGCGCCGCCGACTGGCGTGAACAACTCGACATCGGCGTCGAGCGCCAGCCCATCCCGCAAGGGCCGGGAATTGCGCCTTGGACACGGCTGCAAGGACCGAACCAATGGCCCTCGGCATTGCCCGATCTCAAGCCGGCGCTGCTGGCATGGCAGACCAGGGCTACGGCTGTGGCGATCCGGCTGCTGAAAGCCTTCGCGTTGTCGCTCGATCAGCCCGAGGACGCCTTCGACGCGATCTACAGGGACTCGCCCAACCATCGCATGAAGATCGTGCGCTACCCCGGGCGCAACGCGACGGATGGCGACCAGGGTGTCGGCGCGCACAAGGATGGCGGCTTCCTGACGCTGCTGCTGCAGGACGACAACAAGGGGCTGCAGGTTGAATATGACGGCAGCTGGGTGAATGTGGACCCGCTCCCCGGAACGCTTGTCGTCAACATTGGTGAACTGCTCGAACTGGCGTCGAATGGGTATCTGCGCGCCACCGTTCACCGCGTCGTGACGCCGCCTGCCGGCGTCGAGCGGATTTCCGTTCCCTTCTTCTTCAGCGCGCGGCTGGATGCGACGATACCGCTGCTGAATTTGCCCGAGGAGCTGGCGGCCGAGGCACGCGGACCGGCAAGCGACCCGGACAACCCGTTGTTCCGCGATGTCGGCACCAATGTCCTGAAAAGCCGTCTGCGTTCGCATCCCGACGTGGCGCGCCGCCACTATGCCGACCTTCTCCAGACTGGAGCGGAACGCCTGTGAAGCCCAATGCATGTCGCCCAAAAGTGGCCCGGTTTTGCTCAATGCCGAACAGATTTTCGCCATTTTGCGTGTTCTTTGGAACGTCATTCGTCGCCAAGTCGCGGAAATAAGCTCAAAAAGGTAAAATCGTTCGGCGGTCTCCTCCCATTCCGCTGAGCGGTGTTCCCCTCTGAAGGTTTGAACCTTCTTTTGGCCGGGCCGCATTCGAGCCCGGCCATTTTTTGTGCTGCGGTCCTGGATCGCAAACGGAATTGCTGCAAAAACCCGGCGCGGCGCAACGGAATACCTTCCCGGGCTGAGCGGACCGGCCGATCCTAAAGATCAGGATTCGAGCGATGGCGCTCGACC
Organism: Mesorhizobium sp. P2_D5; assembly: GCF_056404355.1. Lineage (NCBI taxonomy): Bacteria > Pseudomonadati > Pseudomonadota > Alphaproteobacteria > Hyphomicrobiales > Phyllobacteriaceae > Mesorhizobium > Mesorhizobium sp. P2_D5. Next base: position 1,463,096 of record NZ_JBFUEE010000001.1, read on the forward strand.
ATATTGATCGGTCGGAACGATTTCCATGACACAGAAACAATTGCGGCTTGGCGCTTTCATGCGCCCTGTCAGCCTGCACACAGGCGCCTGGCGCTATCCGGGCGCCTATCCCGACGCCAATTTCAATTTCGCGCATCTGAAGCGCTTCGCCCAGACCTTGGAGGCGGCGAAGTTCGACGCCTTCTTCATGGCCGACCATCTGGCCGTTCTCAACATGCCGATCGAGGCGCTGCGGCGCAGCCACACGGTTACGTCGTTCGAGCCGTTCACGCTGCTGTCGGCGCTGGCGTCCGTCACCGATCATATCGGGCTGGTCGCAACCGCATCGACGACGTTCGACGCGCCCTACCACATCGCCCGCCGCTTCGCTTCGCTGGACCATATCAGCGGCGGCCGCGCCGGCTGGAACATCGTCACCACATCCAACCCCGATGCGGCGCTCAACTTCGGCCTCGACGAACATGTCGAGCATGACGAGCGCTACCGGCGGGCGCGGGAATTCTATGATGTCGTGACCGGCCTGTGGGACAGCTTCGCTGACGATGCCTTCATCCGCGACGCTGAAAGCGGTCTCTATTTCGATCCTTCCAGATTGCATGTGCTCGATCACACGGGCAAGCATCTCTCGGTGCGCGGGCCGCTCAACATCGCCCGGCCAATCCAGGGCTGGCCGGTTATTGTCCAGGCCGGCGCGTCGGAGGCTGGGCGGCAACTGGCGGCAGAGACGGCGGAAGTCATTTTCGCCGCGCATGCCGATCTCGCCGCCGGGCAACGTTTCTTCGCCGACGTCAAAAGCCGTGCGGAGAAACTCGGCCGCTCGCGCGACGACATCAAGATCCTGCCCGGCGCCTTTGTCGTCGTCGGCGACAGCGTCGAGGACGCGCAGTCCAAGCGGGCGAAGCTCGACAGCCTCGTCTATTACGAGAGCGGCATTGCCTCGCTGTCGATCGCGATCGGGCATGACGCGTCCGGTTTTGATCCGGACGCGGCCTTGCCCGAAATCCCCGAAACCAATGCCAGCAAGAGCGGCCGAGAGCGTGTCATCGAACTGGCGCGCAAGGAGAACCTGACCGTCAGGCAGCTTGCCCAGAGGCTGGGTGGCTATTCCGGCCTTGCTTTCGTCGGTACACCTCAAACGATCGCAGACGAAATGGAGGAATGGCTGGTCACCGAGGGCTCCGACGGGTTCAACATCATGTTTCCCTATCTGCCCGCCGGGCTCGACGACTTTGTCGAGAAGGTCGTGCCCGAACTACAGCGACGGGGGATATTCAGGCGGCAGTACGAGGGAACGACATTGCGCGAGAATCTTGGCCTGAAGCGGCCGCCCAACCGGTTTTTCGAGTAGAGTGTCCTTGACAGCGAGGTCGTCCCCAAATGTCAGCCCAGACAAACACCCGCATCGTGCTTGCAGCGCGACCGCAAGGCCGGCCGAAGCCAGGCGATTTTCGTATCGAGACGGTTGAAATTGTCGAGCCGGCGGAGAACGAACTCCTCCTGCAGATCCTCTACCTGTCGCTTGATCCCTATATGCGCGGGCGGATGAACGACGCCAAATCCTATGCCAAGCCGGTCGAGATCGACGGCGTGATGGAAGGCGGCACCGTTGCGCGTGTCGTCAGATCCCGCCATGCCGGCTTCGCTGAAGGCGATGTCGTCCTGTCGCACTCGGGATGGCAGAGCTTTGCACTGTCCGACGGCGTCGGGCTGCGCAAGCTCGAACCCGCGGCGGCGCCCGTCACCACGGCACTCGGCGTTCTCGGCATGCCGGGCTTCACCGCCTATGCCGGCCTGCTCACGATCGGACAGCCAAAGCCTGGCGAGACGGTCGTCGTGGCGGCGGCCAGCGGCGCGGTCGGGTCAGCCGTTGGACAGATCGCCCGCATCAAGGGTGCGCGTGTCGTTGGCATGGCCGGCGGCGCTGACAAATGCGCTTTCGTGCGGCAGGAGCTCGGCTTCGATGCGGTCGTCGATCACCGTGCCGATGATTTTGCCGCGCGGCTGAAGGCGGCCTGCCCTGATGGCATCGACATCTATTTTGAGAATGTCGGCGGCCCTGTCTGGGATGCGGTGTTCCCCCTGTTGAACGATTTTGCCCGCGTGCCGGTCTGCGGGTTGATCGCGCAATACAATGTCATCGCGGAGTCCGGCATCGATAGGCTGCCGACGCTGATGCAGCAGGTGCTCCACCGCAGCCTGACGATCAGGGGGTTCATCCAGCGTGAATTCGTCGACCAGCGCCCGGCATTCTACCGCGACATGGCCGACTGGATAGCAACCGGCCGCGTTCGCTACCGGGAAGATATCGTGGATGGAATAGAGAACGCGCCGCGAGCTTTCCTTGGCCTTCTCGAAGGCAAGAATTTCGGCAAGCTCATCGTGCGGGTCGCCGGAAATCCCTGAGGGCTTTGCCCAAAGAGGATTTCCGGAATTTGAATCCAGAAATGGTCGCTCATTCCTTGCCCCGCATGGAGACTCTAATTGTTGGGGCTCCCATCGAGTTCGACGTTCTTGAAAGAGCCGTCCAATAGTCGAGCGCTTTCAACTGCTCGACGCCATCCAGCACCATGCTGCCTGCGACATAGACGATGACCGCAAGGCCGAGCCAGCCGATCCAGCGATGCCTGGCCAGCAGCGCCGCGACCAGGGTCGAGGCGATCGCCATCAGCACCACCGACAGGATGAGGCCAAAGACAAGCGCATCCATGTCGTCGCTGGCAGCACCTGCCACGGCGAGCACATTGTCCAACGACATCGAAACGTCGGCAACGACGATCTGCACGATCGCTGTGCGCAGCGCCTTGGCCGGTCGTGTCGCCGCAAGGAAAGCCACGGTCGGATCGGCGTCTGCATCGTCCCCGTCATCGGCATCGCCGGCGGATCGCAATTCCCCGAACATGTTCCAGCAGACCCAGAACAACAGCAGACCGCCGACCAGCATGATGCCTGGGATCGCCAGCAACTGCACGGCCACCACGGCAAAGACGATGCGGATGACAGCCGCAGCGGCGATGCCGGCGATGATCGCCTTCTGCCGCAGCGCCTTTGCCAGGCCCGCGGCCGCCATGCCGATCACCACGACATTGTCGCCCGACAGAACGAGATTGATGGTGATGACTTCCAGATAGGCTGTGATCGTCGCCTGATCGATCCCAAGGGACATCCGGTAAGCTTCCCTGTCGTTCGCAGTTTTCCGTGCCCTAGGCAGGACTCAGCAAGACGAGTGGATCCTACCATGCATATGGGGCTTCGCTTCCGGCAAGATAGGGGTGGCCCGTTGCCACCGCACCTCGTCCTGCGGCAGCGTCAATGGCGGCATGAACTCCAGCACATTATCGGCTTGGACGCAGCGGCGGCATTCGCTGCGCCGTTCTCGATGCGCATGATCCGGTCGTGTCTCGGTTTGAAGGCTCGCTGGTCGCGATCCGGGCCGAACTCTTATATACTTACCGCAAAGCATAGGGAGATTTCATTCCATATGCCGTCCAGACTGCCCGGATGCGCCGAGGCCGGGACCACGCGGATGGTATAGAGAGCGGTTGCCAAGAAATAACGGAGGTGTGGGCAATGGCTGAAGATATGCCCGTTCAACCAATTCGCCGCGAACTCCTGCTTGGAAGCTGGCGAATGACGTCTTGGATGACGAGAGACGTTTCGACCGGGGAGCGGCAGCCAGCTCTGGGTCAGGAACCTCATGGCATCGTCATCTATACACCTGAGCGCGTCATTTTCTTTATCCTTAGGAACAATCGCAATCGGCCGCAGCGTTTGCCGCCATCCGACGAAGAGAAGATTGCGTTGTTCGACTCGATGTTCGCCTATTCGGGCAGCTATACGGTTGAGTCAGATCGCGTTGTCCATCATGTCGACATGAGCTGGAATGAAGCATGGAGTGGCACGGAACAGGTGCGGTTCTGCAAAGTCGACGAACATACGCTGACTTACACCTCGCCCCCCACCCAAAATCCGTTCGACGGGCGAGAGATTATTCACGAAGTGACCTATGTGCGAGAGAAATGACCCTGGGTCGATCTGCCTCTCAGGTCTCGGCATCGACCGCATCGCAAGATTTCAAACTGAGACACTACCTGATGGCGAGCAGAGTCGACATTGCGTGAGGATGTCACTATATACCGGCGGCTTCGACCCGCGCGCCTCAGGGCAGCGCCGCCGAAGCGACTGTAAATGTGTTACGGATTGCGCCATCTATTGTGACGAAATCGGCTCGGAAACCGGAAAAAAGCAAATAGAAACAGTGGCGCAAAGCTGGGCGTGATCCCAGCCAACGGTACCGACCCCTCAGAAACAGAATGCTCTTGACCCCTCGATTTCCTTTGACGCTGTGGACCTTGGACAAGATCGGCTTGCCGGCTGGCGACGACTCGGTTCGTATGGGACCATGCATCCTTTGCGGGGTGTCGGCGTTTATGATTACCAACCGGCTTTGCCGCCAGGGAACAGCAGTATGAGTGAACACGCGATCGAGTTCTTGCGGGGATGGATAGGCGAAAAGGTCCACTGCCAGTCATCCCACGCCAGGATCGACAAGCAGGCCGAGACTCTGGCCAAGGAATGCGCTGCCAAGGCGGCAGAGGTCGGCATCCCTCTGGAGGATATCCAGGAAGAAGTCGGCGACATTCAGGAACTGATTGCCTCCCGGCTCGAGGAAGCGGCCGAGGCCGACGAGAACCAGCAGGCCCCCAGCAAAGCCGCAGAATAGCCGCTTAGAGCAATTCAAGGGTAACCGTCTGAACGCGGGCTATTCGGCCCGCGTCTTCGTATCAGTCATCCCCTCCGCCAAATTTCTCTTTCAGCCACACTTTCGGTAACGCCGGCACGAAATTGCCGTCGCGTCCGCTCATGTCGTCATTGGCGACCAAGGCGTTGAGGATCGATTCCTCCACGCTCTGGATCACCGCATCGAAAAACGGATCGATGTCGGTGTCGGGAACAAAATCGGCGCTGGCGATGCGGCCGGATGGTGCCAGCGCCGCGCTCGCATTGGCGGTTGAGAAGGCGATAAAGATGTCGCCTGAACTGTGATAGCCGAAGCCGCCGGTCATGGCGACGCCAAGCGGCACACGGCGGGCCAGCCGCTTCATCTGATGCGGCAGGAATGGTGCGTCGGTGGCGATGACGGCGATGATCGAGCCCTTTTCGGCACGCGGCGTGCCCTGCCGGATCGCCGGCTCGGCAAGCTCTGGCCCTGCGCGCAGGCCGCGAACCGTAAAATTGTGCCGCTTGCCGAAATTCGACTGCACGAAGGCGCCGACCGTGTAGGCACGGCCGTGCCAGTCGACGATGCGCGACGCGGTCCCGGATCCGGCCTTGAAGCCGAAGGTGATCATGCCGGTGCCGCCGCCGACGCTGCCTTCCTCGATCGGTCCGCTGGCCGCACCGTCAAGTGCCTGCGCAACATGCTTTGACGTCAAATGGTGGCCGTTGATGTCGTTGAGGAAGCCATCATAGGTCTCCGCCGCCACCGGCAGGCCCCAGGCGCTGTCGAGTGCCGCCGGCAGTACGCTTTGCATCCAGCGCAGCGTGCCATCGCGTGAAACACCGCAGGAATGCGTGTTGGTGATGGTGATCGGAAAGTTGAACGCGCCGGTTTCCTCGACGATGTGCGAGCCGGTCAGTTCGCCATTGCCGTTCTGGCTGAAGATGCCGGCAAAGACCGGCGTGGCAAGATCGGCACGCGGCCGGGGCAGGATCGCGGTGACGCCGGTACGCACCGGTCCCTGGCCGACGACGAGCGCGCCATCGCCTGAAATCAGCGTCGTGTAACCGACGGCGACGCCCGGCACATCGGTGATCGCGTTGAACGGACCGGGTGTGCCGTCGAAACCGATGCCGAAACGCCGCGCGCGCGGCTTGCCGGAAGGCGTTGCCAGATGGTTCGGATTGTCGGTCATGATCTCAGAACAGCGATCCCTGATTGCCGGGCTCTTTGGCCTTGGCCGCCGGCTTGGCCACGGCTTTCGGCCTTGCCGTGCCGCTGGTGGCAATCGCATCGGCGGTGCCGTCGGCGAACTCCAGCGAGAGCGCCATTCCCGACGCCACTTCGGCCGCGTGTTTGATCACCGTTCCGTCGGCGTCCTTCACCAGGGCGAAGCCGCGCGCCAGGACGGCTTTGTGCGAAAGCGTGGTTAACAGGCGATCGGCCTGGCTCAATTGTCCGCGCAGGCGCTCGAGCCGGACGGAGATCACCCGATCCTGTCGCCGCGCCAGTGCTGCCAGCGTGTCCCCTTGCAGCTTCTGGCGCCGCGCGATCGGGGCCGGCGAAAGCCGCGTCGCGGTGCGCGAAAATCGTGCGCGACGCTCTCGCACGATGGCAAAAAATGCCGCTTGCGCGCGGGCGAGATCGCGGCCGGTCAGCGTGCGGGCTTCATTCATGCGCCGCGACAGCGTGGCCGGCGTCAGCCTTTGGCCTTGAAGCCGCGCCCGCTTGCGGTCGACGCTGACGGACAGCGCCCGGCCAAGGCGGCTTGTCGCCTCGTCGAGGCGGCGGCGCGGCAGCGCCAGCAATTGATCGGGCGAGGGGAGCGCGCGGGCGGCCGCACGGGCGGCCTGCCGCTTGCGCTCGAAATTGCGCAAGACCGCCGCCTTGAGCCGCGCGCCAAGGCTGGCAAGCGTCGCTTCGAGGTCGGCCTTCACCGGCACCGCAATTTCGGCGGCACCTGTCGGTGTCGGGGCGCGGCGATCCGCGACGAGGTCGATCAGCGTCCAGTCGGTCTCGTGGCCGACAGCCGAGATCACCGGAATGGCGGAAGCGGCAACGGCACGCGCCAGCGCCTCGTCGTTGAAGCCCCAAAGGTCTTCGAGGCTGCCGCCGCCGCGCGCCACGATCAGCAGATCGGGGCGCTGGATGGCACCGTCCCAGGCCAGCGCGTTGAAGCCATTGACCGCGGCGGTCACTTCCGCGCCCGCCGTCTCGCCCTGCACGCGCACCGGCCAGACCAGCACATGCAATGGAAACCGGTCCTTGATGCGATGAATGATGTCGCGGATGACGGAACCTGTCGGCGAGGTGACGACGCCGATGACGCGCGGCATGAACGGCAGCAGCCGCTTGCGGCCGGGGTCGAACAGGCCCTCGGCCTGCAGCCGGCGCTTGCGCTCTTCCAGCAGCGCCATCAGGGCGCCGGCGCCGGCTGGCTCCAGATTGTCGATGACGATCTGGTAGTTGGATTTGCCGGGATAGGTGGTGAGCTTGCCGGTGGCGATTACCTCCATCCCCTCCTCGGGGCGGAATTTCAGCCGGCTCATCGTGCCCTTCCACACCACGGCGTCGAGCCGTGCGCGGTCGTCCTTCAGCGCAAAATAGGCATGACCGGACGAATGCGGCCCGCGATAGCCGGATATTTCGCCACGCACCCGCACATTGCCGAACACGTCCTCGACCGTGCGCTTCAGCGCGCCGGAAATCTCGCTCACCGTGTATTCGGTGGCGTTGGTGCGTGATTCGGATGCTGCCTCGCTCATTGGCCGATTGGGGAACGGTTGAACGCCCACGTCAAGGCGCCTGTGACGGACCACACGTCATAACGCGATGTTAAGCCTGCTTTGATTGAGTTGAATCCAACGAAGCTGGCCAAGGACGCATGAGCGCAAGCGGACATCGCAGCCCATTGACGTATCAGGTCACGCTGACCGTGCTGGCGCTTGCCGCTTTTGCGCTGGTCATGGTCGTCGGATTTGGCTTCTACGCGGCCGTGCAGACCGATCGTGCCTCGCTTGAGCGACAAAAGATATTCTTCGCCAACGGTTTGCAGGATCAGATCGCTACCGTGGAGCGCGAGCAGGAAAGTATCTCGGTCTGGGACGATTCCATCCTCAACGCCAAGGCCGGCAACCAGCAATGGATGGTCGAGAACATCAGCGTCTGGATGTACACCTACTACGGTCACAACCGTGTCTATGTGCTGGACGAGGCAAACCGGCCGATCCACGCCATGCAGGAAGGCAAGGTGATGCCGCTGGCCGTCTACGGCGCGGATGAGCCTGCTTTGCGGCCCACCATCGAAAAGCTGCGCCAGCTGATCGCTCAACCGCCGCAGCAGAACGCATCCGGCGGCCCGACCAAAATGGTCGCCGAGGACCTCGTGTCGCTTGCGGGCAAGCCCGCGATCCTCAGCATCGCACCGCTGGTGCCGAGTTCGGACCGCGTCACCCAGGCGCCGGGCAGCGAATATCTGCATGTCTCGATCGAGTTCATCAACGACGCTGTCATCGGCAAGATCGCCGAAAAATATCTGCTCGATGGCGCGCACCTGCTGCTGTTGTCGCAACCGGTCAGCACCGTCGCCATTCCGCTGATGAATTCACGCGGTGTCATTCTCGGCTACATCGGCTGGGATCAGGAGCGCCCCGGTCTGACGCTGGTGCGCAAGGCGGGCCCGGCATTGGTCGCCGGCGTGCTGTTTGCCGCGGGTGCATTGATCTTTCTCCTGCGGCGCCTGCGGCGGACATCGCTGGCGCTGCAGACCAGTCAGGCTCAGGCGCAGTATCTCGCCTTTCACGATACGCTGACGGGCCTCCCCAACCGGGCTCTCTTCGAGGACCGGTTGCGACGGGCCTTGCTCGCGACCGGGCGCGATACGGCTAGGATAGCGCTGTTTTATCTCGATATCGATCGTTTCAAGCATGTCAACGACACGCTCGGCCATCCCGCCGGCGACGAGCTTGTGCGCCAGACGGCAACCAGGCTGCAGCAGACAGTCCGGGAAATCGACACGGTGGCGCGGCTCGGCGGCGACGAGTTCGCGCTCATTCTGGTCGATGTTCGCGACATCAGGGCGGCCGAGGATGTTTCGGAACGGCTGCTGCGGAAAATGCAGGAGCCGTTCAGGCTGATGGACGATCAGGTCTTCGTCAGCGCCAGCATCGGCATTGCCCTGGCGTCGGGTCCGCAAGTCGATGCTGACGATCTGCTGCGCAAGGCCGATATTGCGCTTTACGAGGCCAAGAAGAACGGCCGCGGTCGCCATCAGATATTCGCCGGCGACATGGACGACCTCCTGCTGCACAAGCGCAAGGTTGAGAACGAGCTCCGCAGCGCCCTTGGCGGCGGGACCGGGATAAAACTGGCCTATCAGCCGATTTTCGCCGCGGATGGCAGGACGATCGCCGGCGCCGAAGCGCTGATCCGCTGGGCGCATGAGATCCATGGCGCGTTGCCGCCCCAACAGTTCATCGCCATTGCCGAGGAACGCGGCATGATCGGCGAACTCGGCAAATGGGTACTGGCCGAAGCCTGCCGGTTCGCCGTCGGCACGCAATTGCCCTGGGTGGCCGTCAACGTCTCGCCGCTACAGCTGCGCGATGCCGGGTTCGCCGACGAGGTCGCGTTGATCCTTGCCGAGACCGGGCTGGCGCCGGCGCGGTTGCAACTTGAGATCACCGAGAGTGTGCTACTGGAAAACAACGACACCACCAGGACGGTACTGGCGGCCTTGCGCCAAACGGGCATCAGGGTTGCGCTCGATGATTTCGGCACCGGCTATTCTTCGCTGAACTACCTGCGCCGCCATGCCATCGACAAGCTCAAGATCGACCGTTCCTTCGTGCGCCTTCTCGACAATGATCGAAGCTCCACCGCGATCGTCAAGGCGTTGGTCGACCTTGCCATCGCTCTTGACGTCGAGGTCACTGCGGAGGGGGTCGAGACCGAGGAGCAAAAGGCCCTGCTCGTCGGCATGGGCTGCCATCAGTTGCAGGGCTATCTGCTGTCACCGCCGCTGGAGCCGGCCCAGATGCTGGCCCTCGCAGGCCCGTCGCCCGGCGAGGGCAGGTCGGCTTCGGCTCTTGGTTGACCCTCCTGCCAGGGAGGATCTGACCTACCAGCCCGGCAGGATCTGGTTCGGCTTCGTCCGCTTCATCTTGGCATAGGCGAGGGCGGCGAAGTCGAAAGTCCCGGTCTCTTCACCGATCGGCACGGAAATATTGTCCAGGCTTTCCGAAATGTGGCGGGCAAGTGCATCGACGATCTCCGGTCGCGACGTCTGGCCGCGCATGATGCCGATGCGGCAGTCGGGCAGGGCGCCGAAGCCGTCGGCTTCGCCCAGCACCCGCATGCCGGGCCTGAGCGCGCATTCCGGCAGCACCGAGATCGCTAGGCCGGAAAGTACGGCGGCGGTGATGACGGTCGCCGAGAAGCTGGTGAACAGGATGCGATACTCGCGGTTCTGCTGGTCTAGCACGTCGACGGCGGCGCGCCGCCAGATGCAATTCGGCCGGCCAAAGGCCATCGGCAGCGTCTGCTGCTCGTGCGTCGCATGGTTGGCGGAGGTGACCCACAGCAGCGGCTCGCGCCGCACCACTTCCGACTGGCCGCGTACATCGTTGTGCGTCACCAGCGCCAGGTCGAGATTGCCGCGCTTGATATGCTCGACCAGCCCTGGCGTCGGCTCGCAAATGACGGTCAGTTCGACGCGCGGATTGGAGCGCGTGAAGCGCGCCATGATCTCGGGCAGGAAACGGTCGGCATAGTCGTCCGGCGTGCCGATGCGGATCGTGCCTTCGAGCCGCCGGTCGTCGAAGGCGGCCAGTGTTTCGCGGTTGAGATAGAGCAGCCGCCGCGCATAGGAGAGCAGCTTGTCGCCCTCCTCGGTCAGCCTGTTGGTACGCCCGTCCTTTTCGAACAGCGGCTTGCCGATCCGCTCTTCCAGCCGGCGCATCTGCATCGATACTGCCGACTGTGTCCGGTGCACCTCTTCGGCCGCCCGCGTAAAGCTGCCGGTGTCGGCAATCGAGATGAAGGTCTGCAACTGATCGAGATCGAGTGGCGCTTTCATCGGTCCAATCCATCACTAGTGTTGATGCCTAGGATTAGAAACATTCGTTGGATTAATCAATCGGTCGATGGCAAATTGTCATTGTCCACATGAAGGCATGTGAATCGAAGCCGAAACGGACGCTGTCGCCAGCGCCGATGGCAGGGCTTTGTCCGTTCGAGTCTGAAGGAGACCGACATGACCACGTTTGATTTCGCCACCGAGACCTCGCGCATCACCTCGCGTCCGGCCGTTGCGACGCGCGTGGCAAACACCGTCTCCAACGTCTACCGCGCCTGGAAAAACCGCCGCGCCTTCTATCGCCTTGGCGAGATGTCGGATTCCGAACTCGCCGATATCGGCCTGACGCGCGCCGACCTCCATGTCGCCATCGACATACCGTTTGGCCGCGATCCGACGAAGATCTTGCGCGAAATCGCCAGCGATCGCGTCGAAACGATCGAGCATTTCGCCCGCCAGGTGGCCTGATCGCCTGGCTTGGTTGCTATCGAATCGGTTGCCGTGAACCTTCTTGAGGTTCGACGCGACTGACGAGTATGCAGGCCCCACTCCCTGCCGGATCCCCGCCGGCCCGCCTGCACTCTGGCCCGGTCCTCCCAGGACCGGGCTTTTCTTTTGAAGTGCCAATTGGTGCTAGCGCCGATCCATGTCCCGCTTGAACTGGTCGAAGATCGTTTCCACGCCCTTCTGATACTCGTCACGCTGCTGGGCGCCGGTCTCGAACATCTTGCCGAACAGGTCGTCGAAGGGGTTTCTCGGCCGGCCGCTCGGATTGGTCTGCGGCTGCGGCGCCTGCCGCTGCGGTGGTGCCTGTGGCAGTTGCGGCGCGGGCTGTCCGCCCCCGCCGAAGCCGCCACCACCTTGCCGCAGCATCTCCTCGAAGATTTTGCCGAGTGGGTTGTCGCCATAAGGGCTCTGGGTCTGCTGCGGTTGCGATGGCTGCGGCTGCGGTGCCTCACCGCCGAACATGTCCTGCAGCACCTTGCCGAGCGGATTGTCGCCATAGGGATTGGGTGTCGGCTGCTGCTGGCTTTGCGGCTGAGGGGCACCGCCGCCGAACATGTCCTGCAAAACCTTGCCGAGCGGGCTGTCCATCGGATTCTGCGGCTGCGGTGCCTGGCGCGGCTGTGGAGCGGGGGCTTGCATGCCGCTTTGCCGCATCATCTGCTCGATGATCTCGCCGAGCGGATTGTTGCCGCCGCCAAGGCCGCCGGCCGCCTGCATCTGATTTGTCGTCTGCTTGAACAGCCCGCCCATGACCATCGAGGCGATCGCCGGCAGCATCTGCTGCAGGATCTGCTGGCTGACGCCGCTGGCTTGCGCCGCCTGGCTGGCCACGGCCCGCGACAGGTCCTTCGAGCCAAACAGGTGCCCCAAAATGCCGTTGCCCTCATCGACGCCTTGCGGCGAGAAGGCTCGGGTCGCGTCCTCGAAATACTTGGCGTGCTGGCCGCTCGCCATCGCCGTCATGAAGGCGCCGAGCCCATAGGGATCGGCCGTGTTGCGCTGCAGCCCCTGCGAAAAGGCCGGCAGCAGAGCGGCAACGGCCGCCTGTGTCTGCTGCATCGAAAGCCCGTATTGCTGGGCAAGGGTCTGAATGCCGTTGCCGTTCTGGGCCTGCGCCAGCATATCGAACAAGGTAGGCATCGGCTTTCTCCTCCGGGAAATCCTAGGGTGGAGAGCCTAATTCGTTTCGATGGCCGATTGAAGCGGCTTTTGCCAATCAATCGGCCGCGCCTGCACTCGCAGGGTTAGTAGGCGTATTCCATGAAGACCGGCTCGATCGAGCCGCCCCAGCGCGTGTGGTAGGCGGAGAGCATCTCCTCGGCGCTGGTGGTGCCGCGTGCGACCACTTCATCGAGCGTGTTGAGGAACGAGGTCTCGTCATAGCCGTCGCGGTTCTTGCGGCCGCGGTTCTTCAGGCCCATGCGCGAGATGACCATCACGTCGCGGGCGATCTCGCGCAGCGTGGTGTTGCGGAAGGGCGCTGAAATGCCTTGTTCCGGCACCGCGTTGCGCATCGCCAGTACTTCGTCATATGTCCAGCTTGAGGTCAGTGCCTCGGCGGCGTCGAGCGCTGCCTCGTCATAGAGCAATCCGACCCAGAAAGCCGGCAACGCGCAGATGCGCCGCCACGGCCCGCCATCGGCGCCGCGCATCTCGAGGAAACGCTTCAGCCGCACGTCCGGGAACAGTGTCGACAGATGGTTCGCCCAGTCGCCCATCGTCGGCAGCCCGTCCGGCACTTCATTGCGCGCGGCGCCGGCCATGAACTGGCGGAAGGTGATGTGCGTCATGTCGTGATAGTGGCCGTCGCGGATGACGAAATACATCGGCACGTCGAGCGCCCATTCGACATAGTCGGCGAAACCGAAATCGGGCGAGAAGCAGAATTCGAGCAGGCCCGAGCGCTGGTTGTCGGTGTCGCGCCAGATGTCGCCGCGCCAGCTCTGCAATCCGTTCGGCCGGCTCTCGGTGAACGGCGAATTGGCGAACAATGCCGTCGACAGCGGCTGCAGCTTCAGCGACACCTGCATCTTGCGGCGCATGTCGGCCTCGCTCTCGAAGTCGAGGTTCACCTGGATCGTGCAGGTGCGGTACATCATGTCGAGACCCTTGGTGCCGACCTTGGGCATGTAGCGCGTCATGATCTCATAGCGCGACTTCGGCATTTTTGGCGTCTCGGCCAGCGACCATTTCGGGCTGCCGCCAAGGCCGAGAAAGCGAATGCCCATCGGCTCGGCGATCTCGCGCACCTGTGCCAGATGCGCATTGCCCTCGCGGCAGGTCTGGTGGATCGTCTCCAGCGGCGCGCCGGACAGCTCGAACTGGCCACCCGGCTCTAGCGAAATCGCACCCTGGCCGGTCGGTTCGACCAGGCCGATGATGCGGCCGTCATCGATGATCGGATCCCAGCCGAGTTTCTGCTGCATGCCTTCGAGGATGGCGCGGATGCCGCGCTCGCCGCCATAGGGCACAGGCGCGTTGCCGTCGACATAGAACGGGAATTTCTCGTGCTCGGTGCCGATGCGCCATTTGTCGCGCGGCTTGTTGCCTTCGGCCAGATGCTCGACGAGTTCATCGACGCCTTCGATCGGGCGGAAATCGGTTGTGTCGCGCGCCATGATAGAGCCCTCCGCACATAATCCCGAAGATCGGCTTTCGATTTTCGGAAAGGATCACGTGCCCCTTCAAGTGTTACAGCGTCCTTTGCGCGTCCGAAAGGACACGCGGAGTTGTAGGACGGTCGGACGACCGCCGGCGCTAGATGGACGAAATGTCAGTAGTCGATCAAGCGAAAAATCCTGAGCCACAGGTCAACAGGAATTGAACGATACTGCGCTCTCCGTCCCTTGCAAGGAATGAAGTCTCACCAGTCTCCGACGGTTGCCTGGATCACCGAAAGTGCTGCCACCGCCGCCGTATCGGCGCGCAGGATACGCGGTCCGAGCGGAATGGCCGTGACGAAGGGCAGGGCGCGCAGCATCTTGCGCTCGTCATCGGAGAAGCCGCCCTCCGGCCCGACCAGCAGCCCGAGCTTCTTTTCCTTGACCGCCTGCAGAGCCGGCAGCGGATTGTTGGTCGAGGCGTCCTCGTCGCAGAAGATCAACCGCCGCTCTCTGTCCCAGCCGGTCAGCAGGCGGTCGAACTTTTCGGCTTCACGCACCTCCGGCACCGCCAGGATGCCGCACTGTTCGGCGGCCTCGACGACATTGGCGCGCAGGCGATCGATGGAAGGTTTTGCCACTTGCGTGTGCTGGGTGATGACCGGCTGCAGGACACCGGCGCCCATTTCGACCGCCTTCTGCACGAGATAGTCAAGCCGGCCCTGCTTCAGCGGCGCAAAGCAGTAGATGAGATCGGGCAGTGGCGGTTGCGGCCGTTGCAGCGTCAGCACCTTCAGCCGCACCGCCCTTTTTGTCTTCGCCGCGATGGCCGCCGACCATTCACCGTCACGACCGTTGAACACCAGGATTTCGGCGCCTTCGCCAAGCCTCAGCACATGCAGCAGATAGTGGCTCTGCTGCTGACCGGCATCGAACTCGATCTCGGGCCCGAGGTCGTCGGGCACGAACAGGCGTTGCATCTTGTAATTGGCGCGCATCGCCGAGGAATGAGCGAGCCGCCCGCCGGCGTCAAGCCTCGGCGGTCGGATGCCACACCGGTCGAAAGCCATGCTGCAGGACGGCGAGCGTCGTGGCAGGCGTCAGCATCGCAAGCGCCTTGCCTTCGAGCAGGCTGAAATCGCGGGGTGGGCCATATCCGGCAAAAGACCAGCGCAGCGCCTTTCCGCCGCGCAAGGCATAGGCGGTGCCGCCATCAGCAAGCATGGCACTGTCGGGAAGACCGGCAAGGTCCTTAAGGGCCAGTATCGGGGGCTTGCCACCGGACGCCAGCCGCTCCTTGTGCAGCCGCTTGTCGACCTGCGGCGCGCGTGGCTCGGCAATGCCGAAGGCATCGCCGAAGCGGCCGACGAAATCCTTGGCCCGTTCGCGCTGGCAAAAGAAGCAGGGGCGATGCCCGGCCGCCAGCGCCGTTACCTCGTCGAGGAAGAACAGCTCGGTCCAGCCCGCTTTGCCACCCAAATGGTCGTCGCTCTTCCGGTTGCGCCCCATCGGCTCGCGCCGCACGTCGCGGAATTGGCACACGCAGATGATCCAGGCCGGAAGCGCCCAGCGCTTTTTCAGCAGCGTCTTTGTCTCGGGATCGTGGATGATGCCGCGATTGCCGGTGAACAGCCCGCGCTCGGGCACGGCGTGGATGGCGCCGAACGGATCGACCCGGTTCTGCAGTGGCATTGTTTTCTCCCGCAACACGCATCTTGGCTGCAATGCTGGCGGCATGATATCGCTCCTCGCATCATTTTAATGTCAGCAGGGTTTTGCGATGCGGGTGCTGGTGGTCCAGAACTACGACAATACCGGTCTGGGTCAGGTCGGCGCGGCTCTGGCGGAAGCCGGCGCCGACCTCGATCTGCGTTTGCCCTACAAGGGCGATCCCCTGCCGGATGATGCTGGCGGGCACGACGCCATGGTGGTGCTCGGCGGTGGCCAGAATGCGCTGGACGATGACGACTACCCCTATTTCCCGGCTCTGCTCGAACTGACCCGCGATTTCGCCGACAAGGACCGTGCCGTGCTCGGCATTTGCCTCGGCAGCCAGCTCGTTGCCCGCGCCTTCGGCGGCGAGAACCGCATCGGTGGCGCCAACGAGTTCGGCTGGCACGGCGTGTCGCTGACCCCGGACGCCAAGGCCGATCCGGTGCTGGGCGCGTTGCCGGAAAAATTCCCGATCTTCCAGTGGCACGACGACACGTTCGTGCTGCCTGAGAACGCCGTGCGGCTTGCCGGCAATGATGTCGCCGAGAACCAGGCGTTTCGCGTCGGCCGCGCCGTCTACGGCTTCCAGTTCCATTTCGAGGCCGACCGGCCGATGGTGCAGGACTGGAGCACGTCCTTTGCCCCGACCATCGCCGCGCGCCATCCCGACTGGGCCGGCAAGCTCGATGGCGAAATGGCCCGCAACGGGCCTGATGCCGACGCTGCCGGCCTGGCCATTGCCCGCGCCTGGGTGGCGACGATCTAGGGTGTGTTGATATTCAGGTGATGCCGGCCTGCAAACGTCGGCTTCCTGCGCTTCCGGTGCTCACGTACCCAAAAGTACGCTCCGCTCCGGTTCTCGGAACCCATCGTTTTCGGCTCGGCCTGACCTGAATCTCACACACCCTAATTTGAGCACCCCAGTGTCCTGCCGCGTGACATAATTGGCACGCGGCGGTGAAACCGCCTGGGGAAAACCCTTTCATCCTTGGCTTGTGTCCGCCCGTCATCCTAGAAGGCGCGCGCTCTGCATCGGCTGTGCAACCGCGATGAACCTTTGGTGTGACCCGCGCGACACACCGTCGATACAGAACGCGCCTAGAAGCGCGAAATCGTCGAAACTTTGAAGCGAATTCTCCGTTTCAACGCATTGGTAACCGCCTGGTGCACAGATGCAGCAAGCTCAACAAGAGATGACGTCCGTGAAAGCAGCGCTTCTGTCCTTTGCCATGTTGTCCGCCATCGTGCTGTGCGGCCTCGGCATCTATTCCGCCGACGCAGCCAACAACCACAACGCCGTCGACGGCTACGGCGTCACCGCCTCGCTTCGTTAAAGCCGGAGCGTTTTTCGCGTCCCCGGACGCGCCGCGCTCAAGCTCCCTTCGTCGTCCCAGCCTCCTTGATCGTGATCGTCAGGATGCGTTTGTCCGGGCCGTCGACGACGAGCGCGCTGAGCATGCCTGATTGCCAGGCAAGCGTGTCGACATTGACGCGGTTGGCCATCACCTCCGCTTCCGGCACCGGCGTGTGCCCGTGCACCACGATCTTCGGGAACAGGCCCTGGTAATTGTGGAAGATGTCGCGGATCCACATCAGATCCTGCGGGTTTTGCCTTGCCAGCGCGATGCCCGGCCTGATGCCCGCATGGCAGAAGAAGAAATCCCCGAGCGTCAGCGAAAGCCGCAGCGATCGCAAGAAATCGATATGGGTTTGCGGCACCGCCTCGACCAGGGATTCATGTCCTTTGCGCACGGCGGCGTCGGCTTTGCCGAACCACATGCTGGTGCCTTCACTGATCGCCACGCCGTAGGACAGCGCCGTCTGGATGCCGCCGAAACGGATGAAGAGCCCTTCCGGGTCGGGCTTCTTGATAAAGTCGAGAAAGCCGACGTCGTGGTTGCCGGCCAGCATCACATGCCGCCGATCGCGCTCTCGCGCCTCGATCAGGAAGTCGATGACGCCTTTAGAGTCCGGTCCACGGTCGACATAGTCGCCAAGATGGATGACGCGCCAGTCGGCAGGCGCATCCCGCACGATCTCTTCCTCGATCCGCTGATGCATGGCGGCCAGCAGGTCGAGCCGGCCATGCACGTCGCCGATCGCATAAAGACGCACACCTTCCGGCCCATGCGCGTCGAGAAAATGGATGCCGGGTTCTGCCAACTCTGCGCCGTCTCCGTGGTCAAGCTGTCACGGACTTAGCGCCGGAGCTGGTCCTTGCCCATGTCGGTGACCAGACGCTTTCCGCACAGCGCCAGCGTGATGTCCATCTCCTTGCGGATGATTTCCAATGCCTTGGTAACTCCTTCCTTGCCGAGCGCACCCAGGCCGTAAAGAAATGGCCGGCCGATATAGGTGCCCTTGGCGCCGAGGCAGAGCGCCTTCAGCACATCCTGGCCGGAGCGGATGCCGCCATCCATGTGCACTTCGATCGTGTCGCCGACCGCGTCCGCAATCTCTTCCAGCGCCATGATCGAAGACGACGCGCCATCAAGTTGCCGCCCACCATGGTTGGAGACGATGATGGCGTCGGCGCCGGTCTTGGCCGCCATCAGCGCATCTTCCTTGTCGAGAATGCCCTTGAGGATCAGCTTGCCGCCCCAGCGTTCCTTGATCCAGGCGACATCCTTCCATGATAGATGCGGATCGAACTGCTCGGTCGTCCAGGAGGACAACGAGGCGACGTCGCCGACGCCCTTGGCGTGGCCGACAATGTTGCGGAAGGTGCGGCGCTTGGTGCCGGCCATGCCCATCCACCAGCGCGGGCGAATGGCGATGTCGGCGATGTTGGCCAGCGTCATCCTGGGCGGCGCCGAAAGTCCGTTGCGGACATCCTTGTGGCGTTGTCCGAGGATCTGCAGGTCGAGCGTCAGCACCAGCGCCGAGCACTTCGCCGCCTTTGCCCGGTCGATCAGGTCGAGCACGAAATCCTTGTCGCGCAGCACATAGAGCTGGAACCAGAATGGCTTCCTGGTCACCGAGGCGACGTCCTCGATCGAGCAGATGCTCATCGTCGACAGGGTAAATGGCACGCCGAACTCCTCGGCCGCCTGCGCCGCCAGCATCTCGCCATCGGCATGCTGCATGCCGGTCAGGCCAGTCGGCGCCAGCGCCACCGGCATTGCCACCTTCTCGCCGATCATGGTCGACTCCAGCGAGCGGTTGCTCATGTCGACCAGCACGCGCTGGCGGAATTTGATCTTGGCGAAATCCTCCTCGTTGGCCCGGTAGGTGCTTTCCGTCCAGGCGCCGGAATCGGCGTATTCGAAGAACATTTTTGGTACGCGGCGGCGCGCGAGGTCCTTGAGATCGGCGATTGTGAGGATTTGGCTCATGAGGGTTCCCGCTTATCAGTCCTGGGAGCGTCTGCGTGTGGGTTCATCTGGCCCCTTCAGAACGTTGCCTGAGCCTCAGCCGCGACACGCGTTGCCAGTCGCCGCTGCGCTCGGCCTCGGCCATCGACCGCTCGACATAGATCATGTGGTCCATCGCCGCTTGCCGCGCGGCCGCAGGGTCACCGGCCTTCACCGCGGCATGGATCGCCCGGTGCTGGGCAAGCAGCGCGTCGCGCGCGCCGGGCACGGTGAACACCAGCAGCCGGTTCTGGAACACGCCTTCCGACAGCAGCCGGTAGCAGGAGCGCAGCGTGTGCAAGAGCAGGATGTTGTGCGCACACTCGCAGATCGCGTGGTGGAACTCGACATCGATTTCGGCTTCGTCGTCGAAATCGCCGGTCCGGTGCGCTTCGTCCATGCGCGCCATGATGCGGTCGAGCAGCGCCAAATCCTCCGGCGTGGCGCGTCGCGCCGCATACTCAGCCGCGACGCCCTCGATCTCGCGGCGGTATTCCAGGTAGTCGGCCACCGCCTTGCGATGCATCGAGATCAGGTCGGCCACCGGCTTGGTGAACAGCTGGCCAATGATGTCGGCGACATGCGTGCCGCCGCCGGCCTTGGTCGTCAAAAGGCCGCGCCCTTCGAGCGCCTTGAGAGCATCGCGCAGGATCGGCCGCGACACGTCGAACTGGCGTGCGAGCTCGCGCTCGCCAGGCAACCGGTCGCCGGTGCGCAGCACGCCTTCCAGGATGAGGCTCTCGATCTGCTGCACCACCTCGTCGGCGGTGCGCGAATGCTCGATCCTGGAAAAAATGTCGCTCAACAGAATGCCTGGAAGGTGAACCGCTGTCGTGCAGGATAAAGCCTGCGTCGCCAACTGGTCAAATTATTTATCCAATTGGTCGAAGCGGGTCGATTTTGACGCCTGACGCCATATCGTCTTCGGCTAAACTTTGCTGTTTGCGTCATCTGGCCATTGGCCCTAGAGGGACGCAATGTAAGAGGGTCTAGAGAACCCCGGGGGACAAGCCGTGTCAGACGACCCGTCCAATCTCGAGTTCCAGCCGCGCGCCAAGGGCAGCGTCATGGGTTTTCCCGCGCATGAGGGCCGGCCCGGTGCGCTTGGCGAGGTCCATGCCCGGCCGCATCCGCTGATCGACAAGCCGCGTGTCCTGGTGCAACTCGCCTTCATGACCGAGGGCGGATCCGGTGTCGACCATGCGGTGCTGTCCGAACTGTCGCGGCGTCTGGGCATTGCCGCGCCCGACCGCCAGGCCCGCCACCACGCCATGAAGTGGGGCAAGGGCTCGCTGCGCTGGGAGCGGCACACGGAATTCTCGACCTACCTGTGGGAAGGCCCGCTCTCCGAAAGCGGCAGGGCGCTGGAGGACTCGCCGTTCGGCAACGGGTTTTCCCCGCCGGGAACCGTCATCTCGGGGATCAGGCTCGAAATCCGCAAGTGGACGCAAGCGAGTGAGCGGCTGATCGGCGGCTTCGACCCGACCAGCCTGTGCTATTCGCTGGTCGAACGCGGCAACGCCGCCATCGTCACCGATTTCCGCCAGGATGGCGACGGCATGACCCGCATGTTGGTGCTCGACCGCGGCCTGACGCCGGCGCGAACCGGGGCGCTGTCGCAACGGCTGATCGACATCGAAA
This sequence comes from Mesorhizobium sp. P2_D5, assembly GCF_056404355.1. NCBI lineage: Bacteria > Pseudomonadati > Pseudomonadota > Alphaproteobacteria > Hyphomicrobiales > Phyllobacteriaceae > Mesorhizobium > Mesorhizobium sp. P2_D5. Next base: position 1,483,703 of record NZ_JBFUEE010000001.1, read on the forward strand.
CCTACCGAACGCTAGCCATGCTCGGCCTGCCATTGGCGCTCACCCTGTCCGGCCGCGCCCGCCGCATCGAGGACAGGCTGGCGCAGACCACGCTGGAAATGAAGGTCGCCGAAACCCGCGATAGCCAGACGCTGCTGGCCGACCTGACCGAGCTTGCCGCCGAGTTGGAAGCGGACGCCGCGTCGAGCCTCTACCGTTTCGGCGCCAGCCGCGCCTATGACGGCATCGTCGTCGAGCGGCTGGAAGCGCTCGAGGAAGAAGCCGTGCCCGGCTACGACACCTGGGGTGGGTTCCTGCAGCGCCGCGTCGCACCGGCCATGCGGACCTGCCGTTCGGTCGAGGAGCGCCAGGCCAATCTGTCGCGCAAGCTGACCCGCGCCACGACGCTGCTGCGCACCTGGGTCGATGTCGAGGTCGAGAAGCAGAACCGCGACCTGCTGGCGTCGATGAACAATCGCGCCCGCCTGCAACTGCGCCTGCAGCAGACCGTCGAAGGCCTCTCTGTCGCCGCCGTCTCCTATTATGTGGTCGGCCTCGTCGGCTATGTCGCCAAGGGCGCCACGATCTTCGGCCATGCCTTCGCGCCGGAGGTCGTCACCGCGGCCTCGGTACCCGTCGCCATTCTGCTGGTGTGGTGGGGTGTGCGCCGCGTGCGCCGGATGCATTCCGAACCCGGCAAGCCGGCCGGCGAATAGGGCTGTACCCGCAGCGGCAGATTGCCGCTGCGGAAGCCCGTCCGGCGGTGACTTTGGACTTTCCGCCAAAGTGGGATTTGCAACCGTCGCGCTTCACTGGTAAAAGATTTTGACCAGTCAAGCAAAACGAGGCTGCTGATGTCCGGCCTGGCCATGCCGAAACCAGACGACGCCACGATGCGCCGGCGCGACGAGATCGTCGCCGACATGCGCATCATCGTGCCGGGCGAGGGCGTCGTCGACGCCGCCAATTCCATGCGGGCCTTCGAGAGCGATGGCCTGACCGCCTATCGGCAGCTGCCGCTGGTCGTCGTGCTGCCACAGACGGTGGCGCAGGTTTCCCGCGTGCTGAAATACTGCAACGACCGCAACATCCGGGTCGTGCCGCGCGGCTCCGGCACCTCGCTGTCTGGCGGCGCATTGCCGCTGGAAGACGCGGTGCTGCTGGTCATGAGCCGTTTCAACCGCATTCTTGCGATAGATTTCCCCAACCGCGTCGTAGTCGCCCAGCCGGGCGTCACCAATCTCGGCATAACCACCGCCGTCGAGCAGGAGGGCTTCTACTACGCCCCCGATCCATCCTCCCAGATCGCCTGCTCGATCGGCGGCAATGTCGCGGAAAATTCCGGCGGCGTGCACTGCCTGAAATACGGCCTCACCGCCAACAATGTGCTCGGCATCGAGATGGTGCTGATGAATGGCGAGATGGTGCGGCTCGGCGGCGGTCACCTCGATGCGGAAGGTTACGACCTGCTCGGTGTCATGACCGGTTCGGAAGGTCTGCTCGGAGTCGTCACCGAAGTCACCGTGCGCATCCTGAAAAAGCCGGAGACCGCACGCGCCCTGCTGATCGGCTTTCCGACCAGCGAGCAGGGCGGCCAGTGCGTCGCCGACATCATCGGCGCCGGCATCATTCCGGGCGGCATGGAAATGATGGACCGGCCGGCGATCCATGCCGCGGAAGATTTCGTCCATGCCGGCTATCCCCTGGATGTCGAGGCGCTGCTGATCGTCGAACTCGACGGGCCGAGCGTCGAGGTCGATCACCTGATCGGCCTTGTCGAAGCTATCGCCTACAAGAACGGTTCGACCACCTGCCGCATCTCGCAGTCGGAGCAGGAGCGGTTGAGCTTCTGGGCCGGCCGCAAGGCGGCCTTTCCGGCGGTTGGCCGCATCTCGCCCGACTATTACTGCATGGACGGCACCATCCCGCGCAAGGAACTGCCGCGCGTGCTCGCCGGCATGCGCGAGCTGTCGGAGACATACGGTCTCGGCGTCGCCAATGTCTTTCACGCCGGCGACGGCAATCTGCATCCGCTGATCCTTTACGACGCCAATGTGCCCGGCGAACTCGACAAGGCCGAAAGCTTCGGCGCCGACATATTGCGGCTCTGCGTCAAGGTCGGCGGCGTGCTTACCGGCGAACACGGCGTGGGCGTCGAGAAGCGCGACCTGATGCCGGAGATGTTCAACCAGATCGACCTCGACCAGCAGATGCGGGTCAAATGTGCCTTCGACCCCAACCACCTGCTCAACCCGGGAAAGGTCTTCCCGCAGCTACGCCGCTGCGCCGAACTCGGGCGCATGCATGTGCACCGGGGGCAGGTGGCGTTTCCCGACATTCCGAGGTTTTGAGGGGAAATGTCGGCGCTTGAACACCCCCCTCTGTCTTGCCGGACATCTCCCCCGCAAGGGGGGAGATTGGCTGGCCGCAATGCTGGTGCTTATCCTTCAACCAAAGGAATTTGCGAAAGCCGTGGTGACGATCTGATCTCCCCCCTTGCGGGGGAGATGTCCGGCAGGACAAAGGGGGGTGGGAAGGATCGCGGCATCTCCACACCTCTGTTTGGCGCAGGCTTCGCCCAATACCCGAGTGAGGTCTGAATTGCTGTTCAAACAATCCTCGCTGGACAAGATCGCGCGCAAGGAAGTGACGCTCGCCTTTCGCCGCTGGAAGCGGCCGACGGTCAAGGCCGGCGGGCGGGTGAGGACGGCGTCGGGCGTCGTGCTGATCGGCGATATTGCGATTGTGGACATGTCCGCACTGACGGAAAAGGACGCAACTGCGGCCGGCTTTCCGGCACTCGGAGCTCTTCAGGAGATGCTGGGCTCCGATGACGGCACCCCGGTCTACCGCATCGAACTCAACGGTATCGAACCCGACGAACGCGTTGCCTTGCGTGGCGAGGCCTCGCTTTCCGATGCGGATTGGCACGCCCTGACCGCACGATTTGCGCGCTGGGACAAGACCGCACCGGGCCACTTCCCGTCGATCCTGCGGACGATCGGCGCCCACCCGGAAGTGCGGGCGGCTGAGCTGGCTGCGATGGCCGGCGTCGAAACGCTGAAATTCAAGCAGGATGTCCGCAAGCTCAAGGAACTCGGCCTCACCGAGAGCCTCGAGGTCGGTTACCGTCTGTCGCCAAGGGGCGAAGCCGTGCTCGAAAAGCTCCGGGAGCACAGGCTTTGACGTCTTTTACCCCGACCACATTGGACGAAGTCCTGTCCACCGTTGCCTGGGCTGCGGCGGAGGAATCTCCGCTGGAAATCCTTGGACATGGTTCCAAGCGCGGCATCGGTCGTCCGCAACAGAGCGAACACACGCTCGACTTGTCCAAGCTTACCGGCGTTACGCTCTATGAGCCCGCCGAACTGGTGCTGTCGGCCAAGGCCGGCACGCCGCTGGCCGACATCGAAAGGCTGCTGGCGGAAAACGCCCAGCAGCTTGCCTTCGAGCCGATGGACTACGGCCCGCTGCTTGGTGGCGAGCCTGGCAAAGGCACCATCGGCGGTGTGCTTGCGGCGAACCTTTCTGGCCCGCGCCGGCTGAAGGCGGGCGCGGCGCGGGATCATATCCTGGGCATCAATGCCGTTTCCGGCCGTGGCGAGGCGTTCAAATCCGGCGGTCGCGTGGTCAAGAACGTCACTGGCTATGACCTGTCGAAGCTGATGGCCAACAGCTGGGGCACGCTGGCCGTGTTCACCGACGTCACCTTCAAAGTGCTGCCCGCCGCCGAGACCGAGGTCACGCTCGCTGTCCGCGGCCTGCTCGACGATGCCGCCGCCGCCGCCATGGCGTTGGCGCTCGGCTCAAGCGCGGAAGTGTCGAGCGCTGCCCATCTGCCGGAGCGCATCGCCGCGCGCGTCGCCGGCGGCACGCTTGGCAGCGAGGCCGCGACGTTGCTGCGCGTCGAAGGTTTTGGCCCTTCCGTCGCCTATCGCATCGCCGCTCTGAAAACACTGCTCGGCAAGGCTGGACCGCTGGAGGAGATTTCCGGCGAGGCTTCAATCGCCATTTGGCGCGATGTGCGCGATTGCAGGCCCTTCGCCGACGGCACCGAGAAGCCGGTCTGGCGTGTGTCGATGACGCCGGGAGAGGGCCACCAGATGGTTCTGACGCTGCGCATGCAGGCCGCTGTCAGCGCGTTCTATGATTGGCAGGGCGGGCTGGTGTGGTTGCGCATGGAAGAGGGCGACCCGGAAGCCGCTTTGCTGCGTGGGCTGTTGAGAAAACATGGCGGCGGCCATGCGACGCTGGTGCGCGCCGCCCCTTCCCATCGCGCCGCCCTGCCGGTTTTCGAGCCGCAGGCACCGGCGCTGGCCGCACTTAGCGCGCGGCTGAAGCAGGAATTCGACCCAAGAAACATCCTCAATCCCGGCCGCATGGCCTAGGACTAGATCGCGATGCAGACCAATTTTTCGCTTGCCCAGCTCGCCGATCCGCATGTCGCGGAATCCGAGAAGATTCTGCGCAAATGCGTGCATTGCGGCTTCTGCACCGCCACCTGCCCGACCTATGTCACGCTCGGCAACGAGCTCGATTCGCCGCGCGGGCGCATCTACCTGATCAAGGACATGCTGGAGAACGGCCGTCCCGCCGACAAGGAGATCGTCACCCATATCGACCGCTGCCTGTCCTGCCTTGCCTGCATGACCACTTGTCCCTCGGGCGTCAACTACATGCATCTGGTCGACCATGCCCGTGCCCACATCCAGGAGACCTACAAGCGGCCGCTGCTCGACCGCCTGACCCGCGCCATGCTTGCCTTCGTGCTGCCCTATCCCGCGCGCTTTCGCGCAGCACTCAGGCTGGCGAGGCTGGGCAAGCCGTTCATTGGCCTGTTCGGGAAGGTCCAAGCGCTGAAGCCGCTTGGCGCGATGCTCAAGCTCGCGCCGGCATCGATCCCCAAAACGTCACCGATGGCCTCACCGGGTATCTATGCCGGGCAAGGGGCCAAAAAAGGCCGCGTCGCCATCCTCACCGGCTGCGCGCAATCGGTGCTTGATCCCGCCATCAACGAGACGACGATCTCGCTGCTGACGCGGCTCGGCGTCGAGGTCGTGGTGCCGCCGGGCGAGGGCTGCTGCGGCGCGCTGGTCCATCATATGGGGCGGGAACAGGCTGCACTCGCTTCGGCGAGGCAAAATGTCGACGCCTGGACGCGCGCCATCGAACAAAGCGGGCTCGATGCCATCGTCATCACCGCATCCGGCTGCGGCACGACGATCAAGGATTATGGCTTCATGCTCCGTCTTGATCCGGCCTATGCCGACAAGGCCGCGCGGGTGTCGGCGCTGGCCAAGGACATCACCGAGTATCTCTCAGGCATCGAGCTGCCCGAGCCGGTGCGCAAGCCGGGCACGGTCGTTGCCTATCATTCGGCCTGTTCGATGCAGCACGGCCAGAAGATCACCCGCCAGCCGAAGGAATTGCTGACCAAGGCCGGATTCATCGTGCGTGAGCCGCGCGAGGGCCATCTGTGCTGCGGTTCGGCCGGCACCTACAACATCCTGCAGTCCGAGATTTCGGCCAAGCTGCGCGATCGCAAGGTGAAAAACATCGAGGCGACGGGGGCTTCGATCGTCGCCACCGGCAACATCGGCTGCATCACCCAGATCGCGTCTGCGGCGAAGATGCCGGTGGTGCATACGATAAAGCTGCTCGACTGGGCCTATGGCGGGCCGACGCCGGCAGGCGTTGCGGAAGACAGCCTGATCGCCGCCGAGTAGGCCTCATAGCCCGTCTCGGTGCTTACTCGGCCGCCAACCTGTCGGCCGTGCCGTAGGTCGCTTCATAGAGCGCGCGCTGCCGGCTGAGCGCCACCATCGTGTTGCGCAGCAGGATCGCCACCGTGATCGGGCCGACGCCGCCCGGCACCGGCGTGATCCAGGAGGCGACCTCGCGCACACTTTCGGTGTCGACGTCGCCGACGATACGGCTGGAGCCGTCAGGGCCGATCTCGGAATTGATGCCGATGTCGATGACCGCCGCACCCGGCTTGACCATGTCGGCCTTGATCAGCCGCGGCTTGCCGACGGCGACGAACAGCGCATCGGCGCGACGCGCATGCGCGGCAACCGATCGTGTCATGTGATGGCAGACCGTCACCGTCGCGCCTTCGCTCATCAGCAGGAAGGCGATCGGCTTGCCGACAATTTCGGAATGGCCGACGATGACCACTTCCAGCCCCTTGAGGTCGAGGCCGGTCTCCTTCAGCAGCTCGACCGAAGCGGCGGCCGTGCAGGGCGCGAGGTCGAGCTGGTTGTAGACGATGTTGCCGATCGAAGCCGGATGCATGCCCTCCACATCCTTGAGCGGATGCACCGCCGCCTGCAGCGTCCGGACCGGGATATGTGCCGGCACCGGCCGCTGGATGATGATGCCGGTGACCCGCGGATCGGCGTTCAGGCCGTGGATGGCCGCTTCCAGTTCGCCTGATGTGATGGTGGCGGGAAAGCGCCGTTCCTCGAAATCGATGCCGGCCAGTTGCGCCTTGGCGCGCTGGTTGCGCACATAGACATCCACCGCTGCGGTGTCGCCGACGGTGATCGAAATCAGCTTGGGCGGAAACCCCTCGGCTTTGGCGATCGTTGCATCCTCGCGCACGGCGGCAATGATGCGCTGGGCAACCGGGCCGCCCTTGAGATAGCGGCTGTCGTCGGACAGGGACATGGGCGAACTCTTTTGCTTGGTTGCCGCCGACATAGCAAAAGAACATCGCCAAGGGCAGCACGAAAGCGAACCGTCATGCTTTTTGCGCGACGTGCCGACCAGGGAGTGTCGCTGACCCTCAGGCTCCGGTCGAAACGGAAAGGGCAGCGCGGTTTCCCGTGCTGCCCTTCCTGACTGGCCGCATCCCCATACGGCCCGTCCCCCGTATCTTCAGACTGGTCGCCAAAAGCGAGGTGCTTTGCCGGCCAAGTGATTCGTCGCCGGAACTATATCACCTCGACAGTGGTTCCGACATTGACCCGTTCATAGAGGTCGACCACGTCCTCGTTGCGCATGCGGATGCAACCGGACGACACCGCGCCGCCGATCGTCCATGGCTGGTTGGTGCCATGGATGCGATATTCGGTCGTGCCGATATAGAGCGCGCGTGCGCCGAGCGGGTTCTCCAGGCCGCCGGCCAGGTAGGTCGGCAGGTAGCGGCCCTTGGCGGCTTCGCGCTTGATCATCTGCGCCGGTGGGCGCCAGTCCGGCCACTCGCGCTTGTTGGTGATCTTGTGCGTGCCCGACCATTCGAAGCCGGGTTTGCCGGTGCCGACGCCGTAGCGCCGTGCCTTACCGTTCTTCTCGACCAGAAAGAGGAAATTCTGGGTCGTATCGATGACGATCGTGCCCGGCTTCTGCGGGCCGTCATAGGCGACTTCCTGCGGCAGGTAGATCGGGTTGATCTGCGGACGCATGACCATCCGCTTGGAAGGCGGCTGCACGGCCGCAGTCTGCACCCGGTCAGGCTGCCCCGGTTGAGCGTAGCGCAGGCGCGGCTGCTGCACGACCTGGCGGTTCTGGCGAACGATGCCGGGCGCATGGCCAAGCTGCAGCACCCAGGGGGCGGAAAGGTCGGGGCTCACCATAACCGGCGGCCTGTCGGCGTAGCGATCGCCGGCGGTTGAAGGCGTGACGCCCGAGGCAAACACAGCCGCGGCGCCGAGCACGGGAAACAGAACTGTCTTCATCGGAACGCACCTTGATCGTCTGATACAACCGGGTGGAACGCCCCCCGGTTTGGCGATCATTGGCGCGTAAGCAGCAACCGAAACATGAATCGGAATGCGTAAAATGCGCTGTTGTCAGTAAACCTCTTGGTGTGGTTACCGCTGGGTTCAGGAATCTGGTAAAGCCGCAGTAAATGCAGCGCAAAGGCGCGTTAACGGACGGATTTTTGGCTATGGAAAAAGAAAACACCGGCCTGCTCGCCGGCCCCGACGGTGTCGCGCGTTGCTTCTGGCACGGCAATCTGCCCGACTATCTGCATTACCACGATCATGAATGGGGCCGGCCGGTGGCGGACGACCGCAGGCTGTTCGAAAAGATCTGCCTCGAGGGTTTCCAGTCGGGCCTGTCGTGGCTCACCATCCTGCGCAAGCGGGAGAATTTTCGCGAGGCCTTCGCAAATTTCGAATTCGACAAGGTCGCCGCCTTCACCGACAAGGATGTCGAGCGCCTGCTTGGCAATGCCGGCATCATCCGTCATCGCGGCAAGATCGTCTCGACCATCAACAACGCCAAGCGTGCCCGCGAGATGGCCGACGAATTCGGCTCGCTGGCCGCCTGGTTCTGGAGGTTCGAACCCGGCAAGGACGAGCGTCCCGAAATCGTCGACCTCGCCCATCTGCGCGCCAACCCGACCACCGCCGTCTCGGTTCGGATATCGAAGGAGCTGAAGAAGCGCGGCTGGAGCTTTGTCGGCCCGACCACGGTCTACGCCTTCATGCAGGCCATGGGCCTGGTCAACGACCATCTCGAGGGCTGCGTCTGCCGCAAGCAAGTCGAGAAAGAGCGAAAGGCTTTCAAGCGGCCGAAGTAGCGGCGCTTGCATCCCTTTTGGTGAGTCGCCCGAAGGCGCGGGTGGGTACCTTCAGGTGCCGTTGGCGCTGGCCAGGAAAAGCCCGGCGACAATCGCCACCACCGTGGCCACGGTCGGGTAGATCACCAGCAGGCCGGTCATCAATGCGTCGCGCATGGATGGTCCCTTGCCGGTGTCGGCCGGTATCTCGAACGGACCGGCGGCCTGGCTGACGATTTTCTGGGCGTGGATGTCGGCTGGACGCAGGCGCGCGGGCAAGTCGCCTGCGCTGCCGTCGATGGCATGGAATCTTGCTGTGCTGGTCATGGCCCGAACCCCTTCGTGTCGGCGCGACTTATCGGCTGCGATTGTGTCGGCACGATGCCGCACCCATGGCGGGAATGTTTCATTTTCGGTGCGTTTTTGTTTCGGGGCGGTTCGCCTCTGCCTTCTCCCGACAGGGAGAGGCAAGGCGGCAAACCCTTGCCGCACAAAGCTGCATCGGTTAGGACACGCGCGCTGCGGAAATAGGAAATTTCCTATCGCACAGCGCCACGAAACACCGAGTACCCATTCCATGGCCGACAAATCGGAAAAGACGAAAGCGCGGCTGCCGCGCGGTTTTGCCGACCGCAGCGCCGAAGACATCCGCGCCGTCGAGAAGATGATGGCGACGATCCGCTCGGTCTATGAGCTCTATGGCTTCGAACCGGCCGACCAGCCGCTGATCGAATACACCGATGCGCTGGGAAAGTTCCTGCCCGACCAGGACCGGCCGAACGAAGGCGTGTTCTCCTTCCAGGATGATGACGACCAGTGGCTGTCGCTGCGCTACGACCTGACTGCGCCGACGGCGCGTTTTGTCGCCGAGAATTACGAGCGGCTGCCCAAGCCGTATCGCAGCTACCGCTCCGGCTGGGTGTTCCGCAACGAGAAGCCAGGCCCCGGCCGCTTCCGCCAGTTCATGCAGTTTGATGCCGACACGATCGGCACGCCGGGCGTGGCGGCTGACGCCGAGATGGCGATGATGATGGCCGACGTGATGGAAGCGCTCGGCATCAAGCGCGGCGACTACGTCATCCGCGTCAACAGCCGCAAGGTGCTGGACGGCGTGCTGGATGCGATCGGCCTTGGCGGCGACGACAATGCCGGCCGCCGGCTGACGGTGCTGCGGGCGATCGACAAGCTGGACAAGCTAGGGCCGGAAGGCGTGAGACTTCTGCTTGGGCCGGGGCGTTGGGATGGCGGCAAGGAAGGCGAGGGCGACTTCGCCAAGGGCGCCGGGTTGAATGACGGACAAGCCGAGGCGGTTCTTCGTGCGACAGCGAGGAATGCACAGGCTGGTCAGGATTCCAGCGTCAGCACGAATGCGGTCTACCAGGAAGGCGTTGGCGAGCTCTCGACGATCGAAGCCCTGGTCCGGGCCGCGGGATACGCCGAAGACCGCATCGCCATGGACCGTTCCGTCGTGCGTGGCCTAGAATACTACACCGGCCCAGTCTTCGAGGCCGAACTGCTGGCCGAGATCCCCAATGAGGACGGCCAGATCGTCCGCTTCGGCTCGGTCGGTGGCGGCGGCCGCTACGATGGCCTCGTCTCGCGCTTTCGCGGCGAGCCGGTACCGGCGACCGGTTTCTCCATTGGCGTCTCCCGGCTGATGACCGCGCTGAAGAACCTCGGCAAGCTCGACAGCGCTGATGTGATCGCGCCGGTCGTCGTGCTGGTCATGGACAAGGACACCGACAGCCTCGGCCGCTACCAGAAGATGGTGGCGGCGCTGCGGGCTGCCGGCATCCGTTCCGAAATGTATCTCGGCGGCGCCGGCATGAAGGCGCAGCTCAAATATGCCGACCGGCGCGGCTGCCCGGTCGCAATCATCCAGGGCGGCGACGAGCGCGCCAAGGGCGAGCTGCAGATCAAGGATCTGATCGAAGGCGCGCGCATGTCGGCCGAAATCACCGACAACGCCGAATGGCGCGCCGCGCGCCCAGCCCAGGTGACGGTGGCGGAAAGCGAACTGGTCACTGAGGTGAAGAAGATCTTGGCGGCGCAGGCCGCCGATCGCGCCAAAGGTGGCGCTTGAACACCCCCCTCTGGCCTGCCGGCCATCTCCCCCTCAAGGGGGGAGATTGGCAGCTTGAGGCTCGGCGCCTCTTCTTCAACGCTGGAGATTGGCGAAAGCCTACGCGACATCCAATCTCCCCCCTTGAGGGGGAGATGGCCGGCAGGCCAGAGGGGGGTGCCTCGCGCCCGTCTGATCAATGACCTCCCGCTACCCTGCCATATCAGCCGACATCATCAATCTCTTCGCCGAGCGCAACACGCATGCGGTCGAGGTTGCCGTGCTGCAGCCGGCCGATCCGTTCCTCGACATGGCCGGTGAAGACCTTCGCCGGCGTATCTTTCTCACCGAAAGCGAAACCGGTCAGGCGCTGTGCCTGCGGCCGGAATTCACCATTCCGGTCTGTCTCGACCACATAAGATCGCAGGCGGGCACGCCGCGCCGCTATTCCTATTTGGGCGAGGTGTTCCGCCAGCGCCGCGAAGGCGGCAACGAGTTCTTCCAGGCCGGCATCGAGGATTTAGGCGATCGTGACACCGCCGAGGCCGATGCCCGTTCGCTGGCCGACGCACATGCGCTGCTTGCCCTGGTGCTGCCCCGCCAGGCGCTGGCGATCACGCTCGGCGACCAGACCATTTTCGAGGCCGTGCTGGCCGCCCTTGGGCTGCCGCGCGGCTGGCGCATGCGTCTTGCCCGCGCCTTCGGCTCGGCGCCGATGCTGCAGGCAGCACTCGCCGATCTAGCCAACCCGCCACGCAACGGCCAACTCTCCGGTCCGGTCGCTTCCCTTGTCCTCGACGGCGATCTCGAAGGTCTGTCCGCGCACATCGCCAGTGGCATGGAAGAGGCCGGCCTGTCGGCCTCCGCTGGGCGCTCGCCAGCCGACATAGCGCGTCGACTGATCGAGAAAGCTGAGTTGCGCAGCGTGCGGCTATCCAACGAGGCCTTCGCGGCACTAAAGAGTTTTCTGGCGATCGACGTGCCGCTCGACGGCGCGGCCCAGGCGTTGGCGACCTTCGCCGCCGGTGCCGGGCTCTCGCTGGGCGCCGCGCTGGAGAATTTCGCCGCCCGCGCCAAGGCGATCGAAGCGCATGGCTTGCCGACGGGAAGGATCCGCTACGACGCCGCCTTCGGCCGACCGCTCGACTACTACACCGGCCTGGTCTTCGAAATCGCGGCGCAAGATGGCGAACGGCCGCTCGTCGGTGGCGGCCGCTACGACCGGCTGCTGACGCTGCTTGGCGCCAAGACGCCGATCCCCGGCGTCGGCTTTTCCGTCTGGCTCGATCGCATCGACGCATTGCGGGAGACGGCGCCATGATCACCCTGGCAATCCCGTCGAAAGGCCGGCTCAAGGAGCAGGCGCTGGAGGTGCTGGCCAAGGCCGGGCTCGCCGTCAGCCTGCCCGGCGACGAGCGTTCCTACCGCGCCCGCATCGAAGGCTCGGAAGGCATCGAAGTGGCTTTCCTGTCGGCTTCCGAGATTGCTGGCGAGATCGGCCAGAGCGCGGTCGATCTCGGCATCACCGGCGAGGACCTGGTGCGCGAGAACCTTGCCGACTGGGAAACCCGCGCCGAAATCGTCGCCCGTCTCGGCTTCGGCAATGCCGATGTCGTGGTCGCCGTGCCCGACATCTGGCTCGACGTCGACACCATGGCCGATCTTGACGACGTCGCCGCCGATTTTCGTCAGCGCCATGGCCGGCGGCTCAGGATCGCCACCAAATACTGGCGGCTGACGCAGCAGTTCTTCTCGCTAAAACACGGCATCCAGGTCTATCGCATCGTCGAGAGCCTCGGCGCGACCGAAGGGGCGCCGGCGGCGGGCCTGGCCGATGTCATCGTCGACATCACCACCACCGGCTCCACGCTGCGCGCCAATCATCTCAAGGTGCTCGGCGACGGCCTGGTTTTGCGCTCGCAGGCCTGTCTGGTGGCGTCAAAAAAGACGCGCGCGGCGGCGGATGAGGCGCTTCTGCGCGATGTGGCCGCGAAGATGGCGGCCATCGTCAGCTGAGGATGCCCTCCAGTACCATCGACGGGATTTCCACCATCCCGGCGGGCTGATAGGCTCGACCCGTCCTGGGAGGAGACAGCGATGCCGATCAATCTCGACGAGCTGAAGAATGCCACCAATTTGCGCGGGCGTGGATCGCGCAATGGCGATGTCTTCGTGGCACCCGTCGACGGCAAGGCGCATGTTTCCGGCGAGCGCTCGACGCCGCTGCTCAACAAGACTGTTCCCGCTCTGTTTTCCGACACCGCCAGTAAATACGCCACGCTCGATGCTGCGGTCTTCGTCGACCAGGACAAGCGCTTCACCTGGAGCGAACTGTCGGACACGGTCGATGCGCTGGCCGCCGGCTTCCTGGCGCTGGGCCTTGAAAAGGGCGATCGCGTCGGCATCTGGTCGCCCAACCGATGGGAATGGCTGGTGACGCAATTCGCCACCGCGCGCATCGGCCTGATCCTGGTCAACATCAACCCGGCCTATCGGCTGACCGAACTCGACTATGCCTTGAACAAGGTCGGCTGCAAGGCGCTTGTGACCGCGGTCAAGTTCAAGACCTCCGACTATCTCGGCATGATCGAGACGCTGGCGCCGGAGCTCGCGACAGCCACCCCCGGCAAGCTTAAGGCAAAGCAGCTGCCGGCGCTGAAGATCGTCATCCGCATGGGTGAGGACAACTCACCCGGCATGTTCAATTTCGCCGATGTGCTGGCCATGGCCGGGCGCGACGAGCATGACAGCCTCGACCGCATCTCGGAGGGGCTGAAGCCCGGCGACGCCATCAACATCCAGTTCACGTCAGGTACGACAGGGGCACCCAAGGGCGCGACGCTGACCCACAACAACATCGTCAACAACGGCAATTTCGTCACCTCGGCGATTAAGCTGACCGTCGACGACCGGCTGTGCATCCCGGTGCCGCTCTATCACTGCTTCGGCATGTCGATGGGCACCATGGGCTGCGTGTCGAAGGGCTCGACCATGGTTTTCCCGGGCGAGGGGTTCGATGCCGGCGCCACGCTGAAAGCGGTGGCGAATGAGCGCTGCACCGGGCTTTATGGCGTGCCGACCATGTTCGTCGCGCTGCTCGATCATCCGGACTTCCAGTCCTTCGATCTCTCCAGCCTGCGCACCGGCATCATGGCCGGCTCGCCATGCCCGATCGAGGTGATGAAGAAAGTGGTGTCGCTGATGCATATGTCAGAAGTGACGATCGCCTACGGCATGACCGAGACAAGTCCGGTGTCGTTCCAGAGCGGCGTCGACGACCCGCTGGAAAAACGCGTCTCGACGGTCGGCCGCATCCACCCCCATGTCGAGGTCAAGGCGGTCGATGCCGACGGCGCCACCGTCGCCGTCGGTGCGCCGGGCGAACTGTGCACGCGCGGCTATTCGGTGATGAAGGGCTATTGGGACGACATCGAGAAGACCCGCGAGGCGATCGACACCGATGGCTGGATGCACACCGGCGATCTCGCCACCATCGATGCCGAGGGCTATTGCAACATTGTCGGCCGGGTCAAGGACATGGTCATCCGCGGCGGCGAGAACGTCTATCCGCGCGAGGTCGAGGAATTCCTCTACCGCCATCCCAAGGTCAGGGAAGTGCAGGTGTTCGGCATTCCAGACCCAAAATATGGCGAGGAGCTGTGCGCCTGGATCGTGCTCAAGCCAGGCCAGATCGCCACCGAACAGGAGATCAAGGCCTTCGGCGCCGGCCAGATCGCCCACTACAAGATCCCGCGCCACATCCGCTTCCGCACCGAACTGCCGATGACGGTGACCGGCAAACCGCAGAAGTTTCTGATGCGCGAGGCGATGGTCAAGGAACTGGGATTGGTGACGCAGAAGACGGCTTAAGGGGAGCAGCGCTTCGATTTTGAATGCAGCCAAGGTCGCGATCCCGCGGCATCGTTTGGAGCCGCGGGCTGACGTTGTTTGTGAGGGTCGAATGGGGGTCTGCCGGACATTGGCGAAGGTGCTCCCCATGGGTTTTCAGCAAGTTTCGCAGGCGCATGGGGGCTTGAATGAGTGTTTTCCAACGATCGGTCACCTCTTATGCGATGCCCTTGGCCGCCTTGATGATGGCTGTCGCAGTCAGGGCAAGCGGGCTGTCGGTGGATGAAGGTTCGCTGGGCGTCAGGATCCTTGTCGGAGGGCTTTCGAGTGCCATTATGTTCACCACCATTTTCGTGGTGCTCGACCATGCAGAGGCGGTGGCTCGGCGTGTAGGAGAACCCTACGGCACGTTGGTACTGACTTTTGCCGTGACGGCAATCGAAGTGTCGATCATCGTTTCCATGATGCTGCATGGAGAGAACAACCCCACGCTTGCACGTGAGTCCGTCTTTTCAACGATGATGATTACATCTACCGGCGTTGTCGGCATGTGTCTCGCGCTTGGCGGCTGGCGTCATCGCAAGCAGGCAATTGTTCGACAAGGGACCAGCGCATATTTGGCGGTTCTGGCCGCACTGACCGTCATGACGCTTATTTTGCCAACCTACACACAAACTACGGGCCCTGGCACATTTTCAGCTGCTCAACTAGGCTTCGTAGCCGTGCTTTCAGTGCTGCTCTATGCAAGTTTTGTGTTCGCTCAGACTGTCCGGCACCGAGACGACTTCGTCCAAGGGCAAGAACACGACGCTTCGATGCGGACCGCCCCTCACGAAAGCATCGCTGTCAGCACTTTGCTCCTGTTGATCGGGCTGATTGGAATTGTCATGCTCGCCGAGCAAGTCGCCGCAGGTGTTGAAGATACGCTCGTTGCCTACCAGGTGACCCAGTCCGACAGTATTGTGGGAGCATTGATCGCCGGGTTGGTTTTGATGCCGGAGGCCATTTCGGCGGTTCGCGCTTCACTTCACAATGAGCTGCAACGCGGCTTGAATGTTGCGATGGGTTCCGCATGCGCTACAATTGGTTTGACAATACCTGCGGTCGCAGCCGCCAGCCTGCTAACGGGGAGAGGATTAACCCTTGGGCTTCCATCGACTGATGCAGTACTTCTAGTTTTAGCACTCTTCATATGCAACGTGAGTTTTAGTACCGAAAGAACAACATTCCTGACTGGCATGGTCCATATCGTGGTATTTTTTACGTATATATTTCTTATATTTATACCATGACCGGTTTGCGCCCAGATCCGCGGTTGTCTGTGATTTAGGAATTCGGAATCGGAGGCTGCGCGCTGATGTTGGACAATTACGAGGTGGACGAGTTTGGCGTGATCCACCAGATCGACTTCACCCCGATCAAATACGACAAGCAATACATTTCCTATTACGAGGACCTGAGTGACCGGACCATCAAGCTCGGGTATCAGCGACTTGGCTGGGTGCTTGGAATCACCGGCGAGATTCCCCGGTCCGTGTTGGAGATTGGATATGGCACGGGCACATTCGTCGAGGCCGCGAAAATAACCGGAGTGTCCGACTGCGCCGGCTGCGACATCGCCAAGTTTCCGCTGCCCAAGGGCGTCCGCTTTGTCGATTGGGATGAGGCGCTCGCCAGCTCGTGGGATCTCGTCGCCATGTTCGACGTGCTGGAGCACATCCCTGATCTGGGTTTCCTCGCCCGCCTTCAGGCCCGCTATCTGGCCGTCGCCGTCCCTTATTGCCGCTGGCGCGAGCTCGGCGCCGACGGCGACGCGTGGTTCCACACGTGGCGCATGCGTCTCCCCAACGAGCACCTGCACCACTTCGACCGTGACTCGCTGGTGGCACTCCTCGCACACAGCGGCTTCGAGTGCGTGACACTGAACTGCTTCGAGGACGGAATCAGACTGCGGTCCGACGAAGCGGGTCCGAAATATTCTGTCCGGCTTCTTTAGAAAGCTATAGGCGAGTTCCCCCCGCGCGCTCGACCGAGCGTGCGAAAACGGGCGAGTGAGGTATGGCCTTGTTGTTGAGACGCGGCAGGGTCGGCAAAAAAAGGCGCGGGCCACGGCCCGCGCCTTTTTTCGTATTCAAGCGTCCAAACCTCAGTCCTTCTCGAAGACACGCGCCTTGGCGACGACGCCGGCAATGGCGCCGCCGATCAACGGTGCGACGATGAACAGCCAGAGCTGGCCGATCGCAGCACTGCCGGAAAACAGCGCCGGGCCGATCGAGCGGGCCGGATTGAGCGAGGTGCCGGTGACCGGGATGATGGCGAAGTGCAACCCTGCCAGCGTCAGGCCGATGACCAGCCCAGCGAACGCCGTCGAGTGCTTTTCAGCGGTGACACCGAGGATCACGGTGACGAAGGTAAACGTGCCGATCAGTTCCCACAGGAACGCAGAGCTGACGCCCCATTTCGCCACGTCCCAGCCATTGGCGCCGAAGCCGCCGGTGTGTCCGCCAGCCTGGCCGGAGACGATGATCCACAATGCCAGCGAGGCCAGGATGGCGCCGATGATCTGCGCAATCCAGTAGGGGATGACGTCCTTGGCCGGCAGCCGGCCGGCAAGGAAGACACCGAGCGTCACCGCCGGATTGAGATGCGCACCTGAAATCGGGCCGATCGCATAGGCCGCCGCAATGAGACCGATGCCGAATGCCAGTCCGATGCCTTCCTGGCCGAGCGGCAGCGCACCGCCGAAGCCGCCCGTCACCACCGAAGCCGTACCGATGAACACCAACAGAAATGTGCCTAGAACTTCCGCCAGATAAGTCTTCATTGCCCTCTCCTCGTAGCGATCCGCCGGTCCACGTTTTCCGTGCCGCGAATCATGGCGGCAAGAGTATTCCCAACCGAATAACTTGGAAAGCAGAGCGGTTGCACCAGATCGCGTACTTGCAGGCGCCAGTTACGAACATTAGAAACCTGTCATCTATTGATTGATCTGTTGTTGCTGACCAAGGACATTTACTGGTCGGGCGATCAGCCTGCCTCGGTCAAGACAACCTCGTCGGCATGAGACAGAAGCGGGGTTCAATCCAGTCGCGAAAGGCTCTAAGAGCAGGCCCGGAGATCATGTGCTCGATTTGATGGAATGACGAATGCGACTGGGCGGACGGCTGGCTGCGGCCATCGAAGTGCTGGAAGACATCGGCCGGCGTCACCGGCCGGTTGCGGACGCGCTGAAGGATTGGGGCCTGTCGCACCGGTTTGCCGGCGGCGGCGACCGCGCGGCGATCGGCAACATCGTCTATGACGGCTTGCGCCGAAAGCGTTCCGCCGGCTGGCTGTTGGGGGAAGACACGCCGCGCGCCATCGGCTTCGGCGCGCTGCTGCTCGAATGGGGCCAGACGGCGCAGTCGCTGAACGATGCGCTCGACGGTGACAAATTCGCGCCGCCGTTGCTGACTGCCACCGAGCTTCAGGCCATTTCCGAACGCCGGCTCGCCGATGCACCGGCCGCGGTGCGGGCCGACATACCCGATTGGTGCGTGCCGCTTTTCGAGAAAACCTTCAGCGACACCTGGGCTGATGAGGGGGCGGCGCTGGCGACGCGACCGCCGCTCGACCTCAGGGTCAACACGTTGCAGGCCAACCGTGACAAGGTGCTGGCTGAACTGACCGGAACCGGCGCCAAACCAGCCGCCATCGCGCCGCAAGGCATCCGCATCCCGCCGATCGATGGCGACGGCAGGCACCCCAACGTGCAGGCCGAGCCGGCTTTCCAGAAAGGCTGGTTCGAGGTCCAGGACGAAGGCTCGCAGGTCGTGGCTGCCCTTTCCGGCGCCGAGGCCGGCATGCAGGTGCTCGACTTCTGCGCCGGCGCCGGCGGCAAGACACTGGCGCTGTCGGCTGCGATGGACAATCGGGGCCAGATATTTGCCCACGACGCCGAAAAGGCGCGGCTGGCGCCGATCTTCGACCGCATCCGTCGCTCGGAAAACCGCAATGTGCAGGTCGTCACCAAGCCGGCCGAACTCGCTCCGCTCGGCAACCATATGGACATCGTGCTGGTCGACGCGCCTTGTACCGGCAGCGGCACCTGGCGGCGCCGTCCCGATGCCAAATGGCGACTGACGCAAAGACAGCTCGACGCCCGCAAGGGCGAGCAGTCGGCGATCCTGGAAGCCGCCAAAGCCTACGTCAAGTCAGGCGGCTTGCTGGTCTACATCACCTGCTCGGTGTTCGACGAGGAGAATGGCGAGCAGGTTGCGGCATTCCGGCACCGCAACAGCGGCTTTGTCCCGGTCGATCATCGCGCGCTCTGGGACAGCCGTTTTCCCGGCCATCAGACGGCCGTGCGGATCGGTCCGGCCGGCGACGTCTCGCTGTCGCCGGCGTTGAGCGGCACGGATGGGTTTTACTTCTGTGCGTTGCGCAAGGCGAACTGACGCTGCCGTTGACAGGCGGCGATAGCGCCCCAGTTGCAGATGCGGCGCGTCTGGCCGCGATCGCGGGATAGGATTCTTGCAAAGATATCTGTCGCTTCTGCTTTTCGTCATTGTGGTGCTCGGCGGGGGCCTGCTGATCGGTTATGCGACGCTGCCGGGTGCCTGGTATGCATCGCTCACCAAGCCGCCCTTCAATCCACCCAACTGGGTTTTTGCACCTGCCTGGACACTCCTCTATCTCCTGATCGCCGTGGCCGGCTGGCGGACATGGCTGCAAGCGTCGTCGGGAGCCGCGATGAAGATCTGGGCCGTCCAGCTGGTGCTGAACTTGCTATGGTCGCCGACCTTCTTCGGAGCCAAGATGATGGGGCTCGCGCTTGTTGTGATCGTGCTTCTTCTCGCCAGCATTGGGCTGTTCATCGCCACGGCCTGGAACCGCGACCGGGCATCCGCATGGCTGTTCGCGCCATATGCGGCATGGGTTGCGTTTGCCACCTTGCTCAACGCATCGCTTCTCTGGCTGAACTAAGATCGGTTTGCTGCAGTGCAGCAAAAGCATTTGCCTGCCGCCCATGCCTCTGCAATAAGCTTATCCGCATAAAGAAAGGCAGCGGCCATGGCAGCAAAGATCGTACCCGCCCCGGACTATGAGGATCGCGTCAGAACCTCCTTCGCGCGCCAGCAGGCCATGGCCACGATCGGCGCCGAACTGACGCTGGTGACGCCGGGCATCATCGAGATCGAGATGCCTTATTCGGCGGCACTGACCCAGCAGCACGGTTTCCTGCATGCCGGCGTCATTTCGACAGCGCTGGACTCGGCCTGTGGCTATGCCGCGTTCTCGCTGATGCCGGAAAACTCCGGCGTGCTGACCATCGAATTCAAGGTCAATTTGCTGGCGCCGGGCAGGGGCGAACGCTTCCTGTTCCGCGGTTCGGTGACAAAACCCGGCCGCACCATCATCGTCGCCGACGGCCAGGCCTATGCCTTTGCCGCCGACGGCGAGGCCAAGCTGATCGCCACCATGACCGGAACGATGATGACGGTGGTCGGGCGTGATGGCATCGAAGGCTGATCCGATGGGCAAGATTGTGCGGCTTGGCGGCAAGGGCGTCCTCTTCGTGATGGCTGCCGAGGCCGAGTATGGCCCGCACCTCAAGCGGCTGTTCACGCCGCTGATGACCGGCGTTGGACCGGTCGAGGCCGGCGTCAGGCTGGGCGCCGAACTCTCCTTGCTGAAGTCTCGGAAGACCCTGCCGGACCTCGTCGTATCGCTCGGCTCGGCCGGCAGCCGGACGCTGGAGCAGACGGAAATCTACCAGGCCGTGTCGGTTAGCTACCGCGACATCGACGCCTCGCCGCTCGGCTTCGAACAGGGCGCGACGCCTTTCCTTGACCTGCCGGTGACCGTGCCGCTGCCGTTCAGGATACCCGACCTGAGGGAGGCAACGCTGTCCACCGGTGGCGCGATCGTCACCGGCGCCGCCTATGACGCAATTGCCGCCGACATGGTCGACATGGAGACTTTCGCTTGCCTGCGCGCCTGCCAGCTGTTCGACATCCCGCTGATCGGGCTGCGCGGCATTTCCGACGGCGCGGCGGATCTGCGGCACGTCGGCGACTGGACCGAATATCTACACGTCATCGACGAGAAACTGGCCGCAGCGGTCGGGCGGCTGGAACAGGCGATCGGCGATGGCTTGCTGAGCGCCTGACCGGAAATAGCATCAAGCCGCCAGGCTCTCCGGATCGCCGAAATCGATGCGCGAAATGCGCCCGCGCACGGCGCCGCTCGCATCGACATAGTCGATCGCTCCTGGCGTATGATCGAGTTTCCAGGAGCCGGTGGGGCCATCTTTCCATTCGACCTTGTAGCCGTGGTCGAGCAGCATCCAGATCCCATGGAAAAGGGTACCATCCGGTAGCAGCATATGCGCCCGGTTCTCGTTTTCGTAGTGGATGAAGGCGTCCTTGCCGCCCATGTCGATGACATGCGTGGTGCCAACCATGATAACGGCCAGCATGTTCCTGTCGAGAATTGTCATGGTCCCTGTCCGTGCTTGAGTTCGAAAGAGCCTCGACGGGATGTTTATCGTCAAGTATCTTGACTATATGGAGTTTGGAGAAAATGGTCAAGGAGCTTGACGAAAAAATCGACACCCTGCCCGATCACGTCGGCTGGCGCCTTTGGCAGGCAAGCCGCGCCTGGCAGACCGAATTCGCCGCCGCGATGCGCGCCGCCGGTCACGGCTGGTTCACCGAAGCACGCGCCGGACTGCTTGGTCACATCACCAGGAACGGCATGCGCCAGTCGGCGTTGATCGAACGCTCGGCAATCTCCAAGCAGGCGATCCAGCAACTGCTCGACGGCCTCGAGGCGGAGGGGATCGTCGAGCGTCTGCCCGATCCGCAAGATGGCCGCGGCAAGATGGTGCGTTACACCAGCAAGGGGCTGGATGCCTTGCGCGACGGCGATCGGGTCAAGATGGAGATCGAGCGGCGCTATGTCAGTCGCATTGGCGAGGAGCGGTTCACGGCGCTGATGGGCGCTTTGCGAGCACTTGCGGCCGGACAGGCTGCGGCGAAGGATGAAGACACTGGCGCTGAAGGTGAAGTCGTGGAATCGAAGTGACAGCAAGGCCCCGCAACCCATTGCGTCGACTCATTTCTTTCTCTAAACGCTCGCCATGAAAACAGCCAATCATCCCGACACCGTCCTGATTGTCGATTTCGGCAGCCAGTTTACGCAGCTCATCGCCCGCCGCATCCGCGAGGCCGGCGTGTTTTCCGAGATCGTGCCGTTCCAGTCGGCCGAGGCGGCGTTCGAGCGCATCAATCCGAAAGCCGTGATCCTGTCCGGCGGCCCCGCCTCGACGTCGGACATCGGCAGCCCGCGCGCGCCGCAGATCGTCTTCGATGCCGGCGTGCCGGTGCTTGGCATCTGCTATGGCCAGATGGCGATGTGCGTGCAGATGGGCGGCGTCGCCGAAAGCTCCGATCATCGCGAATTCGGCCGCGCCTTTGTCGAGATCGAGAAGGACAGCCCGCTGTTCGAGGGCCTGTGGGCGCCCGGCCAGCGCCACCAGGTGTGGATGAGCCACGGTGACCGCGTCATCTCCTTGCCCAAGGGCTTCGAAGTGTTCGGCAAGTCCGAAGGCTCGCCCTTCGCTATCTTCGGCAATGTCGAGCGCAAGATGTACGGCATCATGTTCCACCCCGAGGTCGTGCACACCCCGGACGGCGCAAGGCTGCTGCGCAATTTCGTTCACAACATCGCCGGCATCGAGGGCGACTGGACGATGCGCGCCTACCGCGAACACGCGGTCGAGGCGATCCGCAAGCAGGTCGGCAAGGGCAAGGTCATCTGCGCCCTGTCGGGCGGGGTTGACTCGTCGGTCGCCGCACTTCTGATCCACGAAGCAGTCGGCGACCAGCTGACCTGTATCCTTGTCGACCACGGGCTGATGCGCAAGGACGAGGCTGCGGGCGTGGTGGCGATGTTCCGCCAGCACTACAATCTGCCGCTGATCCTGGTCGATGCCGCCGACAAGTTCATCTCGGCGCTGGAAGGCGAGGCCGACCCGGAGAAGAAGCGCAAGACCATCGGCCGGCTGTTCATAGAGGTGTTCGAGGAGGAGGCGAAGAAACTCGGCGGCGCCGACTTCCTGGCGCAAGGCACGCTCTATCCCGATGTCATCGAGAGCGTCTCCTTCACCGGCGGCCCGTCGGTGACCATCAAGTCGCACCACAATGTCGGCGGCCTGCCCGCGCGCATGAACATGCAGCTGGTCGAGCCGCTGCGCGAACTGTTCAAGGACGAGGTGAGGGCCCTTGGCAAGGAGCTCGGCCTGCCCGAAAGCTTCATCGGCCGGCATCCGTTCCCAGGCCCTGGCCTAGCCATCCGCTGTCCCGGCGGCATTACCCGCGAGAAGCTGGAGATCCTGCGCGAGGCCGACGCCATCTATCTCGACGAGATCCGCAAGGCCGGCCTCTACGACGCCATCTGGCAGGCCTTCGCCGTGCTGCTGCCGGTGCAGACTGTCGGCGTGATGGGCGATGGCCGCACCTACGAGTTCGTCTGCGCGCTGCGCGCCGTCACCTCTGTCGATGGCATGACGGCGGATTTCTACCACTACGACATGGCGTTCCTGGGTTCCGCCGCCACCCGCATCATCAACGAAGTCCGCGGCATCAACCGCGTCGTCTACGACGTCACCTCAAAGCCGCCCGGCACAATAGAGTGGGAATGATTCAGGCCCATCCGAACGCCGCCGATTATTCGCCATTATTCTCCTTAAGCATCTGAAAATAAAAAGATAATTATCCAGTAGCGTTCAACAGCTATCGGTAGGCAGAAATTGGCATCGGCGGGCTGCCTGACGGATCTGCCACATATTGCCGCTTGGGATTTTTCAAAGTACCGTCATGGCCAGTAAGGCTTGTGACGGTACTTTTTTGCCCGTAAGGAATTGAAAGTAAATAGAATTTTCTGTCGACAGGCCTCGAAAATACCCTGACGGTACTTTTTTGGAGGCAGCAGCTATGCTGACTGACGTCGCCATTAAGTCATTGAGACCAAAAGAAAAAGTCTACAAGGTTGCGGACCGCGACGGTATGTATGTCAAGGTCATGCCGAGTGGCGCGATCTCGTTTATGCTGGACTACAGGCTCAATGGGCGCCGTGAGACGGTGCAACTAGGCAGATATGGACGAGACGGAATCTCGCTCGCACTCGCTCGAGAGAAATGCCTGGACGCCAAGCGCGCCATCAGAGATGGGCGGTCACCAGCGATAGAGAAGCAGCGCGAGAAGCGTCGCCTGAAAGAGGCGAAGAGTTTTGGCGGGTTCGGGGAGAAGTGGCTCACCGCCGCGCCGATGGCCGACAGCACGCGCGCCATGCGGCGTTCCATCTTTGAGCGCGAGCTTCTTCCTGCCTGGCGCAATCGCCTGCTGGCGGAAATCACACCGGACGATCTACGAGCCCACTGCGGCAGCATCGTTGAACGTGGCGCGCCGGCGACCGCCATTCACGTGCGAGACATTCTGAAGCAAATCTACAGCTTCGCGATCCTGCACGGCGAGAAGGTGGCTAATCCGGCTGATGAAGTTGGACCCGCATCGATTGCCACGTTTGTGCCGAAGGACCGCTCGCTTTCGCCCTCGGAAATTCGCGTGATGCTAAGACAGCTCGAGCACATCGCCACGCTTCCCACGATCCGTTTGGGGATGCGGCTTTACCTGCTGACGATGGTGCGCAAAAGCGAGTTGCAGGACGCGGTCTGGGATGAGGTCGACTTCGAAAATGCGGTTTGGACCATTCCAAAGGAACGCATGAAGCGATCGAAGGCGCATAATGTCTACCTGTCGCGCCAAGCGCTCGACATCATGATTGCCCTGAAGACCTGTGCGGGAAATTCCAGATACCTTCTTCCATCGCGGTACGATGCGGATGCTCCGATGTCGCGTGCAACGTTCAATCGGATCACTTACGCAGTCGTCGAGCGCGCGAAGTCCGAGGGGCTGCCCCTCGAGCCGTTCACGGTTCATGACCTGCGGCGAACGGGCTCAACTCTGTTGAATGAACTTGGCCTCAACAGCGATTGGATTGAAAAGTGCCTGGCCCACGAGGACGGACGCTCGTCGCGTGGCGTCTACAACAAGGCCGAATACGAAATGCAGCGCCGCCATATGATGCAGGAATGGTCGGACATCATCGACGCCTGGGTCGTTGGCAAGAAGTTCGTCCCGACGCTCATCCCGCCGTCGATGCCCCTCTTGGAGCCTGATCCGGCTCTCTGATCGGCCGAGCCCGACGCTGCTTAAGGTCCGGTTTCGGAGCGCGCAAGATTGGCTTTGAGCGACGGGCCGCGAGCCATGCTTGAACCTCGCCCAGATCCCAAACCACGCATCTTGGAGTCAAGGCGAAGCGTCGCGGGAATTCGCCCCGCTGTTCCATTTCGTAGATCGTACTGTCGGCAAGCGGCACCATTTCACGCAGCTGGCGTCTCCGGATTGTGCGCTTCAGTGCTTCTTCATTCGATCGGGTCATCTCGTGCTCCTCAGCAACGAGTCGAAATTGAAGGCGATTGTGTTCGATGAGAAAAGTGCTTCAGCCCCGGCGTCGTGTCATCGGCGGTTTCGACCTGTGAAAGGGACAAGTCTGACCGGGTCTTGATCTTCAGATGTTCAGGTATGCATTGGCTTCGACCGAGCCCCCCGGCTTTCCAAGCAAAGGCAGCAACAACAGGAGGAGTTGACGAATGTCAGTTCCCAACCGCTGACGATCGTCGCTTGACACTCGGCCTTGCCAAGGCGCTGCTGACTGAGCCACGGTCTATCATTGTCGCCTGTAGCAAGGTTTCCTTGGCAGGACCCGTAGCCTCGCCTTGCAAACGAGCGATCAGATCTTCTGTCGCAGCTTTGGCTAAGTCTCTGATAGGCTGCGACACAACGGTCAGGGGCGGCGTCACCGCCGCCGTCCAGTCGGCGTCGTCAAAGCAGATGAGCGAAACCTTGTCGGGTATCGATAAATCCAGCTCCCGAAGAACGTTGAGAAGGACGAGGGCCACGGAACTGTCGGTTGCGAGAAAAGCGGTCGGACGGTTCGCGGACTGACAGAGCTGGCGCAACTGGCGAGCAAGATTCTCAGTGTCCCATCCTCCGAGGATAATCAGCTTGGGGACAATCTGGATTCCGGCGTCGTGGAGCGCTGCGCGGTAACCGTCGATACGCTCTCGAACGGAGGAAATCAGGTAATGTTGCTCCCCGCGAGAAGGAGCGTTGGACACAAGCGCGATGCGTCGGTGTTCTTGCTTGATGAGAGATGCCACCGCCTGATGGGCCGCGCGAAAGTTGTCAATCGCAAAGGTGTCGGCATTGAGTACCGGCACGCGTCTGTCGAGAAGGACAAAGGGGCAGCCCATGTCCCGCGCGCCGATGAGGTGATCCACCTCGATGCTGGAGGTTGGCGAAACAATCAGGCCATCGACACGGTTGGCGAGCAGCACGCGCACCGCGTCACGCTCAAGCTCAATATCCTCGTCGGTGTTGGCTAGAACCACACCGAAGCCATTTGCACTGGCTGTGTCTATGATAGCCCGAATGGCTCGCGCAAAATACAGATTCTCAATATCGGCTACAACGACGCCAATCATCTCGCTGCGGCCGGTCGCCATGCTGCGGGCGAGTTGGTTGGGCTGGTACGCCAGGCGTTTTGCGGCGTCGAAGACGCGCTGGCGCGTCTCAGCACCGGCATAGCCGTAACCGCCAAGCACCCGCGCCGCGGTTGCGCTTGAGACACCCGCCGCACGCGCAACGTGGGCGATCGTCGGCTGAGCGCCGGAGCGTCCATTATCCTTCATGGTCTGATCGCATCCGCGTTGCGGGACTCGTGCCCGTGCATGGCGGACAAATAGACCGCCGCGACGCCCCTTGACAACCCATTGGGAAATGTGAGAGCGTTATCACATGAGAGCGCTATCACATCTTGATCGCAAAAAGAGAGGCACTGTGAATCGATACTCCAACCTTGTCCCAACAGATGTCGATTTCCGTCGCATCACTGAAGCCGCCGTCGAGCAACGCGAACGGATCAGGCAAGTGGCCAAGGCCGCAGCTGATGGAATGCGCAACCTCTTCCTGATCGGTTGCGGTGGCTCCCTGAACGACTTCTCTGCCGCATCGTACCAGTGCGACCGAAGCGCCGGATTTCCGACTTTCTGCCTTAATAGCGAAGAGTTCAATCGCCGCCGTCCTGCGCTGCTCGGGCCGGGATCAGTGGTGCTTGTCGCATCGCACAACGGCACGACGGGAGAAACGATCGAAGCCGCTCGCTGGTCGCGCTCCGCCGGCGCCCGCGTCATCGGCTTTACTAAGAACGAGACGACCAAACTCGCCGCCGAATGCGATGACGTCTTCACGTACCACAGCGACCGAACCATCCTGGCGCCGAAGCAAGTGCTGATTGGCCTGATGGTGACGGCGCTTCTGAAGGAAGCCGGGGCAAAATTCGATTTCGCGGCATTGGAACAGGCTTTCGCTGCGGTGCCGGCAGCTTTTGAACTGGCTGTGCAGGAGGCGGAGGCGCGCCTCCACGAGATCGCCACTGACTTCGCGGCCGAGACCCTGACTTACGTCCTGTCCGCCGGTCCCAATCAGGGCGCCGGCTACGGATTCGCCATGTGTTATCTCATGGAGATGCAGTGGAAGCACGCGTCCTGGTTCAACGCGAACGAATTTCTGCATGGGGCTTTCGAGGTTGTTCAGCCCGATACGGCGGTTCTTCTGTTCAAGGGCGAAGACGAAACCCGCCCGGTGATCAACCGAGTTGAGGCTTTCCTTAACAAGAACACCCGGCGCTGCCGCGTGATCGATTCGATGGACTACAGCCTGCCCGGCGTGCCGGCGTCGATGCGTGGGGACATTTCCCCGCTCCTTCTCTCGACCCTTTCCAAGCGTTTGGCCGAACACTACCAGGCGGTCACCGGGCATTCGCTCACGGAACGCCGCTACATGTTCAAGACAACCTACTGAGGCATTTCGCATGCGTGTTTGTGGCGTCGGTGACAATGTTGTCGACCGATATTTCAATCAAAGGCTGATGTTTCCGGGAGGCAACGCGGTGAATTTCGCTGTTCACGCCCGGCGAAGCGGAGCGCACGCTGCCTATCTCGGCGTGATCGGCACCGATGCCGATGGCGATCTGATCCGCTCGAGCCTGCAGGCTGAAGGCATTGAGCTCGAGCGGCTGCGTGTCGAGGACGGGCCCAATGCCTTTGCCACCGTTCATATGGACGACAGCGGCAACAACCGCAGATGGGGCCTCTGCGAGAAAGGCGTATCGATGTTCCGGCTCGACAACGCCGATCTCGACTATCTTGCCGGCTTCGACCTGGTTCACACCGGTGAGACAAGCCGATTGGACAACCAGCTTCCCGACATTCGCGAGCGCGTTGCGATCTCCTTCGATTTTTCCGAACGGAGTTTGGAATATGCTGCTGGTGTCCTGCCTTATTTAAGGGCAGCTGCCTTCTCGCGCGGCAGTGCCGGCGACGACGAAGTGGCGCGTGTTCTGGATTCCGCCCAATCGGCCGGCGTCGAACTGGTCACGATCACCCAGGGCGCGCGTGGCGCCACAGTGTGCCACAAAGGCGAGATCCTGTTCGCGCCCGCGGTTCCTGTCGATGCCGTCGATACGCTCGGCGCGGGCGACGCATTTGTAAGCCGCCTCGCGTACCGCGTGCTGACCGGCGTACCGCTTGCCGAAGCGGCCAGCGATGCAGCGCAATACTCCGCGCTCATCTGCGGCACGCGTGGCGCCTTCGGCCATGCCCGTCCCATCACACGCGAAATACCATCGTGAGAGCAAAATGAACGAGAACCCTTCGAACTCCAGGCTCATCTTTCCTTCCGAGGCGGATTACGGCAAACGCCTCGAACGCGCCCGAACTGCGATGAAGCAGGAAGGCATCGACGTTCTCGCGCTGTCGAGCTTCGACAATCATCGTTTCTTTGCCGGACTGGATGGCATCGCATCGGTGCGGCCGGTCTGGTTCGTGCTGCCACAGGATGGCGCGGCGGCTTTTGTCTCGCCCCGCATCGAAGCACCTGAGATAAGGGCGCAATGCAGCGTGCCCGTGGCTATCGAATGGGTCGAATGGGAAGAGCCGGGGAAGCCGCCCATGTCGTTCTCAGCCGCGCTCGCCGAGCATATCGGGAAAGTAGCTCCGGAAGCCCGCACGATCGGCGTCGACTTCGACGCTACCTCGGCGCGCAATCTCGACCTGGTCAGGGATGCCCTTGGTACCGAACGTATCCGGGACGTGACAGTCACGCTTCGTGAGGTGCGTCGCCGCAAGGATGCCGCAACGATCGACGTCGTCCGGCGCTGCGCCGACATCGCTGCCCACCAGTTCAAGGCAAGCTGCGAAGCTGTAGCCCCCGGTGTTCCCGAATGGGAAGTGGCGCTTGTTTCCCGCACGGCCGCGATGCGGCGTGCCGCGGAATGGTGGAACGGCGATGAGAACCATTCGCCGCTTCTCCAGGGCATCCATGTCATGGGTAGCGGCAGCATCCGTTCAGGGCGCGCCCATGCAGTTGCCGCCGGTCGGTCTATGCGGGAAGGGGAACTCCTGCAGCTCTGCTATTGCGGCCGGCCGTTCTTTGGGCACGGCATCTGTTTCGACCGACCGGTCCAGGTGGGGTCGACGGGTTTGCCGACGGATGTCCGCAAGATCGTGGACGTCGCACGCAAGGCCCAGGAAGCGGCGTTGGCAAAGGTGCGCGAGGGCGTGACGACCGGCGAGGTTCACGCTGCCGCCGTCGCGGTCATCGGACGCCACGGCTGGGACCGTGCCATGCAGCATCGCACCGGTCGCGGGATCGGCCTTTCCGATCCTGAGTTTCCCGAGATCAAGGCCAGCGACCCGACCGTGCTTGAAGCGGGAATGCTCCTCGGCATCGAGCCGGGCGTCTATGTCGACGGTATTGGTGGCGCCCGCTTCGGCGATACCGTGCTCGTGACCGAAACCGGATACGAGCCGCTTACGCCGCTTGACCTGGGAAGGGCCGTGGAATGACAGGCCAGCCACTCCCCGCCGTTTCCTTTCAGGGTGTCACCCGGCGCTACGGAAGTGTGTCTGCGGTGAGCGACGTTACCCTCGACATCTCGTCGGGGGAGTTCTTCGCGCTGCTCGGCTCGAGCGGTTCCGGCAAGACGACGCTCCTCATGCTCCTGGCGGGGTTCGACACGCCAACCGAAGGCCGCGTGCTGATGTCGGGCACGTCCGTCTCGGACGTGCCTCCGCATCGGCGACGGATCGGGGTGG